>JBMYRH010000026.1:0-77870 GCA_049602155.1 Myxococcota bacterium | reverse complement strand
TGACGCCAAGATCGACTTTGACTCCATCGCTGGCAAGAGCGTGACCTTCATCTGGGAGAACGACTGAGCCCACCGCGGCGATGTCCCCGCTCGGGCCTCTAATCCTCGCAGCTCGAGGTCGCAAAGCCGATACGGCTCTGAGCTCGGTCGAATACGACGTCCAGGCCCTCCATGAAGACCTGCCCCAAGATGGTCATGCCGGGGCCAGGGCGGACCCCTAGATAGACGTCACCGGAGGACGCGCGTCGAAAGTAGCGCTCCGGTGGCACCTGAAGCTGGAATGTGTCGCCCGTGGCCTCGCCTTTTAGCGTCATGGTCAGCGGCGGGAGTGCAGCGACCTCGGCCTCAGTCAGCGTGGCGCGGGCGCTGATGTCGCTCGCGCTCTCGGTCCAGACGCCGTCGGGGATTTGAGCGGAGACCCCCTGAGCCTCCGCGGCCGCCTTGAGCACGCTAACGAGCGCCTGATGCACGGATTGGGGCACGAGCATCAGCGTCGTCCCCGAGTCGACGATGCTCGTCGCAGCACCCTCCCCAAGCGCTGTCTCGCCCATAGAAAAGCTCGGCGGCGAGATGGCGTAGTAGCGCTCTTCAACGATCGGCGTGTAGGCCAGCGCCGAGGCGTCGACGCTCTCATCCATCCCCCCGAGCTTGAGGTGGCTCCCCGAGCGCCCCGCGCCACAGAGGCGGAGCGAGAAGATGTCGGCGAGCACCCCGCCGTCGACCATCGCGTCAAGCCACGGGGTGAGCGGCGCGCCAGAAGGCTCGGCGAGCGACTGATAAGCCAGGCCCAGGATGCTCGATGGGAGGTGCGCGACCTCGGTCGCCACACCAAAGCTCGCCTCGACCGAGTCACCGCAAGGTAGCCCCACCATGTCGCTGTTGGTGGTCGCGCTGAGCGCCGCTGAGCCGTACATCACAGTGAAGGCTGCCCCAGGCTCTGAAGCTGTCGTCGAGGTCTCCGGGTTGTAATCTACCGCATCACAGCCGTCACAGCCCGGCCCCATCACCACCAGGTTGGCGCTCCCCGTGTCGATGATCGCGTTGACCTCCTGGGCCGGGGTACCGAGCGCCAAGGTCGCCATGTAGACACCGTGCCGAGGGCGCACCGCTTCGCCCAGCGCATCGGCGCCTGACTCGTCGCTGGCCTGGTGGTCGAGATCAAAGTGCTGAAGTTCGCATGCCGGATCATCTGGATCATCTCCGCAAGCCGGGGCCGCGAGCGCGACGCCCACGATGAGGCACCAAGTCATCTTCATTGTAGTCTCCTGGCTCGTGTGCATCGTCGCCGCTGACGTCCGCCTGATGTGCACATCGCGGCTCGTCGCATGACGCCCTGACATCCTGACGCAGATCGCGACAAAGCGCGATGACCCGCGAAAAGTCTGCGCCCTGGACCGCCATCGTCCTCGCACGTCACCCGGAGGTCTTGGCGCGTCCCCTTCGCATCGATTTCAGCTCCATCACGGGCCTCAAACAGCTGCGTCACTTGCCGCCCCCAAACGTTGAAGTCCGTCACACCGCGCCAAAGCACTGTTTTAAAAGGGTTACGCAGGCCTTCAGCAGCGTAGCCATCACTCGACCGAACGTGCTAATCTCCCCGTCTACGTGTGCCAAGCACACGACGTCCAATCGGCTTTAGAGGGAAGGCGACCATGACACGATCACTTTGTACGCTCCGACGCGTCACGCTCACAGTAACGATGGTGGCGCTCTTGGCGGCCTGCTCATCGACAGATGGCGGGCCAGCGATCCAGGACGACATCACCGCACCAGACAGTCCGGACCAACCGGACGCCACGGCAGGTGACGCCGGGACCGACCCAGAGCCTGACGTCCCAGTCGTACCGGACGTCGAGCCAGCACCGGACACGAACACGAAGTCCGACGTCACGCCGGAGCCCGACGTCACGCCGGAGCCCGATGTCACGCCGGAGCCCGATGTCACGCCGGAGCCCGATGTCGTCGAGGACGTCACTGGGCCAGAGGACGTCGAAGAGCCCACGCCCAGTCAGCCTGAAGCCAGCTGCATCTTGGACGGCACCACCGGTGATGTCTTCGATTGCCCCGTCCACATCGCCCGTGCCCAGCAAGGCTTCCCTCCGGCGACGCAGGTCACAGTGAACGCGCTCTACAGCGAAGACGTTGTGAAATTCATCGGCCTCGTCGACCTCAAGTGCGTCGGTGAAAACTGCCTTGAGAACCTCATGACAGGCTCGGGGGATGCGCTCTCCACCGGCCACGTGGTCACGCTGAACCCCGAGGCAGCGGGCAGCTGGGATGGGACTGGCGACGTGAACTTCTCACACCCGCTCGACAGCGAACCCGTCTCTCAGGCCTACCTCGACGAGGGGGGCGCCGTCATCGGTGAGAGCCGCGTGGCCATGCTCCGCTTTGAGCTCACCGCGATCCCAGACGACACCGAGACGGTCACCTTGTCCATCACGGAGGCCCAGGCCGCCGGGAGCGTCGCGCTCCCCGTCGCGAGCCAGGGCGACCTGCTCGTGACAGCTGACGCAGGGAGCAGTTGCGGCGACGCGGTCTGCTTCGACGGCAACCCATGCACCGACGACGCCTGCGTCGATGGCGCCTGTGTATTCACGCCCAGTGAGGGCAGCTGCGACGACGGTAACCCATGCACGACGAATGACGTCTGCACCGCCGGCGCTTGCGCTGGCGACGCTGAGGCTGCCTCCGGTGAGAGCTGCACGGGCGACAACCTGTGCACAGAGATCGGGACCTGTGACGGGGCGGGAAGCTGCACCTTTGACGCCAACCTCGCTGTCGACTGCACCGCGCTCGCCGGCCAGTGCGGAACAGCCGCCTGTAACCCCGCGACGGGCTCCTGCAGCTTCACGCCAAAGACAGGGGACGCCTGCGACGATGAGAGCGCGTGCACGAGCGACGACACCTGTGACGCCACAGGCACCTGCCTGGGCGTCCCCATCAGCTGTGACGACAGCGTCGCGTGCACAGCCGACAGCTGCGATGCGGCCACTGGCTGCGTCTACACCGCCGAGGACAGCGCGTGCGACGATGGCAACCCATGCACGACCAATACGTGTAGCGACGACGGCTGTGGCGTCGCGAATGTAGAGGGCAGCTGCGACGACGGAGACAGCTGCAGCCTGAACGACACATGCACCGACGGTGTGTGTGGCGGCACCCCCGACATCGCGGCCTGCGGGTGCGCGATTGACGCCGACTGCGGACCACTTGAGGCCGAGAACCTGTGCCTAGGCGAGCTCGCGTGCCTCGATGGCGTCTGTACCAAGATCCCCGGGACCGAGGTCGTCTGCCCCTCAGACGGCTATCAATGTCAGGATGGCTGGACCTGTGCCCCTGAGACCGGCCAATGCGGCGCGTTGATGGACACCAACTGCGACGACTCGCTCGAGTGCACCGTCGACTCCTGCTCCCCATCCAAGGGCTGCCTCTATGAGATCGTGGATCTGTGCCCCCTCGGCCCGCTCTGCGAGATCTCGGGCGCCAAAGATGAGACGGTCGAGTGCACGCTGCGCGTCGCGCGAGCGAGCGCGGAGCTGCTCCCCGCGACGGGCGCCAACGTGCGCTTTGGTTGGGACGGCACAAAGCTCGCCCTCGACCAGCTGGTCGACTCCTACTGCTTTGGCGCGAGCTGCTGGCCCTTCGATGCCCTGACTTGTGGCGCTGATGGCACGGGGTGCAGCTCCCAGCCACTCCAGAGCGGCCACAGCATGTTGCTCGTCCCGAACAACATCGCCGACTGGGCCGACTGGGTGAGCGTCACCTTCGTGCATCAATCCTCGGTCGACGTCCCGGTCACGCCCGCCGTGATAGGACCGAATGGCGAGGTTGGCCCAGAGGCCCGCGTCGTCGGCTTCCGGTTCAAGCTGCTGGATGACATACCGGATACAGAGCCGATCACCGTCGAGTACACCGAGGCGAGCTTCGACCGCGTCGACTTGCCGCTCACCGCGTCCGTCGAGAGCAGCCCGACCGGCTCTGTCGTGGTCACAGGGGGTGCAGAATGAGTCGCCTACAGACACTGCTCGGCGCGCTCTGCGCCCTCACCCTCTTTATCACTCCTCAAGCTGCCTTGGCCGTCCCCGCGGAGACCGTGCCTAGCGCGGATTTGACGGGTGACAACGACGTCAACTCAGCGGACTTCCAGTGCCTAATTCGCTTGAACACAGCGATCCAAAGCGTCGGCGGACCGACCCAAGATCACTGCGACAGCGACTCCGACTGTGACGCCAATCAGTTCTGTGACTTGGCCTTCGGGAAAAAGCTCTGCTTGCCCGACTGCCTCGCCGATCGATCCGTCGTGGGTGACAACTCTGTCATCCCGAACTGCTTCGAGCAGGGCGACAATGACGCGTGCTTTGTCGGGATCCCGCGCCACAACGCAGACCTGAACTGTGACCGCGTCATCAACAACGCCGACTTCCAGATCCTCGTCGCCATCGTGCTCCAGAAGCTCGGCGGCCCCGGGACCCCGGACATCGACAACGACGGCATCCTGAACTTCTGCGACCCGGACACCGACGGTGACGGAGATCCAGATGAGACCGACTGCAAGCCCAACGACCCCGATATCCACGCCGACGCAGAGGAGGTCTGTGACGGGATCGACAACAACTGTGACCAGCTGATCGACGCCCAGGATCCCAAGCTCATCACCGTCGCCTGCGCGCTGCAGGAGGGGGCATGCGAGGGCATCTCGACGACCCAGTGTGTGGACGGTGAGTGGCTTGAGTGCCAACCCATCGAGTACGAGCTGTGGAGCGAAGACTACGAGAAGGTCGAGAGCCTGTGTGATGGCATCGATAACGACTGTGACGGGCTGACTGACGCCCAAGATCCCGACCTCACCGGCGACTGCAGCTGCGGCGATGAGCTCTGCAACGACGGCGAGAACTGTAGCTCCTGTGCAGTCGACTGCGGCGACTGCGTCATCGAGTGTGGCGACGGTGTCTGCTCGGGCGCTGAAGACTGCGAGAACTGCAGCGACGACTGTGGCCCTCCCCTACCCGATGACACCTGCGACTCCACGACCTGTGACGACGGCACCTGCGGACCGACCGAGAACTGCACGAGCTGTGCAGCAGACTGCGGCGAATGCCCAGACGTCTGCGGCAACGACACCTGCGCGCCAGGTGAGACCTGTGAGACCTGCGACGCGGACTGCGGCGACTGCGTCATCGACTGCGGCGACGGTGTCTGTATTGGCACCGAGGACTGCGAGAGCTGCCCGGCAGACTGTGGCCCGCCGATGCCCGACGACACCTGTGACTCGACGGTCTGCGGTGATGACACCTGCGGCACCGCCGAGAGCTGCCTGACCTGTGACAAAGACTGCGGCGCCTGCCCCGAGCCCTGCGGCAACGGCATCTGTGCCCTTGGCGAGAACTGCGCGTCCTGCGACAAAGACTGCGGCGCCTGCCCGATTACGTGCGGCGATGGCGTATGCGTCTCAGGTGAAGACTGCCTGAGCTGTGAAGCCGACTGTGGACCAGCCTTGCCCGATGGCACCTGTGACTCCACAACCTGTGATGACGGGACCTGTGGGCCAAGCGAAAACTGTGACACCTGCGCGGGTGACTGTGGCGCATGTCCCGAGCCCTGCGGCAACGGCATCTGCGCACCTGGTGAGAGCTGCGCGAGCTGTGAGACCGACTGCGGCGTCTGTGACATCGCGTGCGGCGATGGTGTGTGCGTGACGGGTGAAGACTGTGAGACCTGCCCCGCTGACTGCGGCCCTGCGCTCTCAAACGACACCTGTGACTCCACCGAGTGTGGCGACGGCACCTGTGGCCCAAGTGAAGGCTGCCTGAGCTGCGCCAAAGACTGCGGCTTCTGCCCCGATCAGTGTGGCAACGGCCTCTGCGCCCCAGGTGAGAACTGCGCGAGCTGTGAGGCTGACTGTGGCAACTGCGTCATCGGTTGTGGCGATGGGCTCTGCTCAAGCGCCGAGGACTGCCTGAGCTGCGCAGAGGACTGTGGCCCAGCCCTCGCTGACGGTACCTGTGACTCCACAGTGTGCGGCGACGGCACCTGCGGATCGAGCGAAGGGTGCAAGAGCTGCTCGGAGGACTGCGGCTTCTGCCCTGATGACTGCGGAAACGGGGTCTGCGCGCCAGGCGAGAGCTGCGCCTCTTGTAAGAAGGACTGCGGCGCCTGCCCCGAGCCCTGCGGCAATGGCGTCTGCACCGGTGACGAGACCTGCGCCACCTGCGCTGAAGACTGCGGCGATCCGCTTGCCTTGAGCGACTCGGGCTGTTGCGCCCCCTCGGACGCGAACGGCGGCTGCAGCGACCAGGGCTGCGCGGCCTGCGTCTGCGCCTACGAGCCCTCCTGCTGCGTCGGTGATGGCGCGCTCTGGAGCCCAGAGTGTGTCGAGTTGGCGCGCGGGCTTGCCTGCTCGGAGACCTGTGGCTGCGAAGAGTGTGAGGGCGGTGACCCGAGCTGCGACGACGGTGTCTGCCAAGCCAATGAGGATCCCCTCAGCTGCCCAGAAGATTGCGGCATCATCCCCGATGACCCTTGCGGTGACGGTATCTGCGACGCGGCCGCGGGTGACACCTGCGTCGTGTGCCAGGAGGACTGCGGTATCTGTGCGGACGCCTGCGGCGATGGCACGTGTCAGGCGAGCGAGACCTGCCAAGGCTGTAAGGAAGACTGCGGTGAGCCAGACGCCTCAGGCGAGTGCGTCGGCGATGGCGTCTGCGGTGATGGCGTCTGCACCAACGGCAGTGCTGGCGGCACCGAGGACTGCGAGAGCTGCGCGGTGGACTGCGGTTTCTGCCCATCCATCTGTGGTGATGGCTTCTGCTCAGGCTCAGAGACCTGTGACAGCTGCGACAAAGACTGCGGGACGTGCGGTAACGATGGATGCGACGCGCCGCCCTGTGAGACCTGTGGTGACGACATCTGCAAACCTGGAGAGAGCTGTCTAAGCTGTGCCGCTGACTGCGGCAACCCGCTGCCTGACGGCACCTGCTCCGGCCCCGATGGAGGCGAATCCTGCGGCGACGGCACCTGCACCAACGCGAGCGCTGGCGGCACTGAGACCTGCGAGACCTGCAGCCAAGACTGTGGGCTCTGCGCCGACGTCTGCGGCGATGGCGCCTGCACAGGCGGAGAGACCTGCGAGAGCTGCGCGGATGACTGCGGCGGCGCCATAGGCTGCCCCGGCGGCTGTGAGGGCCCCGAGTGCCCAGTACCTTGCGGCGATAGCCTCTGTCAGCTCGGCGAGAGCTGCGCGACCTGCCCAAGCGACTGCGGCGTATGCGCTTCAGGATGCGGGGGAGGCTTGGCCTGCGGCGACGGGGTCTGTGAGGCCGGAGAGGACTGCGCCTGCTGCGCGAAGGACTGCGGTCAATGTCCCAAAGATGGCTACTGTGGTGACCAAGTCTGCCAGCTCGACGAGGACTGCATCACCTGCCCCGGCGACTGTGGAGACGCTCCCCTTGAGCCGACCGCCGCGCTCGACCCCTGCTGCGCAGCGCAGCCGGGTCAGGGCTGCGCTGACTTTGGCTGCTCACAGTGCGTCTGCGATGTGATGCCTGAGTGCTGTGGCCTTGGCCTGGATCCAGGCGAGATCTTCGTCTGGAGCGATGCCTGCGCGGAGCTCGCCACCGGACAATGTGCGCTGAGCTGCCCCTGCGTGGACACGAGCTGCGGAGACGCCTTCTGTGGTGACGCCGTCTGTCAACTCGGTGAACAAGCGAGCTGCCCTGAGGACTGTGGAGATGGCGATGGCGACTCCTGCGGTGACAGCCTCTGCGAGAGCCCGAAAGAGAACTGCTCAAACTGCCCTCAGGACTGTCAGCCCTGCAGCGTCGACTTCTGCGGCAACTTCTCCTGCGGCCCGGCCGAGGACTGCCAAAACTGCCCAGAGGACTGCGGCGACTCCCCCTTCCCAGACGGGAGCTGCGACCTCGGTGACGGTGGGCTCTGTGGCGACTCCCTCTGCTCTGACGGTGAGACCTGCTCGAGCTGCCCCCTTGACTGCGGCGACTGCCCCTCATTCTGCGGCGACAACGCCTGCGTCGGCGCTGAGACCTGTGAGCTCTGCGAGGTCGACTGTGGCTCGTGCACCTCGGACACCTGCAATAACGACCAGTGTGAGCTAGGCGAAGACTGCGCAAACTGCCCGGAGGATTGTGGGATCTGCGACCTCGACGATAGCTGCGGCGATGGCGCCTGCGGCGCTGGCGAGGATTGCAAGACCTGCGCACCGGACTGCGGCCTATGCCCCTGCGATAATCCCCCCTGTGCATCGGGCTGCGGCGACCAGCTCTGCGGTGATGGTGAGTCGTGCAGCAGCTGCGCCGACGACTGTGGGCTCTGCCCGACCGACGCGTGCGTCATCGACGGCCTCTGCGCCAATGACGAGACCTGCCAGAGCTGCCCAGAAGACTGCGGCCCGCCATCCGCAGACGGCCTCTGTGATGATGGCGTGAAGACCTGCGGCGACGGCGCCTGCTCGGGTGCCGAGACCTGCGAGAACTGCCAAGCGGACTGTGGGGATTGCCCTGCTGTCTGTGGCGACGGCCTCTGTGAGCCCATGGAGGGCGAGAGCTGCACCTCCTGTGCGGCGGACTGCGGTGATGGACTACTCGGCGATGGCTCATGCTGTGAGACGAACACCGACGGCACCTGCGCTGATGGCTCTTGCCTCGCGTGCGTGTGCCAATACCGCCCAGAGTGCTGTGACAACCCGACGGTGGACTCGTGGACCGCGAGCTGCGCCGCCTTCGCGGAGAGCGCTGAGTGCACATCGGAGTGCGAGTGCGCCACCTGTGGCGACGGCGACGCGAGCTGCGGCGACGGGATCTGCAACGGCGATGAGGGCTGCGCGAGCTGCGAGAGCGACTGCGGCGCCTGCGGTCCTACCTGTGGAGATGACGTGTGCGAGGGCGGCGAGACCTGCCAGAGCTGCGCGTCCGACTGCGGTGGCTGCGACCCAGTCTGCGGCGACGGCTCCTGCGTTGGGATCGAGAACTGCTTCAACTGTCAGGCGGACTGCGGCGCGCCCATCAACGGAAGCTGTGACCCTGTTGACGGCCCAGTCTGCGGCGATGGGCTGTGCAGCCCGGTGGAGGACTGCCTCTGCCCCGACGACTGCGGTCCATGTCAGATCGATGTCTGCGGCGACGGCTCCTGTAACGGCAACGAGGACTGCGAGAGCTGCGAGGACGACTGCGGTGAGTGCAACTACCTCTGCGGTGACGGCATCTGTGAGATCATTGAGAACTGCCTCAACTGCTCGTCAGACTGTGGTGACCCTGTAGCCCCAGACGAGTGCGATGGCGACAGCCCGACCTGCGGCGACGGCACCTGCAACGGCGAGGAGGACTGCGGTAACTGCGTCAAAGACTGCGGCAACTGCACAGGCGTCTCCGTGTGTGACGACGGCGTATGTGACCCCGACGAGGACTGCCTGAGCTGCGCGCTCGACTGCGGTTCATGCCCCTGTGAGGCCGACGACAGCTGCCCGCCGGCTTGCGGCGATAACACCTGTGACCCAAGCGAGGACTGCTCCAGCTGCCCAAGCGACTGTGGTGTATGCCCGCTCGGCTGCTTCCCGCCTGGTAACCTCACGCCCTGCGCGCCGGTCGTTGAGAACGCCGATGGCGAAGCGGTCGTCATCGCGCCGGACTGCTCCGGGGCCTGCGTGGGCGGCAGCGTCGAGGCCGCGACCTGCGCGCTCGACGCCTGCTACCCCGAGTATGTGCTCAGCGCGACCTACTCGAGCCCGACGGGCGCCCCGGTCGGCTCCGGTATGCGCGCCGTTCCCCAATACGGTGACGGGTGGAATGACTTGGCGCCCATCCAGGGCCCCTCGTACTTGAGCCTAGGCTCAGGCGACATCATGACGGACCACACCCATGACTCCTTCAGCAACAACGCGGTCCCGGATCCCTACGCCAACGACGGCTACAACACCTACGATGTCGTCAAGCTCACCCTTGAGATGCTCGCCCCGGAGGGCGTCACCGGATTCTCCTTCGACTACATCTTCATGTCGGCAGAGTACGAAGAGTACATCGGGACGCAGTACAACGACCGCTTCTACGCGATCCTGAACGCCCCGACGACGACCGGGGGCCAGAGCACGGTCATCAACTACGCGCCTTGCTCGAACCCTGCGGCCTACTCCGACTTCTCAGACGCGAAGGGGTCATGGTGCTATATCGCCATCAACACGGCCTTCTCAGAGCCTTGTACGAACCCAACGACTGACATCGGCGGTACCCCCTTCGCCTGCCCCCCCGAGGGTGGCGGTAGCTCGACAGGCTGGCTGACCACGACTTACCCCATCACCCCTGGCGAGACCTTCACGCTCACCTTCCACATCCACGACACCAGCGACTCCGCTTATGACTCTGTGGCGCTCATCGATAACTTCCGCTGGCGTGACGGCGACCTGAGCGCGGAGACGACCTTCCTCGTCCCTTGCTCGGACGAGGAGGGTGATGATAGCCCCGTGAGCGCTAACCCAGCCTGTGGCGATGGGGTCTGCGCCGAGGGTGAGCACTGTGGCTGCTGCGCGAGCGACTGCGGCGTCTGCCCAGACGTGTGTGGAGACGGCACCTGCGGCTTGAGTGAAGACTGCTTCACCTGCGCGAGCGACTGCGGTGAGCCCCTGCCCATCCCGGGCGGCGCGGCGGCGAGCGGCTCGGACTGCTGTGTCGGGGGCGGCGCTCCCGCTCTCGCGTGCTCAGACGGCGTCTGCACAGAGTGCGTCTGCGCCATCGAGCCCTCCTGCTGCACCTTAAAAGATCCCAACATCCCGAACTCAGGGTGGAGCGATGCTTGCCTCGAGATAGCCCTCGCTGGCGAGTGTGCCGGGGCCTGCGACTGTGGCGCCTTCACCTGCGGTGATGACAACCCCGTCTGCGGAGATGGCCTCTGTAACGGCGATGAGACCTGTCAGAGCTGTGAGAGCGACTGCGGCGTCTGCACGAGCCCCCCTTGCGGTGACGGCGAGTGCACCGCTGGAGAGGACTGCGGCAGCTGCCCGCAGGACTGCGGTGACTGCCCGGTCAAGTGTGGTGATGGCACATGCCAGGTCTGGGAGTCTTGCGTCGACTGCCCAGAGGACTGCGGTCAACTCCTCGACAACCAAACCTGTGGCGAGGATGACATCACCTGCGGCGATGGCCTGTGCACCACGCCAACGGAGCTCTGCTCGACCTGCGCCGAGGACTGCGGCCCCTGCCAGGATGTCTGTGGTGATGGCGAGTGCGGCGCGTCAGAGGGATGCGCGAGCTGCCCCGGTGACTGTGGCGTCTGCACGCCTGACTGCGGAAATGGCCTCTGCGACGGCGATGAGACCTGCCTGAACTGCGCGGTGGACTGTGGCAACGCGGTCGCAGGGACCTGTGATGGCCCCTGCGGAAACGGCGCCTGTGGCTCGGGCGAGACGCCCCAGAGCTGCCCCGAGGACTGCGGAGGCGGCTGGGAGTGCGGTGACGGCGCCTGTGACCCAGGTGAGACCTGCGAGGACTGCGGCGCCGACTGCGGCGAGTGCCCAGATTGCGGTAACGGCTCCTGCGCGCTCTTTGAGGACTGCCTCAACTGCCCGGGTGACTGTGGTCAGCCCCTGGATGACGGGACCTGCGGTGACACCTGCGGCGATGGGAGCTGCTCAAAGGATGAGAGCGCGCTCACCTGCCCTCAGGACTGCGGCTCTGACCTCCCGACCTGTGGCAACGGCGCCTGTGACGGGCCCGTCGAGTCCTGCGCCAACTGCAAGCCCGACTGCGGCTTCTGCCCCGGCGATTGCGGCGACCAGATCTGCCAATCCAACGAAGACTGTGAGAGCTGCCCGGATGACTGCGTCGACGCAGACGTCGGCGATATCAACCCGCCATGCACCACGGGCGATTGCGGTGACGGCATCTGCCAGGACGATGAGGACTGCGAGAGCTGCGGTCTGGACTGCGGCTACTGCGTCGGTGACACCTGTGGCGACGCGCTCTGTCAGGTTGACGAGGGCGAGACCTGCATCAACTGCGCCGTTGACTGTGGGGTCTGTACAGACGACTGCGGCACACCTCCATGCCCCCAATGCGGCGACGGTGAGTGCTCGGGCGGCGAGACCTGCAAGAGCTGCCCTGTCGACTGTGGAAGCTCCTGTCCGCTCAGCTGCGGTGACGGTCTCTGCTCGACGAGTGAAGACTGCCTGACCTGCGCCGAGGACTGCGGCGACCCGGCCGATGGCCCCATTGGGCCAGCCAACGAGGTCTGCAGCTCCTTCGACTGCGGCGATGGCCTCTGCGGCATCGGCAGCGAGACTTGCGCGACCTGCCCAGGCGACTGCGGCGTGTGTCCGGTCCTCTGCGGCAACGCGGTCTGTGAGGTCGGCGAAGGCTGCGCGAACTGCCCAGATGACTGCGGTAATCCCTGCGTCGACGGTTGCGGTGATGGCTACTGTTCAGACAGCGAAGACTGCATCAGCTGCGCCGATGACTGCGGCAACGGCTTCATCGACATCGGCGGCGTGAAGACCTGTGAGCCGACCGATGGCGACGAGCCCTTCTGCGGCGACGGGACCTGCAACTGGATAGAGACCTGCGAGATCTGCGAAGACGACTGCGGCGCCTGCCCACCGCCTGTGTGCGGTGACGGAGAGTGCGTCCCTGGCGAAGACTGCGGAAGCTGCCCAGATGACTGCCCCTGCGAGGGTGATGCGTGCTTCACCTGGGAGTGCAGCGGTGATGGCGTCTGCGAGCAAGGCGAGCCCGCGGTTGACTGCGACGATCAAAACGCCTGCACGACCGACACCTGCGACTCAGACACTGGGCTCTGCACCCACGTGCCTGTCGATGGTTGCACCAACTCCGTGGTCTGCACGCTGAGCGGAGACGAAGGCGACTGGGTCAGCTGCCCGCTGAACTACGCACGCGCGACGACGATCAAGCCACCGGCGGTCGCAGCCGACATCCTCTTCACCTTCGACGCGTCGATGGTCGCGGCCAAGGAGCTCTCCGCGTGCGTCCCGATGCCGGCCACCCTCCCCATCGCGGCGTGCACTCCGGGCGCCGGGGGCGACGCGTACTGTGCAGGCTTCAACGACGGCA
The DNA here is from genome assembly GCA_049602155.1 of Myxococcota bacterium. Classification (GTDB taxonomy): domain Bacteria; phylum Myxococcota_A; class UBA9042; order PHBI01; family JBMYRH01; genus JBMYRH01. The sequence continues at coordinate 64,800 of JBMYRH010000026.1, read as the reverse complement.
CCACGAACTTTGTCTGTGACGAGACTTTGAGCCGCTGCACGAATTGCAGCGCCGTGAGCACAGAAGACAGCCTGACCCTGGCCTCGAGCCACACCGCGTCCACGTGCGACACGGGCGCCGGCGACTGTGACCCCGGCGAGATGCTGCTCTTCCTCTACTCCTTCTCATCCGCGCCCATCACCGACTCCTACCTGGACGCGGACGCGAAGACGCTCATCAATGACCCGTACGTGCTCGATATGCGCTTCCAGCTCGCCCAGAGCGGGACGCTCGTCATCAGCTACGACCACGCCGCGTCGACCTTCTCGGACGAGCTCGGCCAGGAGATGGTCTACACCTTCGAGTACAACCAGGGCATCCCAACCAACCCGGACAACTGGTTCCAGACCGATGACGTCAAGGCCGATGACCCGTTGGCGGCCTGCGAAGAAGACTGCGACGACCAAAACCCGTGCACGGATGACACCTGTGACGCGGACCTGGTCTGCACCAACACGCCGAACACGGTGAGCTGCGATGACGGTGACCCGGACACTGTGAGCGACGTGTGCAGCGACGGCGTGTGCAGCGGACAGGTCCCGAGCCCTTACTGTACCTGCAACATGACCGGCGTGATGCTCGTGGCGAGCACCGCCTGTCACGTCGACGTCTCGGCCTGCGATCCGACCGACGCGATAAACGCCGAGGCCATCGACGGCCTGCTCACAGGCAGCATCGGCTGCATCGAGAACTCGGATCCAGGGCTCACAGCCCTGTGCTACACCGGCAGCGGTGAGTGGGCTATCGGATCCGCTGGGCAGACCTTGCCTGATAACCCCTGTGGCACAGTGTTAACGGTCTGCGACGGCTCCTTGGGCCTGTGCATCATGGACGATGCGCCGACCTGTACAGCCGCCCATGATTGCCTGTCATCCAAGGCGCTCTGCGGAGACGACGGCTGGAGCTGTGATGAGCAGCTCCAGGACGCGGGCACCCCCTGTGACAATGATGGCGCGGTCATTGATGGCGTCTGCGACAGCACGGGGACCTGCGTCTCGAACTGCGTGGGGAGCTGCGATGGGAAGGAATGCGGCGACGACGGGTGCGGAGAGTCCTGCGGCGACTGCGTGGCAGGCGATATCTGTGAAGACGGCACCTGCGTCTCCAGCTGCCCTGCAGGCAGCGGACCCAACTGCGGGCTCCTCGATGGCCAAGACGCCCAGCTCCTCCCGAATAACCCAGGCGACGTCGGGTGCACCTACTGGGACGCCGCGGTCTCCTGCGAGGAGGTCCCTGGCTTCCCGGGCTGCTACGCCTTCGTCGAGACGCAGTGCGACTACTGCTGTAACAGCGGCCAATGCGTCCCCGAGGGCGGCGCGTGCCCGTGCCTGACCCCTAGCCACGAGACACTGAAGTGCGACGACGGCGACGCCACCACGGTGAATGACACCTGCTTCGACGGCGTCTGCGGAGGCTGCACTCCGAGCTGCTCAGGCAACTGCGGCGACGACGGGTGCGGGGGCTCTTGCGGTTCATGCCCCAGTGGCCAGGTCTGTGATGGGTCGAGCTGCTACACACCCTGCACCCCCAGCTGCTCAGGTAACTGCGGCAGCGACGGTTGCGGGGGTTCCTGTGGCTCATGCTCAGGCGGCCAAGTCTGCGATGGTACTTGGTGCTACACACCCTGCGCCCCCAGCTGCTCAGGTAACTGCGGCAGCGACGGTTGCGGGGGTTCCTGCGGCTCATGCTCAGGCGGCCAAGTCTGCGATGGTACTTGGTGCTACACCCCCTGCACCCCCAACTGCTCAGGTAAGGACTGTGGTGACAACGGCTGCGGCGGCTCATGCGGATCCTGCGGCGCAGGTGAAAGCTGCAGTGGCGGTGTGTGTCAATGCACCCCAGACTGCTCGGGTAAGAGCTGCGGTGACGACGGGTGCGGCGGCTCCTGTGGCTCCTGTGGCGCAGGTGAGAGCTGTAACGGCGGTGTCTGCGCCTGCACCCCGGACTGCTCGGGTAAGAACTGCGGTGATGACGGCTGCGGCGGCTCTTGTGGCTCCTGTGGGGCAGGCGAGAGCTGTAACGGCGGCGTCTGCGGGTGCACGCCCAACTGCAGCGGCAAGAGCTGTGGCAGCGATGGCTGCGGCGGTTCATGTGGCTCATGCAGCTCAGGTCTCGGGTGTGACGGCTCAGGCCAATGCGTGTGTACGATCGAAGAATGCCCCGCCCTGTCCAGCCCCAACGGGATGATCATGTTCGCCGCCCCTGGGGAGCAGTACTGCTACAGTGCAACCCAGTACGCCACGTGTGTCGCCGGGACAGGAGGCGCGTGTCCGCAGTGGGATATGAGCGGTGATTGTCAGTCACTCTTCTCGACCGCGCAGTGCATCTCCTTCCCTGATGGGACCTTCGCCGACTGCGTTGGTGACCCAGAATTTTGAGACGATAAGGCGCTCGGTACGAGCTGCGACGACGACAACCCAGATACGGTCAACGACATCTGCACGGCAGATGGCTGCGTGGGCTGCACACCCTCATGCACCGGGAAGGCATGTGGTGATGACGGGTGTGGCGGCTCGTGCGGCACTTGCAGCGGTGATGACGTGTGCGACGCGGGGGTGTGCACAGCGCCCTGCACGACCTGCCCTCCTGCAGAGTCCTGGTATCAGGGGGTCGTCGTCTCTGACGCGGTCGTCGGGGAGTCACTCTGCACCTTCGACACGACCTACATCGTCTGCCAAGCGGGCCCGGCGGGCCAGTGCCCCTCGTGGTCGGCCGAGCAAGACTGCATGTCCCTAGACAACGACTTCACCTGCACACAGGTCGACCAGAACATGGGCTATCACGCCGAGTGCGGCTTCGATCAATGAACGGGCGTGCCGCTCGGTACGAGCTGCGACGATGGAGATCCCAACACCCTTAACGACCAGTGCACCGACCAAGGCTGCCAAGGCTGCGCGCCGGACTGCGTGGGCAAGAGCTGCGGTGACGACGGGTGCGGGGGCGTATGTGGCTCCTGTGGCCCCGCAGGGAGCTGTCAGGTCGACCAAACCTGCGACTACGACCTGAGCTGTGAGGACATCCTCTCGAAGGACCCAACGGCGCCAACCGGCCCCTACACGGTTGACCCCGATGGGGCCGGCCCCGCAGAAGCCAAGGGCGTCTATTGCGACATGAGCGGCCCCGTTGTGACCTACGAGGACGTCGCCGTCGGTCAGTACAACGCCTCCTACGCCGGCTACGAGCTCTTGAGCCTCGCAGACCTGCAAGACGCCTTTATCCAAGAGGTCTTCACCTGGGCCTACAACGCCCGAGGCGGGCTCACGAACCTGATGGTCGGCATCAAGCCAGGGAACTGCTGCTTTAAAGAGGGCACGCCTGGCAAGTACATCGCCTTTGGGGCAGGCGGTCGCCTCTTCCCCTGCGAGGGCGAGACGCCGCTGTGCAATGACCCCCTTAACGACGCGGTCGTCGGCTTTCGAGCCGGCTTCCCCACCGCCTGCTCGACGGAGCTGAGCTCGGATTACTTCGCGACGCACCCCCCCTTGATCGAGTCAGGCTGCGACGACGCCAACAACCCTGGCTTCTTCCTCAAGAAGAGCGTCGCCCAATGTGTACCGCTCTGCACGGGCAAGGTCTGCGGCGACGACGGCTGCGGCGGCTCCTGTGGTTCCTGCGCGACCAACGAGACCTGCGAAGAGGCCGGAGAGGTCTGTGTGTGTCAACCCGAGTGCTCCGGCAAGGTCTGCGGCGACGATGGCTGCGGTGGCCTCTGCGGCACCTGCGCGAGCAATGAGTCCTGCGAAGAGGGCGGTGAGGTCTGTGTCTGTCAGCCGAGCTGCTCGGGCAAGGTCTGCGGAGATGACGGGTGCGGTGGGCTATGCGGAACCTGCGCGAGCAATGAGTCCTGCGAAGAGGGCGGAGAGGTCTGCGTCTGTCAGCCCAGCTGCTCGGGTATCTCCTGCGGTAGCGACGGATGTGGAGGCTCATGCGGCTCATGCTCCGGCCAGGATAGCTGCGTCAGTGGGCAGTGCGTCTGTCAGCCGAGCTGCTCGGGCAAGACCTGCGGAAGTGACGGATGCGGAGGCTCATGCGGAAGCTGCTCAGGTCAAGACACCTGCGTGAGCGGCGCGTGCGTATGCCAACCTGATTGCTCGGGCAAGGTCTGCGGCGACGACGGATGCGGAGGCGTCTGTGGCACCTGCGCAGCGAACGAGAGCTGTGAGGAAGACGGTCAAGTATGCTCATGCCAGCCTGAGTGCACAGGTAAGTCCTGCGGTGACGATGGCTGCGGGGGCCAGTGCGGCCTCTGCACGCTCTTCGAGAGCTGTGTCGCTGGCCAGTGCTTCTGTGAACCAGACTGTACTGGCAAAGTCTGCGGAGGCGATGGCTGCGGCGGGTCATGCGGTACATGTGCGTCGGACTTAGTCTGCTCGGCAAACCAGACCATGTGCGAGTGCTACGACCCGATCTGTCCGCCGCTAGACACCACGGACGGCCTCATCGAGGACGCGATGGCCGGCGACTCCTATTGCATCAGCGACATCCAGTACAAGCAATGCGTCGACCCTGGCAATGGACAGTGCCCCGAGTGGACTTGGTCAATCGCCTGCAACTGGGACGATGGCTTATGCATCCAATACGGGAGTAACCATGATTGCGGCCTTGAATAACGCCCCGGTCCCCCCGAGATAAACAAGGGAGAGCGTGCCGTGAAGACTGCCAATCACGCGCAGCGCTGAGCAGCAAGGCTTAAGGCCGCGTGCGCCTTGCCCCTCAGAGCCTGCCCGCTGCGTGGCAGGTCCTTTAGGGGCTGCACCTCAGCGGCTTCAGGGAGCGAAGGGCTGAGCACACACACTGACAGGCAGGCTGTGCACGGACGCCCTGAGCCCCCTGCCTCACGCGTGAGCTTGAGCCGCCCCGTACACAGGCGCAGCCTGAGCCTTCGCGGAGCGTTTGGCGCGTGCCTTCTTTGGAGCCGCCTTTTTCGTTGGCGCCGCGCTCTTCTTAGGCGCTGCCTCCTCGCTCGTGGCGCTTGGCTCAAAGACCGTCTCCTCCACCTGTCGCTCCGCCCTCCCCTTCGTCGTCTCCGCGACCATGAAGTCGCACGCGACGTGGTTGGGTCGTGTCACCTTGCAGTAGCCGTTAAAGAGCATGTTCAAGGTCGCTGTGACCGTCGTCGCAGGCAGCGGCAGGTAGAAGCCATTGCGCTCGCTGAGCGTGATGACCTTGCGCAAAACAGAGCCACCAAACTCGAAGGCATCGATGCCGAGCACGGCGAGGTCTTCCTCCAGATAAGGGATAAGCGCGAGCGCCGGCATCAGCATCTTGAGGCGCCGCATGCGCGCCACCGGGCTCTTGGACTCCTGCTTGGAGAGCGGGAACTCCTTGAAGTAGTTCTGTGGGAGCGCCGTGTGGCGCGACTCGTCGAGGTGGAAGCGACGGAGGAGGTCCAGCCCAGGATAGGTGCTGAGCATGCCGAAGAAGCTCAGGGCGATGCCCTCGATGAGCACGTTCATCCCGAAGAACTTGTCGAGCCCTTTGGCCTTAATGACGCCCTCAAGCATCATGTACTCCCAAGCCGACTGTCGTGGCACGGGGACGTCGAAGGCTCGAATGAGCTCACGCAACACCACGAAGTGCTTGGCCTCTTCAAAGACCTGCATCGTGAGCGCTGCGCGTGCCCCCGTGGACTTCACCATCCCGAGCATCTCCGCGCTCACGAGCCATGCGTACGCTTCACCGTGGCCGATCGCGGCCAAGATGGCGACGATCGCCTCCTTCTCTCGCAACGTATAGTGGCTGTCCAAGAGCGCTTTGAACTCAGGTAAGCTCAGCTGACGTCGCAGCTCCAGCTCCTCTGCGTCCATCGACTTCTCGGCCATCTCTGTGAGCTCACGCTCCGCAGCAGAGCAATCCTTGAACCCAAGGAACGGGGCCTCTTTCTCGGCCTTCCAGAGCAAACGCAGGCTCTTGTCGTAGTGCTTCTTACGCAAGGCATCCTGCGCGCCCCCTTCAAACTCGAACGCCTCATCATCGTAGCGGGCTTTGCGTCCCCCGAGCTTGAAACGCTCGAGGAGGTCGTCACGCTTCCGGACAACCCGACTCGCTACCCGCTCTAGACGACGATTGGCCGCCCCTACCTGAGGGTTCAGCGTGACCGCTGTTGCACATGTTTCGAACTGATTGAGGCTACTGTTCATGGTCCGCTCCTTGATTGCGGACCCACATTATCTAACGCTCACTCGGAAAACAACCTATTGGTCGCTAGAAATAATAAAGCACCTCAAAGAGCCCCCCTCCCGAAGTCGAGCCGGAAGAGCCTAAACAACTAAAAACAAACAAAAGAAACGCACCTTAAGACCTCTCTTCACACCTAAGACCCGGTCGACAAAACGTTCCTGTCACCCTTGTAGAACTCGGTGCCGTCCTCGTCGTATTCGAGGTCTAGGCCCTTGACGCTGTCTGGCGTCAGGCCCACGAGCGCAGCCCCTGTGCCCCAGATGGCCTGATAATCAAAGACCTCACCTCGAAAGTCGTTATTCTCCCCGAGGCACGCGCTGAGCCACCAGAGGGCCTTGAGCTTGCTGTCAGCGTGCGCCTGACTGGTGAACTGACGTGCGAGCTGACTGACGTCCTCTAGGCGCCCCTCGGCGAGGAGCTCGAGGAGCTTTCGGTTCCACTCATCGTCCTTGCGGGAGTGGATGCGATCCTCTTGTGGGTCGATCCACTCGGTCCACATGCGGTTCGAGAGCGCGGTCACGGCGATGGCCACCGCGCGTCGCCCTGTCTTCTTCACCGCGTCGACTGCGGCCTTCGCGAGCACGATGGTCTCGGCACGGTCCGCGTACATGTTGCAGGAGACGACGCTCGCCGGGATGGCGTTGTCAGGGTTGAGGAGCTGCAGCGCTACGATGGTCCCAGTGTCGACCGGGAAGCCACGGTAGGCGACGGTGCGCGCAGTGAGCCCTCGGGCCTTGGCGCAGGCCTCGTACGCGTGTGCATACTCCGCGTCCATGCGCAGGTCGTAGTGCATGGTCCCGAGCGCGTGGAAGTCCTGATCGACGAGCCGCCACTTGGGGTTCGGGTCAGCCTGCATCTGATGACCGATGATGCTCGGCCACTGAGTCGAGTAGACGAGCAAGAGGTCCGGTTCCAGCGCCTGGATGGCCGCACGCGCGTCTCCGAAGGCGTCATGCATAGACTGCCAACCGACGTTCTGCTCCGGCGCGAGCAAGATCTGAGGCTTCCCAGGCGCGATGAGGCCACCTACAAATTCACCGCTCATGCCTGCACCTCCGGGGGCGTCCACTCGACGATGGCGTTGCCTGTCCCGATGACCGATCCGTAGCCGTGGACCGTCCCCGGGTAGTCGGGGATCCCGAGCGCACTCAAGAGCCAGGTCAGCCCGCCCTCTCGGCATTCGGAGACCGCTTGCTCGATGAAGTCCGGCATCTCCGCGAGGATCCGCTGCCCCTCCCCTGCTCGGATCATGTCCAAAATGCGGTCGTCCCAAGAGCGCTGATTCGTGTTGTAGATGGACTCGAAGGACGGATCCTCAGGGTCCTCGGGCTCATCGGTGAAGTGCCGATGGCTGAGCGACGTGGACGCCAAGAGCACCGCCCGCTTGCCCGTCTTCTCGATGGCTCGTCGCGTCGCTTCGCCGAGCGCGAGCATCTCCGCATCGCCGTACTCGTTGGAGTAGTAGTAATAAGGGCTCGCCGAGGACATCACGCAGATGGGCACGTCCCAGTCGGGGTACGAGAGGTGACAGCTTGTGATCGTCCCGTAGTCCACACGGAAGTCTGGGTTGCGCATCATCGTGGTCAGCAGCCCAAGTTCGCTCGCCTCCGCCGCGATGGCCTCACCAAGCTCCACGTCCACGTCCATCTCGTAGTTGTAGCGGAAGAGGTTTGGGAAGACGGGATCGACGGAGAGGTCCTTGAAGTGCGGCACGCCAAGGAAGTGGTGGCCCACGACCGTCTTCCAGTGCGGCGTATGCAGGACGAGCACGTCGAAGTCTTTGGCCCTCAGGCTAGCGCGCAGCGCCTCGTAACCATCGAGGAGTGACTTCCACGCCCCAGAGCCCGTCGCCTCAGGTTCATTCTGAGGGGGGTTGGTCGCGTAGACGAGGTGCGGTGGATGCGGGGAGAGGCACCCCGCGACGATCTTGCCCTTGCTCATGCTGTCTCCCTCCCCTCGGACTCCGAGGACGATACGAAGTCCTCCCAGTCGTAGTAGTACTGATCCTTATCCGGATCCCAATCATCCCAGGTCGGCGTCTTCATCAGCGCCTCGTAGCGATCCTCGGGGACCACGTCGGCCACGATGAAGGCCTTCTGGCGATGCAGTGAGTACGGATTGCGCAGCTCAAAGCCGAGCGTGCCCAAGATAGCCCGCGCGATGTACCAGGTGGCCTGGGCATTCCAGCCGTGGGCGATCTTCACCACGACCCCGAGCCCCTCAGGGTAATCGGGGTGGATGATGGCCATGCCGAGCAAACCATCCGCGCCCTCTTTCGCCAACACCGCCCCTTCACAGGACTTGATGATGGTGCTGTCGAGGCGGTTAAAGCCGCCTACCAGATCTGGGTGACGCTGCATGGCCTCCCAAATCCAATCCTCATCTTTCGTCTGCGCGAGCCCAGCGAAGAGCTTCGCCAACTCCCCGACAGTGTTCGAGAGGGTGGGCAGTCCACAGCCATCACGGGCAATCCTGCTCGGTCGCCAGTTCGCGCCCAAGAAGCGCCGAACCTGCGCCAGGTAAGCCGCAAAGAACGGGTGGTGAGGCAGCATGTAGCCGGCGGTCGGCCAGCCCTTGGCTTGGCAGCCGCGCAAGATGGCAGCGTGCTCGCCCGAGCAGGTGTGGAACCAGCGACGGGGCCGGCGCACCTGGCGTCCGAACTGAATCAGTGGGACGTCGAGCGGGGTCTGCATCGCGCCCCACATCTCCTCGCTCAACAGCGACTGCGCTGTCGCCACGTGGATAGCGTCACCGTTGTGGCTGCTCACCGCGATGGCGCGCTGCTTCCAGTCCGTTCCGTCGGCGAGCTCATCCGCGAAGGCGCGGATCATGAACGGCTTCATCATGCTCCGGCCATAGCAGAGCACGTTGCCGCCAAAAGAGTGCACGATCTCCGAGCCACTCGCCCAAGCGACGGCGCCGTGGATCGTCGTCTCACTGACCCCGTTGCGGCGGTAGTCCACCAGGGGCTCCCACTCAACGTCTCGACCTGTCGGGACGTCTGAGGTCGACTCGCCGAGCGGACTCTTGGGGTACAGATGATGTCCGGGCTTTTTCACGCGCTCTCCCCCTGAAGCTCAGGCGCTACATGCGTCATGAAGGCCTCCATGTTCTCGATGACCCGTGGGCTGTCATGGTTGAAGAAGTCGAACCAGAGCATCAGCCTGTCGTCGCCGTGGAAGCGCTCTTTTGCCTGCGCCACGATGTCAGCAGGGTTGCCGATCAGCGCGTTATTCGCGGCCTTCGTGATGCGCGCCGGGTCAATCGTCCCCTCAAGCGCCTTCCAATACTCGCCGAGCGCCGCTTTCGCCTCTTCATGCGCCGCTGCGCGCTGCTCGTCAGGGCTCAAATGTGCTTGAGCGTTGATGAAGACAAACGTCGTCCGTGGCATGTAGTGCCGCTGCCAAGCACCACCGTCAACATGGTAGGCCGCAGCCATCCGCTCGTGGGTCGCCTCGATGATCGCGGGCTGGGTGATCGACAGGTTGAACACCTGAACCGGCAAGATCTCATTGAGCATCGGGGGGATCGTAGGGTCGTGGGAGCCGACGACGAGCTGCACCAGCTCGCGACGCCAATCCTTCGGGATGATACGGAGCTCCTCGAACTCAAACCGTCGTGGGATGGGGATCTCATCGGCGTCGGTCCCTGCGGCCTCTTGGCAGGCGTGCCACGCCTCATCGGTCCGGAAGTGAGCCCGGGTGAGGACCGTCGGCTTGATGTCGTCTGCGCTCAAGACATCGCCGCGTAACAAGCGGCAAAAGATCTCGGCGCCCTCGCGGAAGATCTGCCCCTTGAGCCCAGGCCACGCAGCCTCTTCGAGCGGCGTCCGAGGGACGATGCCGTAGGGCCGGTTCTGGTACTCAAAGCGCCCACCGGCGAAGCCGATGTGCACTCGGCGCTTCTCCTCGGGGTCAAGCCCGTGGAGGTTGGCGAACGCCGCGATGCGCTCCGCGGCTGCGATAGGTCCGCCATTGCATAAGATGTTCATAATGGCCGAGCCACACTCGATACGCTTGGTGCGCTGAAAGATGCGCGCGGCGACCTGATTGAAGTCGGTCATCAGCCCGACCTCGCCCTCCCAGTGTGGGATTACAGGCTTAGCGTTGCCCTTCTGAACCTCACTTGAGAGGTGAGCCTCTGCGAGCCACGCAGTGTCATAGCCGAGCTCATCGGCTGCCTCCACCTGGTCGAAGAAGTTCTGGAACATCTGCGCCTCGCTGGGAGACGCGCCGTCGACTGGGGTTTGGCTTAGAGAGAAGAAGACATCGAATCGCATCACAGCCCCCTATCGGACGAAGTCGTAAGCGTCGGCGTTCACGAGCGGCGGCAGCGCGTCCTTGCTCAAGAGCACGGTGCGCACCTCCCAAAGGTTCGTGAAGATCCGGCTGTTGCTGGTCTTGTCGAGGTACTCCACCCCCGCCGAGCCCCCGGTGCCCACGCGGCGTCCGATGATCCGCTCGGCCATCCGCGCGTGGCGCTGACGGAAGAGCAAGAGCCGCTGCTCAAGCTCCACGGCCGTGTCGAGCAACAGGCGCGGCCAAGCCAACAGAGGCAACTCCCGGTAGGACTCGACGAAGACCACCGAAGCGCGCACGCGGCGCATCATCTCCCGGTTCTCCTCTGGGAGGTCCGTCGCGCGTAAAAAGGCGGTGACGTGCGCCATGGACGCCTCGTAGCGTGCGCGAACACCCGCCTCAGGGGCCACACCGATCTTCACCATCGCCGCCATCTGCTCCTGAGCGCGCGAGGTCCAGGCATTCAAGTAGTCGGTCAGGAAGCGCTCCACGACCACGTCGTCGTCCGGATCGCTCGGAGAGGAGCCATAGATCGGCGTCCGGTAGAGCCACTTGTGAAGCGCCGTGCGGAGCGTCACCTCAGCGGTCGCGGCCTCGACCTTGGCCCACGCAGTCGTCCCCCCGGCCGAGCGCGGCGCGAGGTCCTTCAAGTATTGCAGGGCTGTGATGTTGCCGAGCTTGGCGCGCTTGGCCTCATCGAGGCCCAGCACGATCTCCATCTCCCGCATCTGATACGACTGAAACCCTGACGCCGGGAAGAGCTTGTCTCGAAACGCTAGGAAGTCCCGGGCGGTGAGCGTCTCGACGACATCAAAGTGGCTCACGGCCAGCTTGAAGATCTCGATGACGCGGCGCATGTGGTGCACCACCGACGGCACCTGCTGCTCCGGCACCTCATGCGCGTCCAGGTGGTCGCGGGCCAACCGCAGCTCGCTCAACATCAACTTCAGCCAGAGCTCAAGCGTCTGGTGCACGATGATGAAGTGCAGCTCATCGGGCAGGAGATCGGACTCGTCGTCCGTCAGGCCGCCCTGACTCGTCAGGAGCTTGTCGAGGTCCAAGTAGGACCAATAGGTGGGGATCTGCTCACTCATGTCGGCTCCTGGTATTAGCCCCCGATGCGCGCTCCCGGAGACCTGCGCATGATACCCCGGAGATGTTCGACAAAAAGAGCAAAGTTTATACACTATCAGTCAAACTATTTGACCATCCGGGCGGCCCCATGCGCATGCAGCTCACCCACCTTGAAGCCCTCGCGGCGGTCGCCGATTGCGGCAGCTTCGCGAAGGCAGCGGCGAAGCTCAACAAGGTCCGCTCGGCGGTCAGCTATGACATCCGATGCCTCGAGGAGCAGCTCGGGGTGAGCTTGCTGGACCGAAGCGGCTATCGCGCGCAGCTGACTGACGCGGGGGACATGGTCCTCCGGGAAGGCCGGCCACTGTTGAGCCAAGCGAGGGCGCTTGAGCACGTCGCCTCCCTCTTCAGCGAGGGCTTCGAGCCGGTCATCCGGATGGTCGTCGAGGGCGCGGTCCCGATGCCGCCCGTGATGCGAGCCATCAAGGCGCTGACAGAGCGCGAGGTGCCCACCTTGATCGAGCTGCAGACCGAGTTCTTGGGGGGCGTCCCCGAGCGCTTCGAGCGCGAGCAAGCCGACCTGATGCTGGTCAAAGACTTCGACGCCTCTCGAGAATCCTATGCCGTCACCGCGCTGCCCGAGGTCGACTGTGTCTTGGTCGCGAGCCCAGAGCACCCACTCATCACCAGCGGCCTTCAGGTCGTTGAAGCGAGCCACCTGAGGGCGCACATGGAGCTCAACATTCAGGTCGTCGATGGCGGCACGGCGAGCATGTCCGACCGGCGCGTAGGCGGCGCCCGCGTCTTGAACCTCAGCGGGTTCTACACCAAGAAGGAGGCGCTTCTGTTGGGGCTCGGCTATGGCTGGATGCCCACGAGCCTCATCACCGACGAGCTCGCTGACGGGCGCCTGGTCACGGTGCCGTTTGACCAGGGCGCCTCGTTCCAGTTCACCCCAGCCTTGATGCACCGTCACGACCGACCGCTGGGCCGAGCGGGGAGCCTGTTCAAGGCTCTGCTCCTCGACGCCTTTGCCCCCGAGCGATGAGGCCGCTCCCCCGTCACACCGCGACCTCGGCGCGCGTATAAACGGAGGGGTGCAGAGCGGAGCGAAGCGATCTAGACTCGGCCCATGCGTAACGATCCCACCGCCCCCCGTCACGGCGCGCTAGAGCGCCGACCACGCCACACTCTGCTGCGCACGCTGATCGTGCTTGGGCTCGCCCTGTGCATGACCGCCTGCGGCGCCACACAGAGCCTGCTGGTCGGCCCAGCTTGCCCCACCAAGTCCCCAAACACGCCGAGTGGTGGCCGGCTCTTCGCCGGGACCGTCCCTGGCCAATTCGACCCCGCGACCCAGCAGCAGGCCTTCAGCCACGCCCTGACCGAGGGCTTAAAAGAGCTCGGCGTCGAGGTGTCTGCCTCCACGGTCAGGAGCGCGACCACCGAGGTCGTCGCCCGGGACGGCGATGAGGCTGTCCTCGAGACCTCGCTCGAGCGCCGCGACATGTCGGTCAAGCTTGAGGCCGTCGAAGTGCGGCGCGCGACAGCCACCTACTGCTCGATGCCAGGCACCCCACCGCAGGTCCAAGCCTTTGTGCGTATCCCGGGCAGCGAGTGGCTTCGACTGCTGCGCGCCACCAGCGGTAAGACAGTCCTGGTTGTCGGCTGCAGCTCTGAGCCCGAGGGCGGATGCCGGCCTGAGATCGAGGACTCAGCCCGTAACGCAGCGCAAGCGGCTGGGTTTGACATCTCCTACGCGGAGATGCGCTCTGCGGACGAGCTACCGGACGACGCAGGGGCAATCGCGCTGAGCAATCAGCACGGCGCTGCGTGGGTGTTGGTCATCAGCCTGAGGGGGCGCACACTGAGGGGGGACGACCCCGTCTTCGCAGAGACCAAGAGCCTCGTAAGGCTCATCGAGACAAGCGATGGCACCACGATCCGAACCTGGGAGCCAGGGCGCTACGCAAACAACAACCAACCGCATAGGTTCAAGGGCTCGGCATTCCGCGAGCACTCGAAGACCCCCGAGCAAGATGCCCTCAGCCAGTCGCTGCAGCGCGCCCTTCAAGGGACCGACCGCGGCCGGCCATGCGCCGCTGATGACACCTTCTGCGAAGAGCCCGGGGTGGTCCACGGCATGGGCGCATGGGAGCCCTGGAAGTGAGCCCCAAAGACTGCGCCTCTCGGAGGATTATGATGCTGAGACAGCTGCCGATCGCCTTGGTGATGCTCGCCCTCACCTCCACAGCGCACGCACAATCCACGCGCCTCGATCAAGACGCAGCTGATGCGTTTGCTTCACTCAACGACACGGTGACGCTCAGGTTCTTGGACGCCGTCAAAGGCACCCCAATCTCGGGTGCCAAGGTCACCTTTGAAGGGGCGACGAAGCACACGGACAGCGAGGGAGCGGTCAATTTCTCCGAGCCCGAGGGGCTGAGCGAGGACGAGACACGAGTCGCGCGCTTTGAGCACCCGAAGTACGTGCACGTCAACGCCAAGGTGCGCTTCCTCATCGGTAAGGTCTTCTTTAACCGGTACTCGATCTCCCCGGCACTCCCCCCTGGTCGTATTCGCGTGGTGCTGGACTGGCGTGAGACGCCTCGGGACTTAGACGCGCACTTAAAGCGCCAGGGCGTCTACCACCTCTCCTATCGTGACATGCGCAACTACAAAGAGCAGGCGTGGCTGGACCGCGACGACCAAGATGGCCTCGGCCCGGAGACCATCACCGTCCTCAAGCTGGCTCGTGAGGGTCGGTACAGCTACGTGGTCCACGACTACACGCACCGGGACAAGCCGACGTCTCGTGGCCTCTCGCAGAGCCGCGCTCACGTCCGCGTCTACACCACGGACGGCATCCTTCAGAGCTTCGTCGTACCTTCGCAAGGACAAGGGAATCACTGGCACGTCTTTGACATCGTCGACGGGCAAGTGCGCCCGGTGAACACCCTCACGGCGCCGCGCTGAGCCTCTACAGAGCTGCTAACGCCGAAAGGCCTGAACGCGCCACTCGTCAAGGCTCGCCCGGCTGACTCGGAAGCCGTAGATGGGAGATGAAAGCGCGCCAATGGGGCCCACTGCGCTCTTACAGAGGATGCTCTCCTTGAAGAGCTCGGCCTCGTACTGCCCCTCGAAGGTGCTCTCGACGATCACCATGAGGTCATGCCCCCCGGCGTGCACCTTTTGCTCGGCCCATATCGTGCCGCTCGAGATGGCGGCCTCTGTCCCGTAAAAGAAGCTCAGCTTCTCGGGGCTGATGACCTCGTCACCGGCGCGCGCGCCCTGATCGGCGTGCTCCTTAAAGGTCTCGAGGTTCGCGATGCACTGCACGCCCTCGCTCAGACGAAAGCGCGTCGTCCCTTTGACCAGCTCGACTTCGTAGAGTTCATGAAGGCTCTTGTTGCTGCTGTGCATCGCCTCCACGCGGGTCGAGGTGCTCCGCTCCAAGCTCACGATGGCTTGAAGCATCGCGTGCTCGATCGGTCCCCGCCGCCATGTGCTCGCTTGTCCGCAAAGCGCGCCGGGGCAGCCTCCCTCCATCGACGCACTCGGTTGGTGCACGAAGCTCGCCTCGTGGTCCTCAGCGATACAGAATTCATCGATACGCGCTTGGCCACCGTAAGTGCGCGCCACGTAGCGGTAGAGGACCGGCTCCCCGGCCTCGCTTGGCTGACACGCAGGCGCAGGCGCCTGTACGGGGCCGCCTTGGTCGATCGCGTCGGGGGCGACCCCCGATGCGACAGAGGCCGTGCGGGGCCCAGCGCAGCCACTGAGGGCCAAGAAAAAGGCCACTGCGATGCACGCAGCGGCCCTCGATGTGACGACATGGACACCCATAGGTCCTCCGTCTAACAGCACCCCATCGGGGCTACATGCTGTCGTAGTCCTTCATCTGGTTCTCCATCTCAGCCTGTGCCGCCGCGGCACGCTTGGCGAGCGCAGCACGCTGCGCATCTCCGAGCTCCTTCATCCCGTTGATGGCGTCAGTGAGGACGCCGGGGTTGAGGCAGACCAACGAGTACGCCTGAGCGTCCTTCTTGCTGACGTAGAACTGCTTTGGTGCAGAGCCATTCAGGGTCTGCTTCGAGAGCGTCGTGCTGACCTGAGTCGTCTTCTCCTCAGAGAAATCGCCGTCAGCGGTGCCGCCCTCTGCAATGTACTTCTGGATCATGCTCTTGACCTTGGTCTCGAGCTGACGGGACAGGTCCACGCGACCGCCGTCCTCAGCCGACGACTTGGCTGCGCCGATGTTTCCGCGGAACTTGGCGTTGCCCACGCCACAGAGCGGGGGCTGCGTCATGACCCACTGGGGCACATCAAAGCCACCACTGTCATCCGTGTCTGCCTTAACGACCGCGTTTCCACCGCCACAAGCGAGCATCGAGAGCCCCATCAGGGCAGCACAAGCGAAGTAAAATATCTGTTTCATGAGGTGTCCTCTCTGGGGAAGCGAGACGCCCATTCCGTGGGCGCTCCGCGGTTTAAACTCGTCAGCCAGTCCACATATTCAATCCAGGACCATTTTGGTCGCTGAGGTGACCCATCTCATGCGAGCGAGGCCCTCAATATGCCTATGGCGAAGCGCAGATTAGCAGCTTGGTTCAGCCCGTCAACAGCCCTCGACGCCCCGCCCCCAAGTGCTCACGGGACAAAAAGCGCTCCATGCCGTCGTGCGACGCCCTCTCCTCCTCGCCCCGAACAACGTCGCCCTCACGGCCCCACCGCGCTTCGTTTGAGTGGCTCAAGCGCGTCTACAACGCTGTGATCCGCCTTGAGCAAGCACCGACCACGTCGCGTCCTTGCGATCGCCCCCTCAAACGCGGGAGCGCATCTTTTTTTGCCCCCCCCCCCAGACCGACGCGATCCGTATGACCATGGTGTCACCGCACCTCCCCGTCGTCACACGTAAGCCGTGCTCGGTTTCATCTCGCGAGTTGCCGTTGTCCGCGCGCGCGTCAGAGAGTTATGATGCGGCGCATCCGCATTTAGACCTCAAAGGTAGGTGACACCCATGCGTGTCCATCACACATCCGCGTCTTCCACACCGCGCTATGCCAGGGCCGTCGCCCTGTCGCTCGCGCTGTGCCTGGCGACCCCGACGGCCCTCGCCGCCCCCCCCGAGGTGGAGACCCTCTACGAGCAAGGTAAAGCCGAGCTCGCGGAGGCCCCCGCCGTCGCGCTAGGTCGCTTCAAGGCCGCCTTGAAGCAAGCCAAAGGGGACGAAGGCTGGACGTGGCGCCTGCTGCTGGCCGTCGCCCTCGCCTATCAAACCAAGGGTGAGCCCGAGCACGCCATCGAGTACTACCGCCGCTTCTTGGTGCAGACCGACGAGCATCAGGCCACGATGACGCAGAAGTGGAAGCGCCGCCGCGCCATCACCGGTGAGCAGCTCGTCGCCCTAGAGCAGGAGATCGAGAAGACCCACGGGTTCGTCTCGGTCACGACCCAGCCCCCCGGGGCTGAGATCATCGTGGATGGGACCCGCGCGGGCGCCGACCGAGACGCCGTGACGCCCTTCGGGCTCATCATCGAGCCCGGTAAACACAGCATCCAGGTCAGCCTCAAAGGCTACGCACCTGTCGAGAAGATGGTGACCGTCCGCGCAGGAGACAGCCAGCCCGTTCGCCTCGACCTGGTCGCCCTCGCAGCGCCCACAGCGAAGGCTGCTGCCCCCAAGCCAACGCCCACTCCGACAGTCGCAAAAGCGCCAGCTAAGGTCGCACCGGCGGTCGCCGCTGCGGATGCCGGGCTCCAAGAGAGCGCCTCTGACGCCTCGGGAGGGAGCCCTGTCGGCCCCTGGGTCGTCATCGGGACAGCCTCGGCTGCCGCCGTCGCTGGGGTGGCCATGACCGTCCTCGCGTCCATGGAGGTCGCTACGCTCGAGGAGTGGGAGAACAACCCGCAAAACCAAACCGCTGCAAGCGGTGCCAAGGCCGCGGAATGGAAGAGCATGAACGACACGATCGCGACCTATGACTTACTCGGAGGCGTGCTCTACGGCGTCGCGCTCGCGGCCGCCGCTGGCGGCATCGTCTGGATGCTCCTCGCGGAGCCCGACACAGCCGAAGACGCCGAGAACCAGGCCGCGCGCCTGATGCCCGAACTACTCATCGCGCCGTCCACCGACGGCATCAGTGGCCACGCCACTTGGAGGTTCTAAGATGCCTCGTTTGAACCCCACACGGTTGACCCTCGCCCTGGCTGCCTTCGCCATGCTCGCAGGCGGCTGCTTCTCGAAAGAGATCCCAGAGTGGCTCGAGCCCTTCGCCGACGCTCCACCCGACTCCACCTCGACGGTCCCCCCTGGTGAGAGCGATGGTGGCGTCACTGAGACCGACATCGTCACGCCAGAGGACGTCACTGACCCCGTTGAGGACGTCACTGACCCCGTTGAGGACGTCACTGACCCCGTTGAGGACGTCACGGAAGACGTCACAGAGCCCGGCGCGGACGTCGCGGAAGACGTCACAGAGCCCGATGCGGATACACCGTGTGTGCCTGAGTGTGAGGGTAAGATCTGCGGGGATGACGGCTGCGGTCAGACCTGCGGCAGCTGTAACGAAGGCGAAGTCTGTAGCGCCGATCAGACCAACTGCGAAAAAGGCTGTGACGCCTGTGAGGCTGGTTGCACGGCAGAAAAGGAGTGCGTCGAGAGCGCCATTCAGCACGTGCAGGGAAGCTCCGATAGCACCGACTGCAACACACCCGACACCGACCAGAACCTCCAGGAAATGTATGGGTTCAGGGGGATCGTGCTCATCACGCCCCTCCCGACGGGTGATGGGGGGACCCTGACCTTTGTCGATGAAGGGACGGGAGAGCAGTACTCAGGCATCGCGGTCTTTGCCAAAAACCCAGACGTACTGGACTGGACCGTCGGTGAAGAGATGCTCTTTGACGGCATGCACAATGAGCACATGTGCAACACAGAGGTGATCCTCTCAGCAGCCCAGATTCAAGCCGCTCAAAGCCAAGGGGCGCCCCCTGAGTATACCGGGAAAGACGTAAACACCGATGAGCTGATCGGTAACTTCGAGGCCTACGAGGGGATGCTCATCAACCTCAAAAACCCAGGTGAGCCTATCGCGGAAGTGTTTGAGCTCACCAAAGACGGGGACACCGAGAAGATTCAGATCAGTCTCTGTGATGGCGCGGACTGCCCGTCGACGATCTTCGTAAGCGCGATGCTCATACCGCCGACGCCCGACGGTGAAAAGACACTCCCGCTCCCCGACGGTCAGGAGGTCAGTCAGCTCTCGCTGACGGAGCTCAGCGGCATCCTCTACCAAGTCGGTGGCGCGTATCACCTGCTCCCCCGTAACGAGAGCGACCTCGTCTTCCAATGTGTGCCCCACTGCGGATCGTGCGGCTCCGATGGTTGTGGTGGTGACTGCGGCGAATGCAGCCAAGGTGAGGAGTGCAGTGATGACGGCGTCTGTGTCCCAAGCTCGCTCGAGGGATGCAGCCTTTGGGCCCTTAACGCCTGCCCTCCGGGCATGCGCTGCTACGTCAACGATACGACGACTTCTACCTTCTGTATGGAGGAGTCGGCGACGGACAGCTCAGCGAACGGTCAAGCATGCACGGCCCCCACAAGCTCGGACGGCCCTGGCCCCTGTAAGGACGAAGCGCAGTGCCTGATGGGCATCTGCTCGACCTACCTGTGCGAGCCCGACGGTCTCGAAAAAAGCATGTGCGGCAACTGCAGCGCAGACGAGTTTACGCTCCCCTTCGAGGCGAACGGGATAACCAACGTCGGGCTGTGCGTCAGCGCTGAGATCCCCGGCTGGTGCAACCCGCTCCAAGTCGATCCCGAAGCCACAAGCTGCGACGGCCAAGAAGGCCACATCTGCGGCCTGACTAAGTTCGGGACCGGCTGCGTGCCTGAAGGTGAGGTCGAATTTGGCTTCCCATGCTTAACGGACTCGGAGTGCGCCTCTGGTGGCGTTTGCCGAGGCGGCCTCTGTCGCCGCCTGTGCGCGAGCAGTGACACGTTGTGCGGCATGGGGATCCTTGGCGAAGGGGGAGACCCCTGCGTGGACCTCAACGAGTCGATGGGGGACCTCACCTGCAACAGCCGATGCTTTCAGAGCTGGACGGCTGAAGATCCTGAGGTCTGGCAGCTCGGGGCCTGTGGCTGTGATTGCACAGATAAAGAGTGCGGCGACAACGGCTGCGGCGGCGTCTGTGGCCAATGCGGAGAGGGCGACGCCTGCACACCAGATGGGATGTGCGTACAGGCGTGTACGCCCGATTGCACCAACGCCACCTGTGGCGACGATGGGTGCGGCGGCGACTGTGGCCAATGCGAATTTAACTCCGACTGTGTGGCGGGTTATTGCGTGTCCGACTGCCAGCCCCTCACGGATTGCCCTGAGGGTGTGTGTGGCCAGGTTGGAGATGGGTGTGACGGGTTCTTGGACTGCAATACATGCCCGAGCTGGGAGAGCTGCGGCGAGATGGGGACGTGCGTGCCAGAGCCATGCGATTGCGTGAAGGAAGCAGGCTGCCCTGGCAACGAAGCCGGGAGCTGCGTTGAGGGTGCAACTTGCACCTATCAAAGCGAGGCGAGCTGCGCTGACTTCGACGCGAGCTGCGATGGCTTAGAGAACTGTTGGGTCTGGTCCTACGCAGATGGCGGCAATGGCCACGCCTATGCGTTGGTGACCCACGGTGGCGTGGGCTGGACATGGGCGCAGGCAGACATCAACGCCAAGGGGTCAGGGGGCTCCCTCGCGACCCTCGCCGACACAGGCGAGCAAACCTTTGTCTCAGACGCTTTCAGCAATCTCCTTACAGAAAGCTCCCCTGACTGGATGTTCGGTCCTTGGCTTGGTGCCTCCCAAGACGCGGATGCGCAGACCTTTGAGGACGGGTGGGCTTGGATCACTGGCGAGCCTTGGCAAGCCGATGACGCGGACTGGCAGTCGGGCGAACCCAACGATTCAGGATGGTTCGACGTCGAGGGTGGATTAGAGAACTGTCTCCAGTTCGCTCTCTTCAGCGCATCTGAATGGAATGACAGCGATTGCGACGCTGTCGCCAAGCGCTACCTGCTCGAGAGACCCAGCGCGTTGGAGGGCTGCGCGCAAGCCGACGTAGGCTTGGTCTGCGCGGAGAGCGATGAAGAGAACGCCGCGGCGCTAGGCCAGGCCTGCGAGCAAGTGCCCGGGGCCCCTGCCGCGTGCAAAGCCCCCGGTCAGTGCATCGATGGGAGCTGCAAGGCGGTGTGCAAGACCTTCGGGTCACCAAGCTGCAATAACTGCGCCGATGGCTTCGAGTTAATCGACGCAGAGGTCTTTCTTGGGGTCTGCACGCAAGGACAAGGCTGCGCCCCCGATTGCGAAGGCAAAACCTGCGGGGACGATGGCTGCGGTGACACGTGCGGGTCATGCGATAATTGGGAGACCTGCGACGACGGCGGTGCATGTGTGCCGACCCCGTGTGACTGCCTCGACGGTGACTCGTGCGCCGTCACCTTCCCAGACGACTGCAGCGCGGGCACGACGTGCACCTATCAAGGTGGGCCGAGCTGCACACAGGTTGACTCAGGCTGCCATGGCATGGAGTTCTGCCATGTCTGGTCACTCGCCGATGGTGGCAATGGCCACGCTTATATCTTAGTGAACCAGGGGGGCTCGGGCTGGACCTGGTCGGACGCGGACGAGGACGCCAAAGGCCGTGGAGGACTACTCGCGACGATGACTAGCGGCGAAGAGCGAGGGTTCGTCGCGGAAGCATTCCAGGACCTCCTCGCAGAGGATCCCAACTACGAATTCATAGGGCCCTGGCTCGGAGCAGCGCAAGACGCGGGAGCGACGGCCCTCGCGGACGGCTGGTCTTGGTTAACTGGAGAGCCGTGGGATAGTGAAGACGCAGCGTGGCAGGCGCTGAATAACGAGCCCAATGACGACGATCAGGTCGAGAACGGACAGGAGAACTGTCTCCAATTCAGTGGAGGCAGCGCCTACTCATGGAACGACGCAGGCTGTAACAACCTTAGCCAGGGTTACTTGCTAGAGCTACCCAATGAGAACGGGAGCTGTACGTCGAGTACAGAGGCACTCGTGTGCGCTGAGTACGACGACGGCGCGGCCGCAGCGTTAGGCGAGCCCTGCGCTCAAGAGCCGGGGGGACCAGCAGCCTGTCAGCAGCCTGGCCAATGCATCCAAGGAACATGCGAAACGGTCTGCAAAATGAACGGCGAGGGGGCAGACTGCGGCGATTGCAGCAACGGCCACACGGTCATCAGCCAGGAATTGAACCTCGGGATCTGCAACACAACCTGCACCCCCGATTGCCAAGGCAAAACCTGCGGAGACGATGGCTGTAACGGCAGCTGCGGTACATGCTCAGGCTCGGAGACCTGCATCACCGGGATGTGTGAGCCTTCGGAATGCAGCTGTGTGCTCCCTGGCACCTGCAACATGTCTGAGCAGCTGGAGGAGTGCGGCATGGGGGCGACCTGCACCTATCAAACTCAGTCGGGCTGCGGACAACACGACGCGAGCTGCGGTGAACAGAGTGACTGCTTTGTCTGGTCCTACGCCGATGGTGGTAACGGCCACGCCTATCGGTTCGTGTCTGGCGAAGGCGCAAACTGTGGCGGAGGAAAGGGTTACCTGTGGGCTGGCGCTCAGGCGGCAGCTGTGGACTTAGGGGGCTACCTCGCGACGCTCACCAGCGCCGAAGAGCGGGACTTTGTCGCCTCTAAATTCGCCTCGTATACCGGAGAAGGCAACCCGGAGGTCAGTTGGTTCTTTACGGGCCCCTGGCTCGGGGGCGAGCAAACCTCAGGCACGAACCCAGACGCCGAGGGCACCGAAGCTGAGGGTTGGCATTGGATCACCGGTGAGGCGTGGGATTTGGGGTCGACCTATTGGGCGAATGGCGAACCCGACGACCAATACTCTGGTGAAGACTGCCTCGCCTTTGCAGGTGAGAGCGCCTCTGAGTGGGACGACTACGGTTGCCTGACCTGCCTCGACACAGGCTTCCTCCTCGAGATACCGGCGACACTGGATGGCTGCACCGAGGTCGAAGAGGGCACAATCTGCGCGCCCTACGACTACGAAGCCGCCGCGCCCATGGGGGAGCCATGTTCTCAAGAGCCGGGGGGCGACGCGGCGTGCCAAAAGCCAGGGCAATGTGTCGATGGCATCTGCCGTGCCCTGTGCACAACCGGAGATAACGCGAGTAGCGCCGATTGTGCCAACTGCAGCGACGGTTATACGGCTATTAGCGCCGCTTTGGACCTTGGGTTCTGCAACGCACCGCCAGCCTGTGTCCCGGACTGCGACGGGAGCCTCGCTGCCGATGACTTAGCTTTGACAAGCGAATCGCCCGGCTGTGACGAACCGCCCGGCGCGGACATGATGTACGTCGTCAAGACACACGAAAATAATCTGTTCAAGCTCGGCAACTTCGTCAGCCCAGAGGACTGTAAGCTACAGTTCGATTACGAAGACCTCAGCACAGGTGAGGGCGGCAACCTCGTAGTGGACGCCAGCGCCGGCCACGCAGGGGTCGTTTTGGAGACCGGACAGTCCACCTCAAGCAGCAATTCTTGGGGCCCATGGCTCATCGGGACCGATATCGTCGTACGGTGCTGTGGAGGAACTGACACGACGGAGGCTGGGCAGCCCGGTGTTGACGTCAACAACGCGACGTTGACGATCTTCGAGGCTAGTCAACACGACTACGATACCTTCAGCCTTCAGGCGGCATGCGGCGATGATGGCTGTGGTGGCTCGTGTGGAGAGTGTGACGGGGGAGCGAACTGCGTCACGTCACAGTGTCTGTGCACCACGGAAACCGATACGACAACAGGCTGTCATCAAGATCAGGTCTGGCTCTTCGACTCCTGCGGCACCCCCTACTACATTACGAACAGCTGCGGGTTCGGGTGCGAGAACGGCGCATGCCTGGACTGTGTCCCGGAATGCGACGGCAAAGCCTGTGGCGACGACGGATGTGGAGGCAACTGCGGGACATGCTCAGGGTCGGAGAACTGCGATGACGGCGCGTGCGTCGCCTCGTGTGAAGGCGAGCAAGTGATCACGGACCAAGCTGGTGTCGATGCCCTTGCCACGTGCTCGAGCTATTTGGGGACGCTCACGTTCTCTGGGCCCAACATCAACGACCTCTCCGTGCTCGCAAGCATGACCTCCATCACAGACCTCGTGATCATCGGCACCATGGTCAAGACCATCGGTCTTTATGCGCTGCAGAGCCTAGAGACCCTTGAGGTAGCGCATAATGACGCCCTCGAAACGGTTAGCGTCACCTTACTTGAGGAGATCACCCAGTTGGTGGTGAACGACAGCCAGTCGCTGACCTCGCTCGACTTTCCAAATTTGGTCCACGTTGGGGAACATATGAGGCTTACCGACCTTGCGCCTCTAGATACCCTTGACGGCTTCGGGGAACTCTCGAACATCGGGATGGACCTTACCATCAGGGGTCTCGACAGCCTCACCAACCTAGAAGGCTTGACGGCCTTGTCAGGGGTCGTGGGGAGCTTCAAGGTGACCGAATGTCTAAATATCGAGAACCTCGTTCCTGTCCTGCTGACCTCTGCACCCACCGCGGTGATACTCCAAAACAACCCGCGCATGTGCGATTTTACCGCGCTGACCTGGGTCGAGGATAAGCTCCTGTGCATCGACCCAGGCTGCACCTACACATACTTTGGACTCTACAACCCGTGTGATGGCGCCGAATGTGGCGAGGGCTGTGGCGATTATGGCCCGTGCATGGATGACGGTGGCATGACAGCGCTCAACTGCGCTGGAGCGAATGAGATCTGTCAGGCCAACCAATGCGTCTACTGCGAACCGAACTGCTCCGCCAAGAGTTGCGGCGACGACGGATGTGGCGGGCTCTGCAATGATGGGACTTGCACCTCTGGCTCCGCGTGCTTTGACGGGATCTGCAACGCGCTGTGCAACCCTGGCAACCAAGGCTGCACCGCGAACACGTGCCCCGGCCAGATGGTCCAGAGCGGGTCGGCCTATGCCTGTGAGTGCGACGTCCAGGGCGGAAACTGCGCACCGAACACATGCGGACAGGCACAGGATTACATCACGGCAGCGCCGTTTAATGCGAGCTATGCACTCAGCCACGACGCCTCCCCGACAGCATCCAACGTCTATACGCACGACTATGACCCCGAGGCTGCCGGTGCGGTGTGCGAGGACGCATGGAGCTATCACGAAGGGGGAACGAATGGCTTCCCCATGGGGACCTGGCCCGAAGCAGTGTGGAGCTTCAGTCCCGCCGATGCGGGCTTCTACCGTTTCGTGTTCTCGGTTCAAGACCAAGCGGACACCCCGGACTTCACGCCGGCGATGTGGATGATCAATGAGACCCAAAGCTGGAATGGGTGCCACACCTTGTCATCCAACGTGACTGGCGCAGAGTGCGCGCGAGTCGGGGCGGTTAATGGCGCTCACTCTCGGCTTATCCATGACCAGCATGTCACTCACACGACGACGTTCGCAGTCACCTTCCCACACGGCACAGGAGGCACGCTCAACGTTGCCATCACCTACTGCGGTGACTCCCAGAGTGACTGCCCTGTCGCGTGTGGAAACGGTGTCGTTGAAGCCGAGGAGAGCTGTGATGATGGCAACAACATGAGCGGCGACGCCTGCTCAGCAGATTGCCAGGTAGAGCGCTTCGTCGACAACGGAGACGGCACGGTCACCGACAATGGTCCGCCATGGCTCGGCGGTACAGGCCCGGCAAAGATGTGGGCCCAGTGTAGCCAAAGCGACGGCTTGGACTTCAAAAACGGGTACAACCCCGCTCTCCCTGGGTGTGCCAATCCCACCACGTACGCCTACTGTTCGGCCGTCAGTCCAGACAGTCCAGACAGTCAAGACGCGTGTGAGGCCTACACGGCAACGGCTCCGCCTGATTCAGCCTCGATCAGCTCAGAGGTCTTCGATGCATGTGCAAGGATGAACGAAGGCGACGGCTTCGCCGGGCACACGAACTGGCGGGTGCCGACGGAACTCGAGCTGGCTCGACTGGTGTTCTGTAGTGGCGTGAAGGTTAACGACGAGGACCACCCCAAAGGTGAAGGCCCCTGCAGCATTCAAGGGCTACAGGAGAGCCCGACGGCCACGCCCACCATCGACGGGGACCTCTTCCCTTCCACCGCCTCAGGCAGATACTGGAGCTCAACCGCTGGAGATGGTGAGCCCTCTACGACGGCATCAGCTATCGGGTTCGGAGGCGGAACGTACCACCAAGATTTGAAGACAAGTAATGCCCGGGTCAGGTGCATTCGCGACACAGTGACGTGCACACCGGCGTGTACTGACAAAGAGTGCGGCGATGATGGCTGCGGCGGGTCATGCGGGACATGTGGCGCTGGTGTGGTCTGTACTCCAAAGCAGGAGTGCATGGACCCATACATCGATGAGGAGAACGATGACGGCATCGTCATCGCGACCGCCACCGAGTTGATGTGGATGAGCTGTGTCATGCCTGCGTTCAGCAGCTACGGCAGTGATACAGCGGCCCAGTCTGCGATCGCGGCGACCACCGAACCCATTACGTCCTGCCCTGCGGCAGGCACCAATTTCCGCTATTGCCAGTACAACACAAACGCGTGCAACGGGGGCCCTGAGAACTATGACAACGGCGCCTTCAACACCAGCGAGCTGTCGTATGGGTATACAAACCAGGACATCCATGAGACCTGCGGCCTTCTGAATGCGGCAGCATACGGCGGGGTGAGTAGCGGCTGGCGTGTCCCTACCATCGATGAGCTACAGTCGCTCGTGCCACTCGACGAACAGTTTTTCCAAGAGGCGACCATCCCTCAAGGTGGCAACGGGAATGCCTCCGGACCTGTGTACTGGTCGTCCACATCGCAGACTATGCTGACAGCCAAGGCCCTCGACGTGAACGACGGCTCCGTGACCGAGGTCACAAAACAAAAGTATCGCCTCCTAAGATGCGTTCGTAGCCTGGCCGACTAGAGCCGAAGCTCAAGCCCGGCGTGAGCGACCCCAAAGCCACGGCGCGTCACCTCGGCGTGCGCGTCGCTTTGGGGCTCTAACGCTGGGTTTGAGTGATTGAGGTGGATAAACCACACCTCGAGCGTCCCAGCGTCCACCCGTGACTGGAGCCTGTCCATGGTGTCGACCACGAGCGGATGTCCAATCTTCAAAAGGTCGCGCCCAGGGAGCTCGTCCCCAGAGTAAAACGTCGCGTCTAAGAGCGCGACGTCCACGCCAATGAGCGCCTGCTCAAGCGGCGTCTCCCAGACATGCCAAGGCGAGCAATCCGGGATGTAGAGCGCAGTCTTGCTCGGCCCCGTGATGCGGTAACCAAACGTGTCTGTGTACTCGGCGCGGTGAGGAACTAAGAGCGGCTGTACGGTGATACGCTCAGTGAGCGACAAAGGCTCCCCGGGCGCGATGGCTTTGGGGACGATCCCCCCGGTCGTGACCAGCTGCCCCCAAGGCGCGTTATCGCTGAGGAACGCCACCATCGACTGACTCGCCCAGACCGGGAGCCCCTTGACGCTCACGGCTTCGAAGCCCAGGTGAGCCAAACCTAGATAGTGCCCCATGTGCGCATGGGTCAGGAGGACACCGTCGATTGGCGCTCGGTCGACGCGGCCCCGCGGCGCGTCACGGACGTCCTCTAGGAGCGCCAGCTGGGAGATGATGTCCGGGGTCGCGTCGACGAGGAAGACGCCGCCCTCCCCTTGAGCGGGATCGATGATCCCTAGGCTCGCCACGCCGCTCGCGCGGCTCGGCTCGTGTCGCGCCGCCTCACAGCGCTCGCAGCGGCACGCGGCGTGAGGCAGTCCGCCATCCTGAGCGATCCCCAAGACGCGGAGTCGCGGCCCGCTCACCTCTGACGCAGACTGGGTAACGCTCGAGGGAACTTCGCCGCGACGCCCCTTCGACGACGCTACACAGGCGCTGAGCAAGAAGATCAAACTGATGCAGAGATAGCCGTAAGTACGCATGAGACGAGTTGGGCATCTCAACAGGAAGATCGTCAAGCGGTCACGGAGGTCCGCCGTCCAGTCCAGGATATGTAAGCGACAACTCCCCACACACCGGGCATCGCCTGAGCCTGCGGCACGTTCAAAGTCACTGCCGGAAAAGCATAAGACCTCACCGCTCACGCCCACCCGGGCCCCCTTTCTTCCGCGCTTCGGGTATGCTCCCGGCGCACGGCAAGGGAGGGAGATGACCGTCGTGGAGTGGGTGACGCTCATCGCGTTCGGCGCGCTGGTCGGTTTTGGAGGGGGCTACGCTGGCATCGGCGGCGCACCGCTCCTAGTGGCCGGCCTCGTCTTAGCGCTCGGTAAGGACCAGCACTTGGCCCAGGGCACCATCCTGGCGGTGATGCTGGCCCCGATGTCGCTGCCAGGCGTGGTGGTGATGCGTGACCGAGTGCGCCTGCTCTTGCCCCATATCGCGATCGGCGTTGGGACCTACGCGGTCTTCTCGAACGTCGGCGCCCGCCTCGCCTACGCCCTCGATCGCGAGGGGCTCACCCTCGCCTTCGCCGCGCTCTTGGTCCTGCTTGGTCTGCACTACGTAACGCGGCGCCAGCGAGATGGAGACGCCGTGGCCCTAGATCCGGCAGCGCCGACAGTGACCATCGCCTCGCGCGTGCCCTTCTCGACCCTGAGCGTCGGCGTGATTGGGGCTGGAGTCGGCGTCGCAGGTGGCCTCTTCGGGATCGGCGCTGGCGTGTTGATGGTCCCCATCTTGATCAGCGCAGTCGGGCTACACAAAGACGACGCGCGCGCGCTCTCACTCGCCATCCTGCTCCCGCCGGTCAGCATCGGCGCCGTCCTCGAGTATCACAAGCACGACGGCATCGACTGGACGACCGCGGGGATCATCTTAGTCGCTTATATGGCGACCAATTTCCCCGGCGCAGCGCTGGGTAGACGCCACAACACTCAGCGCTTTTTGCGCGTCACAGGTGCAGCCTTGTTGATCTTGGGGCTCCTCTCAGCGGGCCTCGTATGGTCCTCATGAGGCGAGCTGGCTGAGCCATGGCTTACCCAGGGTTTAAAAACGCCTGAACCGCCGTGAAGTAAGCCTCGGTGTTGGCCCCCATGATGCTGTTGTGATCGCCATACGGGAGCCTGAGCAGCGTCGCCCGCTCTCCAGCGGCTGCGGCGCTGCGCTCAGCGTGCGAGATGTCCACGAGGTGGTCCCCTTCGGCGTGTAAGAACAAGCTCGGCCCCGGGTAGCTCGCGAGCTTTTGACCGTGGTCCAAGCGCTCCGAACAGGCCTGCTCAAGCGCACCCGGTGCGCAGCCCAGTTCTCGAGGCGTGACGCGGAGCGCGAGCCGCTCGAGGACATCAAAGATGCCGCTCTCGATAATCAGCCCCCGAGTCTCGGGGAAGCGGGCGATCCACTCCATCGCGAAGATCGAGCCCACCGACCGCCCAAAGACCACGATCTGACTGTCCGGGACGCCGACCACCTCCCGAATGGCGTCCACGTCACCGAGCATCGACCCCAGGAGCGGCTCACCAGCCGAGGCGCCATAGCCTCGGTATTCCGCGAGGAAGACCTCAAAGCCCATGCCTTGAATGACCGGCACAAAGCCCTCTATCCAGTGGTGGACGAGCTCTCCATTACCGTGGAAGTGCACCAGAACAGGCCGGTCCGAAGGCGGCGCTGAGCGCCAGCATGCAAGCGGCCCGACGGGTGTCGGCACCAGAGTCGCACCGGGGAGTGCGACCGACTGTGGGAAGAAGTAGCGGGCCGCGATGAGCGGGTGGTCAAGCAGGTCCACGCTGGGCCTCCATCAAGTCGGTGAGGAGAGCCGCGAGCCCTCTCGAAAACGGGCCAAAGTCGTCCATCGGAGGCACGTGGATAAAGGCCGCGAGGTCGAGCGCGCCCTGCGCCCGACGGTGACACCCGAGGTAGAAGACCTGGTTGCACATGAAGGTCCCGGCGTGAAAGGCCGGCTGCGCGACCACGCCATGGTCCTTCAAGCGCGCCACCGCGGCCGAGATGTCCAGGCCCGTCTCGTAAGCCACGGGGCCCCCCGCCACGACGACCTCTCGCTGCGGACTCGCGCCATCGTTATCGCCGCTGGTGGCGTGAGCTACGTTGACCGCGATCTGCTCAATGTCCAAGGTCTCCCGGTGCGGCGCATAGCCTAACCCTACCCAAATCCGTGGGCGATGCGCCTCAAAGAGGCCCGAGAGGGCGACCGGGGTCTTCGCATAGCTGACGGGTAGCACAGCCCCCGTCACCCCAGGCGTCTCCGAGGCGACGGACAACGCGATGTCCGCTGTGGGGTTGTGGGAGAGACTGAGCCCACGCCCTGTCGTAAAGGGCTCAAAGCCCGTCAGAAGCACCACTCTGCCCTCCTAAGGCCGCTCGGTGACAGGTCGCCTCACTCGGGTGGCGCCGTGAACTCTCGGAGCCCTAAATGACCGTAGCGATGGAAGTCGACGCTGATGCTCTGCTCCAAGACCAGCTTGCGCAACTCTGCGCGGGGGTGACGCAACACAGGCGACGTGTCGACACACGCAACGTGTGGGTTGGCGATCGCGTAGGCCTCGCTAGGCACCCTGCCAAGCGCCCGAACCCGAGCGAAGCATCCGCTGGCGACGCGATCACTCCAGGGCGCCGTCTGGACGACACCGCTGCGCAACAGACCTCGAAGCGGCCCCACGTCCACGCCCGGGGATGCGCACAGCTCAAAAGGCACCCCGAGGGCTGTCATGCCGAGCGCCAGGCGCGTGATGTCCTCCGTGTGTGCACCGTCGAAGGCCACGATGAGGACCGGGCGATGCGTCTGATAGCGGAAGAGGTTGTCTTGGCCACGGATCTGCGAAGGGTCGACCTCCTGCGAAAAGGTCGCGGCTATCTCCGCGGCGTCCGCTGCTGCCGTCACACGCCACGAGGCATCGAGGCCCCCGAGTAAACGTTCAACGTCGGCCCCGATGGGGGCCGCGACAGGGGGCGTCTTTGAAGCACCCCCCTCTGAGTCGGTCACGTGAACGAACTGCGCCACGTAGTTCGGTCCCCCCGCTTTGGCGCCAGGGCCGAAACAGGACGCCTTGCGACCGCCAAAGGGTTGGCGGCGCACAATCGCTCCGGTCGTCGTGCGGTTGACGTAGAGGTTGCCCGCGTCCATCCCTGCGATGAACGTCGCCTGCTCTCGCTCATCGAGCGAGTGGAGACCAGCGGTCAGCCCGTAGGGCGTGTCGTTGGCCCACTCAAGCGCTGTCTCGAGGTTTGGCGCCACCAAGACGCTGAGGAGCGGCCCAAAGAACTCGGTGACGTGCGAGAAGCTCCCTGGTTTGACCCCCGCTTTGATGCCTGGTGAGCAGAGGCGTGGGTTCTCGGCGTCTACGACGGGCTCAAGCCACCAGCTCTCGCCCGGAGCGAGCTCCGTCAGGCCCCGCTCAAGGGCGCCACTGGGCGGATGAATCAAGGGCGTCACGCGGCTCGAGAGGTCCCATGCGCTGCCGACCTTCATGCTGCGCGCGGCGTCGACCAGCTGAGCGACGAAGGTCGCGTCCTCAGCGAGCTCTGGGGTGAGGATGAGCAAGCTCGTCGCGGAGCACTTTTGCCCGGCGTGGCCAAAGGCCGACTGTACGATCGCGTCGACCGCCAAGTCCCGATCTGCGAAGCGACTCACCAGGGTCGCGTTCTTGCCGCCGGTCTCGGCCAAGAGATGCAGATCAGGGCGGAGGCGCTTGAAGAGCCGCGCGGTGTCCGTCCCCCCCGTCAGGACGACGGTCTTCACCGCCTCGTTGGTGATGAGCTCTGTGGCGACCTCGTCGGTCGCGACGATGAGCTGGAGCGCCTCGGTAGGGATGCCTGCGTCATGACAGAGCGCGACGGCCATCGTCGCGATGTACGCCGTCTCTCGCGCCGGCTTTAAGATGACAGGGTTTCCCATCACGAGCGCGGCGAAGACCCCTCCGAGCGGTATAGCCAGGGGGAAGTTCCATGGCGGCGTGATGACCGTCAGGCCGCGCGGCGTCAACTCGAGCCCCTCGAGCGCCCCCCAGGTCTCTGCTGTGTCCGCGTAGTAGGTCGCGAAGTCGATGGCCTCGCTTATCTCAGCGTCTGCGTCGATGACCGCCTTGCCACCATCCATCATCAAGCCCGCGATGAGCGCTCCGCGCTCGATGCGCAAGGCACCGGCGACCCGACGAAGGAGCGCCACGCGCTCAGTGAGCGAGACGGCCGCCCAGGTCTCCTGCGTCGCGACACCGCACTCAATGGCGCGCTCTACATCGCCCTCGGTGGCGAGCGAGATGCGGTAGGGGACCTCTCCTGGGCGTGACGGGTCAAAGCCGTCGACCGGCGACCGCTGGAACGTCTCTCGGGCGACAGAGAGCGGCAAGTGAGGTGGGGCCTGAGACAGCTCTCGATCGACATAGGCCTGAAGCCACTCGCGATGAACTCGCAACGTGAAGTCCGTGTCCGGCTCGTTGTGAAACTCGCCGGGCGCGGGGCCAGCGTCCTGCCCAACCCTAGACTGACGTTTTGGGGTCGTGTCCAACGAGCGCTGCAAGCGACGGCTCTCCAGGTAGCCCTCGCGCTGCCCTTCCCAGGCCTCGTCGCCAAAGCGCATATCAAAGCTGTGCCTGAGGAAGTTCTCCTCGGCGGTGTTCTCATCAAGCCTGCGAACAAGGTACGCGACGGCAGAGTGAAGGTGACTCGCCGCCACCGCTGGGCTGTAGACGAGCACCTCTTGGTCAAGGTCGCGGAGCGCCCTTGTCAGCGGCCCAGCCATGCCGGCGAGGACCTCAAAGTGGACCGAGCCCGAGAGTCCGCGGTGCCGCACGAGCGTGAGGGCATGGGCCACGTCAAAGAGGTTGTGACTTGCGATGCCCAAGTGGACGGCGCTCAGCGCCTCGTCTGTGAGACCGCGGGCGACCATGGTCTTGAAGCTCGCGTCGACCATCGGCTTGGTCTCGTAGATGGGGAGCGCCCAGTCTTGGATACTCGACTCGACACGCTCGACGGCGAGGTTGGCGCCCTTCACGAGGCGCATCTGTATCGGCGCATCGCCTTGAGCGCATCTCGCCTGAGCCCAGGCGATGAGCTCAGTCTGCACCGCGTGGCTGTCGGGCAAATAGGCCTGCAGGACGATCCCCGCCTTTAGCCCCTTAAACGCCTCGCGCCCGAGCACCTCGACAAACGCGCGGTGGGTCAACTCAAGGTCACGGTAGGCCTCCATGTCGAGCATCACCAGCTTGGCAGGCCGGCTCCCGTCACCCATGGCGGCGGTGTAGAGGCGCTCTAAAGACGCGCAGACCCGCGCAAATGAATCCGCCCAGGCCAAGACGTTGAGTTGGGCACAGATCGACGACACCTTTACCGAGATTGTGTCGACCTCGGGGGTCGCGAGCAGCGCTAGGTACGCCTGCATATGGCGCTCGGCCTCATCATGTCCGAGCACCTCTTCGCCGAGCTGGTTCACGTTGACCCGGACCCCAGGCCCCTTCATGGCCTCGACAGCCTTGGGGAGTGTCTCGGGCTCACCGGGGATGAGGAAAGGGAGCGCCTCTTTCCGGATCCGCTGGCGCACACCCGCCCCGACGATGCCCGGCAGGATTGGACCGAACCAGCCCATCGCTCGGAGCTGCAGCTGATCCCAAGCGCTCATGCCGGTGGGCATCCCTGTCTGCTTCAAGACGTGGGTCGCTTGGCGCACGACGTCAGCACCAGAGGTCAGCCGCGGGACGCGGTCGGTCAAAAGCGTCGAGAAGAGCTGCCACCGGGGGTCACCCATCATCCGCGCGAGCTCCGCATGACGTGCTGACTCGACAGGAGTCTCGTGCCCCTGGGTCATGAGCAAGAGGTAGCCAGCGATCTCAGACGCGGTGCGGCTCAAGCCCTCATCGGTCAGGGGCCTGCCTGAGATCGTCGCGAGGACCCCGAGCGCATGCTCAAGCGCCTCAGGACCAGATTCGGGCGCGCGTGCCATAGATCCTAGGTATCACGAATCGGTCGCGCGGCAATGCCCTAGTGACGCCACCCCACAGGGAAGCTCAGCTGAGTTCCCGCCAATCGAACGACCAGTCGCCTTTGGCGATCGCACCGACCGTGTGTCCACTGCCGCGTAAGAGCCACCTCGTGGTCAAGAGCCCCTCGACGCCCACCGGCCCTCGCGCGTGCAGCCTAGAGGTGCTGATCCCGACCTCTGCGCCCAAGCCGAACCGGTAACCATCGGCGAAGCGCGTGCTCGCGTTGTGAAAGACTGCGGCGCTGTCGACCCCTGCCAAGAAGCGCTCGGCGGTGACGTTATCCTCGGTCACGATGCACTCCGTGTGCCCGCTCCCGTGCGCGTGGATGTGATCGATCGCGGCGGCCATGTCCTCGACCAAGGCGACCGTGAGCCGGGTGTCCCCCCACTCGACGTGGAGGTCCTCGGTCTCCTTCAACCCCAGAGCCTCGCCCTGCCCTGGCGCAGCGAGCAGCTGCACATCCATGAGGCCATCTAAAAGCCGCTGGAGCCGCCCGTCATCAGCCAGTGCGCGATGAACCAAGAGCGTCTCAGCCGCGTTGCAAGCCGCTGGGTAGTTGGTCTTTGCGTCGTGGACGATCGCGATGGCGCGCTCAAGGTCTGCAGCCGCGTCCACGTAGACATGGCACACACCGTCTGCGTGGCCCATCACG
This sequence comes from Myxococcota bacterium, assembly GCA_049602155.1. Taxonomy (GTDB): domain Bacteria; phylum Myxococcota_A; class UBA9042; order PHBI01; family JBMYRH01; genus JBMYRH01. The sequence continues at coordinate 30,548 of JBMYRH010000026.1, read as the reverse complement.
GGGATGCGTGTGTTCGACTGGATGTGGCGCACAAGGCTGTTCGAGCCGCGCGGGATGACGAGGTCAAAGACGTCATCGAGGGCCAGGAGCTCAGCGACGTCCTCACGGGTGTGCACGAGCCCGACCGTCTCAGGCGGGACGTCAGGGGCCAGCGCCTCTTGAATGACCCGATGAATCGTCTCATTCGAGCGGCGCGCTTCGCGTCCACCCTTCAGGACGACGCCATTGCCCGCTCGTAGAGCCAGCGCGGCGATCTGCGGGAGCGCATCTGGGCGCGCCTCAAAGATGACCAACAAGACCCCCAACGGTGAGGTCACCTGCTGAAGCTCAAGGCCATCACCCAGCTGCCGATGGGCCAGGAGGCGACCAATCGGCTCATCCATATCCGCCAGGGTCCTCAGTCCGTCTGCGAGCGCGCTCAAGCGCGCCTCGTCAATCCTGAGCCGCTTGAGCAGCTCAGGTGCAAGGTCTCCTGACGCGACCTGCCCCTGCGCCTCGGTCACGTCCTCAACGTTCGCTGCACAGATCTCTTCAGCGCGCGCGACCAAGGCATCGGCGATGCGGTGAAGCGCAGCGCACCGCTGAGCGGAGTCCAGCGCGACCAAGGCACGGGCGCCCTTGCGGGCGGCGAGAGCCAACTCACGGGGTGTCATCTCATTTGGCATCAGCGTTCAGCTCCTTGCCTCGCTTCACTGCGGCGTCCACGGCGTCACCAACCAAGGTGCCAAGCTCCCCCGCTTTGAAGGCGTTCAAGGCGGCCTGAGTCGTGCCACCAGGGCTCGTGACCTGCTCGCGGAGGCGGCCTACGGGGAAGCCTTCCTGGGCCCCGGCGTACGCCATCGCGCCCTGAGCGGTCTGGCTGACGAGCAGCCTCGCCTCGGCCTCTGTAAACCCACAGCGCTCTACCGCCGCGTCCATCAGCGCTTCGCAGAACCGAAAGAAGTAGGCTGGACCGCTGCCGCTAATGGCGGTCACGGCGTCCATCTGATCTTCCCTAACGCGCAAGACGGCACCGCTTGCTGCACAGACCTGCTCAGCCACGGCCAAGTCCGCCTCGGTCGCGTCGGCGCCCGGGGCGACCCCCGACATCCCCCACCCCACCGACATCGGTGTATTGGGCATCACACGCACCACCCGACGGCCCGGTAAAGCCCGCTGAATCGTCTGCGTCGAGATGCCCGCCATGATCGTGATGATGAGCGCGTCGACATCCAACGCGAGGCTGAGCGCTTCGACAGCGCCAGGGAAGTGCTGTGGCTTAAAGGCCAAGACCACCTGACGCACGTGAGCGACCTCACTCAGGGCAGAGAAGGTCTTGCGCCCAGCGGCGGTGTGGCGCGCTCGGGCCGCCTCGCTCGGATCGATGATCGAGAGCGCCGGGGGGGCCTCCAGCCCCTCCAGTCCCTCGATCATGGCCGTCGCCATGTTACCGCCACCTACGAAGTGAATCACGTGCCGCTCCTCGTGTAGAGGCGCCCGATTACCACCATCCGCCGCTCGAAGCGAGAGGACTCAGGGGCGACCGCCGACCAAGGTCGTGCAGGCGTAGGAGCCCTCGTCGGGCCGAAAATCTTCGATGGCCTTCAAGGCGCGAAATGGTGCCCCGACGTACCAAGTGCTGCTCACACCAGTGCAGGTCGGGTCATCCACGCAGGTCGTGAGCGCCGACACATAGTCCATCGGTGGGCCAATCGGCTCGCCGAAGATCTCGCCCTGAAGCGCACCGCCGATGCGCAGCCCCTTCGTATCAAACCCCTCGGGGAGACCATAGATGCGGCAGATCCCTGCGCCCGGGACCGCCATGGGTGGCGGTGGTGCCACCTCATCAGCCGCCGTGGCTGGCCCTGCGGGTACGACCGCCTTGACCGGCGCCGTGTCCTCCACTGGGGCGGCCTCGACGGCCGTATCCTCAACCTGCGCCTGAGTCGCGCAGCCCGGGACGAAGAAGAGCATGACGAGCGGGATCAACAGGGTGCGTTGCATGGGTGCCTCCGAAGTTGGACGCATGCTCTCAACCGAGTGACTGCTGTGTCAACGGGACTATCCAAAGGGCACGCGCACTAGAACTGGAAGCCGCCATCATGCCCACTGTGACGCTGTGGTCACGATGGCGCAGCAGCAGGGGTGACAGCGTAAGGTCATGTTCGCGAGGCTCCTCGGGGCCGAACTCTGAACTCCGTTTAGGGGGCCAATTCGCCTTGATGCAGTTCGCCCGGCGTACAGCTTCGAGTTTGGGGATAAAGACATAATTTGAGCCGATCATTATCCCGATACCGATCGCAGCGAGCCCTATTCCGGACGCCAAAACGGCGTCCCCCATTGCTGGATCTGATGCCACACCCGTCGCACCGAACCATGAGACAAAGCCGCCCCCTAAAAGCAGAACCCAACCTCCGAACTTCATGCCGCCATAGCCAAACCAGAGGCCAACCTCTCCCTCGCTAGCCAGCGCCGCCTTCGCGGGGATCGCCAAGAGGCTAAATCCGTAAAGGAGATCCGAGTAGTACCAGAGGTCCAGACAGGCCTCCTCCTCGCACGCCTCAACCATGTCATCATAGCGGGCGCCTTTGAACATACTCGACGACACACGACGCTTTCGAGGGGCGGCCCTGGGGGCCTCCCGCGCTTCCGGCTGTACAGCGTGTGAACGTGGTGCTGGTGCAGCACCTGGGACGACGCCCGAGAGCACCTCAAGGGCTATAAGACAGGTTGTAAGCATGTTCAATCATGCGACGTGTGAGGTAAGAAAACCAGACGGCCCGTCTGCGCTACTGAGCGTCGGGCAGGCTGCCGACAGCGGGCTCGAAGCTGACGTAGACAGCCTCCCGAACCTCATCGAGGGACGTCTTCATCAGCCGCGTAAAGGGAGAGTGCCCCGTCGTGACGTAGAATCGATGCCGGTAGAGAGCCGGTGTGATGACCGTCTCGTCATAAGCACGCTCACCCGCCTGGCCATCGAGAGTGAGGATCCAATGGACACCGCGAGCGTTGAGATCTGAAAGCACCTCAGAGAGCCGTTTGAAGTCGAAGACGCCGGGGCGATATTGACCGCGCGTACCGACATACGGGGGGTCCAAGAAGACCACATCGCCTGCTTGAGCAGGCTGAAGGGTGTGCTCATAGTCCGAGGCCTCAAAGCTCACCCCCAAAAGCACCTTGGACCACTTATCGAGGAGCAGATCGAGCCTGTCCGGGTGAATCCCGGGGCGCGTGTGGTGCAGCGAGTTGTTGAAGTCCCCCGAGGCGTTAAAGCGGATCAGCCCGTTGACGCACATGCGCGAGAGGACGAGGAAGTCGCGCGGCGCCCCGCCAGCGTTGAAGCGCTCGCGCGCCTCATAGAAGGCGTCTTGCCCCCGCGCCTGTCGGTCCTCCCACACACGGCGGTAATGGGCACCGACCGCCTCGGGGTGGGCAGCGATCTCTTTCCAGAGCGCGATGAGGGGCGTGATGACGTCCCCGGCGACGGCGCGCTCGACCGGTCGCCCCGGGAGCATCGCGCCGCTCCCGACAAAGGGCTCGAAGTAGGTCGCAGCCTCTGAAAGCCCCTCAGGCCAAAGCCCATGGAGCGCATCGGCGACCCGCCGTTTACTCCCCGACCACTTGATGACCGGGTGGAGACGACGCCTCATCGTGTCCCCAGCTCGGCTTCCAGCCGGCGTATCGCCAAGCTGTGATACTCAGCTTCGACCTCGAAACCTATCGGGCGCATCCCATAGCGAAGCCCACCGACCATCTCGCTGCCGCTGCCGGCAAACGGCACGAGCAGCGCGCCGCCTGAGAGACCGGAGACCGCGAGGATGCGCTCGACGACGCGCAGCGGCTTTTGTGTCGGGTGCTTGCCGTGAGCGAGCTCATCGGCGGCCTTGTTGTTGGGGATGTCCCACACCGTACGGAGCTGCTTCCCGGGCTTCTTGAGCTGGTCGCTCTCGTAATCGGCGGCCTTCACGTCCTCATAGTTGAACCGGTAGCGCCGGTCTTTGGCGCCGCCAGTGTGCACCCAGAGGATCGTCTCATGGCTGGCGGTCATTCGCCGCGCGGACAGGTTCGGGAAGGCGTTGCGCTTGTACCAGACCACCTCATTGATGATCTCAAGGCCGAGCATCTGACAGGCGACGTTGGCGATGCCCGCGTTGTGGTACGTCCCGTGGATCCAAAGAGAGCCCGTCGGCTTGACGAGGCGCCTGACCTCATGAAGCCACGCGAGGGTGAACCGTAGGCTCTCAAGCCCCTCGATGCGGTCCCACGCGTGGCTCGCCAAGTCCCACTTGCCGCCCATGCCTTGGAGCGCGTGGTCGGCCGCGATCTTCCAAGCCGCTCCGGTCGACGCCCCATAAGGGGGATCGACGATCGCCAGGTCAAAGGATGCATCGTCGAGAGACGACGCCCCTCGAAGGAAGTCCTCCCGACTCAAGCGATAAGCGCTCACGGCTGCTAGCGGAGCACTTCACAGAGCTTCTGGTCGCAGGCGACCTGCCACTTGCGACCGTCAAAGAACAGGACGGCCTTCGCCTTGCCCGAGTACTCAGGCGCCTCCTCGATCGCGGTAAAGGTCAGCTCGACGCGCTTCTTCTTCTTGTTGAAGCGCAGCTTGCCCATCTTCTCAAAGTAGGCGCCGCCCTCGTCGCTCTCGAGCGAGGTTATCGTGAACTTGAGCGCACCTCGCTGAACCACGGTCAGGCTCGCGCCGAGCTTGCAGCCCGTGATGCTGACGAAGTCTTGCCCAGCTCCCGGCCACTCCAGAGACATCGCCTCACATTTCTGCGCCTGCGGTACCTTGCCCTTGGCGAGGACGAAAGGGGCGATACACATGGTCAAAAACAGGGCCGGAAAGAGCACTCGGCGCATGGTGAACTCCATCACTTTTAAAGAAAAAAACATCGGTAGGCTGCGCAACCTAGCAAACCCTCTAAGAACGTTCCACTAAGGCTAAGCCCGTATCAGGTCACGCCGAGGCATACACTCAGCCCTCGTACGGCTCGAAACACGGCCGCATCGACTGGGAGGGCTGCGGACACGGGGCGCGCAGCGCTTTAGGGGGCGATCCTGAGCATGTGGGCTGCCTGCGCTGTGACGCCTACCTCGCCCAGCACCAGACCCACGCGTAAAGCGCGACCATGGTGAACGCCGAGAAAATCGATCGGGACTGAGAGCTTACGGCCCCGCAGAGCCCCCCGGCCAGGCATGGTTTTCCTGAGCAATGAAAACGCTCATCTGGCCTCCCGAGCCCCTCTAAGCCTCCGTTCCATGAAGCGACACCTACCGCCCATGTCCTAGATCGGCTTGTTAATGTTAAGGTTACGGCATGCAAGACATCGATGGAAACTGCTCCCGACGATGTTGTGACGCACCGCGCGGAGAGGGTTTGAAGACCGACCGTTCAATGCTTCACAAGATTCGGATCGACCACTGCCTCGCCTCGTGCTGTGTAGCTGTGGCCCTAGGTATGACCTTGATGGGCTGCGCTGGATCCGCAGCAACGGAGCCAGCGGTCGGTGAGCTCGATGCCGGGGCTCCTGCGGACATAGCGACGCCTGGGGACACGGAGTCTGCCGTGGACACAGCGGCGCCTGCGGACATAGCGATGCCTGGGGACACAGCGGCGCCTGGGGACATAGCGATGCCTGGGGACACAGCGGCGCCTGGGGACACGGAGTCTGCCGTGGACACAGCGGCGCCTGGGGACACGGAGTCTGCCGTGGACACAGGCCCCCCCCTGGACTCAGCGGACGCGGCCCCACCGACTTGGCCGGCCGACGCGACCCTTGCGTTCCTCGGGATCGACGAAAACTCCCTCGTCGTGAGCTGGCCCGCCGCTACGGATAACGTCGCTGTGGTGGCCTATCACGTCACCCGAGAGGAGCAAGGGCTCGACTCCCTCATCACCACCTTGGACGCCGAGACCCTCGCGCTGCAGCTCAGTCAGCTCACCAGCGGCGAGACGCTGCACCTGACGGTGCAGGCCGTCGACGCGGCCGGCAACGTCAGCACCGACGGCCCCACCGGGAGCGTCACCGTGAGCGACGATAGCGCCCCGACATGGCCCGCCGAGAGCGCGCTCAGCGTCAGCGAAGTGGGCGAATCGTTCGTCACGCTGACCTGGACACCCGCGGAAGACAACGTCGCTACGACGGGGTACCGGCTCTACCAGAACAACGTCGAAGTGGCGGCGCTGGCGGCCGATGAGCTCAGCTACACCGCCGACGATCTCGACGCGTGGAACGTCTATGTGTTCCGGGTCGAAGCTGAGGATGCGCTGGGCAACCTGTCGACCAGCGGCCCGAGCCTCTCTGTGCAGACTGGGGATGACACGCCGCCGTATTGGCCGGAGAACGCGACGGCGCAGGCGTCGGCGCTCACGGACACCGGAGTGTCCTTGGGCTGGGACCCGGCCGAAGACGACGTCGGGGTCGCTGGCTATCGGATCTGGAAGGATGGCGTGGAGATGGCGCCGCTTCCGGGCGCGACCACCTGGGTGACGGTCGAGGCGCTGAGCCCATGGACCGACTACACCTTCGAGATCGGGGCCGCGGACGCCGCCGGCAATCAGACCGAGACCCTGCTCACCCTCACCGTATTCACGCCGGACAGCCAAGCGCCCACCTGGCCGGAGGCCACGGCGCTCCTGGGCTCGGACGGGACCGACACCTCACTGACGCTAAGCTGGGCCGCCGCGCACGATGAGGTCGGGGTCACGGGGTACCGGCTCTTTCAGGACAACGTCCTCCTAGAGAGCTTGGGCGCGGCTGAGACCTCCACGACGGTGAACGGCCTGAACGCAACCGACACCTTCGTGTTCCGGGTCGAAGCCGAAGATGCAGCAGGCAATGTGTCCCATAATGGCCCTACCCTGGTGGCGAACCTGTCCGACCAGTCCCCCCCGACGTGGTCTGCCGATGCGACCTGCATCGACACCAACGCGACCCCCACGAGCGTGTTCCTCAGCTGGACGGCGGCGACCGACAACACAGGGGTCACCGGGTACGCCGTGCTCTCTGATGACACGGTGCTGGCCAGCACCAACGGCGATACCGCCAGCGTGCTCGTGACAGGGCTCACTCCCCTCACCGAGTACACCGTCAGCATCATCGCCAACGATGGGGCTGGGAACACAAGCGAGGGCGGCCCCACCCTGACCTTCACGACCCCTGACTACGCCCCGCCCTCCTGGCCCTGGGACGCCACCCTGAGCGCGGACAGCCTCACCCCGACCGAGGTGGTTTTGATGTGGACCGCCTTCCCAGCCTCCGACGCCGCGGTCTCGCTCGCGGTGCTCCAGGACGACACAGAGGTCCTCGCGCTCGACCTCAGCGACGTCAGCGTGACCATCCCCGACCTCACCCCCGGGACCGCGTACGACTTCCGTGTGGAGGCCCTGGGCCCCACGGGGCTGATGTCGAGCGATGGCCCCCAGCTCACCCTGAGCACCCCCGACTACACCGTGCCCGGATGGCCCGAGGACGCGGCGCTCACGGCGTCCGACGTGACCGAGACCAGCTTGACCCTGACCTGGACCGCCCTCCCCGAGGACGGCGTCGTCAGCACCTACACCATCTCACAGGGCGGTGAGGCCATTGGGACCGTCACGGTGCCAGAGCACAGCTTGGAGGTGACGGGGCTGAGCCCTGCGATGACCTATCAATTCTCGGTCGAGGCCACTGGCCCCACGGGCCTGGTCTCGACAGGGGGGCCGACGCTGAACGTCGCCACCGTCGACGTCACCGCGCCGGCGTGGCCCTCCGACGCCGTCATCACCCCCCTTGCGCTCGGTTCGACAAACGTGGAGCTCACCTGGCCCACGGCGACCGACAACGTCGAGGTCACGGGCTACGACCTGATGCTGGGTGACACGGTGGCGGCGAGTGTGGACGGGCAGACCACCAGCATATCGCTCTCGGAGCTCACCCCCGAGACCGACTACCAAGCTCACGTTATGGCCTACGACGCCGCCGGGAACGTCTCTACGGGCAACCCCACGGTCGCGTTCACGACCAACGCAGCGTCCGTCGGCCTCAGCACTGCCGAGGTCTACGATGGCCTCCACCCCCACTGCTCAATGAGTGCGTGCCACGGGGAGGCAGGCACTCCCTTCTTCGCGTCGCTCGCCGACTTCGAGGCCCTGGTGGTCGACAATATCCACTTCGTGATCCCCGGGGACCCGGACGGGAGCGTGTTGGTCAAGGTCCTCGAAGGCAATGGCACAGCACCTTGGACCCAGATGCCGCTCGTGGGCCCCACCTTCCAGGAGATGGCCAACGCGGGAGAGACGAGCATCACCGTCACGCAGATACGGAATTGGATCGCTCATATGGAGGGCAACTGAGATGCGGTACTGGACAACCTTCCTGAGCCTCGTAGCCCTCACCCTGGTCGGCGCCTGCGGACAGGCCACGGGGATCGACCCGGCGCCACAACCCGACGCCACAGGCCAGATCGACGCCGACGCACCCTCGAACGCCCAGGCCCCACCCGACGCTGACCAGCCCTCGGACGCCCAGGCCCCACCCGACGCTGACCAGCCCTCGGACACCCAAGCCCCACCCGACGCTGACGAGCCCTCGGACGCCCAAGCCCCATCTGACGCCGACCAGCCCTCGGACGCCGCTGACCCATCTGACGCCGACGAGCCCTCGGACACACACGCCCAAGTCGACCCAGCCGTCCCCGCTGACACCGCCGCCCCGACGTGGCCCACCGACGCGGCCCTGATGGTCACCGACGTCCTCGGTGACCGTCTGACGATCAGCTGGCCCCTCGCATCCGACGCTTACGCTGTGACGGGCTATCGCCTCTTTGTGAACGGCCTCTTGCACGCCGAGGTGTCCGGGGGGACGACCTCAGCCATCGTGGAGCCCCTGAAGTCCGCCACCGACTACGTGTTCGATGTGCGGGCGCGAGACGCCGCCGGCAACCTCTCCGTCGCGCTGACCATCACCGCTGGCACCGCGGACATCACCTCTCCCACGTGGCCAAGTGGGGCCACGCTCATCGCAGACGAGATCGGCGAAACCAACGCATCGCTCTCCTGGACGGCCGCCAATGACGACCTGGGGGTCAGCGCCTATCAAGTCCTCCACGGCCAAGAGGTCATCGCGACTGTCGAGGGCGTCACGGTCGCCTCAGTGGAGGGGCTGATGCCCTGGACCGAATACACCCTGGCCGTGGTGGCGGAGGACGCCGCAGGGAACGCCTCCGAGCTCGGCCCGGAGGGCGTGTTCAGCACAACCGACGAGACGGCGCCGAGCTGGGTCGTCGACGCTGCCTTGGAGATCACAGCGCTCACTCCGGAGAGCGTGGGCCTCGCTTGGCCGGCGGCCTCGGACAATGTCGCGGTCGACGCGTATGACCTGCTCGTGGACAAGGTGGTCGTGGCGACCACCGACGGTGACACGACCTGGGCGACCGTCGACGGGCTCACCCCCGGCGCAGCGCTCACCTTCACCGTGCAGGCGGTCGATCCTGCAGGGAATGTGTCCGCCACCGGCCCCGTGGTGACGGTGAACACCACCGACGAGGGCGCCCCTGAGTGGCCCGACGGCGCTGCCCTCTTGGTCTCGGCCCTCCAGCCGAACACCCTGACCCTGGCTTGGCCTGAAGCGTCCGACGACGTGGGCGTTGTGCTCTACCGGGTCACCCAAGACGGGGAGGTGATCGCGACGGTCTCGACCACGCACATCGACATCGCCGAGCTCTCCCCGTGGACCGACTACAGCTTCTCGGTCACCGCCGAGGATGCCGCGCAGAACGCATCACCCATCAGCCTGACGGTGAGCACGAAGACCCCAGACCACAGCCCCCCCAGCTGGGCCGAGAGCGATACGTTGACGGTCAGCGAGCTCACGGCGGAGAACCTCACCTTGAGCTGGCCGGCGGCGTCAGACGATGTCGAGGTGGCGGGCTACCGCATCTATCAGGACAACCAGCTGGTCGCTGAGCTCAATGCCCAGGCGACCCTATGGGCCGCCACCGGTCTCGCCCCCTGGACGGACTACGCCTACCGGGTCACCGCCGTCGATCTCGCCGGGAACACCTCGAGCGGCGACCTGAGCGTGGAGGTGCAGACCCCCGACGAGAGCGCTCCCACCTGGCCAGGCGGCAGCTTGAGCGCCTCCGATGTGACGCCCACGACCCTGACCCTCACCTGGACAGCCGCACAGGATGACGTGGCGGTCACGCACTACCGGGTGCTCCTCAATGACGCCGAGCTGGACCTCGTCGACGGTGACACGACGAGCTTGCCCGTCGTTGAGCTGGCCCCGTGGACCGACTATGTCTTCCGTGTCGAGGCCGTCGACGTCGGGGGGAACTGGAGCCAAAGCAGCCCCAGCGCGTCGCTGAAGACCCCCGACTGGGTCAACCCCACCTGGCCTGTCGACGGAGCCTTGACCCTCAGTGAGCTGCAGGCCACGAGCGCAGTGCTGAGCTGGCCGGCGGCTGACGACGATGTGGGGGTTGAGCGCTACGTGATCTCGGTCGACGACGTGGAGGTCGCCACCATCGACGGTGGGCTCCTAAGCGCCACTGTGCCCCAGTTGAACCCCGTGACGACCTACCTCTTCACGGTCTGGGCCGTGGACCCCGCGGGCAACACGTCCACCTCGTTGACGCTCACAGAGACCACCCCCGACGGGGGCCCTCCCACCTGGCCAGGGGGCAGCTTGAGCGTCGTGGAGGTGAACAACGACTCCGTGGTCCTGAGCTGGACATCGGCGGTCGACGACGTCGAAGTCACGGGCTACCGCCTGTATCAAGACGACAGCCCGGTGGGGGACTTCACCCTCACACAGGCTGAGGTGAACAACCTCGAGAGCGGGACGAGCTACGCGTTCAGGGTGGAGGCCGGGGATGCGGCGGGCAATTGGTCCGCGACAGGCCCCAGCGCTCAGGTGGCCACAACCGAAGTCTACGACCCTGGCTTCAGAAGGCTCACGAGCGAGCAATTCCAGCGCGCGCTCGCCGACGTCTCGAGCACCCTATGGCGCGAGGGATGCCAAAAATTTAAGACCGCCAAAGGTTGGGAGGGGGACGGCTGCCCGCTTTACTTCGAGGCCTATGAGGAGTCCAGCCACGTCTACAACAAGCTGACCGAGAAGGAATACGGGGAATTCTTACAATACCGAGACACCTTCCCGAGGGACGCTCGCAAAGGAGCCCCTGAGGACGTCTATGGCGGACACTGGCGTCTGGATCAGTCCGTTTTTTCGGAGCACGTCACCTCCTGGACACTCGCCGTGATGACGCTCGCGTCTGATTGGTTTCGCGAGAGGGAATACGGGTCACATATGAGAGGCTTTAACCTGGTGGCCGAGACGTGCCACATCGACCACACCAACGGTGTCACGAACTTTTCGACCTGGGAAGAGGTCTATCAACACTGCGCATACGACTTCATCCAACGATTGGGTCGGCGCGCGTTTCGCCGACCGCTCACCGAGGAAGAGACCGCGTTCTTCAACAGCATTTACGACGATACAGCCGCGAACTATCCAGATCTCAATTTAGGGAGCTGGCTCGGTAGACCACTCTTGGGGACGGCCTTGCGTAACATCATGGCGGCCATCCTCTTGTCCCCCGAATTTCTCTATCACATCGAGGTCGGCGACGAGGACGGCAACCTGACCCCCTACGAGCTCGCTAGCCGCCTCTCGTTCCACTTCTGGAACACCACCCCGGATGATGAGCTCCTCGCGGCCGCCGAAGATGGGAGCCTCATGACCGAGGAGGGGTATCAGACTCAAATCGACCGACTGTTTGATGATCCGCGCGGGCAGCGCGCCGTGGAAGAGTTCTACAGCGCGTACTTCCGCGTCGACGATATTGACGACATCGACGCCCAAGATGGCCCCTATTTGAGTTCGCTCTATCACTCCGGCCCCAATTACGAGGAAGGTACACACCCTGATGATGCGGTGGTGGCCGGCGGGTACAACAAACAAAACAACACCGCGCCGATGTATATGCGGGCCGCGAAAGCGGAGCTCTTGAACCTCGGCGAGTGGTTCACTCGGGCTGAGCCTGGGACCTACGAAGAGATGTTTCGAAGCAATCTCCATTTTCTGGAGTGCCAGCAGGGCTCTCTTCCAGGGCAGTGTTACGGAGCGGCGGCCTACAGCCTCTTCAGCTACCGCATCCCGGGAACCTGCCTCGACATGCAAGACTGTGCAGATCAAAGTTTTATCGACACTGGACATGGCTGGGATGGCGTCAGCGAGCCAATCACGCTGCCGGAGCCCGAGCGCGCTGGGCTCATCACGCGGATCTCCTTTTTGGGCAACGACACCCTCAACGCTCGGCCCGTGCAGCGAGGGTTAAAGATTCGAGACATGCTCCTTTGTGAGCCAATCCCTCCACCAGAAGACTGTGATGTCGTCAAACCCCCAAACCTCACGGGGCACTGCGAACTCGATGGCGTGACGACCGGTCAGTCCTGCAGTCACGACATGCATTGTGGTCAAGGCGAGGTCTGCGTCGACTGGGACAAAGAGGTGAGGATGACCGTCCGGGAGACGGTGGAAGAGCTCACTGAGACGCCAGGGACCTCATGCGCGGGCTGCCACACCACCTTCATCAACGGCTTCGGCCACGCCCTGAACCACTTCTCGTCCGCAGGACAGTATTGGGAGAAGGAGCACATGTTCTCCGACGTGCGGCACCCTAACAAGGGCAACTTCCTTTTTGAGACCCTTCCTGCCGATCAGTGGCTGCCGATCGACGCATCCGCGACCTTCTTCTTCGACGGAGCCCAAGTGAGCGTGGACGGAGCACACCAGGCTGCCGATCTCCTCGTTGAGAGCGGAAAGCTCGAGCAGTGCTGGTCCCGTGAATACTTCCGTTTCACGATGGGCCGAGTCGAGCACACATCCGATATGGAGACCATCGAGGACTTCGCCCAAAGCCTCCGTGATGGGGCCAGCTTGGCGGAGACCTTCACGAGCGTTGCCCACCTGCCGCAGTTCAAGACCTTGAGCAAGATTCCGATCGGCCAAGCCGAAGAGGAGGAGACGCCATGAGCGGAAGAGTCAACCGACGTATGTTCCTGCGAGGCGCCGGGGGCGCCGTGATGGCCATCCCATTTTTGCCCTCGCTAATGAGCCGAGCCTTCGCGTCAGATCCAGCTCCAGGCGCAATCCCCAAACGCTTTTTGGCGATGAGCACCATGTTGGGTGAGGTCTGGGGGAAGAACATGTACCCAGATGAATCCATACTCACCCAAACCATGGACTACGCTGGGCGTCAGGTTCGCTTTGGGAGCCTCCCGACCACACCCGATGAGTCCGGAACCGTCGTCTTCTCTCCAATGTGCAGCGCGAGCAGCGAGCTCATGACCCCGGCCCTGGCTTCCAAATTCAACATCCTCCGAGGGCTCGACATCCCCTACAACATGGGCCACCACCAAGGCGTACACCTTGGCAATTTCGCGGGGCACTTCGCGCGGGCGACAGGGGGCATCCCCGATCAAGCCTATCTCAACCCCACGATCGATCAGGTGATGGCGTACTCGTCGAGCTTTTACTCCCCAGAGGATCTCTCCGCCAAGATGACCCAGCGCTCCTTTCGGGTGGGCGGCAACTACATGTCCTGGAACTACACGAGCGCCACAACGAAGACGGGGAAGATTAAAAAGCTTCCGACACAAGACAATAATCAGTCCTTCTACGACTATCTGTTCAGCCCAGGATCGTCCGTTGGACACGTCGACGCGGTGATCGTGGACCGGGTCAAAGCGAGCTACGACCGGCTCAAGAATGACCCACGAATCTCCCAAGGCGATCTCGATCGCTTAAACCAGCACACAGAGCAGATGTTTGAGCTGGAGCGTAAACTCCAAGTCGGCGCAGCGCTCAGTCAACAAGAGTCTATCTACTCTCGGCCCGACTTTAACTCGAGCAGCTACAAGGATGACCTGGCCTTTTCGTCCACGCCCTATCAGATGCTTGGCTACACCGATCTCATGATCGACGTCATCGTCGCAGCCTTGCACACGGGTGTCTCCAGGGTGGGCACCTGGGCTCAAGGGACCAAATTCACCGACGACGCAGTCAGTGATTGGCATGGCAACGTGTCGCACAACGGTTTTGGTGCAAGCGTCGCGCAGGGCTACGCCCTGACTTGGAATCAGGGGACCTTCGAGTACGCGTTCACAAAGCTGGCGTCCAAGCTCGATGAGATCGTGATGGAAGACGGCTCAACGCTCCTCGACAACAGCCTGCTGATGCTCACCAACGAGGCTGGACAGCAAACCCACCACTCGGGTTGTGTGAACTACCCCGTGGTCACAGCAGGGAGCGCAGGTGGTTACTTCCAGACAGGGATGTACGTCGACTACAGCGACCAAACCAAACTCTACGGCAACCTCAACACGGTGATGAACGAGAAGCCGGGCATCATTAAGGAAGGACCGGGCCTGTACTACCAACAGTTCTTGGCGAACGCCCTCTTCGCCATGGGGATCCCTGAAGCCGAGTGGGCGCAATATGGCCGCGACTTGACCACTGAAGGGCCCAACGCCTCCGAACACACAGGCGGCTTTGGGTTCCACTACGTCAACCCAGGCAAGGCCGCAGACTACGCCCAGGCCAAGTCAGTGATGAGTGAGAAGCTCCCTGTCATTACGTGATGTGAGGCGAGCGAGGGGCGAGGGGGGGCAAGGCCGACGGAGTCAGAGGCCAAGCACGACACCTCAGGGTGCCTTCCGTATCGCTAGGCGCACCCGCAGCGTCTGGCAACTCTTGAGCGCCGAAGTCAGAGAGCTCAGTCCCCACACCGCTACAGGCTGTGAGGCAAAGCAGGCCAAACAAGACAATGAATCGAGACATTGGCATCCCATCTCAGGCATCTACTAAGCGCGCGCACTAGGCCCCGCAGTCATCGACGTCCGCCTGCTCCACGCTGAGACTTGGGTTGGGATCGCTTCAGATTAACGAGAAGGCGCAGTCATCCCTGTAGCGTAAGCGCTGTATTGCTCAGGGCACCCGAGTGACGCCTCGACCTAGCGCGCTGCGGGGAAGAAGTACGCAGGGATGCCCGTAATGCGCGTCGCCATAGACTCAAGCTCACACACCCCATCACCGTCTTGGTCCCAGTCTCCGAGCAAGGCGATAAAGAGCTGAATATCTTGCCACAGCTGGCCGTGCCCAGGATCGACCTCTTCAGCGAGGTCGACAAAGGCCTGAACCGGGATGCCACCGCCAAGGAGCCCCGCCTCGATACCACCATCAGGCCCCAACACAGCTCGGATCCTCGCGCCATAGACGGGCAGCTCATAGACGACCCCGAAGACCTTGGCCGCGACGGCGCAGTCAAAGGGCCCGATGTGTAAGACCCCATCGATGAGCTCAGCGCCGGGCATGTCTGTGTCGGGCGAGTCTTCATGGAGATGAAACGTCTGATGGGCAAGCAGCATCCCGTCGGTGCCGAGCAGCGCGTCGCCGTAGCCAGTCCTAAAGCGCACCGTCACCGAGTCATCAATGACCCGATCGTCAACCCCGCTCAGCTCCAAGAAGAGCAAGTGAGTCCCTTCGTCGATGGAGTTCTGAATCAGCGTCTCGACTGCACCGACTTGGGTAGAGCGCAGCACCGGCAAGATGGACGCAAAGTGGTTATCTATCCCTGGCTCGCCGTCGGTCGACTCAAGGTCAGCCTGATAGCACCCCGCTTCGGTCGATCCATCGCTCACAAGCCCATCGAGGTTAAAGCCATCGACGACCTGAAGCGGGACCTCCTCAGGGACGAAGGTGATGCGGCTTAGGACCAACGTCCACGAGTCTGCCTTGGCGTCTACGTCACCCTCGAAGCGCACATGTATGGGCTCGGCGTCCGATGTGTTAGCAGCCTGCTCCCCCGACTCGTCCTCTTGGGGCTCTGCCGCCGTGCCCGCCTCTTCCTGGGCGACAACCGGCGTGGGGGTAAGCTCAGCATCACAGCCAAACCCACACACGACCACGATGAGCGACAACCAAGCCCTCATGCCTCGACCTCCGTGAGCGACTCTGTGGTGTAACAATCGTCGATGCCGAGCGCGTCGACGGGCATGCCCATCGCCTGACACAAGGTCAGAAGCACCTTGCTCGTCGAGTCACTCGCCTCTGAGCGCCAATGCATATCGGTCTTCAGGTAGCCGTTACAGCCACCGGCGAGCAGAATCGGGAAGTCATCTGGAGAGTGAGTTCGGCCACGAGAGACCTCAGAGGTGCAGAGCACCGCGCAGTGGTCCAAAAGCGTCCCGTCCCCCTCTTCGACCGCGGCGAGCGCGTCGAGCTGTGTCGCCACCATGCCCATAAGCTCTTTGACGATAGCGTTGACCTGGGGCTGCTCGCCCGGCTCATCGTGAGTCAGGCTGTGGTGCCCATCGGTCGACCCAGCCATGAGCGGGTTGGCCACAGGGTTGGTCATCCAATTGCTGAAGACTCGCGTCTGGTCGCACGCCAGCGCCATGGCAGCCATATCCGACATCACGGCGTTTATCTCGACGAGCTGCGGGCGGCCCTCAATCGGCGGATAGCCATGCGCGTCTGCGGTGCCTAGCGGGACCGGTGGCGCTGCGCACGCTGCAAGGTTCGGGGGGTTCTCTTGAAGCTTCTGCAGGCGCCGTTCGATGCTCCGGATCCCCTCAAAGTGTGCCTCAAGGCGCGCCTTATCACCCGCGCCGAGCTGCCCCTGAACCCCAGCGATTTGCCCCATCACCGCGTCCAGCACGCTGCGCTCAACCCCGAGGGTCGGCGGGGGACCGTCACCGCTTCCGGGGAGGATGAAGTTCGCCCCGAAGAGGTCACTAAAGAGCGCCGCAGGGTTGAACTCGGCCGGGCGAGGGATCGCCGCAGGGTTGGCGTCACTGGGCGCCGCGTGGGACTCGCCGAGGGAGCCGTCGGTGTAGACCCCGAACTCAATCGACGCACGAGCGGTCTCCCCCCCGATGGCCGCCGCGATGCGCTGATCGATGGTCGGCGCCTGAATGCGATGACCTACGCCCGGGATATCCAAGAGCGGGGCTGCAGTCAGCATCCCGGCGAGCGTCGCGCTGTGGGCAGACACGTTGGTCACGTTGACCCGGGTGCCGCTGACGACGGTCAGATACGACTTCACGCTCTGCAGAGGAGCCAGCTGCTCGCTCAGCGCCCACGCGTCCCCCTGCCCTGTCAGCTCAGGCACCCAGCGCTCGGGTTGGACCCCGTTGCCCCAAAAGATGAGCCCAAAGCGGCTCGGGAACCCTGATGGTCCGCCACCTTCGTCCGCGTAGGCCGTGCCGTTGACGTTCATAAAGCGCTCAAGCGGCGGGAGCCCGATGCTCACCACGGCGCCGCCGAGGAGTCCGCGCAAGAGCGTACGTCGACTCAGAGGCTTCATGGTGTCACCTCCTCGATATCGGGCTCGGCGATGGCGCTGAACCCCGGGCTCAGCGCGATGCGACGCATCAGGTTCAGCAGGTCATGACCGTCTTGCCGAAAGGACTCGACGAGCGCCTCTCGCCAGGGGCGTTCATCGTAGCCCGGGCGTCGATTGATCGCGTAAGCCAGGAGCTTCTCGACCACGCAGTCGATAAAGCCGGGGTGATTGGCGAGTGTCGAGACGAGCTCGACAAACCCGTCGAACTCACTCCCATCAAGGTCACCGCTCGGGTCGATGAGGCCGCCATTATCGAGGGTTCGAAATCGCCCAATCCCATCGAAGCGCTCAAGGCCGAACCCGATCGGATCAACAAACGCATGACACCCTGAGCACGCCGGATCCTCCATATGCACCTCAAGGCGGTCACGCAGGGTCAACGCATCCTCAGAGGGCTCGGGGATAGACGTATCGACATCGGCAGGTGGCGGAGACATCTCTTGGCACAAGAGCACCTCTCTGACGAAGACGCCGCGCAAGGTCGGCGACGACTTAGCGACGTGCGCGCGGGCCGCGAGGAAGCTCACGTGACCGAGGATCCCGCGCCGCACTTCATCATCGGGCAAAGTCAGCTTACCCATGCCCTCTTCAGTCGGCGCGATGAGCTCATAGATGGCGGCCAGGCGCCTGTCCACAAAGGTCGTCTGTGTCGTCAGGATGGTACGAAAATCAGCGCGCTCCTCGAAGACCAACCACTCCGCCACGCTGAGCGTCTCTTCGAGCGCCGCCGCCCCCAGATCTGGGTTGTACGCGCGGAAGACGTTCGGGTCCTTGAGCAGACGCCCTAGGTCACCGAGGTGAAGCCACTCAGTGATGAAGTTCCTCAAACCACGGCGTGCCCGGGGGTCCTTGAGCATCTCATCAACGAGCGCTTCAAAGGCGGGAGCATCTGTGAATTCTCCAGCCTGAACCCGCTCCAAAACAGCCGCGTCTGGCACGGAATTCCACAAGAACATGGCGAGCCGCGTGACACGCTCATAGTCGGTCAGGGTCAAGCGCCCCTCAGCGTCACGCTGGCCAAGCTCTACCCGATACAAAAACTGCGGCGCGTTGAGCAGCGCCACCATCATCCAACGCACCCCGGAGTCGAGGTCCTCAAGCGCTGCAGCGGACTGCGAAGCGAGGGTCGCCATGGCACCGGCCTCGTCATCGGTGAGTGGTCGACGCCATAGCTGAGATCCCCAATGGTGAGCGAGCGTCTTCAGGCAGGTGAGGTCGGAGGCCGAGGTCGGCTCACAGGGGGAATAGAGCGTGTCTCTGTAGCCCTCTTCGGTCATCTGGAGCGCCATGGCTTTGGCGCCATTGACGTACTGCTCAGCTCCCTTCGGAGAGAGCGTCGACTCTGCCGCGCCGATGGCATAGAGGCCATCGGATTGCACGTCGGGCTCGAGGCGCACTGGTGGGGTTATGCCCTCGCCGAAGAGATCGCCAATGGCCAGGCGATATTGCGGCGCAGTCAGGCGCACAAAGACCGGCGCCTCAGGGTTAAACTCCGGGGCCTGGAAGGCGGGGAGGGCTTGGGGCTTTGGAAGCGTCGGCGCCACGTCAGTGCGGCCCAATCCCGAGACAGGAGAGACGTCGATGAGCTCGGGCTCACAGCCGAGCCAGCTCATGAGGAGGAGCAGCGCTAGCAAGCGCACCCACACAGGTCGTCGAGGTCCTATCACGCCGCAAATGTCTCACAGCGACGCTATCAGGCACAAGCTCGCTCCCTCATGGATACACCCGCTCGGAAAGCCCCGACCGCTCGCCATCCCACACACAACCCTCTATGGTCGCGCCCCTCGCTTTGGAGCCAGCCATGTCCACCATCGTCGACCTCGCCACCGCCCAACTCGTGGCCTATAACGCCAGTGAGCTTGAGGACTTCGTCAACTGCTACCACGGAGACGTACGCGTCTTCGAGGGAGACGCCCTGGTCTGCGAAGGGCGTGAGGCGTTTCGCGAGCGCTACCGGCGCCTCTTCACCGAGTTCGAGTTCGGCGGCACCGTCGACGAGCGGCTCACCGTCGGTGACCACTGCGTCGAGCTTGAGGTGTGGTGGCGCATCGATCCTGAGACAGGCGAGCGCAGCGAGGGCGAGATCTTGGTCTGCTACGAGGCGCGTGAGGGGCTTATCGGGGTGGTGCGCTTCTTGCGCTGAACGATGGCCTCGATGCCCTCGAAATCGGTCGCGACAGAGCGGCCCCCTTCGCCTAGACTCACCCTGGTCTTCTCGTCGGGAGCGGCCCCCTGAGCAACCCTACCTCTATCGCGATAATCGGCGCCGGGATCTCCGGGATGACCTGCGCGCATGCGCTCCAAGGGGCAGGGCTTAGCGTCACCCTCTTTGAGAAATCTCGCGGTCCAGGTGGCCGCCTGACGACGCGGCGGAGAGACACTGCGACCTATGACCACGGCGCACAGTACCTCACAGCGGAGTCCAAGGCCTTCACCGACGAGGTCACGCGCTGGGAGGCCGCGGGCGTCGTGGCGCGCTGGGACGGCCGCTTCGCGACCATCATCCACGGTGAGCTCCGCCCAGACCTGTCTGCCCGGACACGTTGGGTGGGCACGCCAAAGATGAGCAGCCTGGGCAGACACCTCTCCCAAGGCCTCTCCATTCGCCTGCGCACTCGGATCACCTCTCTGCAAGGTGGTCACGGCGCATGGACACTTCTCGATGACTCGGCTGATGTGCACGGCCCCTTTGACATCGTGCTGCTGAGCGCCCCGGGCCCTCAAGCCGAGGCCCTCCTGCCGGACAGCTCCTCGCTTCAAGGGCTGGCGCGCGGGCTGCTCTATGCACCATGTTGGGCTGTGATGGCCGACTACACCGAGCCTGCATTGAGCGCTTGGGACGGACTCAAGGTTGAGGATGGGCCGCTGTCTTGGGCCGCCCGCGACAGCTCAAAGCCGGGACGTCCCCCCGGCGAGCGCTGGGTGCTCCACGGCTCCCCTGCCTGGAGTCACCGACACCTTGAGGAGACGGCTGCATTCGTCATCGAAGCGCTCACAGATGCGTTGAGCGACCTCGGCGCGCCGAAACCTATGAGGGCCCAAGCGCACCGATGGCGTTATGCGCTCTCTGTCCCCGCGACCGGCGACCGCGCTGTCTACGCGCCCACTGAGGGGCTCGGGCTCATGGGGGACGGCCTGGTCCACCCGCGGGTCGAGAGCGCATGGGCGAGCGGGGTCGCCTGCGCAGAGCAGGTGCTGTCCGCCCTCTCGATGTGCACGAAGTGACAAGGGGCGCATCTTGGGTGCACGATGCCTGCATGTGGACCCAACGTACTCTCCTGTTGACGCTGCTCGCGTCTGTTCTGGGCCTCGGCTGCGGTGACGCGACGAGTGGCCCTGCTCTGTCCCAAAACGCCGATGTCTCGACCATCGCTCCAGAGTCGAGCGACTCCGAAGGTGGGCAGGCCGATGCCACCGTCCGGGAGCCGCTGACCGACGCGGTCACCGGGGCCACGGACGTGACAGAGGCTCCTGGGCCAGTGGACACCGCGACAGAAGAGGACGCAGCGGTGACCGACGAGGACACTGAAGAGGTCGCACCAGAGGCAGACACAAGCGACGCCAGCGCTGAGGACACAGAGCAACCGCAGAGCGACGCCTTCACCGGTGACGACGTGGATGGGCCCGAGGCAGACGCCACGATTGACGATGACGCGACCTCTTCGGCTGACGTCAGCGCTCCGCCTGACGTCGAGGCCCCCGCCCCTGGGACCATTAACGAGCTCTGCTTCTCGGAGTTTTATGACCCGGAGGAGGCCACCACCGACTACGACCAGTACGCCCCAGTCATCGGCTCCCACTGCGTAGGAACGAACCACCAAGCCATCACAGACATCGAGCAGGTGGTCATCCTCGGAGACTCAGTGACCCAGGGGACGCCCAATGACGTCCACCCGACCTGCCTTGAGAATAACCACTTCTTTAGAAACAAGCTCTCGGAGTGGTTGGCCGACACCTACAACTTAGACACGGGCGATCTTATCAGCTGGGGGCTCTTTAAGTCCTACAACTGCCTCTACGACGGCACACCGGGGCAACAGACCTCGGGTGACTTCCATAACTGCTCTAAGTGGGGCGCGAAGACCGATGACTTTATCGCCGGCGGTGGGCAAATCCCGCAGTGCTTCCCGGGCTACCCCGAGGTGGGGAGCGACAAGACCACGCTCGTCTTCTTCACCATGGGCGGTAACGACATCGCGTACATCAACCAGGCCGGCTTTAACGCAAGCGAAGCCGAGGTGGCCGCGGGCTACCCCGAGGTCTGGGCTGCCGCCGAGTCGGCCATCGGCTACCTCGAAGAGGCGATGGCCTTTCTAAAGGACCCAGTCGCCTTCCCTAATGGCGTTCACGTGGTCTTCGCGAACCCCTTTGAGTTCACCGATGGCACCGGGGAAACGAGCGCCTGCTCCCCCTCTGAGATCAACATCCCCTTTGTCGGTCCACTCGACATCTCGGCCTTCGGCATCGATCTGGCCGGGCTCGCGGGCTACGGTGCCTGGGAAGACCAGAGCGTCCAGGAGGCGGTCGTCATCTGGATGATGGAGCAGTACATGCGCATCGCCGTCGACTACCAAGCCGATCTCGTCTGGCTCCTCGAGAGCTTCTGCGGCCATGGGTTCGTCGCCACAGGGCCAGACGCTGACACCGAGAACCGCTGCTACCGTGGCCCAGACGCTGAGCTCTACTTCGACATCAGCTGCACGCACCCCTCCAAGGCTGGCCACCACGCGCTGAGCGAACTCTTCAAGGCCGTGATCTCAGAGTGACAACGGAGGGCTCGGAGCAGCCTCACCTTGACGCTCAAAGCACAGACTGCGGCTCATTTCATGGTGTACAGCCAGTCGTTCTGTGCCAGATACTCTGATCATCATCAGACGCTAGCGGCACCTGAAGAGCAGGCACTCGTCCAGAGGAGAACACGATGCTTCGATTCACCCTACCCTCGCTATTGATCATCCTCGTAGCTGGCTGTGCCCAAGGCGTCGACGTGGGGCAATATGAGACCTCGACCCACCCGATCATCCACGGGACACCCATGGACGCTGACGCGCTCTTTGGCACTGTTGCTCTGGCCCTGACCGACAGCGGAGAGCAAGATTGCACAGGGACGCTCATCGCGCCCTCGCTTGTGGTCACCGCAGCGCACTGCTTTTACGACGAAGAGAACCAGGCGCTGCTTCAAACGCCGGAGAGCTACCAAGTCATCGCCGGTGCACTGACCGTCGCGGACGCGGGCCCGGAGCACACCTACGCCATCGATGAGCTGGTCTACCACGAGGCCTACCCCTCCGGCGGCACCGTCGACCCGAACTTTGAGGACATCGGCATGGGACAGTCCGACGACATCGGGCTCGTCTTCTTGAAACGCCCGGTGGACACCGTAGAGG
Organism: Myxococcota bacterium; assembly: GCA_049602155.1. Classification (GTDB taxonomy): domain Bacteria; phylum Myxococcota_A; class UBA9042; order PHBI01; family JBMYRH01; genus JBMYRH01. The sequence continues at coordinate 7,782 of JBMYRH010000026.1, read as the reverse complement.
TGATCCCGGTCTTACCCAAGGCCCTCACCGACACGGCGCTGAACGAAGGTAGCGGATTCTTCATCACCGGCTACGGCACACGTGACCTTGAGGGCGAAGGTGACTCAGGGGCACTCTACGGCGCCGAGCAGCTCTATCGCGATCGCACGGACGCCGAGTTCTGGGGCGGCAACGTCAGCTCGTATGAGCTGTGTGACGTCGATGATGACTGCCCCATCGGCGAGGTCTGCGTCACGGGAGAGTGCGCAGCGACAGACACCTGCGCCGGGGACTCGGGTGGCCCCGTTTACGTCGAGGTCGACGGCACAGTTTATCTGGCCGGCATCGTCTCCCGTGGGGTTGAGACCAGCGAGAGCTACTGCGGCGAGGGAGGCATCTACGTCCTCGCGAACTTCTACGAAGACTGGCTCGTCTCTCAAGGGCAGACCCTCTACCCGCCCGAGGACAGCGCGGCGCGCTTGCCCACCCCCTCGGAGGACCCCGACGCGACCGATGGCGGCGAGACCGCCCCTGAGGACGACGAAGACGGCTCCGGCTGCAACACCTCCAAGCGCTCGACGACACCGGCCTGGCCGCTTCTGTTGCTCACGCTCGGCTTGGCCAAGCTGCTCAGCGTGCGTCCCTTGGCCCCGGCACGGGCGCGTCGCTGAAGGCCCTCGAAAGGCTCACGGGCGGTTGCTTGACTGAGCACCACTAAGTTCGTCATGGTTTAGCTGTTCCTGGAAAAGCTCATGACGACTCTCTGGCACGGCTATAGCGAGCGCGGATTAGTCAACGCGCTCTTCGAGTCCGCGCTTTGGCATCCTGAGGGCGCGACCATCCTGGCGCGGCTCTTTGAGCGCGCGTGGCACCCGCCTTGGGCGCGCCCTGATGGCTCTATCCGCGAGATGCGGCGCACCCGATTGTGGCCGAGAGACGCGAAGATCGAGGACGCCGAGGTCTTCATCGAGCACAGCCTCTCGGACTTTGGCGAACCGGATGCCCTGATCTTAATGACAGCGCGCTTGGTCTCGGGTGAACGTCTGACCAAGGCCTTGATGCTTGAGGCGAAGCGAGAGACGTGGTCAAAAAATGTGCGCTATCAGGCCAAGAACCTGCGGCAAAACGCCTCCTCGATTCTCCATGAGCTCTTCTTAAAGTCCCGCTTAGCCGACTACCTCTACTCTCCCGCGCTCAATCAGCTCATCAAGACGGACTCGCACCCCGGGGTTCGCGTCTATGCTCACGACAAGAAGCGCTATCGTCATATCGGCCAGGAGCCGATGGTGCGTCAGCTCGTCGACAGGCTCGCTCAGCCCGCGATCCCCTGCTTTTTCCTCGCGCTGACCACTACGCCCAACCCCACCCCAGAAGAGGCGTCGAGACCCGATGGCTGGTCGGCGGGGCTCGAGATGGCGAGCGATATCGCCCGCATCACCCTTGAAAATGACATCACCGGCAAGACGACGGCAGACAGCGTGGGGAACGGCTGGCTCGAGGCGACCAGCCACCTCTCCTGGGACGACGTGGCGGACTGGGCGCATGAGGAGGGGCTAGAGCGTATGACCCGAACCCTTGAGGAGAACGTGACCAAGTTGGACAGACGGCCATGAGTCACACACCGCGTTCACAAGGTCAGGCGCGACATCGCGACCATCAGATCTACTACAAGGAGGTCGTCTGCGGGGTCCAAGAGCGCGGACTCTTTGGGGGGCGTCCCGCCAAGGTGCGCTACCCCGAAGCGCGCTGGCGCGAGAACTTCCTGAGCGACTATGTCGACGCCATCGACCAGCACCTGACTGAGCTGGGGATACGACGCCACGACCTACACAGCACGATGTCTTCACAGGCCTTCGGACTCCAGCTTGTCGCTCCGTTCCTCAAGGACCCGTCCTCAATGGTCCCCATCTTACAGACGGTCCTAGGCACGGAGCGCGGCGACACAGTCGCCCGTGTACGTAAAGTCGAGGTCGAGTACGACGCGGACAACCGCTACCTTGGGGAGCGAAAAGACGCGCGGCGGGGCGAAAAGCGCACCAACTCAGATCTCGCCATTTGGTGGACAACACGGGCCGGACAAGAGCGACTGCTCCTCATCGAAGTGAAGTACATGGAGGACTCCTTCGGTCAATGCGGCACAGGGCGACGACGTGGCGGCGCATGCGACTCTGATGGGGCGTCCTTGGCCCGAGACTGGTGGTCGACATGCCCACTGACGGCCTCCGGGCGACGCTACTTCGACCTGGCGCAATCACTCGACGTCATCAAGACCGCTGAGAGCGCAGACTCCTTAGCCTGTGCGTTTCGTTTTGGGCTCTATCAACTGGTCCGAAATCAAATTCAAGCCGCGGCCATCGAGGCTGATCCAGACTCCGGGATCGACCGCTGTGACTTCGCGGTCCTGCTCCACCCGGATAACGACGTCGTCGGTCACCTGGAGCGGCCGGTCGCGGGCCATGATGACGCGCTGAGCGCCTTCCGAGGGCTCCTCGTGCATCCCGATCGCTTCCTAGAGCTCGACGCCCGCGCCTGGCTCGATGCAGGCGCGCCCAACCAAGCACTCTCGGCCTGGTCAGAGGCGCTCTTAATGCGCTACTTTCCGGGTGAACATACGGAGTGATTGCATGGAGCGAAGAGACATCATCGTGACCCGGGTCGACTGGGACGAACAGGGGCAAGAGTGGCTGGCTAAAGGAAGCGCCGAGCGCTACGGATCAAGCGTCCCCTGGGAGGCTTACAAGAGCAGCGGCGACACGACCTGGACGGTACAGATCCCCGCGCGAGTCCCGGGCGACGGGATCACCGACGATGACCACCTCCTCGTCCTCGATGATGAGCCGCTCGCCCCAGAGGTCGCCTCGGCGCTCGCGCGGCATATCGCGTAACAACCAGCGTCGAAGCGCCCTGAAGCGGGCCATACCACCAAGGCTCTCGCTGGGTTGGTCAATCCCCTCGCGTCCGTTAACCTTACGCCACACGACGTTTAGGCGAGGCCGGGTGACACAGGGGATTCAAGAGGAACTCATCGGAGCTGTCCCCCAGGGTCTCTGCGAGGCCATCCTCGGCGGCCGATGTGTGGCCTTTGTCGGCGCAGGGTTCTCGGCGGCCGCGCGGCTGCCTACCTGGAAGTCACTCCTGCTCGCCGTCGCCGACACCGGAGAGGTCCCGAGCGAGGAGCGGGTAGAGATCCGGGCGCTCCTCCAGGCCGACACCCCTCACTCATCAGTCTCCGCCGACGCCTACGAGCAAGCTGCCCAGCTCCTCCAAGACCACCTTGGCCGCTCAGCGTTCACCGATGCTGTCAGAGAGAGCCTCCGGCCCGACAGTCACGCACGAGAGAGCGAGACGATGAGGGCGCGCATGCGCTACCTCGCCGAGATCCCCTTCCGCGCAGTCCTGACCACGAACTTCGACACCCTCATCGAGGGCCTCCCGCCCGAGCCCGAGACCTACCAAAAGGTGCTGTGGCCCTGGGGAGGTTCGCGGTGGTGGGACGAGGCCTTTTGGGGCGAAGGAGACCGCGGGCTCGCCAGCCGAGTCGTCAAACTCCACGGCGACCTCATGACGAGCGAGCAGGCGGCGAGCATCGTCTTCACCCGCCGCGACTACCGTCGTCAGCTCCACACTCGCGCCGGGTACCTCTCGTTTCTGCATGCGCTGCTGTCGACGAGCACGGTGCTCTTCATGGGCACCTCATTCGAGGACGCCTACCTCAATGAGCTCCGCTCCCAAGTGCTCGCGCTGATCGACTATCAGGAGGGGCAACGGCCCGTCGCCTACGCCATCTTGAACGACGTCCCCGAACTCAAGAGGCGCCACTTCGAGGCGCACGAGGGGATCAACATCCTGAGCTACAGCACGCCCCCAAACGACCACTCCGGCTTTGACGCCCACCTCAAGCGCATCTGGGAGGGGACCGCTATCCTGCCGCGCTTCGGGGCCCTCCTCCGCGGTAAGCGCATCCTCTGGGTCGACCCAAACCCGAGACATAACGAGGCAGGCTATCGGTTCATAGCCAGGGCCCTCTCAAGCGTCGATGACGACGCCTCGGCAGGCATCACCCAGGTCCGCACGCCTGGAGAGGCCATTGACGCGTTTGAGAAGGCCCCACGCGAGACCTTCCACCTCGTCGTCAGCCATTGGGGGCATGACCAGGGACCCAATGGCCAAGCTAACGCGCTGCACCTTCTGGACCGTATGCATTCCGAGAACCACCGCTGCCCCACCATCGTCTTCGGCGCCAAGCCCGCCCCCGAACACGCCGAGGCAAACAAGCGCGCGGCATTGAGTCACGGGGCCTACGCCTATTGCGCTACCTGGGAGACCCTCTTCCGCCACCTCGAGCGCCTGCTCTCGCCGGGCCACGAGACGCTCTGAGGTCAATGAACCCCGTCCACACCATCGCGCACGCTGAGGCGTTAGACTTGGAGCTCAGCGCCTTCTTCTTAGAGGCATGGCGAGGGCTCGCTCATAGCCTCCGCTCGGACACCCTCGAGTGGACGCTCAGCTATCGCGCGGGCGAGTGCACCGAGGTCTTGATTGTGAGCCCGAGGACTCAGGAGCGCTTCTCGGCATTGCGTGACCTCCCTGTGACCGAAAGAGGGCTCAGGAGGCGCCTTGAGCGCCTCGACGAGGGGCTCAGCGAGCTCTTGGCTGAGGTGAGCCAGGCGTGTGACCACTCTGAAGACAAGGCCCACGGCACGCTGTGCACCTTCTCAGGCACAGGCGCCGTGCTCAATGAGGTCTTCTTGGAGGTCTTCTGTCTCGAGCACTACGGGAGCGAGCGGATAAAGCTCCGCCTCGAGGTCGCTCGGGCGCGGTCCCTTCAAGACGCCGTCGCCATCCCGATGCACTTCGGCTGGTACGCCGCCATCTCCCAACTGAACGACCAAGCCCTGCGCGCCCAAGGGTGGAGCCAACAAACCCCCGATGACCCCTGGTCCTGGCTCGTACGCCACATCCTGGTCGGGATGCAGGGCAAGGCCCATGGCTACGACGGCGCCTGCGTCCTCAGGGGCCTCATCGCGCTTAAGTCCAGAGCCATGCGGGAGGAGGAGAGCTGGGAACCGGTGACCGAGCGCGCGGTGAATCAAGCCATCGGTGAGCTCAGCCTCGTCCACGACCACCGCAGCCTGGACATCGAAGACGAGGCCGAGCGGCGCTATTGGGAGGAGCCGCCTCACAACCTCGCGCACGCGCTGACCTGGAAGATCGTGGCCAAGGTCGTCGCGAGGCACATCGCCGCGCGTGAGCTTCGGGTCTTTGAGCTTCACCCTGGTGGCGGACAAGGCGACACCTTGAGCCTCCGTGAGATGGACGGGAGGTCGCCCTTTGGCGTCGAGCTCAACGACTTCCGAGCCTACCGGCGCATGGGCGGTGACATGCCCAAGGGCAAAGCCGATCCGCTCGGTGATGGCGGGTACTATGTGCGGCGCGCGCTCTTTACGAGCGACTTCGAGGGCCTCATCGATGACATCTGCGCGCGGTGCGGTTTGCCCGTCGGGAGCCCCCCAGAGGACCCGATGAGTCACCCGCAGGTCCTCTCTTATACGCTCATGGCCAAGCTCCTCGACCACCACGCCCGTGGCTCACGTCAGCTCGAGTGGCGAAGCGCGATGCACGACTCCTCGGGCTACGAGGGGACCCACCCACGGCAGGCCTTTGACGCCGAAAAGGGTGGGCTCCAGTCCATCCTCAAGACGCTCCCCAAGGGGCGCAAAGGGACATTAAACCCGCTCTACGGCCTCTGGATGCTCGTCGAGCGCGACCAGAGGAGCCCACCGGCAGACGAGGTCATTCTCGTCATCCGCCCGGAGGTCGCCCGCGCCTGGGTCGCGTCGAAAGACAACGTCCTCAGAGGCCTCGACCTCGAAAAGGCCCTCAAAAAAGAGGGGCACATCGATGCGCTCGCTCGGCTGCTCTGGTCAAGGCGCGTCCGAGCTGAGCGCGTCGACAAATAGCTGAGCGCCCACAGGGTCGTTGTAGAGGACGAGGATCACGGTGTGAGGGTGCGTGGTGGTCTCATGGGCCTGGAGCGCTTCGGCGCAGAGCCTGGCGCACTCGACCATCGACAAGGCGCCCGTGCCCGTGCCGAGCGCTGGGATGGCCAAGACGCCTAGCCCGAGCTCACCGGCGAGCCGAAGCGAGCCCTCGTAGGCGGCTTTGATCGCGTCTTTACGCCCTGTCGCGGTCGCCGCGTGCAAGATGACAGGCGCCAGCCCCAGCCCAAATGACCGGGTGTGGACGACCTGACCGCTAGCGATGGGCGAGAGCGCGCGCATCGCAGCTTGGAGGCCGTCGGGGTCGCGCACTGCGCGCTTAATCGCGCCTGAGACCCCTGCCCCGAGGTGAAGCTGTGTGTTCGACGCGTTCACAATCGCGTCAGCGAGGGTGCGCGTGATGTCGCCCACACGGACGACCACCTTGAGGTCGCCCACCCGGAGAACTTGGTCCGCGGCCTCGCCGCCGGCCTGATAGCGCTTGGCCATCTCAAGGGCGCGCTCTGAGCCGAAGATGCACGGCACCTCAGCGTCTTTTGGCACAGCATCGACGACCTGGATGAGCGCCTGGAAGGCCTCGATGATGCTGAAGGGGAGCCCCGCATCTCGCGGCACTCGGAAGTCGAGCACGAGCTCGCCCTCTTCAAGCAGGTCCCGCACCTCGTCGCAGAGGTCCTCCAGATCATCGAAGTCCCAGATCTCGAGGCGCTCGCCTGCGGCGAGCGCAGAGAGCGTCGGCGCGCATCGCATGGGTCGTCCTCCTAAGCCAGCCAGTCGCCGCGGGTGTAGACGTAGAGGAGATGACGACAGCGGCTCACCGCCACATAGCGCGCGTTTCTGTCGCAGCGCTCATCGCTCGGATCGATGTCGACCAAGATGAGGACATCGGACTCAAGGCCCTTGAAGGCCCCGATGGTCGCGTGGGTGATGGCCGAAGAGCGCCGCTCTTTCAGGTCGACAAGCGGCCGGCCTCCAAGCTCAGTGACCCCCGCGAGCGCAGAGTTCTTGAGCGAATGCGGCGTCAGGATGACGATCTGATCGGGCCTGAAGCCCTCGGTGGTCAACAGCTTCGTCACCAGCGTCTCGAGCTGCCCCTTGAGCTTGGACGGCGAGGGCTGCGGGGTGACGGTCGGCGCGATGCCCTCCGGTGCGCGCCGATGCGGCTTCATCTCGGCTTCACTCAAGCCGTCGACGATGGCGGCGATGGCCTTGGTGTTCCGGAGGTTCCGCGAGAGCTTGTAGACCGGGTAGTCGGCACCCACCCAGTCAGCTCCGGCATCTGCGCGGCGGAAGATCGCCTGCGAAGGATCGTGGAAGATGACGAGGTGGCTGTCCTCACCCGCTAAGAGCGTGTCAACCGCGGGCCACCAGTCGACTGCGAAGTCCTGACCCTCGTCGATGACGATGGCGTCCCAGGGGCCGAGGACGCCCTGGTCGACGGCCTCGAGCAAGAGCATCGGGGCGTCGTTATCCCAGAACGCCTTGGCCGCCTCCTTGCCATCGGGGACGAGGAGATCGCCCCGACCTAGGGCCTCATGCGCTTTGAAGCAGAGGCGATGGAAGTGCATGCCGTCGACGTCGCCGGGCATGTCCGGCAACCCTCTGACGAGCTTCCCTAAGTGGTTGCCGAGGCCGCGGTTGAAGCAGAGGAGCAGCACCCGGGCGCCCTCCTCGGCGTAGAGGCGCGCGGCCTCGAGCGCGAGCACGGTCTTGCCTGTACCAGCGCCCCCTTCGACGCACAGGCGCTCGTTATCGAGCAGCCCCTCGATGACCCGCGCCTGCTCTCGGTTAATGCGGACGAGCG
>JBMYRH010000025.1:0-78222 GCA_049602155.1 Myxococcota bacterium | reverse complement strand
GCGCTCGCTCAGCTCGGAATGGACGCTATTGTTCAAGACGCGGGCCTAAACGCCGAGGCAGAAGCCAGGGCACAGACGGCGCTGGGGCCAACCTCAATGGGCTGGAACAGGGAACAGCTCTTCGGCCCAGCCGGGGCAGACGAAGACACGGTGCAGCTGACTCAATCACTCGAACTGTCAGGCCGTGCCGGCCAGCGCGCGCTAGCGTTGCGTGCCACGGGAGCCGCCGCACGCCATGCCGCCGAGGCAGTGCGTCACACACACACAGCCCATCTGCGAACCACCTTCCACAAAGCACGGTTCGCCCGCGAGCGCACGGAGGTGTTCGAGAGCTGGCGAGCACAGCTCGCCGACGCGGAAGGACGCGTGAGTGCGCGCGTCCGAGCGGGCGCCGCTCCAGCCTGGGCCAGTCAGCATAGTCATCATGAGCTCGCGAGGGGCGAGATCATCGTCGCTCAAGGCAGCGCAGAGCGGGACGGTTTGGTGGCAGAGCTGCTGTCGCTCTTGGCGTGGCCTGAGGGCGCTGAGGCCCCCCGACTGATAGCTCCAGACATGCCTCAGCTCATGGAGGGGGGCGTCGACGCCTACACCAGCCGCCTCAATGAGCACCCCACCACGCTGATGTACACGGCCCGCGCTCGCAGCGGTGATCTCCGACGTGCCGCCGGACGACGCGCATGGGTCCCCGACTTAGAGGTCTCCCTGGGGTTTAAGACAGCAGCTCAGGCGGCAACGCGGGAGCTGGGTTATACGGCAGGGGCACAGCTGTCCTTGCCGCTCGGAGGTGACCGTAGCGGTGACGAGGGCGTCGGGCTCGCGCAACGCACGCGTGCCACACACGATTTACGGCTCTGGACTCATCACCAAGAAGCCCGTGTCAGGCGGGCTTACATTCGCGCAGAGCGCTTAATCGCAGTCGCCCAAAAGGCCGAAGCGCATCTCAGCCATGGTCACGAGAAGCTCCTGGCCGCCGCAAAGCACGCGTACGACGGTGGCGAGCTGGACTTAGGCGGACTCCTGGAAGCCCATGCGGATGCGCGGGATGATAGGCTTCAAGCCCTTGAACTCCGCGGCCAAGCGTGGCTCGCTGTCATAGAGTTGGACCACCTCGTAGGCCACACCCCATGAACCGAACCCTCTTCGCTCTGATGTTGGTCTCTGGGCTGTGGTCTTGCCACCGCCATGACCATGACCATGACCATCACGGTGGCCATGACGACGAACACAGCCACAGCGGTGCCGTGCACGGGCATGGTCACGGACACGACGATGATGGCCCCGCCCCAGAGAGCCGCACCAGCTGGGGTGCTGCCACCCAGTCCTTCAGCGAGTTCCCTCCGCTCGTCCTCGGCGTCCCGGTGAAGTTCGCGTCACACCTGACCTGGGCTCACGACTGGAGCCCGGTCGCCAAAGGGACACTGACCGTGGTGCTCTCAGGAGGAGACGCTCCTGAAGAGAGGTTCGCCATCAAGGCCGTATCCCAGCCCGGGATCTTTCGACCAGAGGTCACCCCAGGCTACCCCGTCACCCGGCGCCTCTCGCTGGAACTCAGCGCTAACGGCGCCATCGACCGTCACGAACTCGGTGAGGTCAGCGTCTTGGTGAGTGAGGCTCAGCTCCCTAAAGCAGAAGAAGACGAGGAAGGTAGCACCCTCGTCACGCTGTTACTGGAGCAGCAGTGGAACCTCGACTTTCGCGTCGAGAAGGTCTCCTCTCGGCGCATGCGTGAAGGATTCGCAGTCTACGGCCGCGTTCGGGAACTCAACGACAGCGTCACGACCATCAAGTCCCCCGTGGGGGGGCGACTCATGTCAACGAACGGAGCACTCCCGGCGCCGGGAGCGACCATCCGCCGCGATGATGTGCTCGCGAGCGTCTTGCCGATGGTGGATCCCGCTGGCAACGACCGCGCAGGGCTCGAACGTTCCCGGGACGAAGCGCGCGCCAAGGAGCGCTGGGCAAAAGGCGAGGTTGAGCGCCTCGAGGGGCTCGTGTCTCAAGGCGCAGCATCTGCACGCAGCCTGTCTGAAGCACAGCTAACCATCGAGGAGGCGCGCGTGGGGCGGCGGGCTGCTCAGCGCCGTCTGGCTCAGCTCTCGGCCGTTCAGTCCGTCAACGGCGCAGAGGCCTCGGCCATCGAGGTGCGCGCGCCCTACGATGGCCGTGTGAGGCAGGTCCATGTGCGCGCTGGCGCCTACGTCAGCGCCGATGAAGCGCTTTTAGAGCTCGTGGACCCCGCCGGCCGCATCTTCGAGCTGGATGTCCCCGAAGTTGAGGCATCTAAGTTGCACCAAATCACGGGCGCCCGTGTGCAGCTCGATGGGCAGACGGAGGGCATTGAATTGCCACTTGAGGCGAGGATTGATGCACCGCTCGGCGTGGACGATGTCCGACACACAATTCCGCTCTGGTGGCGCCTAGGGGGGGCACCGAAGGATCTCCCGGCCGGCCTCGCTGTTCGGGCGCAGCTTTGGACTGGAGACTCGGTTGAGCAAGTCGCTGTGCCACGCAGCGCGATTGTCCAGGATGCCGGGGTCTCGGTCGTCTATGTCCAAGTCGATGGTGAGAACTTCCGTCGTCGACCGGTAAAGACTGGGGCGCGTGACGGAGAGCACGTGGCGATTACTGAGGGGTTACTGGCCACTGAGAGTGTTGCTGTGGAGGGGGCCTACCTCTTGAAGCTCGCCAGCCTGAAAGACGCCGCGCCAGCCCAGGGTCACACCCATTGATCGACGCCATCCTCGCGTGGTCCCTACGTAATCGGCTGCTCGTGATGGTAGGAGCCTTGCTCGTGAGTGGCTGGGGGACATGGGAGACCATGAACCGCCCCGTAGATGTCTTCCCGGATCTGACAGCCCCCACCGTAACGGTCCTCGCTGATGCGCATGACATGGCGCCTGTTGAACTCGAGACGCTGGTGACCATGCCAATCGAAGCGGCGTTGACCGGGATGCCCGGCGTACGTCGTGTCCGCTCAGCCACCTCCGTCGGGCTCGCCGTGTTCTGGGTCGAGTTCGACTGGAGCACAGATGTTTACCGCGCCCGCCAAGCTGTCAGTGAGCGGCTCGACCTTGTGCGAAGCGGAATGCCGACCGAGATGACGCCACCAATCCTCGGCCCCGTGACCTCCATCATGGGCGAGGTCATGTTCCTTGGGCTTCGGAGCAGAGAGGGTAAGGATCTGATGCATCTCCGGACGACAGCCGATGTCTTGGTCAAGCGGAGGCTCCAGGCGGTCGAGGGCGTCGCCCAAGTCCTCAGCATCGGAGGGGAGCTGAAACAGTTCCAAGTCGTGCTGCGACCCGGCCGAATGGCAGATCTGGGAGTCAGCGCCACGGAGATTGCTGAGGCGCTGGCGGAGGGCAACATCAACGCGTCCGCCGGAGTACTCATCGAGCGAGGCCAGGAGTCACTCATCCAAGGTGTGGGGCGCATACGGACCGTTGAAGACATCTCGGAGATCCTAGTCGCCATGCGTGCAGGGCAACCTCTTCGCATCAACGACGTCGCGACAGTGCAAATCGGCCCCGCCTTCCAGCGCGGGCAAGGTGGGTTTAACGCAGAGCATGCGGTCGTGCTTGGGATTCAAAAGCAGCCGGGCGTGAACACGCTCGCGCTAACTGAGCGACTCGACGACGCGCTCGACAGTATCGAAGGCGCTCTGCCGTCGGGTGTCACCCTGCATCGTGATGGCTTTAGACAGGCAGACTTCATCGAGGTCGCCATCGCGAACGTCACCGCGGCCCTGCGTGACGGCGCCTTCTTGGTCATCCTGGTGATCCTCCTGTTCCTTGCGAGCCTCCGAGCCACGCTGATCGCTGCGCTCGCCATCCCGCTATCGCTGCTCTCCGCAGTCCTCGCGATGGCGGCCTTGGGCATCACGGTCAACACGATGAGCCTCGGGGGCATGGCGATCGCTGTCGGCGCCCTCGTCGATGACGCGATCATCGATGTGGAAAACGTCGTTCGACGACTGCGGATGGAGCGCGACCTCCCAGCAGAGGAGCAGCGCCCCGCCGGGGCCATCGTCTTGGCGGCCAGCCGCGAGATCAGAAGTTCGATTGTCTTCGCGACGCTCGTCATCGGCGTGGTCTTCCTACCCCTCTTCTTCTTAGAGGGGGTCGAGGGCCGCCTCCTCGCCCCCCTCGGGCTTGCTTACCTCGTGGCCCTCGGCGCCTCCCTGCTCGTCGCCATCACGGTCACCCCGGTGCTTTGCGCTATCTTTTTGCCGAACGCCAAGGCCGTCGAGCGGGACGATGAGCCTCGCCCGGCCCGCGTTGTGAAGGCGCTGTACGGACCTGTGCTTAATTTTGTCCTGCCCCGTTGGAAGCTCGTCACGGCGCTAAGCATCCTAGGATTTGGAGTCGCAGTATACTCAGCCTCGCACGCTGGCCAGGACTTCCTCCCCCCGTTTAACGAAGGCTCACTCACTGTGGGGATCGTCGCCGCCCCCGGCACGAGCCTCGCGCAAAGCGACACCTTGGGTCTGATGGCAGAGAAAGCATTGCTGCAGCACCCCGAGGTCCTCAGCACCACACGCCGAACAGGGCGCGCAGAGGGCGACGAGCACGCGATGTCGGTCAACGCGAGTGAGATTGAGGTGGTCCTCGCTCCTGACGGTCGCGCGCGTGCAGATCTCCTGAGCGCCGTGCGCGAGTCCCTACACGCTGTGCCAGGCGTCAACGCGGACCTCGGGCAACCCATATCTCACCGCATCGATCATATGCTCTCCGGCGTCCGTTCTTCGATCGCCGTGAAGATCTTCGGGCCACACCTGAGTGAACTCCGACGCCTCGCGAAGGGAGCTGAGGCGTTGATGGCGGACATCCCCGGGGTCGTCGATCTTCAAGTCGAACAGCAGCGTGATGTCCCTATGATCACTCTCGACTTCAAGCGAGGGGCGCTCGCTCGGCACGGCCTGACCATGCAACGGGCCGCCACGGCCCTCGAGATCGCTACGACAGGTCACAATGTCACCCGTGTCTTGGAGGGCCAAGCCGCATATGACCTCGTCGTGCGCTACCCGCTCGAGGTTGGAAAGGACTTAGACGCGCTCAAGGACGTGGTCGTCACCACACCGACGGGGGCGCAGGTCCCACTGCGAGCGCTCGCAGAGATCCGGAGGGATGCTGGCCCGAATTCCGTCTCACGAGAGGATGGCCAACGCCGCATCATCGTGATGGCGAATGTCGCAGGCCGCGATGTCGCGAGCGTGGTCACTGACATCCAGTCCGCCCTCACCGAGCAGCTCCCACTGCCCTCGGGCTATCACCTCAGCTTTGGAGGTCAGTTCGAGAGCGCCGCCCGGGCGTCGAGGACGCTCGGGGTCTTAGGTGCTGTGGTTGTCGTCCTCGTCTTCCTGCTGCTCTTCATGGCCTTCGGGAGCGCGCGTGATGCGTGGCTCGGGATCCTTAACCTCCCCTTGTCGCTGATGGGCGGTGTGCTCGGAGTGTGGATTGGCGGTGGCGTCATCTCCGTCGCATCATTGATTGGCTTCATCACCCTGTTCGGGATCGCGACGCGCAATGGGGTGATGATCATCACACACGTCCACCACCTCATCGCCGAGGAGGGCATCTCAAGCCCACTTGTCGCCGTGCGACGCGCCGCCACCGAGCGACTCGTTCCGATCCTTATGACAGCAGCAGCGTCTGGCCTTGGGCTGCTGCCGCTCGCGCTCGCTGCAGGTGAACCCGGCAGTGAGATCCAGGCACCGATGGCACAGGTGATCCTCTGGGGGCTGCTGTCGGCGACCCTCCTCAACCTCATCGTGGTTCCAGCGCTCTACCTGCGCTTTGGCGCTGCCGTTCGAGGGTTAAAGCCCGCCAGCCCTGGCGACGCAGCCTAGCTAGTTGAGGACGTGGGCGACCGGCCGCAGGACGACGTCCATGAGGTCAGGCATCAAGGCCGCACAAGGAGACCCTGCGTAGCTCTCTTTCGCATCACGCAGCTCGTTCACCGCGGCTTGTAGCGCCCCACACTCCTCGAGGAGCCCAAGCCCCTCATCGAGCATCGCATCTGTGGTCTCCTCACGGGGAGTGCGTAGGATGAGCAGTAAACGCTTTGCGAGCTTCTCAGCCCCATGCTCAAGCGCCCACACCGCGGGATATGACAGCTTACCTTCGGCGAGATCAGTCGCACCACGCTCGCGCCCCTTGTCACCTACGAGGTCAAGGAGATCATCCTGAACCTGAAAGGCCCAACCCAGGCTCTGCCCCTGCGCTTCAGCCGCATCCAGGGCGCTCACATCTTGAGTGCCCGCAGCGAAGCCCACGCGGAAGGCCGCTCCAAACAATGCCCCTGTCTTTCCGCGGGCCATCGTCGTCCATGCGGCCAACCCCGGGGCCAAATGAGAGGCGGAGCTTGGCGCATCTTGAAGCCGAAACTCCCTCACCTGTCCCTCGATGACACGCGTCATCGCCTTGGCGACGGCACCTGCGACCCGGTGGCCCGCAGGTGCCAAAAGCAGGCTCGTCATGCCTGCAAAGTAGAGGGCATCTCCTGTGTTGATCGCCTGTGCCTCGCCATAACGCTGCCAAGTCGTGGGTTGGCCGCGACGGTGTGTGTCACCATCCTGCAGATCATCATGGACCAAGGTGGCGTTGTGGAGCAGCTCGATCCCAGCCGCCATCGGTAAGACATCATCGAGTTCGCCACCACGGTTCAAGTGGATCCACAAAGGCACGAGGGCCCTCAAGCGTTTGCCACCAGACGCCAAGTGCGTCCGGATCATGTCGCTCAAGTGCGCCTCTTCAATCGCCAAGTCAATGGCGGCCTCGAGACCCGCAGCGACGTGAGGGCCAAGCACCTCGCGAGCCTCGTTAAACGTACTCAGCATCCTCGAACCTCCAGGCCCGTTGACGGCCACGCGACCTCAGGACACGTGCACCCCAGATTGGCCGCCGCGTCGATGGCTGACGCAAGGGTAGCGGCGTCTTTGGCCAAGACCCAAAGACAATCGCCTCCCCCCGCCCCGGAGGTCCTTGCGACAGCGCCGGCCGCCTCTACGGCAGCGCGGGCCTCAGCGATCCCACCGTGGCGGATCCCGAGGCCGAATTCTGCATCAAGTCGATCGAGGGCTACCTCGGCGGCGGACGCTGCGGCCAGCACACCCAGGACATCTCGCCGCTCCCAGGCCTCTAGCAACGTGTTCCCGCATGCACCCAGCCTCTCGAGGGCGGGCGTCGCGGCCTCCCCTGCCATACTCAGGCGCGCCAGATGGGACGTCGTGCTCGCGCCGCGCCCCGTGTAGAGTACAGCGGCATGTAGCCCCTCAAGCCACTCAAGGGACTGCGCGGCTGGGGTCGTCGTTGCCCCTGAGTAAGCACACACGCCTCCGTAGAGGGCGGTGGCAACGTCGTAACCACTGCCCCGTCCCCCTTGAGCCTCTCGGTGCACCGCCACTGCATGTGCCAGAGTGGGCCGCCCGGTCCCCGCCGCCGCGCAAAGGGCCGCCAAGCCCGCTACACCAACAGCCGCCGAGCTCCCAAACCCTGGCTTATTGGGCCCCGAGCCGAGCTCGCTCTCCACAATCAAATGGCCACTGGCCGGCAACTGGCTCCCGAGCGAGGCTGCAGCAGCCCGCAAGACGGGGACCGCCTCGAGTGGGGACTCTAGGAGGTTCAAGGCCGAAGAGCTGACACGCCAGCCATCTCCGCCCTCCTCATAAGAGACCGTCGCGCGGAGCGACAACGACGTCGACAACGCTGTACCGTGGCCACCCACGACGGCGTACTCCCCCGCCAGCATCAATTTGCCCGGCGCGGACGCGACGATCATCTCACCCCTCCTCAGAGACGCGGACCGTCACGCCGGGGCCGGGTCGACACACGAGCGTCGAGCCAACACCAGCCACGGCATCCAACGCACTGGCCACGGCAGCTGCATCCGAAGCACGACACAGCACCTTCACGTTCGGTCCTGCGTCCATCGTCCAGCCGCAGAGAGTTCCGTGGGCTCGGAGAGACTGGACCACCTCGATCGCCGCTAAGGACGCGGGTTTCCAGTAGAGGATGGGGGGCTTGGCGCCCATCGCCGACGCGTGCATCCGCATGGTGGAGGTCTCCATCGCCTCAATCAGCGCCGCTAAGTCCCGGTGTTTCAGTGCAGCCAATGCGGCATCAAAAGCCTCTTGGGCCGTCTCAACCCATGGCCCATAGAGCGGAGACGTGCGAGCTGTCTGCCGCATGGCCTCCCGGGACGAGAGCGATTTGCGAGCTTTGCTGACGAGCGCCACGACGATAGCCAAGTCCCAGTGCTCTCGCGGATGAATCGGGCGTGCTTCGGGGCCGTCCCAGGCCGCCCAGCCGCCAAACACGCTTCGACTCCCGCTACCTGAGCCCAAGCGGGCGATCGCGCTGAGTTCGCCCCAGGTTAACGACAAGCCAGCGCAGCGGGCAGTCGCAGCCGCCAATGCTGCGGCTCCCGAGGCCGACGATGCCAGCCCTGCTGCGGTAGGCACCGTGTTCCTCGTCTCGATGAAGAACGGTGCTGCGATGTCCCCAAGCTCACGCACGCGGTCCAAGACCGGCCGCATGCGATCCAGGCCGGGGCCTTGAAGCGCCTCCCCGTCCAAGACCACCGTGTCGTCCATCGCGTCGGGGGCAAACCGGGCGCGTGTCTCGGAGTACAGGCCATCGAGGGTCAGCGACACGCTCGGGCAGGCCGGGAGGTTTGCATCATTTGGGCCACGTGCAGGTGCTTTACCCCAGTACTTGATCAGCGCGATGTTCACGCCAGCACGCGCCGTCACCACGCCATCTAAGACGAGCGCTCCTGAGAGGGCCGATGGTCGCTCGCTCATGGGGCAATGACCTCTGTGGCGCCCGCGCTCAGCCACACATCAGTGAGATCGATTTCTGGAGGACATATCGCGATCGCGGCGCCGCCGAGGCCTCCGCCCGTCAGTTTAGCGCCAAACGCTCCCGCGTCGAGCGCACTCTGAACCAACGTATCCAAGGCGGCTGTGCTCACCTCAAGTGACTGGAGCAGGCCGTGATGCGCGGCCATCACCCTGCCAAGCGTCGACCAATCAGCGTCGCGGAGTGCCTGAAGCGCATGCTCGACCTGTACCGTCGCCTCAGCGAGCCGTTCACCGAACCAACGGGGGCGCGCCTCGGACAAGCCCCTGACGTGCGCCACAGCCTCTCGCGTACTGGTGCGTTGGGCCGTCAAGCCCACCCAAACCCTACAAGGTTCGACCTCGAGCACCTCCGAGCGGCTCTCCCTCTGAAACCACACCGGTCGACCGTACGCAGCGACCGTGTCATCAATTCCGCTTGGCGTCCCGTGGGCAAGCTTCTCCAACCGATGGGCACACTCACGCACCTCTGCAGTCGTCAGAGCGCCGGAATCATCCAAGGCCTTGACGAGCGCGACTGCGAGGGCCGCCGAGCCACCAAGACCTGCACCTATTGGGAGCTCCGATCTCACGCTCAGGCGCAGCGCCTCAGCGTCTTCCTCGAGCGCAATGAGCAGCCGGCGCAAATGTGCCTCGGTGCCCGGAAGCACATCCCAAGGGCCACTCACGCGCTCAACCACCACCTCAATTCCGCGCCCCAGGAGCGGGAGCGCGATCGCCGGCGCGCCGTGGACGACGAAATGCTCGCCCACGAGGATGACCTTGCCTGGGGCCTGGCCCCGACCCATCACGCGATCCTATGGGCGCAGCCTCGAAGCTCACTCGGAGTGCGTGCACCACAAACGAAGTGTAAGATTCGAAGTGTGTGAATGTAGCGCTCGATCAGCGCAACCACCGCCTCCACGCCGTCGGATGCCGCCTTCAAGAACGGCAGTGCGCAGGCCACTGCGTCTGCGCCAAGGGCCAAAGCCGTGGCCATATCCTCTGCAGTGCGAAGCCCCCCTGAGGCGATGACCGTCCGGTCTGGCATCGCCTCACGGCAAGCGAGGATGCTCTCCGCAGTCGGCACCCCAAAGCCGCCTAAGGCGAGCCCAGAGTGGCGTGTATGTGCGCTGTCATGACGCAACGCTTCGACTCGGGCCCAGCTCGTGCCGCCCACACCGGCAGTCTCAACCCCGGCGAGGGGCATCGCAGCGAGCCGCTGAGCGGTGGCCGGGCCAATCCCAGCGCCCACCTCTTTCACAAAGACGGGCACGCTGATCGCGGGCAGCGCGGCGACCATCGCAGCGGCCAAAGCTCGAAAGTTCGTATCGCCCCCTGGTTGAATCGCCTCTTGTAAGGGGTTCAAGTGGAGGTTCAATGCATCCGCACCGAGGAGCTGCACGAGGCGCTCCGCGTCCGTGCCTGTGACACCGTAGTTGAACTGCACAGCGCCTAGGTTCGCAAAGACCAGGGCGGTCGGCGCCACATCACGCACGTCAAAGGAAGCAAGCGTCTCTGGACGCTCGAGGACCACCCGGCCAGAGCCGAGGGCAAAGCCAACGCCCGTGGCCTCAGCTGCGGCAGCTAACACCTTATTGGTGGCACCAGCGTCGGCGGTCCCCCCAGTCATCGCTCCGATCAAAAGCGGCGCCTGAAGCGTCTTCCCCGCGACCTCTGTGCGCAAGTCCACGTCGTCCAGCGCGATCTCTGGCAGCGATTGATAGGCGAGTCGCCACGCAGCCAAGCCCCCCGACTTCCCAGACTCCACAGGACCGTCACGACAAATGTCCAGGTGCTCATCTTTGCGTTGTGCGATATCAGTCATGTCGCGCGGGTTAGCATGGTGAGATCCTGCTGGTCAACGGTGTGCGTGAGAGTCGAGTTAGAGCCCCTTGCTCTTGACAGGCTCCACGATACGACCGAGAGAAGAGGGTATGGAAGATAGGGCCGAACGAATCGTACAAAGCGCCATGCTCCTAGCCGACCAAGGGGGGTTCCAAGCAGTCCGTCTTCGGGACGTCGCTGCGCACTCCGGTGTCGCGCTAGGGACACTCTACTCTAGGTTCCGCAGCAAAGAGGACATCCTCGTCGCTGCCCTAGACGCCGAGACCATGAAATTTGAGACGCTGCTCGGGCAATACCCGGTCATCGGAGACACGCCTTCCGAGCGTGTTCGGCACTTTTTCACGCTCGCGACCCGTGCGCTCTTCGCGCGACCAAACTTCGCTCGCGCCGTGCTGCGGTCGGTGAGCTCCGGGGTCCCGGAGGTTGCTGAGAAGGTCGTCCGCTTCCATCAACGGATCACGACGCTGATCGTGACTGCGATGCGGGGAACCGCCCCCCTCTCCTTCGCGACGTCCGAGCCATGCTCCGAGGCCGAGGGCCAAGTAGGCTTCCTTCTGCAGCAGATCTGGTTCGCAGCCTTGGTGGGCTGGATGGGCGGGGTGCAGGACGAAGCGACCATCGTGGAGCATATGGCGTCCGCGGCCGATATCCTGATCAAGGGCGCCGAGCTGACCTAGCGATCACGGCGGCTCAGAGGGCAGCCCCGATCGGCGTCGTGTGCAGCACTTGTGGCGTGCCTTGGCAGGTTGGCACGCCTTCTCCTAGGAGGCACAAGGGCTCGAAGTCCCTCCTGCGGCACACAACCAAAGGGGGCCATCGCTGCGGACGCAGCGTTTCCCACGCATCAAGCTAGTAATCCCTGCCGATGCGTGGCATCACCCTCCCCATGGCTACGACCCTAAAAATGGTGTTGCTCGACGAACTCATGCTGCCTGGCACGGCAAGCGACGTCTGGCTCGATCCCGCAGAGGCCACCTTCATCGGTGGCGCTGAAGCTGACCAGGAACTCGAGATACCCGCGGTCTTGGTAGTCTGTCGTGAGCCAGGGAGCGCCGTACCGACCGCCCTCGAGCAGAAGGTTAAAGGCACGCCTGGGCCCACGCTCGGCGCTGCGTTGCTCGCGAATGGAGTGCTCTACCCACAGCGCGCAGCCGATGCGCCGCCTCGCCTCGCGCTCGCCGACCTGACGCGCGTGAAGGTTGAGTCCATTGAGGCGACCGTGGGCGGATGGACGGCGAACGTATCGCCTTATCCCTACGAGCGAACCGATCTGAGCGCCGTGCGGGACCTCCTAAAGCGCTTTTACTCAGCGCTGCTCATCACCTTCGCGGACGGTGAAGGCGCCGTCCAAGAGCAGCTCGAGCAGCCCGTAAAGGAGCTTGAGGGCGCCGAGGATGACTTCACTCGGTTATTCCTCCTCGCGGATTACTTGTTTGATTCGCCAGAGGCGCGACGCGCTGTCCTTGAAGCGCCCTCTACTCAGCTCGTCCTGGAGATGGTGTCAGAGGCGCTGGAGTTCATCAGCGAGGGCCTCCCCAAAGGCCCCAAGGCAGTCCGCCCCGGGCTATTAGCTTACCTCGAAGACGCCTCGAATGAGGGCCTTGGCCAGCTCCACGGGATGGCCGTCGTGCTTGAGGCGCTAGCTCCGCTGCTGAACCCCAGCGAGCGCGAGCGCAAGGAGCTCGCCGCAGTCTGTGCGGACATCACGAGTGTGCAGGAACGCTTCGACGCGATTGTGACGCGCCTCCTCAGCGGTCGCCGGCGCTAAGCACGCACGTGCGCAGGGCAGTCACGTCGGTCACATAAGGGGGCCGACGCATGCCCACCAGGGTCGCTGTGACGCCGGGGCGCGTCGCTGACCAGGCGACCGCCTGCTGTGACACGCTGCCGCTCTGCAGGTCGTTCGGTAGCGCGGCACGGATCTCCTCCACCCGAGGCGCTAACCGTTGACGATCGCGGCGCGCAAACTGGGCCCGCGCTGCTCTCATCAAGAGCGCATAGGCGGCCACATAGTCCCGAATCCAACGCCCCATCAGGGCGCTCCCCTTGGCGTCACCTTTGACTTGGTTCGCTAGCGTCGCGAGCGCCCCCTCCGTCTTCCTGTCCGCAAAGTTGAGCTGAAAGTCATCGAATGCCACGGCATTGAAGAGCTTCCGCATGCTCCCTGGGAGCTCCTTGGACCAAGTCGGGAGTGGATGTCCGGCCTCATGAGCCCCCACGACGGCCTCGAGTCGAGCGACAGCTTTTCGTGCCGCCGCGAACTGACTCGCTTCGTCATCTGGCCCTGGGTCGGCGAGGCGAACGACGTGACCCGCGACGATCGCGTTCATCGGGCGGTTCGCGAGCACCGCGAGCCCCTCTTGAGCGCAACGCTCTACGATGGCGTCATCCAGCGTACTGGCCTGCACGGCCGCCTGTTCAATGGCATTAAGGGGGAGCTGGATCACCTTCAAATGGTGCCGCTCTCCGCCTGCCTCTCGCGCAGCCTCAAGGATGCGCTCCAATGACGTTCGGCGATCCTCGTTCACCGACGCTACGAGCGCGTTAGAGGACACGCCGTAGCATCCGATCTTCCCCTCCTCCACCGCAGCCTCCAGCGCCCTGAAGCTGTCCACTAGCGCTTCATAAAACGCCTCCACCCGTGCGAAGAGCGGCGAATTGGCAGCCTCCGGCGGACCGGGGTCGATCAGATACTCAGGGTTATGCAGGAGGAGTACATCGAGCGCCTCCAAACCTAGCCGAGCCAACGACATCTCTAGACAGCGGCTGATATAGGCCGGGCTCACGCTGTGCCAATGGTCATGGGCGACCCGCGCAATGCGACCCGGCAAGGGATCGATCTCCTCTTCGAGCTTTAGCTCGTCCAGCAAGGCCCCTTGCAGGTAACCGACCTTCGAGACAACCACGACATCCTCACGGGCGAGCACACCGCCCGAGATGAGCGCCCTCAGCACGCCCCCGACAGCACGCTCAGAGGCCCCTTGCTCATAATTCCACGACGTGTCGATGAGGTTGACCCCGCCGTCTACCAACGCCGCCCTGAGCGCCTCCACATGCTCCGGATCATCCTCGCGCACCCGATAGCATCCGAACCCCACGGCGCTCACCGATAAACCGGTGTCACCCATTGCACGGATCCAACCATCGGTCACAGAGGAGTTGGCGAGCCTCGCTGCGGTGGCTTCGGGCGTCGCGCGCCCCGGGATTGGCTCTTCATTCGGCATAGTTCCAGAGTCTGCCTGTCGCGTGGATGACGCAAGGGTTGCCATCGAGTACAAATGGACATCCACCTTACTCAGTGAGCGGAACGACGGTGAGCAAGCAGGGACAGGGCGACAACTCGAGCTGGCAAATCGCGCTGGCGACCCTCGGAGATGAGGACGCGCTCGATCGTGTCCGCATGGTCGGGGAGCGTGGGATCAAGATGCGCAGTGTGGCGGTGAGCTCTGATGAAGAGGCGACCCGTCGCGGTGCCTGGTTGGTCGGGAAGCGGGAGCCCATGCGAGCCGGCTTACAGCAGCTCATCGAGAGCACCCTCGGGGTGCCACATCGGTGGTTGATTCGGTGGCTCCAAGGCCGATGGCCTCGGGGCCCCCTGACCGTACACATCCCGCTGGATGGCAGCGTCGATGGGATGAAGCTCGGCATCATCGCCCCGCTCAGCCCCACGCGCGTCGCCCTATCCGAAGGCCCTGTGCCCTTCGACAAAGCCTCCGTGACTCATTTTAAGGGGCTACACCAAGCTACGGGAGCGCCTGGCCTGAGCGGATGCCGCCTCAAGTTCTCTGAGCACAACGTCGCGCACGTCGCGATCCGCTGGCGCCTCGCTCCTGAAGCCCTAAGCCTCACCATGACGGACCGAGGGCTCACCGAGATCTTCGCAGCGGACGTCTTGCCGACGATCGCTGCGCTGACCGAGGGACTCCCCACCACCGAGATGACCTTCGAGGCCTGCTACCAACCCGAACCAGGTGGCTCGTTTGCCGTAGAGTTCGGGCCAATCCCCACGGGCCGTGTGATCGGTCTCACTGCAGCCCTGTGGGGTCCAGACGCTAAGGCGACCCTGACGAATACGGCGAAGGCCTTGAGTCAACGCTGGACACACCGCGTACGGCTAGAGTTCGACGCCGAGGGGCTCAAGCGCTCCACGGCCCTCCTCACGACCGCAGATGTGAACCGCGCAGACTGGTAGTCTGAGAAGCAGGCGCAGCCCCTGAATGCAAGAAGGCCCCGCCTACTCCCAAGGAGTTGGCGAGGCCATCGTGTCATGCGACGGGCGAGCCCGTCAGCCGCACCTTAGGAGCAGCCCGTCGTGGAGCCACAGGTGACACACTTGAGGCACGTCCCGTTGCGGACGAGCGTCATATGACCACACTCAGGGCAGGCGTCTCCGACGTAGCCCTTCATGCGCGCCACTTCGGACTCCGAGGTCTCAATGCTCCCGACAGCCAACGCCGCAATCCCACCATCGGCGATGCTGACTTGGCTGCTCAGGTGCAAACGATCACTCTGAGGCACCGCGGGCTTCACAGCCCCCGAAGACGGCTTCACGTCATCGACGCCGTGTGGCACAGGTCCGTCACCGGCCATCTCGGCTGGCGGCACCTGAGCCAACTCGTAGCGACCCAAGTACGTGATCGCCAACTCACGGAAGATGTAGTCGATGATCGACGTCGTCATCTTGATGTGCGGGTTGCCCTGCACCATGCCGTTCGGCTCAAAGCGCGTGAAGAGGAAGGCGTCGATGTACTCCTCGAGTGGTACCCCGTGCTGCAGCCCCAAGGAGACGGCGATGGCGAAGCAATTCATCATGCTCCGGAACGCCGCGCCCTCTTTGTGCATATCAAGGAAGATCTCACCGAGGCTTCCGTCCTCGTACTCACCCGTACGGAGGTACACTGTGTGACCACCGAACTTCGCCTTCTGCGTGTACCCACCGCGACGGTCTGGCAGACGCCGCCGCTTCGCCAAGTACTCGACCACGATGCGCTCAGCCTGCTCGACTGGGCTCGCAGGGGCCGCAGCCTCCTCTGGGACTTCGAGGTCAAAGCTGTCATCCGAGGTGGCGCTCAACGGCTGACTCAACTTCGAGCCATCTCGGTAGAGCGCGATCGCCTTCAACCCAAGCTTCCAGGACTCAGCGTAGGCTGCCTCAACGTCCTCGATGGTCGCGTGGTTCGGAAGGTTGATGGTCTTCGAGATAGCGCCCGAGAGAAACGGCTGAGCCGCAGCCATCATCCCAATGTGTCCGCTGGCTGAGATGTACCGTGTGCCATACCGGCCACACTTGTTGGCGCAATCAAAGACAGCCAGGTGCTCATCCTTGAGGTACGGCGCTCCCTCGACGGTCATCCGACCGCAGATGGCATCGTTCGCCTCACGAATCTGCTCAGGCGTGAAGCCCAGCGCGACGAGCACGTTGAAGCCCGGCGATTGAACCAAGGCCTCGTCCAAACCAAGCGGACCGGTCAAGACATCGTCACCGATGGAGAACCGATTGAAGGCAAAGGTCACATCGAAGCTGCTCGCCAGCTCGGCCTCAAGCTTAGTGAGGGTCTCCTGAGGGAAGCCCAGCTCGAGGAGCACCTCTGTGCTGATATGAGGTGCGCCGTTGAGCGTCGCTGTGCCTACGCAGTAAGCGACGATCGTGTCAGCCTGCTCCTGGGTGTAGCCCAGGTGAAGCAGCGCTTCAGGCACCGATTGATTGATGATCTTGAAGTAACCGCCGCCAGCCAGCTTCTTGAACTTCACCAGCGCAAAGTCGGGCTCCACGCCGGTCGTGTCACAGTCCATGACCAAGCCAATCGTCCCTGTGGGAGCGAGGACCGTCGTCTGGGCGTTTCGGTAGCCGTTCTTCTCACCGAGTGACAGCGCCAAATCCCAAGCGCCCTTCGCCGATGCAAACAGCGCCTCAGGCACCATGTCAGCGTCGAGCGGGACGGGCTTCACACTGAGCGTCTCGTAGCCCTCTAACTCGCCGTAGGCCGCGCGACGGTGATTACGAATTACTCGCAGCATCTCATTGGCGTTGTTCTCATAGCCCTTGAAGGCACCGAATTCACCGGCCAACTCAGCGCTCGTTGCGTACGAGATGCCGGTCAAAATCGCGGTGATAGCGCCGGCAATCGCCCGCCCCTTGTCGGAGTCATAAGGCACGCCCGAGACCATCAGCAATGAGCCGATATTCGCGTAGCCAAGCCCAAGGGTGCGGTAGATGTAGGACAGCTCCGCGATGGACTTGGACGGGAACTGCGCCATGACCACAGAGATCTCAAGGACGGTCGTCCAGAGGCGAGCCGCGTACTCGAAGGACTCGATATCGAAGGCGCCGTCGTCCTTGCGATACTTCATCAAGTTCAGGCTCGCGAGGTTGCAAGCCGTGTCATCGAGGAACATGTACTCAGAGCACGGGTTCGACGCGTTGATGCGGCCATCATTTGGGCACGTGTGCCAGTCGTTGATGGTCGTATCGAACTGGATGCCGGGGTCCGCACAGCTCCAAGCTGCGTAAGAGACCTGACTCCAGAGGTCCCGAGCGCCCAAGCTGCGCGCGACCTCACCGTCAGTCCTTTGGATCAACGACCACTCATCGTCCTTCTCGACTGCGACCATGAACTCATTGCTCACGCGCACCGAGTTGTTCGAGTTCTGACCACTGACGGTGTAGTAGGCCTCAGAGTCCCAGTTCGTGTCGTACTCGGGGAAGTAGACCCCTGTGTAGCCCTGCTTACCGAGCTGGATCGCGCGTCGAATGTAGTTCTCGGACACGCCGGCAGCACGTGCGCCGCGCAGCGCATCGGCGAGCTCGCCGTTGACGCTGGCGCGAGTGCTCTCGCCATTCATGCCCTGCTTCTTACCCGACGCGATCGCGGTCAAGATGCCGTTCAAGTGCTCGTTGTTGATGCGTGAACCCACCACCAAGCTTGAGACCTTCTGCTCCTCGAAGACCTTCCAGTTGATGAAGGACTCGATATCCGGATGGTCGATATCCAAGACAACCATCTTCGCTGCGCGACGCGTCGTACCACCCGACTTGATGGCGCCCGCGGCGCGATCGCCGATCTTCAGGAAGCTCATCAAGCCACTCGAACGACCGCCACCACTCAGCGGCTCCCCTTCACCGCGGAGGTTGGAGAAGTTCGTGCCCGTCCCCGAGCCGTACTTGAAGAGGCGCGCCTCTCGCGTCCACAGGTCCATGATGCCGCCCTCGTTCACGAGGTCGTCTTGGATGGACTGAATGAAGCACGCATGCGGCTGAGGCCGCTCGTAAGACGAGTCACTCTTAAACGTCTCGCCTGTCTCGTGGTCCACGTAGAGGTGACCCTGAGCGGGGCCGTCAATCCCGTAGGCCCAATGCAGGCCAGTGTTGAACCACTGTGGGGAGTTCGGAGCCGCCATCTGGGTCGCGAGCATGTAACGAAGCTCATCAAAGAACGCGTGTGCGTCCTCTTCGGCGTCGAAGTATCCCGCCTTGTGTCCCCAATAAGTCCAGCAGCCTGCGAGTCGGTCGAAGACCTTCCTGGCGTCCTTCTCGCCGCTCTCTCGAGCGTCGTCGTCCAGCTTCGCGAGCGCCTGACCGTCGCCTACTGAGCGCTGCAACCACGTCGGGACACCAGCCTCTTTCACGCGCTTCAGGTGCGCAGGGACACCCGCTTTGCGGAAATACTTCTGTGCGAGCACATCAACCGCGACTTGGCTCCAGCTCTCTGGGGCCTCAACCTCTGGGGCCTCGAAGACTACCGACCCGTCCGGGTTCGTGATCTTTGAGCTCCACGTCTTGAAGACGATGGCTGAGTAGGGGTCTGTGTTCGGCTTCGTGAAACGACGCGCAAACTTCATGGGGCGATCCTCCAGGCCGTGCATTCCACGGTCACTGCATCCGGTGTGGTGTCGATTGATCTCTCAAGGCAGAGGTCTGCGGCAGATAGACCTGTGCGCTCGGGCACACGCCACCTGTGAAATCTACATGGCCATCCTAGGAGCCGCCCTCCCTCTCCTCCCCAGGAGTAAGGGTTTGTCCTTGTCGGAGGCCACGTTCAGCAACAACCTCATCGACGGGGCCAACATGACCCTTCGATTACCCATGGTCAACATGTTGGGGAGACGGTCAAAAAACGACACAAGATGATGGGGCACCCGCCTCAAGCGGGAACTGCCTGAATTTGCTAAAGGATCGCCAAGACACAGAATAATTAATCGGGGAAGTTTTTCTTTCGCTTGACGCCTACAGCTTTGAAAACAATGAGGTTTCTGTAACCCCATGGTAAACAGACAAGAAACCCGTCTGGACCCGTGATCAGGCTCAATTACACTACACCTAGGGGTCCCTAAGCACCCGTTCTCACAAGTGATCACCCAAAAGATCAGACTTGATCGTCAGAAGTTCCGCTGGCCCACCAAGCCATGGTAGAGGGTTTAGGCATGGGTAACCGACAAAGCGACAAGAACAACCGGGTCATCGCGACGAATCGAAAAGCGCGACACCGCTACGCCATCGAGGAGACCCTCGAGGCCGGTTTGGTCCTCGTAGGGAGTGAGGTGAAGTCGCTCCGTGAAGGGCACGTCACCTTCGGCGACGGCTATGTCGACGTCCGTAAGGGCGAACTGTGGCTCGCTAACATCCACATCCATGAGTACGTCTTCGCCAACCGGCTGAATCACGAGCCCGCGAGAGGCAGGAAACTCCTCCTGAAGCGCAATGAGATCAAACGTGTCATCAAGCGATTAGAGGAGAAGGGCTACACCGGCGTCCCCCTGCAACTCTACTTTAAAGGCGGACGTGTGAAGGTTGAGATCGGCCTAGGTCGCGGCAAGCGTATGGCGGACAAGCGCCAAGACGTGAAGGCCAGAGACGCTCAGCGCGACATCGATCGCGCGATGAAGCACTAAGCGTCACCAACCAGACTGCCTAGGGGTGCGGAAATTCGTCGGAGTACGTCATCGGGTAGATCACCGGTGCGTCCTCAGAGGTCGATTTGCGGGCGATATTGCCGCTGGGCCACTCAATCGTGAGGGCATCCCAGAGATCACCCTTCACGAGCCGAACATCTGCCGCTTCGTAGACCAGGTTGCCGTAGACATACACGCGGACCGTCGCGAAGGAGGGGCCAAAGTCATGGTCGTCCCAATAATGAACGCCGACACGGTAGGTGATGCCATCCTGCGGCGAGTCGATGTTCATGTTCTCGGGCCCGCCACCATCCGTGTCATCTCGATCCAGGCGCGGATGGGAGGCAGCGTTAGCCATGCTGCCCCATACAGGTGCAACGTTTGACCAGAAGCAATCGAAGGGGATGTCGAAGTAGCCATCTCGGCTCCCGTCACCGTCGATATCGATACCGGCCGCGAAGGGGTGCACGAGGTGTAAATCAAGGTCAGTGCCGACCTCGTAACCGTTATCGTGACCGACAGTGTCCCCGGGAGTCGACCAGAGCAGCTCGATATGGAGTGCATCGTCTGGGACCACCAGCACTTGTGCCGTGGCAGCAGGGCCGCAGGACTCACCGTTGGCGTCGCGGACTTTGAGGTGAAATGTGTAGAGGCCGGCGACGTCAGCTGAGAACTGAGGGCTCGGAGCCAACGCGCTGGGCGCGAACACACCCACGCTCCCTGGAGGCTGGTCCACGGTCCACTCGTAACCCACGATAGGCACCGCACCGTAGCTCTGAGTGCCGTCGAGGTGCAGCAGAGTCTGCGGGATGACCTCCTCGCCCTCTGGGATGACGATCTTCGCAGTAGGGCACTCTACCTCCACACCGAGCCCCTCGATGGGGATGTTGCGCTGGGCCGGGATAGCATTCGATGAAAGCTGCAGTTCGGCCTTGAACGGCACGCGCTCCCCTGCCTCGTCAGTGGGGCTTAGGGCAGGCGGCGTGAACCGCAACCGCAGGGTGATGGACTCGTTTATCCCTAGGGTCATCGGCAGCTGAACCGCCGCGTCTCCTTGAAGGATGGCCTCCAACTGAAACGCCTGAGCGGTGTCGTTTTGGACACGGCCGCCCTCGATAATAAGAGGTTCGTCTCCACAGGATTTCACCTCTACGTCGACACGCCCCGTGGTCCCCGGCACCTTGCCACCAAAGGTGATCGCGTGCGGGTTAACGCTCAAGCATGGGAGGCTGGCGTTCGCCGAGAGCGGGACCGCCTTCACGCCGCCCTCGTTCGCCAAGACCACTTGCAACTCTGAGCGCGCCGAATCAGCCGTGGCCGCAGCGTAGTGAACCTTCAGCGCGTGTGTGCCACCGGGCGCAAGGCGGATCGGCGGATCGAGCTGAACACGCTCCTCGTCCGCACCGTCCAACAGGCTGCCATCGCCTTCAAAGATAGAGAAACCACGGTGACCAGACAGCCCCATTGAGGTGATGACGAGGGGCGCTTTACCGGTGTTGATGAGATCCAGCGAGCGCCGGGCAGGTTCGCCCACCTCTGTCGCCCCAAACTCGACCACGGAAGGGTTCGTCATCAGCTGCCCGCCGGGATAGTGGAGGACTAAGGGGACGCGCCGCATCCGCTCCCCGTTTAACGTCTCATTGGTCTCAATAAGCAACTCGCCGGCGGCCGGCTCTCCTACTCCCGCTTTGCGTATCAAGGCGATCGTCCGAGGGGGATCATCGGGCTTCATAAGGCCAAGAGTGCCGTCCAAGCGGACCGCCAAGATCCGTGAAGCCTCGCCTTCAATACGGATGGCCCTGATGTCCATCATCGCGACACCCACATTCAGCACCGAGAGGCGCGCCACGAGCGCCCCCTCCTCACTCTCCGGAGGCAAGACGGTCAGCCGAACCAGCTCCCCGTCTGACAGGGGCTCGCCTGCGTACTCGAGGCCCAGGATCGGGAGCTTCTGCGACTCATACCCCGACTGGCAGGCAAGCCAGAGGCATGAAGACAAGGCCAAGAGGGAGAGGCGGAGGGAGAAGGTCGCGTAGGACATGGCAGAACTCCTGGGCTAGGTCGTACCTATCCATGGGTTGGCCCTCGAACCCTGCAACCATCACAAAATCTGCACTCCAAGAGAAAACACACCCTCAGTGGCACGGTTTTGCGCAACTCAAGGCCCCTTCAGCTCCACAGGTCGCACCACGTCAAGGAGCACGACAGGGGTCTCGCCAGG
Source organism: Myxococcota bacterium (assembly GCA_049602155.1). Taxonomy (GTDB): domain Bacteria; phylum Myxococcota_A; class UBA9042; order PHBI01; family JBMYRH01; genus JBMYRH01. The sequence goes on along the minus strand of JBMYRH010000025.1, from coordinate 56,425 downwards.
GCTGATCCACTGCCCGTCGGGCGCAACGCTCCCGAGGTCCCACAGGGCGTGCTCCGGCATCGCCTCGAGGCTCGCCTCGTGAACAAGGGCGCCATCGTGCCACACCCGCACCCACGCGCTTACTGGGCCGTTGTCACGGTCATCCCAGTGGTGCACGCCGACACGATAAGAGCGCGCCTCCTCTGGCATAGACAACACGATTCGCTCTGGCCCCCAGCCATCGTAATCGTCAAACGCGAGGCTGGGATCATCCGAGTCCCCCTGCCCCTCCACGACTCCCCAGTTGGGGTTTGGGTTCGCCCAAAACGTATCAAACGGCTTATCGAACCATCCGTCGAACTGCCCATCTCCATCGAGGTCCAGTCCCACAGCCAACTCGTGCAAAAGGTGGATATCGAGGTCATTGCCGCCATCCCACCACAGCTCGACAGCCAAGCCCGTCACCTCCACAAAATCGACAACATGGACCGCCGGCGCGCAGGCCTCCATCCCCTTTTCATCCGTCACACTCAGGCTCACAGTGTGGCGCCCCAGTGCCTGAGGCATCAACTGCATTACGGCTGGTCCGTCCACCGGCTCGAGGGTCACCAACGCTCCGGGCGGAGGCTCCACAGACCACTCCCACGACACCACTGGAGCGGCCACGCCATAGCTTAGCTTCCCGTCGAAGATGAGCCCCGACTCAGGGGGCGCCTCGCTCGGTGTACCGGGAGCGATGATGGCGTGAGGGCACGGCTCCTCTGCTCCGAAGCCCGAGACCGGGATTATCCAATCTCCCTTAAAGGCGTCGCTCTCAATCACCATAAGGGCGGCCTCCAAGACCGGTAAACCCGTGTCTCCGACTGTGGCCGTCTCCGTGGGTGAGTACGTGAGCGTCAAGTGACGCACCTCGCCGGGCATCAACGCTCCAGCAAAAGGCTCACTGTCGGCCAACCAGCCAAAGCGCGCGAAGTCAGGTCCTGTGAAGCTCAGGGCCTCGAGCGAGAGCGGCGCGGCGCCACAGGACTTCAGCAAGATCGGCCGCTCTGAGGACTCTCCGACCAACGTGCCAGCAAAGTCGAGGCTCTTCGGGAACGTCACGAGACATGGGAGTGCAGTGTTTGCCTTGACCTGGGCGGCGAGGCCAAAACCGCCAAAGGGATCGTCTGAGACCCAGACAATGTTCGCATAGGCTCCCTCTCCGTGTGTCGGCGAGAAGGTCACCGGGGCGACAAACTCCTGCCCGGCCTCGATCAACACGGGCTCTTGGAGGGCGACGCCCTCCGTCGCAGTGACGATGGTCGCGACCCACGCCACACCCTCTAACTCAAGCGTGAACGCAGCGCTCCCACTCATTAGCACCCCCGTGAGGGCCACGGTCTCGGCGCAGGTGTTTCTGAGGGACACGGCCTGTGTTTTCACCTCTCCTTGGCGAACGACTCCCATGTCCAGCGCGCTCGGGTAGGCCACGAGGCAGGGGCTGCGGCCCACTTCAATCGCATCGTCTTGGTCCCCGTGAACAACGCTCGAACTGGCGTCTGCGGCGTCCCCAAGCCACACCTCTACATGGCACCCTGCGCAAAGGGCGCTGATGAGCAAGGGGGTCCACCGCCAGCGCCCAAAGCTCAACGTTGAGCTCTTTCAAGGGCCCGCTCTACAGCGCCCCGATGGATGCTCCGTGGGAAGCGCTTCAAGAACCGCTCACCCCTCTTCACCCCGGGCGCAACCTGCCCACTCTCTAGGAGCCCACGGACCCATAAACTCTCGCGCTCTTCCACGAGCGCACCTCGGGGGTATTTGGCCCGATGGCTCCTAACGATTCGAAGTGCCCCTGGCTGATCTCTTGAGCCGAGAGCTGCGCGTGCACGGTCGAGGAGCTTGCGCTCGGCTGCGAGGTCCCGCATCGGCGCCTTCGTGGGGGTGGCCTTCATTGGCTTGGACGCGGCGAGAGGGGCCTTCGGTGGTGACGCCGGAACCGCGGACGAATGACCCGGGACGGGCTCTGTGGCATTTGGAGTCACGACCACCGGCGCCGGCACCGGTGTATTGGACATCAACGGAGAGGTCTCCACGCGCTGCGTGGGGGCGGCCTTCATCGGGGTCGCGGCGAGCCGCACCCCACGCGCAGTCGGCGCGTCCTTACTCTCGACTAGGGTCACCCCTGCCACCACTTCACTCACAGGAGGGCCCTGACCGGGGCGAAGAAACGCGCCGACGACCAACACTGCCCCCAAGACCGCTATCGCGGCGCCGACACCGTGCCCACTCACTGCACCCGTGACCGCACCGCCATCGTTGCTCGTACTGGCACCAGGCGTAGCGACAGACGCTTGCACACGCTCCAAGATGCGCTCACGGACCGCAACGGGCGCAGGCGCATCACCTGAGTCGGCGAGCAACGCCGCGATGTCACCTGGCAAATGTTCGGGGGTTGGGTCAGTTCCAGTCATCAGCGCTCATTCACTCTCTGCAGGGGAGACGTATGACTCACGAGCCGCGGAGATCGCACGAACCGCGCTGGTGAAGCGCTTCCGAGCGAGCCGCAGCCGCGAGTAACAGGTATTCTCGGGGATCCCCAGGACGCGAGCAATCTCGGGAACGGTCTGGCCCTCCATCTCGTGCATGACAAAGACCACCCGCTGCTCAAAAGGCACGCGCTCGAGCCCCTCAGCCACGAGGGCCGCCCGCTCCCCTTGTTCGAGCCGTTCGTGAGCCACCGGGGGCGTCGCAGCCGTCGCGTGCGCCTCCACGGGGATCTCGCGGTCAAAGCGCGCGCGACGGCGGTAATCAGAGACCACTCGGAACGTGACGCCAAAGAGCCATGGTCGCAGCGGACGCCCGCGGTCATAGGTCGACAAAGAGCGATGAACAGCGACGAAGACATCGTGGACCAAGTCCTCGCGGTCGCGGTCTCGGGCACCAAAGCGTCTAACGAGGCGCCATACGAAGTCGAACTCCTGTCGATAGATCTCTTCAAATAAGGCCTCCAGCGCCTCGTCACTCTCGCGTGTGTTGGGAACAGGGTTAGACACCGTCAACTCTGCGATTGGGTTGGAGCCCGGAGAACCGTCACGGAGAGTGACCCAACCCGCTCACAATCGCCAGAGAAGGCCCGCTGACGCCTCCAGCCCCACGGGTCCCGAGCGCCAAGCTGTGTCCGCCCCAACCCTTGCACTGACCTGCACCAAGGCCACCTCCATGCCAGCCAAGATGTTCAACCTCAACGCCTCGGTGAGGGGCCATAGAAATTGAAGACGCCCTCCAGCGCTCGCGACGAACAGACCCTCCGATTGGGCATCTTGGAGGCCATCGCCTGCGAGGTAACTCACCCCTGCCGAAGCGTGCCCACACCCACGAAACCAGTCCCAGCCCACGCACCCGTAAACGCCGGCCAGGGCGCGTCCCCCTTGAATCGCGCCGCCCTCGACCTGACGCGGCAGAGGCAACGTCGCCCTCAGCTCAAGACCTAGCCCCCACAGTCGTCGATGGTACGCGCCCTCGAAGATGATCTCAGGCGCCACCTGAGGCGTCATCCCCCAGCTGACGCCGGTGCGTGCGCCCACGAGCCAAACACCCGACGCGGCCGGGGAGGTCGCGCCGCTCCCCAGAGGCGCGACCACGCCAACCAACGCTGCAGCTGGTTGACGGCGGCCACGGCGTTCGGGGGTGAGGTCGCGAGCACGGCGGGGCCGTTTCACGCGCTCTACTGCGTCCGGGTCGAGTGCCAAACTCACGGAGAGCGCCAAAGCGTCCACAATCTCATCGCAGCCACGCACCGTAGCTTCCACCTCGCGCTCGGCGCGCGTGGGCGCATCCGCTCGGCTGAGTCGAATCCGTGCGCGGTACGTGCTCCCCCTTGCCTCGATGGCGACCTCGACATGCTCTTGAGCGTCGTGGGTGAAGGGCATGTAGCCCAGTCGCTGAGCGACAGCCTCGTGCAGAGCAGCGCGGCTTGGACAGTCCCCGGCCCCTTCACCTAGGACATAGCTCAAGGTCACGAGCCGCGGCTGGCCTGCGAAGGCATCGTCACAAGAGAGCCCTGCCAAGATGACCAGCGCCAGCGCCCAACGCACCAGCAGCACCGTCACTCCGTCGTGGGCCACGAGACGACCTCAATGGTCTGGCACCCTGCCCTGACCGGCTCCCCGAGTCGCTCGAAGGCGGACGGCGTGGCGATCACGTCACACAGTGCCACCGCTCCGTCCCGCTCGATCCACCACACCTCGCGCCGCTCCGACGGCTTACGCTTGGTACCACCGCGCTTCAGGGCGGCGAACAGGGCGTGCTCGAAGTGCTGCTCCCCAGTGACCTCCCAGCCTCTGGCGCTCCAGCCATCCTTGGATGCTGCGGCCAGTCGAATGAGGCGCTCCGATGCCAACCGCTCGACATGCAGCCGATACGAGCCATCTCCCGACACGCCCTGCACGCTACCTGCGAAGCGATGGACCAGCAGATCAGTGGGCAACACGACGTTGATGACTTGATCCGTGGACATCACGCGCTTCGGCTTTGCGGGCTTTGCGTCCACAAGGCCTGGCCCTTCGTGAGCCGGGCAGGCCCAGAGGAGCGCGCTTAGCGCGAGAGCGACGATGGTGCGTAGTCTGTGCAAGGCGAGGTGACTTTAGCACTTCAAAGGGCAGCCGTCCGTTCTCTCGCTTGCCGCGGGTAGGCCGACCCGGCCATCCTTACGGCGTGACATCTCCGCACCAGAGCACATCCGTGTCCGTTCTCAGCCTGATCGCAATTGTGTTCACGCTCGCGGTGCTGCCTGCTTGCCGCGGGATCGCGGATGCCCCAGCTGTATGCAATGTGCCCTTCACGGAGGCGAACGACATCCCAGATGGGGGCCTCATCATTACAGACACCAGCATCCCGGGTGTCGAGGGGTGGCTCGTTGACCCCGCGCCGCTGCAACGTGGTGACCACCCCGTCCTACGCCTGTGGCGCGATCCATCGACGTGCGAATGGGCGGGAGGTTGGTATGCCTGGGCCCCACGCGAGGCGGGCGCCCCAGAGGGCCGAGATGCTTGGCGGCGGGACGGCTCCTACACGGCGACGGCGCACACCTTGAGGGCCGCTGTCCTCCTAGGCGCAGATCCCGGGGCGGCAGACGACGCCGCCCGATGGTCCGAGACCTTAGAGGCACTCAGCCCTGGCTATGCCTTGCGACTCTCCCCCAGTCGGGCGGAAGCCCTCGATGTCGTCGCCGCCGCATGCCAAGGCGCTGGCCTTGAGGACACCGTCCTGATCGTCGCGACAGGCGCCGGTGCAGCCAGCCATAAGGGTGCCCTCGTCCTCGGAGAGGAGGCTATCTCCCACGCAGGGCTCGCGGGCCACGCACGGGAGGTCTGCCAAGAAGTCGGCCTCCTGATCCTCGCCTTGGACACCAGCTATGTATCGGACCTCGAGGCGGCGTGGAGTGACACAAGCCCACCGACCATCCTCTGGCGTGGATCCGATACGCAGGTCCCAGACGCGCCAAGGCTCGCGCCCCACGCTGGGGGCCTCCTGTCCGCTGCGTTGAGCCGGCATATCACCGTTCAGGTGACGGGCAATTGCCTGGACACGGTGGCCACGACGCCTTGGGAGTGGCAGCGCGTCTTCGTGGCACAGGAGGAGGTGCGGCAGCGCATGTTGGCGCTCTGGTGGCGAGAGGTGGGCTCGGTCGAGCTCGACCTCGGCGAGCGTCATCCACCTGGGGCCGCACAACGAGTCGCAGAGCGCCTTGATTCACAGCTCCCACGATCCCTTGTGGTGACCGGTGGCGATGTCCTCCGCAGTCAACGGTGCACCGCCGATGACGATTGCACCCCATTGGCTGTGGACTGCGGCCTCGGCAGCTGTGTGCGCCTGAGCTGTGTGGAGGGGAGGTGCCTCGCCACAGTCGACGAAGGCGCCCCGTGCAATGACGGGAGCGTGTGTACCGCCGATGACACCTGCGCCCCACAGGGGTTCTGCCGAGGCACCCCTTTGGAGTGTGACGATGCGAGCCCCTGCACCACCGACAGCTGCGTCTACGATGCGGGGTGCGTGCACACACCGGCGCCCGGTATTGCCTGCGATGACGGTGACCTCTGCACCGGAAATGACAGATGCAGCGAGGCTGGGCTCTGCGTCGGTGGACCGATCGACTGCAGCGACACAAACCCCTGCACGGACACCTGGTGTGACCCCGTCGTCGGGTGCTTGGCCGAGGCGAACCACGCGCCTTGCGATGACCTCAACGCCTGCACAGCGCCCGATTATTGCCAGAATGCAGTCTGCCGAGGGGCGCCACTGAGCTGCGTGGACGACGATCCCTGCACGGTCGACGCGTGTGACCTCGAACAGGGGTGTATGAACCCGCCGCTTCCCGAAGGCTCCCTATGCGACGACGGGGATGGCTGTACGCACGACGATCGCTGCCTGGCCGACACGTGCATCGGCCTGACGTCGACTTGTGACGATGGCTGGGATTGCACTCTGGACAGCTGTGAAGGCGGCACCTGCATCCATCTGCCCGAACCAGGGACCTGCATCACGAGCGAGGGCTGTATTCCGGTCGGGAGCCACCCCGTTGAGGCACCATGCCTCGTCTGTGAGGCGACCAATATGCTCGTCGCCTCGGACCTCGCCGAGGGGATGCCGTGCCCCGATGACGGGGTCGCGTGCACGACGGATCTCTGTGAGGATGGCACCTGCATGCACAGCAACGCCCCAGGGACCTGCCACCGACCAGATGGCACCTGCGTCTCTGTCGGAGAGGCCATCACCCCTTGCCTGACCTGCGTGGACACAGGCACCGGCGCACCCGCCGCTGAGGGGACACCATGTGACGATGACTCTTCGTGCACTGTCGAGGACGCCTGTGACGGCGCTGGAACCTGCACTGCGACCCCTATCCCGTGCTGCCCGATCGCCACGGACCTCGCGTGCGGAGAGGTCGTCGAGGGCTCGACAGCGAGCGACGTCGCGTCCGCAGCCGTCGAGGCGTGGAGCTGCCTACCTGCCCCCTACCCTGCACCTGAGCGCGCGCATCTCTTCAAGGCGCCCTGTGACGGCGAGGTGATCTTCCACCTCGAAGGGCAACCGGGCCAGCTGCTCTTCTTGATCCGAGGCCCCCCTGCCCACGCTCAGTCGCCGGCCACCCAGTGCCTGACCGGCCAATGCGACACATACACGAGCGCTGGGCTGACCCAGTGGATGTTTAGCGATCAAGAGTACCTGCTCGTCGTCGACGGGTTAGGGGACAGCGCTGGCAGCTACAGCCTTGAGGTCTTGTGCAACTGTCCACAACCCGCACCATGATGGCGACGCCTAGGTCGCGTAGGCAAAGCGCGCCCATCATGGTACGGCGTCTATGGCACGAGGCTGGAGGACGACGGTGGAGCTGACAGGGGCACGAGTCGCGATCACGGGCGCCTCTTCGGGTATCGGAGAGGCTGCCGCGCTCGCCTTCGCGCGCGCCGGCGCTCACGTCCACCTGGCTGCGCGCCGCACGGACCGCCTCGAGGCCGTCGCCGAGCAATGCCGCGCGCACGGCGTCGAGGCGACGGCGCACACCTTAGACGTCCGAGACGGCGACGCAGTCACCAGCTGGGCGGCCGAGGTCGAGGGGCTCGGGGGCTGCGATGTCGCGATCGCAAACGCTGGGGTCATGTGGCTGGGCCCACTCTTGGACATGCCAACCGACGAACTCCGCCACCAATACGATGTCAACGTCCATGGCGTGCTGCACACTTTGCAAGCCTTTGGGCGCCCGATGCGAGAGCGAGGGCGTGGCGTCTTGATGCCTGTCTCGAGCGTCCTCTCGGTCGCTAATTTGCCGCGATATGCCGCCTATTGCGGTTCCAAGCACGCCGTGCGCGCCATGGCCGCGAGCCTCCGGATCGAGCTCGCCGGGACCGGAGTTGAGGTCGTCCACGTCCTCCCAGGGGCCACCGAGTCTGAGATTCACGCCCATATGGACGTATCACGGCTGCCGGTCAGCACCCGGGAAGCCAAGCGCGTCCCTGCGTCGCAGGTGGCAGCGGCGATGGTCCGAGCCGCACAGCGCCCCAAAGCAGAGGTGCTCTGCGATGGACAGGGGCGGCTGCTCTATTGGGCCACGCGGCTCGCCCCCGCGCTCGTCGACGCCGTCCTCCCGAAGGCCATGGCGTTGCGGCGGCGCCGATGACCACGCGACGCATAGAGGCGGCCCTCCTCGTCCTCATCGCGGCGGCCGCGACGCTCTTCGCGAGTCGGCCTATCTGGAACATCGACGTCTTCTGGCACATCGCCGCGGGAGATTACATCCTGACGCACGGTGCACTCCCCACGCAGGACATCTTCAGCGCGATCACCCCAGAGCGCTCCTGGATCACGTTCCAATGGGGCTATGAGGTCCTGACTCACCTGCTCGATCAGGTCGGCGGCTTGGGCGCTGTCCGCGCACTGCACGTGGCGGCCACTGTCGGGGCCATAGGGCTGATGTGGTGGGGCTGCCGCAGACGACTCATGATGGGGCCTTGGGTGAGTATCGCGCTCACCCTGCTCTTGCTTGTGCTCTTTGGCGACAGGATCCGAGCAAGGCCGCACGTCTTCAACCTCGTAGGCTGGGTGATCGCGATGCCGTGGTTGATGCGTGGCCCTGCGCTCCTAGACCGCAAAGCGTGCATCGGTGTCGCGGTGACGCTGCTTTGCTGGGCCAACCTGCACGCCGGGGGCGCCCTCATCTTCCTTATCGCGGCAGCCACGTTGCCCGCAGGTGCGGTGCTCAGCCGAATGCTGAAGCGCGAGAGCGCAGAGGAGGAAGTCCGCAGGGCCATGACCTGGTATGCCGCCGCGCTGGTCCCCGCCCTCGCGTCTCCGCTCTTCATCCGCGGCAACATCCAGGCCCTCACGACCTTCTCAGACCACGAAGGGGTGATCGGTGAATGGCAGCCATCTTGGCATCTCCTGACCTTCGTCTCAGGTGACAGCCTGGGGACGTCTGGGCTCGCTCACTTGCTGTCCGGGTTGGCCCCGAGCCTGGTGGGGATCGCCCTCGTGTGGGCCCTATGGCGCGAACGACACGCCCAGGACACAGCCTCACGCCTCCCTCCGTGGCGCGCGCTCCTAATCCTCGCGCTCGTGGTGCTCGGGCACCGCTCGGTGCGGTTCGTCTATGTCGCAGCCTTTGCGCTCGTCGCCCTCGCCCCCGTCTTGCGTCACGCTGTCTCCCTCTCCGCCCCACAGAGGAGGCTCGTCTGGGGCACTGTCATCCCAGCGCTGCTCTTCGCCTCCTACGGTTTCAACATCAGCGCGCAGCACGGATCCATCGCCGTCGCTGCAGAGCGTGCCTTCACGGGGCCTCACCTCGACATGCGGCGTTATCCGACCGGCGCCGCAGACTTCTTGGCATCGACGGACTTTGAAGGGCACATCTTCTGCCAAACGAACTGGGGGGGATACCTGCGCTGGCGCCTGGGCCCAAAGGTTCGCGTGATCGCAGATGGTCGCGCCAACTTCTCCGGCGAGGTCGGTGCCGATCTCGCCTATGTGTACGACCGCAGCAATTTGGGTGCCCCAGACGCTGGCACCCAACGAGAGGCGATCTACAGCCGCTACGACGTGGACCTCATCGTCCATCAACACCCTGTGTGGCCGACAGAGTACAGCCCAAATCGAGCTAACTTCCTGCGCATCTTCGCGGACTCTCGCGGCGAAATTTGGCTGCGGAACACCCCGCGAGGAGCGGCATACCTAGAACGATTGAACACGCAAAAGGAGGCCCCCCCGTGATCCGCGTCTCGGCACTCCACGTCTACCCCGTTAAATCGGCGGCGGGCCTCTCTGTTGAGCACTGGCCCGTGGACAGCTTCGGCTTCGCTGAGGACCGCCGCTTCATGGTCGTCGACGCGCAAGGCGCCTTCATGACCCAGCGCAAAGACCCACACATGGCCCTCTTGAGCGTCGTGCACATGGCGGGGCAACTTCGCCTCAGCTACCCAGGCCATCCAGACCTCATTGTGAGACCTCCAGCGTCCGCTTCATCGCGCCCAGTCGTGATCTGGGGCGAGACCGTGTCTGGGGTCAGCGTCGGAGCTGAGAGCGCCAAGTGGCTCTCGAGCGCCCTTGGGACCCCTTGCCAGCTCGTCCACATGGCCGAAGACACCGAGCGCCCCGTCGACCCCGACTACGCGGAGCGCCCCGCGAAGGTCAGCTTCGCGGACGGGTTCCCCTTCCTGTTGATCAGCGAAGCGTCGCTTGAGGACCTCAACGGTCGCCTCGACGCGCCGGTGACGATGGCGCGCTTCCGGCCCAACATCGTCGTCTCCGGCACCGCTCCGTTTGAGGAGGACACGTGGCGTGAGATCCGCATTGGTGATGTTCACTTCGAGATCGTGAAGCCCTGCGCGCGATGCGTGATGACGACCGTCGAGCCCAGCACTGGGGTCGGCGGAAAGGAGCCTCTGCGGACCTTAGCGTCCTATCGAAACGTCGATGGCGCGGTGCTCTTCGGTCAGAACATGATCCATCGCAGCGAGGGCACACTCAGGCTCGACCAGCCGGTCGAGATCCTCAGCACCACCTGATCGAGGTCGACTCGAACCCAGTCATAGGTTGGCAAGCCCTCGCTCACGGCATACCTTGAGCGCTCGGAGTTTTGCATCATGCGCATTGCCCTTATCTCGGATGTCCACTCGAACCTTGAGGCGCTCAACGCCGCCTTCGCGTGGATCGACGCCAACGACATTCAGCAGGTCTACTGCTTGGGTGATGTCGTGGGCTACGGGGCAGATCCCAACCCCTGCTGCGATCTTCTCCGCACCCGCTGCAACGCGACGCTGTTAGGGAACCATGACGCAGCGGTCATCGGCGTGATGGACACGGACTACTATTACGCAGCGGCACGCGACGCGATCTATTGGACCCGCGAGCAGCTCTCGGAGGCCAACTTCCGCTGGCTGTACAGCCTCCCTTACACATTGGTTTTCCAATCCGTCGGGCTCTATCACTCTGCCCCGCTCCGCCCCTCAGGGTTCTATTACGTCGTCCAGACCCATGACGCAGCGGCGCACTCGACCATCTACGACAAGCTCCCGACCTGGAACTTCGTTGGCCACAGTCACCTCACTTGCGCCTATGCCCTGACAGAGGACGGCGCCGAGGACATCACGGGCCAACCCCTATCGGTCCAGGCGGACACCAAGTTCATCGTCAACGTGGGCTCCGTCGGTCAGCCGCGTGATCGAGACAGCAGGCTGTGCCTGGGCGTGTACGACACCGAAAGCCAGAGCTTCGAGCACGTCCGCGTCCCCTACGACATCCCAACGACGGCCCGAAAGATCGAGCAAGCTGGCCTCGACTCCAAGTTCGCGACCAGGCTCTTCGCCGGCCACTAAGACGTCACTCTCACGCCGAGCGTGGAGTGACACGCGCGCAGTACGCCAAGATGACCTCTGCGGCGCGTACAACATCGTCATGCGTCGTCCCACGACCAAGCCCAAAGCGAAGCGAAGAGAAGACCTGAGCCTTCTCAAGCCCAAGGGCCCCGAGGACATGGCTGGGGGCCAACTTGTCCGTGGAACAAGCGCTCCCCGACGAGAGCGCGATCACCGCCCCACATGCGGTGAGGAGCTCCTCGGCCTGAATCCCTGGCAGGGAGATGTTCAGGTTGTTGGCCAAACGATGCGTCATCGAGCCATTGACCTGCAGGTCGGGTCGCCCAGCCTGAAGAAGCTCCAAGAGCGTGTCTCGAAGCGCGCCCACGCGCACCGCCTCGTCTGCCATCACCTGTGTCGCGAGGGCACAGGCGCGCCCCATCCCGACGAGCAATGGCACGGCGAGAGTCCCGGCCCGCAGACCACGCTCGTGGCCTCCCCCGTCGATGAGCGGGGTGATGCGATGGGGTGGCCGTCTGGGCCGCACCCAAACCGCTCCGACGCCCTTGGGGCCGTAGAGTTTATGCCCTGAGAGCACTAGGGCGTCCGCGCCAAAGGTCGCGACGTCGATTGGGATGCGGCCCCCGGCCTGCGCCGCATCACAGACGAGGGGCGCCCCGTGCTCTCGGCATCGCTCACCGATCGCAGCGATCGGCTGCAGGGTCCCTATTTCGTTATTGGCCGCCATGACCGCGACCGCCGCAGTGCATGGATCGAGGTGTGCCGCGACCTCCTCCGGATCAACGATCCCGGTGTGGGGCACCGGCACCCGACGCACCTCGACCCCGTCGCGCTCGAGGGTGTCGCACACATCGAGCACCGCGGGGTGCTCGATCGACGACACGACCACATTGACCGACGGGCTCTCACGCCGCTGGACGAGGCCCTTGAGCAGCCAGTTGAGCCCCTCTGTCGCGCCCGACGTAAAGGTGATGTCTCGGGGGGACGCCGAGAGCAGGCTCGCCACCTCGCGTCGGGCGATCTCCGTGGCAATGCGTGCATCTCGTCCGTAGCTGTGTTGCCGACTTGAGGCATTCCCAAAGCGCTCCGTAAACCATGGCAGCATGGCTTCCAACACCTCAGCGTCGCAGGGCGTCGTGGCGTGGTGATCGAGATATATGGGTGCCGGCATCGTACCGTCTTCGCTTGGGAGTCAGGGGCGTCGCCGCACAGCCTAGAATCGCCCCCCTCTGCCGGCAAGCTCGGCAGCACGTGATTGACAGTGACCCAAGGCGTTCCTATGGTCCGCGACCGCTATCGCGACAGGAGAAAAGACATCATGAGCACACCCCACGGCACCATCGATCGTGAGCATGTCTTACAGGCCCTCGGGACCGTCATGGATCCGGACCTCAATCGCGACTTGGTCTCGCTCAACATGATCCGAGACCTGACCATCAGTGGAGACGCGGTGAGCCTGCGGGTGGTCCTGACCACGCCCGCGTGCCCGATGAAGGACAAAATCAAGAACGACGTAGAGACCGCGCTCGCCAAGATCGGGGTCCACGGCGCTACGATCACGATGGACGCAGAGGTCCGCAAGCCGGTCGGCCCCGCACAGACCAAGGCGGGCGCGCGACTCCCTGGCGTCGGCGCCGTGATCGCCGTCGCGTCTGGCAAGGGCGGCGTCGGTAAGAGCACCGTCGCGACCAACCTCGCCCTGAGCTTGAGCAAGACCGGCGCCAATGTCGGGCTCCTCGACGCGGACATCTACGGGCCGTCAATGCCCGTCATGTTTGGCCTGAAGGGTGCCGAGCCCGAGGTGGTCAACGACGGCGGCAAGGCCTCGATCCTGCCGCTGAAGCGACACGGTGTGGGGATCATGTCCATGGGCTTCATGCTCGAGGATGATCAGGCCGTGGTCTGGCGAGGTCCGATGCTCGGCAAGGCCCTGCAGCAGTTCATCGAAGATGTGAATTGGGGTCCCCTCGACTACCTGATCATCGACATGCCTCCCGGGACCGGCGACGTGGCGTTGAGCCTCGCTCAGCTCGTCCCCGTCTCCGGCGCGGTCGTCGTGACCACGCCTCAGGACGTCGCCTTCGCCGACGTGCGCCGGGCGATCCGCATGTTCACGATGACCAAGACCCCGATCCTCGGGTTGGTCGAGAACATGAGCAACTTTGTGTGCGATGGCTGCGGAAAATCACATGAGATCTTTGGGAGCAGTCAGATCGAGGCCCATGCGAGCCAGTATGACCTTGAGGTCTTAGGCCGCATGCCACTGGACAGCGTGACCGCGGTCGCAGCCGACAAAGGTGAGCCCATCGTCGTCTCTGAACCAGCTGGTGTTCAAGCCTCGGCTTATTTGGCCCTGGCTCAGCGCGTTGCCCAGAAGATCGCGCTCGACGCCGCGCAGAAGGAAGACCCCTCCGAGAAATTCTCCAACTTCTTCCAGATGAAGAGCTGAACCAGGCGCCTCTGGTTTTCGTTCGCGGTGGGACGCGCTAAGCTCCCACCATGCGATATGACTTGGTAGTGATTGGTGGAGGTCCGGCGGGCGAAAAGGCCGCCGCGGCTGCGGCATACTTTGGGCGACGCGTGGCGCTTGTGGAGGTCTCCCCGGAGGGCCCGGGCGGCGCCATGGTTCACACTGGGACGCTCCCCTCAAAGACACTCCGCGAAGCGGCGCTCTACTTGATGGGCTTTCGGCGCCGTGAGCTCTACAAGAGCATCGCGCAGAGCTTTGACAGAGAGCAGGGTTCGCTTCAGACGCTGATGTCGCGCATGAGCCACGTAGACGAGCGCCAGACGGCGCAGATCACTGAGAACATCGAGCGCCACGGAATCGACCTCTTCGCCGGGCGCGGTGTCATCAAAGATGCGCAGACGGTCCTCGTCGGCGAACACGCGCTTGAGACCGACTTCATCTTGCTCTCGACTGGGAGCAGCCCGCGCCAGCCCGATTGTTTCGACTTCAGCGATCCTGACGTGTACGACAGCGACACGTTCCTCCGGATCGATCAGCTGCCTGAGAGCCTCGCAGTGATCGGCGGCGGGGTCATCGGCTCGGAGTACGCCTGCGTGTTCGACACGCTTGGCGTCAAGATCCAGATCATCGAGTCTCGCCCGCGCCTCCTGTCATTCCTGGATGAGGAGATCTCGGACCACCTGATGGACGCGATGCGCGCCTCGGGCATCGAGCTGTTGCTCGATAACGGCGTCGAGCGCCTTGAGCGCTATGACGGCCAGCTGCGCCTGACCCTGAAAGACGGCCGCCAGATGACAGTCGACAAGGCGCTCGTCTCGGCGGGCCGCACAGGGAACACCGCAGGTCTCGGCCTTCAAGAGGTCGGGGTCGCGCTCGACTCGCGCGGGCAGATCATCGTGGACGCTCAATTCCGGACCTCGGTCTCGAACATCTTCGCCGCTGGAGACGTCATCGGGCGACCCGCCCTCGCCTCCTCCTCAATGGAGCAAGGCAGGGCCGCAGTCGCGGCGATGTTCGGCGAGCACACTGCTTGCCCAGATTGGGACACCCTGGCCTCGGGCATCTACACCATCCCAGAGGCCGCATCCGCCGGCCCCACCGAGCAAACCCTGCGTGAAGAGGGCGTGCCATACGTCGTCGGCCGTAGCCACATGCGGCACAACGCGCGCGGTCAAGTCATCGGTGACGTTGATGGGTTCATCAAGCTCCTCTTCCACCGTGACGACCATCGACTCCTTGGGGTGCACGTCATCTGTGAGCAGGCCACAGAGCTGGTCCATATCGGGCAGGCTGTCATGCGCCTCGGAGGAGGGATCTCCTACTTCTTGGAGACACTCTTCACCTACCCGTCGCTCTCGATGGCCTACAAGTACGCCGCTTACGATGCGCTAGGTGCGCTCGAGCAGCCGGCCACCCGCCCGGTGCCGCTGAGCTAGGGAGCGCGCTGCCGACAGGAGCATCAGAAGTGGCCCAAGGAGACCTAACGGGGAGCTGCTCTGACCCCCGGTGTGGCACCCCGCCTCCGTGTCGGCCACCGAGCCCTCCGGCACATCAAGGCTCGCTCCAGTATCGGCATCTGATGCCTCAGAGGGCCCCATCTCCTGTGCGCTATCGGCCACCTCGACTTTAGCGCCCACCGCGTCGACCACCTCACCATCCGCAGGGATGCACAGCTCCGTCGTGCTGACCTCCGACCACCACCCCGCCGCATTCGCAGCGCGAGCCTCGAGCGTCACGGGGACACCAGCCACACCCTCGCCGACTAGGCTGACGTCACCTGCTCCATCAACGGGCTGCCAGTCCCCTTGCGCCAAGCGCACCTCGAACCCCACCACTGGGGCCTCGAGGTCTTCAGCCTTGAGGGTCACCTCGAAGGGGCTGACGCAAACGTTCCCGGCCCAGGACACCTCTGGGCTGGTCGGCGGCGTGCCATCCACCATGAACACATCCGCCTCAGTGACCTCCCCCAGATCCGCTTGTGCACGGACCACCACGGCAGCACCGCCTTGCAGCGACTCCGTGAAGACGATGTCTATCGGTCCGCTCGGAGGGGCACCTGCCCACGTGCCCACGACGTCTTCGGTGCCGCTAAGCACGAGGGTCAAGCTCAGGCTTGCAGGAGCCGTCTCGAAGTGATCCACGTCAAGCTCCACAGACACCTCTTGTAGGGATGGAGACCAGAGCGGCGCATCGGCACGGGGAACGGCGCGCAGGTCGATGCGCGACACACTCCCCCGCCCACTCAAGACCATGACCTCGACCGGTCCACCTCGATAACCCTCAGCGGTCGCCCAGAGGCTCCTAGCACCCGGCGCCAGCGGCCCCGACATGAACCCACCACCAGGGTGGCCCACCACGCTCAGCGCCCCACCGTCGTGGACGCGCGCCGCGATCCCCCGGTGCCCTTGAGGCAGAACAGTATGCCCGCTCACCCAGCCGGGGCCGGCTGCCTGAAGGCCCTCCTGCTCTGGTAGCATCGGCAGCTCGGACGCCACGCCCTGAGCGTAGGAGTCACGAAACAGGGGGGCGTCGGCGAAGACTGCATAGCGCACCCAATCAGTCTCCAAGAACGGCGCCTCATCGCCCTCCACCCGCCAACGCATGGCGTAACCAAAAACCGAGGGCTGATCCGTGTCGGGGATGAACTCAGCCACCAGGGATGTCCGCTGGGGGCCATAGCTGACCACCCCCTCAGCGGATGCCACAACAGCCTGCGCGCCGACCTCAGACAACGAGGGCCCCTGCCGCTCTACCACCTCAAGGGTCACGCTGACGGGAGCTGTGTCGAACGCTAAAAACAGCTCGCTCGAGGCCCGCAGACGTCCACCATCAGCGTCAGTCACCCGCGCCACGGGCACCCCCGCCTCGTCCTCAAAGCGTGCATCGAAGATCAGGACCTCGGGGCGATGTGCCCAGACGTCAGGGCGACCGAGCGCGAAACCTTGCACGATGGCGGCGACGATGGGGGTGTCGCGATACCAAGGCCAATTGTCGTAAGCAGGCTCCGCCATCATCGCCACTGCGGCAAGGGAGAAGGTGTCCTCATAGGCCGAGAAGAATGCGCCCGGTGCGGCACCTGCAGGGTGAGCCTCCAAGCGCGCCATCTCATGGGTGTCGGCGACGAGCTCACCATCCGTACCAGGGACGCTCCCGAGGAGCTCCGCGAAGAGGCCACTCGAGAGCAGCCCTATCACCTCGGACACCGTGAGGGTGTGGGCCTCTTCGAGCAAGGCAGCGACGAACCCGGGGTCAAGGCCGGCGAGGGTCGACTCGACGCTGCTCCAAAATGCATCTATCGCGGCCCGTACAGCGTCTGTATCTAGCGCCTCTCCGGCGACGACGGCGAGCCCTTGAAGGAAGAACATCACGACCTCCTCAAGCTCACCAGGCGCGTCAAAGAGGAAGGCGTAAGCCGTGTCGACGAACCCCTGAAGATCCCCCGTGTGCAGGTCGCCATAGCCCTCGATGAAGAGCTCGTTATCACCGACCGCGCTCACCCCTTTTCGCCCGAAAAGGTTCACTTGCTGCAGGTCACTCGAAGCATTTAGCCACGGTAGATACATGAGCTGAGCGACCGTGTCGCTCGCTGTGTGGAGCCGATAACCATGGGCGAAGGCGCGTTTCCACGGCGTCCCATCGGCCTCCGCGACAGCGATCAACGCTGCGCCGAAGGAGGGTTCATGGCTGTTCACTGGCAGCGCGACGCCACCGCTCCGCAGATCCGGAAAGACCGCGCCTAAGCGTATGAAGCGCTGCAGGTCCGGGCCTCCCCACTCTGGGTGCATCTCCGCGTAAAGATCCGCCTCGCGGACGTGCACTCCCGGCCCGTAGGACGGCCCTAAGGCACCCATAATCGCGGCGATGAGGACCGTAGCGTGCATCTCAAGAGCATACGCGATCCGACGAGTGGCCGCTCGGGGCGGGCGCCTCATCGCGCCGGCCCTTGACAGGGCGGCGCCCTCGCAGCCTACAACCAGAGGGTGCCGAACCTTCAATCCCCGCTGCTCTGGGCCCTCGCCGCCATGTTCCTCATCGGTGGAATTTGGCTCGGTGCCCAATTCGCAGCGTGGCGTGTCAGGAGACGCATCGCCAGGCATCGCAAGCTCGGGCGTCGCGGTGAGTCGCGCGCGATTAAGCTGCTCAAGCGCGCTGGTTATGTGATCGAGTCCGAGCAGACCTCGAGTCACCTTGAGGTCGAGATCGACGGTGAGGTCGAGAGTTGGCTCGTCCGCGCGGACTTCATCGTGAGTCGACGAGGTCGACGCTACGTCGCTGAGACGAAGGGCGGCGAAGCGTCAGCGTCCATCGGGACCGCTGCGACGCGGCGACAGCTCCTCGAGTACACCCTCGCATTCGACACTGACGGCGTCCTCCTCGTCGATGCAGCCCGAGGCGACGTCCATGAAGTGAGCTTCCCGCAGCGTTAGGCCCTGCTCCGCTCTAGTCCATCAAGCCCGAGATGGCGACGAGCACGAGCATCGCACCAATCACCAAGAGCCACCGTGCGAGCGCGCCCGTGACGTGCAGGGAGCCCAAGGCCTCCTCCACGAGCCCCCAGAGACCGACCCGCGAGCGGCCGTCATATCGTGCGGACTTCTCATAACCGACCTGAGGCCAAGGGCCCTCCCCTTCAGCCAGCGTGACAGCGACCGCGGCCAAGTTCGCTGCACGCCACGGGCTCGTCCCCACCCTCAGGGCCAAGGGCTGCGCCATGACACAGTAGCTCCCGGCGCCGCTTGGTGGCACCCCGCGGCCGACGCTCGCCAAGAGCCGATATCCCCACCGACCGATCCGGAACCAGAGCGGATCATCTCGGCGTGTCTTGACCGCGAAGGCGAGTTGGCCACCTTGGAGCTCCCGAAACAAGCTGGGGAGCACCTCGGGCGGATCTTGAAGGTCCCCGTCCAAGACGGCCACAGCCGCACCCTTCGCCGCTTGGAGTCCGGCGCAGGTCGCTCTGAACTGCCCCACATTGGTGGGCATCGTGACCACCTCAACGCGATGGAGCGCCGCGAGGATCTCTGGGCTCCGATCCCGACTCGCGTCGTCGACCAAGATCACCTCAACCTCACCGTCGATCTCCTCGGCCGCAGCCAAGAGGCGGCGGGCGAGCTCAGGCAAGACCTCAGCCTCGTTATGGAGCGGCACCACGACTGTGAGGGCAGGCTGTGTCACGCCCCGAGGCGCCGGGCCACAGCCTCAGTGGCACGCTCAACTGCGACCAGCGTGGCCTCATCCATACGACCATAGAGGGGCAAGCAGAGCACGCGGCTCGCCACGTCCTCCGTCACCGGCAAGGCGCGATGACCCGCAAACCGCTGCAACGTATGAAGCGCTGGCCAAAAATACCGTCGCCCCTCGACCCCCTCCTCGGCGAGAGCGGCGATCGCGCCCTCCACGGGACCATCACCGCGCCATAAGACCGCGAGGTTCTGCCCGTTCGGCGAGATACCAACGGGTCGGCCTTGAAGCTGAAACACTCCCGCGCAACGGGACTCAAGGTGGGCCCGGAGTCGCGCGATATAGGCCCGCCGGCGCACTAGTGCGTCGTCGAGGCGCTCCAAGCTGTGTCGCGCGACCGCAGCCCGAAGCTCGTCCATCCGGGCATTGAACCCAGGTCCAGACGTCGACACATCAGAGGCCAACCCATGACGGCGCAGGCGCCGCACCTCTTCGGCGACCTCAGCAGAGGGGCTGGTCACGATGCCGCCCTCGACCGCCGGCAAGACCTTCGTCGCGTGAAGGCTCCAGGCCTGGACCACAGGGCCAGTGTGGACTCTCCCGTACGGAGCCTCCGTCCCTATCGCATGCGCGCTGTCCGAGATCAGCGCGCAACCCGCTCCTTTCGCAAGCGCAGCAAGGGCGTCGAGGTTCGCGGGCACACCATAGGTGTTGACGGCGACAATCGCGGAGACGTCATCGTGGCGCTCCAAGAGCGCCGCCACGCTGTCTGGGCAGAGTGTCCAGGTCACAGGATCGATGTCCGCAAAGAGCGGCTCTTTCCCGTCCTGCACGATCGCATTCAGCGTCGCGATGTAAGTAAATGAGGGCAAAATCACGCGCCCGGGCTTGAGCCGAAGCGCCACCAACCCCAACACGAGGGCGGCGCTGCCTGAGGCCACTGCGACCACATCTGAGACGCCGAGCCACGCCGCCAACTCGCGCTCAAAGGCGACCAACTCAGGCCCGTCATTCGTGACGTATCCCGAGGTCAGGATCGCCTCTAAACGGGCCATCAGGTCCGCGTCCGGCTCGATCTGAGCCTGGATCGCTGGGACGACATCCCTGCCTCCAGCTCCCTGTTTCAGGTCGCGGCTCATCTCAGAATCTCCGCGCGCATCGTCTAGGCTCGTCTTACTGCTACCCACCCCGCGACGGTACGCAACCGCTGTGAAGCGCGCAAATGTCGCGATAAATTGGAGGCAACACAGTTGACTGAACGCCCTCTACAGGTGACAAACTTTGTGCTCGCTTTGTGCAGCCTCGGCTGAGCCAAGCGACACTGGGACCGAAATAGGATGCGCGGGTTATTCAACACTGCGCTGCAACAAGGCGACATCACACGCCTGCAAACCACGAGAGCAACATGGCCGCCACAGCGTCTCCGACTACTCAGAGCCTTGACCGCACCCCGATCGACTCCGTCATCATCCGCTTCGCGGGCGACTCCGGAGACGGCATGCAGCTCACGGGTAGCCAGTTCACCCAGTCGACCGCCCTTATGGGTAACGACTTGGCTACCTTCCCGGACTACCCTGCTGAGATTCGTGCCCCTGCCGGGACGACCTACGGCGTGTCCGCGTACCAGATTCACTTCGCAGATCATGACATTGCGACACCAGGTGACGCACCTGACGTCCTGGTCGCGATGAACCCGGCGGCGCTCAAGGTCAACCTCTCCGATCTGAAGCTGGATGGGTTGATCGTCGTGAACACGGGGGCCTTCAACAAGAACAACCTCAAGAAGGCTGGTTACGAAGAGAACCCCCTTGAGGATGGCTCCCTCGACGCCTACCAAGTCATGGCGCTCGACATCGCCAAGTTCACGGTCAACGCCGTCGAGGACTTCGGCCTGAGCACCAAGGAGGCGCTCCGCGCGAAGAACATGTGGACGCTCGGGTTGATGTACTGGATGTACGGACGCGAGCGCCAGGCCACCATCGACTGGCTGCGCCAGAAGTTCGCCAAGCGTCCCGAGGTCGCAGAGTCGAACATCGCGGCGCTGAACGCCGGCCACATCTACGGTCAAGTCGCAGAGCTTCCGAGCTACGTGATCCCTTACGAGGTCAACCGCGCGAGCCTAGAGCCCGGCGAGTACCGGAACATCATGGGGAGCCAGGCCACGGCCTGGGGGTTGACCATGGGCGCGAAGCTCGCGGGGCTCACCCCGATGCTTGGTTCCTACCCCATCACCCCGGCATCGTCGACGCTCCATGAGCTGGCGAAGCTGAAGCATTTTGGCGTGATCACGTTCCAAGCCGAGGACGAGATCGCAGCGGTCTGCTCGGCGATCGGCGCGAGCTATGGTGGCGCCCTCGGGATCACATCGAGTTCGGGCCCCGGTGTGGCGCTCAAGATGGAGGCCATCGGCCTCGCGGTCGGCACCGAGTTACCCCTCGTCGTCTTGAATGTTCAGCGTGGCGGCCCCTCGACCGGCCTACCTACCAAGACTGAGCAATCGGACTTGCTCCAGATGATGTACGGTCGAAATGGCGACTCGCCTGCCGTCATCGTCTCGGCATCGACACCCTCGGACTGCTTTGATGTCGCGATTGAAGCCTGTCGTTTGGCGACGCAGTTCATGACCCCCGTCTTCATGATGTCGGACGGCTACCTGACCAACGGCTCCGAGCCCTGGAAGCTGCCTGACCTCGCGAGCTACGAGGCGTTCCCTGCCAAAAAAGCCGTCGCCAGCGAGTCTTTCCACCCGTTCTTGCGCGACCCGGAGACCCTGGCGCGCAACTGGCCCATCCCAGGCACCCCCGGACTCCAGCACCGCGTAGGTGGCCTTGAGAAGGACTACGACTCCGGCAACGTCTCTTACGACCCCGCGAATCACCAAAAGATGACGGATGTCCGCCATGATCGCATCGCGCTCATCGCGGACCACATCCCAGAGCAGACTGTGAGCTGCGGCGTCGAAGGTGACACCCTCGCGCTCGTCAGCTGGGGCTCGACTTACGGTGCGATTTACCAAGCAGTGAAGCGCTGTCGTGCGAAGGGCATGCCGGTATCGCACATCCACCTGCGTTACTTGAACCCCTTCCCTAAGAACCTAGGAGAGCTCCTCTCCGGTTATGACCAACTCATCTGCCCGGAGCTCAACGCCGGTCAGCTCGTTAAGATTCTCCGGTCCGAGTTCCTTGTCCCTGCAGAGGGGCTGAACAAGGTCGCCGGTCGCCCGTTCACCATCGCTGAGATCGAGCAAGCCATCGAGGACGCACTCGGAGGGGAAGTCGCATGAGCACTCAAACTGACGCAAAGCCCGCACTTAAACGAAAAGACTTTGTCAGTGACCAAGAGGTTCGCTGGTGCCCGGGTTGTGGCGATTACGCCATCTTGGCATGCATCCAGCGCACCCTGCCTGGCCTGGGGGCGACCCGTGAGAACACGGCGTTCATCTCCGGAATCGGCTGCTCGTCTCGGTTCCCGTACTACATGAACACGTACGGCTTCCACACCATCCACGGACGCGCGCCAGCCTTCGCGACCGGCCTCAAGCTCGCTAACCCCGAGCTGGACGTGTGGGTCATCACAGGGGACGGCGATGCCCTCTCCATCGGTGGTAACCACATGCTCCATGTGCTCCGCCGTAACGTGAACCTGAACATCATCCTGTTCAACAACCGTATCTACGGACTCACGAAGGGGCAGTACTCGCCGACCTCGGCCATTGGCCAGCGGTCTCCGACCAGCCCCATGGGATCCCTAGACAACCCGCTCTTGCCAGTGCACTTCGCCCTCGGGGCCGGTGCGCGCTTCGTGGCTCGCGGTGTTGACACAGACCTCAAGCACCTCCCGACGGTGCTCACACGGGCGCATGAGTACCAGGGGGCTGCGTTCCTCGAGGTCTACCAGAACTGCATCGTGTTTAACGACAAGACCTTCGCCGACTTCACTGACAAGCCCGTCGCGGCGGATCGTCAGCTCAAGTTGGAGCATGGCAAGCCGATGATCTACGGCAAAGAGCAAAACAAGGGCCTCCGGATTGTCCCGGGGACCTTCGAGCTCGAATCGGTCACCATCGGTGAGGACGGCGTGACAGAGGAGGACATCCTCGTCCACGACGAGACCAACCGCATCTTGGCCGGCATCCTCGCTGGGCTGCGCGGCCCGGACTTCCCGGTGGCGCTAGGCGTCCTCTACTGTGACGACTCCGTAGGGTCTTACGACCAGGCAGTCCATACGCAGCTGGAGCAGGCAAAGGATACTAAGGGGCTCGGCGAGATGCATGACCTCTTGCGCTCAGGGCACACCTGGAAGGTCGACGCGAACTAGCCTGGGCGGCCCCTTAGAGGCCCTCGACGGTGGCCGAACTCCGTAAGGCTACGGAGGGCCCGGCCACTGGCTGTTCAAGATCTCTACGACCTCGAAGATGTCAGCTCTGTCGTCCTCCCCCCCCAGGGTCGGGGCATGGTAGTTGTCGACGTTGATGAACGTCGGAATCTGCCCCCATGGGTTCATCGCCGGATCGACTTGCCAACAGGTCTGAGCGCGCTCGAGCGCAAAGGCGAACGCGTTGTTCTCCAAGGCCGTCTCAATACAGCCCCCCAGCGCGCAAAGCGTGTAGTGATTCAAGATGAAGACCTGGTGGTCGTAAGCTGTGGGATCACCACGCCCATCCACGCAAGGGAAAGACTCATCGCCATAGGGCGTCTCCCATCCGTAGACCTGCCAATCGAGGTGCCAGGAGCCGTTCGCAGCGGGGTCATCCGTAAAGACCACCAGCCGCTGGTCCTCGGCCAACATCTCGCCCAGTGAAGGCCATGGGGTGCCCGGCGGGGCGTCATGAAAGTAGAGGACATCTTCATCGGACGGCGCCCCGGTCTCAGAGGCCAACCCCGCGTCAATTAGGCTCTGGTGAAAGACAGCCTCATCGAGGTTGCTCTGCATAATGAAGGTGACCACCTCTCGTGGATGCTCATCCATCCACGCCGCGATCTCCTGAAGGCCATCTAGGAGGGGCCGCTCTCCCCAGATACCGCAGACGCCATGGCAGAGGTACGGCTCCCCCTTGTGCTGGTAGGTGTCTAGCATCATGCAACGCACGCCGTCATTGAGCTGGGTCGTGAAGGAGAACGCCTGGTTCGGTGCTGGCAACGTGAAGCCATCCTCGCCGTTGGACATCGCGTTGTGCGTGCACACTTGAGCGAACTGATTGTAAGGACGGTCGCAGTACTCAATCGCGCCCATACACGGCTTCGTCCAGACGACTGGCTCGGTCGTGTCTTGCGCCTCTTCGGTATCCACCTCGAGCGCATCACCCTCGGGCTGAATGACCGCATCCATTACGGCAGTGCTCACGTCACCGTTCGCGTCGGCCGTTTGCTCGCCGACCGTGTCCTGCTCCGGCGTCACCACATCGTCGGCCAACTCAGAGGTCACCGCGTCCTCCGCGCCCTCCCCTGTCGGCACACCTCCTGCGACCTGACCTGCGGCATCCTCAACCGGTTGGCTCACCGGATCAGCCCCACAGGCCCCGAAGAGCCCGATGACGCAGCTGAGTGCACCAACCCTGGCGATCGATGGCGTGCCCATCACACCGACAACTCTGGGCTCATCGCCCGCAGATACGGCCAAGAGTAGATGCCGTCTTTGTGCCCATCACCCCATCGAAAGAGCAGCGCATAGTGCCCGACGGGCTCCACAGCGACGATTTGAGTCTGCTGGTCTGCGCGCTGCACTTGAGCCGCCGACAAGATGTGAAACGCCTTCTTGGGCGTCCCATGAGTCCCGCGACACTCTGCGCAGGGGCAAATCGAGCGCAAGTACTCGGCGCCATAAGCGGCAGTCCGGCCATCCGACCAAGCCACCACCATCGCTCCGTCGTCACGCCAGCTCAGGTCGTCAGGGGTCACCTGCCGGAAGTGCTCAGAGAGCATCCTCGCAGCGTCGATGCGGGCTTCAATCTCATCAGGACTCACAGTCACCTCCCCCTAATTCTTCGCTGCGCGGCGCGAGAGCCAGTAGCGCGCACGGACCCCATCCGTCTCCACCACAGCGGCCATCCCGCCGTGCTTGGTGCCATCGTGCAATTGCGTCACGAGGCTGGTCGAACAGCCAGCATTAATCCAAAGCTCCTTCGACCATTTGCCGGCCCTGGCGGCGCGCCCCGTGGCGGGGTTCACCGCACGGCCACCGGCCTCCAAGATGTGCCCAAAGATGCCAAGGTGGACGCCTTGCTCATCAATGAAGCGGTTCAGCGCCGTGTCTCCTACGTTCCCGGCGTCGAAGGCGAAGTCGAGCGCGTCCTCGTTCATCCCTCTGGGAGGACCATGCGCGACCAGCACAGGCTTACCTTTGCCGCGCTTGGCGAGGGTCGCATGATCGTCGAGATCCTCTCGGTAGTATTGGCAACCGTCACCAGGGCTCACAAACATGGCGTCGTGATAACCCGGGAGGACCAGCAAAGAGACGGGGCCCACATCGACGAGGCGCACGAGGTTGCCGTTGACGAGGTTTGGGTACACCGCGCTGACATCACGCGCTGCCCGATTGAACGGTACGTTCATGTCTGCGTTACCCGCGCTGACCACGGTGATGTAACCAGACTTGCCCAGCAGGGTCATGGTCTCCTCAAACTCCTCGGGTGTGTACCCGACGTCGCCGTTCACGACGACGACATCGACGCGCTGCTTCCCGAACCAATCCAGGAAGAACTCGAGGTTCTCTTGCGTCGCCTCCGAGGTGTCCTTGGGCCCGCTCAACACGCCGATTCGAATGCTCTTCGGTGTGTCAGAGCGACCGAGCGTCACCTCCATCCGATGACCAAAGATGCGCCCGGCGTCCTTGCCGACGCTGAACTCAAAGGGCGGCTCAAGGGTGTCCAGTCGACCCGCGCAGTCGTACCGATGCTCCAGCTGATAATCCGGCCACGAGCTGTAGACCTCTGGACCATCAGGGGTCACCGGTGGGGCCGGTGCATCGGCCTCTGCATGCGCGACGACAGGCGTAGCCGAGACTGGGCGCGGCTGAGCCAGGGTCGGCTTGACCGCCGCGCGATCGTCAGTCACACGCTCGGACAGCGTGCTCCGCGCCTTAACCGGTACTCGAATGGTCGACTCGATCTCGGGCTCGATGGCCCGCTTCTGCTGCTCAGGGCCTCCGCAGCCCCACGCCACACACCCTATGAGCAGGGTGACTATCCATCGACTCACGCTGACCTCCATTGCTGCCATCGTTCACTCTCTTACGGCGTGACCGCATGCTTTAGCCCCATTGCGGCCGGATAACCATAGCTAACCGACGCATCGTAGCCATAGACCGTCACCGCCGCCGGCTCTGTCGACGTCACGGTGTGGACGCCGTCCCCCACCTGCGTGCGAAAGACGCCATAGGTGCTGTTGGGGATCGGCTCGAACGACGCCCAAGGGACGGGGGCCCCATCGAGCGTCACGGTGGCGCTGCTCGACGCCACGACGTTGACGAAGTCTTGTACGTATTTGTCGGGGGTCAGGAAGACGAATTCCTCCTGCCATTGGTTGGTCGGCACGCTGAGGATCATCGCGGGGTCTCCCACCGCTTTGCACTCAGACTCGCACGGGAAGATCCCCCCTGCTTTGCACGTATGCCCCGAGCCACACTGCGCGTCGCTCGTGCATGCCAAAGGCTTGCAGCTAAAGGAGCACTCGTAGCCGTCTCCGCAATCATTGGCCGTCCCGCAGGGCATCTCTACGGCGCCCGCCTCACCACTTGAGGCCAGGAACTGGGCCACCAAGATGGGCTTGTTGGACGTGATCTGCACATGCCCATCGACCACAAAGTCGCCGAACTGCCCCTGCTCAAGAAGGAAGCCAGGGGGCGACGCTCCGCCATCTACCGTGACGACCGTGCCGGACTCTGACGCGAGCACACGAAAGTGGTCTGACTCGAAGCGTCGCTTCACGCTGCGGCCGACCGCGAACTGCGTGCCCCAGCGATCAATCGGTGGCAACTGCTGCTCAAGGTGGTCTGCACAGCAACCAGACGGCTCTGGGTGCGTCCGCGACGCGACATGCCCAGCGAAGAGGGCAAAGGGGCCTGTCCCGGTCACACGGCTGCCCGTCAAGTCACCGCTGCTCGACTCAATATTGACCACGTCACCCTTCGCCAAAGTGAAGGAATGAGGTGTCCCTGGGCTGAGGGCCGGGAACTCCCCGCCTGCTGCCGTCTGACCCGCGACGTTCATGGTGATCTCCACCGGCTGCTCACTCACTCCGACGAGGCTGAAGTAGGACGGGAAGGTGCTGAAGGTCCCGATCGGGTCATGACGACGCGTGAGCACGTAGTAGTCCGATCCCATGGCGTCCACTGGGAGCAAAAGTGACGCATCGTTTGAGAAGACATCGACGTTATCGAGGGGGTTGAATTGATACGCCACAATGGGCGAGGTGCTCACGATATGAAACGCGCTTTGAGTGCGCCCGGTGCCCTCCAGGGACCATGTCTCGGGGATGGGGAAGGTCGCGAGGGTCTGTGGCAGCACATTGGCTGGGTAGCCTTGCCCGTTCGGCAGGGTCAGGGTCACCTGCGCAGTCACCGTCTTCGAGGTGTTCGAGACGATGACAGCGAAGGGCGCATTCTGGGCGTCTAGGTACACACACTGCTGGGCCTCGACGCCGTTATGAAGGTCAACTGCCCAGAATTCACAGCCCGCATTGGTCCCGGCCATCTTGCCGAGCGCGCCGCAGGGGGACTCGCACACCCCGAGGTTCACATTGCACGTCTGGCTGAGCGCCTGGCAGTCCTCATTGACGAGCCATTGAGAGCCCACCAAGTCGCAGACCATCGAGACGTCGCCCTCACACGTGTAGGTGCCGGGGTAGCAAGCCGCGCAGACTTGCTGAGGGAGACACTGCTGGTCAGCAGGGCAATCCGCGTCCGTAGCGCACGGTGGCCCCTCAACATCCCCCGGCTCGGGCGTACTCCCACCGTCTGGGGCTGAGGTGCTCCCACCGTCTGGGGTCGGGGTGCTCCCACCGTCTGGGGTCGGGGTGCTCCCGCCGTCTGGGGTCGAGGTGCTCCCGCCGTCCGGGGCGGACGTGGGGGTCGCATCGCTCTCCGCCGTGCCCTCCCCGCCTGCCTCTCCAGCGTCTACGGACTGAAATCGTGGCTGGTCCGAACCGTCAGGGTCGCCTGGCTCCACGGCCCCATTGGTCCCAAACCCGACCTCGTCAGGTGCGCCACCAGAGCCTTCAGACTCGCTGCATGCGACCTGCACAAGACAGACCGACAGCACGATACTCATCCATAATGCCGTGTTCCTCATATCTCCTCCTCAGGACGTCAGTATGCCTGAGACCGAATTGATTTGCTTCTGCCGAGCGTGGGAGGCCTGCGGTCGTGTAGAGTGCCCTCTCGTCAACGAGGGAGGGTTCCTGTGAGAGTCTTACAAGTCGGATTGTTCAGCGCATGCATTACGCTCCTGGTTGCGTGCGGTGTAGAGACCACCCCTGACGAGGGCCAGCCCACCGAAGATGCTCAGCCGTCGGCCGCGACGGATGCCGCGGGCGCGGGCACCGGCGCCGCAGACACGGCCTCTGTCGAGGGGGACGTGGTCCCAGCGAACACCCCCGACGCAGCGCAAGAAGACACCGAGGGCCCGGCAGACACCCCGCCATCAGCGGACACGGATGACGAGCCGCGCCCCGGAGCCACCGGCTGCGTGACGCGACCGTCGATCGCGCCTACCGAGGGGTTCTTCGTCGACGTGAGTGTGGCGTCAGGGATCCAGGAGGGCACTTGGGAGCCTAACCCCACCGTGTCGATCCCGATCAACGACCACAGCCGCCTTGGCTTTGTCGACCTCGATGGCGACGGCTTTGATGACATCGTCACCCACAGCCTCTTCCCTAACCCTCAGGCCGGCATCCCCTTTGAGCACATCATCTTCCGCAACCTAGGCGACGGCACCTTTGAGGACTTCAGCGACGCATCAGGCCTGCGGGACATCCAAGCCGGCTTCTTCGCCTTCGGGGATGTCGACAACGATGGCGACCAAGACTGCTTCGCTGGTCATGACGCTCAGCTCCCGGGCTCGCAGAACCAGCTGCTGCTCAACGACGGTAGCGGACACTTCTCTCTCATCGGCACCACCGGCCTGGAGAGTTCGTGGACGATCGCTGCCAACGCCGTCTTCGCCGACTTTAATGGCGACGCCAACCTTGATCTCTTCTTGGGCTACGGTCACACCAGCTTCGCGGCCCCGGATCAGCTCTACTGGGGCAATGGCGATGGCACCTTCACGGTTGGGACCCAGGCCCTCGTTAATGGCCCTGGTCACCCGACAAACGGCAGCGTCGCGTGCGACTACGACGCGGATGGTGACCTCGACATCTTCGTGAGCACCTACGGCGTCAGCCACGAGCTCGGCGCGAACATCCTTTGGGAGAACAATGGCGACAGCACCTTCTCGAACGTCGCCGTTGCTCGAGGCTTCGCGAGCCTCCCGGGGGGCAACTTTTGGCTCGATCTCGCGGACACGCCGGAGCCTAACAAGGGCCCGGGCAGCTATGTCGGCTCCAACGGGTTCGGGCTCGACTGTGGCGACATCAACAACGACGGCTGGATGGACATCTTCATCACCACGATCTCGCACCCCGTCGCATCGGACTACACCCGGAAGTGGTCCGATCCGACTCAGGTCCTTATTAATCAAGGCCCCGAGGGCAGCTTCGCGTTTGTGAACGAGTCCATCACGCGCGGGCTCCCGTTTAACGAGGGCGATGTCGACGGTGGCTTAGCGGACTTCGACAACGATGGGCGCCTCGATCTGTCAATCAGCCGCGACAAGAAATACGAGAAGAGCTACGAAGGGTTGGACCAAAAGGCGTGGTTTGGCCTCATGCACCAGCAGCCAGATGGGAGCTTCGCGAGCCTCGGGCCTGTGAGCGGCATCAACGATCTGGAAGGGGTCATCGACGCGTCGTTGACCGAGTGCACCAGCGAGGCGGACTGCCCGGAGGCCTCGGAGAGCTGCCTCAAGGACCGCTGCCGCACAGCGTGCAGCTCGAACGCCGACTGCCCTACCCCGGATGAGATGTGCCACAGCGGTGGCTTCTGCAAGCTGTTGCTCAACATGAAGAACGCCCAAAACCACGCATGGGCAGACATTGACCACGATGGCGACGTCGACTTACTGGTCGGCGGCCGAGACACAGGCGGTGGTCGCCCGAACTTCCTCTTCCGAAACGATCTTGGCCATCAGAACCGCTGGCTCGCTGTGCGGCTCGTCGGTGACGGCGTCGCCGTGAACAGAGACGCTATAGGCGCACGCATTCAGCTGGTCTTTGAGGCGGACGGACGACGCGTGACCCGTGAGGTGCGCTCGAGTCGCGGGATGCACAACTCCCTCGACACCCGCGTCCTCCACTTTGGCCTCGGCGACTCGGACTGCGCATACAGCATGCAAGTGACCTGGCCCGACGGCACCTCGGCGTCCTTCTCTCCAGAGACGTTCCCCGAAGAGACCTACCTCACGCTGACCTACCCTGGTGACCTCAGCTTCTAAAGCGGTCCGCTCGAAAGGGGCTCAGGTCGAGGATAGAGGGCTCGCACAAGACCCGCTCCACGAGCGCCTCACCGAGGGCATTTGAGTACTTGAAGCCATGCCCGCTTAGCCCTGCTGCGAACCATCCGTTCTTCAGTGCAGGGAGCCGGTCAACGATCATGTGTAGGTCAGGAGTGACCGTGTACATGCACACCGCATGACGGCAAGGCGTATGGGGCTGAACGCCGGGCATATGGCCCGCTAGGAAGGCGTCCACGGTCTCATGGTCAAAGGGGTGGAGCGCGCGGTCGAGCGCGAGGGGCTCGTCGATGTAGAGGCCGTCATCATGACAGGCGACCTTCAAGGTCTGACCGTCCAGCGAGGGGAAGCCATAATAGACCGAGTCGGGGAACTCATAGAGGAAGACGACGCCGCCGCCTTCGAGGGCGTACTGGGGTGCCGGGGGCGACAGCAAGGGGTACCACAAGAGGACCTTGCGCTTGACCTGCAGAGGGAGGTCAAGCCCCGCGAGCAGATCGCCCGCCCAGGCGCCTGCGGTCAGGATCACCGCGTCAGCTCGCACGACCCCGGCGTCTGTCACGATTCGAGCGCCATCGCCATCAGCGACGACGCTGAGGATGGTCTCTCCGATCGCGAGCGTGGCGCCAGCTGCCTCCGCCAAGCGCGCATGCGCGGCGACGCAGGCTTCAACCTGAAGGATGCCGCCGTCGGCTTCGTAGACACCGGTCATACCGTCCGGCACCACAAAGCCATCAAAGCGCGCCTCCAGGGCAGCTTTTGAGAGCGCCTCGACCTCCAAGTCGTGCGCCTCAGCTGCTCGCAGCACACCGGGTACGACGTACCCATCCGGTGGCCCGATCTCAATCAGGCCAGTCCTCAGAAAGAGGCCCTCGCCGCTCTCGTCCTCGAGCTTCTCCCAGCCGTCATACGCACGATGAAGGAGCGGCACATAGGCTGGATCCTCGAAGTACGCTTTACGGATCACGCGTGTGTCACCGTGCGAACTGCCCCGATCATGTCCGGGCGGAAACCGGTCCAAGCCGAGCGCGCGCACGCCACGCTTGCCCAGGTGATAGAGCGCCGCGCTCCCGACTGCGCCCACCCCCAATACAGCGACTTCAACATCTCGGACCGCGCTCATCTCTGGATGCCTCCTACTCCCGGACAGCGCGATGATGGCAAACATCGCGTCACGTGCCTACGGCTCAGCCCACCCGTGGGGACCCCAGCATGCCCGTGAGGTCCACACGCTACTGAGAGAGCCCAGTCAGCCGGCGCGCCCGGTATACAAGGCCCTCGACCTCCAAGGACCACACCAATGTCGCCGAGGCCTCACCCGTGACCTCGTGAATTCGCGCCAAGCCACTGCTTGACGCCCCCCGAAGGCCACCCGCGCAGACCAAAACGTTGCCATTGGCTAACCGCGCTACGCCACCTAGGAAGGCAGTGAACTCAGGCACTTGATAGGACCAGGTCTCCTCCGCAGTGAGGCTATCCGGGGCCAAGCTGTAGTGCACCGCCCGACTGTAACGCTGAGGTTTAGGGAGGATCTCGCCCCCCACGCCGTCAGCGCGCTCGTTGCCGTTATCGTAGAGCAGCATGCCGCCGGCGCTGTCGAGCTCCGGGGAGTGCTGTGAGTAAAACCAGCTCCCCTCAGTCAGGGCGTAGTCTCCACCGGGACCGAAGCGGCCGAGCACCGCCCCGGTCGCCCTGTCGATTTGAACCACTTGATTCTGGTGCCTCAGCGACACCCAGACACTGTCCGACTCTTCATCCAGCGCCAAGCCGTTGCCATGCGTCCAGTCGATGTAGTTCCCCTGCTGGTTGAGGCTCTGCGCCAAGGGGCCTGGCAAGACGTTCGGATCCAGATGCCCGAACGCGCTCCAGCTCCAAAGCTCGACCCCGGATGGGTCGAGCTCCCGAACGGTGTCCCCCCGGATGTCGAACACACCATCGAGCGACGGGATGTTTAAGCTCTGTACCTCTCGCCCCAAGGCCAGCAAATTGCCGCTCGGGAGCACCAAGGCGTCGTGGTGATATCCGTCTCCAAGCGCAGCACCTTCCAGCCACTCATGCACCGTCTCTCCAGCCGGGGTGATGATCCTCACCCCACTGCGAAGAAGGAGCGCGAAGTTCCCGTCGGCTGTCGGGCGGATGTCCCGCGCCACGCCCTCATGATCCACCGCATCGTCCTGATAACTCCAGACCGGGATCCCTGCTTGGTTCACCGCGAGATAGAGCGGCCATGTCGGATCGATCGGCTCCTCACGACCTTGCAGACCGAACGCCGTCACCCCAGGGGCCACGCTCTCTGGCTGAATCACCGAGGTCGTGATCGGCGGGAGGGTCGATGCCAGCGTCCCCGCTTCGTGTGACAAGGCCAAAGAAGCCGGAGCCTCGGTCATGGTGTCCACCACGACGTCATAGCTCGCTCCAGGGCGAAGCCCGAGCACCGCCACGCGATGCGTGTCGCTGGCTTCGGCGGTGTCCACCTGCCAGTCCACAGCCTCACCGCGCCACGCCGTGACTCGGACCACAGCCGGGGCTCCAAGGCTCACGTGCACCCACACCGCGAGCGGGTTGGTCACGTTGGGCTCTAGCCACACCTCGAGGGTGGGCGGGCTGGCAGCAGTATCCGCGCTGTCCGCCCGCACAGGGACCTCCACATCCCACGATGCGCCTCCCACGTCGGGCTCAGCGGCCTCCGTGACGTCATCCGGGTTCGCGGACCCCGTGTCGGTGTCCAGAGCGCGGAGCACCACGTCCGCGGGTAGCGCACTGGCTTCGCCCTGTGGACTGGGCGCGCTACTGCACCCCATCCATACAAAGGTGAACGCGGTGAGAGCGAGAACACGACGGGCAGTACACACACAGCACCCTTGCCACCAAGCGCACCTTCGCCGCAAGCAAACGGAACACAAAAACCCAACGACACAGGTGCCGCCGGGTTGCAGGTCGTCGAGCGACGCGGGCTTAAAACGTGGGGAAGGAGGCGACGTCGAGGATCTCCACATCGTAGTAGTCGCTGTCGACCCAAGCGTGGCCGTGGATGAGGAGGGGCGCCGAGACCGAAAAGTCGAAGCGCTCGATGTCTATCCGGATGGTCAATTCGCAGGGGAAGACGCCCTCGCACTTCGTGAGCGGCAGGCTCGTGAAGAACGGCTGAGTGACCGCATCATGGACCTCTTTCTCGGCGACGTATTGATTGTTGGTCATGGCGTCCACGGTCGCGGCGAAGGCCTGGCGGACGTCCGTGACCTCGGTGACACCGAGGTAGTTCGGGCTGAACTCAAGACCAGCTTCCACGTCAGGCGTCCCATCGTAATGCTCGCGATGCTCGAACTCCGCTACGCCTGCATTGGAGGGCTCCGAGACGCTCACAGTGAGCTCAAATGACTGCGCTGACGCGTTCGTGTTGAGCTCCGCCGTGAGGGGCTGCGTCGTGCTGGTGGAGGTCGAGACGGAAGCACCATCGCAGCCCATTGCGACGATGGCCAAGGCGGAGACGGTGATGATGGCAGGAACAACGTTGGCGAATGACGTGCGGATAAACATGGTGAACTCCATAAAGTCGAGGGGCGTGTCGGGTAGGGGCGGCCGGGGCTGAGCGGCCATTTGGCGGCTGCACCTCGGTGGCGCACCATTGAGTTCGTCTCCCCCAATCAAACCCTTGAGTGATTCTTAAAAAAGAGAAGTTAAGATCCTGATTTCATACACATAAAAACGCCCCTCCAGCCCGCCAGGGGTTGACTTCCGAGTCACTTCGGCGTTGATGGGAGGGTCACTCAGGACTGGAGAGGCCCATGAAAGCGCGCCCTCGAATCGACTTAGACGGCGTCCCCCTATCTGGCGAAGGGACCGATGGCGACGTCCTCGCAGTGATGCGGTATCGCACCACCGACGGCCTTGAACTCTTGATGCCCGAGTCGGGTGACTTCCTCGTCCCCTGGGACGCGATTGAGAGCGCCGAAGTGGACCTCATCGCGGGCGTGCTGCGCGTCACCTTCCACTCAGAGTGGGCCGCTCAGGAGAACTGGCTCCGTGGTTCACGCGCCCTAGTGGGTAATTGGACGGACCGCATGTTGCGGGCTCCCATGGGACGCTGACGCTCAGGGGGAGACTCACGATGGCCAACCTCTTCGCCCGCGGTGTGCATGCCGCCTGGCTAGCCTCCTTACGGCGCCCGACGAACCGGTTCATTACTGCTGTCCGCGACCCACAGGCCGCGCAGGCTCGCAAGCTCCATGGGATCTTAGCCAGGAACACGAAGACCGCCTACGGCACGGCGCATGGTTTCAAGCGCGTCGCGACCCCTGCCCAGTGGCAGGCCGAGGTCCCGGTATCAAACGCTGATTCCTTAGCCCCTTGGATCAGACGTATCTCTGATGGCGAAGACGGCGTCTTGACCCGGGACGCCGTGCTCACCCTAGAGCCGACCGCTGGGACGACAGGGGCACCGAAGCTAATCCCCTATACACAAGAGCTCCTGGACGAGCTGATGGCGGCCACGGGGCCGTGGCTCTTCGAGATCTACCGTCAATGGCCCGGCCTCCTCGGGACCCGCAGCTATTGGTCGGCTGCTAGCGCGCCCGCCATGCCAGCCCATACCGCCGGGGGCTTGCCTATTGGCGCCAAAGACGACAGCGCCTACTTCGGCCCACTGGAGGGCTGGGCCAATGCCCGCGTCACGGCTGGGATCACGGCAGAGGCGCCGACTGCTGAGCCGGCGAGCCCCTTCGAATTCGCCCTCGGCCTGCTTGAAGCAGAGGACCTCGGGCTCTTCTCGGTCTGGAGCCCGGACACTTTGCTCGACCTGGTGAGCCTGATCGAAGAGCACCTCGAGGCGCTCCTCGCTGAGCTGTCACCAGCACGCGCGACGAACCTGCGTGGCGCTATCGTGGCGTCTGGGGGCGTGGACCTCTGCACGTTATGGCCGGCACTTGCGCTCGTGTCTTGCTGGGCCGATGCGCCCTCCGAGGCGGCTGCCGTTCGACTGAAAGCCCTGATGCCCTCCGCTGCGATTCAGCCTAAGGGCCTTCTGGCCACCGAAGGGGTCGTCACGGTCCCCATTGGGGCGCGCAAGGGGGCAGTCGCCGCCGTCTCGTCCCACTTCCTTGAGTTCATCGATCTCCAGGCGCCTGCAGCGCGACCGCGCCTGGTCCATGAGGTCCGCCAAGATGCGCTCTACAGCCCCCTCCTGACGACAGGGGGCGGCCTTTACCGGTACCAACTTGGTGACGCGATCCGGTGTGTGGATCACACGGGGGAGACGCCCCACTTCGTCGTAGAGGGCCGTCTAGACACGCTTCCATAGGGCTCTAATCGCCGCGCATGCATCCAACAGGTGGATCGGGGACTGAGATGGAGTACAGTGCAGAGCGTGAAGCCCATCCTCACGACGTTGACCACTCTCTCCTCGCTCATCCTCTTGGGGTCTGTCGCTCACGGCGCGTGGATCTTGCCGCCCGAGGCTGCCTCTGCGGTCAGCCGCGCGGTCGATGTGCAAGCGACCCCCGATCGCGCTGGCCTGCTGCGCTCAGCCACCTTGGACGGCTCCACGATCCGCGTAGAGGCGCGTCGCGGCGAGACGATCATCATGGCAGTCACGCTCGTGCACCCCTCCACGGCCCCCGAGGGCGCCTACACCGCAGCGGGTGTGGCGCTCACTGAGGCCCCAGGCCCCATTGATGCCAAGGCCCTCGCGACGTTGAAGCGCACGCTCAAGCGCGCCCCGGGCCCGGTCCCGTGGCGCGAGATTGCGGACGAGGAGCCCGGCATCGCCCCCTCTGCGCTCGCCGAGATGACCGCGACACTGCGACAAGCCCAGTACCTCAGCGCAGCCGGGGATCATGATGACGCCCGAGCAGAGCTCGGCAAGCTCCCGGCGACCCTCCCACCCCATGTCGCGGTGCGGGTGGCTGTCCTCTGGACACAGCTCGACGCCCCCAAGGCGGCGACGGTCGCCCTCAGCGGTCTGGGGAGCGGCGCCACCGTCCACGACGCAGCCGCGAAGGCCATCCAAGGCACCCCTATTGATGCCAAGGCACTTATCTCCAGCCTGTCGGCTGCAGACGCATGCCGCTTCACGGAGTTGGCCGCAGCCTTGGTCGCGCTCAAGCGGCCGAAAGAAGCCCGCGAGGTCGCCGAACTGGTCCTGACACGCGCACCAGAGTGCCAAGCAGCGTGGGAGTCTGCCCTGCATCGTCGTCTCGAGGCGCGAGACTTCAAAGCTGGGCTGACCCTCGCGACAGCAGCGATGGACAAATTCGAACTCAGCCAGGCGACGGATGGCTTGCTCTCGACCATCGCGTCGGCCCACGTGGCGGTCGAGTCTTACGTGAAGGCGGCCGAACTCTTGGAGTTCGTGGCGAGGCGCACCCCGACCGACGAGAGCGTCGTGCGTGTCCTCCTCAGCGCCATGCTCCGCGATGCAGACGTGCGCGCCGCCCATACCGAGCGGCTTGAAGCACAGCACGCCGCGGCCCCTGATGACATCATCTCGACCTTCCTCCTCGGCATCATCTACCACTACGCGAACCGGTTTGATGAATCGACCGCGCTGCTCGCTCCGCTAGAGCCTGTCCTCGGCCATCAAGGCCGACTGCACATCTACCTGGCGATGAACGACTTCAACATCGGCAAAGTTCAGCCTGCCCTTGAGCGCCTCGACAAGGCGGCCCTTCGTCACGACCCGGATCCCGATGTCTTCTACTGCCGCGCGGAGATCCTGCGCGACACCCGACGCAAGCAAGCGCGCGACGACCTCGCGCGTTACGAGTCCATGTCCCGGGGCAGTCACATGTCAAACCCTGAGAAGAACGCACGGGTTGGCCAGATGATTAAGGACCTGGATGGCTGCTTAGTCGCAAACCCTGCGGTCTGCGAGTCACTGTGGGAGCACCCTCGGCTGCGCAAGAGCAAGGCCGCGACACAGGACTCAAAGCCACGCGACGATGTCGACGATGACACACCATGGTGGTCTAGAATTCTCGCTGGCGTGGCACTCCTCTTGGCAGTAGCGGGGGCTATCCGCGTCGCTCGTGGGGGAACAACACGTTGATACGACGACTCTTCATCGCGCTCGTGCTCACCTTGGTAAGCACAGCCGCAGCGCACGGCGCCTGGGTCCTGGGCCCCGAGGCTGAGCCCGCATTGCGCGCGCTCTCTTCGTCGCTGCAAGCCGAATTCCTAGAGGGCGACCCCGGCCCAGTCCGTGTCGAGGCCGGTCGCGTCACTTTCCACGTCTGGCCGGAGCGGGGAGCGCCAGAGGTGCTCCTCCTCACAAAGGAGTTCAACCAGGCGGAGGGCGCGACCCTCGAGAGCAAACACGGCTTCATCGCGCCACCTGCGAGCTGGAGTGCAGAGCGGAGAGAGGAGGCCATTAAGGCACTCAACGCGGTCGATGTGACCCTACCGTGGATCGCACTAGACGGCCCCGCCGATGTGCTGACGGAGTCAGACTCACTCCGAAAGGCCGACCCCGAGAAGACCGCGGCGATGGCCCGCGCGAGGCGGGATGCGCAGAGCTTACGAGACCGCAGGATGCCCGTCCCGCCTCTGCCCGCGCTTGATCCGAGCTTCGATGAGGACAACCTCGCCACGGGGCCTCGAGGGCAAGCCGAACGCTGGGTGCAAGCCGCGATCCGCGCGGAGAACGAGGGCTACCGACGACTCGCGCTCTCACTCGCGGACGTCGCGACCCGAATCGCGCCCCCCTCGGAGCAAGCATCGATCGCTTGGCAGGCCTTGCGTTCACGCGGAGGCACCGCGCCGCTCTGGCCCATCACGTGGTTCACGTTGGGCCTCATCTTTTGGCTTACAGGCACGTACTTCCTCACAGGAGGGCGCGAGGACAATCGCCTTCGCCTCGCCATCGCGGCCGCCATCTGCCTCTCCTTCACCGGCCTGCTCTTAGCCCAAGGGCGCCCCCCGGACCGACTGCGGCCTCCCCCCACCGTGCCGGCGGTCCTCGAAGCGCCGATCGCAGGGCTGTGCAACGCGGACCCTGCGCTCTGGGTCGAGGACGGCCTCACCCTCTACGCCACCTGTGCCGGTAGCGACGTCTCCTTCCACATTGAGGCGAACCCTGAGTCCGCCAGTGGCCTACCTCATGTGGTGCGCGCCCAAGGCAACACGCGGTCCCCGGAGGCGCAGAGCGCGCACCAGGCCCTTCGCCTCGCCGTCGCAGAGGCGGAGGTGAACGGCTTCCTCGGCAACAGGTGGGTCGTGGATCCTCCCCTCGAGGTGCGGCGACTGCCGACTACTGGCTCATTGGACAGAATCGAGGCGACCATCGCGCTAGGGCTCATACTGCTCGGGGTCTTCGTCTTGCTCTGGCTACAGCGCGCGTTCGTCTGGGTCGTCTGGCGGCACCTCAGCGACGACAAGGCGTTGCAGCGCCAATGTGCCGGTCTCGGCGCCATATGGCTCCTCGTCCACCTCTTCGCCCCGGGCTACCTCGTGATGGAGTACACCGGGTACGATCTGACCGCTCGGTTGGCATGGATGACTGAGATTTCGCGCTACGGTGCGGGCTCCGCGTGGCTCTACGGTTGGGCCTTTAGTCTCCTCGGGATCGACCACACCAGCGTACAGATAGCTAACCGACTCTTCGGGTTGGCGACGCTCCTCCCCATGGCCGCCATGCTCTTCACGCTCATGGGAAAGCGTGCGGTCTGGGCGCTGGCCCTCTACATCTGCCTCCCTGTGCAGTGGCGGGACCACCTCAGCGAGGGGATCATGACGGGGACCAATTGGCTCCTCATCGGTGGCCTCGCCGCCGCGGTCTGCGCCTGGAAGCGGACGCTCCCCCCGGTGGCCATGCCGCTCGCCTTCGCGATGTGGATGGGCGCCGCCGTCTGTCGCCCCGAGGTGGGAGTCGCCTTGCTGCCGCTCGGCCTCGTCATCAGCGGGCTGATGTGTTGGAGCGTGGCCCCCAAGGACAGGCGACGCACGGTCTTCGCGGTCTTCAGCGCTGCGACTGGCGCGGCATTCGCGCTGTGGCCTCATGTGCAGTGGCTGCTCGTCGAGGTCGCCACCCAGCAGCAGAGCGCCGGCATCCACGAGCTGAGCAAGGCCACATCGAGCCGCATCACGGACGTGTTGACCGGCAACAACTTCCTCCTCGACGGACCGTGGGTCTCCCCTGTGGTCATCGTTTGGATCGTCGCAGGGCTCGTGTGGCGACGTGGCGACCGCCTCTGGTCCGGCAGCCTCGTCATCGCGACCTTGGCGTGGTGGTCCGTGACCTCGGTCGATCTGCCCCTCGTCAGCATCCCTCGGGTCCATATCCCCACGTGGCTCATGCTCATCCCTGCCATCGGCCTCGGTATGCTGAGCCTTGAAGAGCGTGGTCAGCGCGGGCGCTGGGTCAACATCGCGCTCGGGGTCCTCGTGGCCGGACACGCCATGTGGACCGCCCCTACCGTGCTCGGCGCCTCCAATGCTGACGCGGAGGAGGCCTTAATCCGCGCTGCGGAGGACGCAATGCCTCAGGAGCCCGGATGCCTAGCGACCGTGCGCTTCTCGGATGCTCCAGAGCCGGGGGCGACACAGCGCCACTTCCCGGAGTACCTCTTCCCGAACCACCAGGTCCTCGCCCTCGAGCGGCTACCTGAGCATTGGGGGCAATGTCAGGGGCGCACCCTCGCCCTCTTGGGGACACGCTGCTTCATGAGCTTCCGAGCACCCGACGATCAGGTGATCCCGGAAGACGGCGAGATTGAGAGCTGCAAGCGCTTTCGTGAGCGCTTTGAGTTGGAGCCACTGGAGAGCCTCGACCTGCCCAATCGAACCGACTTCACCATCCCGGTTTATCCCGCTCGCGAGACGCTGCCAATTGGGCTGTATCGCGTGATCAAGGACCGCCAGGCGCCTTAGCGGATCGACACCGAACCACCTTGGAGGTTACGGTCTCAGCATGTCGTCATCTCACTCACGTTGGTCTTGGGGCCGCCGCGCGCTCTATGCGATGCATTGGCTCATCATCCTGAACTTTGTCGTAGAGATCATCTACGCGTCCTACATGGTCTTTGTCGTCGTCGCACCTGCAGGTGGAGGCCCCTTGGGTTCACAGGCGATGGAGATCCCCTTCGAGATGATGACGACGCGCCGTCTCTACGCGACCGAGTTCTGGATCGCGACCGGGGGCCTCGCGATCTACCTGGCGCTCACCGAGATCGGCCCACGATTACGCGCCTATCGCGAAGCGGACGCTCGCCGCGCGGGATGAGCCGGTTTACGCTAAAGCAGCTGCTGCCAAAGGGGCCGATCCTCTCAGCAGCGAAGCGCCGCGCTAAATGGGGCCAAGCAACGCCCTCGATGGCCCGCTACCAGGGCCCTGCACAGCACGCAGCCCCTCTGCTCCCTATCATGCCCTTCGGCATTGCGTATGACCTCGACTTGGTCATCGTCACCAACCACCCCGAGTGGGACATGCACGAGCTCGCCCGACTGCGTACGCCCGAGGGCCCAGTGTGGTTCGCCAAGGACGCGCGCAGCCGGACCCTCGAACAGTCCATTGTGAGCGGCGTCGACGACCTCGCGGGCTGGTTGCCTGAACTCCCGGTGCCACGCAAGGCATCTCCCGTGCAGGTCAGAGACACAAGCACCCATGCAGAGCTTCGGCTCGCGCTCGAGTGGGAGAACCCCGATGGTGAACTCACGCAGGTCGACTACCGGGGCCCCTACCCCACCCAACCACAGGCCAAGCGCAACGGCTCCACAATGGGTCACTCCCGCGCCACTTTGATGGCCGCGCTGGACCTCTCACACCGCAGCTGGGCCAGCTCGGTGAGCGTGCGCTACGACGGTACCCAACGGCCGCTCCACCGGCTCCTCTTCGTCAAACCCTTCGCAATGTCGCTGTTGCAAACCCAGGGGGGCTTCTTGACCGGCTCATACACGCAGAAGCTCCAGGGAGACAGCCTCATCACAACACACCTTCGGGGTGGCGACAGCTGGCCACAACCCTGGACCACGAGCTCGGCCAATGGCGTCACCACCGTGAGCCAAACCGGCCCCCTTCGCACGCTTACGTACCGCTACCTAGAGCGTGACGGTGCCCTGGAGCTCTTTGAGATCACGGTCAGTCAATACGAACGGACGGCGCCCACGATGCGCGCGCTCTTCGCACCGGCCTTGCCCGATCTCCGCCGCCCCTTCTCCTCAAAATGCACAACTCAATGGGTCATGGACATCAACGGACAGGAGAACCACGCTTTAGGGGAGATGCGCGCCACCTGGGGTCCATCAGGCCCCACCCTGCAGCTCACCCCGACTGCGCCCTGGTGGGTCGCAGACCGACCGATGCAGATCGCAATCCAGTACAACGACGTGCAGGCCTCCGTGGACGTCTCCCGAGTCGTCTAGTCGCCCGACCGCAACTCAAGTGGCCCAATCCAGGGGCTCTTGGCGCCGACCGTGAGGTGCAACCACTCGGTCTGCGCTTGCAGATCGTCGCCTGGGACACGCTCCCCCCGACGCCTCAGGTGCCACGCGGCGCCAAGCAAGCGCCCGAGCTCACCAAAGCGTTCTGCGGGCCAGGGGCGTGGCAGCGACATCATGCGTGCACCGTCATGTTCGTGGACGGCGAGGCCTGGCAGTGGGCGCTGGTCTACCCCTGAGAGGTGCGTCCCAACCTCCTCTGAGAATGCCCGCAAGACCTCCTCCACCGTGCTCGCCTCGCCAGCTAAGATGCCCGCCAGTCGATGGAGCCCCGCCCCCATCTCCTGCTGGAGGTCTGAGGGCAGCCAGAGTTCAGGGCACTCTCCTGCCAGGCAAGCCGCCGCGAGGGCCTCAGGCTTCAGACGCGGGTCGAGGCCCACACCGCTCTCAGGCGCCCCGTCCCCTGCCGCTTCTGTGCCCTCCTCAGTGGCCGTGCTGTCATCATCACGCTGCCTGAACCAGAGGACAGGGTTCGTCGACAGCTCATGTAGGTCATCGAGGAGCTGCAACTTCTGCCAGGCACCTAGCCCGGCTAGCCCCGGGCTGACCTCGTCCACGAAGGTGCTCCGGGAATAGGCGTGCTGATCTTCTGCGGCCAACACTAGCCCCGCGGCCTCCGCCGCAGCGCGCCACTCCACGGGGCTCAGGGGGTTCTCACAGGGGTGGAAATAGGCGTCCGCTATCCCCACGGCGCTCCGTGACTCGTAGTTCGACTCAAAGGAGAGGCGAATCGGGTGTTCAGCTGGCAGCTCAGCCACACACTGGTGAGCGGACGCAACAAGCTGCTCCGTCTCTGGCCCCAAGCCGTTAAGTCGCAGCCATCGGGCCGTCGCCCGGAGCCAAAACCGACTCGCTTTGGGGTACGTCACGACGCGCAGCAGGCCTCTGGGCCGCAGCCACGTGGCGAGGCGCCTCAAGAGCATCGCAGGCTCACTGTGGTGGTGGAGCACGTTGGAGGCGACGATAAGGTCAAACGTCCCGGACTCCCAGACCGCCACGTCTCCGACCACGGCCCGGATCGTCGGCACGCGGTGAAAGAGCCCAAGCCCAAGAACCCACTGTCTGGCGCGTGCGAGCCAAACCCGACGCTTCAATCGAGCGAGAGAGCGCGCGCTCAGGTCCAACGCGACGACCTCCTCGGCTCCAGGGTTCGCTAAGCCCACGACCAACGCCTCTAACGTGCCAGCGCCGACGACGAGGATGCGGCGCCCACGCCCAGAGGTCTGCTCGCCGAGTGCCCGGGCCGAGCCATGCTCCCAGCTGACCGTCCGCCCTTGCCCACGACGAGGAAGCGCCGCAGATGGGATAGGCGGGTAAGGGAAGCGTTCGTAGTGGTCACCGACATCAGTCACCTGCTGAGCCTAGCAGGGGAACGACGCTCCGTCTCGAACCTGAGCGACCCCGCTCCGCGCCGCGCAAGCTACTCGGGAGCTGTGCGTGGGCAGGTCTTGTGACTCTGCGGGTACTTCTTGTAATCCCACTGATGAACCGCGGGGCACAGGTCCTCGATCGTGTCCTTCAGGACCTTGACCTCTTCCCAGCCCAACGCCATCGAGTCATACACCAAGGGGATGTCACCAGTGCCCTCGGTGAGTTCGGCGAGGAGGTCTTCATAGAGCCCATCCTCTTCGCCAGTACGCCACATGCGGTCAAAGTTGCTCGTGAAGGAGTCGGCCAAGGAGTCGAGCTGATAGACCACGAGGTTCTCGAGTGTGTTGTGCTCGGCGTTGTCGGACAGGTTGTACGACCCGGACAGCACAGTCTCTCCGTCGAGCACAATGTACTTGTGGTGCATCTGTGGTGCGTACGTGTAGTGCCAACGGTACGCATAGTGCTTGAAGCGGATCGGGATGCCGGCCTCATGCATCGCGTAGGAGTAGTAGAAGCCTCTGTCGGTGCAGGCTTGCTGCTTGGAGACGCTGTCGCCAGCCTCCACGAGGCACGCCTCACGCTCATCGACGAGGTGATAGTAGTACCAGTGGCTGATGTACTCTTGACCGTCGAGGTACACCCGGATGTCCATCGTCGGGTCCTCAGCGTGCTTCGCCAAGATGGCCTCTGCGATCGGGCGCGAGCGCAGGTGACCGGATGCGACCAGGATGGAGCGATCGGCCCGCTCGATAAGCTCCACGACACGATCCGAGACAGCGTTGCGCCCAGACACCATAGAGAACCCAGGGCCATGGCTGGTCGTCTTCAGGTCAAAGTTGTCCGAGGTGAAGAGCATCTCAAAGCGTGAATCGTCGGGGATATCCTCTGGCTCGAGGGTCTCGATAAACGCGTAGGCCGGGACCTGCCCGTAATCGAAGTCCCGAGAGTTGTTCCACATCA
Source organism: Myxococcota bacterium (assembly GCA_049602155.1). Lineage (GTDB taxonomy): Bacteria > Myxococcota_A > UBA9042 > PHBI01 > JBMYRH01 > JBMYRH01. The sequence goes on along the minus strand of JBMYRH010000025.1, from coordinate 12,147 downwards.
GAGAGAACTGACTCAGGAACATCCCGGCGAACTCTGCATTCCGCTCAATGATGACCGTGTTCTCATCGAAGCGCATGCCTGCCGAGTAGGAGAAGTTGCCGCTGCTCGTGAAGACCAACGCCTGCTCAGGCGTCAGCACACCATCCCGCCGGCCGTCCACGACCATGAACTTGTGGTGCATGATCTTGTTCACGTAGCGAACATCGATCCCCAAGGCCTCGATCCGCGCAGAGATGGTGCCATCGGGCTCGGAGCGGTCCGAACGCGCCGAGTCCAAGATGACGCGCACGCGCACGCCGCGGTCTGCGGCCGCCTCCAGCTCATCCAAGAGTGACTTCTCGCGAAAGCTGTACATCGCGAGGTCAATGCTGTGCTCCGCAGCGTTGATGACCTCAGACGCCTTGCCCAGCATGCTCTCGTGATAGTCCGAGCTGGGTGAGAAGACGACCTCAAGAGACATCGTCCCATCAGTGCTGGCAGCAGTGCTCGCGTCTCCCTCGCAGCGCTCGCTCACAGCGTTCACCAGCTGCTCGAAGGTGACTGGCCCCACCCAGGAGACCGCGTCTAGGGTCGCCAATGAGTCGAAGACTTGGTCATCCGACGTACCAGGGGTCAAGTCATCTCCGTCTCGGAAAGCGACGATGTTGCCCGCTGCGCGTCGATTGACCCCAGAGTTGTCCAGGAGGTCCACATCCACAGTGGGATCACTCACCCACGCCAAGACCTGCTGAAGTTCGCACTCGCTCCACCAAGCGTCCGCTTTACCCGCGTGGATCAGGCTGCCTTGGACGTCATCGGTGCGCACCTCCTCTACTGCGCAGGCGCTGGCGAGGAAGGTGAAGAGGATCAGAGCAATCGTCGTGCGGAGCATAAGTGTCCCTGTGTTCCGAGTTATCGGAGGTCGATGTCCACGGCGCTCGCGCCGTCCACGGTGAAGCCTTCCAGGGCTGCGACTTGCGCACCCTCTAGGAGCACGTTGCCCCCCATCGCGAAGTAGATGCCGTCGCGCTCGACGACCAATGAGAACTCAGCCAACACATCGTCCAGACCGTTCGCCAGCTTCTCATCAAAGCAAATGGTGCCATCGACGACGATGCCCGTGTGGTCGCCCTCTTTATCCGTCCAGGCTGCGTCACCGGTCGCTTGTCGGTACGAGCGCCCGGTCAGGCCACGCTTCATGTCAACCTCGGCCACCATGCTGAGCCCATCGGGGGTCTCAACCAACAACTCCAGAGTGGCTCCGGCGCCAGAGTCCGCCTCAAAGACGAGCGAGTCATCGCTCAACCCGTTTGACGGGATCTGAATCACCTGCTCTGTGGTGAATCGGCAGCCCGCACCGTAAGTCGGGAGCTTGTATGTGCCTGCGGGGCTCCAAGCGATTGGCTCGGAGGCGTGCTCGAAGATCTCTGCAATGGGTGACACCTCCGAGGACTCCTCGGCCGCAGCATCCTCAACGACAGTCGCCTCTCCAGGCGCCTCGTCGGACAGCAGCGCCTCCTCTGAGGGCTCGGACGACGCTGCATCATCGAACATGCTGGTGTTCACAGCGCTCGCGCCTGGGTCATCGACCTGAGTCGTCGCGGTGTGCGCGAGGTCTTCAATCGTGCTCGCTGCGTCCGCCGCGTGGAACTCCTCCGAATCGGAGAGGGCCGGTGTGCTCACCTCAGGCGAGACCGAGGAGGTCGCGAAGCGCGCCTCACCAGAGGCTAAGTTAAGATCCTGAGTCCCCACCGCGTCGCAGCCCGCGGCCGCGGCTCCAGCGAAGGAAATCAGTGCAATCAGTGCTGTATGCTTGAAGATGTTCATCGTCCGTCCCCAGTGGTGGGTGTTGACCAGGTAAGAAGCAAAGCCCGTGCCAAGTCCGCAAAGAGCGCCCGCGAACACAAATACACGCATAAAACCGAGCACTTGCGAGCACACCCCCATCAATCTACCGCGCGCTAGGTGGGTGGGGACAACACACCTCACCTAGCCGGAGCCTGGCCGCGTGCGTAGTTCGCGGATGACGATGACCGCTCGGTTGGGATACGATACCGTCATGACTGGCGTATCTCCCGCTCCCTCTGCCTTTAGGTCACGACGACGTCGACACCGTCGCGCGCTCGTGCTTGGTGTGCTCATGGGCAGCCTCCTCGCCTGTGAGGCCTGGGCCGGCTCTTGGTCCAACATCACGCTGACGACGCAGTCCGCCACGCAGTCACGCTAAACGCGCGACCTGAGGCCCAAAGTCGCGAAGGGAGTTGACCGAGGGAATCGGCGTGCCTAAGCCTATGCCGCCACGGGCAATGCCCGCCCCCTATGTGTCACGAGGAGACCGCCATGTCGGAGACAGAGACCACCGAGACTCACGCCTTTCAGGCCGAGGTCAACCAAGTCCTCAGCCTGGTCATCAATTCGCTCTACAGCAACAAAGAGATCTTCGTCCGCGAGCTCGTATCCAACGCGTCGGACGCTATCGACAAGCTGAAGTACCAAGCGCTGACCGACAAAGAGCTCGTGCAAGGCGACGGCCCGCTTGAAATCCGACTGATCCCTGACGAAGCAGCAGGGACGCTGCTCATCGAGGATGACGGCATCGGGATGAGCCGCGATGAGCTCATTGCCCACCTCGGTACGGTCGCTCACTCAGGGACGAAGGCGTTCATCAAAGCCCTCGAGGAGGGCGCGAACGGCCCGCAGCTCATCGGACAGTTCGGTGTCGGCTTCTACTCGTCGTTCTTGGTCGCAGACACCGTCGAGGTCGTCTCACGCGCTGCCGGGAGTGACGAAGCATGGCGCTGGACCTCTGGAGGGAAGGACGGCTTCACCCTTGAGCGTACCGACCGCGAGGGGCAAGGCACCTCAGTGCTCTTGCACTTCAAAGAGGACGCCAAAGAATTCTTGGGGGAGTGGCGCCTACGCAGCCTTGTCACGCGCTATGCGGACTTCGTGAGCCACCCCATCTGTATGCAGCTCGCGATAACGGAGCCCCCCGCCGAAGAGGGCGGTGAGCCCACGATGAGCCTCGAAATGACGAAGGTCAACGAGGGGCGCGCGATGTGGCAACGCTCGAAGTCCGACCTCACCGATGAGGACTACGCAGCGTTCTACCAGCACCTTACTCACGACTGGGAGCCCGCCTTAGGCCGTACTCACTTCACGGTCGAGGGCGTCCAGCTCTTTACTGGCCTCCTCTACGTCCCGAAACGCCCCCCCTTCGATCTCTTCTCACCCGATCAGACCCACGGGATTCGGCTCTACGTAAAGCGCGTCTTCATCATGGACGATTGCCAAGAGTTGCTCCCGCGCTGGCTGCGGTTCGTCAGGGGCATCGTAGACTCGGACGACCTCCCGCTGAACGTATCACGCGAGCTTTTACAGGACTCCTCGGCTGCGCGTGCGATCCGCAAGCAGGTCACCAAGAAGGCGCTCGATCTTCTTGAGTCGATGGCCGCCGACCAGCAGGAAGACTTCACGACCGTGTGGGAGAATTATGGCGTCGTCCTCAAAGAGGGCTTCCACCTCGCCCCCGAGCACGCCGAGCGCTTGGGCAAGTTAGTGCGCTTTAAGACCTCTGATGACGCCCACGAGTGGACCTCTTTGGCGGACTATGTCGCGCGAATGCCCGAGGGCCAAGAGAGCATCTACTACGTCATCGGTGAATCCGAGCTGGCTTTGGCCGCGAGCCCCCATTTGGAGGCGCTCCGCGAGAAGGGCTTCGAGATCCTCTACATGGTCGACGCGATCGACGAGTGGGCAGTCAATGGCCTCAAGGAGTTCGATGGCAAGCCCCTCGTCTCTGCGATGCAGGCTGACCTCGACCTGGGCTCCGACGACAGTGAGGGCGATGATGATGAGGCGAAAGACGAAGAGAGCCGCCCCCACCTCGAGGGGCTCATGAAGCGCATGGAGGTCATCCTCTCGGAGCATGTGAAGGAAGTGCGCGTCTCCAAGCGGCTCACGGCCTCTCCCTCTTGCCTGGTTATCGCTGATGGTGGGATGCACGCTCACGTCGAGCGCATGGTGCGACGGCACACCGGTGGTGGAGAGATCCCTAAGCGGATCTTTGAGGTGAACCCTGGCCACGGGATCATCGATACAATGGCGACCCTGCATGCCGCGGACCCCGAGTCGCCCCGAGTGCGAACCTGGATCGAAGTCCTCTACGGCCAAGCGTTGGTGGCCGAGGGAAGCCCAATTGCGGACCCCGCGCAATTCGCCTCGCACATCACATCTTTACTTCAAGACGCCGCAGACAAGGTCTAATCGACACCGCGCTGCTCGCGGAACGGGAGGGTTTCCTGGGCGCTCGATTGGCCCCAGCGCTGCAACCAGCTACCCTTGTTATGCCCCCGCTCCGAGAGCAACGTCATGGATGATCAGAATCAGCGTCTCATCGAGACCGTGCGGACCTCTATTATCGGTGATGATCAGGTGCTCAACGGCCCCTACGGGCCTCGCCGGGTCACTTACGCCGACTACACAGCGTCGGGTCGTTCGCTCACGTTTATCGAGGACTTCATCCGCGAGCACGTGATGCCTCTGTACGCAAACACGCACACAGAGACCTCCGGCACCGGCCTTCAGACGACCCGCTTCCGCGAGGACGCCCGAGCGCTCATCAAGGATGCCGTGGGGGCCAACGAAAGAGATGTCCTCGTCTTCTGTGGCTCTGGAGCTACAGGTGCGATTCACCGCCTCATCGATGTATTGAACCTCAGGATTCCCGCTGATTTGGCGCAGCGCTACGACCTCCTCGCCCAGATCCCGCTCGAAGAGCGCCCGGTGGTGTTCATTGGCCCCTATGAACACCACTCCAACGAGCTCCCCTGGCGAGAGTCGATCGCTGATGTCGTGGTCATCGCCGAGGACGCCGATGGCAAAGTGGATCCACGTCACCTTGAAGAGGAGCTTGAGCGGTACCAAGAACGCCCCCTCATCATCGGCTCGTTCTCTGCCGCATCCAACGTCACAGGGATCGGCTCAAACACGCGAGAGATCGCCTCCCTTTTGCACAGATATGGTGCCCTCTCCTTCTGGGACTTCGCGGCCGCTGGCCCTTACGTCAAGATCGAGATGAACATGGCCGACGACGCCGAAGATGGGCACCTCGTCTATAAGGACGCGATCTTCCTCTCCCCTCACAAATTCGTCGGGGGGCCCGGGACGCCCGGCATCCTAGTCGCCAAAAAGCACCTCTTCTCGAACACCGTCCCCGCGGTCCCCGGTGGCGGCACCGTCGCATACGTCAACACAGACGAGCATCGCTACCTCGACGATATCGAACATCGCGAGGAGGGAGGCACCCCCGAGATCATCGGCGCTATCAGGGCTGGGCTGGCCTTTCAGCTCAAGGAGGCCGTCGGACCCGAGCGCATCCATGAGACTGAGCGCCGCTTCGTCGATCGCGCCATCGCGGACTGGTCGCAGAACCCCCGTTTGTTCATCTTAGGCAACCACGATGCATGGCGTCTCTCGATCGTGTCGTTCGTTGTGCGGCATCAGGACCGGTACCTCCATCACAACTTCGTCGTCGCCCTGCTCAATGACCTCTTCGGCATCCAGGCCCGAGGTGGGTGCTCGTGTGCCGGCCCCTATGGACATCGCCTGCTCGGGATCGACCTCGAGACCTCGAAGGAGTTCGAGCGCGAGATCGTGCGGGGCTGTGAGGGCATCAAGCCTGGCTGGGTCCGCGTTAACTTCAACTACTTCATCAGTGAGACGATCTTCAACTTCGTCCTCCGCGCCGTTCACTTCGTCGCAAACGAAGGGTGGAAGCTGCTCCCGCATTACACCTTCGAGCCCACGACTGGGACTTGGCACCATCGCGATGGACGTCCCGAGCCGCAGATGACCTTGGCGGACCTCTCCTACCGCTCTGGCAAGCTTGAGTTTCGTAGCCGTCAGGCCCGTGAGCCCGAGTGGATCCTTGAGTCATACCTCGAGGAGGCTCAGCGTATCGTGGCTGAAGCGTCCCCCAGTCGCCCCCACGACCGGGTCGTCGACCCATCGCTCTCGAGCGACTTCGAGCACCTCCGCTGGTTCCCCCTGCCCGGAGAGATCGCCGCCGAGTTGGCCGGTGAGGAGTCCGCTGCGACGCTGAGCAACCCCATCCACATCGGGTCCTAGGCGGCGCTGAGGAAATGGGAGCACGGCCCCTCGTTTGAAGCTGACTCGCAGGGCGACATTCAGCCCGACGGCCCCCCCGGCTCATCGCCTCCGCGCGAGTCGCCTCTTGCCTGCCAGGCCACGCTAGGCGATACCAACCTCGCCCATGCCTGATCCACCCCACATTTACAGCGCCCCACCTGTGGCTCGACGCCTTGGCCGACTGGCCTTAGACGAAGCCTTCGGGGGGAGAATCATCGCTCGGAAACAGAGCTTTTGGGGCGGCTGGGGAGGTGTGGCCATGACCATCGTCATGGCCGCCCTGGTGGTCACTCTGCTGGTCGGATGGGTGCTGTTGTGGGTCCGACAGGAGGGCAGCCCCAACCTCACGCTGCTTGTCCTGGGGTGTGTGGGCTTTGCGCTCCTGCTGACCATGCTCTTCACCGTCCAAAACCGCCTCAGCGCCTATTGGCGAATGAGCCAGGCTGAGGCCGCCTACCTCGCCGGGGTCAGCCACAACCTCCGGACACCGGTGAGCGCGATCCGCGCCGCGGCCCAGACCCTTCAGCAGACGACGCTCGCACCAGAGCAACAAGCGCGCTTCCACGAGGCGATCGTCCGAGAGACGCGCCGTTTAGCGCTCCGCATCGACAACGCCCTTGAGACAGGCCGACTCGAAGTGGAGCGGCGCACATTCTCTCAGGCCGTCGTCCCATTGCACCAACTCTTAGAGCGCTGCGTCGCCGAGACAGCCCTCGCCGCAGACGCGCGCTCCGGTCAGACGAGTTTGATCCTTGAGGGCGAACTCTGGGTGCGCGGCGACGAACGCGCTCTGAAGCTCCTCATCGACAACCTCCTCGATAACGCCCTCAAGTACACGGACGATGCGCCGATGATTGAGCTTCGAGCCACGGTGCACGGTGATTTCGCCCTCATTCAGGTCACCGACGAGGGGACGGGCTTTGATCCCAGAGAGACCCCTCGACTCTTTCGTCGCTTCGGACGCGGCGACACCACGCGACCCGGCACCGGGCTAGGACTCTCGCTCGCCCAAGCGATCGCTCGCGGGCACGGAGGCGACCTGTATTTGCACAGCGAGGGAGACGGTACTGGCGCCGTCGCAGAGGTGTGGTTGCTGCGCGCCGAGGAGAGCTAGCATGGCAGTCCTACTCATCGTCGAGGATGATCAGACACTCGGCATGACCCTAGAGGTCAGCCTCTCTGGAGAGGGCCACGACACCCACCTTTGCCCAAGCTTAGAGTCCGCACGGCAGGCCCTAGTCGCACACAGCCCAGACTTAGTGCTGCTCGACCTTGGGCTCCCTGACGGTCACGGCCTCGAGCTATGCCGAGAGCTCCGCGCTGCGGGCAGCATCATCCCCATCGTCGTGTTGACAGCTCAAGGCACCACGCACGCTAGAGTCGACGGTCTGGATGCCGGAGCAGACGACTATGTGACGAAGCCCTTTGAGCTGCAGGAGCTTTTGGCACGTGTTCAAGCCCAGCTGAGACGCAAACGATGGCATGGCGCAGGTGAACGCGCGGTGCTCGGCCGCCTCGAGATCGACTGGCAGCGCCGCGAAGCATGGAAGGACGGGGTGCCTGTGGAGCTGACCGATCTCGAGCTCAGACTCCTGCGCTACCTTAGCGAGCGGCAAGGGCAAGTCATCAGCCGCCAAGAGCTTCTGACCCGTGTTTGGCAGCAAGACCCGGCGACACGCACTCGCACGGTGGACGTCTTCATGGCCCGCCTCAGACGCTACATCGAGACTGACACAGCGTCTCCAGAGCATTTAATCAACGTGCGCGGCGTCGGATACCGACTGAAGACCGCAAGCAACAGCTCGGAAGAGCGGTAGCTTAAGACTCGGAGACGATGGAGCTGAGCCTCTCGACAACCTTGCTCATCGAGCGACCAAAGCGGTCGTTGCTCTCAACCATGGCCCGAACGTCATGCGCACAGCGCTTGACCTCTTGGAGCAGGATCACACCTTGTTGGGCCTGAGGGCCCGCCCCGATGAGGTAGCGCTCTAGGTGATTCAATGCCTCGTGGAGCGCATTCACGCTGCGGCTATAGCGCTGCATGTCACGACGGGCGCGCTGCACCGAGCCCCTCGACCCCTCAAGCTCGAGCAACAAACGCTGCACTTGGGCTGAGGAGCGCTGCACGGCGATACGCAAGCGGTCTAGGCGTTCACTGTCACCGCCTTCAGGCGCCACGGGAGCAGCGGTCGCGACGCGATCTGCCGCCTCTTCGAGCTGACGTGTAAGCGCATTCACTTGCAGCTCAAGGTCGGTAGTCTTACGGCGCAGGTTCACGACCTCAACGGCCCGCTCGCCCTCATCACCGAGCTCGGCTGAGAAGCCTTGCGCGGCCTCCAACTCAGCGGTCAGGGCGTCGATCTGTGACTGGAACTCAGCCCCCTGACCGGCCCCCTGTGACTCCAGCGCTCGCACGCGGTCATTAGACGCCGCGAGTTCTGCCTCTAAGGCCTCGATCCGCTTCGCTGCCGCGGACTCAGGAGGCGCAGCTTGTGCTTCAGCCAGGGCGCTCGTAAGCGATGTCACTTGCTCTTCCAGCCCCGGGACACGCTCACTCTGCTCCGCAGTCCGGACGAAGGCCTGCCTCAGCCGCTCCAAGGCGACCTTGAGGCGCTCGGCCCGTTGGCCTGCCTCTGACGCATCTGATTGCGCCTTGAAGAGCTCGGCCTGAAGGGAGTGTGCACGCGCCTCAAGCTGGGCATGCTCCTCCCCCATATCACCCGCACCACCGGATGCGGCGAGGTTGGTTTCAAGCTCGTCGATTCGCGCCAACAAGGGCGCGCGTGAATCCGATTCGCGCAGGGTCGCGAGATCGCCCATCAAGCGCTTCGCTTCGTTACGCGCCTCATCTCTGTCTCGAGACGCTCTATTGAGCTCCTCTTGGAGGCTGCCGATCTCGGCGTCAGCCTCTCCCAGCCCTAAGCCATCATCGGCGCCCTCTGCATCGAGGAGCCTGACCTCAAGGCCTTGGAAGTCCGCGCGGTATTGGACAGTCAGCTCGCGATACAGGTCCACCTCTGACTCAAGGCTGATCTGTCGCGCCTTGAGCATAAGGATCTCGCTGCTCCGCTGGAGCGCGTAGCTGCGGATCTTCTCAAGGTCGTTTAGCTGCGACACGACGATCCGTAACTCCGAGCGTGCGCTATCGAGCTGCCGCCTCAGGTGAGTCACCTCGCTGTCGGCGCTGCTCTGTGCGGCGGGGGCCTCGTCGGTCAGGGCACCGAACCCTGAGCTCGACACGCCCGCATCGGTGGCCATCGGTATCTCAGGCGTCGTCGCCAACTCACCGAGCCCAGCATTGCTCGCTGCGAACGCCTGCTCGTCCATTGACGCGTCGAAGGAGATCTCTCCCACCGTCGCGTCGAAGCCCGAGTTGCTCTCCGCAAAGGACTGCTCATCCATCGCCGCGTTGAAGGACACCTCGTCCATCGTCGCATCAAAGGCGATCGCCTGCGCCGTTGCGTCAATCGCTAGGCTGGAGGTGTCAATCGCAGGATCCGTCTTTCCTAGCTGCCCAGTCGGCGTCTGCGGCGTATCGCTCGTCACGACATCACCCGACTCCACGCTGAGCTCGAACATGTTCTCGCCATCTGGGAGACTCGGCTCTGAAGCGGTCACAGGTGCGTTGGCGGCATCACCGTCGGACGGAGGCCCAAACTCGCCATTAGAGGAGCTCACGCGTACCCCCCAATCACGTGGTTCTGTGGTGTGCTCCCTCGCGACCACACCGCATCTGGGCTTCTCACGTCGATCGTACGCGTCCTTGACGGAAGGTTTATTCAGGTTCCGTGCCCAGAGGATAGCGCCTTCGGAGACGTGTGTCATCCGACCTTGAGTCGATCCCGCCACTTGACGTGGTTCGGCTCACGCCCGGCGCTAGCCGGGGCACAAACAACCACGCGCATGCCCTCTGTTCAGCCGCGAGAGGCGACGCAGGCAAGGCGTGGAGCTGACCCCTACTTGGGATCGATTTGAGCCACAACAGCACGACCTTCGCGCTGGGGCTGGAGTGAGAGGTTCCCTGCGTCTTCCAACGTGGCCAGCTCCTCTGCGAGCATCTTGCACCATCGGTCGATGTAGGCGGCCTCACGCCCGCGAAGTCGCATCACGAACTTCACACGGTCGCCACCTGCCAGGAACTTCCGAGCGAGATTAAACTTCGTCATCAAGTCGTGATCATCGGTCTTGGGACGTAGCTTGATCGTCTTGAGTTTGGCGGTCTTCTGGGGCTTGGTCCGCTTCGATATTTCGTAGCGGTACTTGCCGTAGTCCATAATTTTACACACGGGAGGACGCGCTTCAGGCGCGACTTCGACGAGGTCTAGGCCATTTTCATTGGCGATTCGCCGACCTTCGTCCGGGTGTAAGATCCCTAACTGCTCTCCTTCTGGACCGATTACGCGCACTGAATGAAAACGAATTTCGTTGTTCACGCGGTGCCTATCTGGGGTCGGTCCTCCCTTTCCTCGCTGCGGTTTCGTAAATCACCTCCTGGTCGGCCAACAGGATCGCTGGCTCACATGTCATAAGTGCCGGCATAGCCGCGGCCTTGTAAGGCACGTCGTTTACGCCATCGTTGGAATAAATCCATGTAAATCGACAATGACGTGCTGGTGCAGCTGAAGCCACACGCTGGTTCCTGCAGTCATCGCTCGAATACGGCGAGTGTAGGGCGCGAATATTCCGTGGCGCAAGCGGTGAGCCAGGGATCGTCACTCACGGCGCTGAGTCTGGCGCAGTCAGGCGCACGATTTCTTGCTCTGCGATCGCCAGGTAAGGTGCCTCAGTGGGGTGAGCTTTAGCGGCCACCAAATAGCGACGCCAGACCTCGACGGCCTCCTCTAAAAGCCCCCCCTCTTCGTACGCATAGGCCAAGTTGTAGAGCGCCTGTGGGTACTCGTTACGAATTTCAAGCGCGGTCAGGTACGCCTGGATCTCCCGCTCGATGTCCCCAGCCCGGCGGTATGCGATCGCCACGTTGAACCAGGCTTTGTAGTAGCCGGGCTCAAGGGCGACGGCGCGCTCGTACGCAGCTTGCTCTTCTTTCCCTAGCCCTTGGCGCACCTCCGCTTCTTTCGCCTCATCCGCCTTCCGCGCGAGCGCGACCCCTAGGTTGTACCAAGCATCAGCAGCACCCTCCTGGATACCGAGGGCCTTCTTGTAGCTCTGGATGGCCTGGTCAATCTCCCCCAGCCGAGCTTGGACGATGCCCACATTCACCCAGGCATCGACAGCCTGCGGATCAAGCTCCAGCACCCGCGAGTACTGAACGATTGCGTCTTCGTAGCGCTGAGCATCGTCATAGGCGATGGCGAGATTGTAGACAGCCCTGACATAGCTCGCATCTAGGGCGATCGCCTCCCGATACGCTTTGATCTCGCGACGAAAACGACGCTGCCGACCATAAGCGACCCCCAAGTTGTACCAACCTTCCTTATAGGAGGGCTGAAGTGCTACGCACTGCTCATACGCAGCGACGGCCTTGTCGAGGGCGCGCTCCGTGAAGTAGTCGTTGCCTAACTTGAAATACTCCTCTGCCGATTGCGCACCTTCAGCGCGCACGTCGGGGGCGGCCCCTAGGACCGAGATGATGGACACCACAGCGGCGACGAGAAGTTGGACGCGAAACGTACTCAAGCGGCCTCGGTGGGTACGCGGTTCAAGCACCAGGGAGCGATTCATGGCCATGATCACTAGAGGACCTTCGCAGGTGATGTCAACGCAGCACCCTTGTGTGCGCTGCCTCATGATTGCCTGCGCAGCGCTCCTCATTCAGTGCAAGCCAAGTGACGAGCCCCCCCGCGATCCAAGCCAAGACGCCGCATCACGCCCTGCCCTCGTCAACACATCAAGCCACGAGAACACCGGCACGATTCGGCTCGTCGCCCCAGACAGGGCCACTGCCGCAGGGGATGAGGTCACGCCGGTAGCCCCGGGAGGTGATGCTGCGACCTCCACTGCAGACGAGGAGGCCACGAAGTCAGCGCCATCGATTGCCCCCGAGGTCCTCGCGCGCGC
>JBMYRH010000024.1:24680-79226 GCA_049602155.1 Myxococcota bacterium | reverse complement strand
CGTCAGCACAGCGACCTCGGATGACCCCGCTGTGAGGTGGCGGTCAGTCGGCGCAATGGAGAGCACGTCGGGTTCAGTGATGTCGTGCGTGTTCCCCGCGATCAAGCCGGCCACGACTTGAACCGCGCCCGAGGGCCAGTAGACGGTCACATCCGCGCCCGCGGCGGTCCCAAGACCTGCATAGATGAGCGGCTCACTGAGGCTCTTCGGGCCCCCGCTCGCGCCGACCACGTAGCGCTGCTGAGCGCTCGTGCCGATGGGGTTCACGACCACCTCAGCGCCGACGCCGAAGCGGTTGCTCGCGCGCCCCTCGAGGCGCAGCGCGAGGCTTCGATTCGGTGTCATGACGTCGTTGCGATAGACGCGCGGCGCCTCCCCAAGGCCGCCGATAATGAGGTCACAGTCCGCGTCACCATCAAGGTCACCGGTGGTCATCGCGCGCCAGCCGCCTAAGCGATCGAGGCCGAGGTACGCGGTCGCGTCAAGGAAGCGAAAGTCACCCAGGTTCAGGTGCACCGTGGCGCGCTGCGGCCCTGGTGAAGTCTGCTCACCCAAGAAGCGCGCCGCGTCGTCACCGTGAGAGACGATGACGTCATCGAGGCCATCTTTATCCAGGTCGACGAGGGCGACCGCCCAGCCCACCTGAAAGCCGCCGCTCTCGGTGGTCGAGAAGAGGAGGCCGCTGTCTGGCTGAGTGGAAGAGACCGGCCAAGGCACCGCACCGTCGAGGATGATGTGGGCGGGGTCGAGGGTCATCACGAGGTCGAGGGCGTCATCGCGGTCGAGGTCGGCGACCGCCGCGCCCATCGGGGACATGAACGCGCTCACCCCATCGTCCGAGGGCCCACCTTGACCTGAATCATAGATAGAGAGGGGCTCAAAGAGCGGGTAGCCCTCGTCGTCGCGAGTGTCGGACTGAAAGGCGCTATAGAAGCCGCACCCCGGGTGACCAAGGGCGAGGAGCACGGGTGGTCGGCCTTGACTGGGCCACGTGCTCAGGGCGTAGGGGTCGTGAGCGTCAAAGCCCTGAAGCGCAGCGGGGCGATCCGACCAAGCACGAGGACCCGTGCGGAAGAGCAGCGCCATGCCGCAGGCCCCGTTCATCATCACGTCGAGCCACCCATCCTGGTCAATGTCGCTGAGGTGCACGCTGGTCCGCTCGCTGAAGAAGGTCGGCGCCACGGTCGTCAACTCGGTGAAGGCCTCGAAGGCACCTAGGGCGTCCCCCCAGCGCACACGAATCATGCCCCCATCCTCGGCCATGATCGCGTCGACATGGCCGTCTCCGTCGAGATCGAGGGCGCCCATGACGACCCCTGGAGGGAGTGCATCTGCCTCCCACGGGATGAGCGCACCCGCGTCGCTGTCGTAGGTGTACGTCTGGCGGGAGACCTCTGCCTCGAGTGAGCCCGACAAGATCACCTCTAAGCTCTTGCCACCGTTCAAGTCAGCGAAGACCCCAAAGGTGACGTCGGGCAGTCGCTCCGACATCACCTCTCCGGGATCGACCGGGAAGGGTGGCCACGGTCTCACGGAAGCCGTGAGGTCGACGAAGCCCCCGGCGAGGTCCTCGGGGAGGCGGGCCTCCACAGGCGCTGGGGTGCGGGGACCGACGTCACCGTCACTGCCGCTTGGACCCGTGTCCTCGATGCGGGCCTCCCCAGCGTCATCCGAGGTCGGCTCGGGCGCCGTACTGCAGCCCAAGAGCAGCGAGCAAAGCAGCGATAACGCGAAGCGCCATGAGGGGAGGACACGCATACCTTGTCCTACCATAAGGGCCTCTGTCGGGTCGCGCCCATCACCTCAGGGGGCGTCCCACCAGAGCCGTGGATAGACCGCGAGGGGCTGACCATCGATGCGGACCTCGAGGCGCGCGAAGCCCGGGGTGGGTGGCGGCGCGACCGTCACGATCCATGACCCGTCTTCGGCGACCTCCGCGGCGCTCGGGATCCCGTCTCCGTGGGTGATCGCCACGGTGACGCTCGTCGCGGGGGACTGAGGGCGGATGGTCAGGGTCGCGACCTCGTCGCCCCCGACGTCTACGTGTCGACCAAAGGGCGCCACCTGGAGGACGTCGGGCTCGGTGATGACGTGAAGCGCGTCAGGCCCCAGGTCCGTGACGGTCTGAGTGATCCCCGACGGCCAATGCACCGTGACGGTCGCTGATGACGCGGCCCCGATCCCTGGGTAGAGGGTCGGGTTCGAGAACACCTTCGGGCTCGCCATCCCGCCGACGAGGTAGCGCTGCGAGGTCTCGGAGCCGTCAGGGGTCACGACGACCTCAGCGCCGACCCCGAGGAGGTTGCTGACCCTGCCCTCTAAGCGCAACGCGAAGCCCCGATTCGGGGTGATGATGCGGTTCAAGTAGACGAGAGGGGGCACCCCAAGGCCGCCCAAGATCAAGTCGGGAGCGTGGTCACCGTCGAGGTCCCCGACCGAAAGGGTGCGCCACGCGCCGCGCTGCCCGAGGCCCAGCCGCTCAGTCGCGTCAGCGAAGCGGAAATTGCCGCCGTTCCAGTGCGCAGTCATCCATTGGGGGCCCGCGCTGGGGTGAATCCCCTCGAAGCGGCTGCGGTCGTCACCGTGGGCGGTGAGCACATCGTCGCGGCCGTCGCGATCCAGGTCGAGGAGCGCCACGCCCCAGGGGAGCTGCTCGACCTCCGTGTCCGAGTCGACGATGTAGAGCCCGCTGTCGGGCATCAGCTCCGAGACCGGCCACCCTGAGGCGCCATCGAAGATCGCGTGCTCGGGATCCAGGCTGACGAAGAGGTCCAGCGCGCCATCCCCATTCAAGTCCGAGACCGCCGAGGCCATCGGCGCGTTGCTGACGAGCCCCGTGAGGTCCCCGCCGTCACCCCCGGCGAGGCCGTCATAGAGCTCGATCGGCTCGAAGAGGGGGTAGCCCTCGGCGTCCATCCCTTCTAGGGCGAGGCCTACGTAGAAGCCGCACTGAGCGTGCCCGAGGACCATGACCACCGGCGCTTTATCCGGCACCTGCCACAGGCCGATTGCGTAGGGCGTCGCCGTCTCATAGCCCTGGAGCATCTCCGGGCGGAGGGTGAAGCTGCGCACACCGGTCCTCATCAACACCAGCAGGCCACACTCGCCGCGCATGAGGATGTCCAGCCAGCCATCTCGGTCGAGGTCCATCAGCTGAAACGCGGTGCGCTCCACGTCCCCCAAGATCTCATCCGGGGCGAGCTTGGTCGTCCCCGCGAACCCTTGGGTCGCGTGGCCCCAGCGGATCGCGTAGTCGCCGATGCGCGCCAAGATCAGGTCGCGATAGCCGTCGCCGTCCAGGTCCTCCCAGATCGGTGAACCGCCTGGGCTGAGCACCGGGTTGGGGATCTCGACGAGGGCCTCTGTGTCCGCGTCATAGCGGTAGACCGCCCGACGGATCGTCTCACCGTCCGCGGCCCCCGAGACCACGACCTCCACGGCGCCATCACCGTCCAGGTCCGCGAAGATGCCGTAGGTCACCTCCGGTTGGAGCCTCTCCTCGGCCACGCCGGGGTCAACCTCAAAGGGCGGCCACCCCTCGATCCCTTGCGTGAGCTCGATAAATCCCCCACCGAGGGAGTCTGGGACCGTGGGCGGCGGCTCAGGGACCGAGAGATCTCCCACGTCAAACCACGCGTCAGTCGTCGGCGCGCTCTCACTGTCCGCGACGGCGCTCACCCCGGCATCCAGCGCATCAGAGGTCCCCACGATCTCGGGCGCCGCGGCGTCCGCCGGGGTAGAGGGCGATGACTCACCACACCCGCAGAAGACGGCGACCCACACCAGCACAACACAGCGGATAGTCACGGCGCGATCCATCACTAAGGTCTATCATACCCAAGGCCGTGAGGTCCGATTCGAGTGTCAGGCGCAGCGCGTCCTGGTACCTTACGAGGCGTGAGCGAACCCACGGCGAAGGAGGCGAATGTGAGCAAACAGCGCGCGGACGTCATCGTCGTCGGAGCGGGGCTGGCTGGGCTCACCGCGGCGCGGCACCTTACCCGCGCCGGGCGCTCCGTCATCGTCCTCGAGGCGCGTGACCGCGTCGGAGGGCGGACGCGCTCTGAGCCCCTGGGCGACGGCGTCTTCGA
Source organism: Myxococcota bacterium (assembly GCA_049602155.1). GTDB lineage: Bacteria > Myxococcota_A > UBA9042 > PHBI01 > JBMYRH01 > JBMYRH01. Next base: position 75,135 of record JBMYRH010000024.1, on the reverse strand, counting down.
CCTCGGAGGGCAGTGGCTCGGTCCGACGCAGACGCGGATGCACGACTTGGTCCGCGAGTTCGGCCTGGAGACCCACCCGACCTACAGCTCAGGGCGGCAGGTGCTCGAGCTTGGAGGCAGGCGCTCGACCTACGCAGGGACGATCCCGAAGCTGGACCCGTGGACATTGATCCGTTTGCAGTGGGGCATCCACCGCATCGAACGCGCGATCAAGACCGTCCCGGCGGAGCGGCCCTGGGAGGCACCCCACGCTAAGCTGTGGGACAGCATGACGGCCGAGGACTGGCTCCGGCGCTCGGTGAAGCGCCCCGACGCCATCGCAGTCATCCGCGCTGCGGTGCGGGTGATCCTGGGGGCGGAGCTGGGCGAGATCTCGTGCCTGGCCTTTTTCCACTACTGCAGCTCGAGCGGGGGCCTGATGACCCTCGTCGAGACCGAAGGGGGGCATCAAGAGAGCCGGGTCGTCGGGGGTACCCAGCAGATCTCTGAGCGGCTGGCCACCGACGCCGGCCAAGTGCAGCTCAGTTGCCCAGTCCGAGCGATTAAACAAGGCGCCGATAGCGTCATCGTGCGTCATGACGGGGGCGAGGTCTCAGGCCAGCACGTCATCGTCGCTGTCCCGCCGCCCATCGCGGATCGCATCCACTACGACCCAGGCTTACCGACCCTCCGCGATCAGCTGACTCAGCGGACCTCCATGGGCGCCACCGTGAAGTGCTTGGCCCTCTATGACACGCCGTTCTGGCGCAGCGACGGCTTGAGCGGCGAGGCCGTGAGCGGAGATGGACCGATCAGCGTCGCCTATGACAACACCGACGCGAGCGGCCAAGCCTGCTTGGTCGCCTTCGTCGTCGCGGGGCCCGCCAGAGGGTGGTGCGACGCCCCAGAGGCCGAGCGACGCGCAGCCGTCCTCTCGCACCTCGGTCGCCTCTACGGCCCCAGAGCCCTGGAGCCCACCCACTACCGAGAACAAGACTGGGCGTCTGAGCCCTGGAGCGGTGGCGCCCCCGTCGCCAACTTCCCCCCGGGGACCTTGTCGCGCTTCGGGGCTGCGTTGCGTGAGCCTGTGGGGCGCATTCACTGGGCAGGGACCGAGACGGCGCGCGCGTTCACGGGCTTCATGGAGGGCGCGGTCGAGTCGGGGGTGCGGGCCGCAGAGGAGCTCCTCAGCACGTGAGCAGCAGTCGGTGCCCCAAAACCGAGCAGTATTTCGCGCAGGATTTTGGTCAAGATGTGGCGCACGCCAAAGGGGCGCGCACGCACGAGGGGTCGCGGGTGACGGAATCGCGCTTCCGACGGCTGACAGACAGCGCGAAACACGCCATGATGCTCCCCGCTAGACCTTCACCGCGCGGGTGACGGGTGGCTTTTGTGAGGATGACTTGAGCAGGCTAAGCCGGCTTCTGCACATGCGGGGCTCTGACCCCCAGATCCTGGCGCTCATCGCGCCGGTCTTTGCGCTCGTGACCGCGGTCAACGTGATCACGATCTCGTATGCCAAGTCACTGTTCATCGCGAACAACCCCTACGAGATGCTGCCCTGGATGTTCATCGGCGGCGGCATCTTCGCGACCTTGGTCACGCTCTTCTACGTGACCACCATCGATCGCTGGTCCAGCGAGAAGCGCATCAGTGGGCTCTTCATCATCTCGGGGGCGAGCTACGCCGTCATCGCGTTGTTGACCGCGCCCTTCATCGGGATCGAGGGGACCTGGTCATCGCTCGCCATCTACGCATGGTGCTCGGGGATGAGCCCCTTGATGATCGTGCAGACGTGGTCATGGTCGTCCCAGCTCTTGGATGTGCGCTTAGCGCGGCGCCTCTTCCCGATCACCAGCGCGTTGGCCACCATTGGCGCGGCTGCAGGCGGCGCCGCCACCCGCGGAATGGTCGAATTCGGCGGCATCACGACCCTGATCTCCTTGGCGGCAATATTGGCCTGGATCTCCGCGATGTTCACGCGGCGTGCCAGTCGGCTGGTCCCGAAGTTGGTCCCCCAAGACTCCGGCTTCATCGACATCACCACCCTCAACCAAGAGAGCAAAAAGAAGCGCTCGGTCCTGGGCAACCTCCCCGAGGCCTTCAAGGCCCTGAACAAGATCCCCCTCCTCGGTCGACTGGCCCTGTTGACCTTCCTCGTCCAGGCCGCCTCCGTCGTGCTGGATTTCCAGTTCTCGAGCGCGCTCAAGAATGGCTTTGAAGACGACACGCACATGGCGGGCTTCCTAGGGGCCTACTACTTCGGCGCCAACATCCTGACCCTCATCGTCGCCCTCTTCCTCGCCGGCCCCATCACGCGGTGGCTCGGCATCGGCATGGCCTCGAGCGCTGCCGCGCTCGTCCTGATCGTGGGCGGGCTTTGCACCTTCCTGCTGAGCAGCTTTGGCATCGAAGAGAACCTGTGGATGGGGCTCTCTCCCGTCTTCTGGATGGTCGTAGCGACCTCGTTTGGTGAGCGCCTCGCCAGCTTCGGCGTCGCCAAGCAAGCCATTCAGGCCGCTCAGATGCCCATCCCACCGGTCTACTTAGAGTCCACCCGCTTCCTGATCAGCGGCGTGATGACGCGCCTGGCCGTGGTCGGGGTCAGTGTCGGCATCATGGTCTGGGGCAGCGACCTGGCCCAGTTTGAAGACCTCTCGCCGCTGCTCATCGTGATGAGCGGGCTGGCTGTCATCGTGGGCATGGGGCTCGGCGTCCGTTACCGCAGCGCGCTCTTGGACGTCTTGACCGACGACAGATCACGGCTCGCCAAGGTCTTGCCCGACTGGGCACGCTTTGAGGCCGTCCGCATCGTCACGCAGATGCTCAGCACGAAGAAGGCCGACGACATCCCCGCGGGGCTCGCTCTCTGCCGTGAGCTCGGCGCGGAGCCCCCCGAGAAGTTCATCGACAAGCTGCTGCGGGACGGAGACCTTGAGGTCGTCCGCGTCACCTTGGAGGAGCTCCGTGGTGGGCTCGAGGTCGGGCAACCGATCGTCCCGAAGAAGTCCACCCTGTCGCGGCTGCTCCAGCCGGAGATGCCCCCCGCGATCATCTCCGTCGCCTTGGCGATCCTCCCCCACGATTGGACCGAGTTTGAGGACCTGGTCCACTCCCTGATGGAGCATGAGGACGAGGGCGTCTCGTCCCGCGCCATCCTGTGGCTGCGCGCCTCGGTGCTAGGCCCAGCGACCCGTAAGGCGCTCAGGCAGCGGGTCCGTGTCACCACGGGGACCGTCGTCACAGAGGACAACCTCGAGGATCCCGACGCCGACAGCTTTAACGAAGAGTCGATGCTGGGCTCCGGGCGCTCGGTGGGCGCGCTCACGCGAGAGTTCGTGAAGCTCGTCGATCGGCTCCCAGCGCTGCTGCGCAGTGAGTCCCCGAAGCTTCAACGCATCGCCCTCGACCTCTTCGTCGACTTGGCGCTCCCCGAGCACATCGAGATGCTGATCACCGGGCTGGAGGACGAGAGCACCCGCGCGGTCTCCATCGTCGCCCTCGGTCGAATGCCCCCCAACGTCGTCATCCCCGCGGTTCAGGCAAAGCTGGCCGAGAAGTCCGTCTTTGATCAGCGCGATCCCTCCGAGATGGTGCGGCGCGTCTGCCTCTTGAAGGCCCTTGAGCGCCTCGGCGAGCACGGCATCCCGACGCTCATCGAGCACCTGGACTCCGAGCACCTCCCCGAGCGACATCAGGCCGCGACGAGCCTCTCGCACCTTGGGCGCCAAGAGGAGATGCGGGCGTTGATCTCCCCCGAGCTGATGAGCGCGCAGGTCATCCAGGAGGTCGAGGCGCTGTGCATGATGGCCGTGATCGACAGCGCGTTGGCGATCAAGCAGGGGACCAACTTGGGCTACCTCCGGGCCGAGCTCCGGATTCGGCGCGTCCACGGCGAGGTCCGGATGTTCCGTTTACTCGGTTTGGTGTACAACCGAGAGGCAGTTGAGCGTGCGTTTGCGCACTATCGGAGCCCGAAGCGCCGGCAGCGATCGAACGCCCTTGAGCTCTTGGACACGACGATCACAGATCAGGGGCTACGCGCGGTCCTCGCGTACGTCGAGTCCACAGAGTACGATGCCGGGAGGCCAAAGACGACCAGCGACGGAATGGGCCAACTGCCTGCGTTCGCTAAGTTTATGCAACGCTTTATGGACGCGAGCGTCGGCGATCCATTGGGAAGCCTGCTTGCGGAACACGACGGGTGGATCTACGAACTCTACACGTGGGCAGTTCGCTTGGACTCAGGTGAACTGATTCTCGGCGGGGAGCAAGAGGGTATGAGCGCCAGCGGCAAACCAAGTCACGAAGAAGTGATGCTGCGCCTTTTTCTGTTGAAGGGCGTGGACATCTTCCGTGACGTCCCAGCAGACCAGCTGCTGCCTTTGGCGCACGTGGCGCGGCGCATCTCCTTCAAGCCTGGCGAGATCATCTTCGAGGAGGGCGCCCCTGGGGACGAGCTCTTCGTCGTCGCCACCGGGGCCGTCGCGATCGAGAAGGGTGGCGGCACCCTCGCGACGCTGAAGCAGCGTGCTCCCTTCGGCGAGATGGCTATCCTCGAGGACGCCGGCCACCGAAGCGCAGCCGCCAGGGCCACCGAGCCCACGGACTGCTTGGTCATTGGACGCGACGACTTCTACGGGCTCTTTGACATCGCGCCGGGACTGGCCCGCGGGGTGATCAAGGTGCTTGTCGAGCGCGCCCGAAAGAACATGGATGAGTAATTAAAGGACTGTGAAAACCATGAAGCGCATTGTCACGATCTTGATGTTCGCGGGGCTCTCCGCGTTAACGATCACCTTGGCCAGCGGTTGCGCCACTAGCGTCACCGCAGTGGCGCCCGAGTCAGCCCCTGAACCCGCGGCAGCAGAGGTCGCTGAGCCAGTCGCCGAGGACGACGATGGGATCAGCGGTCACCGCGTCTACACCGGCGCCATTGGGTCCGCGCGCGCCTTCGAGAAGTACTCAGTCGAGCTCGGCGAAGAGCGCTTCAGTAAGTGCCTCATCGACCTGAAGACCAACGACATCTACTACTTCGACACGAACGTGTACCAGATGCACTCCGAGTTCGTGTTCAAGCACCTCTACAAGGAGGAGGAGAGCCCCGAGAAGCTCGCAGCCTTCCTGGCGAACTATGACGAGGAGAAGCCGGAGTTCCTCCTGCTCTACATCCTCGAGCACAAGAAGGCCGGCAAATACACCTTCGCCTTCTGGGAGGGCGATCGGATGCAGCCCAAGCACGTGGCTCAAGCTTATAAACGCCTAAAAGAGACGTTCTTCGCCGGCGACCAGCTCTACTTCCGACCCGACGCCTACGACCACAGTCAGGTAGCCGCGCAAGTCCCCGGTCTTCCGATCGCGAACAACGATGACCTCTACAGCTACCAAGATTACCAGCTCTTCAACGAGGGGCGACGCGTCGGCAAGCTGCGGGTGATCGACAGCTTGAAAGACGGTGAGCGCCACCAGCTTCGCTTCGAGAGTGACGAGATCATCTTGGTCAATGTGCCCATCCCAACATTGACGGTGGTCAGCGGCATCATCACCGAAGAGTTCTCCACCCCGTTGAGCCACCTCGGGCTCCGCGCGCGCGCTTGGGGAATCCCACACATCGGACTGAAGAACGCCGCGGCCGCCTACAAGAAGTGGCACGGCAAGTTCGTGTACTTCGAGGCACGCAGTGACGGGCACACCTTGCGACCAGCCACCAAGGTCGAGATCGCAGACTGGAAAGCTGAGAAGGTCAAAGCACGCACCGTCACCTTGCCTGACGCCGACCTCAAGCAGCTCGAGCTCAAGAGCCTCGCCAACATCCGCGCAGCAGAGGCGACCGCCTACGGCGCCAAGACGGCCAACCTCGGAGAGATCGTCCACTCCAAGGGTGAAGGCTACCAGGTGCCCCCAGGCATGGGCATCCCCATCGCCTACTACCAGGCGCACATGAAGAAGCATAAGCTCAACAAGAAGGTCGCCAAACTCTTGAAGGACAAGAAGTTCCTCAAGGACAGCGCCGTCCGTCAGAAGGCGTTGAAAGCCTTGCAAGCCGAGATCCGCAAGGCACCGATCGACGAAGCGCTGATGGACAAAATCGTCGCCAAGGCGACCGACATGGGCTTCTGGGCACCCGACAAGGGCCTCTTCGTCCGCAGCAGTACAAATGCTGAGGACCTCCCAGGCTTCAACGGCGCTGGCCTCTACGACACGGTCCCGAACGTTAAGGGTCGCGACGCCCTGGCCGAGGCCGTCAAGCAGGTCTGGGCGAGCGTCTGGAACCTGCGCGCCTACGAAGAGCGACAGTACTTCGGGATCGACCACTCGGGTGTCTACGGCGCCGTCTTGGTCCAGGTCGGCGTCAACCCGACCGCAGCTGGGGTCCTGGTGACCGCCCACATCTTCGATCCACAGGCGAAGTCCACCTACACCATCAACGCGAAGAGCGGGCTAGGCATCCGCGTGGTGAACGGCCACAAGCGAGGCGAGGAGATCCTCTTCGACTACGAGAGCAAGACCATCCGCGTCCTCTCCCGCTCAGACGAGGACACCATGCTCGTCTTCGATGACGAGTCTGGGGGCGTCAAAGAGGTCCCGGTCCCCGGAGGCAAAGGAGAGCCCGTCCTCACCGACGCGCGCGCCGCAGCCCTCGTGGAGGTCGCACGACACATCGCCCGAGTCTTCCCGAAGGCCCCTCAAGACATTGAGTGGCTCTTCGAAGGCGACATCATCTACGTCGTTCAGTCGCGTCCCTACGTCCAACACTAGGGTCACGAACCAAAGCTTTGCCACGTCGGTTACTCAAGGTGTGACCGTTTCATGTCAGCAAGGGGTGCCGCTAGGGGCGACTTGAGCTAGCATGGGCCGCGAACCACTTGTTGTGCCGCTATGCCAACCTAGGGGAATTGCCATGATCCGACGCGCAGCCAGCCTGCTCGGCGTATCTCTACTCGTCATGACCGCGCCTCTGGCGCTCGCCGACGAGCCTACAGAACCATCACGCATCGAGACGGACTCCGCCGACGAATTCGACGAGGAGCTCGATGACGCTCCGGCGAAGAAGAAGCCGGAGCCGGAGAAAAAGCCAGAGCCGGAGAAAAAGCCGGCTCCTGCACCCGAGCCAGTCAAACCGGCCCCGGCACCTGCCGAGAAGCCGGAGCCGACACCTGCCGAGGCCCCCACGCCTCCGCCGGCCCCGGCAGCGGCCCCCACGCCTCCGCCTGAGCCACCTGCGGCACCATCCGAAGCCGCCAAACCTGCACCTGAAGCCGCTCCCGAGCCGGCAGCTCCAGCGGGCCCCCCCGCCGCTCCCGCGTCGTCGACCCCCGCAGGGGCACCGACTGCGGCACCGGAGGCGCCGGCCACAGGTGACACTGCAGGCAGCGACGCCGCCCCAGCTGAGGGTGAGGCCACACCCTCCGAGGGCGACGCCGCCCCAGCTGAAGGTGAGGCCGCGTCCACTGAGGGCGAAGCCAAAGACAAAGAGGAGGAGGAGGAGGAGGAAGAGGAAGAGGTCGATGTCGTCGAGGGTGAGCTCGCAGCGGTGGGGGCCCTCGGCTTCGTCCCGTGGAAGAACCGCATCGGGACCGTCATCTCCGTCGATCAGATCGGCGAGATTGCCTACCTCGGTATTCAGCCGACAGTGAACTACTCCACAACCCTCTGGGACCGGCCCCTCTCCCTCACCTTTGGGGTCCCGCTGCGCATCGAGCTCGTCGACGCGCGCGTGGGCAAGCGCTTCAACAACACAGGGCGATTCCGTGAGGAGGACTGGGACGAGGTCAGTGACTTCTTCCAGATCATCAACAGCATCACCTACGGCGGCAAAGAGAGCCGCGTGTACATCGACCTCAACGCGTTCAAGTCGACGAGCATTGGCCACGGCACGCTGCTCAAGCGCTACAACCCAAACCTCAACTTCAACACGGCGCGACTTCAGGCTGAGATCGACGCGTTCATCGACTACGTCGGTGGCGAAGTCTACGTCGACAACATCTCCGCCCCGAACGTGCTCGGAGGGCTGCTCTTCCTCAAGCCCCTGAGCTTCATCAACCGCGACAACTACTTGCTGCGCTCCTTCTCACTCGGGATACAGCTCTTCACCGACATCAACGCGCCGGTCCGAAACATCTTGGACTTTAACGACGCGGACAAAGATGGGCGCCGTTGGAGCGAGATCGCGGTCGACCAGGACACCTTCCAGCCTCAACACACGAAGTCATCGGTCCTCGCCTATGGCCTCGACCTTGAGATCAAGCTCGTCGATGAGCGGTGGCTCGATTGGAAGACGTACTTCGACTACTCCTTCTTGGAGACCGGTGTCCCCGTCGTAGAGAACACGATGACGGACTGTAACAAGGCCGACGTGGCGGGCTGCCTCCCCTACTCGCGGATGACCGCCAACGAGCCCGGCGTCTACAGCGACGTCGAGACCGCCGCGGTCCGCTCCGGTGGCTTCACCTGGGGCAACCTCTTCCGAATGAACTTCGGTCAGGACACCATCCACGCGCTCCGGCTGCGGACAGAGTTCCGGCATCACGACTCCAACTACGTCCCGAGCTACTTCGACTCGATGTACGACGTACAGCGTGTGCAGCACCCCGCGAGCGACGACCTCATCAACTCCACGAAGTTGATCCAGGTCCTCGGGCGGAACCCGAACGGGCCCTCGGTCAACGGCGGTTATTTCGAGCTGAGCTACAGCGTGGACCGCTTCTTCGCCATGAGCGTCGGGCTCGAGGTCAACGACCAGACCCCGGACAACTCGCTCTTCGTCCACCTCGAGGTCCCCGAGCTTGGGCCATGGGGCTTCATCGCGACCTACTCGCGTCGCAACTCGGCGTCCTTCGACGAGCTCTTCGACGTGGAGTTCAAGGCCACTGACTGGTTCCTGCTCCAGACGCGCTTCAGCATCGTGGACATCATGAACCTCGCCCTCGAAGTGGTGACGCCCTTCGGGATCGGCACTGAGAGCCTGTTCCGTAACGTCGTCCAGGTGAACTTCGTCATCGAACTCGGCTTCGAGTACCTGTAGGAGGCTCCCATGACCCGCACACATTCACCCACCTACACGACATCGCGTACGAGGCTCTTGGTCTCCTGTGCGCTCGCGCTCTCTATGGTGAGCGGTTGCGCCTTCATCGAGGCGGCGACCGAGCAGACCATCGGCAGCGACTACGTGCCCCCGGTCTCGCAAGAGATCACTTGGCCGTCCGTCGACGAGCTGACGGGGATGACCGCTGAGCAGATCGACGAGCTCGCCGAGCAGGGCTTCCCGAAGTCCCTTGCTCAGGGGACCTTTGCGCACCTCCAAGGGGCGCTCAAGCTCTCCGGGCAGTGTCAGCTCACTCAGTCCCTGGATGACGCCTTCGCCGCCGATCCAGCCAACCCGATGAAGGGCATGGCCATCGACGTCGTCAGCTGCACCGACGAGAGCTGCACGGACGTCCCCGCCTGTGAGGACTTCCGAGGGATGTCATTCACCGCCAACGTGACCCTTGAGCTCTTTGACGCAGCTCAGGCCGAGGAGCTCCAGGAGACCTTGGAGATCGTGCCCAAGGAGGCGCTGGTTCAGCTCCGCTTCTTGGTCAGTCAGCTCAACTTCTTCCGCAACACCTGCGAAAATGACAGCCACTGTGGACCTGGTTACGAGTGCTGTGGCGAGGGGACGATGCGCGCAAGCCAGTGCACCCTTGAGGGGCTGTGCGAGCCCGCAGCGTGCGCGACGGACGGAGACTGTGGCACCGACGAGCAGTGCTGTGGTCTGGAGTGCGCACCGGTAGGCGCGAAGCAAGTCGTCAACGCGGATGGGACGATGACGGACACCACCTGCAGCAACCTCACGGCGCGGGGCTCCATTCACTCCAGCCTCGATGACTTTAGCCTGCGCTTGGGGATGGGTGACGGCCCCAAGGTCCTGGTCATCGACAAGCCCTACCTCGACATGATCGCAGCGAGCCCTCAGCGCTTCGACGTCGACATCGACAGCGACTTCACGAAGGAGCTCAAGAATAAGATCTTCCCCTGCGACCCCAGTGACCTCCCTGAGGGCGAGGTGTGCCCCGCCTTCACGCCACCCCAGATCACCGTCAGCCTCTCGATGCGCATCGCCCAGCAAGACCTCTATCAGGTCAGCTTCGAGGGCGCAGGGCTGGAGCTCACCATCCAGCCGGAGATCGTTGTCAGCGCCCTCGCAGTCGTCGAAGGCGTCGTCGCAGACAACTTATAAATCGGCGACCGCAGGTCAGCCGGCAGCACCGTCAAGGATCGCGCCATGAAGCACATGCCTTCTCTCTTGATACTCGTCATCGCCCTCGCAGCCCTCGTGAGCATGCAAGGCTGTGAGGACTTCTACACCAACATCGTCGATGTCGAAGAGACGACCCCCGAGACGGACGACGAAGAACGCATGTTCCTCGGCGCCTACATCGGCGAGGACTGCTCAGAGACTTCAGACTGCCGCGATGGGCTGGTCTGCGAAGCTCAACAATGTGTCGGGGGCGGCAACAAGCCAGCGGACGCTAAGTGCCTGCTGACCATCGAGTGCGACGGTACGCCGAACCCACCTGAGGCGCCTCATGGCCTCCACTGTGGATGGGCAGGCTTCTGTGTGAAGTCCTGTGTTGGGTGCCCTTGGTGCGGTGACGGCATCTGCAATGGTGATGAGACCAACGGCAACTGCAGCGCGGATTGTGGTGCGGGAGAGAGCGGCGAGGACTGCGAAGACCTCTCCGGCGCGACCGCGGACCTCTCACTCGGCGCGACTGGCGGGCCCAGCTGCAGCGCAGACGCGGGGAAAGAGGGCACCGACTGCTCCACATCCAGCGAGTGCGATCGCGACTTCTTCTGCGATATGCAGGGGCTCAGTGGCTTCTGCACACGCCCGAACGTCCCCGCTGGCAAGGGCGACCTCGGGGACCAATGCGACGGTACGCAAGAGTGCTTCCTTGGGCTCCGCTGCTCTGAGATCACCGACACCTGCGTTCCGGGCAGCATCCTGCTCTACCCGGATCTCTTCGGTGGCGAGGACTGCTCGGGGAGTCAGCAGATGGAAGCGTTCATGGACTTCGGTGTCCGCATGGCGATCCCGAACGAGACCTACGCCACACACGTCCCCGTCTCCTGTGTCGAGGACGACGCCTGCGTCGATGGCGTCTGCTGCGCGGAGGGCTCGCTGCGAGCGGGCACCTGTGCTCCCAGCGACGACTGTGACGATGAGGTAGAGGCGTCGACTCACCTCGACTTCTTCAGCTTCCCTTTCCCCAACGACGGGATCCACGTCTTCCAGGAGGACGTCCCCTGCGGCAGCTTCCCTGATTCGGAGCCCGCCGCGCTGGCATGTTCTGTGGACGTCGAGTGTGGGGCTGGGAGCATCTGCTGTGGCGAAGACACCGAGCGCAGCGGCATCTGCGCCGCTGAAGACGAATGCGACGTCCCCGCAGAGGAGGCGATCAGCGATGGGTTCGAAGAGTGCCCGCGAGGCCTAAGAGCCCGCGCTGGCACGGTGAACTACCAGAACTTCCCGGTGCCCGGTAACGGCCTCATCGGCTTCGACCCCATCGGGGCGACGATCCGCGCACTAGACGGCGAAATGGAGGGCTGGAGCTTGATGCAAGCGACGACGCTCCGCTTCACGAGGCCTGTAGATGAGGCGACGCTCAACGGCAACGTGTTCATGGTCAACCTTGAGACGGGGCAAGCGCACCCCTCGCTCTTCAAGTCCGAGGCGATTCGGAACAAATTCTCCTGCGCCAACCGAGTCTTTGTGCAGCCATTGCTCTCCCACCCGCTCAACGCCGGGACCACCTACGCCGTCATCGTGACGACGGGCGTCCGCGAGCTGAGCACCGACGAGGCCGTCGCCGGCGAGTCGGCGCGCGCCCTTGAGAGCCTGCCCATGTTGCTGAGCACCGCGCAACCTGCGCCGGGCATGGCCCGCGATGTCTGGCAGAGCTTCCAAGCCCTGCGGGACAAGATTGGGCAAGGCGATGTGCCGGTCGCGGCGTCTATCGCGGGTGCGACGGTGTTCACCGCTGGTGACCCGACCTCCGCGGTCGATGAGATCCGCACCTTGATCGACGGCCGCGATGCCCCGGAGATCAGCTGGTCCAAGAAGTGCGAGGGGACAGAGACCGTCAGCCGCTGTGGCACACCAGACTTCTCAGCCTCGGGCGACGATACCGACCCTCGAGGGTGCCAGAGCCCCAATCAGTTCTACACGGAGTACCACACTCAGATTGAGATCCCTGTGATCCAGACAGGCACCCGACCCTACATCGAGCTCGAGGATGGCAACGCCCTGAGTGGTGATCTCAACCACGTCAATGGCACCCTAGAGGTCGTCACCACCGAGAAGGTCTGCGTCGCGATCTCCGTCCCGAACGTCTGCGACCCCTCAGGCTGCACCCCTGGGACCCCCGACATGGTGAACAGTCACCCCGTGCTCCTCTACGGCCACGGCACTGGCGGTACACACCGTCAGGGCATCGCGCTGCTGGGTACGGAGCTGGCGAGCCCCGTGAAGATCACCACAGCGGATGGCTCGGACCCTGATCTCAAGGAGCGCTTCGTGGTCGTCGCCTGGGACCAGCCCATGCACCACCTCCGACGCTTCCCCGAGGGGGCTATCGAAGACTGGGGCGCAGCCAGCTACACGCTCTCTGCGGACTACGTCGATGAGTACACCAAAGAGCCAGGCCCGCTCTTCTACAACTTCCAGAACCCACGCGCTGCGCGGGGCAACTACCTGCAGGCGGTCGCTGACACGTTCTCACTCGTCAAGGTCCTCAGCCAAGGGAGCATCGAGGTCGATGGCGACACGATCGGCCTCGACGCGTCACGGCTCTCGTATCACGGCCACTCACAGGGTGGCGGTAATGGCCCGATGGTCGCGCCCTTTGAGCCCGACCTCGACCTGATGATCTTGAGCGGCACCGGCGGCGGCACTGTCGACGGCATCATGGGCAAGAAGCTGCCCTACGACGCCTCCATCGGCTGCCGTATTATGCTCCAGGAGATCGACGTCAGCCGATCACACCCCGGCATCCAAGTGCTCCAGCACTACTTCGACGCCATTGACCCAGGCATCTACGCCCCGCTGCTCGCCGATCCCCCCAGCAAGCGTGGCATGAACTTCATGGAGGTCGTCGGCGTCCGGGACAGCTTCACGCCCCCCGTCTCGATGGCCGCTTACGCCCGAGGCGCAGACCTTGACTTGCTCAGCCCATCGAACGGACTGCCCGTCTGGTTCGACGCGCTCGAGGAGGGCCAAAGCAGCTACATCGGCATGAAGGGCGGCGACTACGTGTCTGGCCCCCAAGGCGCCAACCGCACGGTCGCTGAAGAGGATGTGACCCACATCAGCGTACAGCACCCGCCGTGCCCGAATGACTCCGTCTGCACAGCCGGCGTGCCAGCCCTCCCCGTCTTCGACGGTCACTTCGTCGTCTACCAGAACACCGACGCCCTCAAAGAGGCGCTGTCATTCCTCTACAGCTGGGCCGACGGCGGCGAGGCCGTCGTGACGCCGTACGGGTCAAACTCCTTTTAAGCGGCCCTAGAGGCTCAGGCCAGGCGGCGACGTCGGGTCCAGAGCCCTAGGCCCAACACCAAGAGCCAAGCCCAAGGGCCATGAGGTGCGCCGCCACTCTGGCAGCCCTCCGCCGCATCGACCCCGAGCGCGCCATCGCCATCCACGGTGCCCTCTGGGCCCTCGTCGGACGCGTCAGCCATCGAGCCCGTCCCCGTGCTCCCAGCGTCGGCGGATTCACCCGCGTTATCAGGCCCCTCAATGACGTCGCTGTCTGAGGTCTCGCCCCCGTTCACAGGCGCGCACACGCCACCCTCACAGGCCTCTCCCTCTCCACAAACACCGCAGGTGGTGCCGCAGCCATCATCGCCGCAGCTGAGCCCCTCACAGTTGGGTACACACGTCACGGAGGCCACACAGTCGCCGTCCTTCGAGCACTCCTCACCCTCCGCGCACGCGCCGCAGGAGCCACCGCAACCATCAGAGCCGCAGCTCTTCTCGCCACACGCGGGCTCGCAGGGCTCGAGCTCGCAGCGGAACTCTTTCCCGCAGACCTGTCCGTCGGGGCACCCACCGCAGGAGCCACCACACCCATCATCGCCGCAGTCCTTCTCGGCGCAATCCGGCTCACAGGCAGCCGGTACGCACTCCGATTGAGGGGAGCAGGTTTCGCCGTCCGCGCAGACGCCGCAGAGCTGTCCGCAGCCATCATCGCCGCAAGCCTTCCCATCGCAGTCCGGCACGCAGGCCCCTTCGACACAGGCACCGGTGCCGTCGCAGAACTCTCCTTCGCCGCACTCACCACAGAGCCCCCCGCACCCATCCGAGCCGCAGACCTTGTCCGTGCAGTCCGGCTCGCAGGTGCTCACGCAGAGCCCGCCGTCCGTGCAGGCCTGCCCAGCTGGGCAGGCGCCGCAGCTGCCGCCACACCCGTCAGCGCCGCAGACCTTATCGCCACACGCGGGCGTACATTGAGGGAGCACGCAGTCCCCCTCCGCCGTGCAGAGCAGGTTGGGATCACAGGTGCCACACCAGCCGCCGCAACCATCAGAGCCACACGCTTTGCCGACGCAGTCGGGCTCGCACTCCCCACCCGTGCACAGCCCCGCGATGCAGACCGTCCCCGCGGCGCAGGACCCACAGGACCCGCCACAGCCATCGGCGCCGCAGGCTTTATCCACGCAGTCAGGCTCACAGGACGAGACCTTGCAGTCCCCCTGGTCGGTGCAGACCTCACCCGCGGCGCACTCGCCACAGCTGCCTCCGCAGCCGTCATCACCACAATCTAGCCCCGCACACTCAGGCACACAGGCGGCCCCTTCGCATTGACCAGCGTCGGTGCAAAACTGGTCGGCGGCGCAGGTCCCGCAAGAGCCGCCGCAGCCGTCAGCGCCACAGTCTAGCCCCGCGCACTCAGGCACGCAGGGCCCCGGGACACATAGGTTGGAGAGGTCACAGACCTCACCGTCACCGCACGCCCCGCAGACGCCCCCACAACCATCATCGCCGCAGTCCTTCTCGGCGCAGTCCGGGGTGCACCCCAGGTCGTCACAGGACAGCGGATAGGCGCCGCTCGGGTCGGCGCCGGTCTGTGCACAGTCGTAATACCCCTGGCTCGCATTCCACCCACATGAAGAGCTGCAATCGAGGCTCTCGAGTTCACCCTGCTGATTGCACCAGGTCAGCAGGTCATCATCGCAGCAACCCTCGAAGGTCAGGTCGCCGCAGCCACCTGCGCACTGACCCGACTCACAGGTCTCGCCTGCGCCGCAGGACCCGCAGCTCCCGCCGCAACCATCTGTGCCGCAGACGTTGCCCTCACAGTTCGGTGTACAGACAGCCTGGCAGAGCCCTGAGGCGTTGCAGCCTTGCCCCGCTGGACAGGTACCACAGGAGCCCCCGCACCCATCTGGTCCACAGCTCGCGCCCTCACAGCTCGGCTCACAGGGCCCAGCGACGCATTGGTTCGCCTCGCAGACGGTGCCCGCTTCGCAGGCACCGCAAGAGCCACCACACCCATCATCACCACACACCTTGCCTGAGCAGTCGGGGGTGCAGGTCCCGGGGCACGCCAACGGGAAGCTGCCGCTTGGATCTTCACCCGTCTCGCCGCAGAGGTAGCCATATTGACTGTTCCATCCACAGGTCTCATCACAGCTCTGACTCAGCGGCTCGTTGTTCTGACACCACTTGAGGACGGTGCCCTCGCAGCAGCCCTCGTAGGTCAGGTCACCACACGGGCTCGGGGCGTCCTCACACTGGCCGGCCTCGCAGGCCTGGCCCTCCGCACAGGACCCACAGGACCCACCACACCCGTCAGCGCCGCAGGCGACGCCGTCACAGTTGGGTACGCAGGTTGGCGCGCATTGGCCAGAGCCATTACATGCGGAGCCGTCCGGGCAGGTGCCGCAGCTCCCACCGCAGCCATCCGAGCCACACACAGCGCCATCGCAGCTGGGTTCACAGGGGGCATCAGCGTCACAGGAGAGGGGGAAGGCCCCCGAGGGGTCCGCGCCGCTCTCTCCGCAGTCGTAGTAGCCGTTGTCGGCATCCCAGCCGCAGCCCTGTCCGCCGCAGTTGCCTCCCTTGATCTCGCCGTTGTCACAGTACTTCAGCGTGGTCCCGTCACAGCAGCCCTCGTAGCCAATCCCGTCGCAAGCGCTCGTACCACCGCCCCCATCGCCATCCACAGGTGGCCCACAGACATCGCAATCGTTGCAGCTGCAGAGCCAATCGGGCCCCCAGCAGACCGGCGATGTGGTGTTGCTCGTCGGGTAGCACGCATGGTCGTATCCGCCCTCTGGTGCGGCGCAGTTATCGCTCGAGCAGGTGCCGTCACCGATCCACAGACCAGGGTCCTTGTCGGGGATGGTGCGCGTGATGCAGTGCACGGCCCCTGACCAGAACGAGATCTCGGTCGAGTCGACCCAGATGTGCGTGTAGTCAGGCATCAACGCCTGCCACTGAGACGCCGCGAGGTCTCGGCTGCCCTCCCAGCTGCCGTACGTGGTCGCTGGCCACAAGTTGAGCCCGTTGATCATCGTCGAGTTGATGTACGTGAAGGGCACTGGTCCGCTGTTCGTGTTGCGGTGACCGGGCATGATGATGCGGCCCACCGTGAACCCGCCGCCACCAGGCTTCACGTAGCTCTCCAAGAACGCCGCGTTGGCGTCCAAACGGGTCGCGTTATAGGCGGCTGCGTCGTTGCCGTAGGGCGCGACGTACTCACCCATGATGACGAGGTCATCCGAGGCGACCTTCATGTACATGTCGATGTGGCCAGTGCCGTCATCGGTGATCGAGTAGGTGACGACGACGTCTGTGCAACCGGCGTAGGCCCCCCAAGCCGCCTCAAGCTCTTGCGTATAAGGGTGATTCTGCAGGTCGGCCAAGGGCAAGTAGAGGAGGTCGGAATTGCAGCCCGTGTCGAGGCAGCTCATGTTGTAGAGCTGTCGCGCACCTGTGAAGCAGACACCGTCGCTGGTCGCTTGAAAGGTGCCCCCCTCGGTGTGCACCGGCATGCGATAGGTCTCCGTGTTGTTGGGCTCGCCCATCTGCGTCAGCGAGCGGCCCAGCAAGGTCGGGACGCCATCGTCCCATGCGCGGTCCTGGTAATACTGAAAGTCGGCGAATGCGTAAGTGTCCGTGGCAGGATCGATGATCGGGAGCGGCCCCGAGTCGATGAACCACACGCTCTCGAGGTTCGTCGTCAAGAAGCGCGTCTTGCTCTCAATGGCCGCGTTGGAGACGCCCGCAGAGGCCAGCATGCTCTTGAGCTGAGACTTCATGCTGTTGGACTCGACGACGTACCAGACCTCGGCGACCGAGAGCGCGTTGGCGCCGATGCCCTGAATCGTCCCCATCACCCCATCGTAGTTGCCGATGTAGTCCGGGACCTGCATCACGACCGCCTCCATGGGCTCCCACTCCACCATTGCGCGGATATCGCCGCTGGGGGGTTCGGTGATGGCGTAGTGCTGCGGGTAGGCGACGCGCACCTCGTCTCCATCCGCTTTGACGGACGGGCGCTGGGTGAGGTCCCGATACGCATGCTGCATGGGGTCGCTGTCACGGAACACGTAGTCGAAGCCCCGCGCGGCGTCTCGGCGGGAGGCGAGCGGATGGACCTCAGCGGCGTCACTCACCGAAGAAGCCCCGCTGCCGCGCGACACCTCGGATCTTTCGGTGTCAGGGGACGCCTGGCAACCCAGGGCGAGTGACGAGCAGAGCACGAGCAGAGCGATGCAACGCATGGCGGCCTCCAAGCCTAAAGCGAGGGGACGCTAGGGGGCGCCACGGGATGGGTCAAGACCGCAGTCACGAACCCGTTGTCATGCGCCGCTACTCGTAGACGACGAGGTAGCTCACCATCCGAATGTTCCCCGCGCCGTCGGGGGGCGTCAGGCTGCCTACGGTGCCCTGATAACTGATCGTCGTCGTCTCCCCTGGGACAGCCACCTCAGAGATGTCCGCCGTCCATGGGTCAACCTGCTGCCCAGGGCACCACCCTCCGCGACCAAACCACCACGTTCCCCCTTGGTTAGGGACGCTCCCGTTGGACACCTGAGAGACACAGCCGCTCTGATTGTTCACCTCTGGGTGCCCCTTCTGGAAGTACGCCCCGTTGACTGTGAAGGTGTGGCGGTGATCGCAGAACTCCGCGCAGTTATAAGCGCCCATGCCGTGCCCCGTGATGATGGCCCAAAGCTCGACCTTGGCCGCAGTCTCGGGGATGTCGATGTCGATCGGGGTGTAGTTGTCGCTGTATGTGGAACCAAAGCCGCCACCACTGAAGAGGTAGTGCGCCGCGACGGGTCGAACCCCCTTGTCTGCGTGACGTAGGCGCACGTCGAGGGTCGTCATATAGGTCTGGCTGCTCACGTCGACTCGGAGCGTGTGCGTGCCCCCGGCGGCCAAGAAGACCAGCATCGGGCTCGCGTCGACCAAGTAGCGCCCTTCGCGGTGATAGGTGGTGATGAAGCGCGCGAGCTCTCGCCAGGTGACTTCGCCCTCCTCATCGACCTCCTTGAGGTGCACGTAGGCGAGGTAATCCCACGCGCCGCAGTTCCCGAACTCACCGCCCGCGGGGTCGGGGCAGTCCATGTTGAGGTCGAACTCAAGGGTGTCGAAGCCGCTCATCGTGTCCGCATCGGGGAGGGTGATCTCGACCTCCCGTTGGCCCCCGAAGACCTCTTTATCCAAGGGGCGCAGGACGGTGACGTTCTCTTGAGCCGCGAGGGCGGCGTCGCGCGCGACCTCATAGTCAAAGTGCTGCGCTTCATACGCGGCGTAGGCCATGTTCTCTTCCCACATCCACTCCCCAGCATCGGAGAGCTCCTGCGAGTAGCGAGCTACATCAGCGAAATTGCCCATATAGCGGACCTCTTGTCGTCGATCGATAGCCGCGCCGTAGTAGCCGCCGTAGCCCGAGCCGAGGAGATTACTCAGCCAACTTCCCAGCTGACTGACGTGGCCACCAGCGACGTGGAGGCGCTCACTCCAATGCGCAGCGTCCTCGGCGGTCATTTGACCCAATACCTCGGTCACCTGAGCGGCCATCGCGGTCAGCTCCCCCATGGCCTCAGCTGCAGAGCGCGTGGGGACGAAGAAGTAGTGGACATTGGGCTCGGAGATCTGAAGCAAGGTCATCAAATCACGGACCCACACCGAGGTGTTGTCCAACCCCGAGTTCGTCCGCGCGCTCCCCAAGAAGATGAAAGAGTCACAGCCCGTCCATGTCTCGCTCAAGCTCCATGCCGTGCCATCAAACTGAGGGAACGAGAAGTCAGCCGCCTTTTGGTGACGCCCCGTCCCAAAGTCGCCTTCGGTCTCAAAGGGCCGCACGGGGGCGTCAATCGAGGCGCAGAAGTCGGCCGGATCGACCGGCCCCTCAACCACGGGCTCCTCGTCAGCGTCGACCTCAACCGGGCCCGCATCAACGCCCATGTCCCCCGAGGAGCCTGAGCCCTCAGAGTCGACCTGCGCCGACTCCTCAGCGTCGGTAGACAGAGCCGCTTCGGTGTCCTCACTCGCCACCCCTGCGTCGCCCACGGGCGTCGAGATGCCCCCAGAGCTATCGCCAATCGGCTCCCCTACATCGACCCCTGCCTGCGTGGTGCTCCCGTCACCCGACGGCACATCAGCGGTATCCGACGCGCAACCAGAGAGGGCCCAAAACGCACCGCACAGAAGTAGACAATGTCGCACGGTGGTCTCCCTTCACTTTAAGGACACTTGGAAGATAACACAGCAGCGCGACTGTCTCTGCGTCTAGCGCCTAGTAGATGCAGTCCCACCAGTTGTTATCAGGCTTCCAGCCACACTGCCCCCCCTGAATACTGCAGTCGATCGAGGTCAATGTGCCGTTTTCACACCAGACAACCACCTGGTCTGTCCAACACTGACCTTCAAAGTCCAGGTCCCCGCAGCCCGTACACGTCCACAGACTGTCAGGTGACTTCTCCGCGTTCGTGACCGTCTGACAGCGGCCTTGGCTCATGCACGCCGCGGTCGGCTGAGTGCAACCGGCTGCTGGGCACTGACCGCAGCTCCCGCCGCAGCCATCTTCGCCGCACTGCTTCCCGTTGCACGAGGGGATCGCGCTGTTTGTCGGCTGGCAGTCAGCGACATCGGGGGTGCCGTCGTTGTCATCGTCACTGTCCATGCAGTCAGCGCTGCCGTCCCCATCGGTGTCGGCGGAGCCTTCGTCCGTCTGCATGTTGCAGTTGTTATCTTTGCCGTCACAGACCTCGACGGCGCCTGGGTAGATCGCCGAGTCGAACGCCCCGCAGTCCCCCTGTTGTTGAGCCACAAAGGGTGGGTTCGGCGCACACAAACACGCCGACTGAGCGTCGGGCGCAGCGAAGCCATCACCGTCCGAGTCGACGAAGTAGGTCGTGCAACCGGTGGCCTGGCCCTCGTCGGTCAGGTTGTTGCAGTTGTTGTCCTTGAAGTCGCAGATCTCGGGTTTGTCCGGGTTGGTGTTCTCGTCGACGTCGTCGCAATCACCGCCGAAGCTCGCGACGTAGACGCCGGACGGTCCGCAGGCGCACTGCTTGACGTCCGCGTTGCCCCAGCCGTCACCGTCGCCGTCTTTGAAGTAAGTCTGACAGCCGAGCGCGCCGACCTCATCGGTCAGGAGATCACAGTCTTCGTCACCCCCCCCGCAGACCTCTTGCGCCCCAGGGTAGGCCGCAGAGTTACCATCATCGCAGTCACCACCCTGCTTGGTGGTGTGCGTCCCTGAGGGACCGCACAGGCACTCCGCAGTGTCCTGCTTACCGAAGCCGTCGAAGTCGGCGTCCTCGAAGTAGTTCACGCAGCCGACCGCGCCACCCTCATCGGCGACGTCGTCACAGTCGTTGTCGATGCCGTCGCACATCTCTTGCGCCAGCGGGTTCGCGGTCTGAGCCGCGTCGTTGCAATCATCGCCCTTTGTCGCGGAGAAGGTCCCAGCGGGCTGACAGAGGCACTTCGTCTGCTCCGTCTGACCAAACCCGTCACCATCACCATCCAAGTAGTAGACGTCGCAGCCTTGTGCGCCCTCCTCATCGATGGCCGAATTGCAGTTGTCATCCACGCCGTTGCAGACCTCTGGGGCCGCATGGTGCATCGCCGCGTTCAGGGGCGCGCAGTCCGAGATGTCCAGGTCACCATCACCGTCGTCATCAGGGTCACACGCGTTCCCCTGACCGTCGCCATCAAAGTCCAGCTGGTCGGGGTTCGACAGTTCTGGGCAGGTGTCTGCCCCGTCGGGGGTCCCGTCACCGTCCTTATCATCGCTGCACGCATCGCCGAGACCATCACCGTCCAGGTCGTCCTGGTCAGGGTTGGCGGTCGCCGGGCAGTTGTCTTCCCCGTCCGGGATCCCGTCACCATCCTGGTCACCGTCACAGACATCGCCTTGCCCGTCGCCGTCCTCATCGAGCTGCTCATAGTTCGGGTTCACCGGACAGTTGTCTTCATCATCCGGGATCGTGTCGCCGTCGTCGTCATCGTCACAGGCGTCTCCGAGCCCATCGACGTCCGTGTCGGACTGCGCGGGATTCGGGACCTCTGGGCAGTTGTCAGCGTCATCTAAGTACGTGTCACCGTCGTCGTCATCGTCCACGCAATCGGGGAGCCCATCGACGTCCAAGTCGGTGCCGTCTTCGTCGACCTCACCGTCGCAGTCGTTGTCTAAGCCATCGCAGATCTCAGGCGCCGGGACCTGCCCTTCACAGCCGAGCGTCGCGGCGTCGCACGTCGTCAGGCCCTCGCACACGCCGTGCTCATTAGAGAGCTCACATGGGAGCCCGACGGTCTCCTCGTCGAAGATGCCGTCGCAGTCGTTATCGAGCCCGTCACAGACCTCAGCAGAGGCCATCCCAGCGCTGCACGCCGTCAACCCATCGTCGGTGCACATTCGCTCGCCCATGCACGTGCCGACCTCATTCTCGGTCCAGCAGTCTGTCGACGACGCAGCCTTCGAGCCCGCGGCGTCGCAAGCGCACTCGCCCTCGGTCAAGACGCAGCGCTCATCGGCGCAACCGTACCCAGAGGGGCAATCGTCGTCATCGAGGCACGCGGTGGCGCAGAAGCTCCCGGCGTCGCCATAGCTGGCGCACACCGAGTTCTTCGTCGGACACTCCGCGCTCTCGCGACAGGGGCGACAGAGGCCAAGCCACTTCGGCTGACAGACCCAGGCCATGTCGCGACTAGGCGATTGAACGCCTTGGCACACCCAACCCTCGGGGCAGTCCTCGGTACAAAATTCGCTGCAGACCGTCCCGTCATATCCGTCGAGGCACCAACCGGAGGGGCAGTCTGAATTGTCGATGCAGGGGGGATACGGCGCCTCCTCCTCTCCCTCATCGATGTCGATCATTGGGCCTTCAGCGATGCCGTCAGAACGGGACTCGCCGCCGGCATCAGCTGCGCGATCCTCGGGTCGCGGATCGGTCGGGCGACCCCACTCCGAGGTATCGGAGAGCGCGGGGGGTGCGCTCACATCGGCACGCTCGGCGGTGCCCGCGGCACCACCGCTGCCGATGGCGCCAGGATCTTCTGAGACGCCTATCTCAGCGCCCACATCGTCGAGCGCATCGCCCGCGCTGCACGCTGCCGTAAGCCAACCCAGGGACAGTGCAAGGCATGCCACGCCGCACCGCAGAATCACTCGTCGTAAAATATAGCCCGTCATGCGGGTAGGTTAGCGTTCTTCCACATCCATTGCGACATTCGATCGATTTACAGGCGGATCAGGGCCCCGCGATCGTCTGCAGTCCCTGCCATGTCGCCTGTATGATGACGGCGAATGGATCGCGCTCCATGCCCCCGAGTGCGAGGCTGTCTCGCCCGATCGGTCCAGCGACAGCGACGACCACGCCGGCGATGATCGCGACCGGCACCACACGACGACTCGGCGCCCGATGCAGGAGACGTGGGCTCACTAAGCCGACCCCGACGGCGACGGCGGCGCCGAGGAGCGACGCCGGGCTCGCCCCAGCCTGAGCGACGGCGAGGACTCCCCCGTGCTCCCGAAGCTCGGCCAAGGATGCGGGCGCCCCCAAGACCGCCGCGATCGGCACAGAGGCGCCGACCCAGACGAGCGCCATCGCGAGCAAGAACCACATCGCGCGCTCACCAACCCCCTCGAACTCGGGCCCCCCTCGGCGAACTCGGAGCTGAACGAAGAGGTCTATCATCAAGAAGAGCGTCACGACCAAGAGGTGGTCATGCATCAAGGCCGGGAGCGCAAGCGGCGCGCTCAGGGGAAGCTCGCTCTGACCCGCAACCATCACCGTCTTCGCCACCATGAGCGCGAGCCCTAAACCAAGCGATCGACAGACCCACATTGGGGGGTGTGACACGTCTTCTGCCGTCACGGGGTCCCCTTGGAGGCGCCTTCAGCCACGCGGTCCAAGTCCACTTGGTACACACCACAGCGGGAGCCCGCGTAGAGGAGGCCTCGCTCGGCGTCATAGCTGATTTTCCGCAGGTAGGTGCCGACCGAGACCGGCGGCCCGAGCGCCTCGAGGGTGCTCAGGCGATAGAGGTGCACCGCGCCGTCAAACCACGCCCCGACCATCAAGAGGTCGCGACCATAGTCAGCGGTCACAGCCCGCGGCTGGTACGAGAGCTCCAGCGAACGATCAAGCCGCATGGTGCGCGTGTCCAAGACGTTCAGCCCGCGGAAGACCATGTTCGCTTGATAGACGCGCTTCATCTCGGGGACATGCACAATGTCACCACCGCCGAAGGGCACCTTGCCCTGCCGCAGCTCACGCGTGGTCAAGTTCAACTCTTTGACCATCTGACCAAAGGTCGAGACGTAGAGCAGGTCACTGCCCGGGGCTCGGGTCAGGTTGGTGACCATCACGGTCGGTCCGCCGTACGGGATACGTTGACGGTCCCTCGGCGCCCCGGTCACAGGGTCGACTGCCTCGAAGCGCAGATCGACGCTGAACACCCCGATCGTCTCGTGATCTGGGAACACGACGACCCCTTGTGGCGCGTAGTCGAGATCGCGCCGCGCCCGCAGCGAAAGCTCGGGGAACGCGGCGAGGGGGATGAAGTCGAGGGAATTGACGTCATAGCCGACACGGTTGAGGACGATCTCTCGCCGCGCCGGGTTGTAATCGGTGTGCTCGGGCAGCGTGTCTCCCGGCAACGGGAGGTCCGCCAAGACTGGGGACTCAGGGTCGGCGACGTCGATGACGACGAGGCGATTGGCGTCGGGGTCATCCCAGAAGTCGAGGACGGTGTTGCCCGCCATCTTGAAGGTCGCCAGCACCTTCTTCTCTTCCGGGATGTAGCGGACCTCGTAGGGGATAGAGAGGGCGTCTGGGTAGGTCTGTGGCGTCAAGCGCGTCACCCCCGGTCGGGCCACAGCGGCACACTCTGAGGCGGCCGGTGGGCTCCAGATCCAGATCGCGAGCGGGATATAAGCGAAGGCGTTGAGGAACAGCGCTAGGGCCACCATGCGGGCGACATGACGGCGCACCGCGGGGGCGCGCCATGCCCAGGCGCAGAGGGTGAGCACGAGCACGATCTGAGCGAGGATGAGGGGGATCGCGAGGTCCGGGAGGCGCATCTGCAACACCAGCCAGCTCGTCCCGACGGTCATGCCGGCGACAGGGAGACCACCGAGCAGAGCAGCGCCCATCAGCAAGCGACGCCACCACGACGAGGCTGGGCCCGGGCGAATCAGTCGCACCACAGCCCACAGCCCTACGGCCGCAAAGAACCCGCGAAGGAAGAGCGTGCCCGGGGGGTTCGTGGGGTGATACCCCTGGGCAAAGGTCCCCATGATCGCGGCCATCAGGGCGACAGAGACGAGCTCGGTGCGGGTGAGCCCGGCGCCAGCGTGGTCAGTCATTGGCCGAGGATAGCAGCGCCCCGAGCCGCGGGCGACTCTCCTAGGCGGATGCGCGACCCGAGCCCGCCCGCGTGCCCCCTCGTCCATCGACAGCACCCTCTGCTCGTGGCATGACTGAGGGGATGCCACGCATGACCGTCGTCGCGCCTCTCTTCAACGAGGCCGCCTGTGTAGAAGCGCTGATGAGCCGCGTGGCCGCAGCCCTGAGCCCGATCACCGACGATTGGACCGTCCACCTGGTCGATGACGGCTCCTCGGATTCGACGTGGTCACAGGTCGCCTCCGCCGCCGCGAAGGAGCCTCGGTTCATCGGCCTGCGCTTGGCGAAGAACGTCGGCCAATTCACCGCGATCCGAGCGGGCCTCTCTCAATGTGACGCCGACTGGGTCGTCGTCATCGACGGTGATCTTCAGGAGCCCCCAGAGAGCATCCAGGCCCTCTACCAAGCAGCCATCGCAGGGCATGACTTGGTGTTGGCGCGCAAGCAGCGGCGAAATCAACCCTGGGTGCAAAAGGGCCTGACGGAGATGTTCTACACCGCCCTCAACACCCTCGCGTCAGAGCGCTACGACCGCGGGGTCGGGAACTTCAGGATGCTCTCACGACGCAACGTGGCATGGATCATGGCCCATGGGGTCGACTCCTGGCTCTACGGGTTGATGGGCGACCCTGACCTCCCTCGTACGCTCGTCGACTTTCAGCACAGCGAACGCCTCGCTGGGGAGACCTCGTACAGATGGGGTCGCCGGCTAAAGATGGCCTGGACGGGCCTCCGCGACGGCATCGCGCCGGGCCCCCCGGTCGCCGACACTCCGCCTCGCTTCGTCATCGCTGAGCGCACTGATCGCGCAGCGCTCTAGGGAGCTAGCGACGGCGCATCGTCCGCTTCTTCTGTCGCAGGCTGTCAAAGGAGACGACCTTGGCGCTGAAGAGCAAGAAGACGACCCGGAGGATCGTGAGTCGCTCTTCCGGCGCATCAGGTCGCTGCTGCAGCTGCTCGCGTAAGCTCATCCCCTCCATCAGGCTGCCCAGCTGACGTAGCTCGCGGCCGTTGAGTCGCAGGCTGTCATGGGTCACCGGTCCCTCAGCGTCGAGGCTGAGGGACGCGTCCAAGTAGGGCTGGAGCAGCTCCAGGAGCTTCGCCTCGTCGTAACACCGACGCACCATCTCGGTGACGAGCTGAACGGCGTCGTAGCTCATCCGGAGGACCTCACCGACCGGCTCATGCCCTTCGATAAAACTCAAGTCGCCCAGAGGCCAATGAAGCAAGGCATGAAAGCGATGTCGGAGCTGCTCCTCCAGACCGCGGTGGAGCGCCCCCGCGCTGCAGAGCCCATGGCGCAACAGGACCTCGCCTAGGAGCCCCCCCTCGAGGGTCATCACACGCTGCGCGGCCTCTAATGCGGCGTCGTCAATGAGCCCGGCGCGGACCATGCTGGGGCCAAGGAGTTCGTCCTCTGAGGTGGAGCTCGAGTGGACAGGGACGCCGCGTCGAAACCAGAACTGCTTCAAGAGCGCGCCCTGCCTCATGCGCAAGCAGCCGGAGAGCCCCTCGAGCCCGATCTGGAGCGCGAATGCCGGCAAGGACATCGCGTCGAGCGGGGCGCTCATGGTGGCGACCGATGGGACCTCCTCCCGTTGCCCGACCTCGTTGAAGATGGGGAGCTCCTCGAGAGGCTGCCATGGTCCGTAGTCCACACTCACCATCGCGGTGGGGGCGAGGACATCGCTGAGGAGCATGGAGGTGAGGTTCGCTTGAGAGATCACGCCCAAGCGACTGCCTGCGGCGCTCTGCACCCGATAGGTCGGCTCGCCCACGGTCGGCCGCGCCGAGCCGACGGGCCGCGTGGTCGGCGCGCCCTCGACGCTGACATCACCGCCATCGAGCGCCTGGAGGCTCTGTGTGAGCGCCCAATCAGAGACCCGTACCCCGGCATCGAAGCCAAAATCAATCACGCCGTCTTGGAGGCCATTGGGGTCCAAGTGGCCGGAGATCGCCCTGCGCAGCACCGCTGCGAGGCGCGGCGGCACCGACGCCAACGTGTCGCGCTCGGCCTCGGTCGGCTCACGGCTGAGCAAGATCGCGTGGCACACATGCGCGACGTCAATGAGGTCATTGCCCGCGTCCACCTCACCGGACTCGGGGAGCGCAAAGTCGATGAGCTTCACCGCCCCCTGTCGCCCCAGGAAAATGTGGCGCGGGCTCAAGTTTCCATGGGCGATCGGCTTAGGGCGCCCCTCGCCGTCCGTGAGCCCCTGCAGATAAGAGACAGCGCGGCACAGCTCGCCGGTGATGTAGAGCGCCAGCGCCACGGGGGGAGCCGTGTCCGCCTCTCGGCATGCGTCCAAGTAGGCCGACAGTGGCATCCCGTCGACATACTCCCGCGCCACGTATGGCTGCCCATCGACTTGCCCCGCGTCATACACCTCGACGAGGTTGGGGTGGTGCAACCGGGAGCCCAGCTGCGCACGAAATTGAAACGCCTCAAGGGCCGCAGGATCGTTCAAATACAGAGACGCCAGTCGCTCGACAGCGCACGTCTTCTCGAAGCCCTCAGGGCCGTCTACTCGCGCTCGAAAGACCTCCGTGTAAGCGGTTTGGCCAAGGACCTCAAAGAGGCTGTAGCGCCCGAACGGCGTGCGCTCCTCGCTCAGCGCCGCGTCGGCGCCACGGCGTGGCACGGTGTCGGGCAGGACGCGAGGGGGTTGGTCAGAGCGAGAGCGGGTCACGTCCACCGACATCGGCCAAGGTTGCCATGTCATCGTCGAACAGTCCGAGGGCGTTTGTCCATGACCTGCTCACCTCTCTCGGGGTCCACCCTCCTGCCGAGTGAACCAACGTCGGTCACCCAAGGCGTCTAAATCGCGGGCTGTATAGTGAGTCGCCTGAGCCTCGTCCTGAGGGTGACTCGTGAGGCTCTGCAGGCGCGGTAAGCAGTCCGCCATCAAGGCCCAACCGTGCTCCAATGCCCGGCGATAGACGTCGATGACCTCATCGGACTCTGGCGCAATGGGGTAGCGCAGTTGCGCCACGATCGGGCCGGCGTCAATCGACGGGGTGATCTCGTGGAGGGTGACGCCGTGCTCACGCTCGCCGTTCTTGAGCGCCCAGTTAATGGGGGCCATCCCCCGGTAGCGCGGCAAAGGGGAGTTGTGCAGGTTCAAGATACGACCGCAGCGAGTGATGAACCTTGGCGGGAAGATCTGGTGGCAGAAGATCGAGAGCGCGAGATCCGGAGAGAAGGACGCCGGCAGGTCCTGCCATCGACCGCTCTCCACGACGGGGACCCCTTCGGCCTGCGCCCACGCGCGAAGCGAGCCGGTCCAAGTCGGCTCCGGGAGCACCGGGACGACCCATGAGAGCGCATAGCCCGGCGCATCGCGGAGCCACTGACCGACTCGAATCGCCAGGTCCCCCTTCCCGAGCAGGACCACCTGAGTGACCTCGGCCTCTTCCATGCGGCCACTATCTCAGTTGGTCCCCGGGCTGTCACCTGATACCAATGAGGGCATGATCGAGCTCGCCGTCATTGGTGCTGGGCTGTGGGGCCCCAACCTCATCCGCACATTCCACCGAAGCGCTCACGCGCGTGTCCGATGGGTCGTCGACCTCGATCCGGCCGCGCGGCAGCGCATCGTCGCGCGTCACCCTGATGTCCGCGCCACAGCGACCTTGGGCGACGCCCTGAGCGATCCCGCGGTGACCGCCGTCGTCATCGCCACCCCGACGGCGACCCACTATCGCCTCGGCCTTGCGGCCATCGCGCAGGGGAAGCACCTCTTCATCGAGAAGCCCCTGACCGCCAACCTCGACGAAGCGCGTGACCTGACCAAGCGGGCGGACGACGCTGATCTAACGCTGATGGTCGGGCACGTCTTCGTGCACAACCCTGGGGTCGAATTGGTGCGTCGCCTCTTGACCGAAGGGGCCCTCGGTCGGCTCAGCTACATCTCCATGATCCGCACCAATCAAGGCCCCGTCCGGCGCGACGTGAGCGCTGCATGGGATCTGGCGTCGCATGACATCTCGATGGTCCTGCGCTGGCTCGACACCGATCCACTCAGCGTGTCCGCAGTCGGCGGCGCCTGGACCTCCCCTGAGCACGACCGCGCCGACACTGTGTTCACGACCTTGACCTACCCCAACGACGTGCTGGTGAACCTGCACGTCTCCTGGCTCAACCCTGGGAAGACGCGAGATGTGACCTTGGTCGGAGACCGTGCCCTCGTCTCCTTCGACGATACCCGCTCGGCGGACCCCGTGCGTGTGTATCGGAAATCATCCCCCGATGACTGCACCCGAGATCTCGATCTCCACGTCCCCGATGTCCCCGGTGACGAGCCCCTCCGCGCCCAATGTGATCGTTTCATCGACGCCATTCGGACGGGACGATCATCGATCAGCGACGGCGCATTCGGCGTCCGAGTGGTCCGAGTCATCGAGGCCATCGAGGCCTCCATGCGCGTGAACGGGGCCCCGCTGAAGATCGAATAGCACCCAGAGGGACCGGCGCCAGCGCCAAAGCCTGCCGGCGGGTTCGATGCCCCTCCCCACGTCATGCGCCGGCACAAAGCCCTTCACGATCTCATGAACTTCGAAGGCACTTGCCAGCCGCCCCGACGTCGTGCAAGGTCCCCGGCTTATGAAAACGTACACCCTGCTTTTGATCTCCGCTCTCGCGTTCACCGGCTGTGGCAAGTCGGGCGACAGCGCCGCCCCAACCCCCGCGCCCGAGGCCGCCAAGCCCGAGGCCAAGGAGGCCGCTAAGCCCGAGGCTGCAAAGCCCGAGGCCAAGCCCGAGGCCAAGAAGGCTGAGGCTGCAAAGCCTGCCGCCAAGCCCGCCGCTGCTGCACCCGCTGCTGCAGAGGGCCCCAAGCCTGGCGACCTGCCGGCACCTCCTGACGTCGCAGCCGCGCCTGCGGACGCCACCAAGACCGACAGCGGCCTGGCGTTCAAGGTGCTCAACAAGGGCACAGGCACCGAGAAGCCCGCCGCTGAGGACACCGTCAAGGTGCACTACACAGGCTGGACGACTGACGGCAAGATGTTCGACAGCTCCGTCAAGCGCGGCAAGCCCACCGAGTTCCCGCTCAACGGCGTGATCAAGGGCTGGACCGAGGGCGTTGGCCTCATGACGGTCGGCGAGAAGCGTCGCTTCTGGATCCCGGGTAACCTCGCCTACGGTGAGACCCCCCGTCGCCCTGGCGCTCCTGCGGGCACGCTCGTCTTCGACGTCGAGCTGCTTGAGATCAAGAAGGCACCGAGCCCCGAGGAGATGAAGAAGCTCTTCGGTGAGTTCGAGGCTGCCCTCAAGGACGCCGCTGAGTCGGTCTGCAAGTGCGAGGACATGGGCTGCGCCCAGCCCGCTATGATGAAGCTCCGTGGCATCCGCCCGCCGGGTCGCCCGACCCCCGATCAGATGCAGAAGCTTCAGCCCTACATGCAGAAGATCCAAGAGTGCATGCAGAAGATCCGCAAGCCCGCGACCGCAGCGCCCGCTCCTCCGGCTGGCAAGCCGGCCGCACCTGAGGCGCCTGCAAAGCCTGCTGCACCCGCAGCTAAGAAATAAGGCGACTCGTCGCATTGAACTGAAAGCCCCGGCGCACTCGCGTCGGGGTTTTTTTTTGGCTCGACACTGCCTTTATACGTCACGAATAACGCCCTCCATGGGCTCCGTGTGGGGGCCTTGAATGCGACACGGTCCATCCGTATTCGTAGACTCCGCCCGTCGCGCACCCTGTCTTTCTTTGCGCGCCCTCTTTGGAGTCGACTATGCAACCTGCGCTGACCTCACGAACTCTGCTCACTGCACTCACGCTCTCATGGCTCACGCTGACGGGCTGTGAGGAGGCCTCCGACGACCTTCCAGGGGACGACACCAGCGGCGTGGTGGAAGACGCACCCTGCACCGAAGAGGCGTGTGGACCATCCATCGGTGCGCCGAACTACCTCTGCGACGACGGCGTCACCACGGCCGGACCAGGGCCCTGTGAACGCCAGGAAGACGGAGAGTGCGGGTGGACCATGGTCACATGTCCTGATCCCGAGCCGTGCAACGAAGAGAACTGCAAAAGCGTACCGGACACCTGCGAGGGGACTTGGTTCCATCCCGGGTGGGAGCAATCCTGTGACGACGAATCAGGGGAGTGCTTAGCCTCCACCGCCGAGCAGCCCTTTGACTGCGCTGCCGATGGGATGGCCTGTGTCGACGGCCAGTGCGTCGAAGACGACACCGACCTCTGTGCCGACGTGATCTGTGAACCCATCGAGAGCTATTGCGTCAGTGACACGGAGGTCTTCGGGGGCGGCCTGACGACCTGTCAGCCGGAAACAGGTGAGTGCCTGGGTGAAGGAATGCCACAGACCTGCCCGAACGGTGGCATCTGCGTCGACGGTGCATGTGTCGAAGGCGATGAGTACAACTGCGAAGAGCTCGATTGCACCGTCGAGGACCAGGCGTACTGTGAGGACAATGTCGCTGTCACGACCAACGGCGAGGGCTACTGCGACGTCGATTGGGGCTGCTATTGGGATCCCATGCAGTCCGAGGACTGCGAAGCTCAAGGGCTCATCTGTGTCGAAGGGGCCTGTGTGGAGGGGGATGAAGACCTCTGCGCAGAGGTCGTCTGCGAAAACGGCGCGTCCTACTGTGACGGGAGCACCGCGGTCTATGGCGGCATCTACACGTGCAACCCGGAGAATGGAGAGTGCGTGATCTCCGCCTCGGAGGGCCCAGAGGACTGCGCCGAGATCGGCCTCGTGTGTGTCGACGGCGCCTGCGTAGAGGACGAACAAGGGCTCTGCGCAGCCGTCTCCTGCCCAAGCACGCCTCCCTTTTGCGAGGGCAGCGTCGCTCACAGCGGCACCTATCAAGAGTGCGACCCGCAGACTGGAGAGTGCATCATGTCACCTGGACTTCCCCCTCAAGACTGCGCCGAGCAGGGCATGGTGTGCCTCGAGGGTCAGTGCCAGGAGCCCCAATGCACCGAAGCGGACTGCGGGCCCATGCCTGGGATGCCCAACACCCTGTGCGATGACGGTGTGACCACCGCCGGGCCCTCGGACTGCGAGATGCAAGACGACGGCGCGTGCGGATGGACCATCATCGAGTGCCCCGACGCTGAGACCTGTACACCCGGTGAGAGCATCGAAGCAGGCGATGGCTGCAACACCTGCTTCTGCGCCGAGAGCGGTCTCGTGAGCGAGAGCTTTAACTGCTCTAAGAAAGCCTGCGTATGCCAGACGAGCAAGGAGTGTCATGACGGGTTCTTCTGTGATTTCCCAAATGACGACTGCGGGATCTGGGGCTCGATGGGTAACTGCGCAGCGTTACCCGAGGCCTGCGACGACGGCGGCGTCGGGGCCTGTGGCTGCGGTCCGGTGAGCACCACCAACGCCTGCGAACAGCAGGCGATGGGCTACGATGTCTTCACCTATGGAGGGTGCAACCTCGGCTCTGAGGAGACCTTCGCCTGCGGTGACACGACGTGCCTGGCCGAGAGCGAGATGTGCACGATCTCGATGAACGACGTGATGGGCCCCGATCAGCCGCTGTTCTTCAACAGCTGCGGCGCGCTCGCCGAGGACTGCGGACAAGGCGACTGCGGATGTATGACCGTCGACCCATGGATGAGCTGCTACGACGAGACGGGCTACACCCTCGTCTTCTACATGGGCGGCTAAGCCTCTCGCCGACTAGAAACACTGCCCCTTAGCGCAGTCCAACGTCTTTCGCACCGCACCGCGACGGTCATGGAGGGTCATCTCGACGGGTTCATCGGAGCCGTCGTAGCGGTACCTCGCCTCGTGAACGGCCC
Organism: Myxococcota bacterium; assembly: GCA_049602155.1. Classification (GTDB taxonomy): domain Bacteria; phylum Myxococcota_A; class UBA9042; order PHBI01; family JBMYRH01; genus JBMYRH01. Next base: position 42,460 of record JBMYRH010000024.1, on the reverse strand, counting down.
GGCGCGCACAGAACGCGCCAGGGAAACAGACCTTGGCGTCCATGGCCTCGCCCTTCGCGTTTTGCCAACGCATGGTGGCCAAGCGCCCGTCTCGCCCATAGCTGAGCCTGACCTGCGCCACGCCATTCCACACGGTCGCTGCCTGACCCATTGTGTCTTGATAGTTGATGGCGCTCAGGCGCCCAAAGCGATCATAGCGGTGCTCCTGCCGCGCCCAGCCCCGAGGGGCCCCCTGCCCAGGCGCGACAAAGCGCTCTTGGACGAGCAACTGCCCGCGATCATCCCACGTCCATCGCACGCGGTGCAGGCCATCAGCGCCCACCGTGGGGCGATCCTCCACGTCGAAGATCGCCAGTGACGTGCGACGCCCCCGTGCGTCATACCGCTGCCGCTCGATCGCCCAACGACGCTTGCCGACCCCGAACCCATCGATGAGCGTGTCCGAGGAGGCCATCGCCCGGCGCTCAAGGAGCCGCCCCATGCGATCGCGCACATGACGCTCGGCCGTCCTCGGGTGACCCGCGATGCCAGGCTCGTCCTTCGTGTCGAAGAAGACGCGCGCCACCAATCGACCTCGAGAGTCGTAGGTCAGGCGCTCGATGGCCCAGCCCTCAGGGCCCAAGGCCACCGCGCCGTTGGCGTCCAACCAGCGTCGGGCCACAACGCGGCCACCGAGGCCGTAGCGTGTGCGCAGGATTTGGCGCGTCGTAGAGATATCCTCGGTCCCCGTGTAGCCCTCTGAGATCAGCCGCCCCAAGGCGTCATAGTCCAAGCGCTTCACCGACCAGCCCTCGGCGTTCATCACCGGCTCATCCGCCGGCCCGAGCGCCTGTTCCCGGACCACGCGGCCCTGAAGGTCCCGCGAGAGCACCGTCGCTGCGCCCACCTGCCCTTCCTCGAGGTCCAGGGTGACACGACGGCTCAGCCAGCCGCGGTCGCTGTAACTTCGGAGCTCCTTAAACCAGCCCCCCTCACCAAGGACAGGCTGCTTGGCCGTGTCAAGGCGCTCGATCGAGACCCCTCGACCACGCGCATCGTAGCCATGAACGAGCGAGGCCCAGCCCCCCCGACCCAACGAGAGCAGCCCTTGAGGGTCCTTGCAGCGCTTGAGCACCGGGGCTCCCCAAGCGTCATAGTCCGTCTCCAAAGTCGCGCACCCCGTCTCTGGGTCGCGTATGGGTAGCCCCGTGACGTCGAGCGCAGTCTCAACCACCACTCGACCCCAGGCGTCTCGCTTCACATCGCGACCAGCGAGGCCGCCCGCGACGCCGATCGGTTGACCATCCACCCCGAGCATCCGCGTCTTGGTCCACGCACCAACCCGCGTCGTCTGGCGCTGAGCCACGCCATACGCATCGGCCACCAAGTTCCCCAAGGTGTCCACGGTCCTGACGCTGACTTCACGCCCCTGAGGGTCTCGCGCGTAGCGCTGTTCGGACCAGCCCTCCGTACCAAAGGTCGGGCGGCCTTGGGCGTCCAGGAGAGAGACCGTAAACACCGCGCCTCGTCCGTCATAGCGCGTCACCTTGGTCGCGTAGCCACGGCGCGTCATCGTCGGCGCCCCGGAAGGATCCAGCCACGTCTCCCGTACCACCAAACCACGGCTATCACGCTCCTTGCGCACGCCCGCCGCGTCCCACACCGAAGAGATGGTGGGCGCGCCGTCGGCGTCGACGCAGCGCCGCTCGGCGACGTAGCCCTGCGCGTCGTACGTGAGGGTCTCTCGCGCACAGTCACGACCTTGATGGGTCATCGGCGCCTCGAGGAGATCGAACCAGGCCTCCGCGGACACCCGCCCCTGGTCATCATACTCCCAGACTTCGCGCCCATAACCACCAGCGCGGGCGATGGGACGCCCCGAGGTGCCCGAGCTCGCGATCTGCATCAGGCGCCCCTCAAACCCGTAGAAGTGAAAGAGCCGCGCGACGCCGTCCTCAGCCCGACCGACTGCTTGCCCATCTGGCCCCTCAAAGGCGGTGATCTCGACCTGACCGTCGTCGTTGTAGCGCGTCACACGGCGTGCCCAACCTTCCGAGCCTGCCACCAAGGCGCCTAGCCCGTCTCGATAGGCCAAGGCCGTCTCATGACCCGCGTCGTCATAGCTGTGCTCACGGCGATGCACCCCAAGCACAGGGTGCGTCGACGGTCGGCCTCCGACCCCGAACCAAGCAGTGCTCGCTCGACGACCAGCGTCGTCATAGGTGTGGACGACCCGATGGGCCCGCGCTTCACCCTCAACGGTCGGGCTGCCGTCAACGTCAAAGACCGAGCGGCTCAGCAGGCGATTCGTGGCGTCACGGGCCTCGTCGATACGCGCTACGCCGTCCCCGGCCCGCCGGGTCAGGGCCCCCGAGGGCCCTTCATGTCGAATCACGACCCGCGCTCCCTCACCCTCGGGCTCATACCGCCACGCCTGAACCGACCACCCGGCGGGGCCAGGCACCTTCCTGCCAGCCTCGTCCTCATAGCGATGCTCGATCAAGCGCCCAGAGGCATCATGGTCCCACTCCTCGCTCGTGACGCCAGCGACCTGGGCCGGGGCGGGCCTGCCGTTCGGCCCCAAGCGCAAGCGCTGAATCAGCACGCCGTAGGCGTCCCATACGCGCTTCACCCCCTCATACGTCCGCCCGAGTGGCGCGATGGGGCGTCCCCCTTTAAGCCACGACCGGGCCTCGACGCGGCGCCCTAAGTCATCCAATTCGTAGGTCCACTTGGCCACGCCGTGTCGGTCCGCGATGGCGGTCCCTGCCGCACCCATGCAGGTCTCGGACACCGCGCGACCCTGGTCGTCACGCTCGACCGCGTAGTAGACGCAGGCGGGGTCTATCGGGCGGCCATCCTTGTCCTCGCGCACGAGCTTGGCGCCGCCCTCGGTGATCTGCACCACCATCACGACAGCACCCTTGTCATCGTGATGGGTGACCCGACGGCCGCCCTCTGCGACCTCTTCGCTTATCCAGCGCCGCCCCATGCGGTCGCCAGAGAGGCGCTCGGCGACAGTCACCTTTCCGTCTGCATCGGTCAGCCGGAGATGGCGCTGATGAACGAGGCGCTCCTCAGAGAGCGGGATAACCCCGGAGGGCACACCGTCCAACCACACCACGTCCGCGAAGCGAGGTTCGGGAGGCGGCGGGGCTGGCGCGGGCGCTTCGTCAACCACCGCAGGGGGCGGCTGAGGTGCCGCTGGCGCCTCCTGAGGGGGAGCGTCTTCGCCGCATCCACAGAGCATCAGACCGCATAGCGCAGCCCACCTAAGCCATCGACGACGTGTTGCCCTTCCCACGCGTCGATCAGACCCCGGGCGAGGGCTGACGTCAACCCAAGGGCTCACGGTCGCCACCACGCGCGCGCTCAGTCGTCACAGGCCCCGACGCGCCGCACGCGCGCCACGACGTCCTGCTGCGCCCCTTGTCGGGTGTGCATCGCCCGGAACCTCTCGACCCCATCGATGCCCTGCTGAGCGTAGCGCTGAAGGACGGCTGAGACGGCGTCATCGGACCAAGGCGGAGGCCCCTCAGTGCACCGGAGGATGCTAGCGACGCGGACATAGAACGCCGCCTCGAAAACCAGCCGCGCATCCCGACGCTCTGGATCCATGCGCAGGGCGATGTTCGCGTGATCCATGGCGGCCTCAAGGCGATCCATCTCATAGGCGACCGTGGCCGCGAAGTTATGAAGTGCAGGGTTGTCCGGGGCGCGCTCAATCGACGCTTCGATGGCGTGCTTGGCGCCGGGCATATCTCCAGCATTCACGCGGTTCCGAGCGAGCAAGAGCCGCACCTCGGCGTCGGCGGAGCGCAGTCGGCCCAGCTGCTCTAGGAGCGCTCGCTCCGGCAGCCACCGCTTGGCTTCGCGATGGATTCGAGCGGCGTTACGGAGCGCCCCTTGGTGATCTCCCTGCGCCTCTAGCGCCGACTCGGTGGCCTTCAGGGCCGCGTCGGGGCGGCCGAGACCGTGAAGGGCTGCGCCGCGATTGGTGTGCGCGTCCGCGGAGTCGGGATCTAAACGCAGCGCCGCGTCGGCTTGCGCGAGTGCCTCGGCGTACTTGCCTTGGAGGACGTTGGCGCTGGCGAGAACCAAGCGCGCATCAACGCGATCGGGGTGTGCTTGAACCAGGGTCCACGCGGCCTGAGAGGCCGCCACGATCTCGCCGGCCTCAAGGCGCGCCCGAGCCGCGTCAATCGCGGGGCTGGGATCGGCCGGCGCAGTCGATACAGCAGTCGCCGACTCACGTCCGCACGAGGCGATTACGATCAGGGCGAGCGATATCATCAAAAGGCGACGGGAAAGCATGGGCGCTCTGTAGCACGCAGCGAGGCGCGTAACCAAGGAGTCGTTGACCCTGAGCATGGGCGCTGGTAGTGGGCGCCGCATGTCGATTCGAAACATTGCTATCGTTGCTCACGTTGACCACGGAAAGACCACCCTCGTGGATGGTCTCTTGGCGCAGGCGGGGGTCTTCCGAGAGGGAGCCCAGGTCGCTGAGCGGGTCATGGACTCTAACGACCAGGAGCGGGAGCGCGGGATCACCATCCTCGCTAAGAACACCGCCGTGGTCTGGAACGGTACACGAATCAACATCGTGGACACCCCAGGCCACGCCGACTTTGGCAGCGAAGTCGAGCGTGTGCTCAAGACCGTCGACGGCGTGATGCTCTTGGTGGACGCAGCGGAGGGGCCGATGCCCCAGACCCGCTTCGTGCTCAGGAAGAGCCTGGACCTCGGGCTCAAGATCTTGGTCTGCATCAACAAGATCGATCGCCACGACGCGCGCCCAGACGAGGTCGTCGACGAGGTCTTCGACCTGATGGTCAACTTGGGCGCAAGCGACGACCAACTCGACTTCCCGTACGTGTACGCCGCTGCGCGCGATGGCTACGCAATCAGCGATCTGGACGATCCCCACGAGAACCTGGAGCCGCTGTTCCAGCTGATCGTCGACCATGTCCCAGCGCCCGGCGGAGACGCCGACGCGCCGCTGCAGTTCCAAGTCGCGACGCTCGACTACTCGCCCTACCTGGGCCGCGTCGTCATCGGCCGTGTCTTCAATGGGCGGATCAAGCGCGGCATGCAAGCCGTAGCCTGCCGGGCGGATGGCGGCCGAGACACCTTCCGTGTCACGAGCTTGATGACCTTCCACGGCCTCGACAGGATCGACTGCGAGGAGGCCCCTGCGGGGGACATCGTCGCGCTGGCTGGTGCCGGTGAGGCGACGGTTGGCGACACGATCTGCCCGGTCGACGCGCCCAACCCCATGCCGGTCGTCGCCATCGACGAGCCGACGCTCAGCATGACCTTCCTGCCCAACACCAGCCCCTTCGCCGGGCGTGAGGGTAAGTACGTCACGAGTCGACAGATCCGAGAGCGCCTCCAGCGTGAGGCCATCTCCAACGTGGGCCTGCGCATCGAGCCAGGCACGACCCCTGACAGCTTCGTGGTCTCCGGGCGTGGCACGCTCCACCTCTCGGTCCTGATCGAGACGATGCGCCGCGAGGGCTTCGAGCTCGGCATCAGCCAGCCCCGCGTCATCCTCAAAGAGATCGATGGCGAGACGCATGAGCCCTTCGAGGACGTGCAGGTCGACTGCGATGAAGCGCACTCCGGTGCGGTGATCGAGAAGCTGAACATCCGTGGCGGCGACATGCGAGACCTCCGCGCCGAGGGCGATGGACGTGCTCGAATGCGCTGGATCATCCCTAGCCGTGGCCTGATCGGTTACCGCAATGAGTTCCTCACGGACACGCGCGGCACGGGCACGATCAGCCACATCTTCAGCCACTACGGTAAAGCCAAGGCCCGTCAGCGCCGACGCGCCAACGGCGTCATGATCGTGCAGGACGCCTGCTCGACGGTCGGCTACGCCTTGGACAACCTTCAGGATCGCGGGATCCTCTTCATGGGCCCGGCGGTGCCGGTCTACGCAGGTCAGGTCTTGGGGCTCCACAGCCGCGAGAACGACCTGATCGTCAACCCGTCGAAAGGCAAGAAGCTGACGAACGTCCGCTCCTCTGGAACCGACGACGCGATCCGATTGACGCCGCCCCGGTTGATGAGCTTGGAGGACGCGCTTGAGTTCATCGAGGCCGATGAGCTGGTCGAGTGCACCCCCGACAGTGTCCGAGTGCGGAAGCGGATTTTGGACCACAACGGACGCAAACGCGCCGCCAAGGGCTAGAGCCGTCATTGACAAGGGGCCTGCACGCCAAGTAGGACCACTCGACCCCGCGGCGACTTCGCCGCCGACCTGATGGAGTGGGCATGCTGGAGATCCTAAGCAAGGGCTTCAAGAGCGCGAGAGCGTCGCTCAGCGGCAAAACCACCCTGGACGAGTCCAACATCAAGGACGCGCTCCGGGAAGTGCGCCTCTCGCTCTTGGAAGCGGACGTCGAGTTTAACGTCGTGAAGCGCTTCCTCGCAGCGGTCGAGACCAAGGCCGTCGGCGAGCTTGTCGTGACCCGCGTCAAGCACAAGGGAGAGGCCAAGGCCCTAGGCCCCGCCGATCACTTTATCAACATCTGCCACGACGAGCTCGAGGCCCTCATGGGCCCCGTCGACAACGAGCTGAGCTTTAAGTCGGGCACCGGGCTGACGACGATCATGATGGTCGGCCTTCAGGGGGCCGGTAAGACGACCACCACCGGTAAGATCGCCAAGCAGCTCCTTGACGACGGCCACAAGCCCCTGTTGGTCGCAGCGGACATCTACCGCCCTGCGGCGATCGATCAGCTCAAGGTGCTGGGGCGTCAGTTGGGTGTGCCCGTGTACTCGGTGCCCAACGTGGGCCCACCGGACCTCTGCGAGGCCGCGCTGCGCGAGGCACGCTTCAACCGCAACGACGTCGTGATCTTCGACACCGCTGGCCGACTCTCGGTCGACGAGGTCTTGATGAACGAGCTCTCGGAGATCCGAGAGCGGACCTCGCCAGACAACATCCTCCTGGTCCTCGACGCGATGACAGGGCAGGACGCTGTGCGCACGGCGAGCGCCTTCGATGACCGGCTCGACCTCTCTGGCTTCGTCCTGACCAAGCTCGATGGAGACGCTCGTGGCGGCGCCGCTATCTCGGTCAAAGAGGTGACCGGCAAGCCCATCAAGTTCTTGGGTATGGGCGAGACCATGGACAAGCTCGAGGCCTTCCGACCGGAGGGGCTCGCGAGCCGCATCTTGGGCATGGGTGACATCGTCAGCCTGGTCCAAGACTTTGAGAAGGTTGTCGACGAGAAGAAAGCCGAGGAGGACGCGAAGAAGATCCTCAGCGGCGAGTTCACAATGGTGACCTTCCTCGAGCAGATCCGGACCATCAAGAAGATGGGCTCCCTCAAGGACGTCTTCGAGAAGATGCCCTTCGGCAACGACATGATGCCCGCCGACCTAGACGACAAGCAGCTCGTGCGCGTCGAGGCGGTCATCCTCTCGATGACCAAGTCCGAGCGACGCGAGCCCGAGCTCCTCGGACAACAACCCAGCCGCACGCGGCGTATCGCCCAAGGCTCCGGGACGACCGTCAAAGAGGTCCGAGACCTCGTGCAGCGCTTCTTCGCCATGCGAAACATGATGAAGCAGGTCGGCAAACAGCCCGGGTTGCTCGGCAACCTGCCAGGCTTCAAGCAGCTCAATCAGCTCAAGCAACTGCGTGGCGCCAATATGGGCGACTTCTTCAATGAGTTCGATGACATGGGGATGGGCGATCCCAGCGCGATGATGGGAGGCCCAGGGGGCCCCGGCCGTCGCGCGCGACCTGTCATGTCAGAGGCCGAGCGCCAAGCCCGGGTCGCCGCCAAGACCAAGGCCCGCAAGAAGTCGAAGAGCGCCTCAAAGGCCCGCAAGAAGAACCGCAAGCGCAAGTAGCGCGCGCTCAGAGCGACGAGGGTGTCACCGCTCCATCGGGAGACAAGGTCACCGAGGACGCCGTGAACCGCCACGCACTGAAGCTCGACGACCAATGCTCACGGGCCATCCCGGCGTTGCGCTTGAGGGCCTGCAAGAATGCCTGAGGCTCGGAGTGCGCGCCCCAAGCGGAGGGCAAATGCAGCGCTCTGCATCGCCCGTCAGAGATGAGCAGCCCATCGATGCCAGGTCGAAGGGCCCGCAAGAGCTCGCCCTCCGTGGCGGACCTCAGGGGCTCAGTCCTGCTCAAGACCGCCACCGTGACCGAGAGGTCTATCCGCTCTCTCGGCAAGAGGGGCGGGTGATGGGGGTCCTCGAACGCAGCGGAGTAAGCGTTCTGAACCAGATCTTCAGCCAACGGCTTCACCGCGCTTGGGGTCCCGACAGAGCCGCGAACCTCGTCGCCACGGCTCAGGGTGACGAAGCACGCCCACGGCTCACGGAACATGGGCGCCAACGCATCTAAGTCGACGGGGATCAGGGCGCGATGCACCAGCCCGTGGTCGATGGCGTCCAGCGCGAGGTGACACAAGGTGGGGCCGTGGGCAGCGACCAGCGCTGCGTGCGCATCAGCTGAAGACATAGGCCCCATACCCCACCACGTCGTCTCGTGAGCCGGCAGTGTCCCCCGAGTGACGCAGATCGACGGTCTCTACCACGAGACCGCGGCGCTGCGCCTGAAGCAAGAGCCCTCGAATCGGGGCCGCGCCGCAGGCCCCCGCAGAGGAGACCCCTCTCAGGTCGAGCGCCTCGATCGCGGCCGACGTCTGAGCATCGATTCGCCGCGCCGTCACGCCATCATGGTGATGACTCAAGTCTGAAGAGACGACGATCAAGGTCTCAGGTCCTCCCCAAAGTCGCTCCAACACCTCCGCGACCTGAGCCGCATCTGCGCCGCCGACCACCAACGGGACAATCGAGAAGTGGCTAAGGCACGCCTGCAAGAAGGGGAGATGAACCTCAAGGCTGTGTTCATCGCCGTGAGCGGCGTCATCGATGACGACCTGTGGCAGGTCGATCACCTCAGCTATCGCAGCCTGATCGACCCGGACGGGTCCCCATGGGGTATCGAACGCCTCGACGCCGACGCTCGCCATGCCGTCAACCCACACACGATGCCCTGGGCCCATCAATACGACCCGAGTGACGGCTTCACGTGAGGACCTCAGCCGGGCATAGGCGCTCGCCGCGATGGCGCCCGAGTAGCGATAGCCGGCGTGCGGGGCGATGAGCGCCTTGGGTACCGAGTTCTCTGAGTCCCCCCGGGCGCTGGCGACCTGCAAGAGACCGTCGACTTCAGACCGGAGATCGCTCGGAACGTCGGTGTAGAAAAGCCCCGCGACGGCGGCGGGGCGGGTGCGCGGAGGTGTCATGAACGCAGCGCCTTATGGAGTCCTTGGCCTGCTAAGGACAATGCGTCCATGGGCGCTGTGGCGCAAGCGAGCGGCGCTGAGAGGGCGCATCGAGGCGATTAACGCTTCGCCGTCGCGGGCCCCTCGGCGAGCAACTTGGGGCCCCACTCACTCAAGGTCTCCAGCGGCCAACCGTACTTCTGCTCCATCAGGGCGCGGACGCTGGTGACCTCCAACCCCTTATGTTTGATGGTGCGAAAGACCGGCCGAAGCGAGCCCTTGGCGCAGTAGGTGGGGTGAAAGACCATCACCCCTCCTGTGCCGAGATTGAACCTCCGCTTTAGCCCTGAGATGACTCGATCTGGCGTGCACCCAGCCACGGTATCTCTTGTAGCGAGGCTCCAGAGCGCGATGCAGCCCTTTTTGGCCGCGATGGTGCGTGAGACCCGCTCGACAGCTTTGGGGCGCGCGGGGCCGTAGTAAGGGAGCCCGTAGGGCGGACGCACCATGTGGAGCGGATAGTGATAGCCAAGGGCTTGGTCAACGGCCTCTTGAGTCCGGTCTAGCTCGTCGCCGATCTCCTCTGGCGTGAGCGTCGTCAGGCTCGGGTGGGTATAGGTGTGATTACCAAGGTCGTGCCCAGCGTCGACGAGCGCCTTGACCAACCCGGGGTAGCGTTTCACCAGTCGACCCACGACAAAGAAGGTCGCCGAGACCTCAGCCTCGGCGAGCCGTCGAAGTGTGATCTCCGTGAACCCCGGCTTGGGCATGTCGTCAAAGGACACAGCGACCTGACCTGCGAAGGTGTCCTTTGAGTAGAGCCCGGGGACGAGCTCTCCGTGCCGCAAGCGTGGCACTTCGTGGGCACGAGCGGTCAACGCCGGCCGAGAGGGTCTGGGCTTCGCCCGCCGCTGAGACGCGACCTCACGGGCAGGGGTCGCCTGGGGTTTTGGGGCCCGCGCGGGGGCCTGAGGTGGGAGCTGAGGGCACTTGGCCGCCACATGGACAATTCGGGTCACCGGGGCGCAGCCGGCTGCACCCAGGGTCAAGGCCCCTAAGCCGAGCCCCTCCAGCATACGACGGCGAGTGAGCGCGTCTTTCGAGTCGCTCATCCTAGCTCCTCCGCGCGGGGCGAAGGGCGGTCGGGAGTTGGCTGACGATCTCTGGGGCGACACCGTATTTATGGGTCACGAGCTCGTCCACGGTCGTGAACTTCAACCCGTAGCTGCGCATGAAATCGAGGTACTCGGGCAAGTTGCGGCCGGTCATCTTCGACGAGTCATGGAAGACCATGGCGCCGGCCTTCTTTCGGTCGAACTTCATCCGCATCGACTTGTAGATGCTGGCCTTGGTCACGCCCTTATGGCTGTCGTTGGAGTGCACTTGCCACATGCAGAGGAGCCCCCCGCGCGCGTCGATGATCTCGGAGATCTTCTGCTGCTGCTTGAGGGCGACTTTGGACTTTTTGTACCAAGGCGACCCGTAGGGCGGGCGGTAATAGCGAAGGAAGACCTCACGCTCGAGGGCCTCATTGACCTGGTCAGCCGTGCGCTCGAACTGGTCCTCAATCTCCCGGCGACGCATATGCCGCAGGTTGGGGTGCGACCAAGTGTGATTGGCCAACTGATGGCCCGCCGCGTCGAGATCGCGCAGGATCTCCGGGAAGCGCCGCACCAGACGGCCGCAGACGAAGAAGGTCGCAGTGATGCCCTGCTTGTCGAGGACCTCCATGACACGCGTGGTGCGTCCCGGGCGCGGGCCATCATCAAAGGTCAGGGCGATGCGATCCGGCACGATATCAGACCAGTGAATCCCACCGACCCACTCCCCCAAAGAGGCAGGGGTCACGGGGCCCTCCACGGCGGCGCGCGCGACCCCGCTCAAGAGCGTGGGGCCTGCGACTAAGGGCAACATTCCAGCGGCCGAGCGACGTAAAAACGCGCGCCGTGAGACGTCATCGGGTCCAAGGCTCATCACAACTCTCCTCATCAAGGGGCTCATCACTCGCGGCGTGAGTATCCCCTGGTCTTCGGAGGCTGTCGCATTTCTCAACCAGCGACGCAGTCTAGCGGTTCAGTTGTTCACGGAGCGGTAGAGTGTGCCCTCGAACTCAACGGCGACGGCGTCACCAGGCTGCGCACCGACCGCTGTGAACGTCCACTGCCCCTCGCCGACCTCGTACACGATGTTGGGCGCCCCCCCTGAGAGGTCCTGGAGTACTGCGGTGACAGTCATCGGCGGGCGAATCATGGGCTGCGGGCCCAGGACCAAGAAGGGATCGAAGTACCGCGTGTCAGGCAGGTTGAACGTCAACTTGAGGCGACGATCGTCGTCCGTGTTGAAGTGCACCTGAGCGCGGGCTGCGAAGGTGCTCTTCCACCCCACCCGAGCGCCGCTGGCGGTCACGGTGACCGGCGCGCCATCGAGGGCGAGGGAGAGGGTCCCGCTGCCCGAATTCCAAATGTTGTCTGAGAGCGTCCCCCAGGTGGTCTCGAAGCTCCCTGAGATGGTGGTGATCGGCACCGTACAGGGGAGCGTACGCATGCCGACGGTCCACTCCGGTTGGCCGTCGACCAAGACCTCCTCGATGACCGAGCGCCGCGCGCTGATAGACGCCTGAAGCGCCGTCAGATCGCTGTCAAAGACGCTGGCTTCGTGGTCCACGAGGTGGGGGGTGAGCAGCGCACGGACCCCCTCGGCCTGTGCGACCATCACCTCTGGGTCCCAGATGGTGTCCATCAGCGACAAGAGCTCCTCGTAAAAGCGGGTCCGCCCCGCATCCGTCATGTAGAGGCGGTGAACCAACGCGCCGAACGCCAAGACGCTGTCAGGGACCGAGGCGCGGTTGTCCGGGTTGAAGGCGCCATCGGGACCCCAAGGGAGGAAGACGAAGCGCCCCTGGAGCGAAGGGTCAGCATAGACCATGTAGTTGTTCGCATTGCCGCTGTAGCCATCGCGGTGCCAAATCAAGCTCTCTACCGCCCAAAATCGGTACAGGCGGTCGAGATCGAAGAGCTCACCAAGCGCCGCCTCAAAGGCATCGTCGCTCGCGACCGACATCAGCGACATCACCTCCTGCAGGTCTGCCTTGCTCGGGTCGGTGTCGACGTTCGTCTCCTGCTCAAACCCCCCAAAGAACTCAGGGCGCCAATCACACGCGGTCCCCTCGTAGAGGTTGCCTGTGATGTCTGTGAAGTGTCGTCGCATAAACGGCTTCTTGTACTCCTCGACCGCGACGTAGGGGCCCATGGCCACCCCGTTCACAGTGACATGCGCTCGGGTGCAGCGCGGCGCAGGGATCCCCGCGGCCGCGAACATCCGATACGCAAAGCAGGTCCGGAGGTACGACTTGTCGTTCTTCCCGTTGTTGAGCGCGAAGCGCTTGAGCGTCTTGTAGTTCTGCCCCGAGACGAACTCGTGAAACTTCACCTTGAGCGACGGCTTCAGGGTGCTCTGGGACCCAAGGTGCCCCTTTTTTCGTAGCCCCGTCTCTGGGATCGTCGTCCCGTTGATCGTCACGCTCCCCTCAAACCAGGTGTAAGGGTTCTCGATCACCTCGTTCCGGCAGTCGGCTTTCCCAAACATACCGTGGCGGGTCTTACGTTGATGGCGAAGGGCATCCCAGTCCTCGGCAGCGAGGGTGATGTCGATCATCAGGAGGGGGTCTTCGAAGACCGCGTCGCTGATGTCCTCCTCCTCGCAGCCAGGCAGACACCCCCCACCCAAGGCGTCATTGACGCCATCGTCACAGACCTCGCCATGCTCTGCGTCCCAGACGCCGTCACCGCAATGAGAGCCCAGCCCCGAGCAATCACTCCGACAGTGGTTATACGCCCCGTTATCGGCACCGTCGTCACAAGCCTCGCCAGGATCGACCGCCCCGTCACCGCAATGAGGGGAAGGAGGCGCGGTATCCTCGGCATCACCCGTATCGGGAGGTGGGTCCCCCTCGATGTCTTCGGGTCGCGTTGTGACAGCGTCGCCGAGCTCGACGGTGACCTCGGCGTCGCTGCTCCCTCCCTCCTCTTCCGAGTCGCTCCCCTCTGTGGCGCTATCGTCGGCACCCGAGTTGGCATCCCCAAGCGAGCTGGGGGAGCGCGGCGCGTCAGAGGGCCCAATGCCACCGGACAGCGAATCACCACAGGCCGCGCAGGTGCACAGGAGCAGCATCAAGAGGGTGGGGCGAAGGACAGACATCGACCTCTAAGGTAACACGAGGGGAGAGAGGTCGGCCCTTTCGTCGCGCTCCATGCTTGCTCTGAGGCGTCGCGATGACGGAGTATGCGACCATGATTCGCTGCTTCCAACTCTCTCTCCTGGCCGTGCTCTTCATCGGATTTGGCTGCGGTGAAGACGCCTCCCCAGAGGGCTCAGAGGCCTCTGGCAACTTCGGCGACAGCGTCAACGTGACGGCCCCGGTCGGGGCGGATCCGCGCGCACCAGGGCCCGTCAATGACGTCGATCACGACGACGACCCGCGCTTTCAGCTCCCGGACAGCGTCGCACCATCAAGCGATGACAGCGCCACGTCCACCGACCCCGACAGCGCAGGCCCCACACCCGACGACACCAGCGGCGCGAGTGACCCCGACGGCGCAAATGGAGACGTGACGGGCCCTCCCCCCTCGCAAGGGGACGTCTTCGTCGAACCCACCGACCCCTCCCTCGCGGTCCAGCCCCTCGCTGGGGTCTGCTCGGAGGGAGAGGACTGTGAGACCGCGGACTGCAACACCTTCTACCCAGGCGGCTACTGCACAGTGTGGTGCACCAGCACCTCTGACTGCCCAGAGGGCGCGAAGTGCTACAAGGACCCACAGTCCGATGAGAAGATGTGCTGGAAGGGCTGTGAGAGCCCCGAAGACTGCCGCATCGACCAGTTCTGTGCCGGAGGCGTGTGCACACCGAAGTGTTGGGAGACGTCTTGCCAGCTTGGTTACGAGTGCGACGCCGACTCGGGGCAGTGCCTGCCCGTAGGGTCGCAGCCTTGCATCCCCGAGGACGAGGTCTGTGACGGGGTGGACAACAATTGCGACGGAATCAAAGACGAGGGCTGCGGCCCGACGCTCTCCGACCACCCCTACGTGGTCGTGGACGACCTCGGCCTCGTCAGCGTCGGCGGAGGGGGCGTCTCGAAGAACCTGAAGGCCCAGGTCGACGATGAGACGACCACGCTCTCCCTCTTGGTGATCGACGCCGATGGGTCGAATGAGGTGATGGCCTTTTGGAAGATCTACGGCCCGGACGACACCCTGCTCTTGGACGCCATGGACCCCATCGGCTCACCGGTGCGGGGCTACCCCGAGTACGACAGCCTGACCGTCCAGATCCCGAACACGCCTGACGTTCCGCTCGAGACCGGCACCTACGAATTCAGCATCTACCGCGAAGGCGACAGCCTCGGTGCCGTGTGGGTCTACGTCGTGCGCACCGTGAGACCCCAAGTGCTGACGTCCTTCTTGGACGTCAATTTCTGGTTCGTTGGGACGCCAGATCTGACAGCGCTCAGCGCCCAGAGCTCCAGCAAGTTTAACAAGCTCCGCAACACCTTTGTCGGCGTAATGGCCTCCTACGGCGTGACGATCTCCCAAGTGAACTACTTCGATGTCGTGGGCCTCGCCGCGAGCAAGTACACCTACGTCGACGTGTCCGACGACGGCTACGAGGTCGATGAGCACGCCGAGCTCGTCGCGCTAAGCGAGAGCCTCCCGAGCAGCAACCGAGGCATCAACTTCTTCTTCGTCCAAGGCTTTAATGGCTACTCGCTCCTCGGCAAAGCGGGCGGCATCCCTGGCCCACCGTTGCTTCACGGCACGCACCACTCCGGGGTCGTGGTCAGCATGAGCGACTACTACTGGTACGGCCCGAACAAGGCCGCCGCCCGAGTCGCCGAGACGATGGCCCACGAGCTCGGCCACCAGCTCGGCCTCTATCACACGACGGAGTCGGACGGCTCGTACCACGATCCGCTCAGCGATACGCCACAATGCACCAACGATTGGAATGGAGATGGCTACGTAGACGCTTGGGAGTGTGAGGACGCTGGCGGGGACAACCTGATGTTCTGGAGCGCCAACCTGTCCGCCAACCTCACAGACGACCAGCGCTACGTCATCCACCACAACGCGATGATGTACTAGGGGAAACAGGCCCAGCGACATGACCTCTGCTACACTCCCATCACCCTCGTTCAACAGGACGACGCGCCCCCCCCCGGTCGCGCGGCGACCCCTGGAGAAGTTCATGCTGTCCTCCCGTACATTGACCACACTGCTCGTCGCCATGGCGGTCATGTGGACCTCCGCAGCGGCGGCCCGAACGCCGCTCCCCGAGACAGAGCAGCGGCTGTCGCTGTTGACGCTCCTCGGGCGCCATCACTTCCAGGTGGAGCGGAAAGCCTTCGACCGCATCGGGCCCGCGAAGGAGATCGTCGACCACCTGATCCTCTTCGTCGGAGACCCCAAGCTGCGCCCGACGGTCCGCCAGCGCGCCATCGCCTCTCTGCGTGTCTATCCGGCCAAGCGCATCCAAAAGGTGCTTGAGTCGTTGCTCTACGATCCCCAGCTCCAAGACGGGACAGGCGTCGCCCTGCGACGTGAAGCGATGCGCTCCCTCGGGATAGCCTTCCGCACCGGCGCCGTGGTCGCCCTAAGCAACCATCGCGAAGACGCGAACCCACACATCCGAGAGGCCTGCGCACAAGCGCTCGGACTGACCCGGAGCACCAACGCCTTGCCCATCCTAGACGCTTGGCTGCCCCACGAGCCCGAGCTCTTCGTGCGGCTCGCCGTCGACAAGGCCATTGCACATATCCATGGACGCAGGGCACGCTGACGCACCCTCACGTCGCGCCTACCCGCACTGACGACGACCAGGAAGCCCCCATGAACGCCCCCAACCTACGCGGCGCGCACACCGCGCTCTATACCCCGTTCACAGCCTCTGGCGAGGTGGATGTCCCCGCCTTTCGAGCCCTCTGCCAACGGCTCGTCGACGCCGGTGTAGGGCTCGTCGCGTGCGGCACGACCGGAGAGACCCCCACCCTCACCTCAGCGGAGTACGACCTCGTGGTGCGGACCGCCGTGGAGGTGTCTGAGGGCCGGGTCCCCGTGACGGCTGGGACCGGCTCCAACAACACCAAGGCTGCCATCGCCTTGACCCAGCGCGCGAAGTCCCTCGGCGCTGACGCCGCGCTGGTCGTCGCGCCTTACTACAACAAGCCCCCCCAGAGCTCGATGCTCACGCACTTCCGGGCGGTGGCTGACGACGGCGGCCTCCCGGTCATGCTCTACAACGTCCCAGGGCGCACCGGATGCAATATGAGCGCCGAGACCACCTTGGCCCTGGCCGAGCACGACAACATCCTCGCCATCAAAGAGGCCTCAGCGAACCTGGACCAAATGCAGGCCATCCTGAGTGACGCCCCTGAGGGGTTCCTCGTCCTCTCTGGTGATGATGCATGGACCGCCCCTTTGATGCTCCTAGGCGGCCACGGCGTCGTCAGCGTAGCGGGCAACGTCATCCCCACCCAGCTGGCCGCCCTCGTGAGCGCCGCAGCGGAGGGCGACTTGGAGCGCACACGAGGACTGCAACGTGACCTTTTGCCGCTGTTCGGGCAGCTCTTCTGCACCGCCAACCCGATCCCGGTGAAGCGCGCTGCGGCTATCCTCGACCAGGCACAACCCGGGGTCCGACTGCCGCTGACCCTCGACGCCATGACCCCCGCCATGAGCGACGCGCTGCACGGCGCGCTGCGCCGGGCCATGGGGGTGAAGTGAGCGGCGCCACCTCGATCGCCCTCGTCGGAGCAGACGGTCGCATGGGTCGCCGCCTCGCGGCCCTCATCGAGGGCGAAGCAGGGCTCCAGGTCTCGGCGCGCATTGGGCGCGATGGCCTGACCCTAGACGAACTCTCACCGAGCACGGTCGACGTCGTCATCGACTTCTCGGTGGCGGCCCAAGTCACTGCGACGGTGACGTGGTGTCAGCGTCATGGGGTCCCCCTCGTGCTCGGCACCACCGGCCTCGCCCGCGACGCGTGGGGCTCCGTGGACGCCGCCGCCGCGACGGTCCCTATCGTCGCGGCGCCCAACTTCTCCGTCGGCGTCAACGCCCTCTTTGCGCTCGCAGGGGAGCTCGCGCGCATGGTCGGACCCGACTTTGACCTGGAGCTCGTCGAGGCCCACCACCGCCACAAGGTGGATGCCCCCTCGGGGACCGCGGTGCGCCTCCTCGAGGTCCTGTCCGAGGCGAGGGCCAACGCGGTCACTCGGTGTGGACGAGAGGGCCTCGTCGGGCCAAGGACCGATGAAGAGATCGGCGTCAGCGTCGTGCGCGGCGGGGACGTCGTCGGTGAACACACCGTCCTCTACCTCGGCGAAGGCGAGCAAGTGCACCTGACCCACCGCGCCACAGACCGAGACATCTTCGCGCGCGGCGCGCTCCGCGACGATGAGGGACTCCGCGAGCGCGGCGAACCCCTTGGCGTTGACCTGCTCCGCGCTCCCGCGCTGCGTGCGATGCTTGTTGAACTCGACCCTCTTCT
>JBMYRH010000024.1:0-24670 GCA_049602155.1 Myxococcota bacterium | reverse complement strand
ACCACGTCGCTACGACATGGGCGATGTCCTCACCACCCCGTGATCACCGAAGCGGACTACGACGCGTACCTGGTATCGCTCCGGGAGCGCTTCCCGAGCTTCAAGGTGATCCCGAAGGCGGAGAGCCGCCTCAACAGGCTCATCGATCGCGTGCTCCGAGTGCTCACAGCCGGGGGCCAGTCCAGCTACATGAGCCAGTACGTCACGACCCTCGGCTCACGCATCTATACGCCCGCGAACTGGGCCACGCGCCCGCCCTCCGTCCGCTACTGCGTCATGCGGCACGAGGCCGTTCACATCGCTCAGTTCAAGCGATATGGATGGCTCGGGATGACGCTCCTGTACGTCCTCTTGCCGCTCCCCTTTGGCTTCGCCGCCGGGCGCGCGTGGCTCGAGTGGGAGGCCTACAAGGAGACCATCATCGCGACTTGGCAGGTGGCCGGGCCGGACGCCGCGCGCTCCCAAGCGCTGAGGGACGACATCGTCCGGCGCTTTACAGGGCCGGACTACGGGTGGATGTGGCTCCGGGGTAAGACGATTGAGGACGCGGTGACGCGCTTCTTGCTGACCCTCGAGGCGTCTCCACCCGAGCCCCTGAGCTCCGCGACCTGAGGGGCCCTCAGGCTGGCCTTCGCAGGCTGGGCGCTTTGTCTTGCTACGACTCCATCTGCGGGCAGCCACGAAGAATTTTTCTTTGTTCAGAGGCCTCTATGGCGTCAATTCGTGGGCATCAATGACGACCTGAGTGTGCCACACATTTAGGTCACCGTTCGGGTCCTCATAGAGACCGGAACCGGCGGTGATGGCGACGGGTTCGCCCGGTACACTCATACAAAATTCCACGTGATTGTCGTTGTCGAATGCGTCCGCAAGCAGCGTCGCAACCCGAACCTCGCCGCTTACATACTCCACCGTGGTCCCAAGACGGTGCGACTCATCGAGGTCTGCTCCCCCAGGACCTGAGACGCCCCCCTCCCAAGTGATTTTGATGATGTGATCCGTATCGGCAGGGCATTCATCTGTGCCCCCCGTCGGGAGCTCGGAGATGAGGTAGTGCTCAGCCAATACGATGGAGGGACCAGCGGCGAGAGGAACCACCGTTTCGACCAGGGCCCCCTTCGCATCAACACCATCGTCGGTCAACAGTGTGCCAACGATCTCGACTCCAACAGGAGGATCACCATCGCTGGCAAACTCCCCAACGAGAAGGATCGTCCTTCGCTCTTCCGCCTCGTCCGCAGGCGTTAGCGTGGCGCAGCCAACCGGGCTTTCTGCTCCGGAGGCGCGATGCACGACAAACACGGAAGGATCAAGCAGTGCTGGTAGGGGGATTCGCCGATCAAGCACAATCGGCATTCCATCCTGTAGGCCGAACAATCCACATCCAAAAGCCTGACCTGGGACACCGTTGTCCAGTCCAAAAAATGCGGTGAGAATATGTACGCTCTCAGCCCCTCCGTCCTTGGTGGTGCTTCCGTCTTCGGCACTGCCGCTATCCTGGGCGGTGGTTCCGTCGCTCTCAGCCCCTGCGTCCATGGTGGTGCTTCCATCTTCGGCACTGCCGCTATCCTGGGCGATGGTTCCGTCGCTATCTCCGTTGCATGCTGTCAGCAGCGCCCAGGTCACGATGCCTATCACAAAAGCCGAGTTCTTCAACGCCATCTCCGTCCTCTTGCATCTCCCTACGGCGGGTGCATCCCGGGGGTAGGTGTATCCCCGTCGCGCAGCTTACCAATCACCTCCGGGGGGGCCTTCACCGCGGCGCCCACGGCGCCCCTGACCGCGAGGACCTCGTCGACCTTCGCCGCGCGGCCCGCGGTCCATCTCGTCGCCCCCACGCATCCGCTCGTGCATGCGCCGCATGCGCTTTTTCAGGCGATGGAGCGCCATCACGAGCTTGCCCATCTCTTTGGGTGAGAGGAGGCTTTGGAGGCGCTCGAGTTCGCCATGCTGCAGCTCATGGAGGCGCTTACGGCTCGTCAAGAGGGTCTTCACCGAGGACTCATAGGAGGGCCCGTCATCGGCGTCCGCTTGAATCAATTGGCGAAGCTTTTGATGACTCTCACGCATGGCGCGGTGGAGGGCCTTTCGCTCTACGTCCCCCTTCTGCAAGATCGACTCGACCTCATCGATTCGTTTTGCGTCTAGGCCCACGCGCTTCTTGAGGATGCGCACGCGGAGCTCTGCCATGCGCTCATGGAGCTTCTCACCCATCTGCCCCTCTACACCTCGGCGAGGTTCGGGGCGCTCGGCCAACGCGACTGGGGAGAACAGTGCCCCGATGAAGCACAGAGACAGTATCACGAGGAGGCTCTGGCTGCGCCCGTGTTTAAAAGCGGTGTGTGTCATGTGATCTCTCCTAAGTAACCCAGAGCACTGTCTGGAATTGAACCGAATCGGTTTACACATCGTCGAGCTCTGCGATGAGCACATCGACGAGCTCAATCGCGCGTTGGGGATCGTCGGAGCTCAGCGGTAAGCCGAGCAACTCCAGCCCATCCCCGAAGTCATCGTCATGCCAAGCCAGGTCATCGATCGCCGCCATGTCGCCAACCTCTGTCACGGGCACGGTGACCGCGACCTCCGTGGCCGGGGTCGAGACGGTCCATCGGCCCAGGCCAACGGCGAGGAGGCCGATCGCCGCGAGGGCGATCAAGGCGCGCACGGAGCCCCAAGAGCTGGACTGTGTCGGGATCGACTCGGCGTCAGCCAAGAGGCGTTGAAGCGCCGCCTGAGTGGGCACAGAGGCCGTCGCGTCGAAGAGCGGCGCGAGCTCGGCCTCGGCGGCCCTGAGCGCATCTGGTGTCGGTAAGGTGAGGGGGGTCTTCTCAGTCATTTGCCTGTCCCTTCTCTCGATCATCGTCGGCCAAAGTGGCTCGAATCGCCTTCATCCCGAGGTGCACCAAGACACGGACTGACCCCTCGGTCGAGCCCGTCGCCTGCGCGATCTCGGCGAAGCTCAGGCCTGCATCTAGCCTCAAGAGGACGGCCTGCCGACGCTTGGTCGGGAGGGCCTCAAGGGCCGCCCGCAGGCGCTCGCCGAGGTCCTTCGCCGCGAGCTGCGCCGAGGGACCCGCGAGAGGCGCTGGGGCAGCAAAATCTAGCTCCCGCGCCTCTCTCCGGCGCTCGCCTCGCGCCAGTGTCTTGATCCGGCGTACGGTGATGGTCGCCATCCACGCCTTCAACGACGTACCTGGCCGATAGTGAGCAAGGCGTTGGTACACGATGACCAGCGCCTCCTGCACCGCGTCATCTGCCAAGCTCG
This sequence comes from Myxococcota bacterium, assembly GCA_049602155.1. Lineage (GTDB taxonomy): Bacteria > Myxococcota_A > UBA9042 > PHBI01 > JBMYRH01 > JBMYRH01. Next base: position 21,405 of record JBMYRH010000024.1, on the reverse strand, counting down.
GGTGACTTGTCGAGCGCGCCGCGAGACGATAGAGCATGGTGAGGTGAGGCTTCACAAGCGCAGCAAAGGCGCGACCATCCCCCGCGAGGGCGTCGCGTAGCAGCCGTGACTCGTCGCGTGCTCGGGTCGTCTCTGGTACCAACGAGGATGCGATAACGGCCGGGAGTGTGGAGGATGCTTTGTTCATCACCTTGAGGATGCCTCCAGCGACCAGATCCGTTAAAATGCCATCCGGACACAAGGGAGATTGATGTGACCGCAACGCTAGACCAAGCCCGTACAGCCGTCCTCCTGATCGATTATCAAGAACTCCTCTTCAACGCGATGCCTGAGTCCGTCCGCGATCAAAACCTGCGCCAAGCGACCACGCTCCTTCACGGCGCGCGCGTGATGGACCTCAACGTCATCGTCACCGAGCAATATCCGGGGGGCTTAGGCCCCACGCTTGGGCCCCTGCGTGGGGCCTATGAGGCGATGACTCCGTATCCAAAGTTAGACTTCTCAGCGGCCGAGGTCGACGAGGTCGTTCAAGACTTGGAGGCGGCACAGAGCACCGACGTCCTCATCGCGGGCATGGAGACCCACATCTGTGTGCTTCAGACGGTCATGCAGCTCCAAGCGCGCGGCCTGAAGTGCCACATCATGACCGACGCGGTCATCTCGCGGCGGACGATGGATTGGAAGCGCGGCCTAGAGCTGTGTCAGGCTGCGGGCGCTGACCTCTCGACCGTCGAGATCGCGCTCTTCCGACTCTTAGGGACCGCCGACGCCGATCACTTCAAGGCCATCAGTCGGCTCATCCGCTGATCGCACCTGCAGGCGTGAAGGCCGGATTCAGTCCGCGAGGAGGACGTCCACGATCTCCTCGACCGTAGCGACGCTGACCTCTGGATGCAGCGCTTGGCCATGCCCGCCATTCGAGGCCAGCACGGGCGCACGCTCACACGCAGACAGGCACCCCCGTGGCACCACGTCGAACGCGGGCTTACCCGCTGACGACCGCGCGTCACGGACCTCGAGGAGGCGGTCCAGGACCTCTGCCGCGCCGTAGCCTTGGCACGATCCAACACAGACATGCACCGTCAACTCACTCTGACGTTGCCATTGCAACATGGGGTCGATCGCGGCGCCGATATAGGCGTGGCTGACCGGGCAACTCTGCGCCTCGGCGACCTGAACCATCAGCTCGTGAGAGACCCTCTTATCCGGGGCCGCGTCTTCGATGGCGTCGCTCAGATCCCATTGGTCGTTGAGGTCCAAAGGCTCGTGCGTCGGTGGTCGTCCGGTCGTCAGCATGGGCGCATCATGCCCCGCTAAGGCGACGTGGACAAGGGCCTGGCTCGCCCTGTGTGAGGCAGCAGCGCTTCATTCGTCCCGACAAAGCGCACCGCGGCCCCTTCGAAGACATCCGTGGAGAGCTGCCCCGTGATGCGATCGCCCAGGGTCGTCAGCTCGGGGGTCGCATGGAGTTGGCCGCGCACGGCCAAATGAAAGGCCCAGCCCTTCGCCTCCTGACGGACGCGGATCAACTGCTCGGCCCCTTCACAGAAGCGCTCCTTACCCATCCATCGACGCAGCCGCGATAGCGTCGCCGCGTCGATCTTCGGGTCATGAAAGATCGAGCAGGTCCCGAGGATAAAGGCGCTCCCCAGGTCGGGGCCGACGATGCCCTCGCAATTCTCGAAGACGGGGTCACAGAGGTCGATGAAGGTGGGTTGCAGGTCAAAGACTCCTCCGCGGAGCATCGCAGCGACGAGCGCGAAGGCTGTCTTGATGGCGCTCCGAAACGCTGGCGGGATGGCCTCGCGGATCACGATCGCCAGATGCCACCCGTCATCTCGCCGCGACAGGCGGTAGACCTTGGGGTCGGCATCGCAATAACCCGCGAGATCGATAAAGCCCATGAAGCGAGTGAGGTAGTTGGGGGTGAGCCCCTCGCCCTGAAAGACCGTGCAGGCGCCACGGGTGATCATCGGCCCAAGGTCGACTGCGGGGGCCGATCGGGTCGACGCATAGTAGAGATCGGCCAGGTGGACCGTCAGCGGCGCGCCATCAAAGAGCACCCTGGCGGCGCGCCCAGCCGTCAGGCGCGCCTGATGGAAGCTCGCCTCTGAGGCGATCGCTTCAGGGTCGAGCACAAAGAAGAGGTGGAGCGCCTCGTCCTCTCGTGTAAGGCGGAATGACCGCGCGGCGTCGCAGCCAAGATCTTCCTTCACCATGTCTAAAAAACGCTGACCGGACTCGGGAATGACGTCACCACCGACGTACAAGTCACATCGATCCAAGGTGACTTGGACACCCCAGCGGAAGCCCTCGACGCGCTTGATGACGCGGAGCTCTTCATCGCACACCGCCACATCGACAGGGCGCCCATCGAGCACCTTCCCCGAGAGCTGCGCGGCGAAGGCTTGCGCCACCCTCAGGTACGCTGCGTCGTTATACGACTCCGGGAGGGTCGCGATCCGCAGCTCGAGAGCAGCGCCCTTTTTAGCGAGCTGAACGCGGCGCCCTTCAGCGGCGCAGAAGCCCTCGGAGACGAGGAAGCCGACGACGTCATCGACGGTCTCGGCCGAGACCTCATCAGTGGCGTACACTTGGCACCCGTCGCGGACCACTGGATCGCCCAGCGAGGGCCCACACGCGCTCAGGACCATGCCGGTCATCGCGAGCACCATCACGCCCAGATCGCGAGTTCGAGCCATCGTGCCCCTCCGTGCCGTCGAGGCTAGCAGCGAAGCCACTGCAAGACGAGGGCTTCTCATGCCCTCCGGGAATAACTCAGTGCGCAGCGTATCTCTCCATAGGTCCCGGTGTTAAAGTGCGCGGATGGGCGACATCCCCGACAGGCCACGAAAACGACAAGGCGGTCGCCGCGTCGTGGGCTCCTTGAAGACCGGACTTCACTCAGTCACGGTTCAAATGCGCAGACCTTCTCGATATGTCCCCGTCATGATCGCCATCGGCGTCGGCGCCTTCGCGGCCTTCGGGTGGCCTGTCATCGCCTGGACCCAGGGGCCACATGTCACGCTCAACGACCAAGCGCTTGAGCAGCTCGTCGCCGTGCACCGGGGGAGCGCGCCCCAAGAGAGCCTCGCGGACTTTACGCACGTCAAAGCGTTGGTCCTCTTCGACGCCCTCCCGGCCGACGGGACGACCAAGACGCAAGGGAGCTTCGTCGTCCTCCGCGGCTCACGTGTGTCCAGCGAGGGGGCCATCGCCACCGCCCTCGAGGCGGGGGGAGAGTTCCAGACCACCGTCAAAGGCATCGCCGTGCGCGTGCGGCGCCACGAGGACGCCATCCAGCTCTTGATCGGCGCCACAAAGTGGCCCGTCATCGACCTCAACCCCCGAACCACACCATGACCTATCAACTCGACATACGACCGGGGCCAGAGCGCATGGCGGCGGCCGCCGAGCTGCGGACTCGGGTGTTCGTCAATGAACAAGGGGTCGATCCAGCCATCGAGCGAGACGGCCGGGATGGCGACACGCTCCACGTGACTGTCTCAGATCCTGGAGGCGCTGTCGTAGGCACGGGGCGACTGATGCTCGGCGACGGCTACGCGAAGGTGCAGCGCGTGGCCGTCGACGCGAGCCGACGCGGCGAGGGCATCGGGCGGCGCGTCATGGAGGGGCTTGACCGCCTCGCCATCCATGAAGGGATACGAGAGATGCGCCTGTCCAGCCAGGCTGACGCGGTCCCCTTCTATGAGCGGCTCGGCTACGTCGCGCAAGGCGAGCCTTACCTCGAGGCTGGCATCATCCACCTGGCCATGTCGCGCACACTCTAGGGCGCCACGTGCCCCCTTAATCGCCGCAAGAGAAGGCCAACTCGTAGTCGTTAATGGCCCCCTCCCAGCCATCGATGACGATGAAGTAACTCGTCCCATTGGTGGCGAGGAAGGTCACCGACTCGGTGCCCCACTCCAGGCAGGAGGCGGGGTTACAGCCCAGGCCTTCATCGGCCAGCACAAACATGTCGAGGTCATTGGCGTCGTCGGCCTCGGTCTTGAGGATCGTGATGGCCCCATCGGCCTCTGCGGTGAAGCTGTAGACATACTCTGGGCCTGTGTAGAGCCCGGTATCAAAGCAGCTCGGGTAGCTGTCGACGACGTCCGTGGAGCCGAGTCCGCCATTGTTCCATGCGTCACTGTCTTCGTCACAGATGAGCGCAAACCCGGAGTCTGACGCCCCGCAAGAGGGCTGACAGAAGGGGCTGACCCCCACGCAGTCGCTGTCGAGGCAGTCCACGGCGCCATCACCGTCTTCATCCACACCCCCCTCACAGCTCTCAGTCTCCTGAGGTGGTCCTTCATCTTCGCACGCCACCGAGATCGTAAAGGCCCCCTGTTGGCCCGCAAAGCCATCGACGACGAGGTAGTACGTCTGCCCAGCGACCGCCTCAAAGCCCACACCGTCATAGCCATAGGTCAGGCAAGCAGCTGCGTCACAGGTCTCGCTCAACACCATGATGTCGGTCGTCGACGTCTCATCGGTCAACGTCACCGTGACCGTCGTCGAGAGCGGGGCCGTGAAGGCGTACACATACTCAGTCCCCGCGTAGTCGAAGGGGTTGCCACACCCCTCAAAACCATCGAGCGCGTCCCCCGCTCCGACGCCATAGGTCGTCGACGAGTCGATGTCCCCGCACGTCACGACCTGAGCCGCCGTGCATTGCCCGACTGTGCACGCGGCGGCGGCCTGGCAGTCTGTGTCGTCGCAGTCGACCTCACCATCGGCGTCCTCATCGACCCCGTCATCACACACCGCCTCGACCTCCGGGAGGCAGTCGATCGTAATCACATACTCAGAGCTCGCGTCCTCGGGGCTGTCGACGACGACGTAGAACCCCTCCCCTTTGCTCATCGCAGCGAGCCCGTAGGCGTAGCCCGTGTCCACACAGCTCCCGGGGTCACACCCTGAGCCCGTTTGGGCCAGGATAAAGACCTCGGTCAGCCCGGTCTCGCTGCCCAACGACACGTCGAAGAGGCCGTCATAGGGCGCCTCGAAGTAGTACACGTAGTCGTTACCTGGGTAACCCTGACCCGGCGCGCAATTGTAGCCCTCTATGACGTCTTCACCGTCGAAGAAGCCGGTCCCCCAGTCATCGGAGTCACCGCAGCCCAAGGTGTCTTGGGCCTGACACTGCGAGTCACCGCAGGTGTTCGACCCCGGCAAGCAGCCCCCATTAAAGCAGGCATCCCCCGCGGTGCAGCTGTCGCCATCGTCACAGCTCGCGCCGTTGTCCAGCGGCGGGTTGTAGCACCCGGTGTCGGCCTGACAGAGGTCGGCCGTGCAGGGCTTGCCATCACTGCAGTCCAAGGCCGACGCGCCGACACAAGCGCCGCCGCTGCACACATCGCCCGAGGAGCAGGCGTCGAGGTCATCACAGGGTTTGCCATCATTGGCTTGTGTCGAGACGCACGCCCCGGTCTCGGGGTCACAGGCTGCGCTGCTGCACGCCCCGGCTCCCTCCGTGGCGCAAGCGATCACGCTCTCCGGGTCGACCACGCACTTGTTCCCCTGACAGCTCAGGGTCCCATTGCAGAGGTCATCGTCCTCAAAATCAGCGCAATCCGCGTCGACCGTGCAGACGCAGTCTTCCTCTTGGACGCCCGCACAGAAGCCCCACACACAGGTGTCGAGGTAGGTGCAGTCGTTGCCGTCATCACAGAAGGCGACGTTGTAACTGTAGGTGCAGCCGAGCTCAGGATCGCAAGCGTCTGCAGTGCACACATCACCGTCATCACAGCTCAAGGCCCCCCCGATGCATTGACCCGACGCGCAATGATCAGCGGTCGTGCATGCGTTGGTGTCGTCACAGGGGGTGCCCTCGGGCACGGGGCCGGTCGCGCATCCCCCCGTCTGGGGCACACACACGCTCTGGGTGCAGGGGTCGCCCGACGCCGCCTCGCAGGTCACGACCGTAGCCGGATTGACCATGCAGCTGTTGTCTTGGCAGCGCAGGGTCCCGTTGCAAAGATCGCCATCATCGAACTCGTCACAGTCGGCATCTTCAAAGCACTGACAGCCCGGGTCATTCGCGCCACCACAGACCCCGTCCACGCAGCTGTCACCGACCGTACAAGCGTTCTGATCGTCGCACGCCACCCCAGTAAGCGGGCCGTAACCGCAGCCCGCCTCGGGGTCGCAGGCGTCTGACGTGCAGGGGTCCCCGTCATCGCAGCCTGGGCTCAGCCCAGTGCATTGCCCTGAGAGGCAGTAATCGGTCGTCGTACACACGCTCTCATCGTTGCACGGGGTGCCGTTCAAGCTGGCCTTCACGACGCAGTTGCCGGTAGTCGGGACGCAAGAGACCTCCTGACAGGCCGCGAGGCCATCAGCGACCGCATCGCAGGAGACCACCGTCTCCGAGTCTACGACGCAGTGGGCGTTCGTGCAGCGCAGGGTCCCGTTGCATAGGTTGCCGTCCTCGTACACGGCGCAGTCCGCGTCTTGGGTGCAGCTGCACTCCGGGTTGTCCACCCCGGCGCACGCGCCGTCGACACAGGTGTCATCCGTGGTGCACAGGTCGCCATCATCGCAGGCCCCGGGGGCCGGCAAGTGAAAGCATCCCGTCGCTGCATCACAGCCATCCGAGGTGCAGGGGTTGCCGTCCTCACAGAAGACCTCGCCGCCTTCGCATTGCCCTGCGTTGCAAAGGTCACCTTGCGTACACGCGTCTCCGTCGGCGCAGGGCACCCCGTTAGGCTTCGGCGTCCCTTTGCAGACCCCGTCCGCTGGATCGCAGAGGAGGGTCTCGCAGCCCCCCGCGACGTCCTCGGGGCACACGACCGAGGCGCCATCAGAGACGCAGAGGGCGTCGACGCAGGTCAGGGAGCCGTTGCAGAGATCGCCGTCATCAAAGGCCGCGCAGTCATCGGTGCCGGGGACGCAGGCGCAGGCAGGGTTCGGCGCCCCGACGCACGCCCCTCCCTCGCAGCGGTCGTCGAGGGTGCAGAGTTGGCCGTCGTCGCATGGCGCCTCGACGGGCGTAAAGACGCAGGCGTCAGAGGCCTCATCACAGGTCCCCGCTGTGCATGGATTGTCGTCTAAACAGAGGCGCTCACTGCCCACGCACGCGCCCCCCAAGCAGGCGTCCTCTGTGGTGCAGCCGAGCCCATCGTCGCACGAGGCGCCGTCAGGGAAGTTCACAGTGAGGCAGAGGCCGGAGGGGAGATCGCAGAGCACCGCGCGGCACTCCCCGGGGGGCGTCGCCGGGTCCACACACTCGGCATCGGACACGCAGGGCGCCGCGCGACCCGGACCGTCGGGCATGGTGCCCTGACCGTCGCCCGTGGGCGCCCCGATGATGTCGATCGTCGTACCAGACGCCCCCGACGCGTCTGTGGCCTCCGTCGGCGCAGGCTCAAAGGTGTCCTCACTGCAGCCCATGAGGCCGGCGACGGCCGCCAAGAAGAGACACGCAGGGCGTGATAGGAGCGAATACTGACTCATAGATGCCTCCTCGAGGGGGCGCCTCGCCGCGGGCTCAGGGTGACCCGGGTCACTGCGCGACGCTCACGGAACATTGGGCTCACCCGGGGTCGGGGTCGTCATGCTGAAGAAGGTCTCGTCTTCTCCCGGAGCGCGCGCCCAGCTCTCCCCTTTGTCCAGGTCATCCTTGGTCCAAGATACGCTGTCGACCAAGGCGCTGTCGGGCCCGTGGAGCATGACTGCGTCCGCTTTACCCAGCCCAAAGCTGAAGTGATCAGGGGCGCCACGGTGCAGGACGAGGTGCTCACCAGCGGCGATCGTCCGCCCTGGGCGGAAGACCCTGAGGTGGCGCGGGTTGTCGTCTGTGATGTACCAGCCGCCGATATCAACCGCCTCATCGGTGGGGTTATGGAGCTCTATCCAGTCCTCACCTTCACCCACCGGGGACACCTCATTCACCCGCAGCGCTGGCCACGCTGTCTCGACCGACTCAGGCGCCTCTGTCGCTGCGTCCATGGTCTCGGAGATCGCGGTATTGAGCGCCTCCCGGAGCCGCCCGATACGGACCTCAAGGTCCGCCCTGCCCGCCTCCCAATCAGCGATCGAAGGGCGGGCCGGGTTCTCCGCATGCCCTGCCTCGACAGCCCCGATGATCTGCGCAGACCAAGCCTCGAGCGCGCCATCGATCTGCGCCGCGGAGAACGGCCCCTCAAGCCCCACTTGAGCGGCGGCGATGTATGCGCCCTTGAAATGACAGCCCAAGCCGTTGAGCAACGCGTCACAGGAGGCGGGCATCTGCTCGAGAGCGTCCGCCGAGAAGCGGGTCGGCGCGCAAGGGGCCGTGTCGTCATCCCACGCGTGGACGAGCTTCAAGAAATAGTCCGCTGGGGTCATCTCGTCGGACGCCGTCACGAAGGCGTTATCCAAGTCCCATGGGATGAGCCACACCCGGTCTGCGTTCTCTTCGGTGTAGAGGTAGACGTTGTGGTTGCTGCACGTCCGATCGCCATCACAGTAAAAGTGGCATGGCCCGTCATCGGCCCCAATGAAGCGGTCGGTCACCATGAAGCGCATCGTGTTCTCGACGCTCATCCACAGCTGAATCGCTCGGGCTTTTGCGTCGGGGTCACTCTGGGTGATGGCTTGAGCAAAGCGATGCAGCCTGTCCACCGACACGTCCTCATCGTCCTCATGGGTCCTCAAGCCCGCGAAGATGGCCTCCTCCGTCAGCGCCTCAGATCTCCACGCGTCTCCTGCATCGCCTCCGGCTAAGGTCCTCCGCGAGGGCCACGTCTCCTTGTAGAGGTGACCGTCTCCATCGTCGAAGTGAGCGTCTACGAAGCCGCCATCCAAGTACTCGACGTTGAGGTACGCGCCCAGGGGCTCTCCGTTCAACGAGAGCGCCACGTGGTTCGCGCGAGGGGCCACGACCCCCATCTTCCGGAATAGCCAGTAACCCAAGCGTTCACGCATCAACGAGGCGTCTTGTCGCATCGCGTGGAAGAGGAGCTTCTTCAGGCCAAAGAAGCGCGACTCTGAGTCGTAGTGGTTGAAGCTCACCTTGAGATTCAGATCGGGGCACGCCTTCGGCCCTGAGATATCCCAGAACCCTCCTTCACCAGATGTGCAGCCGGCGAAGGCGCCGAAGCTGCCTTTGTAGCGCACCCCGACTGGGCCATAGGTCACGCCGTTAAAGACCAAGGAGCCGGGCACATAGACCTCGGCCGCCGGCTGTGCATTGAGGATCGCCATGTCCTCGGGCGCCACGATGAGGTCCACCGCGTGCATGACGACCTGATCAAAGAGGAACCCCGCATCATCGGCCGACTCGGGCATCGCCCTGTCCGCGTCGTCCACCAGCGGCGCAGGGAGAGGCTGACTCAATGGGGTACACGCCTCGGGCTCCGCCGGCACGCCGCAACCGAGCAGCGCCAAAGCGGTCAGAACTGGCACGACGTGCCGAGCCACACCCAAGGGAACACTCACACTCACACCCCGCGTCGGTCACCTCCACGAGGCCCCAGTCTACCAGAGATAAGAGGACCTCGGGGCCCTCGACTCAGTTCGCCTCACCTGGGCTGCCGTGGTTATTGTTCGTCCCAAAGGAGCCGTAGCTGGTCTCCCAACTCTCGGGCTGTGTCCCGTCCGCAGTCGGGCTGACGCGGGCTAGGCTGTGACCGCTCACCAGCGACGTCCAAGGATCAAACGCGGAGTAACGGGTCTGGTCCACCAGGACGCCCTGAGCGTCGTAGAGCAGGACCGCGCCGACCGAGTTGGCGAGGTAGAACGCTGAGGGGTAGGCGATGTCCACCGGGACGCCACCGTTGAGGATCGGGTCCACCTGAGCCCCCAAGACGAGGAAGTCTCCCGGGCCCAGGGTGAGGTTCGTCCCGGCGAGGCCCATGGCTTGCTCAGCACAGTCTTTGACGGTCCAGCCGTTCAAATCTACCGGCGTGTTGCCGGGATTATGGAGCTCGATCCACTCCTGCCCGGTGTCATCACCGTAGGGGTTCACCATGACCTCATTGACCACGACTTGGTGCGTCACTGTCGCAGCCTCAGGCGCGATGCAGTCCGCCTCGATGCACTTCGTCAACGCCGTCTGCGCGCCGGCCTCGATGACGTCGAAGTCGGCCAACGTGCGGGGCTCGAGCTTGAACTCCCCAAAGGTGTACTGCACCAGCCCGGTGATCGACGCGAACTCATCGCCCAAGTGGGGCTCCCAGAGCCCCTGCGCCATGTCATCGATGCGCAAATCACCGGTCACCGTGAACTCACCAAACTCATGCGGACAGTCCGGCTTGGTGTCCAAGGTCGTCAGCTCGGTCACCTGCACCAAGACCCCCTCAAACATCTCCGAGAGCGGCCCGCCTGTCGCGATATGAGCGGGGTGCACGATCGGGAAGGGCTCAGGGGCCGGGATGACCTCAGTCACCTCGAAGTCCTCGACCGTCAACTGAGTCAGGTCATAGAACTCGTAATACGTGCCCCAGACCGTGACGACGTCTCCAGGCTCAAGGGCGCTGAAGTTGAGCTGTCCGGCGTAACACGCGATGCCGCTATACGGGCCACCGGGCTGCTCTTGGACAAAGAAGGTGTCCCCAAAGGTCCCGGTGACGACGACCTCCTCGAAGGTCACGCTCACCCCGGGTTTGGCCGTCGGGTTCGGGGTCACGTGGTCCAAGCAGGCGGGGTTCTGGATGTCGTAGATGTTGAAGCTCCCGCCCGGCTCGGAGCAGAGGCTAAAGTCCGCCGTGACCTCGGGCTCCGGGATTAGCGGCTCGGTGGGGCCAGCGGCGTCCTCAGGGGCATCATCGGTGTCTCCCTCAGCCCCTGCGTCGGGGTCAGGGCCGCCCACGCACTGAACCTCGAAGGCCGCGGTGCACCAGCAGGTCTCGCCGGCGACGGTCGTCGGGACGTCCTCGCCCGGCATATAAGTGGCGCCGTCGCGCGTACACGCCGGCTCGCAGGCGAGCTCAAAGCTGTCGTCACAGATGCAGCGCTCGCCTTCACCCTCTGTAGGCACCTCTTCACCAGGGGCATAGTGTCCACCGTCGAGGAGGCAGCCTTGAAAGCCCTCGGGGGCGTCATCCTCTTCCGACGCCACGTCCGACGCATCGGACTCCGAGGTCCCATCGGGGGCGATCGCCTCTGTCGACGCGTCGCCGCTGGTATCGGAGGCGGCCGAGGACACCGCGTCGCCATCGCCCGAGGAGGGGGCGTCACTGCAGGCGCTCATCGACAAGGCGACGAGCAGCACGCAGATTGAGCTACCGGAAGAGAGGCGGAGCCTGGGGGCGAAGTTCGTCATGGCGTCCCTGAGAGCGCAGTGCATCGACGGGGAAGCTACGGTCGAGAGCGCGCTCGGATCAAGGTCCTTCTGCCGCGATCGCCCGAAGTTGTGAGAGCCCAGCACCGTCAAGGGTCACGCCACGCGCGACCTCAGCGTCCGACCATGCCCGCTCCAAGAGCTGCACCGTCGCGTCGTGGACAGCCGGCGAGCGGATCGTCCAGAGCACGCGGCTCAAGAGCGCCATCAGGGCGGGGCCGCAGTCGTGGTCCGCGTGGATCGTCGCGTTGAGCGCTCGAAACTCCTCGTAGAACTCCGAGGAGGTCAGGTGCGCTTGAACCGCAGGGTAGCGCTCCTCGTCGAAACGGTACTGCATCCCGAAATTGAGCACCTCCCGCGCGGCTGGAGCGACGCGGCCGGCCAACTCCAAGACGGCGTCGAGGTGATAGGTTTGGCAATAGACAGGCTCCAAGTAGAGCACTGCTTTGCCCATGGAGACGGCCTCGCTGAAGGACTGATCTCCTGAGACCATGGTCGCTGGCTGAGCGGCGCGGTGAAGCGCTCGGAAGTCATGGTTTGGGATCGGGTAATGAGTGATGAGGCGCATGGTCTTGCCGACGCCGAGCCCCACCTCGACCCGCTCGGTCGCGCCGTTGGCACCTTTGCCCACGACCTCGATGCGCCCCACGCCGCGCTTGGAGAGGCGCCCGAGGGAGGCGTCATCAAAGAGCGACGCGGCGAGCTTTGCCGCGGTCTCGCGGTGCGGCATCACGACATCGACAGGGCGGTCCGACGCCACCTCGAGCACGGCCACGTAGTCGGCAAAGAGGGCCAACCCTTCGTACGCATAGCCGACATACAGGCTCGTGTTCTTCGCATACTCAGAAGGCGAGCACCCTTCGAGGAGGAGCCCACGTATCGCTTCGTCCTCAAGCGCCCCCAAGGCCGAGGCGTCAGGCGACATCAGCGGGACCCGCGCATCGACATGAATCCCCAGCTCTCCGCGCTCTAAACCACAGGAGCGCGCGCCCAGCAGCGGCTGACGAAGCCACGCCCCCATCGGGTTATCGTCCCCAGGCTGTCTATACGCCGTCAGCAGATGATCGAGCGGCCGGACCTCTTCACCGAAGACCCCGACGACCGCCCCGGACTTGGCCGAGTGCCCCATGTCATCAGGGCTGAGCCCGTGCTGCTCGGCCACGGCGTCCATGAAGGTGTCCCCGAGGGACTCCAAGGCGCCCATCATACCCTTAAAGGCGTCGTCTTTAAGCTGTCGAATCGAGCCGTACTCAGCGACATACTGAAAGGGCACATCCTCGGATAAACCCAGGCGCTCATAGGCCATCGTGCGGGAGCGGCAATGATCAAAGATCCCAGGCGCGCTCACCACCAAAGTCGGGCGCTTGTCCGCGCCGTCCTCCAGCGCTCGAAACGCCACCTCGCTCATGACGCGGACCCCCTCTGGCAGCTGAAAATTGCGCTGCTTCGCCTCGTCAGTGCTCACAATCAGCAGCTCGACGGTAGGCAGATGCGTCGACATCAAGCGGGCGAACTTCGTCGCGAAGGCCACATCGCCGAGCCCCGCGTCGGTCTCGTTATAGAGAACCACACGACAGCCTGAAGGTGGAGCCGCCCCCATGAAGCAGCGGTCGAGCTCAAGGGCGACCTGCTGACGCGCCACAAAGAGCTGCATGAGGAAGGGCCCGGTGTCCGGCCAAGCGAGGGTGATGTCGTTCACCCTTGAACGCTCCCGCGCCGACGCCATCGCCGTCAACCCCTCAGCGCGAGAGTCACCCCGAAGGCCTCCGCGCCGCCGTCCAAAGGCAGCGCACGCTGAGGTCAGTCGCCCGTCGCGGCGTTCCAGGCGCCCTGGAAGGTGACCGCGACATCGAGCGCGAAACGCACGGTCAGGTCGTGGTCTTCGCTGGGTCGCGTGCCGTTGAAGTCTGTCGTCAACGTCAGCGCCTCGCTCACCACGTACTCGGTGAGGTCGACGTCTTCGTAGTTGAAGTCGACGATCATCACGCCCTCAGGGAAGTCGTCCTGCCAGGCGATACGGACCCGGGGCAACCCGGGGGCCTCGACGAAGAGATCGAGGGTCTGGATAAACGACAGGTCGCCGTCCCCAGGGGCTGTCACCTCGATCTGAAAGAGGGTGAGGCGCACCTCGTTGATGTCGCCAGGCTCGACCCCTTGGTTCACGATCTCTTGAGCCGAGGTGAAGTCCATGGCGATGAACTCGGAGAGCCCCACGTCACCAACCAAGGCCTCAAGCAATGTGCCACCCTCGACCACCGTCGTCGTGTCACGCGCGATCTCAATCGTGAGGAGCGTCGCGCCACACGCCGTGAGCATGACGAGCCCAGTGAGTGCAGAGAGGCCGCGGGGCCACCAGTGCTTACGAGGAGTCATCGTCTGTCCTTGAGGGGTGAGCGCCTGTCCAATGACCTCGGCCCCTGCGGGGAGGCTAGCCAGGATCTACGACCACATCAAGACATCTCGACGGCCATCATCTCGCGCCCGCGTCGCGTCCGCAGCACCCCCATCACGTTGGCTAGAGCCCTAGTGAAAACCGGAGCAAGCTGCGCACTTCAAGGTCGCACGCGCCGGGGCCTGTGCCATCGCCACATAGGCCTTGGAGATCTTGCCGCGCTTGTTCTTCGCGACCTGCCTGCGATCGGTGGCCGTGATCTCGGTCAGCCCCTCTCTCAGCTGAGCGAAGCCCTCCGTCGATGACGCGGTGAGCTCCTCGGGCGGCGCCGGCACCTCGACCGCTTCGGGCCGAGCGCTCTCGCGGGCCTCCTCAGCCCCCTCCACGGAAGTCGCACCCTGGCGGGCATCGACCTTGGGCGCGGGCTTGGGCTCCGTCCTGGCCTCTACTTTGGGTTTGGGTTTCGGCTCGGGCTTGGCCTTCACTTCAGGCTCGGGCGGCAGCGCGGCCTCGCTCGCCTCAGCGGCCTTCTCGGCGATCGCCGCCTGGGCCGCCTGGGCCATCTGCGCCGCCGCCCCCGCGATCGCCTTATCGGCGCCGCTCGGGTCTGCAGGCGCCATCGCCGCCGCGCGGATCGTCTGTGCTTTGCGGAGCGTCGCCTCGGGCGTCCGCTCAGCGCTCATGTCGAGGGGCACCTCGCCGCCGATGGCGTAGGAGCGCCCATCAGGTCCCTGCTGGGTGGTATACGACGGGCCGCCGGCTGCATAGCCGCCGGCTGCGGCCATGTGCGCGGCCTCGTGGGCGCGGACCGCTTGGTCCCTTCGCTGAAGCGCCTCGACGGTGCGCTTGTCCTCTTCGCTCAGCTCATTGCCGTTGCTCTTGGCGCCGAGGGGCTTGTCGTCGGCCTTGGCGCCGAGGGCCTTCTCTTCGCCCTTCGCGGACGCCTCGTCTCGCCCCTCTCCGAGGGCGCGCGAGGGCTCGTCTCCGCGCCCTTCGCCGAGCGCACGCTGAGGCTTGGTGTCGGGCTTCAGCCGGGGGTCATGATGGACAGGCATCGGGTCGGCCCCGGTGGCCTGGGGTCCCTTGGCGTCAAGCGCACGGTGGGTCGCGGCGGACGCACGCTCTCCCTCAGCGAGGCCCTGAGACCCGCCCGCGACGGGCTTTTGGACCGCGTCGCCGGCGCTCTGCTGCGATACAGCGGGCGCGCGAAACAGCGAAGGTCCACGTGAGAGGCCGATGTCCATCCGTGTCGTCACTCCAAGCAGGGTGCGTGGGCAAAACCCACCACCATGAGAATCGGCAGCGGCAGCCCTGGGCTCAAGCGATCGGGGGGTTGCAGGTGAAAAAAGAAGGAGCGGAAACCAAATTAACCCTTTATTAACAATGCCTTATATCGCAACACCCATCACCTCGGGATGTGATCCCCCTCTCCGCTTGGCTGATCGCACCAAGCCGCAGCTCCCGAGCCGGGACGCTGGCGAAGAACCCATCACCTCACGGCAGCGCCCCCCCTGAGAACGCCACACCGAATAGAAGAGGAGGACCCCTGTTTCAACAGCCCGACCTTTATAGACGGCGCGCCTTTACCACCGTCCTCCAGAGGTCTAGCCTTGAGTGGCTCAAGGACAAGGTGAGGGGAACAATGAGAGGTCACCGATTCTTCGGCGTTCGGGGCGTGTGCATTGCGCTTTGGGCGGGCCTAGCGATGGCGTGCGGCGCACAGACAGGCGCGGCACCAGACACGGGGCAACTCAACGCGCCGTGCTACGGCAACGGCACCTGTGACCCAGGGCTGGAGTGCCGCGACAACACCTG
The DNA here is from genome assembly GCA_049602155.1 of Myxococcota bacterium. Classification (GTDB taxonomy): domain Bacteria; phylum Myxococcota_A; class UBA9042; order PHBI01; family JBMYRH01; genus JBMYRH01. The sequence goes on along the minus strand of JBMYRH010000024.1, from coordinate 5,932 downwards.
TGTCCCCCCCTCAGGCGATTCGCCCGGCTCGGACGCAGCGAGCAACCAGGACGCAGGGGGTGCCGCCGACACAAGCGAGCCAGATGGACCTGGCGCAAACCTCGCACCCGAGCTCGCCATCACGACGCCCGACGACGGCAGTGTGAGCGATGAGGGGGCCCCAGTGACCCTCGGCGCGAGCGTCACCGATGACCGGGACCTGCCCGAGAGCTTCACCTTACGCTGGACCTCGAACCTTCAGGGCGAGCTTGGTCAGGCGCCTGTGTCCGCCGCAGGGGCGTCGACCTTCACCATCGATAACCTCGTCAGTGGCACCCACACATTGGTGGTCTCGACGACCGACTCTGAGGGGCTTGAAGGGAGCGCCGAGGTCACCCTCATCATCAACGGGCCGCCGAGCGCACCCGAAGTGGCGATTACGCCGACCGATCCGATCACGACAGACGATTTGACGAGCGAGATCGTCGAAGACGCCGTCGACCCCAACCGCGACAGCGCCGAGCTCGACCTCGCCTGGCAGTGGGTGCGCGACGGGGAGGTTCAAGAGGACTATGCGGGCCCCTTTGTGCCGTCGACTGCGACCCAGCGGGGAGAGACGTGGCAGGTCCGAGTGAGCGCCACAGATCCCCATGGCCTGGTCGCCGAAGGCACCGCGCAAGTGACCATCGCAAACAGCCCGCCGAGCTGTGAACAAGCTGTGCTCCTCCCATCGGCCGGGGACACACAGACGGTGTTCACCTGCACGTGCACAGACCGAGACGACCCCGACGGAGACACGGCACAAGACAGCTGCACATTTTTGAACGGCGACGAGGTCATCTCTGAGGTCACCGCAGACGATGACGGGACGTGCACGCTCAACCCAGAGTTCACCGCCCGTGGGATGGTGCTCACCTGCGAATTTATCCCCAGTGACGGTGATGACGATGGCCAGGCCGCGACGAGCGGCGAGGTCACCGTGCAGAACTCCCCCCCCTCGGCCCCGGCCGTCGCCATCAGCCCCACTGAGGGGCTCGTCGACACGCTCTTCAGCTGCACGGTCAGCGAGGACTCCAGTGACGCCGATGGCGATGGCGTCACCTATGAGACGACCTGGCTCGTCAATGGCTTCCCCAACCCTGGCACAGGGTCAACGAGCGTGCTCCCGACCCAGCTCGTGAGCGACGAAGACGGGACACCGACCCGAGGAGGCGACACGCTTCACTGTGAGGTCAGAGCCAATGACGGCGTGACAGTCGGTGAGCCCGGGACATCTCAGAGTGTGGTCTTGGGTAACTCCGCGCCCACAGGTGGCTCAGTGCTCGTCGGCCCCATCCCCGCTGATGAATCCACGACCCTCATCTGCACAGGCAGCGAGGCGGTAGACGCAGACGGCGACACGGTGACGTGGCTCTATATGTGGACTGTCGACGGCGAGGTCGTCGAAGGCGAGGTGAGCGAGACGCTCTCTAGTGAGCACTTCGATAAGGGTCAGGTCGTGCTCTGCACCGCCACGCCCACTGACGGCGTGAGCGAGGGCACCCCTGTGGCCTCCAAGATCCCCGTCGCAATTCAAAACACCCCGCCACAGATCACCGCCGCCACCTTGAGCCCTCTAGAGGCCGCCCGAGGCGACGTGCTGACCTGTAATGCCGAGGGCTGGATCGACCCTGACCCTGCCGATCCAGAGAGCTATGCCTACGCATGGACCCAGCAAAACGCCGACGAAGCGCTCCCAATCGAGGGCGCCGTCAGCGCCGAGCTCACCCCTAGTGACCACGGGCTCGACCCCGGAGACACCGTCAGCTGCACCATCACCCCCATCGACAGCGACACCTCAGGCGAGGCGATGACGAGCGCCATGGCGACCATCGTCAACCTCTCACCAGAGACGCCCTCGCCGAGCCTTGACCCCGACTCAGGGGCCGTCGGCACGCTCTTCACCTGCCAACCAGGGAGCGAAGAGACCGACAGCGAAGGCGACGCCTTAGAGTTCAGCTATCAGTGGGCTGTCAACGGCCACATCAACCCCGAGGTGACCGAAGCTCAAGCGAGCCCCACTTTGCTCGTGAGCGACGAGGCAGCCACCCCGGCGCGCGGCGGCGACAGCGTCACCTGCTCGGTCCAAGCCCAAGACGCCTGGGAGAGCAGCGACTGGGGCATGAGCGCCGCTGTGGTCTTGAATAACACCGCCCCCACCGGCGGCGTGATAAGCCTCGGGCCCGAGGACGCCCGGGAGGGCGACACCCTGGCGTGTAGCGCCAGCGAGGCTTTCGACGCAGATGGCGACGAGATCGCCTGGACCACCACCTGGACAGTCGATGACCTCCTCATCGACGGGCAAGAGGACGCGACCCTCTCAAGCGAGCACTTCGACAAGGGGCAAACGGTCACCTGCACCGCGACGCCCACCGATGGCGTAGACACGGGCGAGACGCTCACGAGCGCCCCTGTCATCATCGCCAATACGCTGCCTTCGGTCGCTGCGGCGACCCTCGCTCCCAGTGAGACGAGCCGAATCGGCCTCTTTACCTGTGGATTTGACGGGTGGTCTGACCCGGACGCCGCAGACGAACCCTCGGCCACCTACGCCTGGTATCAGGGCACAGAGGGTGGCGAGGACGCGATCCTCGTCGGCGAGACCGAGGCGACCTACGCGCCGACAAGCCTTGAGCCTGGGGCGACTGTCCGCTGCGCCGTCACGCCGACCAACGGTGAGGCCAAAGGTCAGGCCGTCATGAGCCCCTATGGCACGGTGATCAACACCAAGCCGAGCATCGAGAGCGTCTCGCTCTCACCTGATACCGCCTTCGCGGACACCGTGCTCACCTGCGAGCCCAAGGGGTTTGAAGACGCCGAGGGTGACCAAGCGCTCTTTAGCTACACCTGGCAACGTAACGGTCAGCCCCTTGAAGGGGCGACAGATCCGACCCTCGCGGGCGCCTTCGTCAAAGGCGACACCTTGCGATGCGCGGTCACGCCGAGCGACGGCTTTGATCAGGGCGCACCCGTGCTCTCAAACCCCGTCACCATCGGTAATAAGCTCCCGGTCATCGGCTCTGTCACCCTGGAGCCGAGCTACGGCGCGACCTGCGATGTCTACACCTGCATCGCCGAGGACGTCGTCGACCCCGACGTCGAGGACACCGTGCTCTTGAGCTACCGATGGGAGCTCAACGGAGAGCCCGTGAGCGGAAGCGGCGACACGCTCGTCGGCGTCCCGCTTATCCCTGGTGACACCCTGCGCTGCTTTGTGCGCGCCGGTGATGGCACCCTCGGGCCACCGCCTGAGTTCGCACAGGTCACCGGGCCTGAGGAGGCGAGTAACCCCGCGGACGTCTACAACACCCCGCCCCAAGTCTCGCTCGTCGACCTCGCGCCCACAGACCCTGAGGTCACAGTCCCAGTGCCTGGCACCGAGCTCACCTGCACCCCATCTGGGTTCACCGACGCCGAGTGTGCACCGGAGCCGAGCTACGTCATCAAGTGGTACCAGGGCGCCGATCAAATCCCAGGGACAAGCGGGCTGACCTTTGACACCACCGGCTACCCGACCGGCACCGCCTTTGCCTGCCAAGCCATCCCCTTTGATGGCTATGACTATGGCTTGCCGCGCATCTCAAACGTCGTCGCGCTGGACAATGAAGCGCCCACTGCACCGACAGTCGAGCTCATCGCGCCTCAGGGCGCTGACGGCGACGCCACCTGCCAGGTCGTCGTCGAGCCCACCGACGAAGAGGAGATCACCCTCACCTTCTACTGGACGATTAACGGTGGTGACGAGTTCATGGCGCCTCAGAGCTTGGCAGCCGCTGACCTCCACCACTGTGATCTCCTCCGCTGCCGCGCCGAGGCCTCTGATGGCCTGGCGTCCACGAACTCCAACTCCGCCGAGCGCGCGCTGGGCTTTGGGTCAGACTGCGCTGACGATAACCCGTGCACCAACGAGGGCTGTATGCCGCTCGGCGGCTGCGCCGTGACCGACAACACCGACCCTTGTGATGACGATAACGCCTGCACCACCCAGGACACCTGCGAGCTCGGCGCGTGCAAAGGCGGGCCGCCCAAGGTCTGTAACGATGAGGACCCCTGTAACGGCCTGGAGAGCTGCGCCCCTGAGACAGGGTGCATCTCCGGGCCACCACCAGTGCCCGGCGAGGTCACGCTCAGCCCGCTGACCGCCTATGAGACAAGCGAGATGGCCTGTGAGGCCTCGATGCATCCCGGCTGCCCCTGGGTGACGACCTGGACCGTCAGCGACAGCGTCATCGAGGGGGTCGGTGCACAGACGCTCACAGGTGCCGACTTCGATAAGGGCGACGTCATCACCTGCGGCCTCGCCTCGCCAATAGGCGGGCCGACCAAGGCCTCAGACATCAGCGTGCCGATCCTGAACACGATCCCGACCATCGACGCCGCCTCGTTGAGCCCCGAGGAGGCGACCATCGGCCAAGAGTTCACCTGCGCCTATGAAGGCTGGACCGACCCCGATCCGGCCGACGAGCCGACGGTGACCTGGCGCTGGTATGTCGTCGACCCCGGCGGACTCACGCCCATCCCTGGCGCCAACGGGCCCAAGCTACAGGCCGCCATCGTCGACGTGGGTAAGACCATCCGCTGCGGCGTCACCCCTCATAATGGGCCCGTTGAAGGCCCCGAGATCCTAAGCGGTACTGCAGAGAAGCTCAACTCCAAGCCGACCATCGAGAGCGTCACCCTGAGCCCCCCCAACCCGCACGTGCTCTCGACGCTCTTATGCAGCGCTCAAGGGGTTCAAGATCCCGACAATGACACGGTCGTGCTCAGCTACGCCTGGAGCGTCAACGGCCAAGAGGTCGAAGGTGAAGCGGGCCCTGAGCTCTCTGGCGCCTTTGTAAAAGGCCAGAGCGTCCGCTGCACCGTGACGCCAAGCGACGACCAAGGCGAGGGCGAGGCCCTGACCAGCGCGCCGGTCACCATCGTCAATACGCTGCCTCAGGTGAGCTCTGTCGCGCTCAGCCCCAGCCCAGCGAGCGTGTGCGCAGTGCTCACCTGCGGGGCAGGCGAGGTCGTCGACCCCGACGGCGACGAGACCGCGCTGAGCTTCCGCTGGGAGAGAAACGCCGCCGAGATAAGCGCAGACACCGCCACCCTTGAGCTGACAGATCTTAGCCCTGGGGACACCTTCCGCTGCTTTGTCTCAGCGAGCGATGGTACGATCGACGAAGGGCTCGTGGCCGGACCCGAGGTCGAGAGCGACCTTGTGACCGTCGAGAACCTCCCGCCGCAGATCACCGGCGCCGCGATCGATCCCGCGACCGCGTCCGTGGGCACTCCGCTGACCTGCGTCGCTGAAGGGTTTAATGACCCCGAGTGTGACCCCGAGCCGAGCTACACCTGGGCCTGGCTCGTCAATGGTCAGCTCCAGGCTGAGGTGAGCGACACGCTAGAGACGAGCGACCTCGCCCCTGAGTCCTCCATCGCCTGCCGCGCGGTGCCAAGCGATGGCTTCGCAGAGGGTAACCCCAAGCTCTCTGGGTCCATCACGCTCGACAATAACCCGCCGACGACACCCGTGGTCGCGCTTGAAGCCCCCGAGGGCGCCGATGGGAGCGTGACCTGTGTCGTTATCGAGGCCTCGACAGACGACGAGCCGGTGACCACCACCTTTGAGTGGACCATCAACGGCCAAGACGCCTTTGAGGGTGGAGCCACCCTCTCAGACTCCCAAGTGAGCCACTGTGACATGGTCACCTGCCAAGCGGTGGCGAGCGACGGGCTCAGTGAGGCGATGAGCAACACGGCTGAGCTTTCGCTGCCCCTGGGTAGCGACTGCGACGATAGCGAAGTCTGCACCACCGAGGTGTGCAAGCCCGAGGGTGGCTGCGGACATGAGGCCAATACACTCCTTTGCGATGACAACGACCCGAGCACAAAAGACGACATCTGTGACGGTGCAGGCACCTGCGTTGGT
>JBMYRH010000023.1:9995-82303 GCA_049602155.1 Myxococcota bacterium | reverse complement strand
CTCTCATACCCGTAGCCGCTTTCATCGGTACTACTTTGAAACCTCTGAAGCTTGGCGTAATGAAGGTTTCACAGTGAAGACCTCGTGCAACGCATACTGCTTCCCGTACCCAGGGGTTAACTCCGGGTGTGAGTACACGACCTTTACAGAGGCCAGCGTAACGACCTTCTAGCGCCCGCAGAGCTCCATCACGAGGCGCTCCATGACCAGCGCGTCGTCGAGGCCTTTGCTCTTGAGCTTGAAGTCGGTCTGATAGAGCCGGTCATAGGCCCGTCGCAGGGTGGCTGCGTCGAACTTGCCGCACTGGCTGTAGAGCTTCTTGGCCACGAACTCGTGGAGCTTCAGCATGCCCTTGATGTCACCGACGCTGGCGCCTTGGCTGCGCGCCTCGGCGGCCTGCCAGAGCATGCGGAAGTGGCGCACGAGCATGGCCAAGATCCTGAGCGCCGGCTCACGCTGACTCATCATCGCGTGGAGGTGCCGGATGGCCGCGACGGTCTGCCCCTCGGCCACGGCGTCGACAAGCTCGAAGACCGTGTGGGCGCGGGTGGAGGCCAAGAGCTTCTCTGCGTCGGCCATGCGGATAGGGTTACCCGGGCCGACAAAGAGCGAGAGCTGATCGATGACCAAGCGCAGCTGGTTCAGATCGCTCCCTGAGAGGTCAGCGACCACGCGCGCGGTGCCCTGGTCCATGGGGTGACCGACGCGCCTGGACTCGGCCATGACCCAGTCGGGGACCTGCCAGGCCTTCATGCGGTTAAAGGTCAGGATGGTGCCGTGCTTTTTGATCGCCCGGCTCACCCCGTGGTTGCCGTTGAGCTTGGTCGCGACGAGCACGAGCGTGGTCGACGGATCGGGGTCGAGGACGTAGGCCTTGAGCATGTCGCGGTCATCGCTCCGCTTGTCCAAGATCTCCGCGGCGCGGACGACCACCGCTTGGCGGGTCGCGAAGAGGCCGATTGAGCGGCAGGCGGCCAAGATCTCCTTGGCGCCATTTCCAGACTCGGCCATGTCGATGCGGGTCACCGCCATGGCGTCGGTCGGATCGTCGACGGCGGCGGCCAAGATCTGACGCAGCGCCTCATCGACCAACAGCCGCTCTTCTCCCTGCACGAGCGAGACACGAGACGGCCCCTCGGAGGCGAGGCGCTTGGCGAGGCTGGTCAAATCAGATGCCATGTCTCCCTATACCGCGAAGCGGCGCGTCTGACATCACTCGGTGTCGCGTGCCTGACATCAAGGGGCGTGGTCTGCGCGCAGATCTGCTAGATTCGAGGCCGCTCACGGAGGTCTTGATGCCCTACGACGTACAACCGGTGTCCGCCCCACGCATGACCGGCCTGACGCTCAGGCTCTTCACGCGACTGACAGAGCGCCCCCTTGTCGGACGCGCGATCCGCACGCACCTCAAAGGTCAGATCGGCATCTCGCGCCTCCGCACCGTCCCCATCCACGAAGAGGTCCCTGCCGATCTGAAGCTAAGGCGCCGCCTTGAGGACGTCGCGGACACCCCCCTAGAGTCCGATCACCCTGTCCGGGTCTCCAACGAGGCCGCGTCCTTTAGAGGCGGCCCCCGCGCAGAGGGATTCCAGTTCACGACCATCGCCGACTACGCGCTCGCCTATCGAGAGGGTGAAGCGACCCCCTTCGAGGTCGCCCAGCGTGTCCTCGATGCAACCAAAGCCAGCGAAGCGGGCGATCCCGCCATGCGCCTCTTCATCGCCCAGGACGACAAAGACATCCTCGCCCAAGCCCGCGCTGCGACCGAGCGGCACAAGCGCGGCGTCCCGATCAGCGGCCTCGATGGTGTCCCAGTCGCGGTCAAAGACGAAGTGGACATGACGCCCTACGCCACGACGGTCGGCACCCGCTTTTTGGGCCGGGGACCCGCGTCGCAGGACGCGACTGTGGTCACGCGCCTGCGGCAGGCAGGGGCCCTGCTCATCGGCAAAGTGAACATGCATGAGCTCGGCCTCGGGGTCACGGGGATCAATCCGCACCATGGCGCGGCCAGGAACCCCTATGACACGAACCGGGTCACGGGGGGCTCCTCGAGCGGCTCTGCGGCGGCGGTCGCGGCGGGGTTATGCCCGGTGGCGATCGGCGCAGACGGGGGCGGCTCGATCCGAATTCCTGCCAGCCTTTGCGGCGTCGTGGGGCTCAAGCCGACCTTCGGGCGCATCAGCGAGCACGGCGCCGCGCCGCTCTGCTGGAGCGTGGCGCACTTGGGGCCGATCGCGGCCACCGCACGGGACGCCGCGGCAGCCTATGCGCTCATGGCGGGACCGGACCCCGCAGACCCCCAGACGGCGCGCCAGCCACCTATGCACCTCACCGGGTTCGAGCGTGAAGATCTGACAGGCGTCCACTTGGGGATCTATCGCCCGTGGTTCGAGCACGCTGATCCCGCCGTCGTCGAGACCTGCAAAGAGGCCGTCCGTCGTCTGCAGAGCCTGGGAGCGACGCTCGTCGAGGTCGAAATCCCGGAGCTTGAGCTCGTTCGCCTCGCGCACCTCGTGATCATCGCGACCGAGATGGCCGCCGCGCGCCTGCAAGACAGCGCCTCGGCGCGCGCCCAGTATGGTTATGACGTGCGGCTTAACTTCGCGCTCGCAGGTGACATCACCGCAGCGGAGTACATCCAGGCGCGCCGCCTGCGCGCGCGCCTGTGTCGTCAGATTGAGGACATCTTGGACACTGTGGACGTCATCGTGACGCCGACGACAGGCTGCACCGCGCCCATCATCGCGCCCGAGGCGCTGGTGAGCGGTGAATCCAACCTCCCGCTCTTGGATAAGATCATGCGCTTCGCGCCCTTGCCGAACCTGACCGGCCACCCTGCGGTGACCTTCCCAGTCGGCTATGACAGCGATCGAATGCCCATAGGCTTGCAGGCGATCGGTCGGGCGTGGCAAGAGTCATTGCTGCTGACCATCGCCCGCATGGGCGAGAGCGGGTTCGTCAGGCAAGCGCCGGCGCGCCACTTCCCCTTGCTCTAGTTCGCGTCGACCCTTGGAGACTGCGCAGTGAACGACAACGCCACCCAACGCCTAAGAGCCCGCAGCGAAGCGCTGCATGCGCACTACTCTATCCACTTCGCCGGGCGACCACGCGCCACCCGCGACTTGGTCGGAGCCGATGTCTTGGTCAGCGAGGCCAAAGAGATCTGCACCGGCGCCGCCGCGACGACTGGTGACGGCGCGGAGAGCCTCAGGGAGACAGCGCGCGAGCGCCTCAACCTCTACGAGACCGAGCGGAAGGCCGTCCTCGACGCCCACGCCGCTGGCCTCGACGCGGCCCGCGGTGTCCGCCTCGGGACCCGAGCGAACTTGGTCTTCTCACGGTACCGTCGCCACTTCGCCGGCCAAGATCGCCGCAGCCGCGATCTGGGGCTCATGGACGAGCTGATCGCGGACTGCGAAGCGCTGCAACGTGAGGCCGCAGAGCTCGTCGTCTCTAAAGCACCAGAGGGCCTGCGCAAGGACCTCGAGATCATCACCGAGAACCTCGCGCTCTACCGCCGGGAGCGCTCGGCCATCATAGAGGCGCGCAGCACCGGGACCCCGGATGAGCGGGGCTCAGCCCTAGCCAACCTCGCTAACCGGCAGTTCGAGCTCTACAAACTCCACTTCGCAGGGCAAAGCCGAATGAGCCGCCGCCCGGGGCTCCTTGAGCGGCTCCAAGGCGAGCTTCAGGCCATCGCCGAGGGGATGGCGCAGCTCTCCGCGAACGGCCTCGGGGGTGAGCCAAACGTGAAAAACGCAGGCATCGTCGCAGAGCGGACCGCCATCTACGGCAAGGAGCTCGAGCAGCTCCACATGGTCCAAGAGCAAGCCACAGCGTTTCAACGGCTGCGCGCTATTGAGCAATCCGCGGATGATGTGTTGGCGGACTACGACAAGGCCTTCGCGGGTAAAGATCGAGCGACCCGTGACCCAGCCGAGCTGAGCCTCATCTGCGATCGCATGGCGGAGCTTGAGCGACAGCTCGCGGCGCTGGTCGAGCGCTTCAACCTCGGTGTGCGGCACCGCCCATCTGCGCGCGTACGAGACCTCTGCGTCATGTTCGAGCGCGAATACCAGGCGGTCGTCAAAGCCAAGCTGAACTGAGCCCGATGGGCGCCTAAGCTCACACTTCAGCTGCGCCGCACTCCAGCTCATAGGCGATCGCGCGCAGGAGCTCGATCGCCTCCCGATAGTGCTCGATTCGGTTCATGTTTTTGTGGCTGATCAGCGCGGTCACTTCATCGTCGTCTTGATATGCGGAGAGCTCGACAGGGCAGGCCTCGTCACCACCCGTCGCCTCCGGGACCGCCGGGTAACCCGCATAGTCCAAGGCTTTAAGGATCAAGCGCACGACCTCTTCGTGGACCGTGCCGATCCCCTGTACGCGCCCCTGCGCGGTCGTCACCTCGACGCGGGCCTCGCCATCCCCCCACAACGTGAGCTCGACTTTACCGATATCGGGGAAGGAGGGGTCCGACTCGTCTCCGTAGCAGTAGACCAGACAGAGGGAGCTGTCCTTGGCCTCGAAGCGCTCCGCCCAAGCCACCGCGTCATCGCCGCGTTTGCCCTTAGAACGTCCACCGCGACCAGCGCCACGGACGACGTGCATCCGGAACTCACCGGCGACGAGGACGTCACCGTTCTTCATCACGCGCTCATCGATGGGCTTGTCGCGGACGAGGGTCCCGACCTCGGTCTCGAGATCGTTGGCGACGAGCACGCCCTCTTCCCAGGTAAATTCACAATGATCGGGCTCAACGCCGCTTTTCTCGATGCAGATCTCGCAATCGGAGTCGCTGCCGAGTGCGATGATGCGCAGTGCAGGGTTCAATGACTCGTGCTCCACCCGCCCATCATCGGTCGTGTAGACCAAGTGCCACCAGGGGGGGGCCATGGCGTCTAGATCGGTCCAATCATCGTCCCAATTCTCTTCCCAGTCCTCGATGGCGCCTTCGCGGAGCGGCGCCTCGATCGTGATGGGGAACGAACCACAGCGCAGGATGTCTCCCGCCGCCAACGTCCCCTCCGTGATCTTCTCATCGTTGATATACGTGCCGTTCCGGCTCTCTAAATCAGCCACATGGAGCGCCCCAGCGCTGTACGTGATGCGGCAGTGCTCCCGCCCGGCCGTCGACTCTTGGATGCGGATGGTCGCTGCTTTCCCTCGACCGATCGTGATCGCGGCGTCACCCGGGCCCAATTTGTGTCGGAACTCGTTGCCCTCGATGTCTCGAAAGACAAGGGACCAGGGCCCTGTGCGGTTCACAGAGGGCTGCGCCCCACCGGACCCGTTGAGCGTCATCTCAAGCTTACCCACGGCGATGACTTGCCCGGGGCTCACGAGCTGTCGACTGACCTTACGCCCGGCGACATATGTGCCCGCCGAGCTCTGTAGGTCTGCGACCTCGACCTTGCCCTCGCGCCAGACCAGAGAGCAATGCTTGCGGCTGACCGTCTTGTGCTTCACCCGCACGTCGGCGTGCTTGCCGCGGCCCACGACCACCTCACCGCTCGTCGGGGTCACCTCAAAGGTCCCCGAGGTGCCGTCGGTGTCGACATAGGTGAAGACGAGCGCCTCCGAAGGTGCGCTGTCCTCGGGCTCTACCTCCTCGATGACCGGCGCCTCTGGGGCAGCCTGCTGCGATGGAGCGAAGGTCTCGACGCCAGGATCGGCGCGGTCGATGACGGGCGCTGGGCGCTCGGGCGCAGCACTAGAGCCGCCCCCACCTCGAGAGCGTGGCGCAGGCGCGAGCTCATCCATGTCCATCGGCTGGTAGGCGTCTAAGACGGCTGTGCCGCCTCCGCCACCGCCGCCGCCGTCGGAGTCCTCCGAGGTCATGCGCCGCGAGGCACCTGACCCGCCGAGATCTCTGATGCGGACCTCGAGCTTTCCGCAGGCGACAGAGTCACCAAGACCGAGCACGCCATGTTGAACCCGCTTACCGTTAATGAACGTACCGCCGGTGCTGTCGAGATCGCGCACCGCGATCTGACCGTCCTGCCACCGGAACTCCGCGTGCTCTCGGCTGACGGTCCGGTTTGTCGTCGTTAAACCGCTCCCGCGCTTGCGTCCCACGATCACAACAGGGTGATTGGCGTCGAGCATCGCGGTCACGATTTGCCCCGGATCCGCTTCCAATGAGAGTTCGAAGGACATCCACACCTACGGGTCAGTCAGGGGACTGAATTACCCCAGGATGACGACCGAATAAAGTACTCAGCGAGCCTTTCACGGGAAGTGTCGGGTGCGGGACGCTTGACGGATGACCTCAAACCGGGCGGAGTAGGGCCCTCATCAATCGATATTTTGGCGCGAATGATCCCCTCCTTCACCACAGAGAACTGGACGCAGCTGATCAACGCTGTAGGGCGCAACCTGCCTGGCGCTTGGCTCGCAATCCGAGAGTTCGCCGAGCGCGCACACGCTGTCGACTGGCGTGCACCGCACGCACCCGATGAGCGACCATTCGCGCGCTCGAGGCTCTATGAAGGGGAGTTCGGTGACGCCGCGATCGTCCACTGGCGCCCTGGCGCCACGACCCCAGCGCACACCCTCCAAGACGAGCGGTTGTTTCACTGCATCCTTGTCGGTGAGATCCATCAGCGCCTCTTCGGCAACGGCGGTGAGCACACAGGGCAATGGGGTGAGCTTCGCCTCCGCGCCCCCGACGCTGTGCTCTGTGGCCCAGAGCAACGCTTCAGCCTCTTTGCACCAGAGGGCGCCGTGACGCTCGCGGTCCGCGCACGCTTCCGAAGCCCCGTGGTCATGGAAGACACCGATCCCGCGCGACCGGCGATGGCAGACTAGAAACGCAGGCTCCTCTTGCGCGCGACCCGCCGACGCGTCCAGAATGAGGTGATGCGACGGTCCCTCACACTGCTCTGGACGCTCGGATGTCTGGCAATGGCCCCCACGGTCATGGCGCAGACAACCGTGAATTTCTTCATGAGCGACGGGGTTGAACTCGCGACAGATATCTATTCGACCACCTTTGAGCCCCAACCTGTGCTGATGATCCGCACACCCGACGGGCGTGGCGATCTCGAAGAATTCGCGTGGTCGTTGGTGAACCGCTACGACGTTAAGGTCGTCGTTCAAGACATCCGAGGGCACGGCGACTCCGGCGGTGAAGAGGCGCTCTTCTCCACGGCAGCGGCAGACGGGCTCGCGACCCTGGGGTGGATGGACACCCTGGGGTGGTCCAACGGTATCGTGGGCGGTTACGGGAAAGGCATCAACGGTTACGAGCAGCTGCTCATCGCGGGCGCTGGCGACCCCTCGTTTAAGTGCCTTTACCTCCAAAACACGAGCGCCAACCTGCCCCACGCTGGCATCTACGAGGGCGGCCTCAGGCGCTCCGAATTCGACATCTGGGCGAAGGGCCAAGGTGCTGCATGGGCCCCTGATGAGTGGAGCCTCCACCCAAACGCGGCAGATCCGTACTGGGAGCTGCTGCAGTTCTCCGAGGCGGACGCAGCGCTCATCAACGTCCCGGGTCTCCACGTCACTGGTTGGTATGACGTCAACCAGAGGGGTGCGATCGAGGGGTTTCGGCGCCTTCAGGACCACGGCGGGCCCGGCGCAGCTGGCCGACAACGCCTGGTCATTGGACCGTGGTCGTATAAAGGCGGCACCGGCGATCTGGAGTTCCCCGACGCCATCGACTCCGAGACGGTGCTTGAGTGGGAGAAGGCTTGGGCCACCGACTGCCTCCATGGCGAAACGGGCACCCTCGACGAGCTCCCTGAGGTCTTGCTCTACATCATGGGCTCCGACGAGCCCGAGGCCCCAGGCAACGTCTGGGAGACCTTCGAGGCATGGCCTCCCCCCTCCATCCCCGTCCCACTCTACCTCCGAAACAAAGAGCGCCTGACGACGAGCCCACCGGGCTCGGGCGAGCTGGGCCAGCTCTTCGAACACGAGCCCCTCTCTCCTGTAGGCACCGCAGGGGGCCGCAACCTCCGCATCGGCCAAGGCCCCAAGGACCAATCCGACATCGAGGGGCGCGATGACGTCGCGGTCTACACCAGCGAGCCGCTGAAAGATCCGGTGACCGTCATCGGGAACGTGAGCGCGAGCCTCTGGATCTTGAGCGACTGGGACATCACAGACGTGGTCGTTCGTCTGACGGACGTCTACCCGGATGGACGCTCAATGCTCATCGCCAGCGGCGTACGCCGCGTCGGTAAGCAGCTGAGCGAGCAGCTCGTCGAGGTCGATCTCTGGGCCACGGGCGCGGTCTTCAACACCGGTCACCAGATCCGAATCTCGATCTCCGGCGCCATGCATGGCGCCTACACCTTCGCCGAGGAGCGCTTCACTGCGCTGGTCAGCAACAACCTCGCCTTCCCTTCATCGGTGACCCTCCCCGTCCTCTCTGGCCTCAGCCCTGAGCCCATCGGCGCCGAGCTCGGCGACGGGGGCGACATGGCCGAGGTCCCCCTGGACGCCATCGAGGACCTAGACGTCGAGCCCGCCCTGGACAGCATCGGGCCAGTCGAGGACGTCATCATCACGGAGGTGATCGACTCCGACACCGACGATGGGCTCCCACCGTGGGCGATCCCAGAGCCGCCCACGCCCGCCGACGAGGGTGAGGGCGAAGACGAGGGGGGCTGTCAAAGCAGCCGCCCTGTTCACAGTGGCGCCTTGGCTTTCCTGGTCATCGGCCTGTGGATCAGCCTCCGACGCCGGACTGTCGCCTAGCGTGTCTGTGCCCCTCTCCCCAGCGCCCCCTGTGCGGTGGCTCTTCCTCGTGCCCTTGTCGATCGTCTGCCTCACGCTCCTGAGCGGGTGCGGTGACGACACGTCAGTGACCCCTGTGCAAGACACCGCGACCTCGGGCGAGGCGGCGCCACCTGGCGCAGACACCGCGAACACCGCTCAAACCGGCGAGGTAGAGGACGACGCTGGCAGGTCGCCCAGGGTGACGACAGAGCCCGTCGAGGCCTACGGTCTGCGTGTGATCGACGTCGAGATCGACCCGGCGCTCCTGCAGACAATGCACGACAATTTTGATGATGACATCACCGCGACTGTCGTCGTGACGATGGACGGCTTGAGGCGCCAGGGCGTCGAATTCGAGCTCCATGGCGGCCACGTCCGGACCCTGCCGAAGAAGACCTACCGCCTCGTCTTCCCAGACGAAGAGAAGCCGACGGTCGACTGGTTTGGGGACGGGCTTGAGACACAACGCCGCGTGGTCCTGCAGGCGAACTGGATCGACCCCACCTCGTTCAGGAACAAGCTCACCTTTGACCTCATCAGGGACGCAGGTGGCCTCGCGCCCCGTGTCGGCTACTGCATCTTGAGCCTAAACGGGGTCTGGCACGGGCTCTACAGCCTCATCGAGCGGATCGATAAGCCCTACTTGGGTCGTCAGGACCTCGACAAGGACGGCAACCTCTTCAAGGCCGAGAACCACCTCGCGAACTGGAACCACAAGGCAGACTCACTGGATGGGTTCGACGTCGAGATCAACGAGGACAACCCCACCGACGACCTCGATGACCTGCTCTCTGCGCTGACCTACACCCCTCAAACACAGGCGGACTTTCAGAGCGAAGTCGAGCCACGGCTCAACCTGGAGGACTTCGATGCCTGGCAGCGCGTCCAAGTCTTCGCGCTCAACCGCGACACCTTCACGAAGAACTACTACCTCTACCACGACCTCGATGAGGACCTGGGTGACCCCAAAGCGCGCTTCCGCGTCATCAGTTGGGACGCTGACGCGACCTTCGGCCTGAACTGGGACGGCGAGTGGCTCGACACCGATGAGGTGAGCTGGCACGGCACCGACGCATTCTCTCAAAGGCTCTACGAGATCCCCGAGTACAAAGCCGCCTACAAAGCGGCCTTCCAGAGCGCGCTGGACGGCTCGCTGTCACCCGCGTCGATCGCCACCCGTATCGCCTCGACGACCAGCCGCATCCGCTCCGCCGCCATCGCTGATCTCATCCACTGGGGGCGCAGCGATCTCGACTTCGATGACGCCGTCCAGACCCTAAAAGACGCCGTTCAGGCCCGTCATGACGTCATGCAGACGGTCACTTCGAATCTCTAAGCAGCAAACGCCCCTTCAAACCCCAAGGGGACGTAAGGAGGTCAGAGTGCTCCCAAAGGTCAGCCCCCTGCCGACAAGTCATCTTGTTCTCCTGAAGGACTTCTATTAGCGTCCGCCTCCCCGTTGACCTGAGGTCTGTCATGAGCGTCGTGAAGTGCATGGGTGTCTTTGGATTGGTGTGTGCCCTCGCGGCCTGTGACACGACAGACGCCACCGTCGATGACCAAGACGCGTCAGGCGCTTGGCAGGCAGACATGAGCTCCGAGGAGGGCGTCGAAGGGGACGCTGCAGAGCCCATGAATGAAGCAATGGATACGGTGAGCGAAGCCGACGCGATGCCCCAGGCGGATACGATGCCCCAGGCGGAGGTCACCCCCGAGCCGGAGCCCGTGCTCCCGGCCGACGTCATGATGACGGTCCAGATCGTCAACGCCGGCACCGGCGGCCCCTATGCAGGTGTCGTTGTCACAGCCGGAGATCAAGAGGAAACCACGGACGCCTCAGGGCGCGCGAGCGTCATGGTCTCCGTTGGCCCGTACCATGTGGTCCTCGAAGCCTCGGACGCCCGAGCGCATCACATCTATGGTGTCGCTGGTGAAGTCGACTTCACGCAGATCTCCTACATGAGCCCCGAAAGCATCACCCTCGGGGTGTTTGGATCACTGAGCCTGCAGGACGACGCCACCCGTGGAACCCTCGTGGTCGGCCTCGACCAGCCAAACCTCGCGCCTGCTGTCGGAGCCTCTGCCTCGATCGACGCGGCCAGCGACCCGGCGTTCATCTTCGCGGGCTTCTTCCCCCAAGCGGGGACGACCATCACAGCAGGCGGCCAGAGCTTCGTCACATTTCCGAACGTGGACGCCGGACTGGTCGCGGTCAGCGCGACCCTGCCAGGGGGCAGCTGTCTCCCCTTCCCTGGGCTCTCCGGGGACCCTCAAGTGGAGATGCATCCAGGAGAAGTCAGCGTCGTCGCATTCATCTGCGAATGACAACCCGGACGGCCCCCCTTGGCCTTTCGACTTCAGGACATGGAATCGCCGACCTCGCTCACGTCTTAATCCTTCATCACGCGCGGCGTAAGCGCCGCGTCTCTGCTGTGCGTGCAGCGTGCGATGATGAGGGGCTGACTGACCTTGGGGTTTCAAATGGTTGAGCCGCGACTAAAGAAGACCCGGCAGCGCTTGATCCGATGGCTGAAGTGGACCCTAGCGCTCGTTGTGCTGGGCTTCATTGCCTTCTTCATGCTGCTCCAAGCGACCCTCTCGGTCGGGTACCTGAACATGAGCCTGGTCTATTGGAAGCTCGCCCCCCAAGCGACCCTCGCCATGGACTACCCTCTCGAGCCTGGTCAATCCGTCATCGTACGCGAGGAAGAAGACGGGAAGCTCGTCGCTCAGCGCATCGGGGGCATGGGCATGGGGGGCATGCGCATCGCGCATCAGCCAAACGGTGACCGCTACGTGATATTCGACCGCGGAGGCGGTCACCTCGGGAACCAAGGGTACGTCTATGCTCCCTACGCCGAAGACCGCCGAGCCGTACATCGAGACGCCTTCGGGGACTTCGAAGGCCGAGCGGTGAGCGCCCTCTTCGGAGGCTGGTACACCTACGACTCCACGGAGGACTAAACGTGCCTATCTCGCGACATCGTCTAGGCTGAGGCAGCAGCACCTAGCCCCTAGCCGTTCCATCTAAGGAGCCCGCAGATGCCCCCCTCAAAGCCCCGCATCGTCGACGCGCTCGCCACCGCAGCCGTCAACGCCCTTGAGGCCGCAGAGCGGGCCCAGTCCATCGCCACCGATGAAGCGACCTCCGAGGAGAGCAAGGCCGAGGGGAAGTACGACACCCGCGCCACGGAGGCCTCCTACCTGGCCCGTGGACAAGCTGAGCGGGTCGTCGAGCTCCGTGAACTGGTCGCCTGGTACGCCCGCCTAGACCCCACGCGTCGCTTCGAGACCGTCGCCCTCGGTGCCCTGGTCACCCTTGAAGGAGAGAGCCCCCAGCTGCTCCTCGTCTGCCCAGTGGGCGGCGCTCATGCCGAGGTCGACGGCGTGACGGTGAAGACCGTCTCCTTCGCGGCGCCCCTCGGTCAGGCCATCAAGGGCCTCGAAGAGGGCGACGACGTCACGCTTAAGACCCCCGCCGGGGTCCGGGAGTTCGAGGTCGTCCGCATCGCCTGAAGAGGGCGATGACCGAGAACCCTTACGGGCTCAGCGCCTGCGCGAGCAGCGGCGCCAAGCGCACCTGATGCAGCCCACACTTCGAGGCGGCGAAGAGCAGCCCGCGCTCGGAGTCCATGGACAAGTCCCTCAAGGTCGAGCCAACCTGAACGCTGACGCCCAGCGGCTCCAAGGTCGATAGGCGATAGAAGTTCACCTCTCCAGTGAACCACCCGCCGACCATCAGGAGGTCACGCTTCGTGTCCATCTCCAGAGACCGTGGGGTGTAGTCGAGATCGATGCTGCGGCGCTCGACCAGGTCCTCGGCGCCGAGCACCGCGACCCGGTTCATCAGCATGTCTGTCACGACGACCTCGGAGGTCGGGGGGTGACCGACGACGTGCCCACCGCCATACATCCTGCGGCTCCACACCGCCTCTCCCGTGTCGACGTCGACCTTCACCAAGGGGTAGACCAAGACGCTGACGTACATCGTCGAGGTCTCTGGTGCGTTCCAGCCGTAGAGCGGCGCAGGGACATGATCGGGGAGCAGCCCGAGGAAGTGCCTGTCACCCTCGACCAAGGTCGCCCCGTCGAAGACCCCCACATCGCCATGCTCGCTCAAGACCGCATACCGCTGACCATCAGGGTGCGGCATGATGTGGTGCGGGGCGTTTTCGACGGCGACGCTCTGGACCTTTTTGAGGTCCGGAAAGCCCTTCAGGCTCACGACATCCAGAGCGTGCGTCGTCCCCCCTTGGCGGGACACCAGCACATCATCGGTCGCAGCCCGGTAGCCCAAGTGGACCGCCACCCTGTCATCGCCAAGCGGCGCGACCGCCACCGTGGTTGGGTCGCGGACATCGACGACGACGAGGCGGTTAGAGGTCGGGTTATCCCAGACCCCAAAGCTGCCGTTGCCCCCCATCTTAAAGGTCGCCACGACCCAGCCTTTGTCGGGCAGGTAGCGCACCATGTAGGGTTGCGAGGGCTCAGAAGCCCAGGCACCAGGGCTGAGGCGCTCCACGACACCCTCTTGGATGATCTCCTCGCAGACCTCGGGCGCAGGCGGCGAATAGACCCACGCCGCCAAGACGACGAACTGAAAGCTCCCGATGAAGAGCAAGGTGGCGCCGATGCCCATGGTCCAGGGGCGGAGGTGAGGTCGCCGCCACGCCAAACCGAAGCAGGTCAGGAGGGTCAAGACCTCGAGGATCGCCATGGTGATCGCGACAGGCTGCGCCATGATGAACGCCATCAGGTAGCCATAGGCGTGCATCCACAGCGACACCCCCAAGACCCCCACACCGATGGCCGCCTTCAGCGTATTGACGGTATAGCGCACCGCGGCGCGGGGGTCCGGGGCGGCGGGTCGGGGTCTGAGCGCCACGACGACGCAGAGGAGCGCGAGCGCCCAGAGGCTCAAGCCCATGACGGTGTCGACGAGCTTCGAGGTCGGCGCATAGACGATGGGGCAGAAGCCCATCACACCGGTGTAGAGCGCACAGAGCAGCAATTCCGGGCGAGAACACTTCACCCGATGCCCCTCTCGCTGTCCCTGTCACGTGCTTGCCCCACCATGTGACCATGAACGGCGCAGTCTAGGGCGTCAACAGAGCGCGCCGCGCCCACAGAGGCACCCAGAGCGAATGAAATGAGGGACAGTCGCCTTAAAATGAGGCCCCCAATACGGCGGGGAGGTCGACTTGGTAGAGCCCACATTGGGATCCAGCGAAGAGCTGGCCCCGCTTGGGGTCATAAGCCAAGTCGCGCAAATACGGCCCGACATAGGCCTGCTCGGCGCGGAGGCTCAGGTCGGAGAGGCGATAGAACCGCACGACGCCATCCAGCCAGCCACCCACGATGAGCAAGTCGCGGGCGCTGTCGACCACCACGGGGCGCGGCGCATAGTCCAGCTCGAGGCGGCTCTCGAGCGCCATCGAGGTCATCCCGATGATGTCGACGCGATGCAAGAGGATGTCGGTCTGGAAGATGCGCTCGGTGGTCGGATCTCCGGTGAGCTGACCGCCGCCAAAGAGCGGCCCCGTCCAACGCACCTCGAGGGTGTCGATGTCGAGCTCAGCCAGGGGATAAAAGAGTGAGCTCACGTAGACCTTCGAGGACCCAGGGCGATGCCAAGCGTGCATCGTGACGAGGCTGTGGTCTCCAGGCCTCCGCATCTCCGTCGTCTCGCGCACGCTGAGGTCCTCTTGGCCCATCAGCGAGAACTCGCCGATGTCACTGAAGACGCCAAAGAGGGGCTTGGTCGGGTGCGTCACGACCTCATGGGTCGAATACGGGACGGTGACGGCGCGCGCGACCTTCGCCTCGGGGAGCGCCGAGAGGTCAAGGACGTCGAGCCAACTGGTCGAGCCCCCAAGGCGTGACACCAGGAGCTCATGGGTCGCGGCGTTGTAGGTCATGTACTGAGGCAGTTGTCGCCCTGTGAGGGGCACGACGAAGCGCCTGGTCGGGTCCTTGGTGTCGACACCGAGGACGCGGTTCGAGGTCTCGCTGTCGAGGAAGGGGACACCGCCGTTGCCAGCCATCTTGAAGGAGCCCATCAGCCAGCCCTCCTCCTGGATGTAGAGCAGATCGTAGGGCTGCGAGGCGTCCTGCGCCCACTCCGCAGGGGAGAGCAGGCTGACGTGGTCCGGCAGGTCCACAGCCCGGCACGTATCCGCGGAGGGAGGCGACCACATCCAGACGGCCCAGACGACGAACTGAAAGCAGCCCAAGAAGAAGGTGATGGACGCGACGATCTGAGCCATCGGCCGGCGCTCAGGCACCCGCAGCGCCTGCCAAAGGCAGAGGGCGAGCACCGTGACCTCGGCGACCCCGAACGTCACGCCAAGCGTGGAGGAGACCATCGTCGCGACCATGAATCCAGAGGCGTGCATCCAGAGGAAGGTCGGGAAGAGGAAGAGGACACACACCAGCTGAACAAGGCGCCACATCACGCGGCGGCCCTTCGCCTCCGGTCGCCATGTAGGGCGGCTATCTACAGCGCGAAAGAGCATCATGGCGGTGATGAGGCCTAGCCCTATCTCCACCTGCAAGATGGTCGGCGGATCGGTCGGCCAGAAGACGCGAGGCACGATGGCGAGGAGCCCCATGCACAGGCCGGTGACCAGCCACTCGATGCGGTGCACTGTCATGGGAGCCTGAGGGTCATCTCCGCCCCCTCTGCGTCCACGCCTGTGTCCCGATCCCGCTGAACCACACCACACCCACGCTGCCTCGATGAACCCTCAAGGGCGTCGCGCCCCATCTCGTACCGACACCTGCCCACGCTGGCCGCCGGCTCAAGCGACGCCCGCGCAGACACCCGACGGTACCACTGCCCACCAGGGGGCGCGAGTTGCCCGACCACCCCCGACAGCCCTGACATGCCCTTCAGGGCGCCTCTACCCTTCGAAGGCCGCGTCGACGACCTCGAGGGCCTTGTCTATGATCGCGAAGGCCCCTCGCAGCTCCTCTTCAGTGATACAGAGCGGCGGGATGCACGTGAACTCGCTCCAGCGCACGTAGGTGTAAAGGCCGAGCTCCATCAAGCGTGCCTTGAACGCGTCGCCGACCTCCGAGTGATGACCATAGGGCGCCAGGCGCGTGCCCTGGCTGTCTCGCTGCAGGTCCACCATGCCGAAGAGCCCAATGCAGCGGCCCTCTTTCACTGAGGGGTGGGCCTCAGTGAGGCGATCCATCTCCTCGCGCATCACTGGCCCAAGGCGCTCAGCGTTCTCGACCAGGCCCTCGTCCCGCAGGACATGGATGCAGGCCTCGGCGGCGGAGAGCGCAGTAGGGTGCGAGTTGTAGGTGAGCCCGCCGTAGAAGACGTTCTGCTTGAAGTGGTCGGCGATGGGTTGGCGCATCCCCATCGCACCGAGCGGCTGGTAGCAGCTCGTGAGGCCCTTGGCCATCGTGACGATGTCGGGGACGATGCCTGCGTGCTCGAAGGCGTACATCTTGCCGGTGCGCCCGAAGCCCGCCATGACCTCGTCACAGACCAGGAGGATGCCGTGGCGGTCGAGGAGCGCACGGAGCCCTTGGAGGTACCCCTCTGGCGGTGGCAAGACGCCGTTGGTGCCGGTGACGGTCTCGATGAACATCGCTGCGATGTTATCGGGCCCCTCGTACTGAATGACCTCTTCGAGGTAGCGCAGGTTCTGCTCGGTGCGCTCGGCCTCGGTCGCCCCGAAGCTGTAAGCGTAGGGTTGTGGGTCCATGACCTTCACGAAGCCCTGCGCGCCAGGCTCATTCGGGAGCCGTCGTGGGTCTCCGGTGAGCATCGCGGCGCCGTGGGTGGCGCCGTGATAGCTGCGATAGCGGCTCAGGATCTTGTGACGCCCTGTGTACCACCTGGCGGCCTTGATCGCGTTCTCGTTGGCCTCGGCGCCCGAGCACGTGAAGAAGAAGACGTCGATGTCCCCTGGGGTCACCTCAGCCATGAGCTTGCCGAGCCGCGCACGGACCTCGGTCGCCGAGCCAGGCATCGCGAAGGCCAGCGTATCGAGCTGCGCCTTGATGGCCTCGATCACCCGCGGATGCCCGTGCCCTACGTTCACGCTCATCACGTGGCTGTTGAAGTCGAGATAGCGGCGCCCATCAGGGCCCCAAAAGTAGATGCCCTCAGCCCCCGTGATCGGGAGCGGATCAACGGCATCACCGGCCGACCAGGAGTACATCGTGTGCGCCTTGCACAGGCGAATCATCTCAGACGTGTCCATCAGAATCCCCTTGGAACCAGGCCGAGCAAGCCATGCCCCCTCTCGAAAGGCAACGCCAAGTTGCGCGCGGAGGCCTCACAAGTGACATGGGCAGCCCACCACTGGTCATCAACCCGGCGTGCGGGAGAACCATGCCCGGCTCATGTGCTCCAAGCCCAACGCAGGCCAAGGCCATCAGACTGTGGAGAGCAAGTCACCAGTAGGTCGACGGGAGTCTTTTAGTCGGCGACGCAGCCCCAGGGCCCGCACGCCGCTGCGCCCCAAGGTGTCCTGGAGGCGGCGCGTATGCTCGATGGCCAACCTCAGGGTCGGTGCATCACAGGGCGCGACGAGGACGCGGTGACAGAGGCTGACGAGGTCTTGAGCCCCGTCTAGGGTGTGAATGTCTGCGAGGACGAGCCGCAGGCAGTCCGGTTGGAGCTCACGGAGGGATGTCAGCGTGCGGTCGGCCTCCTCTGAGCCGCTCGTCAGGGCGACGACGACCGCATCGAAGTGCGCACTGTCTGAGACCAATTCAGCGTCGGAGGCGGTCGGAGCGTGGGTCACTGTCCATGTCGGGGCGGAGTGCGCGAGGGTCTCACAGATGGCGTCTGCGAACTCCGGGGATCGGTCGACGATGAGTAAGCTGATGTCCAAAACACCCCCACACTTCGGCGGTTACAGCACGTAAGAGGTCTCTCTTGAGAGGTGACCTGTCACATCTGATTGCGATTCGAGCTTGTGGCGAAAGGTCCAACTCAGCCATTTTTCTGTATAGGGAAACGGGGCAAAACCCGCAGTTGCGCGCCTCAGATCCTGCCGTTACAGTCCGCGCCCTTTCAGCCCCAAGGCCAAGAGAGCTCCCGATATGCGCGCCCCCTCACACGCACTCGTCATGTTCGCCATCGCGGTCATCGCTGCGGCCTGCAGCGCAGAGAGCAGCGGCGGACTGACCCTCAACCCAGGCGCATCACCCGACCCACAAGCCGGCGCTAACGCCGAGGCCACCGAGGGCGAGACAACCTCCCAAAGCCCCACCGCCGATGCCACCGACAGCAGCAGCAACGCAGCGCCCACGGACACCCAAGCCGGCCCCTCAAGTGACACGGTCGATCCATCGCGTGAACCAGACAGCGGACCCACCGCGCCATCGAACGACACCGTGCTCTGGGACGAGGACACTACCGTGAGCGAGAGCGACGCAGCCCCCGAGCCCGACGCGACGTTCGCCGCTGACGCCGAGGGCGGCGAGGCTGACACCACCGGTCCGACGCTCTGCGACGACGGCGAGCTCATCGACTGTGGCGGTGAGTGCAGCCCCTCCACGGCAGTTCAGGACGGCACCTGTGACGACGCGCTGAATTGCGAAGCGTTGGACTTCGACGGTGGAGACTGCCTCGGAGAATGCGGAGACGGGGCGTGTGACAGCGGCGAGACCTCCGTGGACTGCCCAGAGGATTGCGCCGCGCCCGTCTCGCCAGAGAATCACCCTTGCGAGGTCTCCGATGCCCCAGGGGCAGACGACGCGGCGATTATGGACTGCGTGTGCGCCTTCGACAGCTGGTGCTGCAGCAACACGTGGGACGCCTTCTGTGTCCAGCTCGCCGAGGAGTCTTGCGCAGCCCCGTGCGACTGCGCGGCGCTCACTTGCGAGGTCGACAGCGACTGCGGTGGCTGCTTTGGGGACGCATGCATCGGCACCTGGAGCTGCGCCGACGGTCTCTGCAGCCAAGGAGCGGCGGTCGTCTGCGAGAACGACCCAACGACCGGCTGCTTCATCAATCAATGTGACCCTGAGACGGGGGCCTGCGTCGCGAGCCCCTCCGACGCCCTGTGTGACGACAGCTCTGCGTGCACCCTGGACAGCTGTGAAGCAGCGAGCGGCCTCTGCAGCTACACGGACAGTGGGGCCTGCGGTGCGCAGCACCCCTGCCTCACCTCCGATGCCCCTGGAGCAGGAGACGCGGCGCTGATGACCTGCCTGTGCGCGGTCGATCCCTACTGCTGTCAGACCGCATGGGATGCCGCCTGCGTCGCGGGAGCGAGTGAGACCTGTGGCATGAACTGTGACTGCACCAACGCCCCACCGGAGACCCTCGCCTGCGCGGTCGATGCGGACTGCGCGTGGTGCGGGGAGAGCCCATGCACGGGACCCTTTCTCTGTGTCGACGCGCGCTGCGAACCTTCCGCGCCGGTGAGCTGCGATGCCACCAGCGACACAGCCTGCAGCAAAGCAACCTGCGACCCCGCCACGGGGGAATGCGCGATGGTGGAGAGTGACAGCTTCTGCGAGGACAACGACCCATGTACAGCTGACCTCTGTGACGCAGAGAGCGGGGCCTGTGCTCACACCCCTATCGAGGGCTGTGGCGTCACGCACCCCTGTCATTCAGGCGAGGCTCCCCTGTCGAGCGATGACGCGATCAACGCCTGTGCGTGCGACGCCAACCCCGACTGCTGCGCCGGCGCATGGTCCGAGGTGTGCGTCACAGCTGCTCAAACGGAGTGCGGCTTGGAGTGCGACTGTGCCGTGATCACGCCAGACACCCTGACCTGTGACACCAACGCCGACTGCGCCTTCTGTGACGACGCCGACCTCTGCAACGGGACCTGGCTTTGTCAGGGTGGAGGGTGTGTAGAGACCGCCCCGGTCACCTGCGACACCTCAGCAGACTCAGGCTGCCAACAGACCGCCTGTGTCCCTGGCACGGGGGCTTGCGAGCAAGGGATCGCCGAGGAGCTCTGCGATGACACGGACCCCTGTACGGACGACAGCTGTGATGCCGTGACTGGTGCGTGCCTCAGCGAGGACAACCCGGCTTGCGGTGTGAATCACCCCTGCGTCTCGGCGCCGCTCCCCACCTCGAATGACGAGGAGGCGACTGCCTGTGTCTGCGGGATCAATCCTTACTGCTGCAGCGGCGCTTGGGACGCCACCTGCGTCGCCACCGCTGAGGCTCAATGCGGGCAAGTTTGCAGCTGTGACGACCCCGAGGTGCCGACCTTGTGCAGCGACGACACCGAATGCACCGGGTGCGATGATGGGGACCTGTGTAATGGCACTTGGGGATGCGTGGAGGGAGCCTGTGCCCCGCTCGATGAGGTCGTGACATGCCCGGCAATCGCTGACATGGGCTGCCTCGTAAACAGCTGTGTACCGGCCACCGGGCAGTGCGAGATGCTCCCGGACGATGACGCCTGCGACGATGGCGATCTCTGCAGCCAGGACATCTGCACCGCAGAGGGGAGCTGCGATGCGACCCCCATCGAAGGGTGCTCGGTCAGCCACCCCTGCGCGGCGTCGTCGACACCCCAATCGACAGACGCAGAGATCACGGCGTGCGTCTGTGCCCTGGACGCGTGGTGCTGCGATAACAGTTGGGATGACATCTGTGTGGGAGAGGCCATCAGCGAGTGCGGGGCGGTCTGCGACTGCGCCGATCCCGCCTCCGAAGCCACATGCACAGAGGACGCTGAGTGCGGCTGGTGCAGTGACACGTTGTGCGACACGCCTTGGGCCTGCTCGGAAGGGCAATGCGTCGCGGTAGGGGTCCCCGTGAGCTGTGACTCAAGCGGTGACGGCGAGTGCCTCGCGAACCAATGCCAACCCGAGACGGGGGCCTGCGCAATGGTCGTCACCCCTGACTCCTGTGACGACGATGACCCTTGCACGGTCGACAGCTGCGGCCCGGACGGCGCCTGCGTCCATGAGGTCCTCGACGGGTGCGAGGGCGTCCCTCCCTTCGAGTGCCTCGGCACGGGTGAGCCTTCAGCGACCGGCTGCGGCATCGTCGCGAGCTACGAGGGCTGCTGCGATCCCTGGGGGCGCGTCACCTGGTGTCAGGACGGCAACACCTACTGCATCACCTGCCAAGAGAACCCGAGCTGTGGTTGGCAGGGCGCCCAGGGGTACTACGACTGCGGCAATGAGCCCATCGAGGACCCCAGCGGCGCTGCGCCTATGATGTGCCCGGCCTACGGGCCCTAAGCAGGCGGGTCAGTTCAGCGCGTTGGGTGCGGCCAGCGTGAAGGGCGCTATCTCGGCGTCGAAGCCCTCACCGTTTGAGAGCACCATCTGGTAGGTCCCCTGCATCGTCCCCACCGGGGTGCTCAAGGGGCACGCGCTGGTGTATTCGAACGACTGAGAAGGCTCAAGACGCGGCTGCTCGCCGATGACCCCAGGGCCTTTGACCTCTTCGACTGCGTCCTCACCGTCGGTGATGATCCAATGGCGGCTCATCAATTGAACCGGCTCATCGCCCACGTTCGCGATGCGGACGCGGTACGCGAAGAAATAATAGTCCTGCTCCGGGTCGCTGCGCTCTGCCACGTAGAACGCACGAACCGTGACTGCCACGCCACGTGTAATCGCTTCACTCATAGTACGATCGACTAACCCGAGGTGGGCTACGGATCAAGCCTCGGCTGGCAGAGGGCGGTCTAAGCGGACCCCTTGGGGGGTGACCTCCGCGGACCACACGAGGACCTCCACCCCCGCGGCTTTCGCGTGAGCGACCCCCTCCGCGTAGGCCGGATCGATGTGCGCTGCGGGGGCAAAGCGAGAGCAATCAGTGCGCTGGACGAGATAGAACATCACGGCGCGACCGCCCTCAGCGACCACCCGCTCGAGCTCCCGCAGGTGCTTCAAGCCGCGCTTGGTGACCGCGTCTGGGAACATCGCGACCCCGTCGACCGCGAGCGTGACGCTCTTGATCTCGATGTAGCAGGGCCGTGGATCGTCGGGGTGCGCTTCTGCCAGCAGATCGATGCGCGACTTCTCCTCCCCGTAGCGGACCTCCCTACGATGGCTCGTGTACCCGGCGAGCTCAGGGATCGCGTCGGCGGCGACCGCGGCGGCGACCAGCCCGTTGGGCAGGTTGGTGTTGACGCCGACGGCGCTCTCACCCTCAGTGGCGACCTGCCAAGTCCACTGCAACTTCCGCTTCGGATCGTCGTGCGGGGTTAACCAGACCGGGCTCTCCTCAGCGACGAGCCCCTTCATGCTCCCTGGGTTCATGCAGTGCGCGGTGATCTCTGTCCCATCGGTCAGGCGCACATCTGCGAGGAAGCGTTTGTAACGACGAAGGAGGTGACCGGCGACCAGCTCGGGTTGGAAAACCGCCTGAATCTCACCCTGCGACACATCAACGTGGAACGTGGCCATAAAAACTCGGTATAGTCCTCGCCCGAAGCTCCATGTCTCGCACCGCGCGACGACCCTGGCGCTTCAACGGAACTCAAGGAGAGCAAGATGCTCCGTCGGGCTTTAGTGATACTGTTGGGATGCGCACTCGCTGCTGTGAGCACAGCGGCTTGGGCGACGATTGTGAAGCCTTTCACGCTGCGGGGTTTGGCCACAGAGGCACACGAAGTCATGCGTGGTGAAGTCATCGACGAGGAGGTGGTCTACGACGCATGGTGGGATCGTGTCTACACCCACACCGTCATCCGCGTCGATCAAGCCATCGGCGGGCACGTCCGCCCCGGTGAGGTCATCGTCCTTCGACAGCTCGGCGGCATCTTAGACGGCCTTGAGACTCGGCTCGTCGGGACCACTGACTTCACCCTAGGGGACGAGATCGTGCTCTTCACGCGCACAGACGGCGCGCTTCACTACCTCGTGGGCATGTCCCAGGGGAGCTACTTCGTGCTGCGAGACAACGCAGGCAAAGCCACCGTGACCCGTGACCTTGGCCACCTGGGCTTCGCGGCGCTCCCGCAACCCGCAGGGAACCGCGCACCGAACCACACTTCCTTGGAGGTGCTGCTCCAAGCGATCTCGGACGTCAGGACCACGGGAGGTGCACCATGAAGCGCATCCTCACCGCCGCGATCCTGCTCTTCGTCGGGCTGACCATCACGACCGCCGCCCAGGCCTATGTGACCATTCGCCTACAGAACGGCAACAACCTCCGTTGGGATACCAACACGGTCGATTGGACCATCGAGACCGGCGGCATGCCCGGGATGGACAGCGCGGATTTTCAGAGCGCCATCGAGGCCGCTTTCCAGTCGTGGGAAGACGTCGATTGCTCGACCATCAGCTTTGACTATAAGGGGTTTAAGACCTGGGACTCTGACACCGGGATCCACGTCTATGTCCAGACCAGCAACTGGGATCCCTCAGTCGGTGATGCGCTCGCTTACGCGCTCCCCGACCCGACTTGGCAGGGCGAGATCAAGAGCGTCGACATCGTCTTCAACGCGGTGGAAGTGGAGTGGACCACGAGCATGAACCCCGGCTACGGCTACCAGGATGTGCAGGGCGTCGTGACCCATGAGATCGGCCACTCCATCGGCCTGGATCACCCTCGCTACCCCGACTCTACGATGTTCTTCTCTGGAGGCTCATCGCACTTGAGGAGCCTGGAAGAGGACGACCAGCGCGGTGCCTGCTTCCTCTACCCTGTCGGGAGCTTCACCGACGGCATCGCCTGCGACGCCTGTGACGAGAGCTCCAACTGTGCAGACGGGTATTGCCTCGCTTGGGGTGGCGCTGAGGCCTTCTGTGGACAGAACTGCTCGAACGACGGTGACTGCCCGGCCGACTTCCATTGCCAGAACATTAACGACGACATCCCGAGTCAATGCATCCCAGACAATGGCTACTGCCACGACGCCGGGGGCAACATCCCGAATGGCGAATTCTGCTACGGCCATCAAACCTGTGAAGGTGGCGTCTGCTTGGTGATGGCCGAGGAGATCTACTGCTCGCAGACCTGCACCAGCTGGTGCCCAGAGGGGATGACCTGCATGGGCGGGGTGTGCCTCAAAGCCGGCAACAAACCCTATGGGGCGCTCTGTGACGAAGCGAGCGAGTGCGAGACCGGGATGTGCATCAACTTCACTACGAGCTACGGCACCTGCACCCTCCCCTGTGGCGCCAACGGCGGCACCTGCCCGAATGGCAACCAGTGCTACTTCGACAGCGTCTGTGTCCCCCCGGGCACGAGCTTGAACGGGCAACCTTGCTACACCCCCATCCAGTGCCAGGGCACCTACTGCGTCGAGGGCAGCTGCACGCAACCCTGCGCCTCGACGGCCTCTTGCCCCGCTGGGACGACCTGCGTTGAAGGGTACTGTGACGGCGTCGTCGCCGGGGGCAGCTGTCAAAACCCGAATGACTGCGCAGACGGCCTGGCTTGCCAAAAGGACACGAACAGCGGCCCGGGCGAGTGCCATCGCCCCTGTGAGCCGCTGGCTGATACGGGCTGCCTCGAGGACGAGGCGTGCCAGTGGCGCTACGAGAAGTGGGCCCAGTACATCACTGGGCGCTGCCTCCCGAAGAACTACGGCGCGACCGAGGGGCAGGCCTGCGACGCCAGCACGCCCTGCGAGGAGAACCTGATTTGCCACCTAGGTAAAGGCACCGTCGAGACCTGTCATCGCGACTGTAAACTCTTCGCCAACAACCTCGGCTGCACACTGGGGCAGACCTGCGAGACCTTGGGCGACAACAACGACCCCAAGCACGGCATCTGTACCTCGTTCGGGACGACCCCGACCGAGCCAGACCCGCCCGCAGAGGACGCAGGGACGACCCCAACGCCGACCCCGGACACCAGCACCCCGACACCCACGGATGCAGATGTCGGACCTGAGCCTGATACTCAGACCACGCCCCCCGTTGAGGAAGACGCAAGCCCGACGACCCCTGATCCAGGGACCACCGACCCGGTCGACGAGCCAGGGACTGGCGAGGGAGACAACACCCAGACCGGCGAGGGCACCAGCGAGACCGATGGCACCACGACTGGCACCACGCCGACCACCACGCCAGGGGATGGCACCGTGAGCGATGGCGGCTGCCAGGGTGGCGATACGAGCCCGCTGTGGTGGTTCGCCCTCCTGCCCTTCCTCTGGCTGCGCCGTCAGCGCGCCTCGGAGATCCAAGCATGAGCGCACGAGTCACAGTCTATACCGGGCCGTTCTGCGGCTATTGCAACGCCGCAAAGCGCCTCTTGGACTCCAAGAAGATCGCCTACGAGGCCATCGACCTCGGGGGACAACCTGCGGAGCGCGCGCGGCTCGTCGAGGAGACGGGCTGGCGCACCGTCCCCATCATCCTCGTCGACGGAGAGCTCATCGGTGGCTACACCGAGTTGTCTCGCGCGATGCGCGAAGGGCAACTGAGTCACCTCGTCGAGGGCGCCAGCTGAAGCACGCCTGCGCCCCCTCATCGATGACGGCCGCATCACGAGCGACGGCGCGTCGTCTCGCGTGCTGTCTGGCTGATCGCGGCTCTCTACCCTAGTCAGGGCGGCCTAAGGCACGTCATCACCAGGGAGCGAGGGCTCCCCAGCGACGTCACACTAGTTCGTCGGGCGCGGCGGAGTCGCAGGCTTCGCCGCGACTGCGTCCTCCGTCT
The DNA here is from genome assembly GCA_049602155.1 of Myxococcota bacterium. Taxonomy (GTDB): domain Bacteria; phylum Myxococcota_A; class UBA9042; order PHBI01; family JBMYRH01; genus JBMYRH01. Next base: position 57,001 of record JBMYRH010000023.1, on the reverse strand, counting down.
TGACCTTACGGCGACGCTTCACAGAGCTATCCCGGGGCTCTGCAGCCTCGGGCTCTGCGGCGGCCTCGACCTCGGGCTCTGCCTCGACCTCGGGCTCTGCCTCGACCTCGGGCTCTGCTTTGGCCTCGACCTCGGGCTCGACCTCGACCTCGGGCTCGGGCTCGGGCTCGGGGGCACGATCCGCCGCGCGCTCGATGATGGCAGCAGACGGCGCAGACTCTGCGGCGTCTAGCTCCTCTGCGCTCGGCAATTGAATCGGCTCTGCGTCGAGGTTGATGACCAAGCGCTCCTCCTCGGGGAGCAGGGCTTTACGCTTTGCAGCCTTCTCCGCCTGAGGGAAGGGGGGAGGCGTCCCATGCTTCAGCGTGTAATTCTCATCCTGCAGGAGGTCCAGCTGCAGCTGCGTGATGACGTATGCGCGACGATTGTGCTCGTTCTTGCGGCTCGCTGCGCGGTAGTTGGCGGTCGTCTCGACGAGGCGACGCTTCAGCCGCTTGTTCGTCTCAGACTCACGCTCGAGATCTTTTCGGGCGCGCTCCAGATCACGCTCCAAGCGGCCGACGCTGGCCTTGGCGCTCTCTTGACGTGGCGGCTCAGGGGGCGCCTCGGAGGCGCTGTCTGAGGGGGCTGCCGCCACCGGCTGAGGGTGTGGCTCTGCGGCGATCGCAGAGGCGCGGTTCTTTGCGGAGTTCAGCGCTTGGCGAAGCTCCTCACGCTCGATGCGCAGGCGGTTCACTTCGCTGGAGAAGGACTTCACCTTGTCCTTGGATTTGCCAAGGTCGGCTTTGGTCGTGTGGAGCTCATCCTGGAGGCTCGCGATGCGAGTCTTCTGGTCTTTGGACGCGTTCTGGTTCTTCGAGGCTTGCTGGGCCTTCTTGTTGTACTTCTCGACCTTCTGCGACAGCTGTTGGCTGGTCTTCTTGAGATCGCGTTGCGCGTCGTCGAGGCTCTTTTGAAGCTCAGCGACAACGCCTGATTGCTTCATGACCTGCAAAAAGAGAACGATCGAGACGATCGCAAATGCAGCGGCGATTCCGCCAGTAACCGGATCCATGGTGCGTCCATCGAACGGGGTGAATCGAAGCTGACACGCTCCCCCCGATAGCGCGCGTCAGACGGTGAGTCTTCCTCAGAAGGGAGCGGATCTATAGCACAGGTCGACGGCATGGTCGCGAGAGAAATCGGGGTGTTATTCGACCTTCTCTCGGGCGTAAAACCACTGCTCCCAGCGGGTCACGTCGGTGCCTAAGTTGACCCCAGTGAGCTGCTGCAGCGACCAAGCTGCCATCTCTTTGGTGTCCGTATCCTGGTGATGCAACGTGTCGATCAAGGCCTGCGTCGCGCTGGGGAGCCGCACCCGGCCGAGGGCATCGCACGCCCACTTCACGATCTGCGTGTCTTTGGCGGCCAGGTAGGGCTTGAGCGCCGCCACCGTGGACTCACTCTTGATCTCTCCGAGGGCCCAGAACGCTTGCTTGACGGTGATCGGATCGACGCCCGGCTCTTTGGTGATACGGAGCAGAGAGGGCAGCCCGTCCACGTGTCCGATCTGACCAAGGGCGCGGATCGCGGTCTCGGTCAGCGCTGGATCCCGTATGAGCAAGGCGAGCGCCGAGACGGCGCGGATGTCCTTCAGTTGACCCAGCGAGGCCACCGCAGCCTTTCGAATCTCCACCTCGGACTCACCGGTCGCTTGCAACAAGATCGCGACCGCCTGGGGATCGCCTAAGCGGCCCAGAGCCTCCGTGATGGCCTGACGCACGGGGATACGGGTGACCGGATCTGCCAGCATCGTCGCGAGCGCCATCGTCGCGCGGTCATTTCCGATGGTCCCGAGCGCCCGCGCGGCGCTCGCCTGAACCTTCGGGTGACTGTCAGTCAAGAGCCGCATTAAGGGCGTCACCGCTGCAGATTTCCGCGTGAGCCCAAGGGCCGTCGTGGCCAAGACGCGCTGATTCAGGTCTTCCCGCCCCGCGCAGCGCGCCAGGCTACGGATGGCCCCCTCCGGAGCCAATCGTCCGAGCGCGACGATGGCCGCCTGCTGAACGGCCGGGTCTTTGTCCTTGAGCAACGGCAGGACCCGCTTGCCGGCGGGGGTGTAGCCGATCGTCCCCAACCCAGTCGCCGCGATCGCGCGATGCACAGGCTTCTTACTGCGCAGAAATGACATGAGGGCGGGCGCTGCCGCCTCTCGATGCCCCACGATCGTGGCCAGGGGCTCACAACGTGAACTGTGCAGCACGGTGCAGGAGGCCGCGGCCTTCACGAGGGACTTGAGGGCCTTGGTCTTTAGGGGCTTTGGAGGCGGTGCGCTCTTGGAGCGCTTGGCATGGGTATCAGGCGCCCCCAGACAAGCGACACAAAGCGTGAGGATCAAGGCGAGGCGGCGGCGAGTCATGTGGGGTCCTCCGTACACGGTCCGTGATTCTCATGGTCGAACCCAACCGGGTCAAGCTGAGCAGGTGACCCAATCAAGCTGAGCAGGTGACCCAAGCCGTCTTCGTCGCTATCCTGAGCGCCTACGGGAGGTCGCGAAATGGGTTGGCGTGTACGGGTGAGTAGCTGTCTAGTGATGATGTTCGCCGCCGCAGCGTGCGGGGAAGTGGGCGATGTTCCGCCGGTCCAAGTCGATCCCGCCACGTCAGGCGGCTCAGAGCAGGCCGAGGGCTCCAGCACCCAGCGTGCTCGGACGGTAGACGGCGATCGCCCACCCGGTGAGGGCGGACCAGACGCACGCAGGGTCGAGGCGCCCCCGGCCGAGGGAGACGAGCCAACGTCCACGTCGCCGACCGATCGACCGAGGACTCGCCCCGCTGCGGGAGAGGGAGCAGCAGGGGGGATCTGGGTCGTCGACAGCGCAGGTGAAGGGGTCGGCGTCTTGGTCCGCAGAGGCAGTGATGACAACCTCGTCTACCGGGCCATCTACGACCTCGTGACGGTCTATCACCCGAGCTCGGGGCTCTTCTATGAGATCACGATGACGGATGCCCAAGTGCGTCGGCCGTCGACCACCTTCTTCAGTACCGCCAGCTGCGACAACCCTGTCGGCATCAGCTACGGAGGGTGCGCGGAGTGTCGCTCCGGCCCAGGGACAGCGCTGCTCCACGATGGGACATGGTACCAAGTGACAGCTGGCGTGACCTTTGAGGTCACGACGGCGGGCTCTACCCTTGGCTCGGGACTTCAAGACGCCTGCTCATCTCATCACACGGACAGCGCGAAGATCTTCCCGGTCACGGAGGTCAACGGACCCACACCACCGACGAGCTTCGTCGCCCCCCTTCACATCACCTGGCAGTGAGACCCTTGAGGGCTTCGACCTACGGTGTCGCGGGAGCTGGGAGCTTCGGCATGATCGGGATCGGCACACCAGGTGGGACGACGTTCAGCGCCCTCTTCCCGAGAGGTCGGGCCTTCGAATCAGCCGCAGAGCGAAGCAGCTCCAGGGCAGGCCTCGCCGCCTCGAGCTCGTCAGGACTGCGCCCGTCATAGGAAGCGAGCAAGGCCGCAAAGTGAGAGGCCGGCTCACCGTAATGAATGAGCAGCTCTACGGCGGCTTTGCGCGCTTTCGGGTTCGCCTGAACGTCCTGGATGAGCCCATCTAGCGCCTTCATGAGCGCCGCCTGATCAAACCAAGGGGCTCGCGCGAGGAAGCGGGGCTCGGTGACCCAGCGCAGACCACCGATGGCTGCCCAAGGGGGAGAGTGCTCGGTCCTGGGGGTCGTGTTCAGCAGCGTCAGCGTCCGCTTGTAGGCCTTTTGGCTCGGGGCCGGCTTTGGGATCGGCGAGGACCACATGTTTAGCAGCGCGCGCACCGCGCTCGCGTGCGCACGACCGCTGTCTGAGGGGCTGCGCAGATAGGGCTCGAGGAAGGGCAACACACCGTCGTCGGCGGGATCACCGAGGTCTTCGAGGACCCTCAAGCGGACGCGCTCGGACGGGTCTTTGCGGACCATGGTCATGGCGCGCTCGAGCAGCTCGGGCTGCCCGCGACCCTGCGCACCCGTCAACCAGACGCCGACCTCAATGCGCACACGATCATCGAGGTGTCCCCCCAAGATCATCATCAGTTCGCGCACCTCAGCATCCCGATAGGTCGAGGGCCCTAATCGCTTCACGAAGCTCTTGACCACCCCCGGGTGGACCTCCCGACGCGTGGCCTCAATCAGCGGCCTCAGCTGCCCCTCAGTCGCCTGAAGCATCGGCCCCATCAGCTCTGCAGCGACAAAGCGGACGGCGGCATCTTCGTGTGCAAGGAGGCGCGTCGCAAGAGCTCTGTCGACCTCCCGCCAGGGCTTGTCGATCGGACCTCGCCGGCGCTTGGCGATGCGATACGCCTGATAGGGCTCGCAGTCTCGCGAGATCCCCCGACTCTCGATTTCACAGGAGGCGACCGCGACCAAGAGGGCTTCAAACTGCGCCTCCGTGATGTCTTGAGGCCCCTTCACGGTGCGCGCAGGCTTCGTGGGTACGACAGCGTGAGGTGCCGGGTTGGAGACCTCCGCGGCCACAGACGTCGGAGCGGGTGCCGCGGCGTCGGGCACAGGCTTGGGTGGCCGCTCTTTGGTGCAGCCCGCGAACGCGACCGCCCCGGCGATGCTCACCATGATAATGCCCCTGCGCGCAACGCTCATGACCACCTCACGAAGCGAGTATTCGGGGCCGCCACATCAGTGTCAACGCCACCGCGAGTTCCTAAGGCACCACGTGGTGCGTCTCCGCACCGTCCGTGTCAGCCGTGTTGTCCGAGAAGGTCGCGGCGCTGGTGTCCGACGACGTCACGCCACGCTCGAAGAGCGCACCACCGTAGCCGCCACCGACCTCACCACCGCCGCCGTAGAAATTGCCGCCCTTTGCACCGCCATAGGCGTGGTTGGACGTGAAGCTACAGACCCCCATGGTCAGCGCGCCTCCATCGTTAAAGATCGCACCACCGAGGCCCGCACCGCCGCCGCCACCAGCCGCACCTGAGCAGCAGCCCACGCCCCCTTCACCGCCACCAAAGCCGCCGGTACCCGGGGTACCGCTGTTGCCGCCAAAGACGCTGCCGCCGCCGCCGCCGCCGCCGCCGCCGAACCCGCCGCTGCCGCCTGCTGAGCCCCCTGATTTTCCGCCGCCGCCACCGCCGCCGCCGCCAAATCCTGCCGCGGCGCCGTCCAGCGCGTTCCCTCCAGCGCCACCATTCGAGCCACCGCCGCCGCCGCCATAGCCCGTGTAGGGTGAGGTGCTGCCGTGGTGTTTGCCGTTGCCGCCGGTGCCACCTAGGGCGATGTTGCCCTCGAAGACACAAGGCCCGACGTTGGCCGCTAAGGAGAGGGTCCCAGTCGAATAGATCGCGCCACCGAGGCCGCCTCCACCGCCGCCGCCGCCGCCATCGCCCGGGGCGTGTTGACCATCACTACCTGCGCCGCCGACCGACTCGTTACCGACGAAAGAGCAGCCGTCCAAGGCGAGGTCACCGGCGTTGTAGATCGCGCCACCGAATCCGGGGCCGACACCGCCGTCGGGGATCTGCCCTGCGCCGCCAGTCGCGCGACCATCACGAACGCTCAAGGCCACCAACTGAAGCGACGCCCCCTCATGCACGTGAAAGAGACGGTCCAGTTGACCGCCAGCCAACGCGGTCAACTCCGACCCGCAGCCAGCGATCGTCACTGCGCCGAAGATGTCGAGGTCACCGACCTGATTCTGATCCTCATGGGCCCCAGCGAGGCTCAACATGTAGGTCCCGCCCTCGACCCCGAGGCTGATGACGTCGGCCCCTGAGCCCGCAGGACATGCATCGATCGCCACGTCATCATTGGCCGCTTGAACCGCTTCTCGCAGCGAACAATCACCGTCAGCGTTTAGCTCATCGTCAAGGGTCGTGACCAAGATGACGTCCTCGACGTCGTATCCGCCACAGGCGTCACCCGCTCCGAAGGGATCACAGGCATCTCCGATCTCATCCTCGTCTTCGTCGGCTTGATCGAGGTTGCTGTCGAGCGGACAGTTATCGACCTCGTTGAGCACGGTGTCGCCGTCGATGTCGTCATCAACGCAGTCGACGATCAGGTCGCCATCAAGGTCGGGCATCCCCTCGTCAATCTTGTCGTCACAGTCGTCGTCGGCGCCATTGCAGACCTCCTCGGGGTAGATCCCGTCATCCGGGATCTCATCGGTCTCACCGTCACAATCGTTGTCCAAGCCGTCGCAGATCTCGACGGGCATGTCCTCATCCACCTTCCCATCACAGTCATCGTCGACGGCGTTGCAGACCTCGTCGACGCTGTTGTCGAGCGCCGGCAAACAGTCCTCTTCTTCCACCCCGTTCACACACGCTGATGTCCCCTCAGCCTCACACGCACCGATCCCGCAGGTGGTGATCAAGTCCGAATCAAAGGCCTCATCCGTGAGCCCGTCACAGTCGTCGTCATCACCGTCACACGTGTTGTCCTCCGCGCTGTCGGAGTCGGTCGAGCAGATCAGCGCACCCTCATCACCGCACACCGTCACGCCACCTGCGCAAGCACCTTTGCCGCAAGGGAGGCCCCACCCGACAACGGTTGTGCCGTCCGGCCCGGTGTACGCCAGCCCTTCATCCACATCACCATCGCAGTCGTTATCCTCGCCGTCGCAAAGCTCAGGCACGCCCTGCACACCCTCACACGCGGTCAGGCCCTCAACCGTACACATGCGACTCGGCTGACAGAGCCCCTCTTGCTCAGTGAGCTCGCAGAGGGTCATCGCGCTGGAGGCGATCGCATAAGGCGAGCAGGCGCACTCGCCGGCGTCCGGCGCGCAGAGCTGGAGCGTCTCCTCGCCCACCACCGTCTCTTGGCAGCTGCTGCCCTCTGGACAGAACGCTTCATCGCAGGGCACCCGGCAAAAGGCGCCTTGGGCGGGGTCATCCGAGAGACACCGCGCCCCATACCCTGGCAACAACGGATGGGCGCAGCTCGCGTCATCCAAACAAGGGTCGCACTGCATCAGTGCGTCATACACACAGACCGAGGCTGCCTCGCCGCTCGAGGTCTCGACGGCGGTGCACGACCACCCCTCGGGGCACGCGTCTGTGCAGGGCTCCGCGCAGACCCCGCCGTCTGGCATCGGCACACAGAGCTCGCTTGGGCACTCGGTGTCCTCTGAGCACGGGATCATCTCAGGGTCAGGGCCCTCTGCGTCGGGATCGCCGCCGTCGTTCAATGGCGGCGCAGCGTCTTCACTCTCCTCCTCGGAGGTGTCTCCCTGCGTCACGTCATTCACGGGATCCTCTGCGGCGGCGTCCGAGCCAACAGAGCCAGCGTCATCGACGCCCGAGACGTCACTTGAGGCCGGCGCGCTGACATCCCCCTCGGTCGTGCCAGCAGAGCTGCCCGTGTCCGTGGCCTCGGTCACCTCGGAAGGCTCTCCGTCTGACGCGATCGTGCCACCACATCCCACACTCAGGCTGAGTGTCACTGCCAACCATCCCAACGAACATCTCATCGCGGCACCTCGTCTCACATGGACTGTGAAGCCAACCAACTCCCCGTTCGGGACTCGGCGACCTCGGCGAGGCCCTCAAACGGCCCCTGATACATGACTGTACCACCTTCAGGCCCACCACCGGGGCCCAGGTCGATTACCCAATCCGCCTCGCGGACGACGTCGACGTTATGTTCGATGACCACGACGGTCGTCCCGGCGTCGACGAGCCGATGAATCACGGCCAAGAGCTTCGGGACGTCCGCCATGTGGAGCCCAATCGAGGGCTCGTCGAGCACCACGACGGTGTCGGGGCGTTTTCGGCCTAAGAGCTGACTGACCAACTTGATCCGCTGGGCTTCACCACCTGAGAGGGTCGTGGAGGGTTGCCCCAGCTGGAGATACCCTAGCCCGACGTCGTCGAGGAGTTGGAGGGCGCGCTGCACCTTGGGGACGCGCTCGAAGAGGACCAGGGCCTCGCGGACCGGCATCTGGAGCACATCGTGGATCGAATGCCCGTCGTAGGTGACCTGGAGGGTCTGAGCGTTGAAGCGACGACCATTGCAGGTGTCACAGGGTGTATAGGCGTCGGGCAGGAAGCTCATCTCGAGCTTCACCTGACCTTGACCCGCGCAGCCATCACAGCGCCCGCCCTTCACATTGAAAGAGAAGCGGCTGGCCGTGAAGCCGCGAAGGCGGGCGTTCGGGAGCCGAGCGAAGAGGTTACGGATCGCATTCCAGACGCCGATATAGGTGGCGGGGATAGAGCGAGGGTTCTTGCCAATCGGCTGGTCGTCGACGCGGACCACGCGGACCAACCCCTCCAAGCCCTCGGCCTTGACCCAGCTTCCATCGCCGCGAATGGGCTCAATCGCTTTAGCCAGGACGTCATGGACCAGAGAAGACTTCCCGGAACCGCTGACCCCGGTGACGACGCTCAGGCGCCCTCGCGGGAAGCGCACGTCGACCCCGTCAAGGTTGCGATGCGTCACCCCCTCGAGCGTGATGAAGGGGACGTCATCCAAGGCGCGCGGCTCTGCATTCACCGGTGGGCGTGGTGCGGCGAGGCACTGCCCGGTGACCGAGCGTGCATTGTTGAGCGCATCCTCCAGCGGACCAGCGACGAGCAGTTCACCACCCTCCACGCCGGCCCCAGGGCCCATATCGACCAAGACATCTGCGGTGCGTAGGGTGGCCTCATCATGCTCGACCATCAGGACGCCGTTACCGCGCCGCTGAAGGCGCTCGAGGGCACCGAGCAAGATGTCGGTGTCTGTCGGGTGGAGACCGATCGTCGGCTCATCCAGGACGTAGAGGACCCCAGAGAGGTGTGCCCCGAGCTGCGCCGCGAGCCGGATCCGCTGCGCTTCTCCTCCAGAGAGTGAGCGCACCGAGCGGTCCAACGTGAGGTAATCCAAGCCGACATCGATCAGGAACCGGGCCCGCTCAATGATGGCACGTACAGGCCCCTCCGCGACGAGGCTCCCGCGGGCATCCAAGGCCAAAGAGGACAGGACGGCGATGAGCTCGGGGGGCGTCATCGCGAGGAATTCTGGGAGGCGTTTCCCGGCGAACCGAACGCGCCGACCGATGGGGCCAAGGCGCTCTCCATCACAGACCAGGCAACGCCCCCGACGCTTGACGACGTCTGCCCCTTTGCTGGTCGGCGCGAGCTCCTCTTCGAGGAACCCGGCGCCACTGCAGGTCGGACATTGGCCAACCTTGGTGTGGGGTGAGAAGCAGCGTGGATCGAACTGCTGTCGCCTGACGTGACTCCCTGCAGGGACGACATCGTAGGGGCCCAGGACCTCGGGCACAGAGCCTTGCCCCAAGAGGAGCCGAATACGACCACCTCCGAGCGTAGACGCACGTTCGATCATGTCCTCAAAGCGCTCAAGGTCGTCTGTCATCGTGCGACCGAGGACCAAATCAATGCTGTGGAGTCGGCTGCGACGCAGCCGCGGGGTCGGAGCGGGGGGCATCAAGACCCCATCGACCAAGATCTCCGTATGCCCCATCGTCGCGGCCCGACGAAAGACAGGCTTATGGAAGCCCTTCCGCGCGCTGATGGCTGGGGCACAGACGCCGACCTCGCGATCCCCTAGCGAGCCTTGAAGCCAGACCGCCAGCTCCTCGGGCGTGCGCCGCTGACTGGCGGCCGTCGCGTCGGCGCCTAGGCGGGCAAAGAGGAGCCGCAGAAAGGACGATATCTCCGTGGCGTTCGCGACGACCGAGCGGGCACCGCCGCGCGTCGTACGCTGCTCGATGGCGACCGTCGGGGGGATGCCCGCGATGCGCGCTGCGTCGGGGCGACCGAGCTGCGTAATGTACTGCCGCGCATACGGTGACACGCAGTCCAAGAAGCGGCGTTGACCCTCTGCGAAGACCAAGTCAAAGGCGAGCGTCGACTTCCCGCTGCCGCTGACCCCGCTGACCACCGTGCGCCCCGTGCGGGGCAAGGTCACGGACACGTCCTTGAGGTTATGGACCCGCGCGCCGACGATCTCGATCGCGTCTGCAGCAGCCGGGCGGCCAGCCTCACTCAGCCCATCACGGGGGCCTCGCTCAGGGCGCGGGGCGTCTAAGGGATCGACCCCCGCCAACCAACGCCTTAGGTGACCGCCCGTGGGCGTCTCGGTCTCCGCCAAGGCCGCAGGAGAGCCTTCGAACACAAGGTGACCACCGGCGTCTCCGCCCTCAGGGCCAAGCTCGATGATGTGATCAGCCGCAGCGATGACGTCTAGGTGGTGCTCGACGACCACCACGGTGTTGCCTGCCGCGGCCAGCTCCTCGAGGTTCACGATCAGGCCATCGACGTCCGCGAGGTGCAGCCCGGTCGTCGGCTCATCGAGCAAAAAGAGGGCCTCATGGGTCTTCGCTGAGCCGAGGTGATGCGCGATCTTGAGCCGCTGAGCCTCACCGCCAGAGAGCGTCGCCAAGGATTGACCCAAGGTGAGGTAGCCCAGGCCCACTCGGCGTAAAGCACCAAGGTGTTTATGCGCCGAGGAGCGCGGTGGCAGCACCTCAAGGGCCTCATTGACGGTGAGCTGGAGCATGTCGGCGATGGTCCGCTCGTCCCAGGTGACCTCGAGCACCTCGGGGACGAAGCGCGCGCCCTCACATAGGCTGCACACCAAGAGGACATCGGAGAGGAACTGCATCTCGATGCGCTCATGACCCGCACCTTCACAGGCCGGGCACCTGCCCGTCCCCGCGTTGAAGGAGAAGGTCCCCGCGGTGTAGCCGCGGCGACGCGCCAGCGGTTGCTTCGCGAAGAGGGCCCGGATGCCATCCCAAGCCTTCACGTAAGTGGCTGGGTTCGCCCGAGGGTTCGCGGCTGGCGGGCTCTGGTCGATCCAGTGCACCTCCCCCACAGAGGCCAAGCCTTCGAGTCCATCGTGGTCGCCCGGCGCGTCAGTCACTTCGCCACGGTGCCGCCGAATGCCCCGGTGCAACACCGTCTCAAGCAACGTCGACTTGCCAGAGCCGCTCACCCCGGTGAGCACCGTCATCCTGCCGAGGGGGATCGAGATGTCATCGCCCTTCAGGTTAAACGCGCGAGGTCCACGGATCACGAGCGCCGGTCGATCCGTGTAGGAGACCGTCGACGCCCGACGAGGATGAGCACGCGCAGTCAGGGCGCGCGCGGTCGCGCTCTCTGCAGCCTTGCCCAACCCAGCGGGGGCGCCTTCATAGACCACCTCACCACCATGAGCCCCTGGACCGGGGCCCATGTCGATGACGTGGTCAGCCACGCGCAGCATGTCGGGGTCGTGCTCCACCACGACCACGGTGTTGTCGCGCTCGGTGAGCTCCCCGAGGAGCTCCGCCAGGCGCTCTGTGTCACGGGGGTGAAGCCCGATGGTCGGCTCGTCCAAGACGAAGAGTGTGTTCACCAAGCCGCTGCCGAGCGCGCTAGTGAGGTTCGCCCGCTGCACCTCGCCGCCTGAGAGCGTGCGGCCAGTGCGGTTCAAGGTCAGATATCCCAACCCGACACGCTCCAAGTAGCTCAATCGGTGATGGAGCTGGTCAAGAACTGCGCTGAGCGCCCTGTCCTCGGTGGACTCCGGTGGACTCACCTCCTGGAGCCAGGCCCGGACCTCGACGACAGAGCGGCTGAGGACCTCGGCGATGGTCAGCCCCCCGACGCGGAAGAGGAGCGAGTCCGGCTGAAAGCGCGTCGCGTCGCAGTCCTCGCAGGGGAGATAGGCCCGGTAGCGCGCCAACAGGACCCGCACATGCATCTTGTACTGCTTGCGCTTGAGCCAAGTGAACCAACCGTGGACGCCGCGAAGGCGCTGACGACCCGCCCCGGTCGATCCCTCCAAGACGAGGTGCTGATGCGCCTTGGGCAGGTCGCGCCACGGGGTGTCCATGTCGACGCCCTGCTCGGCCGCCATCGTGCGCAACCACCGCCGCTCTGGGGTCCGCTTCGGACCAGTCCAAGGGCGAATCGCGCCCTGCGCGAGGCTCTTGCTTCGGTCCGGGATCACGCGATCGAGGTCAATATCGACGACGCGCCCGAACCCATTACAGGTCGGGCAGGCCCCGAGCGGACTTGAGAAGGAGAAGAGCCCCGCCCGCGGGCTAGGGTGCGGCACACCACAGTGATCTGAGTCGATGCTCAGGACAACTGGGTCACCCCCCTCCACGTGCACAGCCGCTCGGCCTTGACCCATGCGGTAGGCCGCCTCAAGGCTCTCGACAATTCGCTGTTTATCACCCTCGCGGAGCACCACGCGGTCAGCGACGACAGCCACCGTCCCGGTCTGCCCTTCGGCCCCTGCGTCGACGGTCTTCCCCTCGACAAAGATGCGGTGATAGCCCTCACCGCCAAGGTAGGACCAGGCGAGGGTCGCTGCGTCACCACTCCCAACGTGGAAAGGGAACGTGATGACCGCGCGCGCCTCCCCATGCGCTGCGAGCAGCGCGTCGACCGAGGGGCCCGGGAGGTCGTGCTGGACCGGCTCCTGACACACGCGACAATGCAGCACAGCGCGGTGAGCGAAGAGGAGCTTGAGGTGATCTGTCAGCTCGGTCAGGGTCGCGAGCGTCGACCGCGCCGAGCGGATCGTGTTCCGCTGCTCGATGGCGACGGCGGGGATGAGGCCATCGATGCGGTCCACAGCCGGGCGATCCATGCGCTCCAAGAACTGCCGTGCATAGGTCGAGAAGCTCTCGACATAGCGGCGCTGACCCTCGGCATAGAGGGTCTCAAAGGCGAGCGAGGACTTACCGCTCCCGCTCACCCCCGTGACGACCGTTAGGCCCCCCTTGGGGAGCATGACATCGACGTCTTTCAGGTTGTTCTGGCGGGCACCGTGGACGCTGATGAAGCGGCCGTCATCTACGCCTTGGGGGTTCGCCGCGTCGGGGCGCGCATCATGACCGGCGGAGGAGTCATCCATGACGCGCACCGTAAGCCAGGCGTCGGACAAAGGCGAGCCCGAATCACCCCCACGGATCAGAGCGACTGGACGTACTCGTATGCCGCGTCGCAGAGGGCCTGTGTCGCCGCGAAATCCGGGTCGCTTGTGCAGTCGCGTTGAAGCCAACCACGTATCGGCGACCGCCCAAATGGCGTGAACGACTTCAGCCCCCGTAATCCCACCACGCTCTGGGCCGTCTCTGTGGATAAGCGCACCCCGACGCCGTCCCCCCACACGCAGGCGAATACGCGGCCCTCCACGAAGAAGGCCGGCACACCAAACATGGGCTGAGAGGTGACGCCGGGGCGGTCCGCAAACCAAGCGGTCATCTCGTCGAGGAGGTCGGGCCGCCAGCGCGCACCGGGTCCGTTGCCAGAGGGATCGAGGGACATAAGCTTGGTACAACTGGGAGAGAGAGCCAGACAATCGTACCAGACACAGACCAGTGGCGTGAGGTCCTAAGTTCGTAGTACACACCCTGCTCCCCGATTAGGAGTTGAACCTCATGCGAAAGCTCGTCCTTTCACTCTTCGTGTTCGGCATGCTCGGAGCTGCAGGGTACGGTTTGTACCTCTACCTCATGGCACCACATCAGGTCTTCTGCACGCGACTGGTTCAGCTCTGTGAGGTCGACGATCCCGAGGCGTTGAAGACCTGTAACCAGGTCCTTGAGGGGCTCGCCGAGAGCGAGGGCGAGGCCATCCGAAAGGCCGCGACCTGCGCCGTCGAGTCAGACAGCTGCACCGGCGCCACGGGCTGTATCGTCGGAGCAAGCGCGAGCATCGGCATCAAGGAATTGGCGCCACTGCTCAAGAACTCACAGAGCCTAGTGGATGACTTCGTCAAGGGCATGAAGAAGGGCGCAGGCGACCTCCTCAAGTAACCTCACTGCGTGGGGGCGACCGGGAGGCTGTCCTCGGTGAGCGCAAAGTCAGCGCGGAAGGCGACAGCCCCTGCGTCACTGCTCTGAGTCTTGAGCGCAGATGCATTCAAGGTCGCGACGCCGTCTTCGAGCGCCACTGGGAACATAAACGAGTCCACGCCGCTGCCCGAGTCGTCTACCGGGCAGACATAGATTGGATACTCAGCCACGAGGAAGCGGGCCCCTAAGAAGATCTCCGAGCCAGGCATCACGTGCTCCCCGAGCTCCTCGGCAGGTTGAGGCTCGTAAGGAGGTGCTGGGACCAAGGAGGTCAAGGTTGTCAGCACCGACTCTGGTGCCACGCAGGCCTCGGACCACCACGAAGTCTCATCACCCTGCTTGCAGTTCATGTCCTTGGCGTCGGCGACGACTAACTCAAAGGGGATCTGAAGCTCCCAGAGCCCATACATCCACCCGGCTGTAAACGACGTCAGCCGCATGTGCGTGTGGGAGAGGCTGAGCCGGACCATGCAGACCACCGCGATCGGGTCGCTCTCTGGCGCGACGTCGTATCCATAGGCCGTCTCGGTCGTCCCATCGTCTTGTACGAAGCTGAAGCAATCGCCACACAGCCCACCACACCCATCACGGTCACAGACCACATCGTCACACTGTGGCTCACAGCCGCAGACGCCGTTCAGCGGGCACACCACGCCGCTCTCGCAGGCCCCACAGTCGCCACCGCAACCATCGGTGCCACAGGTCTTGCCCTCGCAATCCGGGAGACAGCACATGCCATCTGACGCCAGACAGACGCGCTCGGCATCACACGCACCGCAGGTCCCGCCGCAGGCATCCGGCCCACACTGACGAACGCCACACGCTCGGTCACAGCACTCTCCCGAGGGCATGCAGGTCCCCGTGCTCCCACAAGCACCACAGGTGCCGCCACATCCATCATCACCACACGCCTTGCCGCTGCAGCTGGGGATGCACTCACATGCGCCTCCCTGACACGATGATCCCGTCCCGCAATACCCCATGAAGACACGCTCGGTACCTTCCTCATTACAGCCCCACACGGCGTTATCATCACAGGTCGTGCTGCCAGGAGTGCAAACTTGAAAGCCGGGGGAGTCATCGGGCGTCCCGCCGTCACCGGCCCGAACCGCGGAGTCCACCGTTGTCCCCGCAGAAATGGGGTCCGTGGACACTGACCCTGACGAGCAAGCGAGGGCCAGTGACGATACAGTGAAGAGAAGTGCGCGCATGCGTCATCCCGGGAGAGTTCACCGCTCATAGTAGCAAGGCACGGCAGGACGAGCTATATCCCAAGCTCGTTAAGCTGGAGGCCCCATGACCCGCATCCCTACCTGCTTCCTTACGTTCGGCCTCTTGGTCGGCCTCACGGGGTGCCCTGATGCCCCCGAGGAGGCCACGGAGTCCTCCACAGCGAAGGCCGGCGCAGCGTCGACCCCCGACGCGCCCAAGCCCCCTGCCCCCCCTGCAGCGCGGGCCCTTAGCGGCCAATGGGTCTCGGCCGGGACCCTCCCTTTGGCCATCGAGCGACCTGTGCTCGTCGTGCTCGACGACGGTCGGGTGTTCGCCTATGGCAACGGCGAGGACTCCCGAGGCGCGCTTTGGGATCCCAAAGCGCGCACCTGGAGCGCGACGGCGGCCTCGAAGCGGCCACGAGGCGAACCCGCCGCCTCACTCCTGCCGGACGGTAGCGTGCTCGTCACTGGAGGCGTGCACATCCCCAAAGGGCACTACGTCCTGCGGAGCTCAGAGCGCTACGACCCCGGCACGGACCGCTGGAAAGACGCCGGCAACACCGGGGCGCAGCGCCGCGGACATGCCCAGCTGACCCTCGATGATGGGCGCATCGCGATCATCGGAGGGGTCGGAGGGGGCTTCGCTGCGCCCACCCGCGCCATCCACGTATACGACCCCAAGAAGGGCACCTACAGCCCCATGGCTGAGCTCGGCGTGGGGCGCTCCTTTCACGCCGCTTACAGCCTAGGAAGCGGCGCGCTCCTCGTCGTCGGCGGGCAGGACAAAGAGGGGCCGCTGAAGAGCATCGAGGTATGTGACGCCGGGGCCAAGCGTTGCCGTGTCCTCCCGCGCTCCGTGGCCCGAGACCGCGCCGCAGTCGCACCTGTCGGCCAAGGCAACGTCCTCATCTCCGGAGGCGTCACGCAGCGCGCGGTGGGCGCCACAGAGGTCATCTACGATCCCGGTAAGGGTGAGTTTATGCCGACGGGCGCCATGGCGAAGCGCCGCAACGGTCACACCCTGACGGCCCTCTCTGATGGCCGAGTGCTCGCCATCGGTGGAGAGAAGAGCGCGGCGGGCTCAGCAGAGGTCTACGACCCGAAGGCCAAGGCCTGGGCCACGGCACCCTCGCCTGAGCATGGGCGTCACGGCCACGCGGCCCTGCGCCTCAAGGATGGCACCATCCTGCTCGTCGGGGGCGTCGACGCGAATGGCAAACCGGTCCTTGAGACCGAGCGCCTGAAGACCCAACCTTAGAGGGCTCAAAGCGAGAGAGCTTCACTCGTTCTGTGCGGCGCTCCGTCGCCGAGCGCCGGCGATGATCCCAAACGCGAGGACCAAGAGCCCGAGCAGCCAAGGCCACTTCACGGTGACGTCGTCTGGCCCGGCAGAGGGAGCAGCAGACGAGGGGTCAGCAGCGGGAGCAGTCGGCACAGCGGTCACGCCCTCGGGCGCGGCCTTCTTTGGCGCGGTCGCGGTCCGCCATGGATCCCACTTACCCTCGGCGCCGATGCGCTTCGAGATCCCATCTAAGAGCGCCTCAGCCTCGTGCGTGCCGCGGCCCCCGACGCGGACGGCGAAGGCCCCCGCGAGGCGATCTCCAGGCTGCGCGGTCGAGGGGTGATGTAGCGTGATGCAGAGCGGCGCCGACGCACAGTCCGTCGCCGAACCAGTGAGCGCGCCGTAGCGCGCCTCCACCGCGTCTTCGGGGATCGACAGGTCGATAAGCCCTACCCCCTCGGGGAGCTCACCGGGCTGCTCCGGCATGATCCCCACGATGCGGGCCTCGTTCCCTGGCCCAAGGACATGACGCACCACAGAAGGGGGTGGCAACGGGAGCGGCTCAGCGAGCTCATCTTTCGGCCGCTCCCAAGTCGCGCGCTGGGCGGCTGCATCGGGGCACTTGAGCTCTGACCAGGCCCGCTCGAGCAAGCGCTGCGCACCGTCCCGTTGGCCGACAGCGTCAAGCGCATAGGCGACGGGGAGGAGCCGACAGCCTGCGTCAGTCGGTGGGTCGGCGGTGGTCAGGGTGCGCCAAAGTGCGTCTACATCGTAGGGGCTACCTGTCAGCGCGCGTTCCCGTGCGCGGATCAGTGGATCGGGAGAGCGTGGCGCCTCATGTCGCCACTTCGAGAGCGTGTTGATCGCGCGGTCTCTATGTGACACGCGCCACCACGCCTCGACGAGGTCCAAGCCCAGCGCCTGACGCGTTGTCGGATCGTCGCTCAGCTCCGCGAGGGTCTCGTTCGCAGCCCCACCTCGCCCGGCCCGATCCCACGCTAATGCCCGCTCAAGCCGCTCCATCGGGGTCACCGTTGGCGCCGTCAACGCAGCGAACTGTGCGAGGCAGATCATCAAAACAAAGGGGTTCACGCGTCAGTATCACTCTGGTCACTAAAGAGCGGAATCCACGTAGGGTCCATCGGGCGCTGCATGGTGTTCTCAGCGGCCTCGACCGTCGGTAACACATAGGAAACTCGGGCCATACAGCCCACCTTACCCGCCTGGGAGAGGGTGACCTTCATCGTCACAATGTCACCCTTCTGACTCGCGATCTTCGCGCGCGCCTCGACCGGCGTCCCGAGGCGCACAGGGCGCATATAACGGACCTTCATCGAGGTCGTGAACCCCATCCTGCCGAGCAAGCCGACGAGCCCCCAGCCGGCGACCTCGTCACAGAGCGTCGCTTGAAGCCCACCGTGGAAGATCCCCGGCGGACCATCCAGACCCGTCGACGGCGTAAACGTCGTGACCACGCTGTCGCCCTCGACGGCAAAGCGCAGCTTCAACCCGTGGGGGTTGTTGGGGCCACAACCGAAGCACTGCTGTTCGGCACCGAAGGTGTAAGGATCCAGCGCGACGCGATCGACATCAGCCTCACTCATGAACTCACGCCCCCGAGCAGCTGCTGTTGCAGGTGTCACCGTCGTTCTGGTTGCCATCATCGCAGGCCTCACCGCTCTCCTGGATGCCGTTACCACAGCAGTTGGGCACCACATCCTGGAAGTCGCAGCCCGCACCGACCGTGCATCGGTTAGAGGTGCAGGTGTTGTTGTCCTCACAAGTAAGCGCCTGAGGCAAACAGAGGCCCCCACACCCGTCGGGGAAGGTCTCGCCCAAGATCGCGTGGTTCGCCAGCCAGTAGCTGAGCCCGTCCTTGTTCGCGACCGCCACATCCAACCGGCCATCACGATCCAGCTGGTCCATGACGACGCCGTACGCGGTCAGCTCGATATCGAAGATGTTGGCGCCCTCAGCGTTGTCATCGAAGGCCATAATTGTGCCGTCATTGAGGTACACCCTCAGCGGCTGATTGGTGTTCGCCGCGAAGACATCCAGGTCCCCATCCATATCGAGGTCCCCCACGGCAATCCCACGGGTACTGTGGACGTCCGAGGTGATCGAGCGACCGGAGATGGCCTGGAAGGGCAAGGTGCTGACGTCGTTAACGTAGACGCGGTTCACCTTGTTCTGGTTGCCGATGACGACGTCGAGGGCGCCGTCACCGTTGATGTCGCCCACGGCGATGGCCGCCGAGGGCTCATCGTCTGTGCCGAGATCATGCGCCGTGAAGGTCCCATCCCCAGCGCCCTTGTAATAGACGTTGACGCCCCCATGGTT
Source organism: Myxococcota bacterium (assembly GCA_049602155.1). Lineage (GTDB taxonomy): Bacteria > Myxococcota_A > UBA9042 > PHBI01 > JBMYRH01 > JBMYRH01. The sequence continues at coordinate 38,368 of JBMYRH010000023.1, read as the reverse complement.
GGCGGAGGCGATGTCAGCATGCCCATCACCGTTGAGGTCCACGATGGCCGCCGCCCACGTGTCGATCTCTCCGTCGCCGAGCGCGGTCGATGAGGCCCCGGCGAAGGGATCGAGGGTGCCGTTGTTCAGCACGATCCGGTCAGGAACACCGTGATTGCCGACAAAGAGGTCGAGGTCACCATCGCCATCGATATCACCGAGGGCGAGGCCGCGGGTGTCATCCGCGTCCGCGGTGATGTCGCTCCCAGTCACGCCGTCAAATGGTGAGGAGGTCCCGTTGCTCAGGTACAGCCGGTTGACCTGGTTGCGGTTACCCGAGACCACATCAAGCCACCCATCGCCGTTCAGGTCACCGACGGCGATGGCGCGCGTGTCATGACTGTCACTGGTGATCTCGCTCGGCGAGGCGCTCGTAAAGGGCGACACCGAGTCATTGTTACTCACCATGGTGTTGGGGGAGTTGCGGTACCCGATGACGAGATCGATGTCGCCATCTCGGTCCATGTCGCCGCTCGCAATGGCGCGGGTGTCTCCAGAGGTCGACGCCACCTCGGCCTCGACATTGCCGCCGTAGCTCCTGGCGCCCGTGTTGTAGAAGATGGTCAACGGCGCGTTCGAGCTCGCCATTGCCAGATCTGGCGCCCCGTCACCGTTCATATCAGCGCTGCGTAGCGCAGTCGCCTGAGGTGCGATGGTCCCGATCTCATCGGACTCGGCGTCGACAAAGGGCGTCGCGCTCCCGTCACCGTAATACATGTACGGGCGGCTCTCGAAGAAGCTCAGCGCGAAGTCACTCGAGCCATCCCCATCGAAGTCCGCGACCGCGAGGCCCGAGATGTTGTTAGCCGGGTTGAAGAGCTCGGTCACCCCAGAGTCGTTGTAGGGCGGTGAGGTCGCCGCATTATCCCAATAATAGAGCGGCGCCCCCTCATTCGCGATGAGCAGGTCGAGGTCGCCATCCTTATCCGCGTCGACGAGCTCGAGGGCGATGGTGTGCGCATAGTCATCCTCGAACGCTACGCCGGGCTGACTCACGAGCCCAGAGTCACCGCCACCGTTGAGGTAGAGGCGGTTCTGACCCAAGTGGCCCGCGACCACATCGACGTCACCATCGTTATCCACATCACCCACAGCGAGGGCAGTCGTGTAGAGCGCGCTCGCGCTCATGTCCTGACCCGTGTCCGCAGTGAAGGGCGGGCTCTGACCCGTGTTGAGGTGGACCCTGTCCCTCTCGTTCTGGTTGCCAATGATCAGGTCAAGGCGCCCATCACCGTTCACGTCCGCGACCGCCAACGCCTCGGTCTTGCCCACCTCGATGTCATGAGGTGCCTGGGTGTCGAACGGCGTCGCAGAACCGTCGTTGGCGTAGTAGCGCGTGGGGCCATCGAAGTTGCCGGCGACCAAGTCGAGATCTCCGTCGCCATCAAAGTCTGCGAGCGCGAGCGCCCGCGTCTCAGCGCTCTCGGTGCCGATCGCGACCGGAGACTCATCCGCATAGTGCGGAGATGCCCCTGTGTTCACGTAGAGGAGGTTGGTCGAGGCGGTGGCCACGATCGTGTCCATGTCGCCATCGCCATCGACATCCCCGACCACCACATCGGCGACGTCTGCACCAGTGTCCGCGACTTGCTCGCTGACCGCCGAGATAAAGGGCTCAACCGTGTCCCCAGCCATGCAGGCAAAGGGCCCTGTGATCTCACACTCGCAGCGACAATCGGCGCCACAACCATCACCTGTGTCGATGTTCTCATCATCGCAGTCTTCATTGTCGTCGAGGTTGCCATCACCGCAGCACGGGGTCACCGCCTGCTCGACGCAGCCGCCTAGGTTCGTGCTGCAGATCGACTCCATGCAGAGGTTGTCCGTTGTGCAGAAGCCGTCGTCCGGCACGAACACGAAGGTGTCTAGCGCTTCATCGCACTGGTCAACAGTGCAGTCGATACCGTCCGAGTCCGTCGGCGCAGTGCCGTCCACACAGCTGTGGTCACTCAGGCAGCTCTCCTCACCGTTGCAGTAAAGCCCATCATCACAGGCCAAGATGATCGCTGGGCACTCGGCGACGCACATCTCGGTCGGGCCGTCACCGACGATCCACAGGTTGCGATACAGCTTCGTCGCACCGTCTTCGTTCGCGGCGATCAGGTCAGGCTTGGCGTCGGGATCGATTCGGCCCACCACGATGCCGACGGTGCTCTCACCATCGGCCGTGATGTCCTTGCCAGCGGCCCCCGCGAAGGGGTCGCTGGTTCCGTTGTTCAGGTAGACGCGGTTGGCGCCATCCGAGTTGCCGACGAGTACATCCAGGTCACCGTCTTTATCAACGTCACTCAGCGCCACGCTCATCGTCGCATCCGCTGCGCTGCCGATGGCCGTGGGGTTCACACCGTCAAAGACGGACGATGGTCCACCGTTGAGGAAGAGCTGCTGAGCCCCACCAAACTGACCGCAGACGATGTCGATGTCGCCATCACCATCCACGTCACCGACGGCGACTGAGGAGGTCGCGCCATCGCTCTGATTCAAGGGCGACGCGCTCGCGTCCCCAAAGGGTGCGGCGCCGCCGACATTGAGCACGACCTGCGCGGGCCCATCCGCGTTGGCGATGACCAGATCGATGAGCCCATCCGCGTTGAAGTCGGCCGCAGCGACGTCATAGGAGGCGTCAGCGTCCGTGGTGATCTCAACCGCGCCGGCGGCGAAGGGCTCATCAGCGGCGAGGTCGTTCATGTAGAGCTTATTGGGGGCGAGGTCGTTGACGACCGCGATGTCCAGGTCCCCGTCATTATCAAAGTCCGCCACGACGCTGCCTGTCGTCGTATCAGCCGCGGTCCCCAGATCGATCCGAGAGGCGCTCGGGTAGTAGTCCGGGAAGGTCTTGCTGTTCAGGTAGAGGCGGTTCACTTTGCCCGAGTTGCCGACCACGAGGTCGTTCCAGCCATCCTTATCGATGTCGGCGATGGACACCGTCATCGGCGCCTCATCGTCGCCGCCAACGACCACCGCAGGGAGCCCGAGGAAGGGCGCGCTGGTGCGGTTATTGGGGATCAGATGAAGCTCACCCGAGTCCTGGGCAAGGATGACATCCAAGGAGCCACTCTGGCTGACATCACCCAGCGCAATGGCGCGCGTCGTGAGCAGATCGTCGGAGAGGCTCTTGGCGATCACGCCGACGAGCGGCGCCGCGTAATCAAAGCGCCCTACGAGGGTCGGCGCGCCAGCGTTCACGATCACAGCATCATTGGCCCCGTCAGCGTCAAAGTCACCGCCGACGATGATCCGCGTGTCATAGGCGTAGTCGGGCGGGTCGAGGGTGATCCCTGGGGACGTGTAGTACGGATAGTCGCCGCCATTATTGAAGATCACGTCGTTGGCGCCATTGCGGGATCTGACGATGTCCATCGCGCCGTTACCGTCGTAATCGGCGAGGGAGAGCGACGTGGTCTGCGTCGACGCCACGCCCATCTCGAGGCCAGGTGAATTGGCCAAAGAGGGGAAGGACGCGATGTGCGCTAAGTTGGTGTAGACCCTGTCGGGGTGGCCCACGTCATTGCCGACGGCCAGGTCCATGTAGCCGTCCTGATTGAAGTCACCGACGAGGAGCGCGAGGGTGTCTTCAACGGGCTTCAGCGCGACCGAGCCCAGGTCATAATTCGCCGAAGCGTAGTAGGGGAAGGTCACGTTGACGTAGCTGTAGACCTTGTTCACGGCACCATAGTTCGCCACCGCGATGTCCAGCTGGCCGTTGCCATCCGCGTCGATGAACGCGACGTCCCGGGTGTCCTCCTCGGAGACCGAGAACACCCCGCCCGCGACGAAGGTCCCGCCAAAGTTCCGGACGTAATGGTTGTGCGCCCCGGTGTGGCCCACGACCAAGTCCAAGTCTCCATCGGGCTCGATGTCGCCGATGTCGATGGAGGTGGTCTTCAAGTCTCCGCTGTCGATGATCGCACCGGAGTCGCTAATGAAGGGGTTGGCAGAGCCATCATTGAGGACCAAGCGGTCATGCGCACCGTTGTAGCCAATGACGAGATCGAGGTCCCCGTCGTTATCCGTGTCGCCCAAGACCAGCGCCGTCGTCGGGGAGGTGTTACCCGAGGGCCTCGGGAGCGCCTGGCCAAACTCAAACCCGCCGGCGCCGTTAGACTTGTAGAGCATCGTCGCCCCGGTCTCATAGCCGATGATCAAGTCGGGATCGCCATCGCCGTCCACGTCCCCCACGACCGCGCTTAACCCGGCCGGGTAAGGCGGCGTACCAAAGGCACCCAAGATCGTCGTCTGAGCATTCGGATCGACCGGCGGTGGCCCGGAGGACTCCACGCAGAGGGACTGCTCAATTGCGCCGCACTCACAGGTGCATGTTGCCGAACAACCGTCACCCCCTGTCGCGTTACCGTCGTCACAGATCTCGCCATCCTCGACGATGCCGTTACCGCAGCAATTGCTCAGCGCTTCAGACTGGCATCCAAGGGTCGCATCGCACGTGTCGGCCACGCAGACTGTCCCCGTATCACAGAGGCTATCAGTGGGCGTGTGAACGACCGTGTTGCTGACCTCGTCACAGGTGTCGACCGTGCAGGCGACCCCGTCATCGAGCACTGGCGCCGTCCCATCTACGCAGCCCACAGCCGAGTCACACGTCTCAAGCCCGTTGCAATACGCGTCATCATCGCAGGTCGGGGGTACGCCACCGACGCACGCCTTGCTGTGGCAGGTGTCATCCGTCGTGCAGGCGTCGCCATCATCGCAGGCCAACGTGTTCGCATCGTTGGTGCACGTCCCGTCGCCGTTGCAGCTGTCATCGGTGCACAGGTTGGTGTCGTCGCAGTCGTAGGGCGTGGAGGTGCACACACCCGCGACGCACTCGTCGGTGTGCGTGCACAGGTCAGCGTCATCGCATGCATAGCCGTCGGCTTGCTGCTCGGCGTAGCACTTGAAGATGTCGAGATCGCAGCGACCCACGTGACACGCATCGTTATACTCGGGGTCAGCCTCGCACTTGGCGTCATCGGTACACCCGCAGCCAAACTTGTCCCACTCGCCGGCGCAGCTCCCCGTCTCCGAGCACACGTCATTGAGCGTACACGCGTCACCATCATCACAGGACTGCCCTGCGACCGGCTCCAAGACACACGCCGCGCAAGAGTCACCGATGCATGCGCAATCATCTCCCTCATTGCAGGGCCCGGCGCAGACGCCAGCGAAGCAGCCTGTGTTGTAAATCGAGCAGTCCACGCTGGTGCCTTGGCAGAGACCGCCAGAGCAAGTGTCGCCGATCGTGCACGCCGTCAGGTCATCGCAGGGAGCGGTGTTATCGGGGTGTGAGCAAGAGCCATCACCATTGCACACGTCATCGGTGCAGACTTCTTCGTCATCACAGCTGTAAGGCTCGCCGACGCACTCCTTGTTCAAGCACGTGTCCTCTTGCGTGCACGCCACGCCGTCATCACAGAAGCCATCAGCATGGGACTGTACACAGCCACCATTGTCGCCACAGCTCGGGCTCGTGCAGACGTTGCCGTCGTCACAGTCCGACCCAGAGCCCAAGGGCATGATGAGCTCGCTGGTCGCGGTCGTGGCCGTGAGGTCACCGTCACTGACTTGAAGTCTGCAGCGGATACGATCGCAGTGATCGACCTCACTGTTGGCCAAAAAGACGCTGCCCTCGAACTCCGCGCCGCTGCCGATGCGCCAGAGGAACGTCTTCGTCAGCGGCTCTTGGTCAGAGGCCTCGACGACGACGTTGCAGATGACGTCGCCATCGGCGCCATCGGGCGCCTCCAGATTCACCGAGCCGGCGACCGGCGGCGCATTCTCAAGGACCACTCCGTTGGAGGAGGGCACGCTGAGGTCCGCATAACCATCTGACGCATTCACGATGCACCGCACGTCGAGGCCGGGCGTGACCTGCGTCGTGTCCAAAGTGTCACTCGTCTCGCCGAGTTGAGTCTCCTCGAGCGTCGTCGTGTCGATGGTGAGCCACGTGACCGTGAAGATCCCGGGCACATTGCAGTCGTCGTTGTAGCCAGAGTGCTCACAGGTCAGCGTGTCGCCGCGCGTCGCCGTGTCCGGGGTCACCGTCACGCTACTCAGCGTCGGAGCCGGGTTCACGTAGGTCCCCGGGTTGGAGGTCACCTCCTCACCAGTCTGTGGCTGCAAGTTGCCCTGAAGGGCACCGTCCCAGGGCGAGACATGGCACCTGACTTGATCACCGGGGACGGCATCATCCAACGTCAGGGTCGGGGTCGTCACGCTCATCGGCGCGCCCGCGACAGTCCAGCGGTAGAAGAACGACACGCTCCCCTGGTCCGAAGGGTCAGGGTCGCTCACGTCCCCGACCGAGCACGTGAAGCTCTCACACAGGCGGGCCGCCGTGGGGCTCACGGTCGCGCTGGACAACGAGGGCAGGGTGTTCTTAACCGTGACATCATTCGAGGGCGCGGAGAGCCCAGCGCCGACCCCGTCATGAGGTGTCACCACGCAGCGCAGGGTGTCGTCTTTGTCGAAGACCCCAGCGAGCGTCGCCTCCGTCGCGTCAGGGAGCTCCACATCGTTGAGGAGCCACAGATAGCTGTACGTGATCGTGTCGCCGTCGATGTCGTCCCCGTCGATGGGCGTGCAGTTCATGACGCTGTCAGAGAACGCAAAGCCGGGCGACAGCGCGACCTGGGTCAGCGTCGGCAACGAATTGACGACCGCGCCGAGCTCGCTCGTCAACGCCACACCGGGCTCATCATCGTCGAAGGGCGTGACGCGGCAAGCCACCTTGTCTCCTGGAGAGAACGCCTCAGCGGACAGCGTCGCAGTGTCCTCACCGGCGATGGGCGTGAGCTCACCATCGAGCTCTTGTAGCCAGCCATAGGTCACCCCTTCACCCGTGTCGGCGGGGTCGACATCGCTCCACCCATCGACCGTGCAGTCGAAGGTCCCCAGTCGGTTCGTCTCGGACGGCGACAAGGTGATCCCAGTCAGCAACGGGGGCGTGTTCAAGACCGCCGCGCTGTTCTCACTTGGCGTGCCCTCGCCTGCCTCTTCGCTGTCGGAAGGCGTCGCCTCACAGGTCACGGTGTCGTGCTTATCGAAGTGCTCGCTGAGCAACACCTCATCGGTCTGATCGGGCACAGAAGCGTCATTGACGAACCACTCGAAGGACCACGTGACGACATCGCCGTCGAGGTCGAGCGCCCCTTCAGCGTTGCACTTCAGCTGTCCACCCTCTTTGACCGTCTCGGGGATGATCACCACCTGACCGCCCGACGGCGGCGTGTTGGCGAGGACCACTTCGACGCTGTTGGCTGCCTCGGAGAGCCCGACCGAGTCACTGGCGCGGACGCGACACGAGATTGTGTCACCGCCGCGCGCAGGCGTCCCGAGCGCATCGCTCGCTAAGCTCTGGGGCGTGGTCGTGGCGGCGTCCAAGGAGACGTTCTCGTAGCCGTTGACCACCCAGTGGGTGATGTAGGTCAACGCGTCACCATCGGAGTCCGTGGACGGCTCTGTGACCGAGCACGTGAAGTCCGTCTCGACGGTCCCCGCCTCGGGGCTCAACACGACCTCGGGGGCGGTCGGGAGTGTGTTGCCCACCTGGACCGCATTCTCGCTCTCGAGGATCGGACCGGACTCCTCACCATCCGAGGCGATCGCCTCACAGCGCACGATGTCGCCCGCCGCGAAGTGCTCACTCGTCAGGCTGGCATCCGTCTGCCCCTCGATCTCCACGTCACCGGCGAACCACACGTAGGTCCACGTGATGTCATCGCCATCCGCGTCACTCGCCCCGCTCGCTTCGCAGGTCAACGTGACCCCCACGGCCGCCTCTGGGGGAGAGACCCACACCGCGCCCCCAGAGGGCGGGGTGTTCTGAAGCGTGATCACCTCGGTGACCGCGACCTCGGAGAAGCTCAAGCCATCATTGGCGCGGACCTGGCAGGCAAAGGTGTCACCGCCGCGGACCGGGCTGCCCTCTGCGTCGCTCACCAAGTTGATCGGCTTGGCCGGCTCTTGCCAGAGTTCGTTGACGAAGCCGTTGACCACCCAGCGCTTCTCATAAGTGAGCAGATCCCCATCGACATCGTCGCCAGGGGTCACGAGGTCGCAGGTGAACTCGGTGATGACCTTGCCCTCGCCCGGGTTGAGCGCCAGCGTCGGAGGCGTCGGCAATGTGTTCGAGATCGAGACCGTGTTCTCGGCGGTGACCGGGTCGCCGTTGGTCTCGCCATCGGTCGGCGTCGCGATGCAGGTGATGCCGTCACCCGAGCCAAAGAAGCTGCTGTCGAGCGTCATCCCGGTTTGGCCCTCGACCTGGCCGCCGTTGACCACCCACACATAGCTCCACTCGACGAGCTGCCCATCGGCGTCCGTCGCGCCTGTCGCCAGGCAGCTCAGCGTGTCTTCCTCGGTCGCCTCAGCCGGATCGACCGTGACCGAGCCCCCCTCTGGCGCAGTGTTCTCAAGGGTGAGGACGTTGCTCTCACCAGGGGCACTGGAGGCCTCTCCGTCGCTGGCCCGGACCACACACATCACGCTGTCGCCACCCTTCGCGGGTGCCCCGGCGACGTCCGCCACGAGATCGGCTCCGCTCAAGGTCGGTTCATGCACATCGGGGTTCTCATAGCCGTTAACGAGCCAGCTGACGGTGTGCGTGAGGACATCAGTCGGGTCATCGTCACTGCCCTCGACCTGCGTCTCACAGGTGAGGACCGTCGTCACGCCACCGGCCTGCGGCGAGAGCGCCACGAGGGGCGTGGTCGGGACCGTGTTCAGGATCGTCACCACCAGGTCACTCTCGACCGGTGCGCCTTCCGCTTGACCGTCTGTGGGCGTGGCCTGACACCCGATGCTGTCGCCCTTGTCGAAGTGGTTGCCGTCCAAGGTCGCGGTCGTCACGCCCTCGATAAGCGCCTCATTCTTGGTCCAGCTGTAGAGCCAGAAGACCTCTTGGCCATCGGGATCGACCGCCCCAGACGCCTCGCAGCTCAGTTCATCGTCTTCACGCGCCTCAAGGGGCGTGAGGGTCACCTCACCGCCCATGGGCGAGGCGTTCCCGAAGACGATCGGCGAGCTCTCAGCCGCCGTCGAGGGATCGGTCCCGTCATGGGCGATGACACGGCAAACGAGCGCATCTCCGCCAGAGGCGAGCGTCCCCTGGGCATCGACGACCAGCTCAGCGGCCGCGACAGGCGCCCCGAGGATGCCCGAGTTCTCGTAACCGTTGACGAGCCACGTGGCGGTGTAGTCGACGTCATCACCGTCCAGGTCATCGGACGGCCCCATTAAGCTGCAAGTGTAGAACTGCGTCACCGCACCCGCGGGGGGCGAGACCTGAATCATCGGCTGAGCAGGCGGCGAATTGGCGATCACGACGGTGTTCGCGCTCACCACCACGTCGCCGCTGTCTTGTCCGTCACCAGGCGCCGCTGCGCAGGTCACGGACTGCCCCTTCACCAATTGACCCGCGGCGAGGACCGCCTCGGTCTGCCCGACGATAACCTCATCGCCGATGAACCACGCATAGGTCCAGATGATGTCATCGCCGTCGGCGTCCGTGGCCTCGGAGGCCTCACAGGTGAGGTCATTGCCCACCGTCGCCTCCGCCGGAGACACGACGACCGCGCCCCCCGTCGGGGCCGAGTTGTCCAAGACCACTTGCTCGCTCGCAAGGGCCTCGCTGTAAGCCTCACCATCAAAGGCGCGCGCCTGACACCAGACGCTGTCGCCACCTGTCGCCAAGGTCCCCTCGGCGTCGCTCATCAGAGCACCAGCGACCGCGGACATCTGGTCGGTGACAGCATTCACGAACCCGTTGACGACCCAAGTGACCTCGTAGGTCACCTCATCGCCGTCGACGTCAGCGCCGCCCTCGGTGACGTCACACAGGAGCGTGTTCGCGACCCCCGCGCTCTCCGGCGTCATCACCACGTTCGGGGTCGGCGGTGGGGTGTTCGCCACGGTGACTGAGTTGCTGCTGTCGACGGTGTCTCCCGTCAGCGTGCCGTCGCTGGGCGTCGCGCTGCAGCGGACGACCTGATGTTTGTTAAACGCGTCCCCCGAGAGGGTCCCATCCTCCAGACCTTCCGTGGCCACGTCGTCAACGTACCAAATCAACGCCCAAGTCACCTCGTCGCCGTCGGCATCGCCACCACCCGACACATCACAGGTCAGGCTGGTCGTCTCTGTCGCCTCACCTGGGGTCACGACCACCTGGCCGCCTGCAGGGGCGCTGTTCTGGAGCACGATCTCCTGACTGACGCCGGTCACCGAGTAGGCCTCTCCATCATCGGCCACGATCTCACACCGCAAGCTGTCCCCACCTCGCGCCGGGGTGCCGTCGATGTCGCTGACTAAGGCATCCGCCACGATCAATGAGGCGGTCGCACCGTCACTCGGGTAGCCGTTGACGTACCACTGGGTGGCGTAGCTCAACACATCCCCGTCCGCGTCCTCGCTGAAGTCAACGATGAGGCAGGTGTAGGCGGTCTTCACAGTGCCCTCACCGGGATCGATGGACACAGTCGGCGCCAAGGGCGCTGCGTTGACGACCATCGCCGCCTCAGAGGTCACAGCCTCAGCGTCAGCGTCACCGTCGCTCGCCTGGTAATCACACTGGAGGGTCATGCCCTTCACCGTCAGCGCAGGATCCAGCTGACACAGCCCCTCTTCGGCGTCCACGACCTCATCGATCGTCCCGTCGACCGAGGTGAATACGCAGGTGTCCACCGGCGCATCGTCGTCGGCATCCGCGCGCTCTAGACAGCCACATGTGAAGACCGTCGTCGTGTCCCCCTCAATCGGCGTCAGGTCCGCCCCCGAGCAGGTCGGAGCCGCGTTCTGAATCGTCACCTCGGCGGTCGCCGGGGCGCCCTCATTCAAGCCATCAAAAGGGGTCACGACCGCGAGCCAAAGCTGGTCTCGGCTGGTCTCAGAGGCAGCGACAGTCTCGCCCTCGAGGCCCTCAACCGGCTCACCGTCCTTCATCCAAGTGATCAGGTACGTGATCTGACTGGCGTCCCGATCCAGGTCCAGCGCCGGCACATCGATGCTCACCACAAGGTCATCGAGCGTCGTCGGGCTCGCCGGCCCAATCGAGACCTCTGGGGCCCCTGGGGCGGTGTTCACGAGGAAGCTGACGGTGTCCGTGCCGACCTGATCAGCGCTGTCGGTCACCGACAAGGTGACGAGGTGAGACCCGGGCAAGAGGTCCTCGACGGTCAGCGTCGTGGCACCGTCTGAAGCGATCTCCGAGGCACCGAGGTCACCTTGGAGGTCGGAGGTCCAGGTCGCCGTCAGGCTCTCGGGGGCGTCGAGATCGTCTGACACGGCCGCGGTCAACGCGACCGCCGCGCCGTAAGAGAATTCAGCGTCATCTTGGGGGGCACTGATGGACGCGGTGGGGGCTGCGTCCTGAGGGATCGCGTCTGGACCGGTGCCCTGAGCATCATCGGCCACGTCGTCGGGCGTCGTGACGTCGTCAGGCGTCGCTGTGTCCTCCACAGACGTCGTATCGGGTTTGGTCTGCGTCACTGTGTCCGACTCGGTCGCGCCACCGTCGGTACCACCACCATCAGCGCCATCGCCTCCAGGTTCGTCTGCGGCGTCAACGCAGGCACCCGATTCACACACCTGGTCAGCCGCGCAATCGCTGTCCGCGCTGCACACCCCCGACGGCTCTGTCGGCTCTCCACCAGTCTCTCCACCGCACGCTGCGACGAGGAGCGAAAGCCCCGTGATCGCGATCGTCAGTCTGCTCATGACGCTGCCCCCTACGACGCGCGCGTCCACCGCGCGCTAAGCTCCATTCCTACCCACTGACCCTCAGCCACGCAAGGAAGTGAGGCGCGCGCGCGCAACCCGTGCGCCTCACACACGGGCATGCACGCGGCTCCGTGCGCGAGCGATCACCCGTCCAAAGGGGCCCGTGCCAACACCGCTACTGTGATGGACTGTGCGCCTGCACGGGCACAAGCACTGGCCGCAGCGCGGGCCGTCGCGCCGGTCGTCATCACGTCGTCGACGAGCACGATCGATGCCCCAGAGAGCGCCCTTCGTTCTCCTTTAAAAACACCCCGTAATCGTCGCGACCGGGCCGCGCGCGTCGCACCATGAGACGATCCCTTCCCCGGCTTCACCCTCAACCCTGTGATCACAGGCCAGCCCCAATGACGCGACATCGCCCGCGCCAAGAGCCCCGCTGGGTTGAAACCACGGCGTCGCAGTGCACTGAACGGCGAGGGCACCGGGACCACACAGGTCACCTCGGACGTCGGCGCCCAACCCGCCGCCTCATGGCCCTCGATCATCAACCGCTGCATCGCCGGACTCAGCGTGTGGTCTGGGCGGCTCTTCCATCGCACGATGGCGTCGCGGAGGGCGCCACCGTAGGCATAGGCGCCCACGGCTTGGACCCAGGGCGGGTCCCGGGTCAGGCAGGAACCGCAGCGGTGGTCACCGCCCCCCACCGGGGGGGTCAAGTAGACCCCACCACAGCCCGGGCACGCAGCGAGAGCGCCGCCGATGAGGGTCGCCTCACAGGGGAGGCAGAGAGGCCGATGCACGGGGGATGCGCCGCACGCGGAGCAGGCCGGGGGCCAGAGGAGATCGAGCAATGGGGTCATCATGACCCGACGCGCAATGCAGGACCCGTGCCGGGTCTAGCCCGCGAAGCGCTCCCGGCTGCGTTTGCGCCAGTGTCGGGTGATGCCGACGAGGTCACGGAGGAAGCCCGAGCCGCCGCTCGCCAGGTTCTTGGCGTCCTGCAGCGAGCGCAGGTCCCGCACGCGCCCCCACATATATTTGGGCCGCAGATAGAAGTCGCTCGTCGCGCTCTTGAGCCATGCTTGGGCTTGATCCACGGGGTAACCCGTCACGGTCGTCGTTTGGAAGCGCGAGTTGCCCTCCCCCAAATAGAACTCAGCGAGGTCCTCATGGGTAAAGTGGCCCTGAGCGATCGACTGACGCGTCAGCGCATTCGCCGGGTCGGGATCGACAACCCCGTAGAGGACGTAATCGGCCTCGATCTCCCGCATGAATTTCACCGTGCTCTGGACCGTCTCGTCGTTCTCAGCCGGCCCCGCGACGAGGCAATAGGCGATCGTCCGAATCCCGCTCGTCTTGCACGCCTTAAAGGCCTCGCGGGTCGTCTCGATCATCAGCTTCTTCTTCATCTGAGCGAGGACCAAGTCGGCGCCTGACTCGACGCCAAACGCGATGCCATAGCACCCGGCATCAGCGAGGTCTTCAGCCAGCCGACCATCGATATGATCGACCCGCGTCTTGCACGTCCAGTGGAGATCGAAGGGGAGCGATTTGAGCGCGCGACCCACCTCCCGAGCGCGGTCGGCGTCCAGGGTAAAGGTCGGGTCGACAAAGTGAATCTCACGCAGGCCGTAGGCTCTATGGAGGCGCATCGTCTCCTCGACGATCCAGTCGACACTGCGCTCTTTGACCGGGCGAGAGAGGCAGCAGAAGTTGCACGGATAGGTGCAGCCGCGCGCCGTCTCCATCACCGTCGCATAGGGGTGCGCTCCCCAGGGCGGGTGCAGCCGGTACTTCTCCATCGGCATCAGATCCCACGCCGGGCTCGGTAGCGGCCCAAGGTCCAGGAGCCCGCTCTTGCGGTTCTCATGACACCCCGCGCCATCACGCCACATCAGGTTGGCGACGGTGCCTAAATCGCCGCCATGCTCCAAGACCTCTAAGAGCTCGCGCATCGCCTGCTCGCCCTCGCCTCGCACGAAGTAGTCGACGGCGTCTCCTCCGTATTGGAAAAGCTCCTCAGGCTTCCATCCGCCCACCCCAGGCCCGCCGACGACGGTGACCACGCCGGGGATGGAGTCCTTGGCCGCCGCGCAGAAGGCGAAGGCCTCTCGGACGCTCAAGATCGTGCATGAGAGCCCGACGACCTGGGCGCGCTCGGCCTTGGCCCAAGCCCCGAACTGCTCAGGGGTCCAGCCCTCGGCGATGACGTCGACCATCGAGACCGCGTGACCGTTATCACGCAACACGCTGGCGATCTGACCGATCCCGAGCCTCGGCACCGGATAGAGGTCGCTCAGGTTGAACTGCAAACGCCAACACGGCGCCATGGTAAATGCCACCCGCACGGCACGATGATCACCCGCACACACGCTCAGAGCAAGCCTTCATCCCACTTAAAAGCGACAAGGGCTCTAGGCTACTCGGTGCGCGCCCCTTCCACAGACCAGCTGGGCTCGCACTCACCGACGCTCGTCGACACAGACCCCGCGACGCTCGTGGGCTCTACGAAGGTGAGCTCGAAAGCGAAGTCATCCTGGCATGTCAGCGAGAGGTGGTGAGCCGCTATCAAGCCGCTGCAGGTGCAGTCGACGCAGGGAGTCGTGCCTGAGGCGTCAAAGCTCGCGCTCACGGCCCCCTCATTGTCCACCTCGAGCCGGAGGGTGATCTCCTGCCCAAAGGACTGCCCCTCACACGCCTCGAGCGCCTCGGTCTCCGTCAAGGTGTAGGTCCCCGAGCGATCGTAATACACACAGCTCGCCTCAACCGAGCAGATGGGCACCCCGACCGGGCAGCCCACGCAGAACGTGTCAGCGGCGCATCCGCCATCCACAGGCCCTTGTCCTGTCGGCTGAGCGCAGCTGTCGACCTGCCACACCGCGCCTTGATAGCAGCGGGTCTGTGGCCCCGTGAGGGTCGCCTCCGCACAAGAGGCGGGCGCACATCCGAGCTCGGCGACGTGCAGAGGCCACTGACCACCGGCGATATAGACCCGCGGCCCCTCGATCGCGAGCCCAAGGGACTCCGTGGTGGGCAAAGTGAGCTCGGCGACAACTTGCGTCCACCCTCCTAGCCCTTCAGCGCCAAGCGAGAACCAAGAGAGCTCCCCTTGGACGACCACCGCGAGCCAGTCTTCGTAGCGCGCGATGTAATCCCGTGATGCGCTTTCTCCTTCACCCAGCGAAAGGGGCACAGAGAGCTCAAGCTCCTCGCCCTCTGCCAGCACCTCGCTCACTGCCTGATTAGAGCCATCGGCGGGGTGCGCCTGGACGGAGAAACTCTTGTCCCCCGCAAAGGGCCCCGAGAGGATGTCGGTGAACCAGAGCGTGTAGACAGAGTCATCGAAGACAAGGCCATCCAAGACCACCGAGGATGGGTTGTCTGGATGCCAGGGTGAGATCAGGTCTTGAGGGTGATCCCAGAAGCTCAACGCGCCTGAGGCCAAGGTCGCGACCAAGGGACCTCCGCTGGAGTCGAGCTGGAGCACCGGCTCACTGAGCGCCGCCACGCGCAACAAGTTCAGCTCATAGCTGCCGCCTGCAACATCCAAATCGAAGCATTGGATGCCAGCGCCGCCTGCGAGAGCGCCACAGAGCTCACCCTCATGGAGATCGAAGGCCACCATCGGAGGAGAGGCTGAGCCTATCGAGGTGACGCCCTCATCACTCACCTCATAGAAGCCAAGCCCCTGCGATGAGCCCGTGACCAAGGTCTCTGAGTCGAGCACGAGGTCTCTCAAGACCGCGCCCGCGATGTCTTCACTGCGATAGAGGGTGCTCAACTCCCCACCCTCGCTCACCTCAAAGACGCTCAACCCGCTCACGCCCTCATCACGGGACTCCAAGAGCGCGACGCGCTGACCAGAAGCCGCCACCTTGTAGCCCACCCCGACCTCGAGGGGGTAGTGAGCGAGGGTCGACAGCTGACAATGCGCATCCACCGCTGCGCTGCAGGGCTTGAAGGTCAGCAGGTACACCTCGTCTACGTGCACAAAGGCGAGCCCCGAGACGCTCATGTCGATGAGCTTGAGGACCTGTCCACTGTCCGGCGTCGCCTTCGCGAGGAAGGCTGGCGGGCTGTCATCGTCGGGGTCGTAGCTGAAGATCGAGGGCGGCTCGCTTTCGATACTCCCCCCATAGAGGTACCCGCCTGAGGACTCAAGACTGGAGCGCGTGCCCTCGAGCTCAGCGGCGAGGCCGAGCGGGATCGGCAACCTGGGGTGCGTCAGATCGAAGCGCGTCACCCACTCGGGGCCGGTGATCGTGTCTCCGAAGCCGACATAGAGCACGCCATCGTGGACCCGCGGCTTGGTCACAACGAAATCGACGACATAGCCATCAAAGGCGATAGGGATTGGCTCTCCGACCTGCTGCGGCGCGCCTGGGTCACTGAGGTCTATCACCACGAGCGCCAAGCCCTGCGCACCGAGCTCTGGTGAGGTGATGAGCACGTAGGCGTAGCGCCCCTCAGCGCTCATCACCCGAGGCGCCCACGCGCTTGAGCCTTCGAGGCTGAAGTCAAAGACGAGTGGGGTTCCCGCGCTAAAGGAGAGCTCACCCTCAGGTGAGCGGAGCTCAAAGACATCAAGAACCCCTGTGCCATCGCTCCTCAACACGTAGACCCAGTTGCCGACTACCTCAAGGGCGTGAGCGCCTGACACCTGAATCGCCGTGTGGTTGCCCGTAACGAGGGTGTTGATGACGCGAAGCTCTCCGAGGGAGAGGGTCATGGCATCCCGACCTGAGATGAGGGTCCGCTCGTGCCCCCCAATGTCAGAATCAACGAGCTCAAGCGCTGGTGACTCGATTGGAGCGCTCAACTCTGCCCCGGCAAACAAGGTGCTCAGGTGCGTCCGCCAGAAGCTCCCTTGCTGATTGGTGATGTAGGCGTGATCATCGACGATTTGGAGCCCTGTGATCGGCGAGAACCCTTCGGTGCTTTGGACCTGCACCGAGGTCGTGAAGGCATGGGCCGGATCAGAGATCTTGAGCGCCGTGAGCCCCTCCTCGCCCCGGGTGATGTAGGCGACAGAGCCCCACACGGCTGCGTCCGTGACCCCCGTCGCCCCCTCAAGCGCGCTCGTGACCTCCGCCATGAGCTCATCTGACCAGTCCTTATCGATGATGAGCCCGCCGCCGCTCGTCGTCTGGACAAAGAGGCGGGTGTCTGCGGCGCGGAGCCCCGTGGCGACGACCCCCTCGGCCTCACCGTGGACATGGACGCTGAGGTTCAACGGCGCGGCTTGGCCTGAGATCGTGACCTCTTGAGAGGCCAGCTGAGCCGGGCCCGCCTCAGAGGCCACAAAGAGCAGCCGCTCACTGACCTCACCCGACGAACCCCGGAACACGCGCAGATCAATGTCGCGGTAGCTCGTCTCCCCTGACACCCACTCACCGATATTCTGAAGGCTCCAAGGCTCCCCATAGGCGTGATCAAAGTAGGTCACTGTACCCGTCCCCGTGTTGAGCACAGCGAGCTCCCCTGCGTAGAGGGCGATCTTGGCGTCCGCCCCCGTGTCAGAGGTCAGCTGATGGAAGGAGCTCTGGGTGTCCAGGTCTTGGAGCCCTCCGGGGTCTTCATAGGACCAGACGGTGACGCCGCTCACCCCCTCGCCATGCCAGCCGGCCGCGGCGATGACCACCCCTGGCCCTATGGCCACGTCGGTGACGGGCCGATCGGGATCAGCGCTCATCGTCGCCGTGATCTGAGCCTCCTCAGGGACCCGCACGTCGATGGCCGCGAGCCCATGGGCCCCCATCGCGACATAGGCGCGCGCGCCGCTCGGATCACCCACGGGGCCAATGGCCAGAGCGCTCACCGGGCCGGGCGTCGCTACAAAGCCTAGGCGCCGCAGCTCGGTCGGATCGCTGGTGTCATAGATCTCAAGACCCTGATCGGTCCCAAAGTAGCCGCGCTTCTCGAGCACCTGAGCCGAGCGATAGGGGCTCCGCCCAGCGGGGCTCAGCGAGCTCACAAGGCGCGCCTCTGGGGTACAGGCGGCACCACAGACAGGGCTCTCCACAACCTCACCGACACACTGCCCCTGCACACAGGACAGTGGACCCCTTAGGCAGGGGTCATCAGCGCAGTCGAGTCCAGGGCGGTCAAAGTCTTCGTCGATCGCTGTGTCACAATCTTCGTCTACCCCGTCGCAGCGCTCGCGCTGCCCGGCGAAGATCTGCGGGTTCAGCTGCGCACAGTCGGAGGCGTCGGGGTCGCCATCACCGTCGTCATCCTCATCACCGAGGTCACACGCGCCATCCTCGTCGGTGTCCAGCCCGTCGTTGTCAGGCTGGGCCGTGCCCACTACGGAACAATCATCACAGGTATCGAGGTCTTGGTCGCCACATGAGAAGGCGTCCTTCGGGTCCGACCCCTGCAACTCTTCAACCACATCAGAGACACCGTCGTCGTCGTCGTCCTGGTCACAGACGTCACCTGCGCCATCCTCGTCGGTGTCCACTTGAAATTCGTTATAAACCTCAGGGCAGTTATCCAGCTGGTCTTCCACACTGTCGCCGTCTAAATCACAGCCGTCGTCGAGGGTCCCGTCGCAATTGTCATCAATGAGGTCCCCGCAGATCTCCTGAGCACCTGTGTAGATCTGCGGGTTCAGCTGCGCACAGTCGGAGGCGTCGGGGTCGCCATCACCGTCGTCGTCCTCATCACCGAGGTCACACACGCCGTCACCGTCGCTATCCAGCCCGTCGTTGCCAGGCTGGGCCGTGCCCACTTCGGAACAATCATCACAGCTGTCGAGGTCTTGATCGCCACATGAGAAGGGGTCCATCGGATCCGACCCCTGGTCGACTTCAAGATCATTGGAGAACCCATCTCCGTCGATGTCCTCATCAAGGCAGTCAGGCGTCTCATCGCCGTCGAGGTCCACGGCTGCTGCGCCGTCATCGGCTACGCCGTTGCAGTCGTTATCGAAGGAGTCGCAGAGCTCAATGGCCCCAGGGTAGACGAAGGTGTTTTGGTCGTCACAGTCGGTGTTGTCTTCGGTATAGCCAGTCGGGGGCCCTTGCCCTGAGCAGTCAGCGAGAGGAGCGCTGCTCTGCCCTCCATAACCGTCAGCATCATCGTCGAGGTAGTAGTAGGTGATTGGCGCTGCGTAGCCTTCATCGATCGCCAAGTCACAGTCATCGTCGACGCCGTTACAGAGCTCGGGCTTACCCAGGAAAATGTCAGGGTCGAGCGGCTCGCAGTCCAGCCCATCGTCGACGCCATCACCGTCGTCGTCTGGATCGACACAGTCGGCGAGCCCGTCGAGGTCCGCGTTTGGGAAGCCCTCGTCGATCAGGCTGTCGCAGTCATTGTTCAGGTTATCGCAGAGCTCCACGGCGCCCGGGAAGACCTCTGAGTCGTCATCGTCACAGTCGCCCTCGTTGGGGCTGAAGCCATCACCGTCGCCATCGAGGGCGGCACTCTCGACCTCCTCGATGCCGTCCATGCACCCGTTAGCGTTGGCGTCATTGTCCTCGCTCGAGCGCCAGCCGATGATGCCGTTTTGGCAGGCGTCGCACAGGTCACCGACGCCATCGAGGTCGAGGTCGCGCTGAGGCCCGTTTGCGATCTCCGGGCAGTTATCGTCAAGGTCAGACACCTCATCACGGTCAAGGTCCCCGCCAATCACCGGGGCGATCTCAATCACAAGGGCGGTGGACTCAGAGGCGATGCGCCACCCCTCAGCGCTCATCACGACGTCCTCTCCAGCCTCCAAGTTCGGCTCACCTGGCGCCCAATCACTCGCGATGAAGAGCTCCCCTGTCGACCACCTCCAGGCCTCCTCATCCGCGATATAAGTCGCGCCGATAAAGGGCGTCGAGTCGATGTTGCCGCCGAGGAAGACCTCGCTCACCCAGGCCATCTCATCGCCATCGCTGATGGCTAGAGCGTGGGTGCTCTGATCGCTCCCGATGAGCGCCAACCAGCTCTCCAATGGTGCCGGCACGCCAGGCTCCACCATCCACTGATAGACGTGGCCATTGCCGCCATCCTCAGGGGCCCACATCAGGCAGTCCTGCGGAGGTTTGTCGGCGCAGAGCGGAGGAGCGCACGCGCCGATGAGCTCATCGTTAGCGCAGCTCTCAGCCCAGAGAGACGCGGCGCAGCCGCTGAGCAGGCTCTCCGCACGCCAGGGGTTTGCGGCGCTGTGCCCGACGCAGGTCTCAACGCAGAGCCCATGGTTCTTGGTCACCCCGCTCATGTGCTCGGCGTCAAAGACCTCGGCGCTGGCCAAGTCCTCCGCCCCATCGCAGGCGCTGACCTGGCCGCACAGAGTCGAGCACGCTTGCCTCACCTCGGCTGAAGAGGCCCCCTCGACCACCGCCTCAGACTGGAGCCAAGAGGGGGTGTGCACCGGGCCGCCGTCCACAGTGCAGCGCGCTCGAGTATCGCAGTTGCCGGGGAAGGCTGGGTCTGCCGAGCGCTGCTCACAGATAAGGGTCGAGAGCTGACCTGCTAGGTGGGGCTCCTGCAGGTCTGCGACGCAGCCCTCCGTGCACGCGCTGAGGCCCTCTTCGAGGCCGCAGTGATCGATGAGCGTCTCGCAGTGAAGCGCACAGACAGCGTCGATGAGCTCAAGATCTGAGGAGAGCATGTTCGTGAACTGCTGGGAGAGGAAGGAAGGCTCCCCTTTCCCTGGCGCGACGTCACATGCGTCCCCGAAGCCGTCTTCGTCCGCATCGGCTTGCTCGGCGTCAGCGACGCTTGGGCATATGTCGTCCGTGTTGCAGACGCCGTCGTGGTCTCTGTCGCTGCACACGCCCCACGTCGGCTCGTACTCGATGATGAGGCGGGAGACCGGCGCGCCGTGTTGTCTAAACTCAAGCCCAACCTCGGACTCAGCCCCCTCTCCCTTGAGTCGGTAGCTCGCGAAGTGAGCCGCGACGCCCACTGAGTCAATGGCCAAGAGCTCTTGGTTCAGCGCCAAGGGCTCACCTGTCAGGGTCCTCAACTCGGCGCCATCATCGCCATTGGCGATGCCCTCCGGGGCCTGAAGCCCGACGGGCACATAGACACCTATCCAGGCTGCGCCCGCGCCCCCCTCCAACACCTGGGCGTAGGCCTCGCGGAGCCAGGTGTCTTCCTCGGCCGTCGACGGGAGCGCCAAATGGCCCCCATAGCGCGGCCTGTCATCCCCGAGGGTCGCCGCCCTCGCGCTGCTCCGCGCCTCGGACCAAGTCCATTCGCCCTGCGCCTTCTCGTCGACGAGGTAGTAGTGTCCGTTGCCGCCGAGGGTGGTCGACCAAAGGAGGCAGCTGGGCTGAGAGACGTCGCAGGGGCGGGCCCCACAGGAGAAGTCGACGGGCGCGATGCAGGCTGTGGGATCTCCAGCGACCACCAGGGCCTGATCGATGTGCTCAACGATGCACTGGAAGTCGTGACCAGCGAAGAGGTCCACCTCAAGGCCGCCCGCGCAGGCCGCGCGGCAGAGCGGCTGAGAGAGGGTGTAGGCCTGAAAGGACTTCGGGAGATCAGCGTCCAACACCTCCCAACAGGTCTCCGCGATGCGCTGGCAAGAGCTCTCGCAAAGCGATGGCGCTGACCTGTAACAGGTCGCGTCGCAGGCCGCGCGCTCAGCGGCGTAGACCGTCGGGTCGCAGGCTACCTCCAGGTGAGCGTGTCGCTCACGCTGACAGGACCACGCCCGAGCCGCCCGGTGGTCGGCGCTCACCTCGGCGACGCATTCATCGACGCAGCTCTCTACGCCGCAGTCCGTGAGGGTCGCACAGACCTCTGAGCAGAAGGCCTCTGAGGCGACTGAGGCGACGGCCGTGGGGGCCTCGGGGACACAGGCACACCCCTGAGCCTCCGCGTGAGTGATGAGGGTCTCAACAGCGCCCTGTGTCACCACGACCTCGGCGCAGAGCGCCTCGACGCTCTCAGGCTCTGAGTCGAACGCCGAGGTGGCACCCTCGACGTCACAGACCCGCGCCGTGCATGGGTCGTCATCGGCGGGCCCGCAGAGCTCCTCTGTACCCTGTGAGACGCAGAGCGCGCCCTCGCCGCCCGCTTGACATCCATCGAAGGTGCACGGGTCCCCGTCCGAACAAGGGAGGGGCTCACCCACACAGAGGCTTCCCTCTCGACACGCGTCTCCTTGGGTGCACGCATCGCCATCATCACACGCTGCCCCGAGGGGCGATGCCTCATGTTCGCACAGCCCCTCCTCGCCGCAGAGGTCGCTCGTGCAGGGGTTTTGATCATCGCAGGCGCACGCCAAGGTCAAGCTCAGGGTCACGGGCCCGCAGGTGTCATCGCTCGTCCCGAAGCGGAAGGTGTTGGCCACGTCGGACTGGTAGGCATCGATCTGATAGGACGCGCCGACGGACTTACAGAGCGTGCCTCCGAAGTCGCCCGTGCAGGAGGCGTTGCCGACCCCCTCCACGATGAGCTGCTCAGGTCCGTCGATGACCTCTAAGATCAAGAGCGCCTTCTCATAGGGGATGTCGACGCGCACGACAGCCTCGGGCCCCACAATCCCACAGCCGGAGAGCAGGTCCTGAGCCTTGAACTGGCAGGTGTCTATCTCGAGGGTCTCTCCGTCGCCCATCAACAGGGGGTGCTCGCATGTCTCACCAGAGAGCGTCCCCGCACACAGTCCATCGACGCAGACATCGCCCTGAGTCGAACCCACGCCGTCATCGCAGGGTTGACCCTCGGCCGCGCCCGCGTCGTAGACGCAGCCCTCGGCAATGTCGCAGGTGTCGAGGGTGCAGGGGTCTCCGTCGTCGCAGGAGATCGGCGCGAAGACACAGAGCCCAAGGCCGCTGCAGACATCCTCGGTGCAGATGTCGCCGTCATCGCATCCGCCGCAGGACCCACCGCAGCCATCATCGCCGCACTCCTTGTCTTCGCACTGAGGCGCGCAGGTCGAGATGCACTGCCCTGAGTCGCAGGCAGCGTCCTCACCGCACTCCCCGCAAGAGCCCCCGCAGCCGTCATCACCACACTGAGCGCCCTCGACACAGCTGGGGGTACACACAGCCTCGCAGGCGCCCCCATCGCTGCAGAGGCTCCCCTCTGAGCACTCACCGCATGAGCCCCCGCAGCCATCATCGCCGCAGGCTTTGTCCTCACAGGCCGGGGCGCAGAGCGCGACGCACAGGCTCCCCTCGCAGGCCTCATCCTCCTTGCAGGTCCCGCAGACGCCGCCACAGCCGTCATCGCCGCACTGTGCGCCCTCGACGCAGCTCTTGGCCTGGTACTGACCATCCTCGGGGGCGCAGTCATCCCAGTTCAGCGCGCCGTCATCATCGAGATCGGGGTCAAAGGTGAGCGGGTCACAGGCGTCCCCGATGTCGTTCGCCGGCCAGAGGTCTATCTGAGCGGGGTTGGGTGTGTCAGGGCAGTTATCCTCCGTGTTGAGGATCCCGTCTCCATCGCGGTCCTCATCACATGCGTCCCCCTGCCCATCGCCGTCGAGGTCAGCCTGAAGCCCCGTATAAGGGTTCGGCGGGTTCGCGGTGTCTTGCCCGACGACAGGTGGACAGTTGTCCTCGCAGTCCCAGACGCTGTCCCTATCCGAGTCGTTCGGGTAGTCCGGGTCAACCGTCTCGGGGTCCGGTTGCCAGTCGGCCGCTCGGCAGGGGTCGCAGGCGTTATCGACCCCGTCGTTATCGTCGTCTCCGTTCACCCATTCGTGGGAGAGGACGCAGCCGAGATCCCCGCTCTCGAGGACCTCCTCGGTGCACGCGTTGGCGCTCAGGACCGTGATGGTCTCGCCCGCGCCAGGGACGAGCCTCTCTTGGCCCTCCTCGCCTGTGGAGCCAAACTTGTCGCAGGGACCGTAGCAACAACAGGCGCGGTTCCGGACGTCGTGGGCGTCTGCGCTAGGGCTCGCGTTGTCGGGGTCCTTTTGGTCGGGCAGGCAGTCCTTGTCGGCGTCCGCTCCCTCGGAGCCGGTCTCGGCGACGAGGGACTCTATGGCGTCGATCACGCCGTCGCCGTCTTCATCGGCGGGCTCGGCCAGGTAGGGGATCTCCTGGAGATCTGAGAGCCCATCACCGTCGCTGTCGAAAGCGAAAGGATCGGTCCCGAGCTGGGACTCCAGGGTGTTCGTCAGCCCATCGCCGTCATCGTCTCGCTCGGGCTCCAAGCAGGTCGAGACGTAGCAAAGGTTGGACTCGCACTCCGACGTCGCCACGCATGCCTCGCCTGCGCTGCGGGTCTCTGGAGGAGCCTGCTGACACCCGGCCATGGGCGTGAACATACCTAGGGTGAGGAGGAGCCATGCGCGGTTCATCATGGCTGGGAGCTTATCGCGCAAGTCGGGTCGTGGCCATTCTCACCGCATGCCGATGTGACCCTGTCGCTAGAGGCCGCATCCACGGGGTCTTCAGCGACCGAGTCCAACGCGACGCTAAGCCTAAGCTGGCGTGGTGTTTAGTGACCACCACCGAAGCATTGGGTCCAGTAGTGGCCGTAATCAGAGGTGTCGCCATAGGCGTAGCCCAGGCCGATAACCGTATAGTCCGGGTCCATGATGTTACGACAGTGACCCGGGCTCGTCATCAGGCTCGCCACGGCGTCTTGCCCTGTACCGCTGCCAGCTTGGATGTTCTCGCCCCAAGGGTCCGCCCCTTGATAACCGGCATTCTCCATGCGCTGAAAAGGGTCGAGGCCGTCCAGGTTGTCGTGCTCAAAGAAGTTCTTCTCGGCCATATCCAGGCTGTGGAGCCGGGCAGCGACGCGCGCGATCTCATTCATCTCAAGCGGCGGCACGGCAGGGTAGGGATCTCCGCCGCAGATCGCCCCCGCTGCGCGGTTCCGATTGACCTCGTCGAGCATGTCGAGCTCGAGCTGTGACCACGTCGGATCCCACGTGTCGACCTGGTCGCAATCCGGGGTCACGCACTCGGGGTCTCGCACCGATGCACTCAGTGCAGCGTAGGCCTGGGCGCCCTCGTCATCGGTCACCGTCAAGGTGACGGTGTAGACGCCGAACTCCGGGTACGTGTGCGAGGCCGTGATGCCCTCTACTGGCGCCGAGCCATCACCGAAGTCCCACAGGTAGCTCACCACCTCACCGTCGGGGTCGTGGGAGCGCGAACCGTCGACGCTGATCTGGAGACCAAAGCGGGAGATGTTCGGCCCGGCGTCAGCGACCGGTGGACGCGGTGGACCCTCCTCGAAAAGCTCGGCGACCTCCGCGGCGCTCAGCGGCCTGTTGAAGACCGAGACGTCATCGATCGCCCCGACGAAGCCGTCCTTCGGGTCGGTCGCGTCAGAGCCACCATCACGGCCCAGCGCGGGGAGGAACGGCATGGGCTCGGGCTGCTCATACACACCCTCGTGTGTAACGACCAACGCCCCATCCACCCACATGGCGGCGCCCAGTCCGTCTCCGGTCACGACGACGTGGTGCCACCCGCCATCGTTGTAGGCGCTCTCCGACTCGATCGTGAAGGCGCCCCCGGAGCGGGCCATGAGGGTGTTCTTGCCAGGGAGAATGCGGAGCTGAAACCCGGGCCCCTGCTTTTTCCCCTCGTGGAAAATTACCCCGCGGTCGATCGTGCTGCTCTGAAACCAAAGGCTGACCGACATCGACGTCAGGTTCATACCCACGATCGGGGCGTCGAAGGTCACGTGGTCATCGAGGCTCTGGAAGCTCAAAGCGCCGTCAGAGATCCCAAAGCGGTCGAGGACTGGCGTCGCCCCTAAGACCACGCCGTCGATGGCCGACTGTCCACCGTCGATCGCGTCACCATCGAGCGCGTAATACGCCAAAAGCCCATCCATCTGAGGCGCCATCGAGGTGTGGGTGACCTCTGGCGCAGCTGGGATGATCCCCGACTGACCTCCCTCAAGCTCAGGGGCCATCAAATCCGCGGCCGCCTCCGAAGACGCGCTGTCCGCTGCTCCATCGCACCCAGCGAGGAGTCCCCCGAAGAGGCTCAAGATGATCACCGACGATAAGCCACGCATCGACACCTCCAAGGAGTGAGCGGCCACACCCTAGCACACGCACGGTCGCGAACCGATCGAGGAGACGTCTAGCGCTTCGACGGCCTGAAACCGACGCTGAAGCCTAGCGATACGGGCTCCAAAGGACAGCGTGCGCGCTAGAATAAAAACAATAAAGACATGTGCTTATGGAGCATATTGTCGTTTTTTATGACTCCCGACTTGCCAAGAGAAATCACCTCCTCTAGAAGTCCGCTCCTCGTCGAGGTCCGTGGCGGCCTGTTTGTTGTCCCTCGATGACGCCAATCAAGGCACAGTGTTGAAAATCCGCGGTTTGACTGATGACGCCCTGTTCGGGGCACGACTCAGGAGGACGCGTGATGAAGACGCTTACGACGATTGTGATCTCGACCTGCTTTGCGACCTTGGCCTTCGGCTGTGGTGACACCCTCCCTCCCGAGGAGAGCCTAGACACCGCGACCTTGGCGCTCGTCGAGGGGTCCCCGGAGGCAATTGGGCTCTTGGAATTCTTGAACGATCCCACGACGACGGTGGACGTCCTGGATCACGACGTGCCGCTTAACCGCCGCGCGGCCCGTAACCTGATTCACCACCGTGACGGGTTCGATGGCAAGCCCGGCACCTATGACGACAACCTCTTCGACCACCTCGCCGAGGTCGACGCCGTCCGCTGGGTCGGCACGTCCGCGATGGCGTCGCTGGTCAACTTCGCATTCACCCAGAACTGGGTCCCGAACGCAGACGATATCCTGGGCACCTGGGACGGCGTGGTCTTCACGGTCGCTCAAGCCGAGGCCACCTTGGCACTCGTGAACGCCTCCACCGAGGCTGAGCTCGACGATGACCTTGGCCTCGACCGCCGGGCTGCGGCCTCTATCGTCATGGCGCAACCCATCGAGACGCTCGCAGAGCTGTCCACCCTCTGGTTCGTCGGCAACTCAGCGCTGAACATCCTCAAGGAGGCCGCCGAGGCCCCGGAGCTGTTGAGCTTGGACGAGCGCTTCGCCGCGGACCTCGCCCATCACCTTGGGGAATGGTACGGGCTCTACGGCGCGGACGTCGCGAAGGCCGGGGGGCGTGATCTCGCCGAGGCGCACGCCGCGATCTCGACCGACCTTATCGAGGCTGTCACGGACATCTCAGACTCCCCCTTCAGCTATGACCTGTCCCACACCGACGTGGTCGTTCACCCCGCGGTCGTTTTTCCAGAGGCTGCGACGCTGTGGTTCGGTGCGTATGACGCCGAGACCGGTGAGCTGATCAATATCGGGCGCTTCGAGTAAGACAACCCTCTCCGCAATCGAAAACGGATGGGCGATGAGCTCTCGGCCCTGACGCTCGTTTTTTTGCATTCACCATGGCTCGAGACCACGCTCTAACGGGAGCGATCGGGGCCTGGTTGCGATCGCCTCGTGCTAACGAGTTGCTCGCGTTCGCGTGGGCGAGGTATCGTTCGGGTCATTAAGTTAGTGGAGAGGCGCCTGGACAGCACAGACCAGTATTTGACACCCGGTGGAGCGAAGACGTGCCCCGAGTGTGGTCGTACGTTCTCCGCAACGTCAGAAGAATTCATCTGCCCAGACGACGGGACCCCCTTGGTCACGTTCTCCCGCGACGACGCGCTCGTGGGTCAGGTCGTCGCAGGGCGATTCGAAGTCGAGGCGTTGCTGGGCGCTGGTGGCATGGGCGCCGTCTACAAAGCACGGCAGCTCTCCGTTGACCGCCTCGTGGCGCTCAAGGTCCTCAAGCGAGACATCCTTGATGATCAGCAAGCGGTGCGCCGCTTCTTCCTTGAGGCCAAGGCGACGAGCCGCCTCTCGAACCCACACACGGTCACCGTACACGACTTCGGTCAAACCGATGAGGGGCTGCTCTTCATCGCAATGGAGTACCTGGACGGCCACGATCTCCGCGAACGGCTCCGCAACACCGGTCATATCCCCGCCTCCGAGGCCGTCTCGATCATCGACGCCATCGCACAGTCTCTCGATGAAGCGCACGGGATGGAGATCATCCATCGTGACCTCAAGCCCGAGAACATCTTCCTAGTGAAGAGCGGTGAGAACGACGCCTTCGTGAAGGTCCTCGACTTCGGGATCGCCCGAGCCCAGAGCCTGACGGGAGACAAGGGGCTGACGACGACTGGCTCCATCGCGGGTACCCCAGCCTACATGTCCCCCGAGATGGTCAAAGGCGAGAAGGTCGGCGCCGCGGCGGACGTGTACGCGATGGGCGTCATCCTCTACGAGATGATCAGCGGCCGTCAGCCTATCGACGGCTCCACGCCGTTTATGGTCATGCAGCGTCACCTGACCCAGATGCCGAGCCCGCTTCATGAAGTGCTCGACCTCTCCGTGGTCCCCAAGCTGCTGAGCGTCTTTGTCCAGCAATGCCTGGAGAAAGATCCCAACCTCCGTCCACAGAATGCGAAGGAGTTCCGCACCGCTCTCTTGCGCTCTTTCGAGGGCACCCCCACGCAGCCCTCGATGAAGTTGCCCGACCTGGATCGACAGCAGCACGCCACCGATGAGGTCGCGCTCTTACAAACACAGCGGGCAAGTAGCGAGCAAGTTCGCGCCATCACGGACACCGGTGTGCAGGCGACGGCGGCGAAACTTCAACCCCTGAGCACCCAACATCGCGCCGCGGTCGTCGAGGCTGCGCGGCCCCAGAACTCGAACGGTCGCGTCATC
>JBMYRH010000023.1:0-9923 GCA_049602155.1 Myxococcota bacterium | reverse complement strand
GCGGCGCTCTTCATCGCCGTCGGGGGCTTCATGGCCTTCTCCGGCGGCGATGAGGCCAGCCAATCCAACGCCGCGCAGCGCGCAGAGGGTGCCACAGCGAGCCAGCAGGCGACCACCAAAGTGACCCCCGATCCCGTGGCAGCGGAGGCGCCAAAGACCGCCGAGAAGGCTGCGACTGCCGCAGTCGTCGCAGAGAAACCTGCCACGCCGGCCGAGGTCTCAATCAGCGTCACCAGCACACCATCGGGCGCAGAGGTCCGCATGGGGGACAAAGTGGTGGGCAAGACCCCGAAGATCTTTACGGTCCCTCATGGAGAGGAGGCCGCGACGATCACGGTCAGCCTGGAAGGCCACATCCCACGGGACTTGCAGTTCGTCCCCACGGAAGACCGCCTGATGACGGCGGCGCTCAACCCGCTGCCAAGCGCCGTGGTGCCCGCGGCTGAGACGAAGGCGCCCAAGAAAGCGCGCCGGGGGACAAAGGCAAAGAAACGCTCGACTACGAAGAAGGCCACCCCAAAACCGGCCGCGAAGAAGAAGTCTAGCCCAAAGCCCGAGGGACAGAAGCGGTTTAATGTCCTCTTCGACGACTGATCGACGGCCCCATTGGGGCCTCTGTATCGCCCTGCTCCTGGCCACCATGTGGATGAGCCCGGCCGCGCACGCCGAGCCCACGACGTTCAAGGACAGCTACGGCCAGGGACGTGAGGCCCTTCAGGGTGGCGCCTTCGAGCAAGCCTTGGACCGCTTTCGTCAGAGCCTCGTGGACGCCGGTGAACACCAAGCGGCCTCTTGGAAGGGCATGATCGGTGTCGCCTATGCCTTTCGAGGCCTTGAGCAGCCGGGCTATGCGCTGGAGTATTATCGGCGATTCCTCGATGCCAGCGCGCTTCACCTCAAGATGCTGCCACCGAAGTGGCGCGCGAGGCGCGAAGCTGTCGAAGCCGAGGTCGGCGAGCTTGAGCACCAAGCGCTAGAGACCCATGCCCTGGTCAGCGTGACCTCAACCCCCACGGAGGCGGTGCTGTTCGTCAATGACGTGCGAGTTGGGGCAGATGGAGAAGCCAAGACCCCCTACCCGATCTACCTCAAGCCCGGCGAGCACACGCTCCGTATCTCGCTCGAGGGCTACACCGAGGTCATCCGCACCGTGACCTTGAGCGCGGGGGAACTGATACCGATGAGCGCGACCCTTGAGCGCATCGGTGGGCCACCCGAGCCGATCCCCGATCCAGCGACCTCGGCACCAGCGACCTCGGAGACACCAGGGGACGCGGTGACCCCGGTGACGAAGAGCATCCAGGTCAGCGATGCACCATCCATGGTCGGCCCCTACACGATGATCGGCGTCGGCGGCGCGCTCGCGGTCGCCGCGGTCGGCCTCACGGTCGTCGCGACCCTGGAGAACAATGCGCTCGACGCGCACGTCCGACAGCTCTCCGAGAATGCCCCGGGTGACGGCTACACCGTCCAAGAGGCCAAAGATGATGTCGAGAAAGCCGAGAGCCTGAGTGCATCGCGAGACACCATGCAGATGGCCTCCAATGTACTGTACGGACTCAGCATCGGTGTCGCCATCGGCGGTATCATCTGGATGGCCGTCGCGGAGAGCCCCGGGGACACGACCGACACCGCCGAGTTCTCGATACCCGTGATCGGAGTGACACCCACGCGCGGGGGCGCAGTCACGAGCGCGACGTGGAGGTTCTAAGTTGCAGAGCAGCTTGAAGACAGGGTGGCTCCTCTTGGCCGTCGTGGTGAGCGGGGTAGGTCTGAGCGGATGCTTCGATCCGCCAGCCTTGCCCGACTACGTCACAGAGATGGCGGACCTCGAAGACCCGAACACGACGTTCGAGGAGTACGAGGCGAACAAAGCGGCCGCTGGGAACGCCGACGCGCAGGCCAGCAATGACAGCGACGGGACCGACGATGCGAGCGTCGAAGAGGACACGGACCAGGTGACCCCAGATTGCGTCGCAGACCTCCCCTGCGACTCAGACGACTCAAATACCTGTTTAGATGACATCACCATCTGTGACGACGGGATCGAGCTGTGCGTCGATCGCACAGAGCTGGCGTGTGAGATCGACGGCGTCTGCGTCGACAGTGGTACCCATAATCCAGAGAACACGTGCGAGGTCTGCAACCCTGGTGAGGACGACGCCAACGCCACCAGATGGACCGCCATCGAGGCCGGCAAGCTCTGCGACGAGCGAGGGCTCTTCGGGTTGTGTGTGATGAACGGGGTCGGAGAGGCAGAGTGCCTCGAGCAGCCCGATTGGCTCTTCTGCGGCATCGACGTCCCTCCCCTCAATGATGAGGGCCAATGCGTCCCCTTTCAACCCTGGGGGGGAACCGAAGACGGTGATCTGCGCTTCGTCCATGGCCCATCGAGCGATGACCCGCACTGTCCGAATGCGAGCGTCGATAAGACCCTCAAGGAGGCCTTGGAGCGTGAGCCTCAGGCCTTGAAATGGGGCAGCGTCATCATGCTCGGAGATGGCGCACATGAGGCGTGCGACCTCGTGATCCCTGCCGGGGTGACGGTGCGCAGCATCTCAGGCGCAGTCGCCACGCAGATCATCGCCGAGCCGGGCGGCTGCGACCAAGCGATCTTGCGTGTCGAGGGGGGCGCCCTGGTCCAAGGCGTCTCCTTGGGCTGTGACGCTCAAGATGGGTGCGCAGACCTGACCTTGTTGAAGTTGGCGGGGGGAGACTCCGAGGATCCCGCCATCGTGTCTTACTCGACCTTCACAGGTGGCAAGCGCGGCATCAGCACCGAGGTCCCCAGCCGCCTCCATAACAACACCTTTTACAACGGCAAGTCCGGCGTCGTCGTGGAGACCGCAGCGGCAGACTCAGAGGTCACGATCCACAGCTCGCTGTTCTGGAGCTTGTCGGCGCACGGCATCTCAGCGGAAGCCGCGGCGGTCAACGTCACTGCCGAGAGCAACGTCTACATCAAGACATCCAACCCCACCAAGCAGATCACCGACGACTCGGCGACCGCCAACGGAGAGACCATCTCCGGGGCTGAGTTCGACACCGAGACGTACACGGCGAAAGACGACACCACCCTGAGTAAGCTCGTCGAGCGAGGCGCAGACGACTCCGATGTCGGCGCCACTCAAAGCAACTGCGGCTGGGACGTCAGGGCAGCCCCATTCCGCTGCGCGCACGCCGTCGGTACGCTGAACCACTGCCTTGGCGAGGACGATGAGCCGCTCTGGCTCGGCCAAGTCGACGCCTGCGCTGAGGTCGATACGGGGGAGCATGGCGATCTCCAAGAGGTGCTCAACGCGACCTTCAGCGCCGCTGAGCCGATGAGCGAAGAGCTGTTGCTCGAGCCCGGCCTCTGGGATGCATGCAACGTCGAGGTCCCCGACGGGGTCTTCCTCATCGGCGCCGCGGGACCTGCCAACACGGTCATCCAGTGCACTGAGCCTCTCCCAGAGGCCTGTACCAGCCCGGCGGAAGGTGAAACACGAGACTGCCCCGAGTCCCGTGTCCTGAGCCTCGGACATCAGAGCGGCCTCGTGGGTGTCAGCGTCGAGGTCACAGACGAGGCGCTGAATGGCGTCATGGTGCCCGCCATCAAGGTCACGGGAGCAGATGTCGTCATCGACCACGTGCTGAGCTCCGGTAATGAGCAAGGGATCGGGATCGAGCTGAACCTCCCGAAGGTCGACGTGGAGGGGACAGAACAACCGACCGCGGTCACCCTGAACAACCTGACGCTCGCAACATACGACCGCGCGATCTGGGTCGTTGCGCCCCACAGCGAAGACGATGCCTCCTCCGTCCTCATCACCCTCGGCCAGAGCGTGATGAGCTGGAATCACATCGGCATCGCATACGACGAGGGCGTCGAGGTCGAGCTCGCCACCAAGAACAACCACTTTTGCGGGATCGAGGCGGGTGCCTATGTCGCATTCGATGACGCGGGAGAGGGGCAGGTTAAGGCGCTCGATGCCGCAGAAAATGAGATCCAGGCGAACTGCCCGGAAGACTGGGATTACACGGAGGCGGAGGCCTTCATCGGCGCCGGCGAGGCGGGGCACGACCTCGGCGCGGTTCAAGTGAGCTGCGATTGGTACGCCGTCGAGGTGCCAGCCTCGAGCTGCTGTTACGCGCACTCAGAAGGGTCCTGCATCGGGAGCGACGGCGCGACGGCGTGCGCGGAGACGGTCTGTGCAGCGCTCCCTGCGTGCTGTGGCGACGTGGCTTGGACCCTCGAGTGCCGAGATATGGCGATGGTGCTCTGCGCCGAGTGTGGCTGTGTCCCCAGCTGCGAAGGTAAGACCTGTGGCTCAGATGGCTGTGACGGCGTCTGCGGCGCACTCGATGGTGGATGCGAAGAGGGCAGCGCATGCGACCCAGTGACCGGTCAGTGCGAATGTGTGCCGGACTGCGACGGGAAGAGCTGCGGAGATGACGGCTGTGGCGGCACCTGTGGCGATTGCCCGACAGAGTCTTGCGTGGTGCACACCTGCGGCGAAGGCGGGACCTGCACCCCGACGCCCACAGACTGTAACGACGGCGACCCCTGCACCACCGATGGCTGCGAGGAAGACGCGTGCACCCATACGCCGGTCATCTGTGACGACTCAAACCTCTGCACCGTAGAGACCTGTAACTCGAGTGACGGCTCGTGCGCCTCAGAGCCGGTGACCGATGGTACGCCCTGCGACGATGGTAACCCCAACACGACCCTGGACGCCTGCGTTGCCGGGCAATGTGGATGCACCCCAGACTGTACCGATAAGCAGTGTGGTGATGATGGCTGCGGCGGGGACTGTGGTGCATGCACGACTGATGATCTCTGCGCGCCGACGGCGTGTGACATCACGAGCTTCCAGTGCGTCGTCACGCCGATCGACTGTGACGATGACAACCCGTGCACAGACAATGCATGCAGCGACGGGATATGCTCGACCACACAGATCGACTGCAGCGACGACAACCCCTGCACCGACGAGTTCTGTTTTGAACCCAGCGGTGACTGCATATCGCAGCAGGCCGCCGACGGCACCGCGTGCGACGACCAAGACCCCACGACCGTGGGAGATACATGCATCAGTGGGGTCTGTGGGTGTGTACCCCTGTGCGACGGCAAAGTGTGCGGCGAGGATGGCTGCGGAGGCGTCTGCGGCACCTGCATCGGTCAAGATGTCTGTGATATCGAAGGGCAATGCATCTGCGAACCGAGCTGCGCCGCCGACAAACCCTGTGGCTCCGATGGATGTGGCGGCGACTGCGGCGCATGTCCGTCGTGGGAGGCCTGTGAGGCAGGGCAGTGTGTCTGCGCGCCAGACTGCGACGGTAAGACCTGTGGCACGGACGGCTGCGGCGGTTCGTGTGGTCAATGCACCGGTCAAGAGGCCTGCCAAGGCGGCGCGTGCGTCTGCGTGCCCGACTGTGACGGCAAGAGCTGCGGTGACGACGGATGTGGGGGCAGCTGCGGCGCCTGCGCACCCGGGGTCGACTGCGTGGACAATCAGTGCACCTCAGACTGCATACCGGACTGCACGGATAAGGAGTGCGGCAGCAACGGCTGTAATGGTAGCTGCGGCTCATGTACGACGGTGGACGGAGTACCGCATGAGTGCATGGCGGGGAGCTGTGAGCCCGTCGCGGAGTGCGTCCCCTCTTGTGAGGGCGTGAGCTGCGGCTCAGATGGCTGCAATGCCTCATGTGGTGACTGCGCGGAGGGCGAGCTGTGCCTCGGCGGTTCCTGTGAGCCGTGTACCCCCTCCTGCGAGGCGACTGACATCTGCGGTGCGGATGGATGCGGCGGTACATGTGGCCAGGGTTGTGCCCCTGGGACGGTCTGCTCGGGGAACACGTCCTGTGTAGAGCCCACTGGATGCGACATCATGCTCCAGATGTCGACACCCGTGGTGTACGCAGAGGAGATCGGCTGGAGTTTGATTGATGCCGCTAGTGAAAAGGTCATCGCGACCGGCTCCGACTACGCCAGCAGCGCGACATACACCACCGGGGTGACACTCACGACTGGCACCTACATCCTGCGAGCCACCGACAGCTTCGGCGACGGATGGTCAAGCAGCCCAGATGACTCCGGGGTCCTCGCCCTCTCCTACCTTAACGGCGCCACACTCCTCGAGTACTCCATGCAGGCACAGGCTGGGGGCGGCTACATCTCAGAGGACGTCATCGTTGGTGTCGATTGCGGCAACTGTGTCGACAGCTGTGATGGGAGACTATGTGGGCCAAGCGGGTGCGGCGGGACGTGCGGAGCGTGCCCGGAGATGACGGTCTGCGAGACAAACCCTAATAATTCGCCAGCCACGCAGTGTGTCTTCTGTGTCCCGCAGTGCGGTGACAAGGAATGCGGCCAGGACGAATGCGGTGGTCTCTGCGGTGAGACTGGCATGTGCGACGCCGGCGAGGTCTGCCTCTCCGGCGAGTGCACGGAGACTGGTGGCGGGGGCCCCACGCCTGTCGACCCGTGCGATCTGATATTAGCGAACATGCCCCGTTTACCCCTGCCCGCGGACACCTGTAACGCAATCGCAGGCGTCCCTCAGGGCAACAACGTTCACCATGTCTCCAATTCCAACCCGGAATGGTGCCCTGGGTGCGATCCAAGCACGCTCGTCACCTGTGACGTGATGCCGAACCTCCACGACCTGTTTAACCTCAAACCTATGCAGCCGGGCGATGTGGTCTTAGTTCACCCTGGGCTCTACCAGGTCAGCGATCTTCACGTCCCGATTGGCGTCACCGTGCGGGCGGTGGGCGGACCGACAGAGACGACGCTCACCGTGACAGGCTCAGTCGGTGTGGTCCTGCACCAAGATGCGACGCTCCAAGGCTTTCGAATCGACGCCCAGCCGGTCAGCACTGTCACAACCTTCGTCGAGATGTTGGGGAGTACCAGCGGCGGGAACGCGAATAACGTCCTGGAATTCAACATCATCGGCGGCGAGACAAACGAAGGGGCCGGTTACGCAGAGAACGCAGCGGCGGTCAGGGTCCGTGGTCAAGGGAGCAGAGTAAAACACAACACCCTGGCCTTCTCAGGGGTTGGCGTAGACCTCGATGCGGGCGTCACGCTGGGCAGCGCCGAGGTGACCGACAACGTGATGTATGACGTCTATTGGCCAGTACAGAACCACCCCTCCACCATGGGCTGCGTCGCGAACTTCTGCGTCGGGACATCCACCTCGTGTACCACCTCAATCGACTGCTCGATCCTCATGGCCCCGCCGCACAATCATGTGTTCTGCTCTGACGGAAGCCCTGAGTGCACGGGCGCTGATCCGCTGTTCGAGAGTGGCTTTACGCCGGCCCAGAACTCGCCCCTCATCGGCGCATCGACAGAGGATGGCAAAGATCTGGGCGCCGCCCAGAGCCAGTGCGCCTGGGCTGGCTGCACCTCGAACTGCGAGGCCGGGGGTTCAGCAGAGTGCACGCTTGAGGTGTTCAGCTTCACGGCCGAGGAGATCTGCAGCCCGGTCGACTTCGGTGACAGCCCGGTCCGCGTTGTCGTGGACCCCGATGAAGTCGGGGCCAACCTCATCGAGGCGTGTGATGCCTACACCGACCTGAAGGAGGCCCTCGACGCATCCAGCAGCGGAGACGTCGTGCTGGTCTATCCAGGTGACTATCCCATCGACGACTGCAGCCAATCGAACCACAACGGCGACCTCTCAGCCCTCGTGGTGCCAGAGGGGGTGCGGCTGATGAGCACACATGGCGCAGAGATCACCACCCTCCATATCGGTGACAACTGCAAAGACTTCATGCTGGTCTTGGATGGCGCGACGGTTGAGGGCTTCAAATTTTACGGACCGAGCAACCCCTACGACGCGCACACCAAGTACGTGTCCATCCGCGGGGACGACGACACCCCAGCGTCGGAGCGCTTCCGCTTCAATGTGCTCTACGGTGAGGGTGTCCCCTTCCAAGTGCCAGAAGGCTCAGAGGCCTGGGGCCTTCAAGTGCACAGCACAGGGGCGACGGTCACACACAACACCTTCGTCCATCAGATGACCGGGGTTGAGTTCACTGAGCCGAGCACTTTGGAGACCAGCACCCTCAAGGACAACATCTTCCAAGACGTCTACACCCCGGTGCGGGGGCCCTCAGGCGAATCGGACGTCTCTTCGACCAACATCGTCTATTGCCCCCACAACCCAACCGACGGGCTCGCGTGTAAGCTCGCCGACCCCCAGCTGGATGACGCCACCTTCGAGCCGACTGAGGCCTCGGAGACGTTGGTCATCGGCAAAGCAAGCGACGGCCTCGACATGGGGGCCGTGCAAGTGAGCTGTGAGTGGAGCATCACGAACCCCTCTCACGCCGACGGCGGAGGCTTCGACTGGCCAGGGTGTGAACAAGCCCCAGCGCTCACCAACGGATGTGCCGAGCAGAGCGCCGCTTGGGGCGGCGAGGGCGATCAAGTGCTCACAGATTACGGCTTATGCTTAGACCATGACGAGATGGGCGGGAGGCTCTTCGACGCCCTCACAGTCGCGGACGAAGAGAATGTCACCTCGATCATCTTGGGCCCCGGTGAGTGGGAATCGTGTGGGCTCACGCTGGGGTCGAGCGTGAGGGTCCTCTCTGCGATGGGGCCCAAGCACACCCAGCTGGTTTGTAAGGATGAGCCGGCAAGCTGTTCCACCTACGACGATCCGGACTGTCCAAGCGCAGGGGTCCTCGAGCTCGGCGGTGGGAGCGCTGCGCTGTCTGGCTTCAACGTCCAGTGCCTTGACGGCGCGTGCAAACACGACATCCCCGCGATCAAGATGACTGGCCCTGACTCGATATTGTCTCACCTCATCGTCACCGCGCAGGACAGCACAGGCATCGAGATATCGCTCCCGGAGGCGGCGAACACCGCTTACCTCCACTTAAGACACCTGACAGTCGTCGGCAATGCCTTCGGCATGCGCGTCGAGCACCCCACGGGGACCTCCTACGAGAAGCTCCAAGTGAACCTCTTTGAGAGCGTCTTCGCGAAGAACCTATTCGCGATCACACACCTGAGCTCAGACGTCGATGCGGCGACCACAATGGGTCAATCCATCAACGCCGGGAACGTCCTGATCGGGCTCAGCACCACCCTTGGCATAGACGACCAAGGGCACATCCAGATCGGTATACCGGACATCGCAGATGGTGATGTCGTGCTGGCGAGCTATATCGCGCAGCACTTAAACGGAATCGACGTCATCAATACATCGTCGGCCAGCGAGGCCTTCAACCAATGGGCTGACGGTGGATACCAGGACGCAAACTTCTCCTTACCGCCCGAGCTCACCGAGCTCGAGTCGGCTGACCTTGGTGCCATCCAAGAGGGCTGCGCTTGGATTGAGCCGGTTGAGCAGCTCATCGACAGCGAGTGCGCCTTCGGCGAAAGCGAGTGTGTGGCTGCCTTGAACGAAATTAACGACGCGATCTGTATCGCGACCTATGACCTCGGCTTCACATTCCCTGACGCGATCTCTGCCGGGCACTACTTGCGCGCCGTGATCGCCAATTTGGTCAACGACGGCGTCTTAGAGGCTGTCATCCGTATCGGAGATGGCGAGTGGGACGTCTGCAC
The DNA here is from genome assembly GCA_049602155.1 of Myxococcota bacterium. Lineage (GTDB taxonomy): Bacteria > Myxococcota_A > UBA9042 > PHBI01 > JBMYRH01 > JBMYRH01. Next base: position 346 of record JBMYRH010000023.1, on the reverse strand, counting down.
AGCGAGCTCCCCGACGGAGTTTAGCGAAAACACAGTCGCGGCCGGCCTGCACATCCCTGCGGGGTATCTCATACGCGCCGACAATGGCCCGAGCGTGACACGGATCACATGCCCGGAGATCCCGGCGGGAGCAGAGCCTCAGGAGGTCGTCCGGATCGCCCCAAGCGGGGGCCTCATCGGTGTCGATGTCGGCTGCGGAGTGCTCTGCGATAACCCAAACACCCCGGCGATCCGAGTGGCGCTCACCGGGCCACCTCTCGGCTTGGGCGCAGAGCCGCTGCCTGCGCTCGTCTCTTATGTCTCAGCAACGGGCGGCTTTGGTGGAGCGGCCCTCCAAATCGAATCC
>JBMYRH010000022.1:24359-83919 GCA_049602155.1 Myxococcota bacterium | reverse complement strand
TGTCCTCGCTGTTAAAGCACCCGTCGCCGTCCAGGTCTTGGTCAGCGGCCTGGGCCTGGGGGCTCTCGGGGCAAGCGTCGTCCTCGTCTAAGACACCGTCGCCGTCGGTGTCGTCAGAGTCGAAGGGGTTATCGTCACAGGGGTCGCCGAGGCCGTCACCGTCGCTGTCGACCTGGCTCGGGTTAGAGACCTCCGGGCAGTTGTCTACGCAGACGGGCATCTTGTCGCCGTCGAAGTACTCCGGCTCGTCGACGCAGGGATCGTCGATGTCTCCGTCGCCATCAGCGTCGCAGTCCATGACCCCATCACCGTCTTTGTCGTTGGGGAGGAGCGCCGGGCAGGGGTCACAGGCGTCGCCGATTAGGTCGCCGTCGCTGTCGAGCTGGTCCACGTTCGGGGTCACCGGGCAGTTGTCCGCGTGATCGTTGACCCCGTCCCCGTCATCGTCCTCGTCGACGTCGTTGGCCACGCCGTCATTGTCGACGTCCTCGTCGCAGGCGTCGCCCAAGCTGTCGCCGTCGCTGTCGAGCTGATGCGGGTTGTGATGGTCTGGGCAGTTGTCGATGACGCACTCAGCGTCTTCGGCTGGGTCGCAGTTGAAGGGGAGGCAGCTGAGGACGCCGTCGCCGTCGGGGTCGTTTTCGGCGGTGGGGCAGGGGTCACAGGGGTCGCCGAGGCCGTCACCGTCGCTGTCGAGCTGGCTCGGGTTGGCGAAAAGCGGGCAGTTATCGACCAGCTGGCAGACGTTGTCGCCGTCGGGATCATCCTCAGACTGGTCCGGCAGGTAGCTGCACCAGTCGCAGCTGTCTTTGATGCCGTCGCCGTCGCTGTCGAGCTCGTCGGTGACGCATTCGAGGACCGCCATCGTGACGCCATCGACCTCAGTGGAGACGCACGCCGCCTCCTCGATGCTCACGCCGAGCTCCGAGCATAAGGCCCCACAGCAACAGCCTATGTCGTAGAGCTCTTCGGGGCTCGTGGAGGACGCGTGGTCGGCGTCTTTCTGGTCGACGAGGCAGTCTTCGTCGCTGCCGGTGTCGACGAGGTTCGACTCCATCGCGTCGATCACGCCGTCTGCGTCTTGATCCGCTGCGTTCGCGATGTCGGTGCCCACCTCGACCTTGTCAGAGAGCCCGTCACCGTCGGTGTCGGGGCTCAGGGGGTTGGTCCCGAGCTGGGCCTCAACCGCGTTGGTGAGCCCGTCGCTGTCATCATCGCGCGCGGGGTCCAGGCACTCGGATGCGTAGCAGAGGCCTGACTCGCAATCACCGGAGGTGGTGCATGGAGACGTCTCGTTTGGCGGGGGAGCGTCGTCATCTGAGCACCCAGGGCCGCAGAGGAGCATGAGGCCGAGGAGGGCTCCAAAACACGAGGGTGGTGTGCAGCGCATCGCGATCCTTGAGTCTTTTGAGGCTGAGTGGTTGAGGCTACCACTTAAGCCAGACCTCAACTAGGGGCAGGAGAGGACCGCGCCGCCCCCGAGCGCTGAGGCGCCGTTTATGATCAGCGGGCCAAAGCCTCCGGGCGCTGCGTTGTAGCGGTCCGCTGGGATCCTGCTGTCGAGGTGGAAGAGCGCCAGCGTTCGAGGCTCCACGTGGAGGAGCTCGGGGACCTCGAAGTCGGAGGTGTATTGAGCGCCATCCGAGAAGCGGAGCTCATCCAAAGCGCCATGGAAGTGGGCGCCACCGCCCGGGAGAGCGTGGGCGTGTCATGAGGAGGCGCCCCCGGGGCGAGGGCGTCGGGCTCCCCGCTGAGCGCACCATGTCAGCGAGGTGAGCGGGGAGCTCGAAGACGTGAACCCTGCCTCAGGCCTTCCCGCACTCGGGGCAGGGTGGCGGCTCATAGAGGCAGCCGCACTCGCAGGTCAGCTCGATAAGTGCATAGGCTATCGGAACGGGCATGTCGTAGATCCATAGTAGGTTTCGCGGGCTGAGAGCTATGTCGGGGTTGATGTAGACGGGCTGGATGAGTTGGCACGTGGCATTCTGCTCCGAGCAAGGGCTCAAGCTGCAGGGCTGGTCCATATGCGCTTCACAGATCGCCGCGAGGCCTCCTTCTCTCTCAAGCAGATGGTTGAGGGCCGCCTCCTTCACCTCCTTCTCATTGCTCCAGTCCAGGGGCTCTGAGAGCATCGATGTCAAGCCGAGGTGCCAGTCCACGAAGTCGTTGAGGGAGAAATGCAGCTTCAGCTCCTCGGCGTACCCGATATCGCAGTCCCAGCAGTGGGGGAAAAAGGCAGGGGTCCCCCAGAGGAGATCCTGCATAGGGTCGATGTGCTCGGGGAGTGGAGCTTGCTGGGCGTTAGCGACCATGAGCTGCGGCGCGCTCATCGCGATGCAGGCAAAGAGCCCTAAGGCGGCGAGCGCGCTAGGTGTCCGAGGGCGGAAGCGAGGTGGCGAGGCAGAGTCGATGGGGGTCAAATCCCCCGTTCGGGCTGAGGCGTGTGGGTCACGGTGTTGCATGTTGAGTCTCCACGTAAGGGTCAACAGTTAGGTGAGGGGTCTCGGGCGCCCTTCGCTCACGAGAGGTAAGAGCTCAGGCAGGTTGGCGTGGTCTTCGTCAGGCTTTGGCGAATACGCGCGATGCCCTTTGGTCCGCTTGGAGCTTGGGTGAAGGGGCCTATCTCTCGCCGCTCGACACGAGGCCGAGGGGTAGGCGAGGCGCTGATAGAGGGGCCTTCGGGATAGGCCTCGATAAGCCCCAGCGCCACGAGGTGGCTGAGGATGGGATCCTCGCAAGGCTCGCCTCGGTCGATGGCGTAGAGCGCCGCGAGGGTCTCCTCATCGACCGCGTAGGAGGTGAAGAAGGGGCTCAAGGGCACGCTCAGCTTGGCCGCAATCAGGCGCCCATCTAGAGCTCTGGTCTCCTGGACGCTCAGCCCAGCTTTGGGCTTCAGGGCTCGGGCACCCCCAGAGGACCAGAGGTCCATGGAGCGCTTCCACCTCGCGACCTCATCATGGACAGGGCTGGTCGGTGAGGAGACGATCCGAGTTGTCCGATGCCCCTCACCCTCGGCGCGGCGCCAGATGAGGATGTAGCCAAAGTCGACCGAGCCGAGGTTGGCGGCGCGGAAGTTTGTGACCCAGCGGTCAAGGTCTAGCTGGTAGTCCGCGAGGCTTTGGCCGAAGGGGCGCCGGGCGTGAGGCTCGGAGAAGAGGATCTCATCCCGCGGCGCTGTGGTGAGCACCAGTCGGTCTGAGGGGGCGGCCCCCCACCAAAAATCCAGGCGCTCGTCGAGGGTCTTCGGGGACACCAGGTCACTCACGATGGCCACGCGCCCACCGTGCTCGAGGTGCGCGTCGGCCCCGTCGATGATCCGCGCCAGCACCTCTTCGCCTCGGGCGCCGCCGTCTCGAAAACGTAGGCCCTCCTCGGGGCTTGGGACAAAGGGAGGGTTCGCGAGGATGAGCTCAAAGCGCTGACCTGCGACGGGGTCGTAGAGGTCCCCCAAGAGGACCTCGTAGTTGCGCACAGCGTTTAGCGCCGCGTTGCCTCGGGCGAAGCGCTGAGCGCGTGGGTTCACATCGACAGCGGTGACCCGCTTGGCGTAACGCTGAGCGGCGATGAGGCCCTGGACGCCGCTGCCGCAGCAGAGGTCGAGGGCGCTCTGGACGGGCTCACGGGGGGCGGTGTGGGCTAAGCCTAGGCTGTCGAGGCCGATGTACATGACCGGGGACTCGTCGAGGCGGTCACTCGCGCGCAGCGCGAAGCGGTGGTCTGTGAAGACGAGGAGCCCGCTGACAGGGAAGAGGTCGACGCGCCCGACGATCCCATCGGGCGCTGCCACGACGAGCCCGTGACGCACCAGGCAGGCGCAGAGGCCCTCGCCGAGGGTAGCCAAGAGGCGCGCAGGGGGCACTGAAGCGCGGAGCAGGAAGAGGCGCGCGAGGTCGCTGAGTGGCGAGTCGTCGAGGTGCCAGCGCGCGAGCCAGTGCATGCGCGTCGGCTCGATCTGCTGGAGGCTTGAGACCCCGAGGAGTGCGCTGAGCTGCTCTTCGTTGTAGCCGAGCGCTCTGAGGCGTTGACCGAGACGGCTGAGCGCATCATCGGCGGCGCTTGCCTCAGAGAAGGCAGCGAAGGTCTGCGTGCGCGCATCCCAGGGGACACTTTGCTGGGCCTCAGACCAGGGCCTCATGTCGATCGCCACGCCGAACTCCTCGAGGAGCGCGGAGAGCTCGGCCAGGGCCACCGCCCAGTCCAGGTCAGCGAGGTAGTGCGCGCGGAGCTTGGGCGCGAGGCGGGCGTGGTCTCCGTCGACGAGGCCGAGGAGCAGATCAGCCTGAGCCCGAGTCAAGAGCGCCGCGGTGTGTTCCCCGCTGAGGTCCACGAGGCGCGAGCCGTTCATCGGGTCTAAGAGGAGCACCACGCTCTCGGTGATCTGGCTCCTCAGGGGGGAGATGAGGCCGCATTCAGGGAAGCTCAGAGCCCCCTCTTTGAGGTGCGCGCCTTGGGACGCGATGGCCGCGAGCTCATCAGGGCTCCAGTGAGCGCTCGGCCGGCCCTGGAAGATGGCGGCGTCCAGCTCCTCCATAAGCCCCTCTACGCTGCTTCGACCGGGCTCGAGGCCGCTCGGGGTGATGGGCTCCTCAAGGTGTTGAAGGTGGTCAGCGTAGTCCCTCACCGCTGCACCTCTGCGCGTTATCCAGAAGCCCCCGAGGGCGAGGTGGTCCATGTCTGTGGAGAGGAAGGTGGCGATGGCCTCCTCGGGGGTCTCGACGATGGGCTGCCCCGCCACGTTGAAGCTCGTGTTGAGGACGACCGGGAGCCCGCCGCGTTCGCTGACCATCTGGCGACAGAGGGTGTGGAGAAAGGGGTTCTCTTGGGCGCTCGTGGTCTGAACCCGTCCAGTTCCGTCTTCATGAACAACGGCGGGGATGGCGCCTCGATGCTCAGGGCGAATCTGGGGTACGACGAGCATGAAGGGCGCGGGGACCTCGAGGTCGAAGATCGCGTTTGCCTCCTCTTCTGGCACCACCGGGGCGAAGGGCCTGAAGGCCTCCCTGTGCTTCACCCGCGCGTTTAGGACGTCCTTCATCCGGGGGAAGCTCGGGTCGGCGAGGATGGAGCGGTGACCGAGCGCACGCGGGCCGAACTCACTTCCCCCGCCGTAGCGCGCGACGACTCGGCCCTTGGCGAGGGCCTCCGCGCAGGTCTCGATGAGCGCCTCTTCGCTGAGCGCCTCGCACACCAGCGCGTCACCGTGGAGCTCAATCGCGCGGCTGATGGCCGCTTCGCCGTGGTCGCGCCCGAGGGTGGCGTGGCGCAAGGGGACCCTCACGCTGGAGCCCGACACCTCATGGTGTGCCCAGAGGGCGCATCCCGCCGCGATGCCGTTATCGCCCGCCGCTGGGAAGACGAAGAGGTCCTCGAGGCCGCAGCGCTTGACCATCACGTGGTTGGCCACCGAGTTGAGGGCGACGCCACCGGCGAGGCACAGGCGCGCGAGCCCGGTCTCGGTCATGGCTGTCTCGACCAGGTGGCAGAGCGCGCGCTCAAGTTCATCTTGAACCTTCCACGCGAGGTCGACGACCCATTGGCGCATGTGGAGGGCGCCCTCGCCGCTGTCAAAGCGCTTCTTGAGGGCCTGACACTCAAGCAGGATCTCCCACCCGCGGATGTCGAGGCTGTAGTCGCCCGGGCGCGCCCTGAACCAGGGGCGGTCGGCCTCTTGTGGCCCACCGTAGGCGGCGAGGCCCATGAGCTTGCCGGCCTCGGGGATCTCAAGGTGTTGGCCGATGCGGGTCAAGAAGCCGGCCATCCTGCTCACTTGGTCGTAGACAAAGCCCAGGGTTGAGATCCCCGCGAGGTGCGCCTTGACACGCTCGGCGTGGAGCGGCTCAAGGCGAGCGCCCCGGCCTCGGTAGAGGGTGTAGGACTCGGTCCAGAGGCCGCTAGGTTCGCGGAGCGTGCTCCCGCTGGCGTCCGCGACGAGGACGATTGCCTCTTCGAAGCCCGAGGGGCTGAAGGCGCTGTAGGCGTGCGCGAGGTGATGAGATGGGACGCGTTGGATGCGGCTCCCTAGGCGGGGGGAGAGTTGGCGAGAGAGGAGCTCCTGAGCCCTGTCGATACCGGGCATATTCCCGGTGATGGTCGTGAGGTCACTCAGGCAGGCCCCCACGGCTTCGAGACAATAGTGGATGGCCTCGTGCGGGGCCTGGATCTGCAGGGGGTCCTCTGTCCCTTGGAGCATGAAGCCCGTGGAGTGCTTGTGACGGTCGAGGCGCTCTTGTTCGATGGCGACGAGGATCTCCCCTTCGCTGACGATGGCAGCGGAGCGGTCATGACCTAGGTTTACGCCGAGGTGTAATGAGGACATCGAGGCTCTCCTGTGTGGGGCGCGCTCTGGGACGCGGTGAGGGGCTACGGGAGGGAGGGGCACATCGCTCGAGGCGTGGGCTCATCCATGGAGCGCCCACCAGGCCTCAGTGAAGCGAGCGTCGTCGAAGGCCGGGAAGGCGATGCGAGGCCCCGATGGCTTGCTGCGGAGCCCCTTGGGGAGCTCCGGCGGGCTCAAGGTGCGCAGGTGGGCTCCACTCCGGGACACGCTAGAGGCCTCCATGGTGCGCCTCCTTGAGGGCGCTTGGACGGCCTCAACGCTGCGGGCTTTTGGGAGGGTCGGGGTGGAGTCTTGAGGTCGCTCAGTCATGGTCAGTCCTCCTCTCTTTTCGGCTCGTGAACCGAGGCGCTTGGGTGATGATCGAAGTCTAGGGAGGGTTGATGTGACCGTGGGTGACAGCATTCAACAGCTTGTGACAGCGCTCTAAGTTATTGTAATCAATGGCGACTCCTGCTTGCCCGTGCCCCCCTGAGCGTTCAGGGGAGGTAGAGGGCGCAGCCGAGGTTGTCGGGGGTCGGATCAGCGCCTGGGTTCAAGGTACCCGGGGCCGGGATGGTCAGGGCCTGTCCACCGGTCAGGTAGGCGAGGAGGAAGGTGACGTCGCCAATATTGACGCTCCCGCTGTCATCGACGTCGGCCGCGTCCCGACAAGGCACCTCAGGGGCGCCTTTGACGAAGAGGGCGTGGAGGAGCGGGAAGACGTCTCCAAAGTTAACGCTCCCGTCGCCGTTGACGTCTCCACGTCGGAAGACGTCGATGAGGGCATAGGCGCTCGCGCCCATGTCGATGATGCTCCCGTCCGGATCCAAGGGGGCGCTCGGGTTCCCGCTGTCCACGCAGGGCGATGAGCGCTCAAGGGAGAAGTCGTCGTTTGAGGGATCGACGAGCTCCGGGGCGTCATCGATGCTCCCGGTGCTCTCAGTGAGCTGAATCGGGCTGACCACCCCATACCAGTCGAGGTCATAGAGGGTTGAGTAGGTCACGCTGAAGCTGAGCGGCGGGGTGCCGTTGATGGAGCCAACCTGAGCCGCCGAGCCTTGGCCGTAGATGGCCCAGTTGTTGTGCAAGATGCTGCTGTCGATCGCCAGGCTGAGCCCCCCAGCCTGGTTCATCGCGATCGCGCCACCGGCCTCCGTCGCGTAGTTCCCCCAGAAGGTCGAGCGCAGGATAGTGACCTCAAAGAGCAGGCTGACAGGGGTGATGGAGAGCGCGCCCCCTGCGCTATCGCTGCCGAGGCCGCAGCCCGCGGCGTTGCTGTCAAAGAGGCTCCCCTCCACGGTGACGGGGAGGCAGGCGCTCGCGCCTGCTGTCGCGGGCTGACAATGCAAGACCAGGCCGCCGCCATAGCACGCGAAGTTGTCGACGAAGTCGTTGGCGAAAAAGGAGGAGGGGCCGGTGGTCTTGACGTAGAGCCCGCCTGCGTCCTGGGCGTTGTTGCCCTCGAAGCGGTTTCGGCTCAGGTGCAGCTCGGCGTTTGATGACACGGGCGTGATGTACGCGCCGCCGCCTGCGCCGTCGCCTGCGTCATTGAACGCGATGAGGGTGTCGCTTATCTCGACATAGCCCGGCCCGACCACATGCACGCCGCCACCGGCCGGCCTGACCCCCGGGCCAGGGCTGACGGCTTCATTGCCGATGACCACGCTCTTGCTCAGGGTGAAAGCGCTCGCGTCGGAGCCCCAGGTGATGACGCTCACACCGCCTCCATAGTTACCTTGCCCGCCCGTGATGGTGAGGCCCTCAAGGGTCACAGAGAGGGGGTTTCCGGTGACGCGGATGACGGGCTGTGAGCCGTCCCCCTGCAGGGTGGTGACCTCGGCCCCATCTGTGCTTCGGATCGTGAGCGCCTTGTTGAGGGTGATGGACTCGAAGTAGTCGCCAGGCTCTACCAGGATCTCATCGAAGTCCGAGGCGCCTGCGATCGCCTCCGTGAGGGTCGGGTAGTCCTGCGGGACCACCCAGACCTCGGCGGCGGCGGTGGACGCAAAGGCCGTTATGGAGAAGAGCAAGAGGGCAAGAGAGCAGGCCGTGCGTCGCATGATGATTACCTCGGTGGTCGTTGTCTTGAGGAGGGGGAGGCCTCCTCGCCAAGGCCCCGTAGCGGGGCCGATGAAGACACCCTAGAGGGGAGCGCTTAAACACAGGGTGACCGCTTGTGACGCTTTTCAACGACGCGAGGAACAGGTGCTGGAGGGGGGCGTAGAGCAGGGCGCTGACGCCCTCTCCATGCACTTCCTCTTCGACTCGCGGTGCGACGTCGCGGGCCAGGTGACCGCAACGGGCCCCAAGGATGAGCCCCCCACCTTGGCCGGGTCAAGCCTTCGAGGCCCCCGGCCCTGGTGTGACGGGGGGGGGCGGCCGGTCCTCGGACGCAACGGCCCGACCGTGGGAGGGACGCCGGATGATTGGCCCGCCACACCCACAGCCCCGCGGCCCTCCGGATGGGGCGCGTCAATCATTGATGGGGGGTAAGGCTCGGAAAAAGGACGTCAGCCCGGCTGGAGCGTAGTTATCGAGCTCCAACAGTCCCTCCTGTGGAACGAAGAAGCGTGACAACTCCTGAACCTCCAGCCCCAGTTGCCGCTCTCGCGTGAGCCGCATATCTGCCTCAATGACGTTCACAAAGTCCTGTGGATAGAGGATTCCCCCCGGGACGGGACCGGGGGCGGGTGCCGCTACGCGCCCCCAGGTCACGAAGCTGCGCCGTGTGTCGTCGAGTTCCGCGAGGATTTGGGCTGAGGCTGGTCGCACTTGGTCAAAGGCCCACTCCTTCCAGGTGAATTCAACCCTGTAGTTGACCCAAATGCGTGTGTAATCGAACTCCGTGACCAGGATGTTGACCGTCTCATTCAGCAGTCCCCAAGGCGTTGGGCCACCCCACGTTGGGGTTCCAAGCAAGTCGAAGATCTTCCCGATGTCCATCGACGGAAGCCGTACTCTGGAGCGCACTTCGTAATACTCATCTGGAACCGGGAACCTACCGTGGACCCAGCCATCGATCCCACTTAGCTTCTCCAGGAAGGCCTCTGGAGGGTAGGTCGCGAATTCCGGGTAGTCACCTCCGAGCTTGGCGATTTGGGCCGGTGTGAACTCTAGATCATGGACGGCTTTCAGGCCCTGAAGCAGCTTCACGGAGCCCGCGAGTTTGATAGCCAAGTCAGGGTTGGGCATCTCCGCGACCCGCGCCATCACCCACCTCGCCTGACGGAGCTGGTCGGGGTCGGTCTCTAGACCCTTACTGAACACGGCGATGCCAAGGTTCTTGAGGGCGTTCTGATCCTTGGCGGCGAAGCTGACGAGCTGTTGAACCCTCCGGTCACTGTTGAGCGCGGCCATCCTGAATTTCCGCAGCTCGGGGCCTGGTGGGGGCGGCGTGGGGAAGAGGCGATTGATGATCCACGGGGTGTTGTCGAGCTGAGTGAAGAGCGCGTTGAGCTCCGCGCTTACCTTCCCTTGCGCACTGAGCTCTTGACGCACGCGGCGCTTGAGCACGGTCCGCGCCGGGCCAGGGGGGATGGCCTTCAAGGTCCTCTTGATCAGCGTGAGCGAGATCCCACCCGCGAGGCCGCCGCCGCCGGTGTGGGCCATGGAGAAGCGAAGCCCGAGCGCGACCAGCGCGATGGACATGTCGATGTACTCTGGCTCGCGCGCGCCATCGACCATCGGGAGGTAGCTGTTGATCAGGCGACCAAAGTTGACCACGGCGTCTCGGACGTCGTCGGTGCCCAAGGCGATCATCAGCCCTTCGCCGCAGGCCTCAAAGAGGCTGATCCCATCGTCCCAGTACGCCCCAAGAAAGGCGGAGCGCAAGAGCTCCTCGTACCACGCGACGGTCACGGGGTCGGCCGAAAGCACCGCGCTCTGAGCGCTCCCGGAGGCGCTCTCAACCACGAGCTCGGTGGCTGTCACCTGAGACGGCGCGGCCCCGGACACAGCGCTCGAGAGGAGCACGAAGCTGCCTGTGCCCTGCCCATCGAGCTGCAAGGTGTCCCCGGCGCCGAGCCCAGCGAGGCTCACCTCCGAGGGGCCCTCGCTCGAGAGGGCCACCAGGCGGAGGTGGCCGATGCGGCCGACGAGGTCGCCTCCGACCCGCAGGTCTTCGCCCTGGGGGACAAGCGCCGAAGGGAGGAGCATCTCATGGGGCACCTGATTGACCGTGAAGGTGACGACGTTGCCGACGATCTTCAGCTCCACCTCGCTCCACTCTCCGGGCATAAAGAGGGGGCCGGTGCTCAGGCTGTGCCACTGCCCCGACGCGAAGACGCTCGCGCTGAAGGACGCGTCGACGTGGGACTCGATGAGGTACTCGCCCGGCTTTGAGATGAGGGTGCCGCGGACCGGGGCCTCGTGCGTAAAGGCCGTCGAGAGCGCCAGGTCGGCCAACGCGATCGCCGGGTGGCTCTCCACCACCAGGGCGTCCCCGAGCGAGAAGGCGAGCGCCGAGTCGCCAAAGGCCTGCAGGTCATCGACCCGCTCCGGCGCCCCGATGAGCTGTCCATTGACGGGGCCTACGACGTTGGGGGTCTGGTCGCCGATGACGACCGTCAGGGGGAGGTTCAGGGCCTCTTTGCTCACCTTGGCGCGGATGGTCACCAGCTCATTGGGCAGGCCACGCACGTGCACCGTCGTCGCGTTTGAGACCTCGCGGGGGCCCAGCTCCTCCAGCTCGACCCAGCTCGGCCCATCGGAGCGACCAATGAGCCCGTCCTCGGGGCTGATATGGGGCAGAGGACCGCCGATCTCAAAGCTGTGGAAGAGGTTCGTGTTCGCCGCGCCGGCGACGAGCAAGCCGAGCCCATGGCTCAGCGTCCCGACCTCGACCTCGGCGCTGACCCAGCCGTCGATGAGCTCCGTCTCAAGGACCTGTCCGCCGCCGACAAAGCGACAGTTGAAGCAGTTCAGGACGACCGGCCCGAGGATAGGCGCGCCGGTATCGTCGGCGAAGAAGGCCTCCGCCAGGACCACCTCGCCTCGGGCCACTGTTCCCGGGGCGCTGAGGGTCCCCTCGACCTCGCGGAGCGGCCGCGAGGTGATGAGCGCCTCCCCGTCGACCTCGAGGTGGACGGCGACCTCGGTGTCACCGGCGTTGCCGTGCCAGGCGTCGGGCATCAGCGCGAGATCGATCCCCCCGTCGATGACCAGGTGCATATCGTCGGCCAGGGCGCCGCGGGTCACCATATCAACGTGGACGGCGGTTCCGTCGGGGGCGGGGTTGCCGTGGGCGTCCCCCACCATGACCGTGGCGCCGTGGGTCGCCACCCCGCCAGGCGGGACCGCGGCGCTCTCGTGCTCGAGGGCCGTGAAGCGGAGGCTCCCCGGGCGCGTCACGAAGGACTGCAGGCGCTGGAGCGGAGCGTTGGTCCAGGGGTAGAGCGGGGCGTCGTCCCCAGGCTCAAGGGCGAGCTCGGTCAGGGTGCTCAGCACCTCCGCCTCCCGCCCGGCCTCCACCGGAGCGAGGAGGGTGAGGGGCGCGGCCCCAGTGGCGCTCACCTCCACGCTCGTCGCCGGGGGCGCGGCGCCCTCGAGGGGGGTGAGCGCGTAGACATCCCCTCCCCGGACCAGCGCGTGGCTCAGCGTCGCCTTGTGGTCCCAGTCCATGGCCGCGTCAACCGCATCGTCGCCAGCGGCCTCGTCCGGCGGAGCGACGCCATCATCAACGCTCACGAAGGCGGCGATGAAGGCCTGCGGGTCGTCGGCGCTGATCTGGCGCTGTTCGCTCCAGAAGCCGTAGAGGAGCATGTCGATGTCGGCGACGGTGCTGAGGACGCTGTCAAAGGCGTCGGACACCCCATCGCCATCGACGTCGACCTCGAGGCTGAGGGTGACCTCACCGGGCACGAGGCTCCGGGTCAGGCCTCGGACGCCGAAGGCCCGGCGGAGCTCGCCTAATGCGAGAGCACCCTCAGGGACCTCCGACCAGGGGCGCCAGGTCTCCGGCGGCACGACCTCTCGGGCCATGTCGCGGACCTCGACCTGCGCCGGGTCGTAGACCAGGCGAACCGAGGCCTCGGTGTCCCGGACCGTCGCGATGACTGGGGCGAGGGTCTGCGGTGCCAGGCTCCCGCGGAGGGGCATGAGGCCCTCCCCCTCGCCGGTCACCGTGTAGGTCCCCGCCCACGGGAGGGGGAAGCTCAAGCTCTGGCTCTCGCCAGGGCCGATCGGGCCGATCTCCCAGGTGCCATCATCGGCGCTCACCATGACCGCTTGAGCGGGTGACGCGACCCAGTTCGAGAAGCGCAGGGTGTCCCCAGGGCGGAAGTCGCTGAAGTGTAGCGCTGGATCAGCGTAGCGGAAGACCCCCTCGTCGCGCAGCGTGAGCTCGTGGACCTCGGTGTAGGGCGACCAGCCGCTCCCATCCCCCAAGTAGCCGATGAGCTTGCCCCAGGGCTCGTCCTCGATGACCTGCTCCGCGAGGCTCGTGTTCGGGAGCCACTCGACGCCCGCGACCCGGTTATTGTTATCGCTGTCGATGGCCAGGTCCACGCTACGGTTGCTGAACATCACCGCGTCCCAGCAGCCGCTCGCCCCGCCTTGGTTGAGCTGGACGAGCTCGTAGAAGACGACCTGAGCGAAGTCCTCGGGCGCGGTAAAATTGGCGCCCCAATAGCCGCTGTTCTGGACCAGGAGCTCGACCGGCTCCGTGGGCTCCCACATCGGTGGGTTGAGGGCGAGGACACGGTCGGGCGGGAGCAGCGCAGCGCTCCCATCGGGCTGCAGGGCGTAGACCACGATGTGATCGCTCATCCACCCCCAGTCGAGCTTGCGCTGCCAGCCGGCGTTTGGGACCGCGGGAACCCTGAGGCGCCTGAGATCGTCATGAAGGGCGACCTCCGCCGGCGAGAGCACCGGAAGGGTGCTGATCGTGGCGTCCGGGGCGCCGTCGCCGTCGTCGTCGTCGTCGTCGTAGCGCAGCCAGACCCCGGGCATGGCCTCTTCTCCGAGCTCGTCCTCGGGCCCCAGTTGGCCATCCCCGGTGACGTCCGCGGTGATGCCTTGTGCGTCTGAGCAAGGAGGGAAAGCCCAGGGACCAGGCGCCCCGCCTGGGATACCTCCAGGCCCCGCTCCGCCGCCGCGCCCCCCCATCGCGCCCCAAGGGTGACGCACGGGCGAGCATTCAGGGGTGCCAGCGCCGACATACATCGCGTTGCACCCGGCGGGAGCACCCGCGGCTGCCTCGGGTTGACACCAACGCGAGACGCAGAGGTCGCTCGGGCCGCACTGAGCGCTCGTGTCGGGGTGGGTGCATCGGTTGGCGACGCAGAGGTCCTCGTCGCAGGCCTTGCCGTTATCGCAGCCGAGGTTGGTGTGACAGCAGGCCCCCTCATCGCTCCCCATGGGCACCGCGGTGTAGACGCAGCTCCCGTGCTCGCAGGTGTCGTCCGTGCAGACGTCGCCATCGCTGCACTCGGCGTCCTCCACGCAAGGCGGGCTGAGAGCAGGTGCGCTTGGGGCCGCGGGCTCTGCTCTGCTCTCCTTGGCAAAAGAGCCCTTCTCTTTGGCCAGAGCATGGGCGTCGCTCAAGCAGGAGAGCGCCAGGGCTGTGACCAAGCAGGGTGTCCATGGGTGGCTCATTAGTCGCTTCATGATGTCGCTCCTCACCTTCAGTCGAGGGGTGCCAGAAGCTCCGTGTGGCTTCCGTTCACCTAAGGTGAGCGATGTCTCGGTGACCGTGGGTGACATCCTGTGACACGATTCAACGCCGGCGCGAGGTGCCCTCTTGGCCTAGGGTGTGCGCGCTCGAGCGGCGACGCGTTGCATTCACGTCGCGGTGCGCTCTCAGCCCTCTGGGCTGACCTCCTCGCATCCCAAGGGGCTCCCTTGGGTGGGCGGCCTCATGAGCGCTGAGAGATTAGCGCTCGCTTTAGCTCTCGCTGCTGAGGAGCTTCAAGATGCGCCGCGCAGCGACTCGGCTCGGCACGGTGTAGAGGGCGGCGACAGCCTTGTCTAGGTCTTGCGCGTCGACATCGAGGATATCTTTACAGCTCTCAAGCGCCTCAGCGCGCTCTCCCCCTGCGCGCTTGTGCTCTCCCTCTCCCTCGAGCTTTAGGGCGTTGAGCAGACCAACTTCAGCGAGGGCCAGCCGGTAGAGGGTGTCTGTCGCATGGGTGCGCTCAAGAAACTCTGCGACCTCGCTGAGCACCTTGCGTCCCTCGGAGGTGTCGCCCGAACGGGCGATGGTGACGGCGCGTACCGTCTCGATTTGACTGGCGGGGTAGCGGTTGCTCTCGGCGTTGATCCCTACGAGGGCTTCATCGAAGAGGCGGAGCGCCTCTCCGTGGTCTCCGCGCTCTGCGCAGAGGAGCCCGAGCCAGCTCCGCGCGTAGCCAAGCATCATGCGGTGCTCGTGGTAGGCGTGAATCTCCCGCGATTGGGATAAGAGGTGTTCGCTGGCCTCGAGGTCTGCCCTGTCCAGCTTCACCATGCCTAAGACCATCAGGCAGTGTCCCTCCCAAAGAGACATCCCGAGGTCTCGGCTCAGCATCAGCGCCTCGGTGGCGTGGCCCTCTGCCTCCTCAAGCTTGCCGTGGTGCATCCAGACGGTCGCGAGGCTGCAGAGCACCTTGGTCTGTTGCGCGCGCAGGCCCATCTTGCCGAAGAGGCGCGTCAGCTCTAAGCCCTCGTAGATCGCGCGAGGGCGTGCTTTTGCTGATTTGGTCTCCAGCTCGACGAGCAGATAGCGGCTGTAGACCTCTGCCGTGACGTACTTATGCGCGACCGCCAGATCGCGCGCTCGCTCGGCTTGGCTGCGCGCCGTCTCTCTATCGCCCTTGAGGGAGTAGAGCGCGCAGAGCGTGTTCAAGGTCCGGACCTCCAGATCGCGCGCCTCACGCCCCTTCAGCGCTCCGAGGCGCTCGCAGGCCGCCTCGCCCATCGCGATGCCATCCTCCACCTCAGCGTGCGCGTTGGCGACCGACGCGAGGCAGCTGAGGGCGGTCGCGGCGACCAGCGCCTCTCCCTTTTCGTCCGCCAGGGTTTGAGCCTCGATGAGCTCCGTCCGCTTTTGCGCGTAGGGCGTGGTGGAATCCAAGAGGGAAACACAGAGCACTCTGCAGCTGAGCGAAAGCGCGTCGCTCTCCTCGTTATAGGCTTCGAGGGCCTGAGTGAGCAGCTCAAGGAGCCAGGCGTTGCCTAGGCGCAGCTCTTGGGTGTGTGGGGCCAACATCCGCAGCAGCACAAGGGCCTCTCCTGGCGCCGACGTCAGGGCGTAGCGGAGGGCGGCGATGATGTTGTCGATGTCTCGATTGATGCTCCCTATCGCCTCGGCTTGACCCAGGCGCATCTCTCCGAGGAGCTGGCTCAAGCGCCGCTTGCACCACTCCCTGTGCCGCGTGATGACAGCCTCGGGCTCACCCTCATTGAGCCTCTCCCAGCCATAAGCGCGGACCGACTCATACATCTCGAAGCGTGACTTCCCGGGTTGTCGACGATCCAGGGTCAAGAGTGAGCGCTCTCGCAGCCGCCGAATAACCTCAGGTGCCCACTCGGCGCTCAGCACGGCCTCTGCAGCGTGAAGATCGAAGCCCCCATGAAAGACAGAGAGCTCAGCGAAGGCGCATGACTCCTCATCGTCCAAGAGCGCCCAGGAGGTCTCAAGTGTCCCCCGGAGGGTGACGTCAGCCCCCTTCTCGCTCGACGCACCGCGCAAGAAGCGAAAGCGCTCACCGAGGCGATTCAATAGAGCCTCTGAGCCCAGGCCCTCAAGCCACGCGGCCGCTAGCTCGATGGCCAAGGGCATGGCGTCAAGCCCCTCGACCAGCGCCCTCAGCCGCGCATGCTCCCCGGGCTCAAGGTCCTCAAGCGTTTGCATATCTCCCGAGCGATCGAGCAGCAGCGTGATCGCCTCGGCCTCTCCAAGCGGGCCGATCTCTATGACCCGCTCACCTTGAATGCCTAGCCGCTGCCGTGAGGTCACGAGGATCGAGACCTCCGGGGCCTCGCTGAGCAGCTGGGCGAGCACATCACGCGCCGGCTCGATACACTGCTCTAGGTTATCAAGGATGAGGAAGGTGCTGCCTGAGCGCCTCGCCCAGAGGATAAGCGAGCGCAGGAGATCCTCGCTCGCGACGTCAGGCTGCGCTGCGTGTCCGACGGCGCTGCTTAAGTTGCGGATGAGCGCCCTAGCGTCCAAGGCCTCGGCGCAGTCGACAAACCAGACGCCGCCCTGCCAGCTCTCGTCCTCTTGTAGTGTGAGCCCAAATTCTCGCGCGATGCGCGTCTTCCCCATCCCGCCGGTCCCTCGCAAGGTGAGCATGCGCTCACCCTGCCCGTAGCGCTGGGCGAGGGCGTCAAGCTCTTCGCTCCGACCCACAAAGGCGCTGAGTGAACGGCGGATTTTAGGCGCCGAAGAGGGGGGCAGGGGGGCTAAAGGGCGCGCCTCCTCAAGGTGCTGAGTTTCCGCTTCGCGGGGTGGTGGCGTGGCTTCGGAGGGGAGGGGCGCAGCGTCGTTGCGCTCCTCCAGCGCACGCACAAATCGATACCCTTCGCCGTGGACGGTCAAGACGTGGACGGGCCGGGCGGTGTCGGCCTCTATCTTCACCCGGAGCCGCTTGACCGCTGTATAGACAGCGCGCGTCACTGGCGGTCGCGTATAGCCCCACACGTCGATAAGGAGCTGGTCTTGGGTGACGAGCTCTCCGGCGTGCTCGTAGAGGTAAGCGAGGAGCTCGAGCTCCTTACTCGTCAGCCGGATCATCTCCCCTGAGCGGTGAACCTCGCCGAGGCGCATGTCTATCCACCCGTCAGCGAGGAGCACTTTGCCGGAATACTTTGACTGATCGCTCATGGTCTCGGCCTAGGTCACGCGTCACGCCTCGCGTCGAGGCTGCTCCGTTGAGGCGCCCGGAGGGGGCATGGGGTTTCGGAGGTGATGCGGATTTCCAAGCCCGGACCATAGCATCACGGATGCCTGGCGCGCATCTTGAGACGCCAACGTGGGGGGCCTCGGGATGGCTGAGCGATGAGAGGCGCCTATCTGGGCCGGTGTCGTGTGCTCCTCATGGCATAAGCCGAGATGAGGCCCAGGCCCTCAGGTCTCCTTACTCAAGAGCACGACGCCGCGCTGAGCGGCAGCGCTCACGGGAGCAGGGACAGGAGCCCGCTCGCCTCGCAGAGTCGACAGCTTTGGCCATTCACGAAGACGAAGCGCCCGGAGAGGAAGGTGAGCTGAGCGCCGGCCCCCGAGCTGTACATCGGCAGCGTCGCTACCATGAGCTCAGGTAGCCCGTCCGCGTCGATGTCGCCATGTGCAGAGAGGTGGAAGCCGAGCTGCGCGCCGAAGCTCTCGCCATAGTGGCGGAGCTCAAGCTCCCCGCTCCTCCCGTCATACACCGACAGGCTCCCGGCCTGCGTCGGAGCGCCGCTGGAAACGCCCCCGTCTCGGAGCGCGCTCACGACAAGGTCCGGGAACCCATCGATGTTCAAGTCACCGCTCATCGCCACGCTCCAGCCCAAGCGCTCGTCGGAGCTCAGGCCCAAGGCGCTCCAGATGAGTGAGACCTCAGGTCCTCCGCTGTAGACGAAGGCGGCCCCGGCGGTGTTGTTATGCCCAGGGCTCCCGATAAGCAGGTCGTCGTAGCCGTCCTGATCAAGGTCCTGAGCGCCGGAGATAGAGCGCCCAAAGAGGTCATTGGGTGTGTCGCCATCGAGGAGGTGCAACCCAAGGAAGCTCGGGACAAACATGGAGATGTAGCCTGCGTAGACGATGACGCGACCTCGCCCGTCCTGGTATCCAGGGGCCCCGACAGCGAAGTCCTCGCCCGGCGTCTGGTCAAACTCACCGAGGCTCGTCAGGGCATAACCGAAGAGGGCGTCCTGTGTCGCCGCTCCTGGCAGGAGGTGTTCGGCGTCATCGACGCTTGTGAGCGGGTTCGCAGGGTCTTGGAAGATGAATACGTGGCCAGAGGATACACCAGGGCCATACCAAGGGTCCTTCAAGGGGGCGCTGAGGATAAGCTCCGCGCGTCCGTCGGCGTCGAGATCGGCCAAGAGCGTTGACCATCCAAAGGCGACTGTGCAGTCAGGGTGCGTGATCCGGTTTAAGAGCGCCCCGTCGCTCCCGCTGAGGAGCGACACAGAGCTCGAGCAGAGCGGCCCCGCGGGGATGGCGTCGAGGGAGGTCGTCACGACCACGTCGTTGACGCCGTCGCCGTCCACGTCGCCCCCTCCGCCCAAGGTGTAGCCGAAGGTGAGGTCGCCAACCTGGCTCCACAGCACGCTGTGGTCCGCCCCTGAATAAGCCTGGACGCTCCCTTGGCCGCTGAGCGAGGCCACCGTCACCACGTAATCTTCTGCGCCGTCGCCGTTCAGATCTCCCGCGCTCAGCACGGGCGTGTTCACCCCAATGGGGAGCCCCCCAGGGCTCGTCGGGAGCTGCGCGTTGAGGTAGCCATCAATCACGTGGAGGGCCGGCTCGCTTTTGGCGGCCTTGATGGCCGCGTCGGCGTCCACCAGGCCAAAGCCGAAGGCCTCGTCGTGACCTTCTTCACCCGCCTCGGCGGCGGAGATGAGCATGGCGCGAAAGGTCTGCTCAGCGTTCAGCTCGGGCCGAGCGGAGCGGACGAGGCTCGCGACGCCGGCCGCGATGCCCGCGGCCAAGGAGGTGCCCGAGGCCCAGGTGAGATCGCCAGTGGAGCTCCCCAGTGTACCGGTGATGTCTGTGGTCAGGATGCCCGCGCCTGGGGCCGAGAAGGCGAGCCCAGGCCCCGATGAGCTGAAGGAGGCCAGCTGGCCGCGGTTCGTGTGCGCAGAGATGCCCAAGACCGAGGGGTGAGCCGCCGGGAAGGACTGCGATGTGCTGGCGATGTTGCCAGAGCCCGCGAAGTGCAGCATCCCCCCCTCGGTCGTCTCTCTGTACATCGCGCCTAGGGTCGGCCAGGCGCAGCTGGGCTGGGGGGCACAGGGCAGCATCGGGAGAGAGACCCCGGTGACGCTCACCTCGGCCTTTATCGCGTCGGCCCAAGCCAGTGCGTCGACGAGCGCGGCGTCCGTGATGTAGCTGGAGCCGCCGCCCAGGTTAATGGCGACCCTGGCGGAGCGAAGATCGACCTTCGCGAGGCCTGCGACATGGAGCGCGTTATCGCGCAGCGCAAAGGCCGCCCCCGCCACTTGAGTGCCGTGGTGTTCGACGAGGAGGTTATCCGGCTCGCCAGGGTTGGGAGAGGGGGCGATCGTGGCGTCGAAGCCCGGCCCAAGCGAGAGGTCGGGGTGACTCCGCTGAACCCCGTCGTCGAGGAGCACGGTGATGAGCGCACTGTCTCCCGTCGTGGTCGACCAGGCGAAGGGCGCTCGCACGTCGAGGTTTCGTCGCCCACGACCATAGCCTGGCACCCTTTGGCGGGTGTTGTAGAGGTGCCATTGGCGCCGCCAAAAAGGGTCGTTGGGTACGTTTGGGACCGCGGTGGGGGC
The DNA here is from genome assembly GCA_049602155.1 of Myxococcota bacterium. Taxonomy (GTDB): domain Bacteria; phylum Myxococcota_A; class UBA9042; order PHBI01; family JBMYRH01; genus JBMYRH01. The sequence goes on along the minus strand of JBMYRH010000022.1, from coordinate 64,178 downwards.
CCCAATCGCGTGGTAACCAGGGACCGCGAAGTGCGCCCCAGCTTCAACCGCGGTGTTGGCAAGCTCTAGCGCAGCCATGGCGTTACGCTCACCTGTCCAGTAGCGCGACCACCCCAGGCCGACCTCGCCCAAAGGGAGAGCCCCGGACAGGGGGCCGGGGTCGCCGCTTACGCTGACGCTTGGGTCGAGCCAGGCAAAATGAAGGTCATCAGGGCCGAAGGCGAGGCTCCCCCAGGCAGCCTCTGGGGTCGCCTCTAAGAAGGCGTCCAGGAATGCGGCTGCGCTCTCCTCTTTGGGGACGGGGAGGGTGAAGAAGTCCGGGGCGATGCTGGTGCTGCCTTCGACCTCCTCTCCCTTGAAGACGATGAAGCTCCTCAGCTGCGCATCGAGGCAGATGGCTTGTCCACGCTCGGGGTAGAAGTAGCTCGAGCACCCCACGGGTGGGGTCCGCGGCGTGATGGGCTCGGGCGAGGTGGCCTCCGTGTGCAAAGTCGGCTCACCCTTCTCTGGGAGCGCCATGTCCGCGAGGGTCCCCATCGCGTCTAGCCAAGCCTCATGTCCACTCTTGCCCTTCGCCTCTTCAGCGCTCAGGGCGTGCGCGCGCGTCGTGGTCAGCGTGCCAAGGGCGTGCTCGTCAGAGCACCCCATCGCAGAGAGGGGTATCACGAGCGCGAAGCATAGGCGTAAGGGCGTCGACATGAGAGGGCTCCAGGGGAGAGAGGTCGCTCTTGGAGAGCGCGTGGTTGGGGGGCGAGAGCGCGCCGCAGAGAGGTCGAGGGCGCGGCTCGGCCCTCACCTCGACATCGCGCTCCCTAGAAGAGCGAACCCTGGCAGAGGGGGTCGGTGGTGATGGCGTCGTGGTAGGCGATGCGCTCTTGGATGGAGAGCGCGCTCTGCTTGCTCCACACCAGGGTCAGATCGGCCACGTCCAAGACACCGTCTTCGTTCAGGTCAGCGTTGAAGCAGGTGTCAAAGCGCGCCATCAGACCGTCGAAGAGGCCGGGGAGCGTGAGCAGGGGGGTCGTTGGGTCCACGCTATAGCACCTAAGGTAGAGGTCATCAGAGACCTCGATGTTCTGCCCACGGGCGAGGATGAGGACATCGATCTTCTCGGTGACGGGGGCTGAGCTGTCGAAGAAGAGCTGCGCGTCGGTGAAGGTGATGAGCCCGTCGTTGTCTGCGTCTATGTTCACGCAGTAGGCGTAATGGCTCAGCATGTCTGAGAGGTCCATTGCGTCGAGGCTGAGCTCGGCGGCGCAGCCTGTCTCTTCTAAGTCTTGGAGAAGGTTCAGGGCCTCTGTGTCGGAGTGCATGGACATCAGGATCACGATGAGGTCCGAGAAATTCAGGAGCCCGTCCTCCGTCACGTCGTAATGCGCGCAGGCCTCTGGGGGGCCACCTTTGTCGTCCTTGGCCGCTGCGCTCGAGCTGAGCAGCATGGTGGTGGCCAAGAGGGTCATGCAGGTGATGTGGATGATGCGCTTCATGTCGTTGTCTCCTGTCGTTGAGGGCGTTTCAGTGGGCGAACCCACCCTCAAGAGAGCACGGGCTCAGTCAACAGGGGGTGACAGGATGTAACAGAATTGCACAGGCTCTCAGTCATGCGTTTGGGCGGCTCTCGATCCTGCGTTTTTCGGGGGCGCATGGTCGCTGAGCCTGATCGCGTCAGCGCACCAGGTGGGGCAAATCCATGGAAAGAAGAGAGCCTGTGGGGGGCTAGAAAGGCCTAGGGCGCAGGGACGCGCCCTGGGCTCGGGCACGGGACGCACGCCGGCCCCTCGCCACGCATGGGAAGTGCTCAGGTCCCTGCTGACTACGCCCCTCGTCAGCTCTACGCGGAAGACGTCGCTGCCCTACTCAAAGGTATCGGCACGCCCATACCAGCCCGCTCGGCCCTAGGTGCTCGGCTCTATCCCGACCAGCGCGGGGGGGGGGGCAGTCAGGCTCCAAGAGGGTGGGGGGGCGAGAGAGGAGGCAAAGCGCTCAGAGTCGTGTGACGCGTGCTTTGCGAAAGGAGAGAGGGGGGCACTTGAGCTGCAGGTGTTCGGTCTGCACACGGGGCGCGAGGTCAGGGATCAAGGTCTTGATAGTCGCCTGGTCTTGGCTTGGAACATGTCAGCGTCAGCGCTTGAGAGGAGAGCCTCAACGTCATCGCCGTCCTCTGGCCACGTGGCCAGGCCGACGCTGAAGGAGAGCGGGAGTCGGCGCCCCTCATTGGCCTCTTTGAGCCCCAAAAAGAGGCGCCTCCTGATACGCTCTGCGCCCTCAAGCCCGGTCTCAGGCAGGATGATCGTGAACTCATCGCCGCCAACGCGACAACAGATGTCATCTTCGCGCAGGTTGTCCTCGAAGAAGCGCGCGATGAAGCAGAGGGCGGCGTCACCTTCAGCGTGGCCATAGGTGTCGTTGATGGCCTTGAACCCGTCGAGGTCGATGACGAGGACGCTGAAGCGCTGATGGGGGTGGCGCCGCGCTCGGAAGCGCTCTTGACTCAGCCGCTTGTCGAGGTAGCGGCGGTTGCCGAGCCCCGTCAAGGGGTCGTGATAGGCGAGGCGCCTATAGACCTGGAGCTCCATGTTCTCTCGAAGCAAGGCTTCATTCTCCCGACGCAAGCGCTCGAGCTCCGTGCCTTGGCTCGCGCTCAAGGCGCCGCTCTCGGAGAGCCACATTCTTTCGGGCGGTATCGCCATACTTCCTCCTGTGGCCGTCTCGTTGGCTTGGCCACGATGGCAGTACACAGGGCTTTTGCGTGACCGTGGGTAACAGTGTGTGACGAGATTAAACACCCGCTCAGAGAGCGCTTTGCGCACCTCAGGGTCGGCGTCGCCAACGCGCTCTGTGGCCGCGTCGCCCTCGGCGTGAGGCGTGGCCTCGACGGCCAGAGCAAGGCGGACTGATGAGGGCGAAGGTGGACGTCAGTTAGGGGCTTCGCCTGCGCCTCACTTCTCGATCTTCATGCCGCCCGGGTAGAGGTAGCTCGTGAAGGGGGCGTAGCCGTAGTTCATGATGGTGAACGAGGTGCCCCCAGACGAGGTGATCTGATGGGTCCCGGGGGAGAGGCTGATCCGCGCGACCTCGTAGGGGGTATTGGCGATCTGCGAGAAGCCAGAGAGCGGCTCGCCGTCTAAGAGGACCTCGGCGTCGATGAAGCGCACGACGTTCGCCCAGTTGCTCTGATAGGTGGCAGGGACCTGGAAGACGTAGGCCGCCTTGGCTTGACGCTGAGGGACCCCGGTCCCCATGGCGGGATCGCCAAGGGAGACACCATCATCGACGACCGCCGGTGGGTTCAGGCCCTGAGCGCTGAGCAGCGCTTGCATCACCTGGACGCGTTTGTCTGCGCTGATACGTAGGTCCGCGTCCGTGGTGAAGCTCACGACCTCACCGGCGTTGAGCAGAAAGGGGCCAGCGATGCCCGCTGGGGTGACCCCCACCGTCGTGTTGTCCTCCAAGGCCACGACGCGATACTCCGCCGAGGCGGTGGCGTCGATGTCAGGTCGCTGGGGCGCACCGAAGAGGAACTCTTGTCCCCAGGCGTCGGTGGGTAAGAGCATCTCCTCGACGTGGTCACAGGCCTCGGTGTCGTAGGGGATCCGCAAGCAATCATGGCCGCTAAAGACCGCGAGGGGGGCGCTTGAGGTGAGCGTCGAGCCTGTGAGGTCGGTGTTGAGCGCCTGGCAGCTCACAAGCCCATCGTAGTTAAAGTCAGGGGCAGGGCAGGTCTCCGCGTTGAGCTGGAAGAAGCTCTCGTTCTGCGTCCAGCCTTGGAATTGCAGCACATCACCCCTGTTCAAGATGAGCGTGAGAGACTCGCCAGCCTCAAGGCCTAGCTCGCCCTCAGGGTTGGGCAAGGTGGTGGCCGCCGCTGTGAAGGTCACCTCGGTGTCATCACTGACCGCCGTCAGCGTCACAAAGCCGGCTGTCCAGGCGATGATCTTCCCCCAGGTTGGCCAGCTCATCGCCATGTAGCTCGTGCCAAGCGCGTGCTCGGGTAAGAGCAGGCTCGCGTCATTGGTGAAGCTGTAGAACTCCTGGGCAGCGTCCTCAAAGTGGAGCGGGTTGTACTGATAGGCGGCGACAGGGACGGTGCTCGTGACCTCGTAAGCGGCGCCGCTCACCAGCACGCTGTGCTCGCTCTCGACAAGCTCTGGGATCATCGGCAGCGAGAAGGCGTAGGTCGCTCCAGGCTCAACCTCTGCCACCTCGAGGAGCTCCCCGGCTCGAGACACGGTGACGCTCGCTGGTGGGTTCTCGATGCTGTTCGCGACGACGATGGCGAAGTCCATCTGGAGGCTGGGCGGCAGGTACTCGTTGACCGTCGTGACGGCCAAAAACGCACAACCTTCGCTGGAGTCAGAGAGGGCTGCGGCCTCACAGAGGCTCACACATGCGTCCACGAGACATGTCTCTAAAGTCGAACAGGCCTCGCTGAGCTCCAGCGAGAGGCCATCAGCGCTGCAGACCATGACGCTCTGCTCAACGCAGAGGGCTTCGCCCGGCGAGCACAGAACCAGCTCGGCGTCAGCGCTTGGCCCAGCCTCGGAGTCTGCCTCATCAGCGTCACTCTCCGCGTCTTGGCTAAGCTCGGGCTCAGGGCCAAGCTCCGCATCACCCTCCACAGAAGAGGTGTCGGGGAGCTCTACGCCCTCATCCGTGTTCGTCGCGTCGCCCTCTATCGCTGCATCCGATGCGCTGGCTGCGTCTTGAGCTTGCTCGCCCTGAGGCGACGCGTCGGCGTCGCCCTCCCGTGGGTCAGCCCTCTCCTCACCTTGGCCATCCTCGTCACCCTCAGTGGGCTCAGACGAGGTGTCCTCAGGGACGAGCACTGCGTCTGCTCCCTCTCTCGGGGGGGCTGCGTTGAGGTCTGTCCGGGTCTGGAAGGTGTCACTGACCCTCGTGCCCTCCTCGCCCTCCTGGCTTACCACCTCGCCTTCGCTGCAGGCGACGAGCGTCAAGAGGGACAAGGTGAGCACCCGCACCCAGTAGCGGCGGGGCCGGTTTAACGCGCTTTGGGGTCTTTGTCGGTGGTCCATCGTCAGCCTCACTTTTGACGCCTGATTACGTAGCTTGAGGTTTTGCCTACGGCGCTCTCGGTGCCGAGGCCAAGGTCTGCTTCGCCCTGGAACCACCCGGCTAAGATGAGGTGCCCTTGCCCGCTGAGAGCCATGGCGGGGGCAAGGTCGTCAGCCTCGTCATTGCAAAGGATGTCTGCCCAGATGAACTCGCCTTCCTCAGAGAGCTCGACGAGCAGGGCGTCCATGCCGCCCGTGGCCTCAAGGGGCTCACCGAGCACCTGCCCACCGAAGAAGCCGCCGCTCACGAAGGACCGGCCAGAGGGGGCGATCACGACCTGATCCCAGCGGTCGATCGCCCCGGGAGAGCCCATGGTCTTCGCCCAATGTAGGTCACCTGTGGCGCTCCAGCGCGCGATCCAGACGTCGATCTCAGCGGGGTCAAGCCCGTTGGCAAAGCTCACGTCCCCAAAGCTCACCATGTGGCTCCACCACCCCGCGGCGACGATGTCGCCGTTGGGGGCTATCGCCAGGCTCTTTGAGGCGTTGAAGATCCCAGGCCCACCGACGGTGCGCGACCACAAGAGCTCACCCTCTGAGGTGTAGCGCGCGATGAAGATGTCGCTCGAGAGCCCGACCCCAAAGGAGTCCAAGACGGCGGTGTGTGACTCGCCGCCGAAGTCGACGCTCCCGTCGTAAAAGCCCGAGAGGACGATGTCGCCGTTCGGGGCCACGCGGACCGTGCTCGCCCCTTCAAAGTCGATCCCTAGCGGGGCCTCGTCCCCGAAGGTCTTTACCCACTGGAACTCACCATCGGCGCTGTACTTCGCCATGAAGATATCCCGAAGCCCCGACGCCACCCTCTCTTCATCACCGAAGGTGGCGCTCCCAGAGAAGCCTCCAGCGAAGACCACCGCGTCATCGGGCGTGACGCTCGCCGAACGCACGGTCCCAAGGGGCGCCGTCCAGGCCCACTCAAGGTCGCCATCAAGGCGCGCGAGCTTGGCGATAAAGGCCCCCTGGGGCACGACGGTCTCGTCGGCTTCGGGGACGACTACGGTGCCATCCCCGAAGTCCACGCTCGCCGCGAAGGTCCCCGCGACGAAGAGGTTCCCCTGGGAGTCGCCGGCGAGCTCAAGCACACCGTCGTCTGCGGTGTAGTGGCTGACCGTCTCATCGCCGAAGCGCCAGAGCCACATCAGCTCGTCGTCCGAGCTATAGCGCGCCACAAAGGCGTCCACGCCGCCTCCGGAACTCGTCACGACCCCATTACCGAAGTCGACCCCTCCGTCAAAGCCCCCGGCGATGGCGATGCCATCGTCACCGTAAGCCGTGGCTCGCCCCACCCAGACAGTGTCCTCAGGGCTCGTGCCGTGAAGCGTCCAGGCTGAGAGTAAGGCCGGGTTAAAGCTCGCCTCCAAGCTCAGGTCACCTTCAAGGCTAAACGCGCAGCTTGAGGCACCAGCGCAGGGCTGAGTGAAGCCAGCGGCTACCGAGTCCCCCGCGGGTTTGGCCTCGAGGGTCAGCGCGGTCCCCGAGAGGAAGGTCGCCTCACATTGCCCCGGGCAATCAATCCCAGGCGGCTCGGAGGTGACCCTCCCGCTGCCTTCGCCTGTCAGGGCGAGGGTCAGGATCACCTCGACAGGCTGCGCTTGAACATCCTCTTCTGAGTCTGGTCCTCCAAGGTCGTCCCCTTGCTCTACTTCGATCTCGGCGCCCGCATCTGTCGCTTCGTCCACGCCGGGAGAAGGGCCTGTTGAGGTGCTGTCGTCCAAGCTCGAGGGCTTCGTCGCGTCCAGCTCCGCGTCGCCCTCGCCATGCTCGGCGATGTCGCTGCTCGTCCGCGTGTCGGTGCCCTCCACGGGCTCCAGCCCGTCCTCTCCCTGGGTCTCGAGGTTGACGCCTTCATCGGCGGGTGTGCTGCTCTCGCTGTCTCCACACGCCGAGAGGCCAAGGAGGAGGCATACGCTCAGGGTTACATGCAAGGTCTTCATGAGGTCTCCACGCTAAGGAAGGACGGCCTGAACGGCGTCCACAGCCCACATTAGAGCACAGGGGAAAGGGGGAGGGGGTGACGTCTTGTGACAGGATTCAACAGAGGGCGAGTGCGCTGACCTTGGAATGGCCCATGGGAACGCAGCGCTGTGTCGGCTTAGGGGGGGCGCGTCCATCTCGATACAAAAGGGGGCGGTCTTATGGATGACCGTCGCGAAGGGGAAGAGGTCGCGACCCAGGGTCGTCGTAACTTGGGTCGTTGTTACTTACTGAAATCACGTCCCGGAGTGCACCCCGCCTCGGACTGTTTTCAGTGCCCGAAGTTCGGCTCAATGATTCCAGGTCCTTGCATGACCCTGGGTCCGAGGTCCAAACCCCAAAGCCGCCCAAACGCAGGGGTGCTCGTCGAAACCCGGGTGAATAATCGGGAGGCGAAGTAGGCGCCCTAGGGTGGGGCCACATCACAGGGGAGGGGGGCTGACTTAATCACGGCATCAGATTACCTTGTCGTGTACGCAACACTCACTCCAGAGGAGCGCCCCGCTGGACCTGCTCGCTCAAATCGAAGCGCTGAACGTCTGCAAGAAAGGGGACGTCCGCAGACCGCACAAGCCGCTCTTGCTGCTGCTAGCGTTCGCGAGGGTGCGCTAACTCGTAGCGCTCAGGGGCATGGGCCGAAGGTGAGACCGGTGTTGTTGCCGCCGTCGATGCTCTCCGAGGCGAACCAACCCGAGCCGCCCGCGACCGCGATGTCGGTGAGTTGGGCGTGGGAGAGGCAGACACCGGTGCTTGAGTTCAGCTGGAGGTTCGCCTGCGTACCCGGGTTCGCGCTCTCAATAATCGTCGTGACGCCAGTGAACGCGCCGGTGAGCGCGCCGAGGGTCTGCGTGACGCCGCCCGCGAGGCGCAGGATGATGCCTGATTGAAGTTCCAGCGCCCCGAGGCTGCTCTCGCCCAGGAGCGTGAGCGTCCCCTCGAGCAAGGTAAAGGTCTCCGTGACCGTGATGCCGTCGCTCACGGTGAGCTCCCCGTCGCCCTGCTTAAGGATCGAGTCAAAGGAGGTCTGGCCGTTGATCTTTACTGTCCCCGAGCTCGCCGTGACCTCTAGCGCGTGAAAGCTCTCGTCGCCGCCTTCAAAGCGGAGCGTGTTGGATGCTGACCAGAGGATGGTCGAGGTGCCGGCCTCAAAGGTCAGGTTGGTCGTCTCGTCCATGAACCAGAACTGGCCAAGCTGAATGGTTGAGGCGCCGAGGTCGACCGAGCGAGGGAAGGTGTTATCCGAGATGAACCGTCGAATGGAGACTGGCTCACTTGAGGTATCAAAGCCCCCGCGCTCGACGAAGAGGTAACCATTGGTGACCGTCAGGGGGCTCGCCAAGGTCCAGGTCGCCTCGGCGTCGTCGAGGCGGAGCGCGTAGGTCCCGAGGTTGACGCCTTGGCCGTCGATGCTCTTGTCACCAGGCCCGCTGAGGGTGATGTCCCCCGTGGCTCCCCAGCTCATCGAGGGGTCGAGGATCAGGTCGCCATAGACCGTCAGCTGATTGTCCCCGCCGCCCTGAACGCTGGGCTGATGGGAGACGCCTGTCCACCGCATGTCGTGGCACTCGGCGTGAGGAAGGTCGAGGGTGACCACCGCGCCTGTGGCATCGAAGGAGGCGGCGTCGAAGATGGCCGAGTCTCGTCGACTGGGCGCGCAGTCTGTGGGCTCGCCGCCGCTCTCAAGGGCCCAGACCCCAGGTTGGCTCCAGCTGCCGGACCCCCCGACCCAGTAGTAGTCCTGCGCGTTCGCCTCGGTGATGTCCCAGCCGCTGTTGCCCCCGATGTCGAGGGCCTCGCTGATGGTGAACGTCGCGTCTCCTATCGCGCTGATGTCAGCGATGACACAGTGGCTAAGCGCGACGGCGCCAGACGCCACGCTCAAGGTGGCGGGCTGCCCGGGCTGACTACTCTCGATGCCGATGGTCTGTCCGCAGGTGCCCTCGGCGATAAGGGCCCCCAGGGTCTGGGTTGTGCCGCTTTGGGCCTCGAGGGCCACGCCAGGTGCGAGGTCCAAGGTGCCGATGGTCGTCGCCGCCACGAGGGCCAAGGTGCCCTGCTGGACGCTCAAGGTGTCCTGGACGGTGAGCTCGTCCTCGACGGCCAATCGACCGATGCCGCTTTTGCTGATGCGCCGAAAGCTCGAGGGGTCGCGCAGGTCCGCCTCCCCGCCCGAGACGGAGACCTCAAGGTCGTAAAAGGTGGCATCGCCGCCCTCAAAGCGGAGCGTGTTGGACGCGGACCAGAGGATCGTCGAGGTGCCAGCGTCGAAGGTCAGGTTGGTGGTGTCGGTCATGAACCAGAACTGCCAAAGGTTGATGGTTGAGCCCTGGAGCGAGACGCTTCGGAGGTTCGCGTTGTCGGAGATGAAGCGTCGGATGGTCATCTCGTAGCCGGCGGTGTCAAAGCTCCCTCGATCGATGAAGAGGTAGCCGTTTGATGTGTGGAAAGGATCCCCGAGGGTCCATGAGCCGTCTGCGCCATCGACATGGATGTCCCCGGCGCCGATGTCGACACCGTGTGTCGTGATGGTCTTGTCCCCGGGACCGCGCAACCACAAGTCTCCTTGGGCGCTCCAGCTGAGCCCCTCGACCAGCGTGAGGTTGCCGGTCACAGTCAGGTGATTGTCGCCTAACCCGATCAGCGTCGGGGAGAAGCTCGCGCCGGTCCAGTCCATGTGGTGGCAGGTCGTCTCTGGGACGTCGAGGGTGACGGTGCTGCTCCCCTCGCTAAATGAGTTCTCGTCGAAGTAGACGTTATCGGAGCTGCCGCGGAAGCACTCGGCGGGCTCGCCGCCGCTCTCGGTCGACCAGTGGTTGGGATCACTCCAGTTGCCGCTGCCGCCGATCCAATAATAGGACTGCGGCTCAGGCTCTTCGATGGTCCAGCCCGTGTTGCCGCCCTCGTCATACGTCTTGATGGCGAAAAATTCCGCGCCGCCGACCGCGGTGATGTCTCGAATGGCGCCGTAGACGACGCCGACCTGCCCTGTGGCGATGCTCAAGGTCGCTGGGGAGCCTGGGCTCGTCGCGTGGATCGTGACGTACTGGGTGCAGTCGCCCACGGCTACAAGCGTCCCCAAAGTCTGGGTCTTCCCGGAGCCGAGGTTCCAGAAGGTGCCTGGCGCGAGGGTCAGCGAGGCGAGGGTCGTGGGTCCGCTCAGCGTCAGGGTGCCCGCCTGCACATCGACCCCCTCGGTCACGCTCAGGGCGTCGGTCACCTCGAGGGCCCCCGGGCCGGTCTTGGTGACTTGCGTGAAGGTCATGTCCCCACGAAGCTCGGCCTCTCCCGCCGAGACGTCGACCTCCAGGACATGAAAGGCCGCCTCGCCCCCTTCAAAGCGCAGGGTGTTTGAGGCCGACCAGAGGATGGTCGAGGAGCCCGCATCAAAGCTCAGACCTTGGTTGTTGGACATGAACCAGAACTGCCAGAGGTGGATGGTCGAGTCGTGCAGGCGGATGGTGCGGGAGTTCCCGTTATCGGAGATGAAGCGGCGGATGGTCAGCTCTTGTCCGCCGGTGTCGAAGGTGCCTTGGATGACGTGGAGGTAGAGGTTGGGGCCGACGAACGGGCTCTCAAGCGTCCACTGGCCGTCCGCGTTGTCGATGTAGACGTTGTCTGCGCCGAGCGAGACGCCTTGAGTGTCGATGGTTGCGCCGCCGGGGCCCTCGAAGTGGAGGTCGCCTTGAGAGGACCACTGCATGGACTCGGTGAGCGAGAAGTCGCCAGTGATGATGAGCGCTTTCCCTGCGTCACCGACCACGGTCGGTGAGCCCATCGCCCCGGTCCAGTCCATGTGGCGGCAGGTGGCGATGAGCATGTCGAGGGTCACCGTCGCGCCGGGCTCAGGGAAGGAGGCTTCGTCAAAGAAGACGTCGTCGACGAAGGTGGGGACCGAGGTGTGAAAGACATCACCGCCGGAGGTCGTGGCCCAGTGGTTCTCGTAGTCGGTCCAGAGCCCTGAGCCGCCGACCCAATAGTAGCTCTTAGGGGTGGCGCAGGCGCCCTCTTCACCGCACCAACCTGAGGCGCACTCGGCGCTCTCTGAGCAGGGATCACCAGGGCAGGCCAGGCACACGCCGCCGCAGTCCACGCCGGTCTCCTCGCCGCTCTGAACCCCGTCTGCGCAGCAGGCGGCGAGGCAGTCACTGTCCGCGCAGTCGACGTCAGCGTCTTGGTCGTTGTCGAGCCCATCATCACAGCTCACCTCGACGGGCTCACACCCCTCGAACAGAGGTGGGTAGACGCAGCCGCTCTCTGGAGCGCACCCGGCGTCGGTGCATGGATCGTCGTCTTCGCACGAGATGGGTACGCCGCCCTGGCAGTTCGCACTTACGCAGGTCTCATTGGTGACACAGAGGTCACCGGATACGCAGTTTGTCCCGTCGCTCAGGGCGACAGTGACACAGCCCTCTCCGCTGACGCAGCTCTCGGTGGTGCATGGGTTGTCGTCGTCACAGTTGACGCTGGGGCCGGGGGTGCATGTCCCCATCTGGCAGAGATCTCCCTCGGTGCACAGGTCGCCGTCATCACAGGGCGCTGTGTTCGGAGTAAAGACACAGCTTCCGGCGGGCTCACAGACATCGTCGGTGCAGGGGTTGAGGTCGTCACACGCCGGGCCGCATTGACCGCCGCAGCCGTCGTCGCCGCAGCCCTTGCCTGCGCAATCAGGCGTGCAGGGGGGGCCGCAGAGGCCGCCTTGACACACCGAGCCCGCTGGGCACGCAGCTGGCTCTGTAAACCCGAGACACCCCGGGGTGAGTTGGACGCAGATGAGGACGGCGCCCCCGTCCTCGGTGCACACCGTTGCCCCGACCGCGCCGCAGACCTCGGCAGGGACGCAGGCGGACTCGCAGTCGCCCGCTGCGCAGACCTCACTTGGTGCACATTGACCGCAGAGACCACCGCAGCCGTCGGGACCGCACTGCGCTCCATTGCAGGAGGGGACACAGGGAAGGTCAGGCTCCTCGGTGTCCTCGGTGTCCTCGGTGTCCTCGGTGTCTGGGAGTGCGTCCTCAAGCGGTGTCTGGCTGTCTCCTGCTCTTCCGGTGTCGTTCACCTCTGGTGCGTCGTCGTCGTAGTCGTATCCCGACGCGTCGCTTGCCGTAGGGGTGTCGCTGGTGGCTACGGCGTCCTGCGCGGTCATTGCGTCGAGGTTCGCACCGTCGCCTTCAGTCATTGCGTCACTGCAGCCAGTGGTCATGGCGAGGGCGAAGAGGGCGAAGAGGGCCGTCCTGTGTCGCCGAAGCAGGGGAGCGTTTGGGGCCATGATGTGCTCAAAAGAGGGGCCGTACAGGGAGACGCGACACTGGCCCGCCCTCGCGAGGTCAGAGCGCCGCGCAACGAGCCGCTGCCGCGCGCGAGCCGACCTTAGCATTGTCACGAGGGTTTCGGCAGCTGCAGAGACCATCTGACCGCCGAGGCAGAGTTCGAAGGCGGCGACATTGATGTCCCCCTGAGCCCGACGACGCCGCTCGCTTGCGACATCACCGACCACTTCGACGCCAGCGAACGCTGACGGGGCGGATGAAGCCGACGAAGCTCGCCGGACTGCCCGACCCGGAGCGTCCGGCCAAGAGGAGACCTACTCCACGGGGGGAGAGCCAATAGGCATTGGGAGGTCCTCAGGGCAGGGCGTTGGTCCGGTTGTCCGCTGTCCATCTTTGACCAAGGTGAGCTCACACACCTCACCGTTGCGTAGGATGAAGCCTGTGTCCGTCAGCGCGGGTGGGCAGGGTTTGGGTTCTGGGGAGACCGAACACCCTGTGCCCGACTTGCACCGCATAAGGGGCTCAAGGATGCATCGCCCCTTGGGAGTTCGAGCGTATCTAAACCGCGTGTAGGGACACACGACTGTCTTGGTCTTGGGGACATCGCAGGGCTTGCCCGCAACGCATTCATAGCCAGGGGTCTGCTCGCAGGTCCCATCCGGTAGCCTGCGCGTGTTCTCGATATACGTCCCAGGACGGCTCCGTGCTTGCTCCATGGCGGACAGTGGCTCCTTCTTTTCGCAGCCGGTCAGCAAGGGGAGGATGAAGAGGATCAGGAGCAACCGGTAGCTTTTCATGAGGGTGACCAATCGCTGAGCGGGGGGGGCGGGAGAGGCCGATGGTGTCGTACGCGAGGCATCTACAGTGTCTCAAACACCGAGCATACCTCAGGCGATACATGGCATGGGGATATCTTGACGGCATCGCCGAGTTTAAGACTCAAGAGCCCGGTCCAGGGGCGTTACAGGCTCTTGAAGTCCGCGCCTTGGCTCATCGGCGTCATGTCAGAGCTGGTTTGTCTCAGTCCGTGACGTTCTGCTCCAGGCCCCCGACCGTATGCGTACCCCCCGGGTTGGGGGGCAATCAAGCGTGCATCTGGTGGCATTGCGTGACTCGGTGGCAGGGCGTACTCTTCTCTTTACTTACAATCGGGCAACTGCCCTCTGGAGGTTATGATAAATGAAGCTCAAGAACACGATGATGGTCCTCTTCGCGTCCTTTGCCTTTGTCGCTGCTGCGTATGCAGCGTCACCCGACGCGGTGGCGGAGCCCCAAGCGCAGGTGGTCGCCGACGCTGAGGCAACGGCCGTAGCCGCCCCCGACGAAGGGTCTGTAGAGAATGCCCACACCGCGACGGAGATCGACAACGGTGCGCAAGAAGTTCGCTGCTGGAAGTGCAGCGGAGACAGCAAGGGCAGTTGTGGTGGTGGTGACATGCACTGCTACGGCGAGCGCAGCGATTGCACGAAGAAGGGTTGCAAGATCACGGGCTCCACGAGCAAGTGCAGCAGCTCAAAGAAGACCTGCTTCAACTAGGTCCTGTGCAAGGGTGCACCTCAGTCGGTCTCGCCTCAGGGTCTCCGGGCCCTGAGGTCCGGACCCTGGGCTGGGTGTAGCGGCCAGCAAGGATCTGGAGACGCCTCCGAGCATCGCCGTGAGCCTTGTTGGGCCGCGTGTCTTGGGCTGGCCTCACCTCGGTGCTCGAAGGTGAGGTTGCATGCTTTAGACGCTGGCGAGTAGCGCGCTGACGGAGACTGCCACGGCGATCGGGATGGTGAAGTTGTCGTCGGTCTTCAGGGTGAAGAGTTCACCCAAGGCGCCGGAGAGCGCCGCGACACCGGACAAGAGCAGCATCATGTTGAGGCTGTACTCGGCGTAGTAGTGGCCCAACACGAGCATCGAGACGGCGAACCCAGTCGCGATAAAGGCGCCTGTGCCGACGAAGGACTTATTGCCAATCAGCTTTCGACGGCCAAAGCGCCGCCCTGCGAAGCCCGCGGCCGGATCGGCCAGCCCGAGCACCACCACGCCTAGCGCCTGTGCCACTGGGGCCATGGTGTAGGCCAGGATCAGCAGGGAGAAGAGGTACCAGGTTGCTGAGTTGATCTTGTACACTTCGTGAGGGTGAGCAATGGGGTCAAACACCCTCATCAGGGTGTCGTTCCAGCGCGTGCTGACTTTGCGGCCGACCTCCATGGTGACAGCCATGGAGAGCATGATGGTCACGAAGATCGCGTTGCCCACGATCCCAAAGCCGTGCTGTACAATGATGAGCGTCCAGACGCCGTTGAGCGCATGTACGAGGCTGCGCTTGTAGTTGGTCTGCCGCAGGACCGGAAGGTCGACGTCCTGACTCCGCAGTTGGACGGCCATCTTCTCGTAGGCGTCCTGGAGGCGCTTGAAGACGGCACGCCACTCGTCGCGTGACTCAAAGTTCAGGGTCGGCTTGAGCTCCTCAAAGGCTTGCTTCAGGGCTTGAAGTTGTTCCTGAACGCTCGGCGAGGCGTCTGCTCTCTCAAGCAGCTCCGCGAGCTCGGCTTTGAGCTCGGCGATCATCTCCTCGGCCGCAAAGGTCATCTCCGCCTTGAAGGTCGCTGGATCCAAGGTCTGGATGAGCAGGTAGAGGTCCTCTACCAGCCGGCGGTGCTGCAAAGTGATGGCGTTCTGAGCGAGCATGGGCCTGACCGTAAGCGCCGGGGTGCGCTCATCCAAGAATAATCGACTTTGGAGGAGCCACGCTCGCGTGCTGCGAACTTCAAGGTTCCGACTACTGAGGGCCCGATGAGGGCGCGTCGTGTCTCACCGGTCTCCGTGCGCTCTTCGGCTGAGTCAGGTGGATGATGACGGGCCTGTCATCCCTGGGTACGCCCAGAAGAAAAGGGGCCTGGCCGGAGGTCGCCGCGGGCATCAATGCCCTCACCACTCCTCACGCAGCTGTTGTATTGTGGTCTTTGAGGAGACACATGAAAGACGAGACCCAGCGAATCATTGAGCGCTACCTCGACGTGGTGCAGAGCGAACGGGCTGAGGATGTCGACCAGGCCGAACTCCAGGCGATCGCGCGCGAGCTCGGCGTGAGTGATGATGAGATTCAAGCGGCCGAGTCCGCCGCCGAGGCCCACGTGACCCGTGGTCGACTTCACCTAGAGCACGCGCTTCATGACGACGCTGTGAGGGAGTTCGGCGCTGCGGCGGCGTTGCGGCCCTTTGATGTCCCAACTCGGCGCGGGTTGGCCGACGCGCTGGTCAGGCGCTGGGAGAGCTCGGGCGATAGGTCGGACGCGGACCTCGCGCGCACCCTGGCGTTGCGCGTGATCGAAGAGCACCCCGACGATCATGCCTCCTATGCGCTCCTTGAGCGCCTTGAGCGGGGTGTGCCACTTTGGCGGCGCCCTGCGGGGCGCTTCGTCGCTGTCGCTCTCCTGCTGAGCGCAGTGGGCGCCTCCTTTGCGCTCTTCAAGGTTGCCCCGACTCCGAACCCTCCACCTCCGAGTCAGGCGGAAGAATCGACTGCCTCTGCGGTCGTGACGCCCCGCCCCAACCCACCGGTGACGGCCTCTCCAGGGGAGATATCGGGGGAGGTCGAGGTCACCTTCGACGGGGGCGGGAAGCTCAACGGCTTCAACTTCGAAGCGACTCGGAGTCGCTTTCAACGCTACGCGGGTGGCTCGCTGAGCTACAAGCTCCACGCAGAGCTCGTCAATGACTCTGAGCGGGTGCTTGAGCGCCTGGATTTGCAGCTCGACCTCGTGGCCAAGGATGGAGCTGTATTGGCGTCAACCATCAAGAAGGTCCTCGGCTCTGATGGCCCGCCCCATCGACCTGGCGATGTGCTCGCGTGGAGTCACCTCGTCTTCGACAAAGAAGCCTCATCGAGCGCAGCACAGCCTCACACGCTCACGATCACGGTGAACGACATCATCACTCAGCCCAAGGCAACCTATCCAAGCTCGAAGGTGGTGCCCTTCAGCTGGCGGATCAACCAAGGGGCCTTCGCGCTCGTCGTACGTCAGCGCGAGTTTCGGGCAGGGAGCAGCCCCTTTGAGTTTGGAGCAGATAAGGGCAAGCACTTCCACAAGGCTGTGCTCGAAGTTGAGAACCAAGGTCCCGCACTCAAACAACTCAAGGTCCGCGCCACATGGTCGGGCGCCTCAGGTACCACGCTGGGGACGACAGAGCGCTTCGTCATCGGCTCCCTTTCGCCTCCTCTCCCGAGCGGGAAGACGAGGCTCTACAACTTGATCGGGGTGGTGAAAGGGCAGGCCAGTCACGTCACGCTTGAGGCCGTCGACGTCGAGTAGACTGTTCGAGGGGAACTCGAGCGCAATCACCGAGCAGAGTCGTCGATGTCGGGCCCAAAGGCGCCAGAGTGTGCAGGTGCCCCGATGGCGAGTTGTCTGTGGGTCGAGGCCGAATGGCGATACCCGGGTTGCTGAGCGTGTCGTTGGGGGCCTTGGAGCGAATGACGAAGGCGTGGATGGTCCGGCTCGCGGCAGTCGGCTTGCATTGTGGCTGCAATGATACGTCGACCTCGGGTGCCCCACCTCAGGGTGACGCGACCTCCACGCTGGACGCTCAATCGGACCCTGACGTAGGAGATGCCCGGGGACTGAGCGATGTCACTGAAGATGCGACACAGCCGTCAGACGGTATGGACACGGTCGGTGTTGATGTGGTGACGGACAGCGCGGCGTCTCCTGATGCGCTTGACACCTCAGCAGGCGACGAAGAGGACGCGAGCGTGCCAGACGCCGAGGTCTCACCACCGGCGCCGCTGTGTTTATTGAGCATCAACAACACGACCCACACCCTTGAGAAGATCGACGTCGAGACGGTGGCTGGGACGGATGTCTGCCAACTCAACACCCTTACAGGCTACCCATCACTGACCTTCAGTCGCGATAATGTACGCCTCGCGTCTCGGGGTGGCATTGCGCTCGACGTCATCGACCCCTGCACGTGTCAGGTCACCCCGGTGGCGAGCTACGGCGGCTACAGCGGGGTCAACGGCATCACCTCGGATCAGGGGCTCAACCTCTTTGGGGTCGCGAGCACCGAAGATGAATTCATCACAATCTCTACGCGCGTCGGCGTCGCCCAATCCGCTGGGCGGCTCGGGGTGAACTTCGGCTCTACTGGGGCCACCTGGTCCGAGGATGAGCAGACGGTCTACGCCATCAACGCCCCAACCGACTCGCTCTATGAGATTGACCCTGGGACAGGCGCCGCGAGCCTCATCGCGCCGCTCTCTCAGCCTTTTGGGACGGTCGGCATCGAGATACACCTTGATAACGGCGTGCTCTGCGCGTGCTCCAGCGCTGCGATCTTACTTGAGACAGACACGCTCACTGGTGAGGTGAGCCCGATCGGGCGCACAGGACAAGAGGGCAACTGCACCAACTTAGCAACCCCTTGGAAGGTGGTGCCCTGCCTCGAATAGAGGCGGTACCCGTGCACACGTGGATGGGCTGGCGACCTCAGGTTTCCAACCCCGTGTTTGGGGCGCGCTCCAGGGGAGCGGTCACCGTCATGTTGGCTGCGTTGCATTGTCTCGGAGTTGGGCAAAGAGACGTTAAAACGGCCCAGAAAGTCAGGCCCGGAGGGGAGATGTCATATCCGCGTGAATGGGTGTATGGTTGAAAGTACGTCTGATATTTTTCGACCATCTGGGAGAGTTCAATGGTCCCTGTGCAGCGCGCACTGACGATAACCCTTGTCGCGACGTTTCTAAGCACAGCAGGTGCTTGCGGAAGCGGGATAGAGGGTGACACTGGAGAAGCGAATGAGGTGACTCAGTCAAGCGATGAGGACAACTCATCGGGAGTCGATCCAGCGGCGCTGACGCCGGATGGCGACGAGCCAGCGGAGTCGATGAACGACGCGACCTCTGAGGGGGACGCTGATGAGGCAGCTGTTGACGCCGAGATGACCGACGCTGTGGGCCCGGATGATGACGCGGACGAGTCCATTGAGGGGGACACTGCGCCTGGAGGTGATGACCCGGGCAACCCGTTCGTCGACTGCATCACCGCGTGGAACGCCACGTGCCAGGAGGGCGTCGATGACTGCCTGGCTTCGGAGACGTGTCCGCCACAGATGAACTGCATCGCAGCGTGCGAGGAGTCGGGCTGCGCGACGGACTGCATTGCGGACGCCAATGATGAGGACGGGGTCGTATTACAGGGCTTGATCACGTGCGCGGCCTTCGGTGGCTGCTTTGGACTTGGGACCGGCCCGGAGCCCGAGCCCGAGCCCGAGCCCGAGCCGATCTGTGGTGACTTCGTCTGTGACGCCGGCGAAGACTCAGTGGCATGCCCCGAAGACTGCGCTGCCCCTGATCCCGACTGCCTGAAGGACAATTGCGACCTAGGGACCTGCTTGGACAACCCCGGGTGCGTGGCGATGATCGACTGCATGTCCGCGTGCGGAAACCTTGAGTGTGTCCAAGAATGCACGGCGGATGCACCGTTTGGCGCAGAGGAGATGCTTCAGGAGACGACGCTCTGTGGCTTGGCGGCGGGGTGCTTCGGGCCACCACCCGGCCCAGAGGAATGCTTGGTGAACAATTGCGATGTAGGCAACTGCCAGGACTTTGAGGAGTGCGCGGATGCGTTGGATTGCATGTCGGCTTGTGAAGACGACGCCGCTTGCGCCGATGCATGCATCGAGACGACCTCCCCGACCTTCCAGCCACCCCTCGAGAACTTGCTGGTGTGTGGCATTGACGCTGGGTGCTTTGCGCCCTTCTGCGGCGATGGCACGTGTGGTGCTGATGAGGCGTTCGAGACATGCCCCGATGACTGTGTGAACGAGCTCGTGTTCTACGGTGTGTTGATCGAGGACAGCTGGGATGGCGTCTGCAACCCTGATTACAATTCTTCGGGGGCCGACATCAGCGCAGTGGAGCTCTTGAGCTGTGCGACAGACAACCCCAACAGCTGTGAGACAGTCGCTTGGTTCCAGAACGCCAGCGCGCAGATCGGCACCGAGGGGGGCTGCACCAATGACTTCATCAACCCGTTCGAGGCCGTGGGCCCGTGTGGTTGTGAGCTCGATCAGTGGGTCTCGTTGCAAGGCGGCTGGCTCGCTGGTGACTTTGGTGACGTGGCGATCGTCAGCGGGCTTGTCGTCCGAGTCTACGAGTACGGGACCTCCTCGAACGGCACAGAGGATCCCTACACGGTCTCCCTCATCAACGACCCGAGCTGCATGGATGACCCCTCCGTCGAGGGCTGCACGACGTTGCTTGGGACGACGGTTGACGTCGCCGACTTCCCGGTCCCTATCCCTTAACGGTGGAGGCCTCATCGGGCCCGCGTCAGGCAATCCAGGTTGTTGACGCTTGGGTGCCCGAAATTCGGGAGCCGCAGAAGGCTGGCGCCAGTGTTTGAAGACGCCTCATTCCCGCAGTCAAGCGAGGTGGATGCACGCGCATCATGCCCGATGAAACCTCTGCTCGCTCCAGCCTTGCTCCCTTGCACTGCGCGCCGGGTCCTCCCACAGCGCGCCAGCGTCATCCTCGACGGAAGCACCCCGCGCGAGGCCCTCGAGAGTGCGACTCTTCGACCGACCACGGAGCTCCCTGGGCCTCTTCTGAGAGCCACACAAGGGCTAAGCCGGCGAGAGGGAGCGCTCCGTGTCGAGAGGCGCTACGAGGGGCCCCAGGGAGGCTCTCAGGCTGCGTTGGAGTGTGCACCGGGGCCATCCATTGGCGGGAGCGCTTACAGCGCCTCAATTGCCGGCGGGACCTGAACCACTTACTCTAGAGCACACTAGAGCGCTGCCTGCTGAACCATCAAGGACTCGATCCATGCGTGTCTCACACCTCTTCACACCTATCGCGGTGTTAGACGCAGTGGCGATAGGCGCGTTGGTTGTGAGCCTCGCCGCCTGTGGTGGCGAGCAAGAGCTGCGCTCTGCTGGCGAATCGTGCACGCAAGACGACGTCTGTGAGGCGAACCTTTGTTACGCGAGCGTCTGCTTGGAGCCCGCCGCCGATGATGACCTTGATGGCTTGAGCAACGCCATCGAGGCCCAGCTCAAAACCGATCCGAGGAAGGCTGACAGTGATGATGATGGCCTCCTGGATGCGTGGGAGGTTGGGAGCCTACAGAGCCCCTTGGACGAGGATGGCGACGGGCTCATTGACGCGAACGAGAGCAACATCGCGGACGACGATGCGGACTGCATTCCAGACCAGAAAGACCACATAGATGACCCGCCAGAAGAGGACCTGCTGGCTGTGGCAGACAAGGCTTGCTGTTGTGATGGTCCCTGCAGTGCCTCTGGGATCGCTGTCAGCCCAGCGAGCTGCATCCCGGATGAAGACGGGGCCCCGATCATCGGTTGCCCTGAAGGCCTCCAGGAGGATTATGACGATGATGGTGTCCCGGACGTCTGTGATCTCTGCTTCGACGACTCCGCAGATACGTGTGAGTTAGCGCCTCACAGCGTGGTGTTGAGCCCCCAAAGCCCGTCCTCAAACCCCACCCCGACGCTTCACGGTGTGGCGGTCTATGCGGCGACCTTGGTGGTCTCGCCGGAGAGCTGTGACGGTGCAGGGTCCGCGGAGTTGGGGTCCGAGATCGCGGGCACGGGTGGCGCGTTTTCCCTCCCCCTGAATGCCGCGCCAAACGCCACACGACAGTGGTACGTCCGCAGCCTTGACCATGCTGGTGAGATCATCGGCTGCGTCGGCACTGAGCCGTACACCCATGATGACGTGCCACCGGCCCCGCCTCTCATCACGGAGACCTCCACCTTGGGGGACACGACCTTCGTCGACGGCGCTTCGGAGATCGGGGTCGAAGTGCATCTTTACGGCAACGCAGCGTGTGAGGGAGAGCCCCTTGAATCGCTCGAGGTCTTAGGGACGGGGGACTTCTCGATCAACCTGTCCCCGCCGTCCCCAGAGCACGTCTCCGCGACGGCGACCGACGCCGCGGGCAATGTCTCCGGCTGCTCCGAGCCCTTTATGCTCGCTCCCCAAGGGGGACCTCTTCCGGGGGTGGGGACGCTGTCTGGCCCGTACGCCGGACCCACATGTGAGGAGCTGGACGCCGACTGTGAGCACGACAGCGTGACGTTCACGCCTGGCTGCGACGTGATCTCAGGGAGCGTCTCTGCGGTGGCCAATGATGAGGGTTGGTTCTGGACAATGGACGTCTGCCGGCAAGGCGATGAGCAGGATGAGGCAGGGCTGATCGAGTGGCCGCCAGACTCCGGGCTGCCTGTGGGGCTCCCGATGTTGGAGTTCAACGGCGAGGCGGGCCTGACCTTGGTCGGCGATGGAGTCGCTGGCATCGGGATGGACAACCACCCCACAGACCCCTCACCGCTCTTAATCACGAGGGGGCCGGGCGACGCACAGAGCACGACTGATGTGTTCGACTCGCTCTCGGGGACGACGTTGACCGAGCGCCCCGTCGTCGTCGCTGACGCCGTGGGGTCGCTCTACAGCCTTGGCCGTGTCCCCGGCGCCCCGGTGGACACGCTGACGCTGTTGGTGAAGTCGGCCGCTGATCAGGCGTGGCGTTTTGCGCCTGGTCTGCAATTGCCGCTCATCCAAGGCTCGGTGCCCGCTGACGTCCGGGGGATCGCGGTGGCGGCGGCGCCTCCGAGAGATCTTCACACGCTGCTGTGGCGTGAGAATTCGTTCGCGGATCCGATGGCGTATTACCATCGCTTGGAGTTGAACGGCGACACTGTGACCTCCGCGGACGAGCTACCGAGCCTAGGGGAGGCGGGCAGCATGGAGCTGATCCCGCTCGTAGAGAACCCTGATTTCCCGATCTTCTTGGATCTGGTCGTGGCGCGGCTGGCGGTTGTCCGGGAAGCAGATGCGTCAGGAGCAGCCAGCTGGACCCCTCATGTCGCGCACTGGTTTGGGGATCCGGAGCCCGGCATTCGTGAGCGCCTCATCGTGCTCCGTCGCGTGGTGGGGGTGAGCGGGGCGGTCACCTGGGAGACCATCTATTCGCATTTTGAAGACAATGTTAAGGCCCAGATGACGGCCTGCGCTGACCCGCCGAAGGGGGCCGATGATGTGTGTACGTACACCCTGTACCGCAAACGACTCCTCGATCTCACGGGGGGAGAGCGACTTCGGATGTTGCTCGGGACCTATGCGTCGTCATGCGAAGTCACGGCGCTGTGTAATGACGGTCAGGAGAGCTGCACTTGGGCGGGGCTCGAGTGGTGCAACCCGGGGAACTACGGCTGGACGTTGAAGTATCAAGACGCGGCTGGGGAGTGGCGCGCCACGACTCAAGTGGAGGTCGCTGACGAACCTATTGACCACGGGGCGCTCATGGTCGACGCCCAAGGGACGATTCATGTCGTCCTCTCCACGCTCAAAGATGGCGTCGTCAAGGTGCGGCACGAGACCTCGAAGATCCCCTAGCACCGGATGAGGGGTCCGTCGCGTCACTGAATGCGTGCACGCTCAGGAGCAGCCGCGTAGTTTATGGGCATGTCTCTGTGGTCGGTATCGCGCTCCCGAACCGTCGAAGTCTTGCCCATCGCTAGCTTCGGTTCGTCGGGCTTCTTTGACGGTGTGGGTCAGACGCTTTGGGAGATGGCCGCGGCCGCCTTCTTTGTCTGCGCCATCTCCCTGCGCCTCCTTATCGGGGCGTATCGCCTCTTGGCGGCGAGCCGAGAGGCGCGGATACGAGAAGGCCGTCATCACAGCATCTCGGACGCTATCCCGACGAACCGAGCCGCCTCTGCGCTTGGGGCGCTCTTCCGCTCTCCCGGGTCACCCGAAGAGGCCGCCCACCTCGCTGAGGTCCTGGCGCTCCTGAGCGACCCATCAGAGCGTCCGTATCTCTTTCGGCTGCTCTATCAAAGGCTTGACCAATTGGCTGCTCCGGTCGTTGCCCGTGGCCTCCGAGAGCGCGACCCTCCGGTGGGTATCGAAGGTGCCCGTCGCGCATTCTTGGACGTCGCGATAGCGCTGAGCAACCCAAACCCAGCCCTGAACGACGTCTTCGAGCAGGCGTTCTTCGCTGCGCCAGATCGCGTGATCAAGGCCGTCGCGAACAAGCTCCTGGAGGCTGCGTTGCCTCCGGTCAATGCGTCGACTCACGCGGCGGCACTGAGCTGGAGGCAGCACGCGCAGGCGATTATGCGTCTCATTTAGCGTCCAGCGTCACCTCTGGGGGCCGCGTTGGCGCGTCACTGTATCGGTGCCACGTTGTCCTTCTGGGGCAAGAGCGACAGCACACAGGCACCTGTGTCACACTCGACCCATCTGGACCAACAAGGAGATCGTGATGCGATCGTCGATGACCGCCCTCATGGGCTTGCTGCTCGTCCTCCACGGATGTGGTGAGGCTGCTGAATCATCAAGCGTCTGCGCGCCTGGTGAGAGCGAGGCGTGTGACTGTGTGAACGAAGATGTCACGACCCTTGGCGAGCGCCTCTGCCGCGCCGGCGGGGAAGAGTGGACCGAGTGCCTGTGCACCGGTGACACCAACGACGCAGGCGGCGAGGCTGGGGACACGACGTCACCGCAAGATGTTTCAGATCCAGGCCCGGACAGCTCGGATACGAGCGCCTTACCCCAGGATGCGGCGCCTGCCCCCTCGGATACCAGCGGGGCGGGCGAGGACGATGTCACCGCTCCCGATGCTGGTGACCCAACGGAGGCCGACGTTGAGGGTGCCGACGATGCCGACGCGGATGACGCGGATGACGCGGATGAGTCAGATGTCCCCGTGTGTGTGCCCGATTGTGCAGAGAAGAGCTGCGGGGGCGATGGGTGTGGCGGCACGTGTGGCGCCTGTGACGCGGGGTGGTCCTGTGAGGATGGTGAGTGCCAAGCGCCACCACCGTGCGCCAGCGACGATGACTGCGCGGCCATCAGCGCGGCTCAGCCCTGCTGGACGTTCACATGCGACGCAGCGACCGGCGCATGCGTGGGCGACACCTTCCTTCAGGGTGACCCCTGTGATGACGGCGACGCGTGCACCTTCAACGATCTCTGCGTTTTTGACAGTGAGGACCAAGCCGCGTGCCAGGGCGAGCCCCTCCCGATCGATGATGACAATGACTGCACCGTGGACGCCTGTGACGATGGCGTCATCACGCACAGCGAGCTCGCCGATGGCGAGGCCTGCGACTTCGACACGGAAGACTGCACGACCGGGGACAGCTGCATGGCTGGAGAGTGCATCGTCGGCGAGGTGCTCGTTCTCGACGACGAGAACCCCTGCACCGATGACGCATGTATCGCTGGTGAGGTCGTCCACACGGCGCTGCTCGAGGGGGCCTGCGACGATGGAGACGCCTGTACGACTGAGGACAGCTGCGTGGAGGGCATATGCAGTGGTGGTGCGGCTTTGGAGTGCACCTTGGGGCCCTGTGACGCGGAGGCGGTGTGTATTCCTGACGAGGGTTGTGTTGCGTCGCTTGTGCCCGCTGATACACCCTGCGACGCTGACGACAACGTCTGTACGTTGGACACCTGCGATGCAGAGGGGAGCTGCCAGGCGACCGGCGAGTCGGACACCTGCGAGGCCGAGAGCGCCGCGGACTCGTGTTGGACTTGGGTCTGTAATGCAGACTCTGGGTGCGTGACAGCGAGCTTCAACGCGGGGGTCAGCTGCGATGATGGAGACCCGTGCACCGAAGGGGACATTTGCACGGTCAACGCCGCCGCTGAGGGCAGCTGCTCGGGGTCCGCTTTGCCTGTCGATGACGGGAACGCCTGCACCGCGGATGCTTGCGTGGACGGCATCATTACGCACACCGCGCAGAGCGGTGACCTCTGTATCCCGCAGGGGTGCGATTCGTTTGGGATCTGTCTCGCGGGGGCGTGCCTTGCGCCAGATGGCTGTGCGTGCGGCAATGGGAGTTGTGGCGCAGACGAAGATTGCGCGAGCTGCCCGGCGGATTGTGGTGAGTGTGGCTGCACAACAGACTGCGCGGGCAAGGAGTGCGGCCCGGACGGCTGCGGCGGGTCGTGCGGGACCTGCGCAGTGGGAGCACCTTGCACCGCCTCAGGGCTCTGTCCGAACTAAAGCTCAATCGCTCAGTGGCGGCTGCCGAACGACTTAGCGATACATCCACGGCATTGGGCGTCCTCCTCAAGGGGGCGTCATGGCCCCCATAGGGTGGGCCAGACGCACAGCTGCGCGCTACGCGCACAGGAGCAGCCTGGGCGGGAGAGACCAGGTGTGCTCCTGCTGCGTGCCCCGCTAGCCGTCTGCGGCGGGGGCGTCTGCCGTCGGCGACGCAGGCGCCCCGGCGGGCTGCGGTGCAGCGTCAGTGTCCGGCGCGCTGTCCTCGTCGATCCACAGGGTCTGCAGGTACGCGTATGTCGCGCGGGCTCCCAGGTCGAGCGAGTCATCCATGCTCAGGACCAGCTTGTCGGTCTGCTTGAGCTCCTTCCGGATCTTGCGGAGCGTGGTCTTCGTGGCCCCCTGCACGACGCCGAGCATCGTCACGTCGTAGACCGGCTCAGGGTGCTTAGAGTTCCAGACGCCGCCACCGTAGCGGATCACCTCAGTCACTGGCCCCGCCATCGCGGCGAGGTCGCCTTTTGCCGTCTTGTACGCTTTCCAGGTCGCTGGACGGCGCAAGTCCGGTGCCTCTGGGAGCCGCCCGCCGTAGCCGGCCGTCCCGTGACAGTCATTGCATGTGTTGGAGCCCTGGGTCAGGAAGATGCGCTTACCGAGCGCAACCATGCGCTCGTCCGACAACTCGACCGGCGCACTCGAGGCCTTGGGCGCCGCCGCAGTCGGCTCGGCAGCGCTCCGGCTCTCGGCTGCGGGTCGGTCGCCGGTGTCACCCCCGTCGTCGACGGCGCCTGCCGGGACGCCTCGCTGCTGGAGGCCGTAAACGCGGCCAGACAGCGAGTCGATGCTCAGGAGGAGCCAGACAATCACTACAGTGTTAACGATTGAGATGAGCTTCAACATGGTGATCTCCTAGATCGTGATATTCGGTGGGGCGCTCCACGGTGGGTGTGCGCGGTGCACGCCTCAGCAGGCGTCCATGCCCCCGGCGTCGGGCTGTCTTCAGCAGAGAGAGCCGCCGCCTCCACGTCGTGCACGCGACCGCGGACCGCGGGCGCTGTGGCTCGCGAGGTGAAGAGAGGGTTGTAGCGGCCTTTGAGGGTCATGGTCGTCGCTCCATGTGAGCCACGATCACCACGGGTGACAGTCGTGACAATGCAGCAAAGCGTTGCGCAACAATTCGTTGCACCCTCAAAAGTGTTGTCCCGACGCCCTTCGGCGCATGGTAAAACCAGCTCAGGGGTACCTTGAAACAACGCGAACATTCAGGCCCGATCATCTCGCCCGTGCAGACGCGGGATGTCACTGCAGACCAGGCGACTGGGGAGGTCCTCTACGGACCGATTGGCCCCGAGCGACGGACGCTTCGGGCCTTGTGGTTGATCCGCTTACGGTGGGTCGCGATCGCGGGCCAGGTCGCAGTGATCCCCCCGGCGCTGAGCACTGGCTGGCTTGAGCCCCGGCACCTCACGATGTACCTGGCGGTCGTCTTGGCCTTGGCGCTCTTCAACCTGACACTGCACTTCGTCAAGCACAGCGAGCGCGCCCACTCGGCGGGGGCCCTCGTCGGCCAGGTCGCTGTGGATCTGGGGGTGTTGGGGAGCCTCCTGGTGATGACAGGCGGCGTCTACAACCCGATGGCCTCCATCACGCTCGTGCACGCCAGCCTCTGCCCATTGATCTTCCGTGGGGCGTGGGGCTACGCGGTCGGGACGCTGCTCCTGGTCCTCATCGCGATCATCTCCTGGTTTCCGCACCATCCACCCGCCCTCGGTGTGCCGGTCACAGACGCCACGGTGCAAGGGTTGGCGCACAGTATCGTGACGGCCCTCATTTGGACGCTGACGACCTGGCTCGTTGCTTCTCTGCGGGAAGGCCAGACGGTGATTGAGTCGCTTCGGATGACCCAGGCGCGACAGGATCGCCTCCGCGCGACTGGGCTGCTCGCTGCGGGCTTCTGTCACGAGCTGGCGACGCCCCTCAACGTCTTAGGGCTGCGCCTCAGTCGGGTTCAGGCGAAGCTCCCCGAGCTGAACCCGGACGTCGTGGCGATGCGCGAGAGCCTCGACAAGTGTGAGAGCGTGCTTCAGTCGATGATCGGTCAGACCCTAGACTCGGAGCGCCTCAAGTTTGAAGACCTCAGGCCCGACCTCCTAGTGAAAGAGGTTGCGAGCCAGTGGTCCCTCGACGCGCGGGCCGTTGACCTCGAGATCGGAGACGAGATCGGGCAGTGGTTTTTGCCCAAGCTGCTCCTCGCTCAGACCCTCGCGGACCTGCTGGATAACGCCCACCAAGCGATGTTGGCTGTCGGGGCGGATGAGCCTGTCGTCATCAGGGCCGCTCGGAAGGGTGAGCGCCTCGTCATCGCGGTGTTAGATTCTGGTCCGGGCTTCCCTGACGCGATCCGCCCGCACCTCGGGGAGCCCTTTGTGACCACCAAGTCGGGGGGGAGCGGTCTTGGGCTCTACAACGCTAACAACCTGTGCGTCGCGTTGGGCGGCGACATGATCATCAGTGACCGGGAGGCGGGCGGTGCGTGCATCACGCTGAGCCTCCTCAACGGCCAACGTGAGGGGAAGAATGCATGACGATTAGTGCCCTGCCCTCCGTGCTCTTGGTCGACGACGTCGCGTCGTTTCGCGAGACCCTCAGGCTCGAGCTTGAGGACCGTGGTTATCGGGTCGGTGAGGCGAGCAACTTTGAGGAGACGCTGGCCGAGTTGGAGGCCACGCCCTACATGTTCGCCGTGCTGGATCTGCGCTTGTGTGGCGAGGACGGTCATCTCCTGATCCGCGAGGTGAAGCGCCTCAGGCCTGAGTGTCGTGTCGTCGTCCTGACCGGCTATGGCTCGGTCGCGTCCGCCGTCCAAGCCATGCGCTTGGGGGCGTCGAACTATCTGACGAAGCCGGTCAGCACGGATCGCCTTGAGCACGGGCTGTGGTCTGACGAACCGGATCCTCAAGAGATCGCAGTACCTGAGCATGGGGAGAGCCTCGCGCGTCACGAGCGCGAGTATCTGGAGTACGTCCTGCGACAGTGCGACGGCAACATCACGCAGGCCGCGAAGTGGCTAGGCATTCACCGACAGAGCCTCCAGAGGAAGCTCCGAAAGTATCCCCCTCAGAAGTGAGCGCCGAGGGCCTCCTCGCGGGAGAGAGTGAGGGGGCGTTCAGGGGCGCGGTGATGGCTCGAGGGACCCTGGCGAGGTGGCGACGCGTCGTGCTATGCGACGGGTAGGGTGAAGGTGCGAGGTCGCTGACAGTCATCGATGACGCTCGGTGGATCTTAGGCCTCTTCGCACCGCGGGAGCGGAGGAGTGATCCCATGGCGAACTTTCTGAAAGACAATGAAGACCTTTGTTTCTACATGGATCGCGGGATCAATTGGGACCCCTTGGTGCGCCTGACGGAGCGCGAGACCAAGGACCCCGATGGGTTCACCTCGACCGAGGACGCGGTGGCCTTCTATCGCGAGGTGCTGGAGAGCATCGCGGAGTTCGTGGCCGAAGAGATCGACCCACACACAGAAGAGATCGATCGCGGGGGGGTGAACTTCGTCGACGGCGAGGTGAGCTTCCCGCCTCGGTTGACCCGTATCTTCGACCAGATCAAGCAGCTCGGGTTCCACGGGCTCTGCGTGCCCCGTGAGCTGGGGGGCTTGAACCTGCCGCTCATCGCCTACATGGCCAGCGTGGAGCTCTTCAGCCGCGCGGACGTCTCCGCTGCGGCTCACTTCGGGTTCCACGGCGGCATCGCGATGGCGATGCTGGTGTACTCCATCAACGAGGGCACCACTGAGATCGATCCTCAGACAGGCGAGATCTTGTCGACCCGCTTCGCCAAGGAGATGGGGGAGATCATCACTGGCGAGGCCTGGGGCTCGATGGACATCACGGAGCCAGACGCTGGCAGCGATATGGGGGCCCTGCGCTGCAAGGGCTACCAAGTCGACGATGGCTCCTGGCGTGTGGACGGTGAGAAGATCTTCATCACCAGCGGCCACGGAAAGTACCACTTCGCCATCGCTCGGACCGAAGAGGCCGCAGGGGATGACCCCTTCGCCGGCCTCAAGGGCCTGTCGATGTTTATGGTCCCCTCTTGGTCCGAGGGGCCGAAGGGGGCACGCACGCAGCACGTCTTTGTGGACCGTATCGAGGAGAAGTTGGGCCACCATGGCTCGGCGACCTGCACTGTGCGCTTCGATGACGCGCCAGCCCACCTCATCGGGAAGCGTGGCGACGGGTTCAAGCATATGCTCTTGCTGATGAACAATGCGCGCATCGGGGTCTCCTTTGAGTCGATTGGGCTCTGTGAATCCGCGTTGCGCTTGTCCAAGGCCTACGCCGCCGAGCGTCGGAGCATGGGCAAGACCATCGACCAACACGAGATGATCGCCGACATGCTCGACGAGATGGCCGTCGACATCGCTGGCCTCCGCGCCATCGCCTTCACGGCAGCTGAGCACGAGGAGAAGGCGCAGAAGGCGAAGCTCTTTAAGACCGCCCGTGAGGCAGGGGGCTTGCCAGTGGAGCCGGAGCTCCTAGAGATCCTCGAGACGAGCCCGAAGATCGCTCGACGGCTCACGCCGCTGTCCAAGCTCTTGGCGAGCGAGAAGGCCGTGGAGATGGCCCGCAAAGCCATCCAGATCCACGGCGGCTCAGGCTACATCCGCGAGTACGGTGCCGAGAAGCTCCTCCGGGACGCGATGGTCTTCCCGATCTACGAGGGGACGAGCCAGATCCAGGGGCTGATGGCCATGAAGGACGCCCTGGCTGGGATCATGAAGCGCCCGGCAGACTTCCTGAAACGCATCGCCCAAGCGCGCGTCGGAGCCTTGCCCCATAACGACCCTGACGCCCGGGACCTCGCCCGCCTCCAGCTGCTCTCTTTGACGGCCCAGCAGCACCTCATCGGGCGCGTGGCCGCGGACAAGGTCCGCGCGGTGGTGCAGACCCCGGTTCAAGGCTGGTGGGGGCAGCTCACCGATGGGTGGGACCCCAAGCGCGACTTCGCTCGGGCCATGCTCCACGCCGAGCGCCTTGGGATGCTGCTCGCCGACGAGGCCATTGCTGAGATCTTGCATGACCAAGCCACCCGCTTCCCCGAGCGCCAGGAGCTCTACCGGGCGTACATGGAGCGCGCGCTTCCAAGAGCCCGGCACCTCCACGAGCGCATCACGACCACCGGCGCAGGGATCTTGACCCGCTTGCATGGCGAGCAGTAACGCTCAGGGCGACTCTGACGCACGCCACGCATGCACCTTAGGACCCCTTGATGTGAAGGCATCGGGCTCTCTTTGCGCCCGCTATGACTCGCTGCTCACGGCTGTGATGATGCTCTTGCGCGCCGCGCCGACTTGGGGTCAACACGTCATCCCCACTGGGGAAGCGAGAATTTACTCCTGGACGAGCCTCGATTCGGTGAGCTTCAGCAGGGTCATCAGCTCGGCATCTGGCCCCCTGCGTCATCGATTCGATAGCATGGGCGGGAGTTGAGCGTCATGGTTTGCGCCAGGGCTCTCGCCTGAGCCGGGGACTTGGCCCCCTAGAGCACGGCCCCTGAGTCAACGATCCGTACCTTCACGGGCGAGATGCTCTGCCGGGAGTGACAACGGTGCCTCTTTTGGAGGCGTTCGCGCTGATGGGGGGCTTACCTCTCTGAGCCAGCGGTGATAAAATCGTCAGACCTTACGAGAGGCGGACGGCTCTCTTTTGCGCGAACACAGCGGCCTCTTCGCCCCTGGTGTGCGCCCCCACTCTTCGCTCGGTGCCGACCTGGGAAGAGGCACGCCACCGCTCGTCTTTGCGCCATCTCAAGGAGTGACTATGAGACTGTTATCACTTGCCATTATTGCCCTCGTCGTATCGCTCATGGGGGCGTGCGCCTCGATCAACCCAGGGGTGATCAGCAGCGATCCGGGCTGGTTTGTCTCAGAGGGTTGGGGCAGCGATGACGTGCTCTACTGCTATCCACCACATTATAAGGTGAGCAGGTATGCGGGGAAATGCTTCACGATCAACTGATAGGCGCCAGTAGTGGCGCTGAACTGACGCTTATCGGTGCGGCTCCTCGCTCCCCAACTGACCGTGTCGATGCACATTGAGTCGGGTTGCTTCTGAGCATGGAGCTCGGACACAGAGCGGATATCAGGTGCACTGACTCATGGTCTGGCTGACTTCTGCGACGGGTGGGCACCGACGGTGACCAGCGCGTTCTTGACCCGAGTTTCGCGAGTGAGGATGTCACGCACACCATGGATTTTCGGAGCCTCTAGCCAGGTAACCCAGTCGGTAAATGACTGCACAACGTAGGCGTAGTAGAGCGGTTTTTTCTTCTTCCCGGGTTTCGGGAGCCCCCCGACGCGCCAGGCGCGCGTCCGGAGCATGACGGCGTCCTCGGTGAGCGGGAGCGTGGTCATGTTGGCTTTAAACCGCGGCGTATATCGAAAGTACTGCTCGGTGTTCGACATGTAGAAGGTCGTCACCTTGCGCCCCTGAGCCTTGAGGGTCGCTCCAAGGTCGCTCAGCGTGTGCGGCCCTGTGAGGTCCCCTCGTATCGCGACGATGCGCCCGGCCATCGACATGGCGCGCACCCAGTCGTACTCCGCCTGGTCGTTGATGAACGAGGGCTCCCCCCACGTTGTGTATCGGGTCTTCATCTTCGTGAGACCTCGACTGACACGCCCGCGGCCGTATTTGTACGCGCGGAGTGCGCGGTCGCGTTGACGGGTCGCCTCGCGACCCTCCCCGGGCATCGCGGCGACCAGGAGCGCACGGACCTCCTTGGCCTGCTTACGGCTCCACATGGCCAGGTGCTCCTCTGGGGTGGTCGCGTGGGCGAAGATGACGGCGTAGACCGCGTGCAGATCGATGATGCTCTGGTCGAAGTCGAGGAGCACGATGAGCTCAGGGCGCTGCCAGGCCGCCATCGCGAAGTTTTGGTTCGTCCCGATGCCGACGTAGACGCCGCCCCTCCCTTTCAGGGTGTCGCGGAACAGGTGGTGGTGCGCTTCGTCAGAGACCCAGAAGTGGATGCCTTGGGTGAGCGTCTTTGGGAGGGGGTCTGCGCGCACCGCACTCAGCGCTTCTCGGTCGGCTGACGGGAGAGGGGTGAGCTCTGAGGCTGTCGCGACCTGTGAGAGGCTCATCAGCACGACCAGTAGGCACGTGGCCAGCAGTCGAAGGTGCTGCATTGTCGGGCGGGTCACCGTCCGCGTGAGGTCGGAGTTCATGCTCGGCCTCCCGATGTAGAGGCGAGGCTGACCGGGGTTATTGAGCTGCGCCCGTGGTCCTCCGAGTGACCCAGGGCCCACATCACCTCAAGGCTCAATCTCTTCACCCTTACCTCCTCGAAGCACACAAGGCACACGCTGGCTTGGTGACTAAACGTCACCTCTCAAAGACCGCCCGCACTCTGCTAGAATCCGTCGAGTGTATCAGAGTTTCGGCGCGAGGCTGTGAGTCGGGCAGGGGGCTTTGGGGGCCTCGTCGTGGTGATGGCCTGCATCGTGAGGCATCCCAGGGGCAGCGCGTGCGAGCAGCGCGATCGTATCGCGGTGTTCGCGTATTGGCATGCATGCGCGCATTGATCAGTAAGCCAGAAGTAAGGCCGGTTGTATTGTCAGCTTAACTGACCGGAACGGACGATTCGTTTTGGTTTTTGTGATGAGTGGGGTTCGTTATGCAGGGGGAGCCTTCTGGATTGGAGTGACTGCCTGCGGGCAATCCTCGATTGCGGAGCCCGCGATGCCTACCCTACCCACAGCCTCTATTGAGCGTCGGATCCTTGGACTCACCGTCGGCGAGAAGATCTCTCTTGCACGGAAAGGAGACCAAGAGGCGCGGCGCATCCTCGTCCGTGACACGAACCGCCAGGTCGCCACGGCGGTCGTGCAGTCCGATCGACTGACCCCTACAGAGGTCATCAGCTTTGCGAGCAACAAGCAGCTCTCGCAGAACGTCGTCCATGCGATCGCGACCAACCGGAAGTACGTCCGCGCGTACCCGGTCAAGGTCGCGCTGGTGAACAACCCGAAGACACCACTGAGTGTCGCCGTTCAGCTCATTAACCACCTCTACAAGCGAGACTTGCTCGCCCTGGCCAACAACCGCAACGTCCCCTCCGCAGTGTTCACGAAGGCCAAGCGGCAGTTCAGGGCGAAGCACCTGCGCTAATGCAACGCTTTCAGCCTCTGAGGGCCCTGAATTGACGGAGGAGGCGCCTCTCTCCAGCGCAGCCTTGGCTGGCGTCCCGGAGATGATTCGCGTAAGACACCCCCCTCCCTCGTCTGGCCGGCTTGGTCAGGGTGCCGAGCGGGGGCAGGAGTCAACGGGTGAAACCAGCCACGCCACGCCATCGTGAGAGCCGCGCTGATGTTTGCCTGGTAGACACGCGCTCGGCCGCTCATTTTAACGGTTGGCCGGAGCCCGGACACACGGTCGGTGGGCACCTCCCGGGAGCCGTGCACTTGGACGCAGCCTGGGCCGATGGGCGCGATGACGCGCACCTCGACACGCTCCTTGATGAGCGCGGGGTTCGGCGAGGCGGCCGCGTGACGCTTTACGGCGCCGAGGCTCAGGTGCTGGCAGACAGGATGACGTCCCTCGGCTACGCGAACCTAGAGGTCGCCCCGGACGCGTTGCAGACCCATGTGCAGGGCGGCTTAGAGCCGATCGCCTCACCTCACTTTGAGCGGCTCCTAGATCCGCGACGACTCGACGCCTTTCTCCAGGGCCAACCGATGCACGGTGGCCCCTCTCGGAGACCGCTCCTGCTGGAGGTGGGCTGGCGCACGGTGGAGGGCTACACCCAAGGCCACCTCCCGGGGGCTGTCTATGTCGACACCGAGTGGCTGGAAGAGGCACCGTGTTGGGTCCGCATCCCCGATGACAGGTTGAAGGCTCGGCTCCTCTCCCTGGGCATCGCGCCGACCCAACCGGTGGTCCTCTACAGCGCCAACACCCTCGCAGCAGCTCGCGTGGCGCACATCTTAAGCTACGCAGGGGTAGAGGACGTGCGCCTACTCGAGGGGGGGAAAGCAGCATGGCTGCGGGCCGGCTACAGCTTAGAGTCGGGCTACGCTGCGCCCCAGGCAGTGCACACGTGGCCTGGGGCGTTCCCGCGGTGCCCTGAGCTCTTCTTGGACACCGCCCAGCTCAAAGCGCGCTTGGCTGCTCCGGATGCGCAAGTGCTCAGTGTGCGGAGCTGGTTCGAGTTCGTCGGCGCCACCTCCGGCTACCCCGACATCACGGTGCGGGGGCATATCCCCGGCGCCATCTGGGCCTATGGTGGCTCAGATGCCTATCACCTTGAGGACTTTCGCAACCCCGATGAGACCATGCGCAGCGGGGGCGAGATCGCCGCGCGCTGGCGTGCATGTGGCATTACGCCTGCGCACAGAACGACCTTCTATTGCGGGACCAGTTGGCGGGCCTCTGAGGTCTGCTTCTACGCGTCGGTGATGGGGTGGCGCCGGCTCTCCGTCTACGATGGCGGGTGGCGCGCATGGACGGGCGATGAGGAGAACGCGGTGGCCCTCGGCGCGACCCCAGCTGAGCGCACGTCGAGCCAACGACCGTGGGCTTGAAGGGGGCGAGCCTGCGATGAGGGCTGTGATGCCTCCCCACTGTCTGGCGCCAGCGACGAACCTCTCCCGTTTCGTCGCTTCGACTCGAGCTCACCGCTTGCTCGTCCACAGCGGGTTCTTCGCCGCGGTCTTCTTTACCGGTCTTGGGCTCTCCGAGTGAGCTCAGGAGTGAAACTTTGTCACGAGCTTGAGCGTGAACTTGGCCATCGCGAGTCGAGGCTGTGGGTTGTTTGGGCTGGTCTTGGATAGATGGCTGCTCGCCACCTCCTTGTCGTCCTTGATCGGGGCGCTGCTCGTGCCGGTGTGGCCGGACTTCAAGTTCGAGGTCCTCGGCTTGTCCATGATGCTCGGCTTGTGCAGTGCGGCCATTGGCTGGAGTCGGCCCAGTGAGGTCCTGGTTCAGGACGCGCCGTAGCAGTCGTGCGCTCGAGGGGTGTGAATCGCCTCGGCTCCCGAACCTCTGTGGCCGGATTTTTTTTGGATTCACCCAAGACCTTTGAACCGTTACATTGCGCGGGAGGAGCACCTGCGTTGCGGATGTGTTCGACCGCTCGAAAGGGAGCGCCCTGGCGCCTCGTGTGTGACCGGTCGCTTCGCGCCTCACCCTGTCTACAATGGTGAAATAATC
This sequence comes from Myxococcota bacterium, assembly GCA_049602155.1. Taxonomy (GTDB): domain Bacteria; phylum Myxococcota_A; class UBA9042; order PHBI01; family JBMYRH01; genus JBMYRH01. Next base: position 28,633 of record JBMYRH010000022.1, on the reverse strand, counting down.
GTATGTCTTTAGGGCTTTCAGTGGGGGCGCTTTGACCTCTGTTGCCTTAAACGACGCCGTCATCGGCCTTGGTTCATGATGGGACGATCGCTGCTCGCCGTGCTCTTTGTCATGGCCTTGCCGGGTGATGCGAAGGCTGAGCTGCCTCAAGCGCCTCAGTCGGTTGAGGACGTCGGCGGGTCGTCCCTGGACTTGATACCGCTCAGTGAGCCCCGGGAGGATACGACGTCTCGGGAGGAGAGCGAGGCGCGCCGCTTCTTCTTCTACAACCCGGACGGCATTGGGGCTCATGCGTTCCATACGCCCTGGGGGATCATCGTCGAGTCCGGGTTGGAGGAGTATGACGCGCAGCCGTTGAGCAAGTTGCAGTTCTTGAAGGGGCAGCAGCGAGTGATTCAGGGGCTTGTGAACCCCATCAAGTCGATCGAGTCGTATGGGGTGGAGGAGTTCTTTTATCAGCAGATCTTGCCGCTCAGTCCGCTGATCGATGGCACCCCGGCGTTCATCCCGAACTACCTCTGGCACTTCCTCGGTGGCGGGTTCAGGCATCGTATGATGACGGAGTACTTCACACACCGAGGGATGGAGTACCCGCAGCTTTGGTCTTGGCTGACCCTCTACACAGGGCATTGGTTAAACGAGGTGGTCCAAGCGCAGAAGTTCAGACAGGGCTCTGCGGACGCTATCGCCGACCTTTTGCTCTTTGATTGGATCGGGAAGTTGATGTTCCTCAACGATGACGTCGCCGAGTTCTTCGCCGACACGCTGCATTTGAGAGATTGGACCTTTCAGACCTCGTATAACCCCGTCACCAACAGCCTCTACAACACGGGGCAGCTGATGTGGGCGCGCCTCCACATCTATGGGGGCCTGAGCATCTCGGCGCTGACCGGGCACCTCATTAATTCGTTCAACCTGACCTACTCAGCGGATGAAGATTTGACCCAGTGGACCCTCGGCGTAGGCCTTCAGGCGCGTCGCTTTGAGCCCCTCCCCAACGGTGACTTGGCGCCTGGTCAGATGCGGTGGTGCTTTTTGGCCGCGTACTCCGAGGAGGACAACCCGCTGGTCGTGGTGGTCGTCAAAGAGGGCTTCCCCGACATCGACACGCTCTACGACGCGAGCGCTGAGGACCCGAACACCCTCACCGATTACAACTTCGTCTTGGCGCCGAGCGTGCAGGTCAACGTTTATCCGAAGTGGCTTGAGATCGGCGGGGAGAAGTTCGGGCTCCACCTGTCTTGGATGCAAGATACGGTCTTCATGGGCATCGGTCACGGGTCGCTGCCCGTGGGCTTGAGCCTCTCACCGCCCCTCGCTGAGCGGTACAAAGACGACTTCTAAGTCCTCACCCTGTCGCCTCTGCCTCATCCCGTCGCCATAGGATGTAAGCCCCTATGCCGAGGATGGGGTCGAGGATGGCCAGCGGGAGGACGATCATAAGCTCGACGTGAGAGGCCATGTAGACGAACCCGAGCAAGCCCGGGACGAGCAGCCTGTCGAGGACCGTCGCGAGGCCGAAAGAGGGTTGCTGCGTGCGTCCCCCGAAGACATAGAAGTAGCCGACGACGCCGAGGGTCAGGCCCAGCAAGCGGATCAGCGCCTCTTCTTGTCCCTCATAGGCCGGGAGGAGCCCAACTGCCACCGGACCGGTCGGGGCGAAGAGCAGGCCCATCCCCACGGCGAGATAGAAGTAGCCACATCGCTCTGTGTATCGGCTGAGTCGCGTTGCGGGCTCTGAGCCACGCTGCAAGAGCTCAGAGAAGAATCCGGTCATGTCGGCGCTCCTTGGTTCTAAATCGTCTACAAGGCCCACAGAGTCACATCCAATGTGAGGGCAGACGAGTAAAAGTGTCCGGCGCGTATTGCGCTGGTCGTCAGCGCACCCGCCCCTTAGCCTTCAGGCCCTGAGGCTGGGGACGGCTATAAGCAGCAGCTCAGCGTTGTTTCACGGCTGCAGTCGATGTCGTCGACCTCGCCGCGCACCGCGCTTACGTCTCAGCTTCGGCATCTGGTGGACCTCTCTGCCATCCTTCGACACCTCGCCTGGGACCCTGAGCGAACCCTCTCCTATGGCTTACCCCGCTTGCTACGACGCAGGGTAGGTCTCAAGCCAGGCGATCGCGTCCGCAGGCTCTTGAAAGAGCTTCATCGGGTAAGGCGGGCGACTGAAGCGTAAGAAGAGCGTCCCCACGAAGCGCTGCATGCGGGACGTGACGACCATCGCCATCGCGATCTTGAGCTTCGAAGCCTCAGGACCGACGTAGTATCGACGGGCCTCGGCGTCGGCTCCCATAGTCGCGTGCCGCATGTCGCAGATGATGCGGCATGGCGTCCCCTCTGCGAGGCGGTTATGGGCGTCAACGAGGCCCTTTGCGTCGTCTAGGTTGTGGTGATTTACCGGCTTGATCTTGATCCAGATGATCCGGTCTTTACCCATCCAAGTCGTGCAATTGCTGCTCTCGATTACCTCTGCAATGGCGCTGTCGCCTCGTCCGATGTTCGCTTCAACGCTCATGTGTCGTTTCCACCTCAAATTACCATGCATGCTGTCGAACAGTGGTACCGAGAGAGTAGTAAGCAGCGTGGGTGGATTGCAATCGTGCGCCGCCGCGACGCTCAAGTCAGGGGGGGGCATGCCCCCTCTGGGTGGCACGCCTTCACCCGATGACCCGCGTGAAAGGGCGTTTTTCAGGCCAGCCATGGCGGAGTGTCACGCTCATCGGTCGCGTCATCGCCGGCTTCCTCGGGACATTCGCGTCGCGAGGTCACGATCTCCTGAAGCGCGCAGAGGAGGGTGAGGATGCGCTCGTGTCCCCAGAAGACGCCGCTCCCAATCTGGCTCGTGGTGCCCACCATGATGTCCGAGTCGGCCGGGTCGACTGCGAAGGTGTGCGCGCCGATGTCGTCCCAGGAGAGGCGCGAGATCTTGGTGTGCTCTTTGAGATCCTTATCGTTGGCCCAGTAGAGTCCATGGGCGCCGATCGCCAGGCCATAGCGCCCCTTTAAGGCCATCGCGGTGTCCACGAAGCACCAGAGCGCCTCGGTGGTGGGCATCCCAGTGTGCGTCGCGATGGTCTCTCGTAACTCATCGGACACGTCGTCAGGGCCCAGGATGCGATCCGAGTCGATCGCGTCCTGGCAAAGCAGCTGGAGCGCCTCGACTTGCGCCTCCGTCAACGCCTTGGGGGACTCTAGCGGCGGGACCTCTTTGAAGGAGGGGAGCAAGCCGATCGCGTCGCGAAGTTCATCTGCCAACTGCGTCAGCCTGCGCGCGTCTCGGCTTGAGTAGATGACATTAAAGCGTCGGTTGAGGGTGCACAGCATCAGCGTCCCGCGCAGCTGACGGGAGTTGTAATCCCCCCAGGCTTTGGTCTGGATGCGGACCTCGGAGATGGCGTCGAAGCCGAGGGCGATCCTTCGGCGGCCGATGGGCGTGAGCTGCACCATCTCGATGATGCGCTCAGCCGGCTTGACGGTGGTTCTCGTCGTGAAAGCGGTGTGCCAGGAGAGCACCCGCAACAAGAAGAACCCGACGGCCGCCTGTGCCCACCAGGGGCCGTCGAGGCTGAACCAAAGGCAGGCGCATAGGATGACGACGACAAACCAGTGAAAGACTGGGCTGTCCTCAATCGGGTCGAGCGGGGTCCATTCGGTGGCGTGTGTCACAGGAGCCATCTAACGCAGCCGGGCTGGGGACACAACTTCACGCGCGGGGTGCCCCGTAGGCCGTTGACCGATCCGCGCCAACGGGCCCCCAGGTGGGCCTTGTGGTGTGCTACATGCACGCGTCCCAGAAGGCTTTGCACATGCCACCCTCGGAGACCGAGGCGTTGACGCAATCTGGATCTGATTGGGGGCACTCGGCACCCACGCAGATGTTGATTGCCAATAGCTGTGCCTGCCCCTCAGCGCTCGTTTGGGCCACACAGGCCTCGATGCAGGCGCTGTCGCCGGTCATGCAGGCCTGGGAGCACTCGAAAAAGCTCGAGCAGGTGCCGTCGCCGGAGGTCTCGTAGAAGCATGATGCGCCCTCGGTAGAGCAGTGGGTGGCGATGCAAAAAGCGTCGGCGCAGCTCTGGTTCTGCTGACACATGATAAACGCGTTGAACAGTCCTTGAGCTTCGGTAGAGCCAGCCTCGACGCAGGCCGAGACGCAGGTCTGATCAGGCCCGCAATTGGCCACGCATGTGTACGTTTCGTTGCAGTTCGCGCCCGTGGGCTCTGGGTCGGTGGGCTCTGGGTCGGTGGGCTCTGGGTCGGTGGGCTCTGGG
>JBMYRH010000022.1:0-24264 GCA_049602155.1 Myxococcota bacterium | reverse complement strand
CCCGTGGGCTCTGGGTCGGTGGGCTCTGGGTCGGTGGGCTCTGGGTCGGTGGGCTCCGGGTCGGTGGGCTCTGGGTCGGTGGGCTCTGCGCTGTCGGTTGGGCCGGCTTCATCGCCTCCAGCGTCACCTCGCGTCAGCTCATCGGCGCTCCCTGCGTCACTTTGGCTCTCAGCGTCGCTTGCGCGGCTCATCGATTCGTCGTCTCCCTCCAAGCAAGTGAAGGTGTCGACCGACGAGCACAAATCCTCTGCGCTGAGGCAGCTGATCGCAGAGCGGTAGGTGGTCATGGTCGCGCGCGCCCCCCCAGCGTCTGACATCTCTGAGACGCACATGCTCGTGTAGCTCTCAGGGTCACAGCTCTCGCCTATGACGCACGTCGGCTCGTCGAGCGTGTCGTAGCCTGAGATGCGTGACTGGCAGGACGCCGTCGCGCTAGCGCTTGTGTCTGGGCAATAGGTCACCCCTGACTCTGCCGTATAGATCACCTGTGTCTCGATGCAGGAGTTGTAGTTCGTGGTCGCGACCTCAATGCTGAACGTGCAGGTCAACGGGCCAGGCTCTGAGCCGCAGCCGCCGAGGGTGAAGAGCATGACCAGTGACAAGGCGATTGCTGAGATTTTCATCGTGCTTCCAGGGAGAGGTATCGTGGTCTGAACAAGGGCAGCAATGTGTCCTTTTCGCCCGGCACGTCGCATGTTTGAGAGCGCTTTGTCAATGAACCAAGTGCACGCGGAGCACGGGCTTCAACTGTGCCAGTGAGGTAATCCAAGCCCCCCCGCTGGGTGCAGGGATCTGTGGCGCGGGACGTCACGTACGCAGATCCGTGATCTCTGAGTGACTCGTGACGACCGTATCTGTACACTCCGCTTCGGTCGGTCCCCCTCTCCCACATCTCGTGGAGGACCCTATGACTGTGCCCTGTGGTACCCATCTGCGTTGCGGCGTGTTGCTTTGCTCCCTCGTCATTATCGCGACTGGGTGTGGAGACACAGCGGAGGTGACCTTGCCTAGCGCCGTGAATCACGCCTCCGTTGAGGGGGAAAGGCGCGGTGAGGTGACGCCGAATTGGGGCACACAGCCAGTCCCTGCCGATGCGGGGCTGCAGGGTGATGATGCTCTGAACCGTGAAGACAGGACGGGTGACGAGGTCTCGACTGAGCCCGAGCCCGTGGCGTCGGACGGAGACCTCGATGGCGTCCCGGACGTGGACGACAACTGCCCCGAGGACGCCAACGAAGCGCAATGTGACGGCGACGCTGATGGGGTCGGTGACCTCTGTGCGCCCCAGGATGGCTCATGGGGTGCGCCGATCCTCATCCCGACCTGTCCGACATTAAGTGACTATGCGACCACCGGTGACACCTGCGGAGCGATCAGCCAGGAGGTCCACAGTTATCCGCCGGCAGAGCAAGCCCAAGTGGGAGGAGAGGTGGTCTACATGGTGGTCCTCGATGGACTCACCGAGGTGCGCGCAGCGCTCGCCTCACCAGAGCCCGCCGGGGTCGACGTCGACGTCCACATCCTCGCGTCGGTCGCGCCCCTCATCTTGGTGGACAGAGGACACTACGAGGCCTCTGCCATCCTTGAAGCGGGCACTTACTTCATCGTGGTTGACACCTACGGTTCCGACAACACCGGCTGCGGCAGCTACGCCCTCAACGTGACGCTCACGCATCGCGCACACGGGACGCTTGCGGACCCAGTCTTGGTGGGGGGGCTGCCTGACGGCGCGCTCGAGTTACCGTGTTGGTACGAGGACACGCGGGACACGGCGGAGGCCTACTCTGACGCTCTGGATAGCTATCCGCCTGATACCCTCGACCAGTCTGGGGGAGAGGTGATCTACCGGTTCACGGTCGAGGAAGAGGTCCGCGTCGCCGCTGTCCTGCGCACGCCTGAGCCGGACGGCGTGGACGTCGACCTGCACCTCTTGAGCGACCTCGAGGGGCCCACCCTCATCGAGCGTGGTGATCGCAGCGTCTATGCCATCCTTCAGCCTGGGACCTACTACCTCGTCGTCGACACCTACGTGGGCGCCGATGGCGTGGCCCTCAGTGGGGCGTACACCTTCAGCCTCTCTGTCCGTCGGCGGGGGCAGAGTCACCCTGTGCACTTCAACCCTTACATCCTCGCCGCCGTGGACTACCTCTACGCCAACTACGGCCTCCTAGGTTACGACTCTGCGGCGCTGACGCACGACCTCGCGTACGGGGACTACGGCACCATCTACCGAAGTGGAGGGGCCAAGACGATGTGCGTCGCCGGGATGCTCGAGGTGATCGTGCAGGCGATGACGCTCTACGCAGAGGACACCGGAGATTGGTCGGTCTTTGACTACCTGCCGCTCAGCTCTTGGAAGAGCCTGCACAGCCAGAACATCAAGGCGCACATCTGGGTGAACCATGCCTTGGGGACCTGGGGGACGCCGGACGCGCTGGTGAACTTTGAGATGGGGGAGATCTTGCCCTTTGAGGACCTCCAGCCAGGGGCGTTTTTGAACCTGAACCGAGTGAGCGGTACGGGTCACGCAGTGGTCTTTGTCGCCTTTATTGATGCGAACGGCGACGAGTACGCCGCGCACCACGAGGGCGTCGTAGGCTTCAAGTACTTCTCGGCTCAAGGGGGCTTCGATGTAGGCGCGGGGGGCTTGGATTATCGCTACGGGGTGTTCGACAACTACGGCAAGCCAGAGATGCCTTACAAGCGGGACTCGGGGATCATCCAGACGGACAACCAACACTACTTGAACACCGGCGCGATGCTGATGCCTGAGTACTGGGGCGACGTCGCTGGGCTCCCTGATTGGAGCGCTGCAGAGGACAGCGACTTTAACGCCGACTTCTTCGACGGCGACACCGGAGAGGACGACGGAGACTACACCCCGCGGAGTCCAAGGTGGCGGGCGCCTTAGCGGCGAGTACGCGGGGGGCTTCTTGGAGGGCTTCGGCTCGACATCGCTGGGTTCGCCGTTCAAGCTCCGTGCGGCATATTGCGCGCCCATCGCGCGCTCGCTCAGAGTGGGGATGAACTTATGGTACCTGTGCGTTGGTCGGTCATGAATGACGTGACTCAATGGTGTGCCCTTGGGCTCACGCTGTGCCTCATCGGATGCGTGGCGTCCCCTCAGGTCGTCGGCGATGAGGATGAGGCGTTGTCGAAGGCCCTCTCGGGGCAGCCTGGTCCCCCTTTGTCAGGGGCCGACCTCATCATCGATCCGGACGCGCCGAACGATATGAGCGCCTTCCTTAAGCCGTCATCTTCTCAGTGCACTGAGCCTGTCGTACCGGTCGCCCCTGCTCCTTTTGAGCCGCAAAAGACCGGAAAGGACTCGTGGATGATTCACGAGCGCGGCGTCGGAGATATCATCGTCGGAGCGCCCGTCCCACCCTCGGTCCTGGCGCTCGAAGGGAAGACCTACAAGGCGCTCTACTTCGACCCGATGGAAGGTAAAGACGAGATGGCGATGATGATGTCTGGCCTGATGGACCAAGACGGCTACCGCACCATTCGTCTGTCTAAGCTCGACCTGACCCTGCGGATGACGCTCAAGGACCGCATCTTGGACTTGGACCCTGGCGCCAAGATCCGCACACCGCAGGGCACCGGCGTCGGGAGCACCCTCGGGGAGCTCATCGGCGCACACGGGGACTACACCCTCTCGCGCATCCCCGAGCCTCACGAGTGCGCGGTCCTCTTCAAGTCGGTCAAGGGCGTCGCCTTTCAATTCAAGAGCTGCGAGGCCGCCTGTGCGGATGAGCCTGTCGTGAACGTGTACGTGAGCGGCGGGTACGATCCCCCGGATGATGAGGTGCACTGAGGGTTCACGCGGCGTGCCTCGTCGGGCGCCTGTTGCCGAGAACGACGGTCATCACTGTCACGCTCGGGCGCTCTACAGCGTGCCCCCCGACGCCATCGCGGGTTGTGACGGCCGACGGCATCCGGTCTATGCTGTAGAGAGGTTGGAGGTGATGCGCTGATGCTCAATCGCGGCTTACGAGTGCTCTTGGGCGGCCTCATGATGATGACGGCCTGCGCTGAAGCCCCATTGACTTCAGGCGACGTCGAGAGCTCCAGTCCCACGGTTGAGCAGGGTGGGGCGGTGGACCTCACCGACGCGGGAGCGGTTCAGGGCGTTGACTCGGATCCGAGTGATGCAGGGGTCCCTCCTCAAGGTCCCACCTCGGTGGAGGACGCGGTGGACACAGAGCCGTCAGACGCAGCCGAGGATGTCACGCTGGGACCTCCAGCTGATCTGGGCGAGGTCTATGTCCCCCCAGAGAGCTTCGGTCCAGGGTTCACACCCCTCACCGGTGTGTCGGATTCATCTCCCTTCATCGTCTCTTTTGGAGGCGGCGGGGAGCTGCCCACGCGCACGACTGCGCTCTTTGGTGACCTCGACGATGACGGCGTCAACGAGGTGATCATCTCGGGCACGGATGAAGCCTATCAAGGCCTCCCATCGTCCTGGTCGCCGACGATGTCCGTCGTCTACCGAGTGGACGAAGGCACCAACGCCCTCGTGAAGGCAGAGGACGTGCCTATGCCGGAGGGGCAAGCCTTGGCGCTGATGGACTTTGACGGTGATGGCAAAGACGACCTCATGATGCAGGGGCCGGCGGGCATCCACTGGGGGGGCGAACCCTTGGGCAAGGCGAAGTTCCTTGAGACCGCAGGGGGGGAGTACACCTTGGAGTGGAAGGGCGTCTCCTTGGCTGATATCGACGACGATGGGCTGGTGGATCTCCTCGCGCAGCCCGCGGGTTGTTGCTCGATTGAGTGCCCGGAGCTCTTCGTCGTCTTGGCGAGCGGCCGCCGGCACTACACCGTACACCCTGAGCTGACGGCGACTGTGAACCACGCGAACGTCTGTGCGTCCTTGGTGGCGCCTGTAGGCGAGACACGGCTGATGATGTCGTTCGCGGCCACCGGGAGCTGCGGCGGGCTCTCCCACACTTTCTATGAGGAGGTCGAGAGGGATGACGAGGGCTGGCCTCGCCTGGAGGCCATCGAGGCCGCGGGCGCGACTGGGACGCTCGACCTCGCGATGTCGTCGCCGATGGGGGGCTCTGTCGCCGACGTGGATGGCGATGGTGATCTCGACCTGACCATCACCACAGATGCCCGTCATGTCTTGTTTCGCGCCGAGGCGGAGTGGCCGTTGACCAACGCTACGACGTGGACTGGGATCGGGGATAACGGCCTGATATTGCCTGCAGCGCCTTTGGCGCCCGACCGGTTCATGATCCCCTGGGGCGCCGCGTTCCTCGATCTCGACCGAGATGGCCGTGTCGACGTGCTCTACAGCCACGGGGCCGACCCCAACCCCGGGGGAGGTAAGGTCCCCAAGGAGGTCGGGCCTCAACACGTCACGGCCCATTGGAATCAGGGCGCCTGGCGCTTCGCAGACGTGACAGAGGAGATCGGCCTGTCGATGCAGGGGGACTGGCGTGGGCTCACCGTCGGGGACCTCGACCATGACGGCGACCCAGACCTCGGCGTCGGCGGGCTGGGTGAGTATCCGCAGGTCTATCGCAATGACATCGTCAGCCAGGGCAAAGGGCTCTCATTGCGCTTGAAGGGCACGACGAGCAACCCCTTGGGGCTCGGCGCGATGGTCCGTGTACAGCCCAAGCTGACAGATCCTGAACAGGTCCATGTCGCCGGTCATATCGGGAACCCCTACGGCGTCTCTGAGCCCTTGGTGTTTGTCGGACTGGGGGAGGCAGAGGTCGCCGAGCGGGTCGAGATCACGTGGCCCTCTGGGGTCGTTCAAGCCCTCTCAGGCCTCGCGGCTGGTCAGCTCCACGTCATCGAGGAGCCTCCGACGATCACGGTCAGCCCGTGGAGTCGACGTCTCGAGAGCGCTGGTTCAGAGGTCGCCGTCATCGAGGCCTATGCGCGGACACCCGACGGCGCGATCGACCCAGATGCAGCGCTCACGATGACGATCGCCTACGGCCTCGGGGAGGCGTCAGAGGGCACACCCCACGAGGGGGGCATGCGATGGGAGATCCCGCCGCCCGGGGCGACCGGCTCGACGGTCATCGAGGTGACCATCGACGGCGTCCCCCTGAAGGTGCGCCCCCGCCTCTTCTGGTATTAGCTCAGCCTCGGCGCCGCGCGCTGTGCTTAGGCCAATGAGCCCATGGGGTCCCATGCGGGGAGCACCCTCGGGGTGTCGTTGAAGGCCGCGAGGAGCTCCGGCGGGAGCATCTCTTTTGGGGCGGCGATCTCGAACATATACTCGTCGAACCACGAGTCGTTCATGGTGTAGAAGCCCTTGATGCCGCGATCCTCGCCCCAGCTGTTCTCGACGCGCCAGCGCCGTGGCTGACCGTCCACGACGTCGACGCCGGTGAAGAGCATGGCGTGGGTCATTAGCGTCTCGTGATAGTGCAGGCGCGCGGCCTTATCGAGCTCGAACTTGGTCTGGTAGAGGCTCTCAAAGTCCAAGATCTTGCTGTCCCATAGGCCCTGATCCGAGCGCATCTGCTTGCCAACATCGCAGCCGAACCAGACGGGGGTCCCGCCTTCGAGCAGGCGCCGCGTCACGTCCTTCATCACGTCGATCTCGACGTTCAGGTAGACGACCGGCTTGCCGCCGACCACGTTCCCGAGAGACTGCACAGTGTAGGTGTGACCGCGCGGGTTCTCCGGCCTCGGGTCGTGCACGAGGCAGACGTAGTCATCCAGAGGGATGTCGACGTAGCGCTCTGCGAATTGCTGAGGTGTCAGGCGCCCATCGCGGTGGAAGACCTTGTCCTTGTCGTTCCATTGCCAATCAAAGTCCGCGGGTGGGGAGCCCAAGTGGGTGCACAGAATGCGCCATATCCCCTCAAGCGCTTGGTGCTTCTGTCGACGCAAGCTGTCGTCCGAGGCGCCCCCTGCAGCGGCGGCTCTGAGATCTCGTGCGCCCTCGCGCAGCTTGTAGACCAGCATCGTGTTCATGCGCCGAGTGTTTGATGAACTCTCGGTCTCAGGCATCACGGACTTGGGGACGAGGCCATGCTTCTTGATGATGTTGACCGCCATATTCCACTGGCCACCATCGCTCAGTGGTTCACCCAGAAGGAAGGCGACCAGTCGGTCGTCCACGTGGCGATCGGCGGTCGCCAAGATCTCCTCGAGGAAGTAGTTCGAGCGCTCGAACTTGTCCCAGAAGAGGGTGTAGTTTTGGCTGAACTCGAACTCCTTCAAGTTCATCGCCTTCATCGCCCCGACCCGCAAGAGGTTCAGCGCGGCGAACATCCAGCAGCGGCCCGACTTCTTTTGATTCGTGACCTTCCAGTCGTCCAGGCGGGTCGAGAAGGTCGTGTCCGTGCCACTCACGACCTCGCGGTTGAGCGCGACGTCGTCGGCGCTCGTTTGGGTGACCGCATTTTGCACCAACCGCGCGATGGGGTCGGTCCGGAAGCCTTCATCAAGGGCCGCCAGGCGCTCTATGGTCAGCTCGGGGAGGCTGGTGGGGTGCTCGCTCATGGGTGTTCTCCCTGGGGGGGCAGAGGTTGAGGTCCTCAAGGTGGCGCGCTCGGGGCGCGTTGTAAACCTTGAAGCCGGCGGTTGAAGCGGTCCCTTCTGTGGGACTCCAATCAGCGTGCGATAAACACTGTCGTGGTGGCCGGATCGACCGGACCGCCGACCCCACGTACGTCGAAGGGGTGGGCCTTGGGGCCTTGGTCGAGGCCCGGGAGCCCCGGCATCGGCAAGAGCTCACGCCAATAGCCCTCAAGCCAAAGGACACAGGCACCTTGGTCGATATCGCAGCTCTGTCGGACGCGGTCCCAGAGGCCGACGGAGAGGGCGGTGTCGGTCAAGTTTAGCTCGACCGCGCCGTCATGAGCCTCTCCGGCGACTGTGCCGATATGCGCGCCCGCCGTGCCGAGCTTGTCAGGTCGAATACGCACCACGACAGGCAGCCGCATCAGCGCGTAGCCGTCGCCTCGCTTGGCATTCGCTTCGAGCCAGGTCACCAACGCATCAGAGGGCGTCAGCGCGGCACCCGCGGTCATCTCGGTCTCGGTTGTGGGCTGCATTGGGGAAGTCACCGGGGCCTCCTCGGTGGTCGAAGTCATGGGGGGGGTGGTGGCGCGTGATGTCGCTCGCTCACCCGCACAGCCGGTCATGCAGAGGAGCATGAGTGCGGCGCAGCGGCGCACGAGTACGTGGCCTGGCCTCAAGAGTCGCCGGGGGTGTAGTTGTACTTCTTACCTGAGGCGGCCGCGTCCGCGTGGCGCCAAATCCAGGGCTTGTTGCCGTCTTCTCGGCTCGTCCCTTCTTTGATCTTCTCGTCGGTCTGCTCTTCCGACAGCGACATCTCGATCACTTGGAGCCCCATCGCGTTCAGGCTGATGCCCGCCTTGATGACGTCCTTCATGTTCGCACCATCCGCCGTGCAGCTTCGGTCGGCGACGAGCGCCTCGCGATCGGAGTTCACGGCGTAAGCGAAGTGGTCCTCCCACAAGGTCGCGGTCGCGGCGGTAGGCCATGGATCGCTGACGACCAAGTCCGCGTCGCCCTCACTGTCGATGTCACCCATGATGACGAACGCATGGTCAAACCCGTCGACGTGGGCCTGGGTGATCTTCTCGCCCTTGGCCGTGGTGCGCAGGTAGTCGTAGGCGACCATCGCGTGCTCACCGCAGTTGCCGCCCTGGGCGATCTCCGCCATCGCGGCGGTCAGCGCGTTCGGGTTGGCCTGAGCGACCTCTATGATCGTCGGGTCGATGTTCCAATACTTCATGTCACGCATCACGGTGAGCCGGTACGCAGAGTTGAAGTTGGTCGCGTCCAACGCCTCATGTTGGTTCCCAGCTCCCTGGCTGAAGACCCGCTTCGTATAAGCGATCGCGTCTGCCGCGGGGCCGAGTCGGTTGGCGGCTTTGCCGCTCACGACCTTCTTGCGACCCGTGGCTTGGCCCTCGAACTGGACGGCGCCGTCCGCCTTCCGTTGTACACTCGGCGCGTGCCCGGTCATCGCGTCTAGGAGCCCCTCGGCGCTCTGCCCTTGGACGACTTGGTCGGCGACCGCGTCGGCGTGTTGCTCATAACGGTCCCCCGTCTGCCCCACACCGCCCGAGAGCGAGACCCCGGCGCGCTGCTGAACCACATGCGCGGCCTCATGCGCCGCCGTGTGCAGGCTGGGGGTACCCCCGAAGGCAACGGCGTTTCCGGTGGCGTAGGCTTGCGCCCCCATGGCTTGGTTTGCTTCGGCCGCTGCGCCGCCCGTGTGGGCGCTGATGCCCGACACATCATGGTGACCGAAGGCCATCTGGATGGCGTCGGCGTGCGGGAGCGGGCCACTGCTGCCGGAGGTACCGTGCGCGGCGAGGGCGTGGATATCTCCATGGGCCGCGCCCTTCGCTTGGACGGGCGTCAGCGCATCGCGCTGCGCCGCGTAGCCCTCACGTGCATCGGGAGTCAAATGCCCCGCTGCGTCAGCGAAATTCATCTCTTTGAGCTGCACACCCTGGGCAGCCTCAGGGCGCTTGCTGTCAGGGCTCAGGTCAGCGACCGGACGCTCTTCGGCGCTCGGGCGCCCGATCACGGAACGTGTCATGGCTTCCTTCCTCTCGACCTGCGGACAGCTGCACCCCGAAATCATGCCACGGCTGACGGGCTCTGGCAAAGCGTCTCCGAGCGCGTTAGGCCACTAAATATAAGGTGCTCACCTTGGCCTGCGGAGGCCGTAACGAGTCATGCGGGGCGTCAGCGTTTGTGGTGTTTCGCCATGCTTTGCGCCTCGCCTCGCCTTGGGCTTTGGGGCGCGTGGTCGCCATCGAACGGGAGATCATCGCACCACATGCACCTTGAATTCCCGTCGAGCTTCTCGATGCAGTCGGTGCAGGTGGGATCGTCGAGGCATGGCGACCCGCAGTCCTGCAACGAGGCCTGCTGGGTGGCCGCCCGTCAGTACGGGAAGTACCTCTGGATGGAGACCTTTGTCTGTGGCCTCGGCGGGGCACGCGAGCGCCCCGGATGGCGTGGCTCGTTGGGCTGAGTACAACGGATGTGAGGGGACAGCGACCGAGGGCGCGCCGCTCGACCTCGCTTGGGACTTGCCCGGCGAGGACACCTACCCATCGCGTCATGACGGGTGCCCTGAGGGCGTGTCCGCCGACCTCTGGACGATTCAATACGGCAGCCATTACCCGTCGTTTTATCCCGCTTGGGACGCGGCGCTCTTCGATTGGATGCTTGCGCAGCACAAGTCGGCGCCCTGACGTACTTGTTGTTGCCGTGACTGAGGCGGGTTACTCGGGGGGCGAGCGTCCCCAGAGCTGGTTCAGCATGGCTTCACGCTCTGCGTCACTGATCGCGCTGAAGCGCTCGAAGGCGAGGTGCTCGCCGGGCGCGCCTCCCCCAAGGTCGATGCCCCACAGAGGGCCGATAGCGTTGGGGACCATGGCGTAGCGGAAGTCGCTGATGAACCCTGGGTGCACCGGATCTTCGACCAAGAAGCCGGCGGAGAAGTAGGTGAAGCGGTCCAAGTCATGCTGGTGCACGGGGCCGAGCGTCGCGCGCAGCGCCGGGATGTCGAGCGCAGGGATGCTCGCCCCCTTGAAGACTTGCCCGTCGCCCCACCAGGGGACGCGCACCGAGTCGGCGTAGAAGGTGTCGTCGTGCCTGTAGAAGGCGCGGAAGAGGAAGTTGTTCCCGAAGCTCGGCTTGACCTCCATCTGCGTGGCTGTGTGGCCACGCGCCTCGATACGATCACTGTAGAGCGCCTCGGCGCGGTCGCGTTGGACGAGGCCCATGCTCAGGTAGAAGACGCCCCAGACGAGGGCGGCGATCCCGAACACCCGGCGCTGCTTCCGCGCCGCCAAGAGCACCCCGATGAGGATGGGGAGCGTGAAGAGAGGGTCGATGATGGAGACATTGTCCCAAGCCACTCGTGCGTTCGAGAAGGGCCAGAGCAGGTAGGTGCCGTAGCTGGTGCAGGAGTCGAGCAGGCCATGAGTGCCCCACCCGAGCGCGCCGGGAAGCCACAGCTCACCGAGGGTGTACTTGCCGCGGGTCAGGAGCCGCCCGAGCGCGGCGGTGATGAGCCCGCCGATGGGGATGAAGAGCAACGCATGCGTGAAGTGTCGGTGATACTCGAGCGCCAAGAGCGGGTCACTCGGGGAGCGAATTAAGATGTCCGCGTCCGGCAAAAAACCGCCGAGGGCGCCGACCCACAGGGCCGTCCAGAGCGTGACCCGGCGGCTAAGGGACTGGGCTGCAGCAGAGCCGATACACGCTTGTGAGAGAGGGTCCACGCCTTCGATCTACCCCATCGTGGTGCGGATACGCCAGACCCTTCAGCGTCGGCGCACGCGATGCCTCATCGCTGACCGGTTACCGGTTGCACCGCTGCCAGTCGTCGATGGCTGTGTGCACTTTTTGGCCCTTGGATTGTGCGGTGATGCGGACGTAGTCGACATTCCATGTGTCGACCATCTCGCTGACGTCGATGACTTGATTGCGGCGCGTGGTCTTCACCGTCTGTTGGGTGAGCGACGTGCGGTTTCCGGTCGCTTTACAGCGCTTCATCTTCGGGCCGGACTCAATCTTGAAGGTGACCGCTCCAGGCTGCGCGACCTGCATCATCAGCTGCTGCCCACGCTTGCGCTTGGGGTTGAAGTTGTCTGCGTCGAAAGGGACGCACTGTCCCTCAGTGACTCCCTTGGGGTCGATCCCCATCGGGCAATAGCCGACCCAAGACAGCCACTGTTTACGGGGGGCGTCACCCCGCCTCTTTACCTTGTTCCTCACCTTACGTAGACGTGCTTCCCGTGTGTCGAGTGCCTGCTCGCGCTGGTTGAGGCGCGCCTCTTTGGCCTTGAGCCTCTTGGCCCACTCCCGCAGGTGCTTCGCCTGCTTTCGGTGACTGAGCGCTTGGAAGGCGAGGGCTTCCTTCGCCTCTCTTTCGGCCAGGGCCTTTTCGACGGCCTTCGCCTCCTTGGCTGCTTGAGCGGCCTGGGCTTCTTTGGCTTCTTCAGCCTCTTTATCTCTCTTCGCTTGCGCGTGCCGCGCTTCTTGCTGCGCCGCGTAAGCGACGTCGAGGATCTCCCCCGCCCGCTTCTTGTCCCCAGAGAAGGTCAGGAGCCCAATTATCAGGTGTCGGTTCGAGAGGTCGCTGATCTGGGGGGTCAGGTGCTCAATGACCGTAATTTGGTCCTTTGAGAAGGAGAACTCCTCGAGCAGCTGAACGGTCTGCTGACATGAGATCTCTGTCGTTCGTGGGATCCGCTGAATCAGTTTCACCTGGTCTTGCGGGAATGAGGCGTCTGACAGGCGGGCCTGGAGTGCACTGAACTCTGACGCGGGCATGACCGAAACACTGAGTACGGCGACGTATAATGCAAAGATAAGACTCTCCTAATCGTGTGTAGTCGACATGGTAGACGGAAGACTGCGACCCTTATTCAATCTTGTATAGCATCCAGGCGCGTGCAATCACTGTTTTGGTGTAGGCAAGACACTGGCGGGCGCACGGAGGTTAATGTGCCGCTGCGTACCGCGCAGGCTGGTGCGGATTTGTTCGGCGTACTCGAGGGCATATTTCTAATATCTCAAAGGAGCATCGCGCCCTTTTTAAGTCCCCCAGTGAATAGATTTCAGCGAAAGAGAGTCGCAGGACGGAACCAAGCTGCGCGAACTTTATAGGAGGAGCGGATATGAAAGCGATGATGATCTTGATGAGTATGTTGATGGTGATGGGCACGGGCATGATCGGATGTGATTCTGATGGTACCGGTGGAGCGAGCGGCTCTGGTGATGTGGGCGGCCCTTGCACGCAAATGTCAGATTGCCCAGATGGGACCGTTTGCCTTGTGACGTTAGGCATGGGGCTCTGTCAGCTCGACTGCACCCTGAACTCGGATGAGTGCAGCTCGTCGGCGAGCTGCAAAGGCGTCGGCTCCCTTGAGGTCAACGTCTGCCAAGAGGATGCAGAGGAAGGAGAGGCTGAGGGAGAGACGGCCGCAGAGGACGTCACTGAAGAGGACATCCCTTACATCCCGTGCGCCACGGATGCCGACTGCACGCCACTGGATCCCGTCGCGATTTGCGCGGAGTTCAAGGGACGCAAGGATTGCACCATCCCTTGCAACACTCAGGGCCAGAAGTCCGAGTGCAACATGCCTCCGATTATGGGTGTGTCCATCGATTTCATGATCTGTAACCCCGATGAGGCCGACACGAGCCGCTTGGCTTGCCTCCCCGATGAGGCCTGCTTCTCAGACATGATGAGCTGCATGGACTTGGGGATGTTCGACGGGGGCATGGGAGACGCCTTCGACGGCAGCGACGACGGCAGCGACGACGGCAGCGACGACGGCTTCGGCGACTTCGACGATGACTTTGACGACGACTTTGACTTCTAAGGTCCGCGGAGGCGACCCCCGCCCTGGGGGTTCGCTCCCCTCTGAGTGCGCTCACTCAGAGGGGGGCTGCCGTCTCAAGGGAGGACCGTCAGGGTCTCGCCCTCGATGACGAGCACTTGCGTCGGTCCGCCGTAGTATGAGGCGAGCCCGACGTCGACACGCCAGACTTGCTCCTGGCATGCACTGGTGATGCCCTCTTTGTGAACCGTATGTGCCACGACCATTCGGCTCGCGTTGAGCGCTGTCAGGGTCTCGGTCAGGAGTGCACAGTCGGCGTCGTCGGGGGCGTCGGAGTAGTGGCGTGACCAGACCGGGCTCGCGTCGCCACTGAGGACGCTCGGGCGAGGGGCGTTGCCGAGCATCCACTCGCGGGTCTCTTGATTGATGGCGTCGAGGCCGTAGGCTGCGTGCTCGGGCAAGAGGCCGCCGTGTACAAACACGGTGTCACCGACGATGAGCGCGATGGGGTGTCGCGCCAAGAGCACCGCGTATGGTCCGCCGGCCCGGAAGGCCGCGACACGCCCACGCTCGGCCTCGGGGAATTCAGCGAAGAGGGGGTCCTCGGGGTCCCAGGGCACGTCGGCGAAGTCCGCGTAGCCGCCCTCGGTCACGTAGCGCAGGTCGAGCTTCACGTTCATCGTCTCGTGGTTGCCGAGCAAGGGGTAGATGGCGCCCCCTGCCAGTCGGGCCTCCTCAGCGAGTTGCTCGAGCCAATGCAGGATTGCGCGCTCATCTTCTCCGCGGTCGAGTTGGTCGCCGACCTGGACCACGGTCGTTGTCCCACCGATCCAGTGGTTGGTCTCGTCGATGACCAGCGCGATGCGCAACGCCGACCGCAGCGCTTCGATGTCGCCGTGGACATCCCCGAGGGCGACCAGGCGGCCAACCGGGGGGAGGACCGTGGCCGGCGGTTGGGTCGCAGGGGGCCGCGCCGGGGGGGGCGTTTCAGGCTCACCTTCCGTCTCTATAGTGTCGGTGACGACGTTGGGAGACGTTGACGCTTCAGCGGCCTCGCTCGGCAGAGGGCCCTCGATGTCTTGGAGGGCCTTCGGCGGCGGTGAGCGCCGGTCAGGGACGTCCGTTGGGACGAGGGGTGCGCTTGGCTGACACGCGGCGAGGGCGAGCAGCAATAGCGGGAGGATCCGGTGCATGGCGACCTGCGGCTTGGGGGAGGCTATCGTCGCCCGTGGAACGCGCAACCACAACACACATTCTGGAGATGGGGCGCGATGGGATCAGGCTGCCCGGTAGCGGCTCTGAGACACACATCGCTCCGCAGACGGGAGTACGCGTGAGGTTTCCTTTGTTTAGGGGCCGTAGGTGGCGGTTCTCGGGCGTCAGAGGGTTGCTTTGGATAGCTATAAGTTCGCACTGTTGTTGCTCGCTTTGGCCATGGGGGCCGTGACCGCCCCCGCCATGATCCTGGCCCTATCACTCGTCGTGACGGCGCTCTGGATCACGATCAGACCCAAGGTGCGTGAGGTCTGGCAGCGGGCGCCGGTGCTTCGTCGGATGTCCAAAGGGCTCGCTGTCCTGGGCGTCTGTGGCCTCATCTTCTTGGCCGCTGGTTACACGAGGACCCTGGTTGGGGGAGCCGACGGCGAGCCGTCCGACAAGGTCTCGTTTGCACCTTATGGCGCGGGTTATAGCACCTACTCCTGGCTCGGTAATGGCATATTGGGGCGCCAATATGCGCGGCGTGATGTTCGTGAAGTCTTGGAGGTCGCCTTCGCCAGTCGTGGGGCGGCGGGACGTACCCATGTGCTTGCCGAGGTCGGCTCTCGGACCGCTCGAGATGGAGAGCGTCGGGCGGAGCCTTCATTGTGGGGACACCACAGTCACAAGTCAGGGGTCGCGGTGGATGTTCATTTGCCTGTCCTGTCTGACGGAGAGCCCACTACCTTGCCGTCAAACCTCTTCACATTATGGGGCTATGGCTGGCGGTTCGATCGCGACGGCCGCTCGGAGGCGCTCGCGTTTGATTTGAAAGGTAAAGGGTGCAGCCATCGTCCAGCCAAGGGCATCGAAGTTCCCTTTGAGATGGGGTACGAGCTGGATCTTGAGGAGCTGGCGCACTTCTTGGCGGCGGTGCATGACGCTGCCAAGGAGAACCCGACGACGCGCCTAAAGCGGGTCATTTTGTGGCCCCCGCTAAGGCGCGCGATGAAAAAGACGGCGGCTTGGAAGTCACTCTTTGGCAAAGGGAAAGGGCGTCAGATCCGATTTAATCAAGCGTGTGAGTGGGTCATCCATGATGAGCACGTGCATCTTCACTTCTCGAGCTGAGGCCATCGCTCCGCGATCATGAGCGCGTCGCCGGCGACCGCTCTCTCATCGGTCCTGTACCCGAGTCTGGAGCAGATGCTTGGGCACTGTCTTCACGCCCCCGATGCTCTCGTCGAAGTGCTCACAGATTCCGTCTTTGGACACGTCAGTCGAGCCTCCCGACGACAGGAGAGCGTCACTATGAACCTGATACGGCTCGTCACGACACCAGCGATCAACGCCCTTTGTGGTTTGGAGGCGCGCCGAGCCACATCTGAGGTGCCAAGTCCGGTGCATGGATAGCCCCGTCATCAGGCGTTTTTAGTTACTAGCGCCACAGTGACGATCATGGCATCGTCGGCGACCGCTGAGGCACGTGTCCGGCGTCCGCTTATTTGGCGTGCGCCGCGGTTTGTTTTCTTGGTGATCCGGGCGATGCGATATAGCGCCCGTTCGTTGCAGCTCGATGAGTCGAGCTCATGTTTCAAGGTGGAGAGAGCGGATGAACATCACCCTTCCAGACGGTTCAATCAGGCAGTTCGATGGACCCGTGACCGGTGCACAGGTCGCTGAGAGTATCGGCGCGGGGTTATTGCGCGCGGCCGTGGCGGTCACCGTGGATGGTCGCGAACAAGACCTCTCTGTCCTGATCACCGAGGACGCCTCGGTCAGCATCTTGACCGTTCGTGATGAGGCTGGCCTCGACGTGATGCGCCACACCATTGCAGCCCAGGTGCTCGCGCGCGCTGCGCGCGAGATGTTCCCTGGCGCTAAGCTCGCTATCGGCCCCACCATCGAGCACGGCTTCTATTACGACATCGAGTTCACACGCCCCCTCTCAGACGATGACCTGCCCGCGATCGAGACGCGCATGAAGGAGATCGTCAAAGAGAAGAATGCGATCGAGATGCGCCTCCTACCCCGCGCCGACGCCATTCAGCTCTTCAAGGACCGTGATGAGCCCTACAAGGTCGACATCATCGAGCGCGCTGAGGGCCAAGATGACTTCCAGATCTATTTTCAGGATGGATCCGACTTCGTGGACTTATGTCGCGGACCTCACCTCCCGAACTTGAGCCAGATCGGCGCCTTCAAGCTCACCAAGGTCGCTGGTGCGTACTGGCGTGGTGACAGCAGCAACCAGATGTTGACCCGTATTTACGGGACCGCCTTCTCGGACAAGAAGGCGCTCAAGAAGCACCTCAACATGATCGCTGAGGCTGAGAAGCGCGACCATCGTGTGCTCGGCAAACAGCTCGAGCTCATCATGTTCCACGACTATGCGCCGGGCGCCCCGTTCTTTCTGCCCAAGGGCGAGGTCCTCTACCACGAGCTCTCCGAGGCGATGCGCTCATTGCTGGTCGAGCGTGGGGACTACAAGGCCGTCCGGACGCCACAGCTCTTCGACTCCAAGCTCTGGAAGACCAGCGGTCACTGGGACCACTACGCCGATAATATGTACGCGTTTGGGGACGACGACACAGAAGAAGAGGGCGAGCAGGGTCGCGTCATGGGCCTGAAGCCCATGAACTGCCCCAGCCATATGCTCATCTTTGGTGCGCAGAAGCGGTCGTACCGAGAGCTGCCCTTGCGTTTGCATGACCAGGGGGTCTTGCATCGGAACGAGCTCCGCGGTGTCCTCGGTGGCTTGACCCGCGTGCGCCAGTTTTGCCAGGACGACGCACACCTCTTCGTGACGCCGGAGCAGATCGAGCCCGAGGTGACCAAGCTCTTGGCCATGGTCGGTGAAGTCTACAGCGCCTTCGGCATGACCTTTAAGGCGAAGCTCTCGACCCGCCCTGCAAAGAAGCTCGGCGACGACGCGCTCTGGGACCAGGCAGAGACGTCCCTCGAGAACGCGCTGGTCGCCAATGAGCTCGACTTTCAGCTCAAGCCCGGTGATGGCGCCTTCTACGGTCCGAAGATCGACTTCGATGTGGTCGACGCCTTGGGCCGTGAGTGGCAGTGCGCGACGATTCAGCTGGACTATCAGCTGCCCGAGCGCTTTGAGCTGAAGTACACCGGGTCGGACAATGAGCCCCACACTCCGATCGTGATTCACCGGGCCATCTTCGGTTCGCTGGAGCGCTTCATCGCCATCTTGATCGAGCATTACGCGGGCGCATTCCCGACTTGGATTTCGCCTGAGCAGGTGCGGCTGATGACGGTCTCGGAGAAGTCCCTCGCGCACGGACAGGCTGTGAAAGCGGCCCTCGAGGCGCGCGGCTTGCGCGTTCATCTCGACCACCGTGACGACAAGATCGGCTTCAAGATCCGCGAAGCACACAACGCCAAGGTCCCCTGGATGGCCATCCTTGGAGAGCAAGAGATGGAGTCGCAGACCGTCTCACTTCGCCTGCGCGGTGACCTGCGCGGCAAAGGCTATCCAGAGCACCCGACGGTGGAGGAATTTGTCACGTTGGTTGCGACCGACGCGGTGCGCCCCTTCTGAGCCCAGCTGTGCGGTGAGTGACGACGGGATCGGGGCCATCGCTTCGTGAGCCACACCCTCCTCAGCTGACCCGCCGATTGCGCACTCCGACAGAACCAAAAACTAACGGTCGGTAGAATTGTGTGTGCTGCGCTTTGACGATGTGTTACCAATGGGCGCCTTTCACCCTTGTTCGGAGCCATTAGAATGTCTCGTGATGCGATGATGCTATGTCTTGCTGCTGTCCTGTGTTGCGCTTGTGGCGCTGAGGCTCAATACGTTGGGGGCGATACGCAGGCGACTGACTCCGCTGGGGCGGCCGCGGAGGCCGACGGAGCTCTAGAGGAGGAACAAGGGGACGCCGAGCCTTTAACCTCCTTGGCTGACAGTGCGCCTGAGGAGGGAGAGGCTGATGCGACTGCTCAAGGGCCCACCGCTGACACCCCTGTCGGAGAAGACGCGGTCGCGAGCGGAAACGATGCCGCCGTCGAGGCGGGAGGAGACAGCGGCTCGACCGAACCTGACGGGCCCGGTGAAGTTGTCCCGGAGCCCGAGCCCACATCGCCAAGTGATCCCTCCGAGGCCGGGGAGTTTGGCGTCGAGGTGATGACGCACACGGAGACCCTGGAGACGGCTGGAGGGGCCGAGGACGTCCTGATGGTCATCTACATGCCGGAGGGCGACGGCCCGTTCCCGGTCGTGGTCTTTACCCATGGTTTTCAGCTCGCCCCTGCGGACTACGCCTCTTACGGTGAGCACCTCGCGAGCTGGGGCTATGTCGCGATCCTGCCGCAGTTCCCCGGGGGACTCTTCGGTGGTCCAACTCACGTGGATCTCGGCAACTACCTGGCTGCGCTCCTTGACTGGGTCGAGGCCGACACAGTGGTCCTCTCGGGCAAGGTCGACGCGACCCGAATTGGGCTCGCAGGTCACTCGATGGGTGGCAAGATCTCCCTCCTGCTCGCCAGCGAGGACGACCGCCCGATGGCGGTCTTTGGGGTCGATCCGGTCGACGCGGCTGGGGGCCCCATCCCGATGCCCGAGGCGGACTACCCCTCGGTGACCCCAGAGCGGATGGACAGCATCACTGTCCCACTGGGGCTCCTCGGTGAGACGACAAACGGCGCGAGTGAAGGGGTCTTCGGTCAAGCCTGTGCACCAGCAGAGGACAACTTCCAAGCTTACTTCGACCACGCAGAGAGCCCGGCGATCGTCATCGACGTCCTCGGGGCCTCTCACATGTCCTTTCTCGACAACCCCGAGTGCGGCCTCGCTTGCTTTGCATGTCCCAGCGGCACCGACGATCCGGCCACCTCACGCATGCTCGCCCAACGCTACATGGTCGCGTTCTTCAACGTGTTCGTGCAGGGCAACACGGGCTACATGGACTACCTGACCGGGGACGCGATGGCCTCTGATGTCGCCGCCGGGCTGGTCTCGAGCGAGACGAAGAACGCCTTCTAGTTGCGAGCGGCGGCGCGCAGGGCTTTGGCGCGCTTTGCGCACGCCCCCCGCATGTCGCGCAGCAGCAGTGACGACACCGTCAAGACGCCCCCGAAGAGGCCGCCGGCGACCCCCGCTGAGCAGACGTCTGCGCCGGTGAGGTAGAGGCCTTTAATCGGTGTCTTTGGCCGCAACCACCGCTGCTCAAACCGGTCTGGTGACTGCTCCAGACCGTAGATCTCCCCGTGACCGAAATTCGCGAAGTGGCGCGTCGTCAGCGGCGTGGAGAGCTCTTGGTAGGCGACCTTGCCTCTCAGTTGGGGGCACTGGTCGAAGAGCGCCTCCAGGAGCGACTCGGAGAGCGTCGCCTTGAGCGCGTCGTACTCGTCGCCTCGTCGCCCCCAGCGGCTGCCCTCCCACTGCGCGACGAGGCTGTAGGGCACGAGCGTCACCACCTCGACCGTCGACTTGCCCGGGTAGCGGTTTGTGAAGTCGGGGTCTTTGGCTCCAGGGAAGGAGAGATAGGCGGCGGGGATGGCCGCGCCCATGGGGTCCTCGAACATGCGGCGCATGTTCTCTTCGTGGTCCTCGGTCGGGAAGACCCAGATGTTGGACTTGGGGAGCCCCAGGGCCTCGGCGGTCTCCTCGAACCCGAGGTAGAGCGAGAGGTGCGCGATGGAGGGCTTGATGCGCTTGGCCAGCGTCGGGAAGCCCTGGGCCTCGGCGAGCTCCCTTGGGATGAGCTCATTGAAGGTGGTGTGCACCCCTGCACCGCTGATGACCCGCTTGGCGCGGATGACCGCGTCATCGGCGAGGCGGACCCCCACACAGCGGCCGCCCTCGACGACGATCTCATCCACTGTCGCGTTGGTGTAGACCTTGCCCCCCGCACGCTCGATGACCGGCAGGATGGTGGCCGCGATCTGCGCGGCTCCGCCCACCGGGTAGGCGCCCCCCTCCATGTAGTGGTTCACCACCATGCTGTGGACGAAGAAGCTCGCCTTGGCGGGCGACAGGCCATAGTCACCAAACTGACCCGAGAGGACAGCGCGCAGTCGTGTGTTGTCCGTCAACTCGGCGAGCACCTCGGCGGTGGTCTTGCGGGCCTCTTTGAGCGCCCCGGCGCGCATCACCCCGCCTAGGAGCGCGTTCAGCGGCCAAGGCATCGCCTTCTCAGCGAAGAAGAGGTCCCCCTTCTTTACGGTGGCCTTGATGCGCGCGACGTAGGCACGGATCGCGTCGGCCTCATCGGGGAAGTAGGCGATCATCTTGGCGGTGAACTGCCCGGCGCCCTTCACGAAGTCGTAGCGGTCACCCTCGATGACGATGGTGTCATACACCTCGCCCATGTCGGCCCAGGCGAGGTTGTTGTCGGTGATGGCGTCAAAGACGCGCCGCAGGTCACTGTCGAGGTCGAGGACCTCGCCGATATAGTGGACGCCGACGTCCCACTCGTAGCCCTTCCGGGTGAACGTGTGAGTGAAGCCGCCCGCGGTGTAGTGGCGCTCCAATACCAAGACGCGCTCTTTGGCTTCGTTGGCGAGCAGCGCCGCGGTGGTCAGCCCACCGATCCCCGACCCGATGACGATGGTGTCGTAGTCCCCCTCGATGGGGTTCTGCTTGTAGGAGGTGCCGAGGCGCATCGTCTTTAGCCTGGATATCTGGAGCGTGGAGGGCCTAGAGCGTCTGTCGTCAGATCAAGCGCAGCTCAGCGCGAGTGGCGTGAGCTTAGGGGGTATCGCCGCTGAGGGGGAGCACCAATTCATCGCCTTCACGCGGCACCCTGCGTGGCAGGATATGACGCCGCTTCGGGCGCTGTCGCTAGAGGCCGAGCTCGGCGAGCCGCCTGAGCTCCGCGAGGTAGAAGTCTTTGTGGTCAAAGGACAGGTTAAAGAAGTCCGCGATCTGCCCGACCTCATCCATATGGTCTGCAGGGATAGTTCCCCGATAGTCGCCCCACTTCGCGCTCTCGACCGGCACCATGCCGTCGTTGTCGCCCGCCGCGAGGGTGATGAATGCGTGTGAGACGATGAAGACTGGGTCGACGATCTCTCCCTTGTTTGACCACTGGCAGACGAGGTCCAGCGCGCCGCAGGACTTCCCTGCGTAGGAGGCGTAATAGACCCCGTCGACGTTCGGATACTCGGCGTTGAAGACCTCCATCGCCTCGGGGGTGAAGTCAGCGATCTGAACCGCTAAGTCATCACCCGTGAGCCCGATGAGCCCCCCGAAGATGCCCACCACCCCGTCGAGGATGTCTGCGCCGATGGGGAAGAGGTCAAAGGTCCCGTTGACGACCTGCGCCGTCGGAGAGCCCTGATGGGGTGATGAGACGGTGACTACTGACGCGATGCGGCCGGTCATAGACTTCGTCGCTGCGACCAGTCGGGCGTCGATGCCCCCTTGGGAGTGGCCGATGAGGTTGAACTTTCGGCCGAGGCCCTGGGCGAGCATGGCCTCGATGTGCACCAACCACTGGGCCCCACGGACCTGGGTGCCTTGGAAGGCCTCCACGTCTCGGATCTGCACGTGAAAGCCCGGGTCCATCAAGACGTCCTCGAGCTGAAACCAGTAGTCGAGCACGTTGATATAGGTCTCGGTGCCCGCCATGCCGTGCATCAAGAGCACAGGGTAGCGCGTGTACTCCAGGTCGCACTCAGCGTCACAGGACACGCCTAGGGTGTAGGGGTGAGCGGGCGCCTCGGGGTCCTCGGGCGCGATGCGCAAGAGCACCTCGCCCGACATCTGCGGCGACGCGTTGATAGCGTCCCCTGCCTCCATGGTCGCCCAGTCGACCAAGGGGGCACCGAGCAGGTCCTCGACCCGTACACGGGCGCGCTGGCCCTCGGGCCAGTCGGTGAGCGTGATCTGAAGCGTCGAGCCGGCTGCCCCCGCGAGCGCATGGACCGCACCCTGGCACCAAGCGCGCGCCCCCGTGTGGCTCTGTCCTTGAGGGATGTAGGCGCCCTCCGGTGCGGGCAGGGTCTCTGCCGTCAGACCACAGAGAAGGGGCGCCTCAGGCCCTGTCGTGTCCTCTGAGGAGTCCACCGGGGCATCGGTCACCTCGGGCCCCGCCTCGCCCTCCACGGTGTCGAGGGCGGGCTCGGTGTCGTCCTGAGGGTTCACCATAGCGTCGCCCTCAGCTGCGATGTCGTCAGGTTCAGCGCCCCGCCAGGTCGCGTCTGCCCTTGCCGTCCCCGGGCGCTCAGAGTTGGCGTCTCCGGTGCGCTCAGAGGCGACCTCGGTCGGCGCTGCCTCCGCGACCTGTGCGCCGCCTCCTGTCTCCACGGAGGCGCTGCACCCGCTGACGCTTAGGGGCAGCGCGAGGGCGAGGGTGCAGGTCATGCGCCCTGCGCGTGTCCGCCATCGCGCGCTCTGAGTGAACCTGTTGGTCATCCTCGGAGGCTAACAAGAAGGCGCTCTGGCTCCCAGTAAAAGCCGTGGACTCACCGGCGCTCACTCGGACACAGAGCGTGGGTCACTGGGGTGACCGCTGCGACGAGAGGTCGGCGACCTGGCGCCACTTGGACCCTTCCTCGTCGAAGATGCCCGCCGGCGGCTGGGGGGTCGGATTGGACGAGAAGTCCATGAGAGTCGCAACGGCGTCGGCCCGGGACATGGGGATCAGCTGATCCACCAATGCCCAATCGATTCCGAAACCGGTACGACGTACCAGATGCTCTGCGTCGGCCCGATCCACTGTGCACCACCCCCGTCGTGATGTCGCTAGATCCGCCCGAATCGCACTTCGAGCGAAGCTATCCCTCTGTCAAGCTGCTGTGTCGTCGCGGCAGCCGGTTTTCTCATCGGCGGTGGTTGGTACCGACTTGAGTGCTGGAGCAAAGAGGGCTGGACCGACAGGTCAGGAGGCGATCGACACCGACACGGTCCGGTCCGACACCTGGCGTGGTGCACCGTGGAACGAGGCGTCACCGAAGGTGAACACGCCGCCGTCACCGCCGAGCAACCAGTAACCGTCTCCCGTGGGGGTCGTCGCCATGTCGACGATCGGGGCCGCGAGATTCACGCCGGCCAGCGAGCCGTGGAAGGGCGCCGTCCCGAACGCGAAGACCCCGCCGTCAGCGGTGAGCAGCCAATAGCCGTCCCCGCTCGGGTGAACGGCCATCGTGACGACCGGCTCGACCAGGTCGAGATGGGCGACCGATCCGTGGAACGGGGCGGATCCGAAGGCGAACACGCCTCCGTCACGGGCACAGAGCCAGTAGCCATCGCCAGCCGGTCGGGCCGCCATCCCCGAGACCGGGGCGGCCAAGGAGAGAGAAGCCGCGGATCCGTGGAACGGCGCGGCGCCCAGGGCGAACAGGCCGCCGTCCTCGCTGGCCAGCCAGTAACCCCGCCCGTCGGCGCTGGCCGCCATGTCGACGATGGCCGACACCAACTCCAGCGCGACAACCGAGCCGTGATCGGGCGCCAACCCGTGCGCCGTGACCCCACCACGGGCATCGGCGATCCAGTAGCCGTCCACCAGAGGGTGGGTCCGAACCGCCACTGCCCCCGCGCCGGCCGAACCGTGGCTGCGCACATGTCCGAACTGCTGTACCGCACCGTCGGAGGTGAGCACCACGTACCCGTCACCGCTCGAAGTGCCGACTGGAGGCCTCGACTGGGGTGATCGAACGACCGGCGCCACCGCGAGGACACCATTCGTCGTCGAAGAATTCGGTACAGCACCGAACAGTCCGAGGCCCTCGTAGCGACCCCCGACGATCGCGGACCCGTCCGCACCGAGCCACCCCTCCG
>JBMYRH010000021.1:63564-84044 GCA_049602155.1 Myxococcota bacterium | reverse complement strand
GCGGCAGCAGGCGCAGCGGCAGCAGGCGCAGCGGCAGCAGGTGCAGCGGCAGCAGGCGCCTCAGCGGTCGCAGGGGGATCGGGCGCCGAGGGTTCAGCATCCGATGCAGTAGACGCCTCAGCAGGCGGTGTTACAGGGGTCGCCAAGGCGCTCGAGTCAGAGGACTCGCTCTCAGGCGTCGCCGCAACATCTCCCGATTCCGGCCCGGTTTTGTCCGTTTCATTCGCCATGTGGCCTCCATCATAGTCGATGGCGAAGCGGACTGCGACCCGACGAGAGCATCTGCGAAGAGCGCTTGGCCAACACGTCGATATCAATCAGCAAACCAAACACACCCGTGGACGTTACGGGCTGGCCGAACTCATCACGCAAGTGCACGCTGGACGTTCGTGCATCTCTCGAGCCGCCCCAATGCACGCGCTGCAAAGCCAGTTTAGTGCTGATTCAAGTGCGTCCCGCTTGACATCACCTAGGTCGGGGTAAGATCCTAGGAGGTATGGGGTACAGCAAGCCGAAAACAATCTCTGTCCAAACACAACTTACGGATCGAGCCCGCCGTTATCGCGCTCTAGCTGTGTGGCTCCTTGTCGCCATCACCGCCACAGCCTGCGGTGACGCTGGGCTTTCGGGCGACGGGGCAGCCGACGCGCCGGCCGCCGCCGGAGACGTCAGCCCTGGGCCAGGGGCTGACGAGATCGGTCTCACCACCGACACGACCTCAGTCAGCGATGCGCCCGAGCTGGATGCGCCAGATGAGCCTATCGAGGAGGACGCTGCAGACACGGCGACGCCGCCCCCCACCGACGCAGACGACGCCGCGGTCAGCGACATCGTCGATACGGCCAATGCCGCGGATGACACCAACGAGGGAGACAGCGAGGAGTCACAGAGCGGTCCTGAGGAGGACATCGTCGAAGCCCCGGCGCCTCCCCCGCCAGTGGTGCGGCGTATCTCGCCTTGGCCCGGCCGAGGGATGCAGGTGTACGTGGAGCGGACAGAGCTGACCGAGACCATCGAGATCCGGGATGCAAGCGGCGCGGTCTACCCCGCGACAGTCGCTGAGCTTGAGAGCGTCTCCGGGCTCACCCTGATTGCGCTAGAGGGCACCACGGATCCCTGGGACTACATCGCCAGAACGCAGCGCGCGGTAGCGCTGATTGAGGCTTTACCGGCAGACGAGCGCATCGCGATCTGGAGCGGCACGGGCTGGATGTCTGAGTTCACGGACCGGCGCACTCACCTCCTCGCGCGCCTCAACAGCACGGAAGCCCAGCAGGGCGAGGTCGTCCCAATGGACACCCTCGCAGACGTCCTCCGTGACGTAGAGGGACCGTTCGGGGCCATCCACCGTGACCTTGTCGTCATCGGCGATGATCCTGAGAATGAGCCCACCGCGGAGAGCATCTTGGCGCGCCGCGAGCGCCTCGTCCGCGTCGGCGTGTGTGCAAACATGGACGATGGTGAAGCGTTTGTCCTGAGCGTCGGCGGGGCGACCGCGCTCCTTGAGGCCCCCGAGCCGATGGAGTCCATGGCGTGGGTCCCTTGCAGTGGCGCAGCGGCCGCTATCGACGCCTACCCCTTCGGAGACACGATCGCGTTCTATATGTCCGACGAAGCCTTCGCCGACTTTCAGTGGCATGAGACCAACAAGTCCAAGAACGACTGGGCGGTGAACGTGGCTATCGGACCGGGCCTACCGCAATCCGCAATCGGCCACTTCCGCGGCAACAGCTCCCTGAACTGTCAGCGGAAATCGATCACAATCAACCTCGACGGAGGCGAGCCTCGGCGCATTGTTCCCGGGGGGGCCGATGACGAATTCCTGCTCGTGTCGATGTGCCTCGACGATCGTTACTTCCAGCAGTACTTGGCCAACCATTTGCTGCAATCCAAGGGCCTCTTCCTGCCTCGCCAGCGCTATGTTCGGTTGACGATTAACGGGCAAGATCGCGGCGTCTACCTCCTCCTCGAGAACCCCACCGAGACGATCCGCAGACGCCACGTGAGCATCGAGTCCGTCCTGCGGCGACGTAACGAGGCAGAGGGCGCTCAAGCCGACATGAAGTGGCCCAGCGATCCGGTCGAGGCTGAGGCGGCCCGCCAGCAGTATGAGTCAATGGTCGATCTGGTCTGGACAACGGACCCTGCCGACCTTGAGAGCACCCTCGCGGAGCACATCGACCTTGAGATGTTCCTTCAGTGGCTCGCCTTCCACACCTACGTGCGCAACGGCGACTACGTGGACGAGGTCTACCTCTATGCCTCGATGGAGAACGGCGGCCTCTTTTATCGCCCGAGCGGGTGGGACGCCGATGACCTGTTGAGCAACTGCCACCATGGCGGCGTTAACGCGCTCTACGACCCGTACGGGATCTACTACTGCGCAGAAGGCAACCTGGAGCACGCGCTCCTTTCCTCACCTCCTCTCTATGACCGCTTCGTCAATCACCTTGAAGCCCTCATCCTAGACGTGATGCCCTACGAGACAATGGTCTCGACTGTGTTCATGGTGCGAGATGACCTCTTCGCACATCTCGAAGAGGAGAGTGTCTGTGGCGCGATGGTCGAGATCATCAACGCGAACCCACAGGCAGGCACCTGCGCCGGTGCGAAGGCTGATATCGACGCTCAGATGCAGGCCTTCCTCTCGGGCCTCTCTCAGCGATCGACGACCCTGCTCAACAAGATCGAGGCGTACCGAGACGCACAGTGAGACGAGCGCTCACCTTGGGCAGCATCATGCTGCTCACTGGCTGCCTCAAATCCTTACCTGTGGAGACACCGGAAGGTTCGGGCATCCTTGGGGCCACCCCCTCGGAGTCTCGCCTGGAAGCTGACGCAGAGGGTGAAGCAACCACGGATGACGTCACCACCCCTGTCGTCACGACAGACACGAGCGGGGCCCCCCCCAGAGACGCCTCCGGCCCAACGATGACCGATGTCGCGCCCCCGCTCCCCGATGCCGAAGCCCCCTGGCCCGCACCTGACGACGTGACGGAGAGTGGAGACGCATCGGACTCAGCGCTCGCTGCTCCAGAAGATGCCACACCTCTCCCAGAGTCCTCATCAGTCTTCCTTGCCGTACCGGTCGATCCCCCTCTCGGGAGCCCTGTCCCCGTCGTCGTGAAGGCCTCTGCCGATTGGTCAGGCCCGGTGTCACTCAGCATGAACGGTGTCAACCACGAGCTGATGGTGCACCGAGGGAGAGGCAGCCTGACCACGACGTTCACAGAGGAGGACGACGTCCTGATCGCGCAGGGAAATGGCAGCGCCCAACCCGTCAGTGTGACGGTCACGGTCCGACCTGAGCGCCAGCTCACTGGCCTCCTCGGCGACACGGACCTCGTGTGGGACGCAGAGGCAGACATCCGACTCGATGGTGTCGTGACTGTGCCCGAGGGCTCCCAGCTCATGGTCACCCCAGGGACACGCATCCTCTTAGAGGCGAACGCGCGCTTGGAGATCGCTGGCGCGCTAAGTGTCACAGGGCCGGCGCTCTTCACGCGCGCGTCCGAAGCTGCGTGGGGTGGGCTCGTGGTCACCCCGGGGGGGAGCGCCTCGCTTGACAAGGCCTGGTTTGTCGGAGGTGGCGGTGATCCCTCAGAGTCATTTGGTCACTCCAACTCGCAGCCTGTGGTTAAGGCCAGCTTGGCGTCCATGACCCTGACCGGTGGCGGCATCCTGGACAGCCCAGGCAAGGCGCTCGGGGGCTATAAATCGACGGTCACCGTGACCGACTTCCTGATCAGTCGGTGTGACACGGGCGGAGAGCTTGTCCAATCGAGCCTGAACGCGTCTCAGCTTCACGTCCTTGAGATCCCTGATGCTGACGATGAGGCCACCGACGACGACAATGACGGCCTCTACGTGGTGGGCGCCCTGAAGGTCGACGACGTGGTCCTCGGCTCTAGCTTAACGGATGTCGTCTTTTCACACGGAGAAGACGACGCCATCGATCATAACGACGCCGAGCTCAGCGTGACGCGAGCTTGGATTACTGGGTTTCGACACGAGGGCATCGCGGCCTCCGGTGGCCGAACGCTCACAGTGACCGACGCTGTCATTCAGGGCTGCGACCAGGGAATCGAAGCAGGTTACGGAGACCCCGAGGTGATCGTGCGCAACGCGCTCATCACCAACAACCGGGTCGGCCTGCGCTTTGGAGACGCCTACTCTTGGTCCGATGACGGACTCCTCGATGTCTCACACACGGTGTCCGTCCAGAACAGCGAGGCGAACGTCCTGAACCTCACTGACACCGGCGAACCAAAACCAGACGCGCTGGTCGTCAGCTGCTCAATGGTCGATGACGCGGCCTTTGATGGCCAAGACGGCAATGCGCCGGGGATCCCTAGTTGGCAAGCGAGCGGATGTGTCGACGCGGCCCCATGCGACGACAGCCCTGTAGGACCAGCTCTCTGCGACTGAGGTTGCGTTGCCTGCGCTCCGCGATAACGCTAGCGGAAGCGCTGAAGACGACGTGGCGGTAGCCCCGTCGAAGGGCTGCCAGCGACGGGCGCGAGCTCTGACAGCTGCCCTTGACCGACCTCGAACCGCCGAATCAAAGGTTCTGCTGGGTTCGCGTCTGCCAGCAACAGCACCCCTGTGCCTTGCTCGTAGAGCACCCCCCCTAATTCGAAGGCGCTGCCCTCTATCCCAAGCTCGTTGACTGTCTCCGCGTCTGCGTCGGCCCACAAAAGTCGGTCAGGCGTCTGGGCGTCAATCGAGCCGAAGACCGTGAACACAGCGCGTTGAGGGCCTACGGACGCCACCGAGAATGCGACAGGGCTCTCCAACATCTCTGTGGTCGGTGTCCTCCATTGCTCGACCAGCGTGCCTCCATCTTCACTGAGGTACACCAACGCAGAGGCCGCAATCTGTCCCTGTTCGCCTGAGGCAAAGAGGCCACTACAAGCCACCCAGACGCCCTGCCCGTCGAGGTCCGGCTCAATGGAGCCACAGTTCTCTAGGCCGTCGAGGGTGATCACTGTCGTGACAACATCACGGGCCGGATCGACACCGATGAGCCGCCCAGGGCCAGCCCGGCTGAAATCCCGCGAGAGGTGACTCAGGGCCACCCACACGTGCTCCCTCAGCTGGATCATCCGGGAAGGCATCGGATCGAAGCCATCCTCAGCGCTCAGGGGGATTCGTCCAGTGATGACCAGCTCCTCCATATCGAGGATCAAGAGATCACCGCCTGCATCTTGTGCGTCTTGGCCCCCGGCCGCTCCGTTGGAAGCGTGGCGCGCCACATAGGCGCGGCCGTCACCCAAGAATGCGACATCCTGTGGGTTCGATGGGAAGCCTGTCGCCACAGAGAGCTGCTCAACCTCTTGTGGCGCATCCGGGTTCACAAAAGTCAGCACCGCGTGCGGGTAACGGTCCACCAGCACGAGGCGCCCGGTCCCCTCTGCGGTCGACGGCAAAGTGACATCACCCGAGAGCGCCGCGACGACATCCAGCCCCACGCTCCCCGAGTCTACGAAGCGATCGGCGCAGAGCGTGCCATCGTCACGGAGCAACGAGATGGACGTCGACACATAATCAGAGTGCACGGAGGCGATGACGCACTCTGACTTAGCCACCGGCGGAGACGCCTCGCCCCCCACCTCAGAAGCGCATGCAGAAGCGACACACGCCACGACACAGCCCCACATGACAAGCATGTGAGGCTGTATACAACGCATGGCTACCCGTTGCAGGCTTCGCTGGCATCCGAGCAGGCTCATCCGCGTGCTGATCGCTCCGCTAGGGTACGACCTGGATGTTACCCATCATGCTGCCGGGGTGCTTGAGGCAGCGGTAGTTGTAATAACCAGGCGTAGTGAAGGTGAACTCGACGGTGCTCTCCGAGCCATCTTGCTCGTCCATCACGCCGTCCTCCGCGCAGACTTTCTCAAACGGATGGCTCTCCGTCGCTTGGATGGTCACTGTCTGACCGACTTGGACGCGAAGGCACTTCGGCGAGTAAGGGCCAAAGGCGGTCATCGCAACGGACACGGGCCCGTCTTGGGCGGTCATGTCACCCGCGTCGAAGTCTGATTCAGTGCACTCCGCGAACGTCGCGTCACACAGCGGCTCCGGGGTATCTGCTTCGCACACACCCGCGTTACAGGTCTCACCGTCACCGCAAGTGCCGCACTCGAGCATGCCACCGCACCCGTCGTCCATCATGCCGCACGCCATCTCAGCGCCGCACTCGGTCGCGGGCACGCAGTCAGCCACGCACATCCCCTCGCTACAGGTCTCCCCATCACCACAGGTGCCACACTCAAGCGTGCCGCCACATCCATCCGCCATCGTGCCGCACGCCATCTCAGCACCGCACTCGGTCGCCGGGTTGCACCCGGGCAGAGGGAGCATTTTGTTCCAAGCGAAGCCGAGCTCACCACAGCCACCGGCTGACGGGTCCGTCGCGTCCGCGTTGCCCTCGGCTGTGTAGGCGGCCAAGACGCTCTCTTGGCCAAGGACGGATTGGCAGTACCACCAAGCACCGTCAGCATCGATATCCGTCCAGACGATGACCTCATAGCTGCCATCCCAGCCAGACTTCACGATCGCGGCATTCATCGCATTGTCGTAGAGCGCGACTTCGTGGACGAACGGCTCTGCCCCTCCGAGGTTGTCCTGGATAAAGGTGGCATTCGAGATGTCCAAGGTGAAGCCACCGTTGGACTCCCAAAGGCCCGCCACATCGATCTGGTCGCCACACGAGACATAGAGGAGGCTGTTCAAGCCCTCCATCCCATCATCAGCGCTCATGTCATTCACAGGGTCCTGCATCCACGCATCATCCACGATGAACTTGTACTGGTGCACACCGGCGGTCAGCTTGATCGTCGCCGACCAGTTGCCCTCTCCATCGTTCACCATTGCGGTCGCGGACTCGCCAGTCGCCCAACCGTTGAAGTCACCGGAAACGAGCACGCTGGTCGCCTCGGCGTTGACGTAAGCAAACTCAACGTCTGCACATGGCTCCATGACCAAGCAATCGTCTGGGCAGCTCTCCTCGGTCTCACCCTCTTCACAGAGGTCATCGCCACACACAAACGGAGCCTCGCAGTCTTCGATACAGTTCATGTAGTCCTCGACCTCGGCGTCGCAGGTGCCATCACCGCAGACCGGCACGCAGTCCTCTGGACAGGTCATGTCCTCTCCAGCCTCACAGGTCGCATTTCCGCACTCAGGAGGCGCCTCACAGTCTTCCGGGCAGGACTCGAACGTCTCATCCGCCGTGCAAGCAGCGTCGCCGCACACAGGTGGCGTACAATCGCCCTCATCGTAGTTCCACTCTGCGCAGTTAAGGACCGTGTCGCAGATGTTGTCGCCGGGCCAGGTGGCCGACGTGCAACCCAGCACGCAGTTGACGACTTGCCCGTCGGGGCAAACCGGCTCGCAGTCCATGCCGTCCCAGCCCGTCGCCTGACAGGCCAACTCAGGCTGGCACGTCCCATCGGCGAGCCAAGCCTCGTCCACGCAGTTCTCTTCACAGTCCCAAACCTGTCCCTCCGGGCAAGGGATCGGGCAGTCGCCCTCGTCCCAGCCAAAGGCCTCACAGTTGAGCGCTGAGTCGCAGATGCCGTCCCCTGGCCACGTGGCCGAGGTGCACCCATCGTTGCAGTTCACGATGTACCCTTCTTGACACACCACGGGGCAGTCACCACCGTCCCACTCTTGGCCAATGCACTGGAAGAAAGAGTCACAGTTCCCATCGCCGAAGAGCGAGCTGTCCTGGCAAACACCGTCACAGTCGAACTGGAAGCCCTCTTCGCACGGGATGGGGCAATCGCCCTCGTCGTAGTTCCACTCTTCGCAGTTCAACACAGAGTCGCAGATGCCATCGCCGGGCCAGGTGGCGGT
Organism: Myxococcota bacterium; assembly: GCA_049602155.1. Lineage (GTDB taxonomy): Bacteria > Myxococcota_A > UBA9042 > PHBI01 > JBMYRH01 > JBMYRH01. Next base: position 76,181 of record JBMYRH010000021.1, on the reverse strand, counting down.
CGTACAGCCGTTCTCACAGTTGACGACCTGTGCAGCAGAACACAGCGCCTCGCAGTCGCCCTCGTCGAAATTCCACTTCAGGCACTGCAGGTCCTCGTCACACGTACCGTCTCCAAGTCGAGACTCGTCCATGCAAGTCCCGATGCAGCTCGCGATCTCGCCCTCGGGGCACTCCAAGCAGTCACCGTTATCTGAACTGAACTCATCACAGTCCAAGCCCGTGTCGCAGAAGCCGTTGCCCAGGCTCGTCTCTGAGATGCACACCCCGTTACAGTCGTTGACCATACCGTCGGCGCACACACAGACATCGCAATCCTCAGGGCAGTTGTCGCAGGTGTCACCGGCATTCGCGTCGCAGATGCCATCGCCGCAAGTGTGGCAGAAATCGCAAGCGGTCGCAGTGCCAGAGCAATCGACGCCTCCGTACCCGGGGTTACCCTTAGCGCAAGCGACACAGAAGCTATCAAAGGACGTCATGCAGCAGAAATCATCAAGCGCGCAGACGGCCGCTTCGCAGTCGGCATCGTCGCAACCAGGCGTGTCGCTGCCTAGGCAGCAGGTCGAGCCGTCGAGGCAGGCACCACAATCTGCCGCGCAGCTGTTGCAGGTCTCATCAGGTGAGCACACACCGTCGCCACACTCGCTGACGGGGGCGCAATCGCCACCGTCCATGGCGGTCTCGGCGCAGTCCAGCTCAGCATCGCAGACACCATCACCCATCATCCCTGCGTCGTAGCAGGTGAGCTGATCGCAACCGAGCACCAAGCCCGCGTCGCACTCGACGGGATCGCAGTCTCCGCCATCATTGTCGTATTGGTCACACGCGAGGCCGCCATCGCAGTTGCCGTCGCCCACTGCCTCGGCAGGGAAGCAGCTCAGCCCGTCGCAGGACTGCACCTCAACGTCTGTGCACTCAGCCAGTTCACAGTCACCACCGTCGTACTCGAACTCGAGGCAGCTAAGCTCGATGTCGCAGATGCCGTCACCGATCCAGTCCTCACCCACGCAGCTGCCGCCCGCGCACACTTCGACGTCACCGTCAGCACACGCACAGTCAGCCGGACACGTCTCCAAGGTCTCTCCGCCGAAGGCATCGCACAGGCCATCACCGCAGCCAGGCGCGGCAGCGCAGTCACCACCGTCGGCGTCCAGCAAATCACAATCGAGCGCTGCGTCGCAGACGCCGTCGCCTAGGGAGGTCGCGACCACGCAGGTGACGCCGTCACAGGCGAGCACCTCACCGTCCTTGCAGCCTACCGTGTCCTCGCAATCCTCGGGGCACGTCATCGCATCTTCGCTGTCACTGCAGACGCCATCCCCACAGGCTCCTGTCGTTGCACAGTCCCCCCCGTCGAGCTGGAGCGCCTCGCAGTTTAGCGCCTCGTCACAGTTGCCGTCGCCGAAAGAATCTGCCGGGACGCACACGCCATCTTCACAGCCCGCGACCTCGTCATCCGCACATCCCTCGACAATGCAGTCTTCAGGGCAGCTGTCCTCCGTCTCACCGTCGACCGCGCTGCACTCACCGTCGCCACAGGTCTCTGGCTCGGCCGCGCAGTCGCCTCCGTCAAAATCGTGAACCTCACAGTCGGCGTCCTCGTCACACGTCCCGTCGCCCATAGCGTCGATGGCGATGCAAGAGTCTGTTGTACAGCCCTCAACTTCACCGTCTCCACAGCCAACCTCGGTGAGGCAATCACCACCGTCGTAGTCGAGCGAGCCGCAGTTGAACACGTCGTCGCAGGTGGCGTCGCCCTGACGCGTTGCATCGGCGCACGTCGCACCGTCACAGCCCAGGAGTTGCCCTTCGGCACACTCGACCGCGGCATTCTCATCCGGCGTCTCGGAGCCATTCGCGTCGGCGTTGGCCTCGGTATTACCATCACCAACCGCCGGGGTGGTCCCAGCTGAGTCACACGCACCCAAAAGTGCCACAGTCATCACGAGGACGGCCAAGTACCGCGCAACCATCGTAAGATTCGTGTTTATTCCACCCATTATGTCCCCTCCTGAGGGCGGCGACAGGGCTGTTCCTGGGGGTCCAGGCGGCGCCCTGAAACTGGCAAAACATCACCATCGCCGTGCGCGGCCTGATATGGCAGCACGTGAACTCATGTCAACGGTTAGGTTACAAGCTGAAGATAGCTGAACCGCCAAATGTATGACGGCTCCACCTCAGCAAAAGTGACCCCATTCTCAAGGTCCCGCGCCGAGGACGATCTCCGCAGCGCTGATGACACCCTGAATATCCTGCACAATCCTCTCTCTCTCTGAGAGTTTTTGGTTTGCCCGAGCGATCGCAGAATCGACATCGGACAACTTGCCGCCCACGCCCAGCGCGACCCGGCTCCCTTTCTTGAGGAGACCCTCGTGCTGCCTCTTGAGCGCACGCAACGAGCCCTCCCCTCTCTTGAGCCACTCCACCTGCGTCATCGTGAACGCACTGAGCGCGTCGATCCCCTTGTTAATCGGGCCCAACGCGCGGTTCGCCAAGGTGATCGCGCGCGCTGCGTCAGCCAGGCTCTGTTTCAACTTGGGCAGCGCGCGTCGCTGCTCACCACAGGCCTCCACCAACCCGTCTAGCTCCCGAATCATCGGGTCGTTCGGTCCCACCAACGCCGACAGCGACGCACGGGACTCGTTAATCTTGGCGGTCGCGGCGCTCAAGCGCCTCCCGAGCTCGGCGTCCTCTGCCTTCACGCCGTCTGAGCGCCGCTCGCTCGCTTTCAGCTGCCCGCGCAACTCCATCGCCTGCTCCTGAGCCGGTGCCGATCGCGACGCAAAGTCCAGCGTCCAGAAGAGTAATTCTTCGGCATAACGAGCCCGGACGCGCACGTCGAAATCGGCTGTCGTATCCCGCGACACTTCGTCGTGCAGCGCAATGGCATCTCGAAGCTCGCCGCTGCGCTGGAGCATCAGCGCAGCCTCAAAGCGCAACCCCGGACCGTCGACCCCAGCTGTCTCAGCGGCGACGCGAAGTTCGCTCGCGGCCTCAAGGGTGCGGCCCTCTTTCGCGAGTTTGTTCGCCTTCGCGCGTGTCGCATCAGCACGGCTGGGCGCCGCTAACGTCGAGGTGGTCATGAAGCCAAAGACCACCACGAGACTCAGAATCGTTCGCCTCAACACCGTCACCTCCACAGATCGACGCCCAGCTGTTTTACTGCACAACTGGTACCCCTGGAAACCCGAGGCGGCTCCAAGGCCGTTATTGAGCCAAAAGATCCCGTAAATACCGTCCGGTATGGCTGCCGCTTACACCCAACAAGTCTTCAGGCCGACCTGTTCCGACGATCTCTCCTCCGCCGTCGCCCCCTTCGGGACCCAAATCAATGACCCAATCCGAGCACTTGATGACGTCGAGGTTGTGCTCGATGACCACGACGGTGTTCCCGCGGTCAACGAGGCCCTGAAGCACGTCCACGAGGCGTCGAACATCTTCAAAATGAAGCCCAGTGGTCGGCTCATCGAGGATATAGAGTGTGTGCTCGTTAGGGCGCGGGCGTCCCCCTCCCCTGCCCAATTCTGTCGCGAGCTTGACCCGCTGTGCCTCGCCTCCTGAGAGCTGCGTCGAGGGCTGCCCGAGGGTCAAATAGCCCAAGCCCACATCGCACATGCACTCCACCATGCGTAGGATCTTCGCGTGGTTTTGGAAGAAGGTCCGCGCGGCCTCAAACGTCAAGTCGAGGACCTCCGCGATGTGCAGCCCCTTGAACCGAACATCCAGCGTGTCTGCGTTGTAACGGCGCCCTTCACAGACATCGCAGGTCACGTGCACATCGGGGAGGAAGTGCATCGCGATGCGCTGAACCCCTTGCCCTTGGCAGGCGTCGCAGCGCCCCCCCTTCACATTGAACGAGAACCTTCCCGCCTTATAGCCACGCTGCCTGGCGTCCGGCGTCATCGCGAAGAGCTTCCGAATGCCGTCAAAGATGCTCGTGTAGGTCGCCGGATTCGAGCGGGGTGTGCGACCAATCGGTGTCTGGTCAACCTCTACAATTCGCGTCACCGCCTCGAGACCGGTGAGCGAGTCGTGGGGCCCTGGGGGCGTACGCTTGAGCCCTAAGTGCCGTGCGACGCCGCGAAGCAGGGTCTCATTGACCAGCGTCGACTTGCCCGAGCCGGACACGCCCGTCACGGACACCAGCCCCCCGAGCGGGATGCTGACATCGACGGACTTGAGGTTGTGGTGACGCGCTCCCTTCACGTGCAGGCCCCACTTCACCGGGTCCAGCGGGCGCCGAGAGGCGGGCACCGAGACCTCACGCGCACCCGAGAGGTACTGACCCGTGAGTGACTCCGGTGACGCGATGAGGTCAGCAACATCCCCCTGCCCCACGATGCACCCACCATGAACGCCCGGACCGGGGCCCATATCGACAAGGTGATCGGCTGAGCGGATCATCGCCTCGTCGTGCTCAACCACGAGCACGGTGTTCCCGATGTCTGAGAGGTGCCTCAGGGTGCGTATCAGGCGGTCATTATCACGGGCATGGAGGCCAATCGTGGGCTCGTCGAGGACATAAGTCGCCCCGACGATCCCAGAGCCCACCTGAGATGCCAGGCGGATGCGTTGCGCTTCTCCACCGCTCAAGGTCGACGTCTTTCGATCCAATGAGAGGTACTGGAGACCCACTGAGGCCAGGAAGCCCAGGCGCGCTTTGACCTCGCGCACGATCGGCGTCGCGATAGCAGCCCCTGCCCCTTCGAGGGTGAGCCCGTCGAGCACCGCCAAGGCATCTGCGATGCTCAGCGAGGTGAAGTCACTGACGTTCCAGTGGTACGCATCGTCGCTTAAGCCCAGCGTCGTGCGCTCCGACACGATCTCTGGCGGCAGCGGGTTGCTCGACGTCAAGAACACGGACAGCGCCTTGATGTTCAATCGACGCGACTGACACGTACCGCACGGCCGTGACGACATAAATTTTGGCAGGAAGTCTCGGACCCACGGCGACTCCGTCTTGCCACGCCACTCTTCGAGCATCGGCAGGACGCCCTCGAAGTCGCCGCCGAGCGTCTCCACGTCCGCCTCCGTCGTCCCGTAGAGCAGCACTCTGCGCTGCGCATCGGTGAGCTCGCCGGCGAGCATGTCACGAGGCAAGCCTGTCAGCATAGAGAACCCGCCGATCAATCGGCGAATCCACATGCCACCCGGGCCGTTGCGCTTCAAAGGGGCCACACCCCCACGGTCTAGAGGCGCCTCGGGATCCGGCATACAGAGATCCGGATCGAACTCCATGATCTCACCGAGCCCCTGACAATCCGGGCAATAGCCATAGTGTGAGTTAAAGCTGAACAGCCTCGGCTCCAGCTCCTCGAGCGAGCAGGCTGGATGCACCGCGCAGGCGTAGTGCTCGGAGTACGTCGTGTCTTCCCAGCTGCCATCGGGCTCCGGGACAGAGGTGATGACCACGCCACTGCCAGCTCGCAGCCCTGTCTCCACAGAGTCGACGAGCCTCGAGCGCATGTCCTCCCTGACGACCAAGCGGTCAACCACGACCTCGATGTCGTGGCGTTCGTAGCGGCCGAGCGCCAGAGGGTTGTCAGGGTCCTTGGCGTCGGACAACGCGGCGCTCAAGTCAACGACCACGCCGTTCACGCGTGCACGGACATAGCCCTCCTTCAGCAGCCCCTCTAGCGCCTCTTTATGGTGGCCCTTTTTGCCACGCACGATCGGCGCCAAGACCATCATCCGAGTGCCCTCCGCCATGCCGGAGACGGCCTCATAAATCGCCCCAGGGCTGGCCCGGTGGATCGGTCGCCCGCATCGCCCCTTACCCTCTTCAGCCCAGCACGTAGGCTCTCCAGCTCGGGCAAAGAGCAAGCGCAGGTAATCATAGACCTCGGTCGTGGTCGCCACGGTGGAGCGTGGATTGCGACCGGCTGCCCGCTGCTCGATCGCGATCGTGGGTGTCAGCCCGTCAATCTGCTCGACATCGGGCTTACTGAGTTGGTCTAGGAACTGCCGTGCGTACGCCGAGAGTGACTCCATGTACTTGCGCTGCCCTTCCGCGAAGAGCGTATCGAAGGCGAGCGAGGACTTTCCCGATCCCGAGACCCCAGTGATGACGGTCAAGACGTCACGAGGGATGTCGATATCCACGCCCTTTAGGTTGTGCTCCCTAGCCCCGCGCACGCGGATGCTGCGGATGGGCTCAAAGCGCGCTTCGCCCCGCTTTGTGACGCGCTCACCGCTCACCTCAGGCCCCCAGCGGGAGGGCGTCGTCCCCAATCGTTTTATAAGCCTTGCCGTCTTTCAAGGCCCGCGTGGCCGCGAAGACTGCAGCGTCGTCATCGAGGAGCTGCTCGGGCAGCTCGGCCGCGAGGTGGCCCCTCAACTCGGCGGAGTGGACGCGCATGAACGGGTTAGTCGCTCGCTCGACCCCGATCGTCGAGGGCACGCTGCTCTTGCCCTGTGCTCGGATCGCCCAGGTGCTCTGGATTCGGTCACGCAACGCCGAGTTACTCGGCTCGACAGACCAGGCAAAGCGGAGGTTGTCCTCGGTGTACTCATGCGCGCAGCACACTCGGGTCTCGTCTCCGAGCTGAGCGAGGCGCTGTAAGCTCTCGTGCATGGCAGACGGGGGCCCATCAAAGAGATAGCCACAGCCGGCCCCGAAGAGCGTGTCACCGCAAAAGAGCACGTCCTCGAAGACATAGGAGATGTGACCGTCCAGGTGCCCCTCGGTCAGCAACACACGCCCTTCAATGCCCCCGAAGCTCACGCGGTCACCGTCAGTCACGGCCTCAGTCAAACCCGGCACAGACGAGGCCACCTTGGCTGAGCCGACGACCCGTAGCTCTGCCAACCGGCCTGCACGCTCCAGCGCGCGGTTGATGCCGATGTGGTCCCCGTGCGTGTGCGTGTTGAAGATCGTCGTCAGGCGCAGCCCATTGGCCTCGCAATAGGTCAATACCGGCTCGGCTTCAGGGCCATCAATCGCCGCTGCGTCGCCGGTCTCAGGATCGACGAGCAACCAGATAAGGTTGTCCTGCCACGCGGGGATCTGATGCACCATCAGACGTCCGCTGGCGAGCGAAAAGGGAGGCGTCGGACGCGTCACGACGTGGTCCATTAGGCCCCTATTCGTCGGCGCTGAGCGCGCGGTGGTAGGCGATCCCGGTGAAGCCGCCGATGCCGTTGCTGAGCAAGTTTCCTCCGACGGCAGTGATCACCCCGTCAGGAGAGCCGTGAAGCGCATGCACGTCATCAGAGGTGTCGAGGGAGACCTCTTGCACGGTGTCGAGGGTCTGAAAATCGAGCACAGCGACCGTCCCATAGTTGCCGGCCACATGAATTCGACTGGGGTCACGCATCCACACACCGTTGAACCCGGGCAGAGGCGCCATCTTCTTCAACTTCCAATCGGCGCCGTCCCACCGCGCGACGATGCCGTTATTGCGGCCACCCACCAGGGCGACGTTGTCAGGTCCAGTCCCCCAGACTGCGATGAGGTCCTCCTCGGCCCCGACGTCCACCTCGGTGAGCGCTGCGCCGTCCCAGTGAAGGACAGCCCCCTTTTGACCGACGATGTAGACATCGGATGGCCCCGAACCCCACACCTTGAACCACGCATAGACCTCTCCAGCGTCAAGGCCCTCCGGGAGCGCCATCTCGGTCCATGTGGTGCCATCCCAGCGTAAGATCACGCCGCGGAGGTCCTCTGACGGAAATGCATCTCCGCCGACCGCCCAGACGTCATTCATCGACGCGCCCCAGACGCCCCACAAATTCTGGGCGCTCGGCGTCTCCGCTTTGCGCCACGAGGTGCCGTCAAAGTGAAGCGCTGAGCCACCGCGGCCTACAGCGATCAGCGCGCCGGAGTCATCGCCATGGATCCAATTCAGCAGCTGCACATCGGCGCCAAAGTCCACAGACTCCCAAGTGGCTCCGTCGAAGTGAAAGAGCGCCCCTTCTTCAAGGGTCCCCCCCACAGCGTAGCGGTCATCGTGCGCCAGGGCGTGGACGTTCATTAGCCAGCCCGGCTCGACCTCACCGAGGGTCGGTGTCCAGCCCTCCGGGGCGAGCACGTCGGATCCTCCGCAGGCGCTGGCGCCCAAGAGGCCGAGGGAAAGTACGAGTGAGATCAGCGCGAGGTTAAAAGCCTTCATAAGCGCGGAGTCTGGCAGTCGCCTCCGAACCGAGTCAAGACGTTCAGCGTCTAGCTTAGTGCCGCTCTGAGGATGCATGACGGGACACGAACGCCCCCGCGTCATGGAGCGCAGCCCGAGCCTCCGGGACCACGGCGGCGAAGGCCGGCCAAGCGTGAACCATCCCCTCGCCGATCCGAACCGTCACATCACAGCCTGCCTCGCGCGCGCGCTCGGCCAGCTGCAGGTTCTCATCGAGGAAGACCTCGCTCCCCCCGGTGATGATGAGCATCGGCGGCAGCCCTCGAAGATCCGCGAAGACAGGAGACACCTCAGCGGTCATGGGATCCGTCCCCTGTAAGTAGTAGTCCGCGAACCGCTGAAGGATCGGCCTGTCGAGGTAATCGTCGGTGTGCGCGTCGATGCTCGCCCCGGATAGGGTCAAGTCGACCCAAGGGCTGAGGAGCACGGCCGAGGTCGGCATCGGCTCACCGGCGGCCCTCAACCGAAGCATGAGCGCCAAAGACAGGCCGCCGCCTGCAGAATCACCCGCGACCGCGAGTGGCCCGGGCTCGGACGCAAGCGCGCGCCACACCGCGACCGTGTCTTCGACACCAGCTGGGTAGGGGTGCTCAGGGGCGAGGCGATAATCGAGGACGACCAGGCGCGCAGACGCTGCAGCCGTTATCCTGGACGTCGTATCGCGATGCGTGCCGGGAGAGCACACGGCGTAGCCGCCCCCGTGGAGATAAAGGACCGTGAGCCCACCAGTCTCCCAACCGGCCGGTGTGAGCACTTCCACTCGGCGCCCTGCGATCTCATGGCGCTCCCGCGTGACAGTTCCCTGCAGCGAACGAGGGATTGGGGCACGGAGCATCGACGCGCGCACCTGGGACGGCGGCCTCGCCGATTGGCGTCGGGACTCGTGGCGTATAATGGCCACGAGAACCTCGAAGCGCCGTGTCCAACCGACGATCCGAGGCCCCCGCACAGCGCGACGCAGCAGCACCATCGCGGAGCACACGAGCAAGACCAGGAACTGTCGGATCAAGGCCACGTCGCGAGCCTGCCCGCTAGCGTCACGGTCCGCAACTCACGGTCGACATCAGAAGGGATTGCAGCGATGACTCAGCCGGGCTACACGTTCCGGCACGGAGGCACCCTATGCAGCGTTCACTCAGCGGCATCAAACCCACGGCGACCCCGCACCTGGGCAATCATCTGGGCATGGTGATGCCCGCCATCGCCCTTCAGCGCGACCACGACCCGGTCTACTTCGTGGCGGACTACCACGCGCTGACGACGATCCGTGATCCCGCTTTGATGAAGCAGTGGTCCTACGAGATCGCGGCCTACTTCCTCGCCTTCGGCCTGGATCCCGAGAAGGCGACGTTCTTCCGGCAGTCCGACGTCCCCGAGGTCTGTGAGCTTCAGTGGCTGCTGACCTGCATCGTCAACATGGGGCTGCTTGAGCGCGCGCACGCCTGGAAAGCAGCCAAAGACCGAGGAGACGAGGGATCAAATGTCCACGGCCTCTTCGCCTACCCCGTGCTCATGGCCGCCGACATCCTGATCTACGACTCCCACGTCGTGCCGGTCGGCAAAGACCAGGTCCAGCACGTGGAGATGACCCGAGACATGGCCGAGCGCTTCAACCACCTCTTCGGAGAGACCTTCGTCTTGCCCAAGGCCTCGGTGCGCGAGAACGTCGGGACCATCCCGGGGCTCGATGGCCAGAAGATGAGCAAGTCCTACGGCAACACCATCACGCTCATGCAGTCCCCGAAGAAGCTCCGAAAGCAGGTGATGCAGGTCGTCACGGACTCCACACCGCTTGAGGACCCGAAAGATCCGGAGACATGCAACGTCTTTAGCCTCTACAAGCTCTTCGCAACCCCTGAGGAGCAAGCTGAATTGGCGGGGCGCTACCGCGCAGGCAATTTCGGCTATGGCCACGCCAAACAAGCGCTCTTCGAGGTCATGGACGCCCACGTCGCCCCCGCGCGGGAGCGCTACGACAGCCTGATGGGCAATACGGATGAGCTCGAGGAGTTCCTCATGGCCGGGGCCGCCAAGGCCCGCATGAAGGCTCGTGAAGTGCTGAACCGCGCGCGCGGAGCGGTGGGCTTTCGCGCCGTGTAGGCGACCCGACTGAGCGCCTGCAGCTTCCCCCCTCGCGGAAGCGGACCGCTTCCGCTAAACTCCGACCCCGGACCAGAGTTTACGAGAGACGGAGGCAGCACATGGCATTGCTCATCAAGGGTGGAACGGTAGTCAACGCGGAGGGGAGCTCACGCGCCGACGTGCTCTGCGACGGCGGAGTCATTCTGGCTGTGGGCGCGAACCTCGAGGCGCCGGCTGGGGCGGAGATCGTGGACGCCGGTGGATGCTACGTCATGCCCGGTGGGATCGATCCCCACACGCACATGGAGCTGCCCTTCATGGGCACCGTCGCCTCTGAGGACTTCTACTCAGGGACGACGGCCGGCTTCGTCGGCGGCACCACGATGATCATCGACTTCGCGATCCCCAACCCCGAGCAATCACTCCTGGAGGCCTACAAGCAGTGGCGTGAGTGGGCCGAGAAGTCCGCGGGCGACTACTCGCTCCACGTCGCGGTCACATGGTGGAGCGACTCTGTGCACGAAGAGATGGGCATCCTGGCGCGCGACCATGGCGTCAACAGCTTCAAGCACTTCATGGCCTACAAAGGGGCCATCATGTGCGACGACGAGGTGCTGGTGAACAGCTTCCTCCGTGCCCGCGAACTGGGCGCGCTGCCCACCATTCATGCCGAGAATGGAGAGCTCGTCTACCGCCTCCAGCAAGAGATCTACGACCGCGGCATCTCCGGCCCTGAGGGTCACCCGCTCTCGCGCCCCCCGGAGGTGGAGGGTGAGGCCGCCAACCGGGCCATCCGCATCGCAGAGGTCTTGGACACACCGGTCTACCTGGTCCACAACTCATGTATCGACTCCTTGGAGGCGATCACACGAGCGCGGCTCGAGGGTCAGCGCGTCTTCGGAGAGGTCCTCTCTGGCCACCTCGTGGTCGATGACAGCGTCTACCGTGACGTGGACTGGCGCACGGCCGCACATCACGTCATGAGCCCTCCGTTTCGCTCCACTGAGCACCAAGATGCACTGTGGCGCGGCCTTCAATCCGGGATGCTCCAGACCACCGCGACAGACCACTGCTGCTTCTGCACCCCTCAGAAGGAGATGGGCAAGGACGACTTCCGCAAGATCCCGAACGGGACGGCAGGCGTCGAAGATCGGATGGCGGTCCTCTGGACCCACGGCGTACGCACCGGTCGCCTGACGCCCAGCGAGTTCGTCGCTGTGACGTCCACCAACGCCGCGCAAATCTTCAACATCTACCCACGCAAAGGCGTGGTGCAAGTCGGCGCAGATGCGGACATCGTCGTGTGGGATCCAGAACGGACCCGAACCATCTCAGTCGACACGCACCATCAAAACATCGACTTCAATATCTACGAGGGGATGGAGGTCACCGGAAACCCGGCGACGACCATCAGCCAAGGGCGAGTCGTTTACCATGACGGCGACATCCGTGCCGTGCGTGGTGCCGGGCGTTATATCGACCGCCCCTGCTTCGCGCCCTACTACGAGGCGATGATCAAGGAGCGCGCCCACAACGCGCCCACCAAGGTTGAGCGCGGCTAGCCGACGCGGGCGTCGAACGCCCGCCAAAACTGGGTGAGGAAGACGTCACGCTCGTTGAGCAACTCGTGGCGCGCTCCGCCCACTTTGACGACCTCAGCGTCGACCATCCGTGCGGCGAGTCGCGCCGTCCTCGTGTTGTCGACCACCGTGTCGGCCCCCGCCACGATGAAGGTCGTAGGGGTCGTGATGGACTCCGGATAGCCGGACACAAAGAGCCGCGTCGTCGCGTCAAATGCCTCCACGAGCCACCCATAGGTCGGCCCTCCGAGCGCCAAATGGGGTGCCTTGGCGATGAGTTCATGTTGACGCCGGAAGCGCACCGAATCGCTCGTCAGGTCATTGCCCTCGAACACATGCTCGCCGTGGACGTAAGGTCCAGTGCCGGGGACATAGGACTCCCTCAGCCCTGCGCGGTGCAGGCCCCGCACCATGCGGCGCAGCAGCGGCCTCGCGACTCCAAGATCGATGTCGACCATTGGCGCGACGAGGAGCACCCGCTGAAAGACACCGCAATGGCCGTGAAGGTAGTGCAACACGACGCTGCCCCCCATGGAGTGGCTCAGCAATGTCAGGCTGCGGCGGCTCGCTGGGCGGACGACGGTCGCGATGTAGCGCGCCAGGTCCTCCTCAAACTCGCCGAAGTCATCGACGTGCCCTTTATCAGGATCGCGCAGCGGGCGTGTCGAGCCCCCCTGTCCTCGCCAGTCCATCGTAAAGGTCTCAAATCCACGCGCGCACAGCTGCTCGAGGACCTCCGCGTACTTCTCGATAAACTCTGTCCGACCGTGTACGAGGACCACAGAGCCACGCACAGCCCCCTCGGCGGGGACGATCCGCGCATGA
>JBMYRH010000021.1:0-63556 GCA_049602155.1 Myxococcota bacterium | reverse complement strand
TGTACGAGGACCACAGAGCCACGCACAGCCCCCTCGGCGGGGACGATCCGCGCATGACGGAGCGTCACCCCACCGCCGACATCTAAGCGGCCCCAGGTGACTGGCTTTGCGCCTGGGATGATGAGGTTCGTGGGGTCAGCGTTCACGCCGCCCTCCTCGGGTCCGTAGGAGCCCGATGCGTCATCGTACCTCCGGTGTAAAGGTGAGCGTCAACAGGTAGATCTGCGTCCCCCTGTCGCTCGTTTGCCCTTCGATCCATGTGATGTCGGGCTCGTCCAAGGGTGACGTATAGTTGGCGAGCAAGAAGCGGTGCGCATCCAGCTGCTGAATCGCCCCAAAGGCGGTGTCGCCGGCACCCGGCAAGTCCATCATGTGGACCACGGAGCGCGTATCACGATCGATGCGGTAGAGCGCGCTTCGCTTGGGACGATCCGAGTAGGCGAGGATGTCCCCCTTCGGACCATACGGTCCCCCGACATCACGTCGCGCGACCATGTAGATCTCATCTTCATGACGGAAGAGCTCCGGCGAATCATAGCGCTCTGGATCCGAGACCTCCGGGCACTCCCACACCGAGAGCGCATCGGGGGCCGCGTAGCACACATGAGACCCAAAGCCCGTGGCATCTCCATCCTCGTTCCGGGTCACGACCCACAGACCGCCTTCACTGTCGAACTCTATCGCGGCCTCCGACACGCCCCCACGATAGACATGCGTCGCGCCCTCGACCATTGACCAGCTCTCGCCGTCTTCGGAGTGTCGAAAGAGGACATCCATCACGGCCCCCTCGCCGCCGTAATGCTCCCCGATATAGGAGGTCATCCATACCGCATCGCGACGGACCTTGATGTCCCAGGGGACCTCGGCGGCCTCGAAGAGGATCTCCGGCTCTGACCAGCTCCCCGCTTCATCGCGCATGGTGCGCCACACGTGCTGAGGATCGAAGGTGAAGGCGAACACCCCGGCCTCGAAGAAGATGAGCTGAAGCACACCGTTGAAAGAGACTAGTCGGGGCTCCCGGAGGTCGCTGTCGAGATCGACAACGGTCTCAAGGGTCCAGCTCGCGCCGCCATCATCCGAGCGCATCACCGGCATCTGTACGGCCGCGTCAGCGAAGTGGGTCGGCCCAGTCCGCCACGACATATAGAGCGCACCCTCGTGCGTCACGATGTCCACGTTGTTATTGGAGGGCTGGACGATCACCTCAGCAGGGACAGCGTCCGAGGGGATCACCCAAACCGGCTCGGACGCAGAGACGCTGTAACCGACTGAGCCTTGCGGCGCATGGGCATCGCTCACCATCACCTCGGTGGACACCGAGTCAGCCCCGTCATCGACCACGTCAGCCGACTCGCAGCCCACAGCCGAGGCCAGCAACATGACCCCTATCGACGCCCCCAGAACCCTCATCACGCCTCCGGCAGAGTGCGGTGAGGTTGCCATAAAACGACGCCTGGTTGCGACGCTTTCTGAAGTACTCTTTACCGCGCGTGACACGGGCGCGATCTCCTCGTATGGTCTCCGCGCTTCGCGAGAGGCGTAATCTTGAACAACACGCTCATGCGGCCGCGGCACCTGCACAATCCCTGCCCCGCGCGCGCCCGCAGTGAGCACATGAGAGAGGCTCCAATGACTACGGTTCGTTTCGGCATCACGATGCTCCTGGCCGCCGCGCTGATCGCGTGTGGCGGCGATGAAGACAACGGCGAGGACGCCAGCACAGGCTTCCCCGACACCAGCACCTCGTCCGACAGTGGCTCCACCGAGGACGACACGTCGACCTCCGTGAACGACACCACGGAGCCCGAGGACGACACCGATGGACCCGAGGACGACACCACGGAGCCTGAGGACGACACCACGGAGCCTGAGGACGACACTACGGAGCCTGAGGACGACACTACGGAGCCTGAGGACGACACCACGGGGCCTGAGGGCTGCCAGTCCGACGACGACTGCGCCGCCGAGGCCGGCTGCTGCCAGACGGGGATCTGTAACGCAGATGGTGTCTGCGAGTTCACAGAGCTTGACGGCTGCTGCGAGGCCTCGAGTGACTGCGATGACAGCGACGATCAGACCAATGACGTCTGCTCCAACCCCTGCAGCGAGAATGGCTGTGAGTACTACCCCGTCGTCGGCTGCGACGACGGCCAGACGTACGTCCACGAGAACTTCGATGGTGGCACCGTCGGGACAGGCCTCGTCGTCGACCTCGCACCGAGCGACTCGGCGACCGTTGGCGTGAGTGGCGACCTCTACGTCACCCCAGGGTTCAGCCTGCACTTCGGTGTACCAGGCTGCCCGACCTACTACAGCGGCCCCCTCAATGATTGTGTCCCTGCGGACGCCTTCGCTGGCGACTCGACCCCGCTGAACCTCGAGTACGTGCTCTCGAGCATTGAGCTCGAGGCCGACTCAGCGTCACACCTCACCTTCTGGATCGACATGGCCGCCGAGCCAGCGCTCGACCTTGGCGGCGGGACGGTCTACGACGTCGACTACCTGACCATCTACATCGAGACCGCGACGGACAACGTCGTCGTCTGGAAGAGCACCGAGGCCTTCGGTGTCGAGAACAACTCAGACGGCTTCGTTCACCAAGCGATCGACCTGAGTGAGTGGGCCGGCGAGACAGTCACCGTCCACTTCAACTTCATCACCGATGGCGCTGGCGACTGGAGCGGCTCGAGCACGTGGCATGGCGCCTACCTCGACGACATCCTGGTCGAGACGAGCTGTGAGGACACCCAGTGCGCTGAGGGTGGCCAGGGCTGCCCGAGCGACGGCGACCTGTGCACCAACGACGTGTGCACCGGGTTCTCCAACGGTGACGGCGGTATCTGCGCCTACGAGTGGGCATCCCCCGGCAGCGCCTGTGACGGCTGCGTCACGGACGCGGACTGTGGCACCAACGACGCCTGCAACACCTACACGTGCGATGCAGGCAACTGCAGCAATGAAGTCGACAGCGCATGCTGCAATGAGGGCTCAAGCTACCCGGCGACAGGTGCCGGCGGCCTCAACGCTGAGGACTTCGAGGGCGACAACTTCTTCACGGAGTGGTCCCTGGATGATGAGATGGCGGACAACATCTCCTGGCAGCTCTCCACCGCACGCGCTGCGTCCGGCAACAGCTCACTGTACATGGGTGACCCGTCGACCATGACGTACGCCGCCAACCCAGTGAACCCGGCCAAGGCGACAGCCTGGAGCCCGATCTTCACCCTGGCTGAGAGCTCTGGCAGCACGGTCCTCTCCTTCGAGCTCTACATGTCGACCGAGTACGACGGCTCTACGGAGCCTTGCCCAGCTGACACGTGGGATGTCCTCTCCGTGTGGGTCACCCCTGTAGGAGCGGACCCCGAGATGGTCTGGGCCTCAAACGACACGATCTGCAACACCACCAATGGCGCGTTCGTACAGATCGGCGTCGACCTCGCCGACTACGAGGGCAAAGTCATCAGCGTCGGCTTCGACTTCGACAGCGGTGACTCGGCCGGGATGGCTACCCTGAACGACTACGAGGGTGTCTACATCGACGACATCTCGGTCTCGAGCTGGTGCGCGGACGAGTGCATGGGCCAGTCCGACTGTGGTGGCGGAGACGCGTGCACAGACGTCTGGTGTGAACTCGGCACCTGTATGGAGAACGTCGCGGACGCCAACTGCTGCGTCGAGGACAGCGACTGCGCTGGCGACAACGCCTGCGCGACAGGCACCTGCAACGACGGTTCGTGCGAGTACAACTACAGCGACGACCCGACCTGCTGCTCCGAGACTTGGATGGGCGTCGCAACTGAGGGATTCGAGGGAGGCCTTGGGGGCTTCACGACAAACAGCAACTCTGACTCGGTGGTCTGGCATGTGACCGACACAGACGCATGGATGGGCACCCAGAGTGTCAACTTCAGCGACCCATCCACCGGGACCTACGCCTCGGCCGCATCGAGCGTGAACGGCCAGCTCTGGAGCCCCGCCGTCATGGTGCCGCCCTTCACAGCGGGCACCCCTTACGTCGAGTTCCAGATGTTGCTGGAGACCGAGTGGGACGACAACGCGGCAGCGGACTTCTTCCCAGGCTTCCCCATCGATGAACTCTGTGTAGGCCTCATCTCCATGGATGACGCAGCGAGCTACGCGAGCTGCATGTGGGACTCGGACACCTGGCACACGAGCCACCTGCTGAACACGACACGCGGCGCATGGATGACCTCACGCGTCGACTTGAGCGACTTCGTGGGCCAGACCATTCACGTGGTCTGGGAATTTGAGGCCGACCAGTACAAGAACGACTACGCTGGCCCCTTCATCGATGACGTGGCCTTTGGCTCCGCTTGCAGCGCGGTCGAGTGCATCGACTCCAGCGAGTGTGCCTCGTCCGACAGCTGCTACATGGCGGCGTGTGAGGACTTCGTCTGCGTCGAGACCCCCATCGACTCGCCGCTCTGCTGCTTCCCGGGAGCAGACGACAGCCTGACCATGGACTTCGAGAGCGGCCCCGCGTGGGACAGCGAGAGCTGTACGCCGGGTGACGGATCCATGGGCGACGCCTCGTCGGTCTGGCAAGTCAGCGGCGAGACGGCCGGCATCACGCCCACTGACGGCAGCATGATGCTCTACTTCGGCAACGGGACCGACTACGGCGGCGACGTCTTGACTGACCCCGAGGCGATGGCCTCCTGTGGTTCGACCAGCTCCCCCGAGTTCGTCCTCAATCCGGCCGAGACGTGGACCCTTGAGTTCGATCTCTACCTCGGCATCGAGGCGAACCCGAACTGCGCAGGTGGTGCCGCATTCGCGAGCGACGACGCCTTCACCATCAGCGTCATCGACTACAGCAACGCAGGGACGGAGACGCTGCTCTTCGATAAGAGCGAACTCAACTGCGGTGACTTTGGCGACTGGACCTCCATCAGCATCGACCTCAACGACTGGAGCGGTCAGTCCATCGGACTGCGCTTCGCCTTCGACTCTGGCAACGCCTACGTCAATGACGGCCCCGGCATCGCCGTGGACAACATGCAGTTCGTCAAGGGCTGCGAGTAGCTTCGATTGGGTCGGCGCTGCGCTGCGGCGCCGACCCACCTGAACTTTGCCTCGACAGGCGGCCCGCTATGGTTAGCCTCGCCTGCATGTCCTCGGCAACCCTCTCGACAGAGCACCTGCTGCTCTCGAGAGCCCCCTCCGTGCGGCCAACCAGGCCCTGCGGGACATGGGCGAGTAGCGTGAGCGATGGCTTGAGTTAATAGCCGTACAGAGCCTAGCCCACCGCAGCACAGGCGCGATTCTGTCGCTCAGCAGCCCTGTAGATCCACCGACCGCACGCAGGTCGGGCGGGATGGCCTCCTCAGCGCCGCTCGGGGTCCGCCAGCTGAGCTCGGCACTCAGCCGTCCAATCGGCCAAGCGGTCATCGCTAGAGGGAGGCCCCCTTAGTTCGTGCCACCAGCCCCAGTCTGGGGCTCGGTCTCCGAGACCGGCACGCCGCCGATGCGATAACTGATCGTGATGGCGGGGTTATTGTCCTTGGCGTTGTCAGAATTGAAGTGCACCTGATTGGACTCCTGCGTCCCATCGCCGAACGTCTCGTTGGGTTCGTTGCCAAACTCCGGTAGCCACAGAACACGCAGCTGCAGCCTCTCCTGGCACGTCGCTAACTCGTAGCGAACTGCCGGCGCGATATCGACGTTCTTCCAGCCGAGGCTGGGGTCACTTGACAGGATCACCTGATAATTCTCGGTCCCGGTCGCCTCGACAGGCGTCGCGCCGACGACAGCGTCCCATGAGAAGCCCTCGAAGCGGATATGCTGAACCCCGACATGGACATAATTCTCCGCCATGAAAGGGAGTTCCCCGACGACCTTGGCCTGGTACATCCTGAGTAGCGCTGACTCAATGACCGCGCCCTCGGGGATGCCTGAGACATCAAAGGTCAACACCCCCACCTCAAGCATCTCGAATGGAGGCGAGCCGACCATCCCAGCGTCTCCTACCCGCATCATCGTCCAGCTGGGAGAGGCCGCACCGTTGTTTGCGACAGCGCCTGTCTCGTCTCCAATCACGGGGAGGACAGCGCTGACGACCTGACCGCCGGTTAGCTCACTGCCGCTCGTATTCCACTCTGCCCAAGGCTCATTCAACGATCCGCACCCCGAGGCGTCACCCTCGCAACTGTCAGAGTCACACTCAAAGCTGCCACACTGGAAGCCCTCGTCCTCGCAGGTGACCTGGGCACAAGGGCAGTCACAGGTGCCGTCAGCGGGAGAGCATACCTGCGCATCGTTGCAGGTGCCGCACGATCCTCCACACCAGTCGTCGCCACATTCGCGTTCACTGCAATAGGAGTCGCACATGTACTGGACCGGCCCCATACACTCAAAGAGCTGAGGCATGCAGGTCGTCGTGACGCATGTATTGGTGCAGTCATTGTCTCCACACGGTCCAAGGCACGTCGCAAAAACACAGTCGAAGTAGTCTCCAAAGCAGCTAGCGCAGGGTGCAGAAATCAGGAGCTCTTGTTGATATTGCACGTCAATACAGGCGCCCAACACGTGAAGAGTGCTCCCGGGTAAACACTCCACAACACATGCCTGATCTGCCCCGCATCCCTGGAGGCAACTCAGGTAGCCAGCACAAGTCGGCAGCTCACTGCATGCCCCGACCAAATCATCGCACGGACCTCCCTGAGAAACGCCGCCGTCATTACTGGCCTCACACCCCCAGTCGCCTCCGCAATAATCGCCGACGCACTGCTCAACTTGCTGAATGACTTGTGACGCAGCGTAACAGTCACCGTTGTCCACAGTGCTCTCATCACCAAAGAGATCCTGAGCTTCGAGCAGCAGACTGTCCGTCTGGTTGTCACAAAACGCCTCGGTCTGAGTGCAGATGCCCTTGCCTTGGCACACATGGTTAACTGGGCACTCGCCCGTAGGGGTCATCTGCCCGCATGAATCGATCGCGACCGGCTGATGGCTCCAGGTCCCCTCACAGGTCCCGCACCCCTCGGCCCACATCGCCTCAAGACAGTCTTCATTCCATACGTCGTCGCAACAGGAGGGTTGCGCCTCGCAGACACACGCGACGACCTCGGGGTTGTCACAGCCGGGCGTCGGGTGAGGCGAGCAACAATTCGAGCCCTGAACGCCCGCGACGCAGTCAAGCTCAGAGGTCTCTGAGCATAGACATGCACCGTCCGTACAGACGGCCCCCGGCAGGCAATCCTCGATGAGCTCCAGCGGAGTCCCGCAAGAGTCGACGCTGTACACATCTCCGTCTTCGGCGCAGGCCGGCTCTGCGACCGGTGCACATTGACACGCTCCCGCTTGGCACACCTGACCTCCCTCACAGGTCTCTATCGTCTCCTCGTAGACACCACAGCTGTCGTAGCTGCCAATCTCCGTCGGGGCACCTTCCACACAGTCGGTTGCATGCGCGGCCTGACAGCTGCACTCACCAGCCTCACACAACATGCCTCCGGGGCAATCCAAGACCACCTCTCCGACGTTGCCACAGCTGTCCAGAAAGGCCGCCGTGTCCTCATCCGCGCAGCCCACACTGACCTCGGGTGTGCACACGCACTGCCCGTCATCGTCGCAGGCCGCACCATCGGTGTCACCGCAACTCCCACAGGTACCACCGCAGCCATCGGGCCCACAGACCTTGCCTTGGCAGTCGGGTGCGCAGACGAGGACGCAGGCGCCCGCAGCGCAATTCTGTCCCTCCGGACACTCGCCGCAGCTGCCACCGCAGCCGTCATCCCCGCAGACCGCGTCTCCGCAGCTCGCGTCACACTCTGTCACGCAGGCGCCCTCGACGCAGAACTCCTCAGCCGCGCACTCACCACAGCCGCCCCCGCAGCCATCGTCACCGCAAACCTTGCCGTCACAAGCAGGTTCACAGGTGTCCGAGCAGGCGCCCTCCACACAAAATAGGCCCTCCGCGCAGCTACCGCATGAGCCACCGCAGCCATCGGCGCCACACGCGCTGCTATCACACTCGGGCACACAGGCGGTCACGCAAGTGCCGTCGGTACATACGCTCCCCTCCTCACACGGACACGCCGCGCTGCAGCTGTCTGCTGGGCACGACTCTGGAGCGCAACTGCCCGCCAAGCAGGTGAAGCCCTCGTCACACGGCTGAGCGGCGACAGCCTGCCCTGCAGCGTTACATACGTAGGGAGCCCCGTCCGCGCAGTAGGGCTGGCACGCGTTGCCGGACGTGAGGTCGATGGAGCCACATCCAGTCAACACGAGGACGCTCAGCAGTGCCCAAAACGTCGCCCAACGATCACTCCGCATCATGCTCAGCCCCCATGCCCCACCTGCTTTCATGTCCTATGAGACTATGAATCACCGGACGTGACGTCAATGTGAGCTATGGAGCGCTGAGCGGCGCCTTCAGGACGCGATTGGGGATAAGCTCCACCGCGACCGCCACGTCGCTCGACCACGCCGTCCGGACATCACCCGCGTCGGCGATTCGGAGCTCGTATGGCACCTTCTTGTCAAAGGTGACAGCCTCGCCCCCAAGGTTAAACCTCTGAAGTTCAGTGATCTCCAGTGTCGCGCCCGACCCTGGCCCCCGCACAACCCACCCAGAGAGCACCGCGTCGCTGGCACCCGCGAGGGGGAGGACATAGAGGTCGTGCGCTCCCTTAAAGTGCGTCATGTGTGCGCGGACATGCTCGTTAAAGCGCAGCGTCTCTCGCCCCTTGGCCTCAAACATGTCCGGACGGGGTGCACCGAGACGCCCAGGGAGGACAAACCAACGTCGTCGCGTATCCAAGTTGCGGATCACCACTCGCAGGCGCCACTCAGTCTCACCCGACGCCAATAGACGGCTCCCCTCGACCTCGACCTCAAGGCGCTCGACGCCTTCGTTACGGGCCTTGCGGCGCTTTGCGTTCGCCCTCACGAGCGCCATCTTGGCCTCGTTGTCATCCAGATACGCCGGGCGTTCAACCGGCTTACCGAACGCCAAGCGACGGAAGTTCCCCGCCGTCGCCTCGGGGCTCAACAGCCCCATCTGCGTCCCCATGGCCAGCTGCACCAGCTGCCCCTGGTCATCGACCCGCGCGATCATCGGGAGTTTATTCGGTAGCGCCCCTGCGATCAGCCCATGGGCGGGCCCACGCCACTCGTCGACGTCAATGAAGAGCAACCGGACGTCGCGCACAGAGCGCTGAACAACCGGGCTCTGTTCGAGCAACACCTTGATGGTCTTACAGGGAGAGCACCAATCTGCGGTGAAGACTACGACGACCTTCTCTTTGTGCGCCTTGGCGGAAGCCAGCTCCTGCCAGAAGAGCGACGGCAAGGCTTGATAGCCCGCGCGCCCCACCTCATGGATTGTCCCAGCCTGAGCCCAACTTGAGTGAGCGATAAGGCCGGCAAAAAAGACGACCGCAATCGCAGCCCTTATCGGCACTTGACGACCGTCGCTGTCTGGTTGCTCCAATGGCACCCACTGTCACTCAGGGGCCACTTGAGTTCGTACTTACAGCCTGACTGCCACGTTCCCGTCTGACCACATGCTGGCGGCCCCCCTGCCCAGCCGTTGTTTGCGCTGCACACGTCGCTAAAGAACGCGCAGTTGCCTGCGGTCGTCAGAGAGCCTTCCTTCGTCTCTTGCCCATCGCAGTTGTAATCGTAGCTGCCGTCTCCGCGGTCCGAGGAGAAGTAGCTCGTCTGTCCAGGCTTCGCCTGTGCGTTGTCCTCATAACAGTCTCCGGGGGTGGTGGCTGTCCACCCACCGCTAGTGTCGCACCGGCAGGACGGCAACCCAGAGCCGTAGTTGTCGCCATCGCCATCCTGGTAGAGCGTCGTACACAACGCACTCCCTGGTGGATCGACGATGTTGTCGCAGTTGTTATCCACGCCGTCACACGTCTCAGGGTAAGCCGGATGGACGACGTCCTTGGTGTCGTCACAGTCGTCCGCAGGCACGGCGCAGGACCCGGGGAGGTAGTGCCCATCTCCGTCCCAATCGGTGGAGAGGGACTCATCGACCAAGCCGTCGCAGTCGTTGTCGCCCGAGTCACAGAATGACTCTTCTACCTGATAGTTTGGCGCACTGTAAGCGCAGCTGTAGGCGCCCCCCTCGCACGTCGCCATGGTGACGCCGGGCTGACCGCATACGCCTGCGACCTTGCACCCCGCTGCAGACAGCGCAGCGACGTCGTTGATGAGCGTCGTGCCTTCATCCGTAGTCCCATCGCAGTCGTCATCCGTGCCGTTGCACACCTCGTTGGAGGCCGCCCCGAGCGTCGAGCAGGTCATCGCATCGCCGTCCTCCGTGCAGATGGCTTCGCCTCCGGCGCAGGCCCCGAAGCCGCAGGGCTCGCCAAGCGGCACGCCAGTCCCATCGATATCTTCATAGGTGAAGACGCCGCCTGGCTTGAAGGTCTCGTCAACCTCGCCATCACAGTCGTTGTCTTCAGCATCACAGCTCTCCACGCTCGCGTCGACGTGTGTCGTACACGCAAGGGCGTCTCCGCCTGGCCCACAGACCACTGTGCCTTCAGTGCAAGCGCCGACACCGCACCCATCGCCAAGCACGAGCCCAGCGTCCCCGTTGATGTCGGTCAACGTGAACTCACCATCGGCCTTGAAAGCCTCGTCAGTGGCACTGTCGCAGTCGTCGTCGATGGCGTTGCATAGCTCTTCGACCCCCGGCTTGATCGCCCCGGTCAGGTCATTGCAGTCTCCGCCACAGACGCGGACGCCGTCTCCATCTGAGTCCGCCTCATCGTCCGGCACGACACCATCGCAGTCATCGTCGAGCCCGTTGCAGCTCTCCACGATGCCGCCACCCGCCTCCAGGCAGACCACGCTGACGCTGTCATTCGCGCAGACCAACTCGCCATTGGCGCACAAGTCGCTGTCCTCGCCGTCACACGCGCCGCCGAGCGTCGGGAAGGTCTCGTCCACCGAGTCATCGCAGTCGTCGTCGAGGCCGTTGCACGTCTCCACAGACGATGAGGCGTCGTCATTACACGCCAAGCCCTGTGCCTCGCAGGCCCAGACACCGTCGAGACATAGGTCCTCATCGTTGCCATCGCAGGGGCTGCCTTTGGCCTCGAAGTCCTCGTCGATTTCGCCATCACAGTCGTTATCGATCTCATCGCACACCTCGACGACCGCCTCAGGCGAATCGTCACAGGCCAACCCATCGAGGGTGCAGATCCAAGTCCCGTCCGTGCAGAGGTCCGCGTCATCGCCGTCACAGGGGGTGTCTTTGCCCTCAATCCCCTCATCGATCGCGCCATCGCAGTCATCGTCGATCGTGTTGCAGACCTCGGCGACCTCAAGGTCCGACTCCTCGCAGCTCACGCCAGCGCCGTCCTCAGCGCAGACCACCACGCCGTTGGTGCAGAGGTCGGCGTCCTCGCCGTCACACGCGTCGCCGAGTGTCGCGAAGGCCTCGTCGGTCTCGCCGTCGCAATCGTCATCGAGACCATTGCACTGCTCTACGGCAGTGCCCTCATCGTCATCACACTCAAGCCCCTGAGCAGAGCAAATCCACGCCCCGTCTGTGCACAGGTCTTCGTCGTTTCCGTCGCACGGCTCTCCGAGCTGCTCAAAGCCCTCGTCGACCTCTCCGTCGCAGTCGTTGTCTTCCGTGTCGCAGACCTCGACCATGCTGGCCTCGTTATCATCGCAGGTCAGCCCCTCCGCTGTGCAGCCCCAGACCCCATCGAGGCACGCGTCGTCGTCGTCGCCATCACAGGCCTGACCCACCTCTTCGAAGCCCTCATCGAGCACGCCGTCGCAATCGTCGTCGACCTCGTTACAGCTCTCCACGAGCGGCATGGCCGCGTCACACGCGGTCAGCCCCTCGGGTAAACACACACGGGCGCCGTCGCAACTCCCAGCGTCGTTGACCTGAGCGCAGCTGGTGGTCGCCTGCTCGGCGATCGCGGAGTCCGAGCAGGTGCAGGTCCCGTCTCCTGGCAGGCACACACTCTCGCCTTCGACCTCCTCACACACCATGCCGCTCGGGCACAGCCCTGTCCCCCCACATGGGGTCGCACAAAAGGCGCCGTCAGCGCTCGTCGCCCCCTCAATGCAGGCCGCAGCGTTCGCCGTCAGCGGGTGGACGCAGTCAGCTGGGTCGTCACAAGGCCGGCACGCCCGGATGTGGTCGTAGATGCAGATGTAGACCGGGTCACCACCCGCGCTCACCGACTGACAGCTGAACAGCTCAGGGCAGTCTGCGCTGCAGGTCTTGGTGCACATCGCGCCGTCAGGCCCTTCCACGCACCAGCCGCTGTTGCAGTCGAGATCCTCTTCGCAAGGGGCCCCAAAGCAACCTGGGCATGGCCCGGTGTCCTCGGTGTCTGACGGCGCAGGGTCTCCCCCACCGGCATCCGTGACAGCGCTGTCTTCGAGGGCGCTCGGCACGTCGGCCTCAGTCACCCCCGTGTCGGCCCGATCTCCCCAACGGTTCGGGTCCGGGGAGGCCACTGCAGCGTCCTGACTCTCCGCGTCCGATGCGGGCGCAGACGCGCCCTGTCCGCCCTCAGCGTCCAGTGCCGTATCGCCGCCTGGAGCGGTCGCTGAACCACAACCACTCGCAACAAAACAGCCCACGATGACACACAGCGTGAACGGATGACGTATCGACACAACTCCCCCCTTGGCTCACCCAGAGTAGGAAAGACTGACCACTCCCTGCAACGCTGAATAGCTCAGCTTGGCTTTGCAGAAGAGCTGCTCGCCTTCTTCGCCTTGGACTTTGGTGACTTCGCCTTCGACTTTGGTGACTTCGCCTTCGACTTCGCGGCCTTGCCCTTAGGGGCTGCCTTTGCCTCCGCCTTCGCGTCCCCGTCAGCCTTCGGGGCGCCGCGAGGTGCTCGAGGTTTACGTGGCTCAAACTCGAACCCATGTCGTCCATTTGCCTTCAAGATCAAGCGGGCACGGAAGGGCTTGCCGCGGCGGGAGATGAAGCTCCCCAGCAGGTCCGTCTTGCCCTCCATGAAGAACTGCTCGGCCTCTTGTGGCGTCATCGGTCGCTCGCAGACGAGCTTCGGGAGGACCGCCTTCGGGCGCTCTCCGTCTAGATGCTCTGCGTCAGCCCAGCGGCCTGTGGTCTCTATGATCTGCCACCCAGCTGGGGTCACCAAGAAGGGGCCGATCTTCTCTTCGTCTTCATCAACACGCTGTCGGGAGCCATCGAGAGACTCGACCTCGACGATCCAACGGCTCGGCGCGCGCGCCGTCTTCTTGGCCAACTGCTTGGCGTACTCTTCCTCCGTTCGGCGGCGGAGACGAAGCTTGGCCTGGTACCCCCCGCGGCTTCCACCTCGGGCGGGGTAGAGCGTCACGGGGCCGATGCGGCCATCCTCGGCCTCCAGCATCCGGCGCATCTCCTCTGGCAAGAGGACATGCCCTTGGACATCTTTCCAAATGAAGAAGGGCTCCTCGGCCTCACTCGCGTAGCCCCACGCCGTCTCCCAAACCGACTGCTTGGCGTTGCCCTCCAGGTTCCCCACAGACTTCTCGGGCCCGTAGAGCGTGTCGAAGTCGAACTGAACCAAGAGGTCGGTCAGGTCCGCGGTGTTCTCGCTGATGAGCCTCATGTACTGGCCGCGCTCAAGCGCACCGTCTTCGACCTGAGCGAGCTTGTGCTCCATGTCGCCGGTGAGATCTGCCGAAGTCAGGCGGATAGCCCCCGCTCGCTGCAGCACATCCACGAGGCGAATCGCCTTGGCTGTCGCTCGGAGAGAGCGCCCTTCACGCGCCAGGTAGCCACGACGAATCAAGCGCTCGATGGTGTCCGCGCGGGTCGCCGGAGTGCCGAGCCCGCGGGTCCCCATAGCCGCGCTGAAATCTGCATCCTCAAGGTCCTTCCCACAGGTCTCCATTTTGCGAAGCAACGATGCATCTGTGAGGCGCCCTGGCGGCTTGGTCTCGCTCTCGATTGTGTCGACCGAGGACAACAGCACAGTCGCATTCTCGGCGGGGTTAAGGGCCTGGAGCGGAGAGCCTGCGCCCACGTCCTTGCCCATCGCGAACTGCCACCCCGGCTCGACCAAGCGCTTGCCGACGCTCCTGAAGTGGTGCTCGCCGTCGGACACCACGGTCGTGGTCCGGGTGACGTGCTCCCAGTGCGCGGGAGGCATCAGCGACGCGAGGAACTGACGCGTGACGATGTCGTAGACGCGGCGCTCGGTGTCATCGAGCTGCCCCGCCATTGGGATCCCCACGGGCACGATGGCGTGGTGATCCGTGACTCGCTTGTCGTCGAAGACCCTGTCGAGGTTCATCGGGCCGTCCGCCTGGATACGCTCGACCACGGGCTTGAGCACAGGGAGCCCTCCAACCATCGACAAGACGGTGGAGAGCTGCGCGCGCTGATCCTCGGGCAGGTAGCGGGAGTCGGTTCGTGGGTAGCTCAGGAGCTTGTGACGCTCGTAGAGCGCCTGCGCGACGTCCTGTGTGCGCTTCGCAGTCATGCCGGTCTGACGCTGCAGACTGGTGAGGTCGTATGGGAGCGGCGGCTTCTCTTGGCGGCGGGTGCGCTTCTCGGACGCCTTGCCCGTCTTGGCTTTGGCGAGCCCTGCCTGAACGGCCTCCATCCGAGCGCGGTCAAAGATGCGCGTCGAATGCTCGCTGTCCACATCGCTGTTGGCGTCAGCGCGGTACTTGGCCTCGTAGGCGTGATCATCCGCCTCGAAGTGCCCCATGAACTCCCAATAGGTCCTTGGGACGTGGTGGAGGACTTCAAGCTCGCGGTCCACGCACATGGCGAGGGTCGGCGTTTGAACGCGCCCTGCGCTCCAAGCCCCCTCGTAAGAGAAGCTCTTAAGCCGGCGCGTCAGCGCGCGGGTGGCGTTCATGCCGATAAGCCAGTCCGCCTCTGAGCGGCTGGCAGCTGCGGCTGCAAGCGAGTCGTAGCCCTTGGAGTCCTTCAGCTCTTGAAAGCCCTTGATGATCGCGCGCTCGGTCATGCTTGAGAGCCACAAGCGCTGTGTCGGCAGCTCACTGTCGAGCTGCCCCAGGATGGTGCGGAAGATGTGCTCACCTTCACGCCCGGCATCGCAGCCGTTGATGATGCCAGAGACATCCTTGCGATGCGCCAGCTTCTTTATGACCTTCAGGCGTGTCGCAGCCTTCTTGTCGCGGGGTGTGTACTTGAACGCCTCTGGAAGCATCGGGAGCTGCTTGAGCGACCAATTTTTCCACTTCTCATTGTAGACCTCGGGAGCGACGAGCTCCAAGAGGTGACCGACGGCGTACGTGATCACGAAGTCAGAGGTCTCGTACCACTCTTTGTCCTTACCCACATCGTAGGGACCGAGGGCGTTCGCCATATCGAGGGCGACACTGGGTTTCTCTGCAATGACGAGGCGCTTGCCCATTCAGCTGCTCCAGGCGCGAGTCCCCTCAGGGGCTCGTAGTGTAGTCTCGTGAGTGATGTGAGCGGGGCGACTCTTGCGCGTGCCTCTCCCGTCTCCGAGGACGCGAAAATTGTCGAGGCCTCCTCGCTTGTCAACCGACTTCGTGAACGCCGCGCCTCGGCCGGGGGATACCGCGCCCTTGCCAACCCTCTCATCCTGGACTAGGTCAGCCGTCGACGGAGGGACGCCGTGGACGCAGCCGAACTAGAGACAAGGCTTACATTCTTCGACGACTGGACAGACCGCTACCAGTACATCATTGCGCTGGGCCGGAAGCTCCCCGAACTCGAAGAGGCATACAAAACGGACACGTACAAAGTCCGGGGCTGCATGAGCCAGGTCTGGCTGAAGAGCGAGATCATCGACGGCGAGACTCCTACCATCGAGTTCCGGGGCGACAGCGACTCGGCGATCGTGAAGGGGCTCATCGCGATCCTCCACATCTGCCTGTCCGGGCGGACGCCCCGCGCCATCCTCGACGAGGATCTCGAAGGCCTTTTCCAACGGATCGGCCTCGAGCAGCACTTGAGCCCCAACCGCCGCAACGGCTTCTTCTCCATGGTCGAAGAGCTCACACGGTCAGCCGCGGTCGCGGACGCTCGCTGACCCGAAAGCACACGGTTTTTGCAGCCCGCCTCCACCGCCTGTGCTAGAAGGCTCAGCCTGACGCAGGCCGACCCATTCGAACCCTCATACGGGGCACTACGTGGCAGACACATCCAATAACGGGCGCCCCTCTAAGGCTGAGGCTGAAGCTGCCGTCCGCACGCTCTTAGCCTACGCCGGCGACGATCCCACTCGCGAGGGCCTCCTCGGGACCCCTGACCGAGTCGTGCGAGCCTATGGCGAGTGGTTTAACGGCTACCAGGAAGATCCGAGAGAGCTGCTCCGTCGCACCTTCCACGAGGTCGAGGGCTACGACGAGATCGTCTTGCTGAAAGAGATCCCATTCGAGAGCCACTGCGAGCATCACTTGGCGCCAATCATTGGCCACGCCCACATCGGCTATCTCCCGAACAAGCGCGTCGTCGGGATCAGCAAGCTGGCGCGCGTATTAGAGGTCTACGCCAAGCGCTTGCAGATCCAAGAGAAGATGACCGCACAAATCGCAAACGCAATTCAGGACGTTTTACAGCCCCTCGGGGTCGCCGTCGTCCTGGAGGCGTCCCACCAATGCATGACCACGCGCGGCGTCCACAAGGCGGGCGTCAGCATGGTCACTAGCCAGATGCTTGGCGCATTCCGAGAGGATCCGACAACTCGCAAAGAGTTCTTGGGCCTCCTCGGGATGGCTTAAGCCACCGCATCGCTTAAGGAGCCTCGCCTTATGGCCGTCCCCTTCCGCCTCTACAACACACTCTCTCGAAGTATCGAAGCATTCACGCCGATCGACGAGGGCAAGATCCGCCTCTACGTCTGTGGCATGACGGTCTACGACCACTGCCACATCGGTCATGCGCGCGCGATGGTGGTCTTTGACGCCTTTGTGCGGTACCTCCGGCACCGAGACTGGGACGTCACCTTCGTGCGCAACTTCACAGACGTGGACGACAAGATCATCGTGCGCTCCGCCGAGACAGGTGAAGCCCCCCTCGCCCTCGCGCAGCGCTACATCGACGCGTTCCACGAGGACGTCGACAACCTCGGCTTGATCCGCCCCGACCAAGAGCCCCGCGTCTCGACCTCCATCAGCGACATCCAGACGCTCATCGGCAAGCTCATCGAGCGCGGTCACGCGTATGAGAACGAAGGCACGGTCTGGTTCGGCGTCGACAGCTTTGACGAGTACGGCAAGCTCTCCGGACAGAAGGTGAAGGAGCTGCGGAGCCCAGACGAGGTCCCCGGTAAGCGTAACCCAGCGGACTTTGCGCTTTGGAAGGCCGTGAAGCCTGGGGAGCCATCCTGGGAGTCGCCCTGGGGCGAAGGGCGCCCTGGCTGGCACATCGAGTGCTCGGCCATGGCTGGCGCCTGCCTCGGTGAGACCATCGATATCCACGGCGGCGGCCTCGACCTCGTCTTTCCCCATCATGAGAACGAGGTGGCGCAGTCCGAGTGCGGGCATGGCGCTCAGTTCACGCGGTATTGGATGCACAACGGGCTGCTAACCATGACCGGCGGCCAGAAGATGGGCAAAAGCCTGGGCAACGTGATCAACATCCGCGACGCCCTCGCAGCCTTCCCCGCAGAGAGCCTCCGACTCTATTACCTGCAGAACCTCTACCGCTCTTCTCTCCCGTGGAGTGACCAGGCCCTACCTGATGCGCTGGGCATGTTGGCGCGCTTGTACGAGGCGAGAGACGTCGCGGAGCAGATGGGAGGCGAAGAGAGCGCTGACCTCGTCGCAGAGCAGCTCGGTGCGGACGCGCAACGCGTCCTGGAGCTCGGCCGGAGTTTCAAGGAGCGCTTCTATGGCGCCCTCGACGACGACTTCAACACCGCTCAGGCCCTCGGATACACCTTCGAGCTCGCCCGAGCGATCAACCGCTTCGGCAACCACAAGAAGGCGCGCAAGCGCGGCGGCCCTATCGTCGCACCCGCGCTCAAGGCGCTGCTCAACGTCACCAGCGCCCTCTCGCTCTTGGGCATGGACAACGACAGCTTCCAAGAGGAGGTCAAGGTCAAGCGTCTGTCGGCGATGGGCCTCTCCCGTGAAGACGTCGAGCAGAAGATCGCCGAGCGCATGACAGCCCGTAGCGACCGCGACTGGGCCCGCGCCGATGCGCTTCGTGATGAACTCAGCGCCATGCAGATCTTGGTCATGGACACCGCAGATGGCTGTGACTGGCGTGTGAAGCTGAGCGCCCCCGACGCCGACTAGACTCGCGAACGATGCGTGCCGAGTTCATGACGAACCGGCGCGCACCCTTCGCGCGACATCCCCCCGTTAGCGGTGGCTCGCCCCGGCGCCCTAAGGTTGAATCCGCCCCTCTGCTCGGGCATAAGGCCAACGTGAACTTCTTGGACCACCCGAAGCAGCCCCACGGCCCTACCCTGGCCGTGTGCTTGGTCTTGCTCGCGTTGACGGGTTGCGAGACCCCAGCAAACGACGTCGGGCTAGAGCCCCAGCCCTCGGAGCCTGCGAGCGCAACTGTGCCCTCGATCACATCGACGGACACCGAGGTCAGCGTCGAAGAATCACCCCAGCGCGAGGAGCCGGCGCTCTTCGACACCCTCGAGGACACCGACGGCGAAGTCAGCGACACATCGCCCCAAGATGCCGCCCCGGCACTGGAGACAGACGCCGCGGACACGACGACCAACGTGGGACCGGTGGACACCGAGGACGCCCTGAGCGACACACAAGACGGCCAGCCTGACGAGAACCTCGGCGCTGTCGACGAGGGGGTTGACACTTATAACGCAGATGGCCCTGAGGTCGACGCGTCCGTCGGCTCCGATGTTGAGGGGGGCGGGCTGCCCGTCGACTGCGACGGATTGGAGGAAGACACACTGTGCGACGACGGTGACCCCTGCACGCTCGACGACGCCTGCCGCGAGGGTGTCTGCACAGGGGCGGCGCTCGATTGCAGTGACAAGGATCCGTGCACCGAAGATGAGGCCTGTGTCGAGGGCACCTGTACATCAACGATGTGGCCCGATGGCAAGGTCTGCGACGGTGCGAATGGCTGCGCCTTCGAGGGCACATGCCAGCAAGGGACCTGCGAACCTGAGGCGCCGCTCTGCCCGAGCGACGACCCATGCAAGATCGGCGAATGCGTCGACGAGGTCTGCCTCTTCGAGAGCGCCCCCAACTTCACGCTCTGTGACGACGGTGATGCGTGCACGGTGTATGATCGATGCCTCTCAGGCTTCTGCTACGGCTCGCCCATGAACTGCAAAGATGGCGAACCGTGCACGGTCGACAGCTGCTCACCGGACACTGGCGAATGCCTGAGTGAACTCCTGGAAGACTGCGTCCCCGGGACCCCAGCGGACTTCACCGCGCCTGACGTCAACCCGAACAGCGCCTCCTTTGAACTCGAGACCAGCTTAGCCAGCTTCACAGGCAAGATCCTGGTGGGGATATTCCACTCCCCCTCGTGAGGCTTCTGTAAGCAGCAGGCTGCTGCACTGAAAGACATCCGAGACACCTACGACACACTGGGAGTCCTCGCGCAGCTCGAGTTCCTGACAATTGTGTTGAAGAACGGTGAGACCTACGTCGAGAGCTACTTCGACAACGGAGGCAGCCCTCTGCTTTGGCCTGGCGTGATGGACACCACCGACCTCGACCTCTGGAGCGCCTACGAGGCCGCCAAAGACGACATGATCCTCATCGACCAACTCGGAGGGGCCACCCCCCTCATCGTCGAATCATGGATGGGCCCAGACCAGCTCCATCCGAGCCAAGAGGACGATAAGCAGACGCTCATGGACACGCTCGATGGCTACCTGGTCCTGCCTTAAGAGCCCGCAGCCGCGTCCAAATCGGAGAGCACACCGCGCCCCTTCATGACAGCCACGAGCTGCGCGACCTGCTCACCTGTCGAACCACTGAGCATCACGTCATCATCACCACGCGTCTCGCCACCGTGGCGCGCGACGATGATTGTCGCGTCGAGCGAGAGCTCAGAGCGCAACGCATCGAGGCCCTTGTCCGTCGCGACGCTCAATGTCACGAGGCCAGCAGCGTGACACGCTGCGATGCCATGCGTATCAAAGGGGACCATCACATAAGGCAGGTAGCCTAAGTCGAAGAGCTCCCGCTCCAGCGCGTAAAGTAACGTCTCGTCACCCTCCCCACCGACGAAGCAGACCGACGCTGCCGTTTGACCCAAGCGCTCCGCGCGCTCGCGAGCGCTGACCCCGGTGCGCTCCCCCGAGCACAGCGCGTGGCTCTCAGACGGGCCAATGATCATGCCCGCGGCGACCGT
This sequence comes from Myxococcota bacterium, assembly GCA_049602155.1. GTDB lineage: Bacteria > Myxococcota_A > UBA9042 > PHBI01 > JBMYRH01 > JBMYRH01. The sequence continues at coordinate 43,281 of JBMYRH010000021.1, read as the reverse complement.
CCCGTTCGTGAGCGAATCAACGACCACGAAGGCACCTAGACCTCGGTTCTCTTGGTAGGGATCGAAGTAGAGGGGCTGGTGGGCCGTCACGGTCACCCGACCGATATCGTTGAGCTCAAGCCCAGACGCTGGGGTCTCCTCAAGGGTGTCCATATCGAGCTTCCAGCTGACCTCATGCAGCCCGGCACGCACGTAGCGCGTGGTGTGCTTCAGCAGGTAACTCTTTCCCGCGTCCAGCGGGCGCTCACCCATCCAGACCATGTGTGCGTCAAAGGTCCTCTCCATGCTCGGCGACTCATCGACGCGCACAATCATGGAGCCACGGCTGACATCGACCTCTTCTGCGAGCCGCAAGGTCACCGACATCGGCGCGAAGGCGGCCTCAGCCTCAGCGCCAGCGACCTCAATGGCCTCGACGGTCGTCGTCGTCCCCAATGGCAAGATGGCGACCTCGTCGCCCACGGAGATGCAGCCGCTCGCGATCTGACCCGCGAAACCGCGGTAGTTTTGATTCGGACGAATGACGTACTGAATGGGCAAGCGGAAGGCTTCAAGGCTTCGGTCTTGCCGAATATCAACCGTCTCAAGGTGCTCCAGCAGCGAGGGCCCGCTGTACCACGGGGTGCGCTCACTGGAGGCGACGACGTTGTCTCCATCCAAGGCGCTGACGGGCAGAAAAGTCACCCCTGAGAAGTGAAGGCCATCGACGACCTTCTGGAAGTCCGCCTTCAGCTCCTCGTAGCGGGCCTCATCAAAGTCGACGAGGTCCATCTTGTTAATGCAGACCAAGAGCTGAGGGATCCCCAGCAGCGACGCGATGTACGCGTGCCGGCGACTCTGCTGAAGCACCCCTAAGCGGGCGTCGATCAGCATCACGCAGACATCGGCGGTCGACGCGCCGGTCGCCATGTTGCGGGTGTACTGCACGTGCCCTGGTGTGTCCGCGATGATGAACTTGCGTCGGGCTGTGGTGAAGTAGCGGTAGGCGACATCGATCGTGATGCCTTGCTCACGCTCCGCAGCGAGGCCGTCGGTGATGAGCGCAAAGTCGATCTCACGTCCGGGCTTTGCGTTCCGGCGCGCGTCGTCCAGTTGGTCTTCATACACACCCTGGGTGTCATGAAGCAGTCGTCCAATCAGCGTCGACTTACCGTCATCGACAGAGCCCACGGCGACGAAGCGCAGGAGTTGCTTGTTCTGGTGTTTCTCGAGGTAGTCCTCGATGTCATCGATTGCGACGCTCATCTAGAAATACCCCTCTCGCTTCTTCTTCTCCATGGAAGCGTCTTCATCGAAGTCGATAAGCCGCCCTCGACGCTCACTATGCCGCGCTTGGAGCATCTCTCGGATGATGTCCGGGAGCGTCGCCGCGTCGGACTCCTCTGCCGCCGTCAGTGGGTAGCAGCCGAGGGTCCTGAAGCGACACATCAGCATGGTGGGCTCCTCTCCCTCGTGCAGCGGAAGCCTGTCGTCGTCGACCATGATCCACTGATCTTGGCGGCGTACGCAGGGGCGCTCTGCGCCGTAGTAGAGCGGGACAATGGGGATGCTCTCGAGCCAGATGTAGAGCCAGATGTCGAGCTCGGTCCAGTTGCTCAGCGGGAACACCCGAATCGACTCCCCTTGGTTCACCTTCGCGTTGTAGAGGTTCCAAAGCTCGGGGCGCTGACTCTTCGGATCCCACTGATGAAAGCGGTCTCTGAAGGAGTAGATACGCTCCTTGGCCCGACTCTTCTCTTCGTCACGACGGGCGCCGCCAAAGGCTGCATCGTAGCCCCCCTCATCGAGCGCCTGAAGCAGCCCCTCGGTTTTGTACGCGGTCGTGTACTTGCTGGACCCGTGAGTGAAGGGGCTGATGCCGGCCTTCACGGCCTCCTGGTTCACGTGGACCCTCAGATCGAGGCCATGCTCGGCACAGAAGGAGTCGCGAAACGCGACCATCTCGCGGAATTTGTAGGTCGTATCCACGTGCAACAGCGGGAACGGCAGTGGCCCCGGTGCGAAGGCCTTCATGGCGAGGCGCAGCATCACCGACGAGTCCTTCCCAATCGAGTAGAGCATCACCGGGTTATCAAACTCGGCAGCCACCTCTCGAATAATATGAATCGCCTCAGCCTCAAGGGTCTGCAGGTGGGTCAAGGTCTTTTGGTCCAAGCCTTTCGTCACGGCGTCTCCCAGCGAACGGCACACGATGACCTTCTATAGGCGAGGTAGGCCCCTTCCGCAAGAGAGACCAGCATCGAGGACGGTTGCGCAGAGCCTCACCATCTGAAACGATCCCCCTATGGATATTTTGACCTTCAGCGGTACACATGAGGCCATCGGAGAGGCGTTCGGCGAGACCTGCCGCGACGACATCCGGCGGTTCTACGAGATCAGGCTTCAGAACGCGATCGCGCAAGCCCTGGATTGGGGAGGGAGGGCGGTCAGCGAGGCTGAACTCTTGACGGCGTCTCGTCGCTCTGAGGAGCTGACGCGAGACTACCACCCAGAGGGTTGGGCAGAGCTCTGCGGCATCGCGCGGGGTGCCAACATGAGCCCGGAGCAGATCTTGGCGCTCAATGGGCTGACAGACTTCCGGGACGTCTTGTCTTGGCACGGGGACTTCGAAGCCTTTGGAGGCTGCTCCTCCTTCATCGTTCAGGGTGACGCGAGCAAAGACGGAGGGGTCCTCGTCGGTCAGACCTGGGACCTCGCGACGGACAACATGCCCTTCGTGGTCGGGGTTCATCGCACCCCCACCAACGGACCACAGACCTGGACGCTGACCACCGTCGGCTGCCTCTCGCTCATCGGCATGAATGAGCATGGCGTCTCGGTCGGCACCACCAACGTCCGCACCCCGGACGCACGCCCTGGGGTCATGTACCTGTCCATCATACATAAGGCGCTTCATCAGCATGGGCTTCCGGACGCCACGCGCGCCATCGCCGACGCGCCGCGAGCTGGAGCCCACTTCTACTGGGTCGCTGATGGTGAAGGGCAGGCAAGCGCCATCGAGTGTACGGCGACGACGGTCCAACAGGACGCCATCTCACAAGGCGTCTACGTCCACTGCAATCACTGCCTCGTCGACGCCCACATCGCCCGCGAACCTCGCCCCCCGAGCGCATCATCAGCGTACCGCACAACGCGCCTCCAAGGGCTCTTGGAGGACGGCGCTGGAGCGCACGATCTGGACTCGGTCAAGGCGGCCTTGGCGGACGAAGAAGGCGGCGACAACGCCATCTGTCGAGACGATACGAACGGCATCAGCACCAATGGCGCGGTCGTCATCGCTCCCGAGCGGCGGGAGATCCACGCCTGTCATGGTCTCCCCTCACGCGCCTCCTGGCGAGTGCTTCAGTGCGGCTAACCCTTGAGGCGGTCTAGCGCGTCACTCGCTCATGAACGACGACCCCGAGGTCGTCGTTCGTGTACATGCGGGCCCAGCCGGTCTTGGGGCCCTCCTCGACGATGCGCGACTTCAAGATCGGTGAGGTCGTGATGAGCCAGCGGGCGCCGCTGGTGTCGAGGGCCTCGTTCGCCGCCGTGCTGGGGAATGAGCGCATCGCCTCGACGAACGCCGCGTGAGAGCGCGGTTCATGGAGCGCGTATCCGTTCACCATCGGCCTATCAATGACCGGCTGAAGATACATCCACCTGGCGATCTCTTCGTACTCGGCACGATCCCGGTTCCCTGGGACCGGAGCGAATGCGACCGCCTCTCCCTCCGGGATGTTCTCCTTCACCCACTCGCCGACAGGCGCCCAGGAGGCGTGGCTCGGCGTCTCCTCGACGCGCTGAAGCCCTGGGAACATCTCTGCAGTGGCGACCAGCGCAAAGATGATGACAATCGGTAACCCGCGAAGCGGCGACGGCTCACTGTGTCCAGGACGGTGCACTAGGAGCCGGACGCGCAGCGCACGCTGCAACCCGAGCGCGGCCAGGATGACCAACCCTACCTGAGTTAAAATACCGACACGCCACGTGCTCGCGACAAAGCTCAGACCAGGGATCGCACCCTGCAACTGCTCGTAGAGCCCCCCGGCACCGGCGAACACCGTGGCCGCGATGGACCAAAAGACCCCCAAGGCGGCGACCAAAACGACAAAGAGCGTAAAGCGGCGCAGATGCGTGCGACGCAGACCATAGAAGATGCCGATACAGGCGAAGAGCACCTTGAAGAGCCCAGGGAAGAGCGCCTGATTCCCAGGCTCAGCGGCGACCTCCACACCCGCCGCCATGACGAACTGGCGCCACGGCACCGTCAGCCATGACAGCGCGGAAGCTGCCCCCTGCTTGGTGATGTTCGGGCCCTGCAGCAAGCCCTCTTCCGACAGCGTGCTGCCGTGAATGTATGCGAGCGGCCCTACGAAGAGCGCGACGGCGAAGAGTAACGTCACGAGCCCAACTAGGCCTCTCGGCTTCAGGTGCCGTAAACGGAACAACATCAAGGAGGCTGGGAGCGCCGTCATCGCTAAGAAGAGCGCATATTGCATGCACAACAAGAAGGTGATCGCGTAGCACAGCGCCACGAGGAGGCCGGTCTTCCAGGAGGGCGCCCTCGAGAAGCGACACATCGCCCCAAAGGTCCAGAGGATGCCGAAGAGAGGCACGAAATTGAGCGTCCCCATCTCCTGGTGAACGGCCGGCAACATGACCATCATCGCGCCGCCTGCGACGGCTGAGAGCCAGTGGAGTCGAAAGCTCCGGAGCAGCCCGTAGGCCGCCACGCCGTTGAGCGTCAGGGCGAGCAAGAGCGCGGCGTTATGAGCGAACGCGGGAGAGAGGCCCAAGGAGAAGAGCGGCGTCATGACGACCCCCATGAAGGGGCTGAACTCGGAGAGCGCAAAGGCGTTCTCCATCGGGAAGAAGATCGGCGCATCAAAGAGCCCCAGACCACCCGCTGCGAGCGCCTCGGACGTCCACCAAAGTCCCCACGCCATCATGTAGGGCACGGTCGCGTCTTCGTAGGTCCCCAGCGGCAAGACCGCCCCCAAATCAAGCGCGAGGGGCCACGTGGAGCCGGCGGCTAATGCTGCGTAAAACACAAGCAGCCCTACCCCCACGAGCAAGCGTTTTATGAGGCCTCCGAAGCGCCGCTTCGAGCCCGACTCAGCGGCGGCCTCAGCCGCCTCTGCGTTGTCGGTTCCCTCTGCCTGTGCCTCTTCTGCCACCACACCTCCGAAAGGAGTCACCACGCATCAGACGGCGCGGGAGACCACGGTTCACAGGACCAGCATAACACGGTCGAGGCCCGGACGAATGCTTGTAGGTCACCGCACGCTTTAGCCCGCGATTTGCTCTTGCGGGATCGAGAAACGGAAGACCCCAAGCCGCGCGAGTGCGGGTACGAGGAGGAGGTCCGCGAAGACCGCCATAAAGAGCGTGTATGGGAGCATCGTCCCCATAATCATCGTGGAGTAATAGTCGGTGAACGCGAGCGGGATGAAGCCAATCGTCAAGACGACCGTGGTCATCACGATCCCACGACCTGCAAAGTCAAAGGTCGCCTTAATGGCATCAAAGCGACTCAAGCCGCGCTGCACCTCGATACGATAACGCATCAGGAAGTGGATGGTGTCATCGACCCCGATGCCGATCGCCAGCATCGCCATGATCAGAGTGTCGGAGTCCGTTTCGTCCTGCAGCAACCCCACCGTGCCCCCAAGCATCAGCAGAGGCAGCATGTTCGGCAACATCGACCAGAGCCCGGCGCGCACGGAGCGAAGGCTGATGCACATCAATAGCCCCACGAGGAGGAACGTGAAGATGAGCCCACGCCGCTGACCCGCGAGCAGCTCATCAAGCCAACCGCCGACGAGGTACAGCGCCCCCGTGGGAGAGACGGTGGCTTTCGGCCCGAAGATCTCAGCGGCACGGGTCGCTGCTTTGTCACCCAACTCGGCCCCCGCGCGGACCGCTTCGCTCTTCAGCCGAACCATCATCATGGTGCTCTGGCGATCGAAGTCCATCAGGCGATCAAGCCCCTCACCGCCGCCCATCTCATAGAGGAGCGTGTACTGGGCATAAGCCTCTCGTGTCGCCGGTCGCAGCGAGTCATCCCCTTCTGGCCTGAGCTGCTCGTGCACGAGCTCATGCAAGTCCACCAGAGAATCTACGGTGTCGACCTCCGGCTCCGCTTCAAGCTCCGCGGTGAGCTTCGCCAACCCCTCGATCACCTCCGGCGCCAACAAGCCGCCCGCCTCACCGGTATCGACGTGGAGTTGGAGCATGTTGACCGAGCTGAAGTTGTCGCGGAACCACTGCTGGTCTTGCGAGACCCGGTTGTCCTCGGCCAGACGCTCAACCATCCGAGTCTCAATGTGGAGCTGAGTGAGCCCATAGACCGCCACGATCAACGCAAACGCAAACGCGGCGACGATCCCCCCGGGCCGATGCTCTGCAAGCCGCGCCATCCAAGAGAAGCTGCGATCAAAGGCACGATGAATGACTGAGGTCGCGCCCACACGCCACGCTCGGGGTTGCGGCAGTAACGACTGGAGCACGGGCACTAAGAAGACCGCGATGCAGAGGGTAAACGCCACCCCTGCGCCGAGGATGATACCGAGCTGTCGGAAGACCGGCGTCGGCACAAATGACATCCCGATGAACCCGATCAAGGTCGTGATGGAGGTGTAGAGGCATGCGGTCCCGACATCGCCGCAGGCGTGGACGATGGCGTCCCGCTTATCGCGCCCCTGCTCGAGCTCGATGAGGTAGGCACTGTAGAGGTGGATCACATCCGACGAGCCCACGATCAAGATCACGACAGGGGCGATGCTGTGCATGATGCTGATAGAGGGGTTCAAGAGGACCGAGAACCCCATGGTCCAGGTCACGCCGAGGCTACAGACCACAAACGAGATGAACGCCGGGAGCACCTGCCGAAAGAGAAGGAACACGATGAGGAGCATCAAGATCCCAGTAAACGGCGTGAGCTTCATGAGGTTCTGCTCACTCAGGCGCAGCACCTCCACCATCACGACCGGCATCCCAGAGCCGTGGAGCTGACTCGGAGTGAAGCCCGCCTGCTCCACGCGCTCCATCAACGCCTCCACAAAGACGGCGTCTTGCTCCCCTTGTCGAGAGGACTCGGGCTGCAGCTCTACGACGAGCGCGATGCTTCGACCGTCTTTGGAGACGACGACTCCACCCCACCTGCGCTCAGCCACTAAGCGTTCGAGGAGGTCCGCGCGGTTGGCTTGATCCTCGCGCGCCTCCTCCACGAAGTTCTGCACCTCCAGGTTGCCGTCTTTTCCACGCATCTCTTGTGCGTTGAGCACGCTCAGGATGTGGCGAATGCGTGGGGTGGCCGAGTCCTCGACGACCTCCGTAGCGCTGACCTCAGGTGCCTCGTCATCTTCAAAATCGAAGCCATCTTCATCGCTGGCGCCCCCTCCTCCCCCGCGAGACAGCGACCAGATCTCAGCCGTCAGAGCATCAAGGCGGTCCAACGTCTCCGTGGAGAGAGGGTCTACTCCCTCGATCCCGATGACCACGACCTCATCGCTGGCGAACACTTCACTGCGCTCGAGGTACGTCAGGTAGTCCGGTGAATCACCGAAGAAGAGTTCGCCCATCGAAGTGCCGATTTGAGCGCGACTCAGGCTCGCCATGGCAAGCGCTGTGACACAGCCGATACCGAACAAAACCCACCAGCGATGGTTGAGCACGTGGTCGACGACTCTCATCATTGGGCTCATGACGGTCATGCCGTTCAACTTACGCGCCGGGCGCCCGTTTCCTCAAGGGCTTCCGCTCCACAGGTGTGGCACCACATGGCCAACCCACGGAGCTTGAAGTGGCTAAAGGCCACCCTCCGGACCTTGCCCGGGTCCGAGCGAGCCGTCTCCGCCATCGAAGCAGAAGAACTTCCCGGCGTACTCTTTTAACGCCTCTCGATGAGCTGCCTCTCCCATGTGGAGGCGGTACTCGTTGATGAGCTTGATCTGCATCTCCAGCCAATCGTTCCAAGCGCGCTGAGATACCTCGCGCTTGATGCGATCTCCCAGATCACCTGCGAAGGTGATGCGCGAACTAATCGCGGGGAGCTCTTCCTTGTAACGGCTGCAGACTACGGTCGTCGCTTCACTCACGGGTCACCTCCGTGCCTGAAGCCTTACGCCTCAAGCCACGAGAGCGTCAAGCCTGGAGCGCGGACTATTGTGGTGATGTCTGGTGTTGATCGCGGCCCTAAAGACGTGTCAGCCTCCCAGCGCGTCATGGAGTGCTCATGAAACGGACCGGTTTTCTCCTCATTAATCTAGGTACGCCCGACTCGACGGCCGTGGGGGACGTGCGACGTTACCTCCGCGAGTTCCTCTCGGACCCGAGGGTGCTCGATCTCCCGGCTGCAGGGCGCTGGATGCTCCTCAACCTCATCATCCTGCCCTTTCGGCCGAAGAAGAGCGCAGAGGCCTACGAGCAAATCTGGACCGAGCGTGGTTCGCCGCTGCTCTTCCATGGGCTCGATCTCCTCGAGGGCGTGCGGCCGCTCCTGGCAGATATCGGGCCGGTCGAGTTTGCGATGCGCTACCAAAACCCATCGTTGACCGTCAGTATGCAGAAGTTGATCGACGCCGGGTGCACCCACATCGTCGCCCTCCCCCTCTTCCCGCACTACTCGTCGGCAGCCTGGGGGAGCGCAGCAGAGAAGCTGATGGCAGAGGCCAGCAAAGGTTGGAATGTCCCAAGCCTGAGCTTTGTCCCCCCCTTCTTTGCCGAGCCTGGCTACAAACAAGCCCTTGAGACCATATGCTCGGAGACCCTGGGCGAAGACGACGGTGCCTTTCACCTGTTCAGTTTCCACGGGCTCCCTGTGCGCCACTGCACCAAGAGTGACCCGACCGGTGCGCACTGCCATGTGAAGCCCAACTGCTGCGACGAGCTCGTGCACGCGAACGCCTACTGCTACCGCGCGCAATGCTTTGAGACCGCCCATGGGCTCGCGAAGAGCCTCGGGCTTCCAGCTGACCGCTACGACATCACCTTCCAATCCAGGCTGGGTCGCGCAGAGTGGATCAAGCCGTACACGGACGTCCGCGTGGTCGAGCTCGCGAAGCAGGGTGTCGAGCACCTGGTTGTCCACTGCCCCTCTTTTGTCTCCGACTGCCTTGAGACGAGCGAGGAGATCGGCATCCGCGCTAAGGAAGATTTCATCGAGGCTGGCGGCAAGACGCTGCGGCTCGTGCCTGCGATCAACAGCCACCCTGCGTGGGTGAAGGCCTGCGCCGACATCCTCCGGAAGGCTGCCTATGCCGAGCAGACACCCGCGCTTAGCCCAACCGCAACAGGCGCTTAACGAGCGACTTGGCTCGCGCAGCGTGGAGTAACACATCCGGCCCTGGGACCCGCCCATCGCGCTCCATGCGTGGCCGTAACCACGCTGCGGGCGGCCATAAGATCCCGCCCAGCCACGCACCCATGTCACGATCGTCGAGCAGATGGTCCAGCTTCAAGGCTTGCAGGCCTCCGAGCTTACGCTCCCCGGTGTCCAGAGCGCCCTGGGACTGAATGAGCGCGAGGACCGCCCGACCTCGATCCCCTGACGGAGCCAACGCCTCGAGCACCTCGTGAGGAATCGAAGCCCCTATAAGTCCGGCAGCCATCGAGAACGACACAAAGCAGCGCGTGCGCAACCCCGTAACCTCAATCTCCCGGACGACGCTGGGCCAGTCGATCGTGAGATCACGGACGAGCCGCTCCACGTCCATATGCAGCCTCAGACCAGGCGACAGAATATACTGGTGCAGCGAGGTGTGCACGGCGACCTGCACCAAGAGGTCCGTGGGGTGAAGTGTGCACACCCCAGCTCCCCGTGACGACGCGACACGGCGCTCGAGCCAAAGGTCGCTCCGGTCCTCGAAGGGGAGCGGCGCTGTCATCCGCTCAAAGGGCGTCCGGGCCACATCGAGGTAGAGATCATGCCCGCCCCGCTGAACATGCAACTCCGCGCGGTGCACCCCCTCAGAGCGCCGCTGTCGCGGCGCCAAGCCGAGGCCCCTTAAGACCTCCAGAGCGGACTCCCACTGCTCAGCCCTGACGAGGAGGTCCACGTCGCTGGAGCCAAAGGCCGCGAGGGGCAGACGGGATGCGCAAAGTACTCCGCCGCTCTCGAAGAAAGCGCCCTCGATCCCCTCGGATTGAAGCGCACGTGAAGCCTCCGAGGCTAGGGTTAATAGCGCCTGAACACGCGCCTCGTTGTCACGCACGTCCTGACGCCACTCCGGGCCGGCGAGCTCACCGAGCGCCTGCCCGACCGCACGCTCCACCCGGTTCACCGTCGCCAAGGCGCGGAGCTCAACGATCCCAAAGCGCAAGGCGGAGTCACGCCATGCGGCGTCCTCCTCCTCGGTACGTTGGGACAGCGCAGTCAGCAGGAGGGACGCACCCGCGGGCAGACTCTCAGCGTATATCACCCTGCCCTCCCGCGACGCTCTCTCCGCAACCTACTCGTCGGTCGCCACACGCTCACCGACGAGCGTGAACTCCGAGCTGTCGGACCATCCGTTTACCATGATGTGGATGGACGTCGAGGTGTTCAGGTCGACTTCGCAGTTCTCTTTGGAGCCGACCGCGTAGGGACGACAGTCGTAGAGGTCCAAGGTGGGGCCTTCGCCGACACGAACGTGAAGGTCAGCGTCGCCCGTCCCCGTCATCGAGAAACGGTATCGACCGGGCTCGAGGGCCGTCGTCTCGAAGCGCGCCTCTTCGTTGCGCCCCACGGTGCCGGACTCCGAGAGGCCATCCCAGCTCCAATCTCCTGCGCCCTCGTTGCCGGTGTACCCCGGCACATAGACGTTGTCGTGCTCACCGCTGACGATGACCATCTCGTGCTTGTCGATGCCCCGGAAGATCTGCTCGTACGTGCGCGGCTCGTCGTAGTCGAGCAGCCCCTCGATGATCGACATCGTCGCCTGCGGCATCTTCACGAAGTAGGAGGGCAGCGCGTTCATCATCATGTCGAGATACTTGGTGCCCTCAGGGTCGTCGTCGTTCACATCGGCGTGAGCATCAGCGAGCGCGGAGTCAGCGTAGGCGTAAGTGTCACAACCATTCATGAAGACGATGCAGTATTGCCCCGTCTGCCACGAGCCTTTGCGCGCCAGGGTGCGGATGTTCGCGCCGAGCCCAGCGTGGCCGTTGTAGATGATGAGGTCTGAGTCAGGGGTCAACGACTCGTAGGTCGCGAAGAACTCGTCCCCGGCGCTCTTCACGCTATCGACGAGCATGATGTCAGCTCGGATGGTCTTGCCATCGAAGAGGGTCGCGTTGATGGTGACGTGCGGGACGTCGACACCCGGCGCCGAGGGCAGCTCCTCAGGCACGGTCACGAGATCCCATCGCTCGGCGAGGGTTGTCAGCCGCTTGATGAAGGTGTTGTAACCCTGCACGCCTTGGTCACTCGCGCCGCCGCCGTCTTTCACCTTGCCGAAGATAGCCACGATGTTGAGCGCATCATCCTCCCAAACCTTGTGGTACTCCGGGTACTTACCCGAGGTGTGAACCGGGCTCTCAGTGACCTTAACGGGGAGGCGAACGACGTCCGAGTCGGCGACGTTGCAACGGCTCGACTCCGGTCGCCAGTAGTACCAGAAGGAGCCTGCGTCGACATCGTGAGCGCCCCAGTCCACACAGCTGTGAGAGTAGCTCTCCACAAAGGCGTCGATCCCAGCATGGCTCATGTCACGCGGGAGGATAAGCGCGTAGTCTTGGCGCAGTTGGTGGCGCTTCGCCCAGGCGACCAGCATCCGCGCATGATAGGTGACTGTGCAGGCCCCATCGTCCTCGTTTGTCTGAATGTCGGTGACATCCAAGGTGTCGATGCGTCCCACACCATCGATGCCGTTCAATTGCCCGATCGTGTAGAGCATTTGATCTTCGATGCGGCGCCGGGCGCTGAAGCACGACTCCATAACCAGCTCACCATCGAAGTCGAAGTCCACGAACATCGCCTCGATGCTCGCATCCGCTTTCCCGACGCTCCCCTTGGCGTAGGTGACGTCACCGCCGTCCTGTGGCGTCTCGGGAGCCTGAGGGGCCTCGCACCCTGACGCGAATTGAGCCGCTGTACAGAGGGCGATGAGTCGAATGGTGAGGCTGTGGCGCATGATGAGTCTCCTACAGGGGGCGGTGTCTATACACCCCAACTGAGTCGTTACCCCGGTATCAGAGCAAGTCCCGTGCCAGCCTCCCCACAAAGAGAAAAAACGTTTTACTTCCAATGAACTAGACAAACCCCATGCTCATGGCCGGGGTCACGGGACCCCACCTCACTCTTCCCGTACGAGCCGACATGACGTAAGGGAGTGAGAACACGCACACCGGAGCCCCTGTGGACTACGTCGGCCGCATATTTCGCCCACCAAGTGAGGCACAGAGCCTCCTGCTTCAGGTGACGGTCGGGTGCAGCCATAACGGCTGCACCTATTGCGACATGTACAGTGGCGTCTCCTTTCGAGTGAAGCCCTGGGAGACTGTCCACGCGGACATTTGCGAGGCAGCGAACCTCGGGCCGAATGTCCGTCGTGTCTTTCTGTGCGACGGAGATGCGCTGATTCTGCCCACGCGAAAGCTCATCGCCATCCTTGAGGCCATCCGCGCCGAGATGCCGTGGATCGAGCGCGTGGGCGTCTATGGTGACACCCGGAGTGTGGGACGTAAGTCCGTTGACGAACTCACAGCCCTACGGAAAGCCGGCCTCGGCATCGTCTATCACGGGGCAGAGACCGGCAGTGACGCGGTCATGGCGCACATCGACAAGGGGGGGACCCGCGACGAGTGCCTTGAGACCGCGCGGCGCCTGAGAGAGGCCGGAATCACGCATTCCGTCATGGTGCTGCTCGGGATCGGAGGGAAAGAACTGAGTGAAGAGCATGCACGCGAGACGGCGTCCATGCTCTCCGCGATGTCGCCGCGCTACGTCGGAGCCTTGACCACCACCCTCGTCCCGGGAACGCCGCTTCACGCAGCCGCAAAGCGCGGAGAGTTCACCTTGCCGAGCCCATTTGAGATGCTGCTTGAGCTCCGAACCATCGTGGCGGATAGCCAATTCACCCACACGCGGTTCTCGTGCAATCACGCCAGCAACTACCTGCCAATGCGAATGGACTTGCCCCGAGACAAAGACGCCGTCCTAGGAGCGCTAGACCAGGTCATCGCTGACGGCGACCGCGGCGCGCTCAAGCCTGAGTACCTTCGCGGGCTCTAGGGCAGGCGGACTGCAGAGTTCCCGCACACCACCCGCCCCTCTGGCGCTCACTCCCGTGAGCGACTATCCTAGGGAGTGAACGAGGGGGAGTTGCGATGACAGAGTCGCACAAAGACACCGGTGCAACGGGCGTAGGAGGGGACCACCCCCATCTGCGCGCGGGGATTGAGCAACGCCGGAACGCAGATGGTCAGCTCGTCTTGGCGGATCCGGCCGCAAACGCCTACATGGGCCTGCGGAAGAGCGAGGAGCCGCTCATCGAATTGATGGATGGTGACGCGTCCCTCGATGATGTGGTGCGGGCGGGGATGGCGTTGACCCCTCCCCTTCGTCCTATGGCCATCCTGGGGTGTTTCCGACGCCTCTACCGTGAGGGCATGCTGGACGGCCTCGACAACACGGGCGCTCGCCTGTTCGGCGGGCAAGCGACAGGCAGCCCCTTGGCAGCCATGCTCCGCCGGGTCACGAACCTCAGGGTGAACATCCCCGGGTTACAGCTGCTCGCCAGCCCGGGTGCCATCTTGCCCGCGGCGATGTGGACTCCGCTCTTCTGGCTTGGCGTCGTCGCGACCGTCACCGCGCTCACCTTCGCCGGCGTCCAAGGTCGCCTTCAGCTGGTGCTAGGGCTCTTCCCGCGCTCGGCTCCTGCGCTCACACTGGTCACTTACCTTTACGTCCTCGCGTCCTGTGTCCTGTCCTTCCGTGGGCTGCTACGTGGCTTCGCGCTCCGCTCAAACGGAATCGCCGTCTACGGCGCTGGGATCCGCATCATTTGGGGTATCGCTCACTTCGATATCGACGACCGCGAGCGACGCGCTGCGCACCGCGATGGGCGACTCGCGGTCGCATTAGCGGGGCTCACGCCGCTCTTCCTTGCCGCTGGGGTCGGCGCCTGGCTCGCAGCGACGACCGGGAATTTGGCTAGCCGGCTCATCTCGGCGGTCTCCATCACCGCCCTGATCATCAACCTCGCGCCTTACGCCCGAACAGACGGGCGAGAGGTGGGCGGGATCCTCTCTTTGATGCCTCACCTCAGACGCCGCTCTTGGAGCTACATCAAGAAGCACGCTTTCCAGGTGCGTCGTAAGACCCCAGAGAATGCACAAGACATGACCTTCTCCTGGGCGGCGACCGCCTGGATTGCCCACAGCCTCGCCGTGGTCTACCTGCTTGGTGGTCACTGGATGGCAGGGCTCTCGCACCTCTTCATCGAGATCCTGTCCGGCCGTGGAGCCCAGCACGCCCCCCCTTGGCTCATGGCCCTCGGTGGCGTAGCGGGGGTCATCCTCGTGATGGTCCTCGTGGTCCTAGTGCTCTGGTTCGTGGTCCTAGCGCTGACGTTCCTGCGTCACCTCGCGCCCGCGACGACCTCCGCGACTCGCGGTAAACAGCTGGGAGACGAAGCCGCCCAGTTCGTCGACGCTGTGCGGGGGATCCCTTTCCTGTCCACCTTGCCGGATGACGCGATCTCGAGGTTAGCGAGCCAGCTCAAACGCGAGACCTACCGAAGTGGAGAGTCCATCATCCGTCAAGGTGAGCCTGGGGATCGCTTTTGCTTCGTCGAGCAGGGTCACTGCGCGGTCGCTATCGCCGACGCCTCCGGCCTCGAACATCAAGTCGCTACGTTGGCCTCCGGTGATTTTTTCGGAGAGATCGCTCTGGTTCAGGACATTGAGCGCACGGCGACAGTGCGCGCGACGGGTGACGTACGAATCTTATCGTTGGCTCGCGACGTCTTCTTGGCCATGGCCGAAGAGGTCGAGACCCCGACAGAAGAGGTGCTCTCGCAGGTCCGGAACGCAGCCTTCGTGCGAAGCCACCGATTCTTCGCCACCCTCTCCCCCGCTCAGCTCCGTCAGGTCCTGAGCCGCCTGACTGAGCGCAACTTGCCCTCCGATGAGATCGTCGTCACACAGGGCGAAGCAGGTGACAGTCTCTTCCTCATCCGTGAGGGGACGTGTGTGGTCGACCACAAGAGCGAAGATGGGGAGATGCACCGCGTCGCCACGCTCAGCGGCGGCGAACACTTTGGTGAAATCGCGCTCATGGCGGACGGTGTCCGCACGGCGACGGTGAAGACAGAGGCCGACACCGTGCTGCTGGAAGTACCAGACGACGTCTTTAAGGACGTCTTACTTCGAAACTTCGAGGCCGTCTCGCAGCTCGACCGTGGCTGCTCAGACCGCCTAGACCTCCTCGAGGTGCTTTAGATGTTGGGCCAAATGAACGTCATGCCGCTGGCTATGATGATGGCGGGCGTCACTATGACAGCCACTGTCGGTAAAGATGCCGCGGAGCGGGTGATCAACACCGTCAAGGTCGGCTTGACCGAGTACGAGCTCTCCGGAATCTCAATGGGGCTTAAGCAGGACTACATCTACGGCGAGGACCTCGAGGAGCTGTCGCAGAGCCCCGCAGACTTCAGCGACCACATCCGTGAGTCCATGGAGGCCGACAAGGGCCGGGATCCGTCCTTCGACCTCTGGAACATCCCCTATGCATTGATGCCTGACGACAGAGGGGACAACACGGCGTACGTCGTCTACAGCCTCGGGCCCAATAAGGCAGACGATGCCTGCAGTGACACCACCTACTCACCCGATGGATGGCAAGACCAGCTTCGGAACTTCGACATCAGCGAAGAGCGCTTGAAGGCCGACGCTGAAATGGAGAGGCCTCCCTCGGGCCCCGATGACGTCTGCCACACCTTTAAAGTCTCTCCCACCGACCGTAGCCCGTATAAGCGCATCAAGTGACAGCTGCGCCTCCTCCGAGCACTCGAAGGAGACGCAGGCTGACCACTAAGCGACGAGATCGAGCTCCTGGACGGTGCCGACTCGTCCATCGTCATGAAGGAAGATACCGGTGTCCGTCACTTGGCCCAGGGTCGTGTTCTCATCGTCCTTGAGCTGAAACTCCGTCTGAGCGTGGCCCAGATAGATGGCCCCAATACCCGCAGCCCCGAGCCCAACCAGGCGTGAGCTGCCATCCGGCCGCTGTGACCAAAGCCGCAGACCTCGAAAGATGTCGTCTCCCTCATCGATCCACCCGTTTCCATCGTCGTCGTACTGCGCGAGCTCACCGAACCCGTTCCCCGTGCTCGGTCCGAAGAGCTCACTACCATCATTGACGACCCCATCTCCGTTGGCATCGTGTGCCAAATAGGCGCTCCCCGGCGCGAGCATAGCGATCTGCTCTTCGCGACCATCCACGTCCAGGTCAAACGTGAAGGTGTCACTGGTCAGCTCCGCAGCGGTGCCCTCAAAGTTGATCACCAAGGGGTCCACCATCTCTGGGCTGCTGCTCCCCTCTAGTCGTAGCGACAGCGAGTGCTCCTCGGCCCACTCTCTCGCCATACGCAGCTCCACGTCGATGTGGATCTCGCGCCCATCAGCGGTCTTCACGATCCCCTCTGCGTCAAAAGAGACCTTCTCCGTCTCTCGGTAGGACCGATAGAGGTCCACTTGAAGCCCCCAACTGTCTCTTGGCCCCGAATCTCGCCTCACAAGGGCCGCCTCCCGTGTTCGACTTTGCCTTGGGTCGCCGCTGAAGCCCGACTCGAAAGCGTCAAGCAGCTCCTGTGTATTCGACACGTCCCAAGCCATCCCGGTGAGGGCCTCCAAGATGAGGCCCATGAGCTTCATCTCGAAGTCATCGAGCCGGTCAGCAGGGGCCTCTGCGTCGATCTCCGTCGGCATCGGCAGCAAATCCCTCGCCGCCGACGAGATCTCGACAGTGTCCGGCCCAAGCGATGGGGGCGACGGAGGTGCCGACGCCGTGCTGTCGCGCCACGCGACCAGCCGGCCGCCCTCTACCTCTGAGGTGATCGACTGATGTGCGCTCGCAAGGTTGATTGATGATTCTAGAATTTTCACAATAACGCCTCCCTCCGTGCCCTTAGGCGGCGGCAGCTGCAGATAGATCTCGGCACATCGGTCCCGAAAGTGTCCCGATACGCCTGGGCGCCCCGACAGCGCCCGATTCGACTGAGTGCCCCGACGGCACCCACTGCTCGAAGACAACGGGAGAGAAGGCCGCTGGCTGAAGAAATCCACGTTAAACGACCGACTGCGCGTGATCCAGTCGCGACCCGTCCACGCCTCAGAGCCTCGCAACGGTAGACACAAGGGACATCCATTGGCTAAGCCACCGTCATGACCAGCCCATTAGAACCCGAGAAAGCGACCCTCCAACACTGGCTCACGATCGTCAGTCAACTCGTGACCGACCATCAAGAGCGCACTGCAAGCGAACCAGCGATGGGCGCCGTGGGTGAGGCGGGGCACCGCCGAGCGAGGGCGCTCAGTCAGCCCATCCTAGAGACCCCGATGGCTGGTGGGATGGAGGCCATCTCGGCGCTTCTTGAAGAGGCCAGCGGAGTCGCCTTGAACACGACCGCCGGCGGATATCTGGCCTATGTACCGGGTGGCGGGCTGATCACAGCCGGAATGGCCGACTTAATCGCTGCATCATTCAACCGATTCACGGGGCTCTCCGGAGCTGCTCCGGCCTTCGTGCGCTTCGAAGCTGACGTGCTGACTTGGCTGGCTCGGGAGTTCGGCTACGGGCCTCAGGCCAGAGGTCTGTTCACCTCGGGCGGCTCTCAAGCCAACCTCTCCGCGCTGATCGCAGCGCGACAGACCCGTTTTGGCGACACCGGTGACTTTCGCACCGCCACAGTCTACACCTCCGCGCAGGCACATCACTCGGTCTCGAAGTCCGTCAGGTTGGCCGGCTTGCCCTCCAAAGCAATGCGCATCGTCCCCGTAGACGACGAGATGCGCATGTGCCCGAGGGAGCTCGAGCAGATGATAAGGCGTGATGTCGCGGCTGGCTGCGCTCCCATGGCGGTCGTCGCGGCCGCAGGGACCACCAACACGGGAGCGGTCGATCCCCTCCCCGAGCTCGTCGCTGTCAGCCAGGCGACGCGCACGTGGCTCCATATTGACGGAGCTTACGGAGGGGCCTTCGTGCTTTGCCCCGAGGGGCGCGAGCTGCTGCGAGGGATCGAAGGAGCGGACTCGATCACCTTCGACCCCCACAAGGGGCTTTTCCTGCCCTACGGCACCGGGTGCCTCTTGGTGAAAGATGGCCGTGCGCTGCTCGCCGCGCACGATGCTGACGCCACGTATCTGCAGGACTTCGACACCTTCGGTCACGACGGTGCTCCCCCTTCCCCCGCCTCTTACGGACCGGAGTTGAGCCGGCCGTATCGCGGGCTACGCCTCTGGCTCTCCCTCATGCTCTTTGGAGCCGGCCCCTTTAGACGTGCGCTCAGCGATAAACTCATGCTCGCGCGACGGTTTCACGACGCCCTGAGTGCCTCCGACGCCCCAATCGAAGTGCTACATCCCCCCCAGACAAGCGCTGTCGGATTTCGACTGGTCCGTCGCCCGGGCGAAGCTCTGGCCGTATGGAACGCACGAAACGCCGAGTGGATGACAGCGACGAACGCCAAACAACGGGTCCACCTCTCCAGCACAACGCTCCCTTCCAGCGAGGGACCCGTATTTACGCTGCGGGTCTGTGTGCTGAGCTTTCGAACACACACGCATCACATCGAGCATTGCCTCGAGGATCTCCTCGGGTCGGTCCCTGCGTGATAGGCTCACGCCGACTCGGAGGCGCCATGAAGATCCTCATCACAGCGACGACGCTCTCTCTTATCGGCTGCCTAACAGCCCCCGTCATCTGGGCGGCTCCCCTTGCGGAAACAGAGAAAGAAGAGGTCAATGAGGGCTTAATCACGCCCCTGAAAGGGACCCCTGAGTTCGTTGTGCTTGAGGGCTTGAAGCTGATCGCCGACGGCAAGTTCAACCGATGGGTCAAGCGCTACTGCCACAAAGCAAAGCTGTGCCTCACCCCGATGGCTGTGAAGAGCCTGAAGGAGTTCAACCTCAAGGCCGCTCGAAAGCTGGTGCCTCACTGCCTGCGAGGCAAAGCCCGAGCTAAGCTCCACATCACGCGACGTGAAGAGGTCGGCAACGAGCTCAAGCTCTTCCTCGCCTGCCACGCTGACGGGATGCCCCGCCCCTTCACCTTGGAGCGCGAAGGCGGGGCCTGGAAATTCCGGCGAATCTAGTGCGCGCCACACGTCTCCCACCACATCGAGCGTTCGGCTTTGGTAAGCTCACGGACGTGTACCGTCATGTCGTCATCTTTGGTTGCGCACTTGCCGCCCTCTTGTGGGGTGTGGCCTGTGACAGTGTGCAGCCCATCCTTATCGATCCCGAGGTCGTCCCGTGGGAACACCAAGGGTCCGGCATTGAAGTACCTCCTGGGGAGCTCCTCGTCGAGATGGGGACCTACACCGACACGCTCTACACCCCCTTCATGGAGACGGGGAGCCCGCTCGTCATCGTCAACGGCGTTCAAGGCGGAGAGTGGATCATGCCCGCAGTGCGCATGGTGGGCGGTGAGAGCAAGGCCGTCATATTGGCCGCTCTCACTGCAGAAACCGGTGAAATAATTGGAGAGTCCTACACGACTGTGAAGCTCTTCCCGGCCGTCGATGGCTGGCTTGAGATCAAATTCTACCCGGTCCGAATCAAGCGCGACGAGGCACATGCACTTGAGCCCCTAGAGGAGCTGTTCGGGCTCTCAGCGACGCTCGAGATCTCCATCACCGACGACGGGGACCGCGTCGGGACCGCGAGCTATGAGGTCACCTTGGCTGGCGAAGAATGATGCTGCGCGCCCTGCGTCTCGCTCTGCTCTCCTTACTCACAGCGTTGACCGCGTGCGAGGCGGCGCCCGAGCGTGTCGTCGCCCATCGCCCCAACTGTGAGGTCTGTCACCAACCCCGTGACGAGGAGGGTTCACCTCATGGTATTGAGCAGGCCCATCCCTGGTCTGAGGTCTCCTGCGTCACATGTCATGGCGGGCAAGACTGGGTCTGTGATGGCGCCATCGGAGGCACGCCCTCGGACCCGGAGTGCAGCACGGGCTGGGTGTACGACATGGACCGAGCTCATGTCTCTCCCTCCTATGGCCCTAGCCGGCTCCGACAACTGCGCTCGGGAGAGCTGGACGAGGTCGACCCTGCCTATCTCCGATTCGTCAACCCAGGTGATTTCCGCGTCGTCGATGAGACCTGTGGGCCTTGCCACGAAGCCCAAAGTGACTTGGCAAAGACCTCTCCAATGGCTCACGCCGCGGGAGAGCTCGCCGCGGCGCGCTATCGTGCGGGCAAACAGCCCTCCCCTGTCCCGGTATACGCCAGCACCGATATGATCGCGGACGGCGATAACACGGTCTGTAGCGCGAACTTCCTGACAGAGTTCGACCCTCAACCCATCGCGGTCGGAACCGTCAACCCTGCCACGGCGGCGAGCGCCGCGAACGCCGTCGAGCAGATGCTCGCGAAGACCTGCGTACGATGTCACCTCAACGACTTCGGAGACAACCGGTTCGCAGGTGACTTCCGATCGTCCGGGTGCTCAGCATGTCACATGCCCTACAACGAGGACGGCTCCAGTGCATCGAACGACCCCACCCTCAACCCGCTCACTATCCCCCACCCCGCCGTGCACGAGATGACCGCGGCGCCGGACGACTCCACCTGCGGCACATGCCACCACGATGGCACCCGAGTCGGACTCAACTACGCCGGCATGCGCAACGCCTCCGACTTGGCCGAGGCGAACCCCGATAACCCGGGCACCCTAGGCCGCTCTCTGCACGGCAAAGATCCCCACCACTACATCCTCGACGAGCAGGCCGGGAACGGCTTCGATGAGACCCCGCCGGACGTGCACCAAGAGGCGGGCATGGGCTGTATTGATTGCCACACCAGCGAGGAGCTCCACGGTAACGGGCACCTGGGTGGAGATGCGTTCTGTGCGGTGAAGACGGAGTGCACCGATTGTCATGGCACCGTCCGAGCGCGGGCTCTACTCCAGGACCCACGTCATGCGTTGTACGAGCGGGATGGGGCCGTCTACCTGACCCTCAAAAGTGACGGGCGAGAGCTACAAGTGCCTCAAGCCATGGACGTCGTGACCCCAGGCCATGAGCGCTACAACGAGGCCGCAGAGCAGGCGATGGGCGTCAACGAAAACGGCTTTAGCCACACCGACGAAATGGAGTGCTACACCTGCCACTCCAGCTGGCTCCCCAGCTGCTATGGATGCCACGTGGAGGTCGATCTGCTGGCGTCTGGGACGTATCACACCACGGGCGAGCAAATCCCAGGCAAGATCGACAGTACGTTGGAGTGGGTCGCGCTCCACGACCTTGTGCTCATGCGAAACCAAGATGGGATGATCGCCCCCAGTGCTCCTGGAGACCGGCTCTTCATGAGCCTAATCGTAGAGGACCCAGACGTCTTCGAGCCCACCCCGGTTGAGTGGGTCTCCCAAAGTCCTCGACGCTTTGAACACCCTGATGGCCGGGTCGGACCTGGTTTTGGTCAGCGCGCATATCACCCACACACGGTGCGCTCGCGGACCGCTTTCATGGCCTGCGACCGCTGCCACACGGCCGGCGACGAGTCCCCTCCCAGCAACGCGGCTCTCCTCGACTTGACCCACGGGTTCGGGACGCAACGCTTCCCTCGTGAGGCCTGCGATGTGACCCAAGGCGACGGAGAATGTCCTCCCGGCGCACCACAAACCACCTACCAGCTAGATGCCATTCAGACACAAGCCGGTGTCCCCTTGATCGCTCCCCGGGATCCCTCTCTCGACGTCGAGAGGCCGCTCACCCTCGACGAGATTGAGGCGATGCGCGCCATCAAAGTCCCCGCGTCGGCCCCGATCCAGACCCCGATTCCATCGGACGCGACGACCAACAAGAGTTGGCCCGGTCCGCTTAACCTCGAGTGAAGGGCTAGAGGTCGTCGAGTGGACTTCGCCAGCCCACAATTAAACGATCTCCAGGATAAATCGTGGCGCCGCGCGGGAGCTTGTTCCAAGATCTTAGCTTGGCAACTGTTGTCCGATATTTCCGAGCTATCGAGCTCAACGTCCAGCCCTTGCGAATTGTCACGCGGCGCGCCGTCGGCTTGAGCGCCTTGGTGCCATGCTCTTCAGCATAGCTCCTCTGGTTACCCACCGAGGTCCGGGCATGAAAACGCACGTGCATGTGGTCACGATGACCCTTGAGGTGACGAATAATCCCAACACGCGCGCTGCGCCCCCTCGGATACGAGAACGTGCGTCTCAGCTCAGCTGGGCTCACTTTTGCCACGTCGCGTGCGTAGTTATAGAGCAGCTTCTGGAGCCGATAATCGATGAAGATGTACTCGCTCTTTCCATCAGCGAGCAGTGCGCTCAGAAATGTCCAAGTTCGCGGTACATCGAGGGTCTCTGAGGAGGCCTTTCGAAACCACCTCGGTGGTACATCTGTGTGAAGATAGTAGCCGATATCCGCGTCACGCCCCGACTGATGAGAGACGTGTCGGGAGAGCTTGCCCCCCTCACGTCGCGACAAGTCACCTGTCACAAGCCGATGTGCTCCCGGGTGGCGTGCATGCACCGCTTCAACTGCAGCGATGATCCCCTCCACTAGCTCTGGCGTACCGAAGTTACGCCCCTCACGCACCTGGAGGCGCTCCGAACCAGGTAAAGCTTGGCCGCCGATCAACCAACCATTGGAGGGCTTCCCAACGGAGACACAACGTTCCTTGCCCTGCGCCGGCAAAGTAAAGCCAACCACGGTCGCCAAGAGCGTTATCGGTAGCAACGCACGCATCAGACCCTCTATTGAGGCGCTGAATCATTGGAGACGCAAGGAAAGTCGCCGAACTGTCGGTTCAGCTCCCCAAACCTCGTCACCCTTGGTAACTTGGACACCATGAACGACAGCCCACAACTGGTCCCCATCATGGAGGGCGGCCTCGACGAAGTCACTCAAGCCGCGACCCACATCGACGCCGAGGGCATCCCGCACGACGTCTCACTCACTGGTGGCGGTACATCGTGAAGTTGCTGCTATGTGCTCGCGGTCGCGAGTGACGACATCGTCCGTGCCAAAACCAGCCTCGCGACATGGCGCTCCCAAACGCTAGAGGCTGAACGTCAGGCACGAGTTGCCGCACGAACCCAGGCACGAAAGAAGTCAAAGAGCGCCTCAAAGGCCCGCAGGAAGAAGCGCAAGTAGCCACCCGCTCCTTTGTGAGTTCCTCCAGACGCACGCTCCCTGCCGGGGAAATACGACCCCATGCACAACAGAATGGCCGCGAGGCCTCTTGGTCTGGTAGCGTCTTCGTATGAGCTATGCACTGGAAACCGTGACCCTCTTGGAGGGCGGCCTCGATGCCGTGAAGGAGGCCACCAAGCAACTCGACGCCGCCGGCATCGCCAGCAGCTTCACGACAGCAGTCGGCTGTAAACCAGGGTCGTGAGGCTGTCGATATGTGCTCGCGGTCGCGAGCCATGACGAAACACAGGCCAAGGCCACCCTGGACGCTGCGTGGTTAAACCACCTCGACGCCGACGAGCGTGACGCTGCAAACATCGTCCTCGATTTCGGCGCCGACGAGATGACCTGCCCCGCATGCCTCACAACCTTCGCCACTGGCCCCAAAGAGTGCCCGGACTGCGGCCTGTTCCTCGGCTAAGCGCCGTCGAGACGGCCACCGCACCAGCCTGGTGCGGGGCCGCCCCCCGATCACCGCTCGGTCAAAAAGGAAGAGACTGAGTCGCAGCGGGTGAGAACCCCTGAGGCCCGCTCTGAGCCTCCCCACCGCTGAAGAACTGAACCCGATAGGCGACCACCTCTGTGCTGGTGCGCTTCTCTCCCTTGTCGGTCTCCCACGTCCGATGCTGCAAGCGCCCCGAGACGGCGACCATGCGACCTTTTTGCAAGAACTGAGCACATGTCTCGGCTTGTCGATCCCACACGACGACTCGATGCCAATCGGGCCCTTGCGACTTGCCTTCCTTACCGCCGCGCTCCGTCGCGACCCTGAGGTTACACACTCCCTTCCCCGCCCCTGTGCGACGGAGCTCTGGATCGGCGCCCAAGCGCCCCACCAAGAACACTGAATTCATAGCCTCTCCTTACCGTCTATGCGGTCGCAGCTTGTCCACCAGTCAAAAGCCCCGTACGCACGGCGTCCAGGAGTTGCCCGCGTAAACCGGCGTCCTCCAAGAGTCGCTCTCGGACCCTTTCTCTGCCTTGCCCTAGACGCTCAGAGCCCATCGAGAACCACGCTCCAGAGCGAGAGATCACCCCCATGCTCTCCGCATGGTCAAGGACCTCTGATGCTTGGCAAATCCCGGCGCCAAAACGGATTTCAACCTCGACCTGCCTAAAGGGTGGCGCCATCTTGTTCTTCACCACCTTGATGCGCGTCTTTGACGCGATGATCTGGCCATCATTCGACTTGATGCTCCCAATACGGCGGATATCCAATCGCACTGAGGCATAGAACTTCAGTGCATTTCCACCAGTAGTCGTCTCAGGGCTACCGAACATGACGCCGATCTTGTGTCGGAGCTGATTGATGAAGACGACCGTCACTTCTTGCTTATGAGCAGTGGCGGTCAGCTTCCGCAGCGCCTGGCTCATCATCCTGGCTTGAAGGCCGACATGGGTGTCTCCCATTTCACCCTCGAGCTCTGCCCGTGGTGTCAACGCAGCCACCGAGTCGACAACGATGAGGTCGACCTCTCCACTGTTCGCCAGCATGTCGGCGATCTCCAGGGCCTCCTCACCGCATGAGGGCTGACTCATCAAGAGCCCAGCCGTGTCGACACCCAGTGCCTGAGCATAGGAGAGGTCCAGTGCATGCTCTGCGTCGATAAACGCCGCCGTGCCCCCCTGCTTTTGAAGTTCAGCGATGGCCTGCAGCGTCAATGTCGTCTTGCCCGAAGACTCCGGTCCATAGATCTCGACGATGCGACCGTAGGGCAACCCCCCAATACCGAGCGCCCTATCCAGACCCAATGAGCCCGTGGAGAAGGTCCTCACGCTCGACTGTTTATTATCTTCCATCCACATCAACGCCCCCTGGCCAAAACGTTTCTCCACACGGCTCAAGAGCTTCTTCATTCCACCCGTCTGCACTGCGCTACCTCCTGCCTTAAAGGCTCTCTAGGCGTCTCCGGGGCGACCATCGCCCCAGAGACCTCCGTTTGCTTTCGTTTCACGGTCGCCCCGCCCTGAAGTCGCCGCTCCTCCAAGACGCGATAGGTCAGCGCCTCAGAGAGATCCGCTCGCTCGATCCGCTCTCTCGCGTCCAAGTCTGCGATGGTACGTGCGACCCGAATCACGCGATGCCAGGAGCGCGCTGTGAGACCCAGTGCACGAATGGCTGCACCCAAGTGGCTCGCCTCGCTGGTCCCAAGCGGCGCGATCTTCTCAAGCCTCGCCAGCCCCACCTCCGCGTTCGTTTGAGCCCCATTTCTTGCCCGCTGTCGCGCACGGCAAGCCTCAACCCGAGTTCGAACACACTCCGTGGACTCCCCCAGCGCGGGTGCGACGAGCTCATCACCACGAACCGCATCCAAGCGAACCTGAATGTCCACTCGGTCCAGCAGCGGTCCACTGAGCCTTCGACGGTACCCATCTATCTGCCTCGGTGTGCAACGACAGGCGCGCCTTGGGTCATCCCGGTAGCCGCAGGGGCAAGGGTTCATCGCGCAGACTAGAGAGACGCTCGTCGGGAACCGCGCCGTCCGCCCGGCCCGGGAGACGACGACGTGTCGGTCCTCGAGCGGCGCACGGAGGGCCTCTAACGCTTGGCGGCTAAACTCCGGGGTCTCATCTAAGAAGAGGACGCCTCGGTGGGCCAAAGCCACCTCCCCTGGCCTGATAGGGTTCCCCCCTCCGATAAGGGCCGCATAAGTCGAGGTGGCATGTGGAGCTCGGAATGGACGTTCGACCATCAAGGCCCCTGCGCGCCGAGTGAGTCCGGCCACGCTATGACAGCGCGTGACGTCGATACGCTCCTCGAGCGAGAGGGACGGCAGGACCCCGGCGAGGGCCCTCGCGAGCAAGGTCTTTCCGCAACCTGGAGGCCCCATCAAGAGCAGGTTGTGCCCTCCAGCCGCAGCCACCTCAAGCGCGCGCCGTGCTCGGAGTTGGCCGCGTACCAGCGAGAGATCCGTCGCCGAGGACGGCTGCGGGACATACGGTGCCGGCTCGGCGGGCGTGAGGGGCAGTTCGCCGTGGAGGTGGCGCACCAGCGACACAAAGCCGTCCACCCCGAACACTGTGATACCAGGGACTGCCGCCGCCTCAGCTGCACACTCCAAGGCGGTGTACATCAAAGTGATCCCCGCGTCCCGTGCGGCGAGCGCGACGTTTATGGCACCGGGTAGAGCCCGAAGGCCTCCGTCCAAGCCCAATTCAGCATAAAAGAGCGCCCCCGAGCTCGCCGCCGGGGGGAGCTGCCCTGCATGAGTCATGACTGCGACGGCGAGGGGCAAGTCGTAGCCAGTCCCGGATTTCGGCAGATCGGCAGGGGCGAGGTTCGCAACGAGGCGCTTTGTCGGCCACTCATAGCAAGCTGAACGGAACGCAGAGCGAATGCGATGCTTGGCCTCCTTGATACACGCCGTAGGGAGCCCCGAGATCTCAAGGCAAGGTAAGCCATCAAGACTCGCGACTTGGACATCTACCAAGACACCATCAATCCCCTCTAGACCCGCACCTTGAACAGTCGTCGCCATCACCACTCCTTAGTCGCCCCCTCAGACAGCACGAGTCATGCCAACGACGCCCCCCCTTGCATGGCGGTCACTTAGCTCCCCTAGGTCGTGTCCCACCTCGAAAAATGTGAGACACTCCGGACAACTCAGCTGCCCTTCCCAAGGGGGCCCTAAAAGCCGACCTGTGCATCACCACAGCGTATTCAAGCCAGCGGCACAGCCTCACCCCAGGCTGCCAGACAAAATGCTCATGCCGCTCTTGCGAGAGGCTGCAAGAGCCTCCACCTACAGGAGCCTTCACATGTTCACGAACCGCACACTATGGAGCTTCGCGTTAGCCTTGCTCCTCGGCGCCTGCGGTGGCGAAGCCTCTACCGGCGCAAACAATCCAAGCGATGACATCGAAGACACTGGGCCACCTCGCAGTTCAGATACCGCGCCGCTCCAGACGGATAGCTCCACTGTCCCCTCAGACAGCACAGAGGTCGTCCCCCACTGTGAAGCAGGGCAGGTCTCGCTGACGATGAGCGTCGACGACTCTGCCAACCAGACTTACGAAGAAGGAGAGCTCCTGTGGACAGGCTCCTTTGCGTTTGACGTCACCACCAACACCATCGCGTACGCGACAGCCTGGCAACCCACGGACGGCCCCTACCCTCCCCTTTGGGACGATGGCCCGATCAGCAGCGGTGGTCATGAGGCCGAGGGACACATCGCCGGTGACCACATCTTTAGCGTCGCCGTCTGCTACGCACCTGAGCAAGATCGGCTCATCTCATATGGCGTCCTAAACGAAGACATGCGCTGGATTTGGCAAGGTCCCAATGGGCTCTTAAATGTCCCTATTGACGCCTCGGGACAGCTGAACGCAGAGGGGCTCGTGATCCCCGCCCATGGGGACCGGGACATCGAGGTCACCGTAGACCTCGCTGCGCTCCACCCGGACTACGCCTCGATCAGCCTCGACAGCCACGCGGTCTACCTGAAAGGGAGTATGAACTCTTGGACCCCCGTGCAACTCCTCGACAACGGTAAACTCGGAGACGCGGTGGCAGGCGACGGCGTCCTCACCTACCGCCACAGCGCCTATGCTCATGGTCATATTGGCCTGCTCCGCCCGGGCCAAGAGGCTCAATTCGTGTTTGTCTTTGCGCTAGGCGAACTCGACCCAGATCTCGCAGCCGAGTACAAAGTCGCAGGTGAAGCAGCATCGGACGGCACATCCGCGCGTATGCACTGCCTCGACGGCTGGGTGGACGCCGATATTGTGCAGAGCCTGGACAGCAAGGGGCTCTCGCTCAACACCGCACTCACGGTGTGCCCGGATGACGCCGATATCCCACTTACTGAGCCGGATGCTGCCGAGTGCGGCGCAGACCTCCCTTGCCCTGTGGGCTTCATTTGTGAGGCCGCCGCCTGCATCCCTGCCGATGACGTCAACTGCGACGAAGAGACCCCTTGCGGCGACGGTGAGTCCTGCATGGACGGCGAGTGCGAGCCCTCCACAGAGGACCCATGCGATATCGTTAACTGCGACGACGACGAAGTCTGTGTCGATGGTGATTGCATCACGCCATCCGATGATGAGTGTGGACCAGAAACACAATGTTCGGAGCCAAACGCGGTGTGTGTCGAGGGCGTCTGCAGTGTCCCCACCTCCTCTCCTGAACTAGTGTTGATCATCCCTGCGACCGGGAGCGAGCTAGGCGGCAGCACAGTGAGCTTACAAGGTTCAGGGTTCGAAGAGGGGGTGACCGTCACCTTTGGGGACGCTGACGCAGAGCTCATCTCTTTTTCCCCGAGTGAACTTTTCGTCATAACCCCGCCGCACCCGCTCGGCTCAACCGATGTCACGGTCACCCACATAGACGGCGCCTCCTCGACTTACCCCGGCGGGTTCACCTACGTGACGGCTGGAAGCGCCCCGGAGGTGACCTCGGTTACACCCGCAAACGGGCCCTCAAGCGGCGGGACACAGGTCACGGTGCAGGGCGCCAACTTCGCAGTGGGGGCTGTCGTGCGCTTTGGCACGGCGACCGCTTCAGAGACAATCGTGGCCCCAGATGGCGCCTCACTGTCTACCACTTCGCCAGAAGCCCCGCTTGGGGTCGTCCCCCTCACGGTCGTGAACCCGGATGGGCAGGAAGCGACGCTCTCGGACGCCTTCACCTACTCCCCCAACGTCCCAGATTGGGGTCGGCTTAATCCGCCCACATCCGTCGCCGCCTTGGCCGAGGTGCAAACCATCACGCTCTCCGCCGAGGTCTACGAGGCCACGGTCACTGAAGGTGCGGGCCCTGGCTTCGGGATCGTCGCCGAAGTCGGTTACGGGCCACTCGGGAGCCTTCCTGGTGACAGCGACGATTGGACGTGGTCTCCGGCGACGTTCTCATCCGATGCTGATAATAACGACGTCTGGGAGGGCAGCTTCACGGCCCCCGAGGGGAGCTGGTCAGCGACCATGCGTTTCTCACTCGGGGTGTCGGCCTATTGGCTGTTCGTCGATCGAGACGGGACGGACAACGGACTACAGGCTGACCAGCTGGTGACCCTAGACCTTAGCGCCGCTCCCCCGGTCGCAGTCACCGCTATCACCCCAGAGACGAGCTGGTTACCCGGAGGTGGGAATGTCATCCTTGAGGGCATCGGGCTCGCAGAGAGCTGCACATTATCGATGGATGATGTCGTGCTCACCACGTCCTGGGATGCGCCGAACCTCACCTTCGTTGCGCCCGCTCAACCGGCTGGCGACGCGACGCTCGTGTTGAGCTGCCCTGAGGGGACCGCTGAGATTACGCTTTCCTACGTCGAGAGCTGGGACGGGCTGCTCAACGAGTGGCCTGAGGCGAGCCTGCTCGCGACGAACACCCTCCCTTCATCATGGGGAGACGATAACACCCTCCAGGGTCTCTACGTCGCGGCAGATGACACCCACCTGTACGTCGCAGTCGAGGGGCAGTGCTACGCTGCCGATGGTTTCAACGCGATCGTCGTGTACATCGACGTCGACCTAGGTGACAGCACGGGCGTCACTCAAACCGCTTCGCTCACGGACTCGAATCACGCCGTCGACGCGGTCCTCGGGGGCATCCTTGAGTTCACTGCCCCCGGCTTCGGCGCAGAGGTCGCGGTCACGAGCCTGAACATGAGCGGCTACGATCCCCTCTTCGCCGATCCCATCGACGCGACCGCAGGTTGGCGCGCGCTCGCCCCCGCCGATGACTTCCCATGGCTCATCAACGGCGCTGTCTATGGCAGCCCATCAAGCGTCGAGGCGCGCATCCCCCTTGAAGCCCTACTCGGACCGCCCACCGGGGCCACCCACCAGCTGGGCTTCATCACCCGTCTGACAAACGGCACCGGCGACTACACGGCAGACCAAGCGCTCCCGGAGGGCGTGTCCGGCGACGCCTACGAGCTTGCACCCGAGGCGGCGTCCTTCTCCCTGACCTACTGAACCCCCAGCCGTCTAGCGGAACTCGATATCGTCGACCAAGACCACCGTATCGAAGATTGAGTCCCCAGTGTCCGAGCTGAACAGCCGAAGCTTCACTTTCCCGGTCCCGGCGAGAGCAGTGACGTTCTTCACGCTCTTCTGCCAGAAGGTGTTGAACACGCCGCCCTGGTCGAAGCTGACGTCGCTGTCCTGGAGCCCCACAAAGAACTTGCCACAGGAGCAGTTGTATTCGCCGCTGCAGGTCGCCGTAGATGGGTCCCATTCACAGCCATTTCCACCCATACACTCGAAGTCACAGCCCGTCGGGTTGTTGCAACTCCCGCAGGAGCCGTCGGTGTAGAAGCAGAGGTCATCGACCTTCGTGTCGACGATCGTCAATTGGCCACCACTGCCTAGCAGTACAGCCTGGAAAGTGTCCTGGAACTGCGACCCGCAGTACTCCTTGAACTCCTCCGAGAAGAACTTCCAGTAGAGGTGCACCTCGGACTTGTCTGCCGGGATGCAGAAGTCCTGCTCTAACTTGCCTGTCTGGACCGTAAAGCCAAGGCCCGTCGAGAGCAGCCCCATGAACTTGCCTTCGACCGGCCCTGTGCTGCCTAGTTTTGTGATCACGCGGCCATCGCCATCCCGACTCCAGCCTGTCGTATCGCCAGTCTCAAAGCTCGCGTTGATGATGTCGGCCTTGGACAGGTCGAGGTTACTCGCCCCAAAGAGGCGCCACATCGAGCCTGGATTGGATGGATCCTCGGCGGGGGTATAGCCAAGCCCAACGACCCCCAGCCCCACAGAGCCCTCAAACAGAGCCTTCACCTGCGCCTTGGCGAACGCGCTCTCAACATATCCAGAGAAGCCAGTGATGGCCTTTGCTCCATGCGAGAACAGCGCGCCCACAAGCGTCCCGTTATGCATCGTGCGACACGCTCCGAGGTTCACGAGGCTGTTCGGGAAACCACGCCCTGCGTAGGCCTCGAAGAACGAGGACGTCATCGCGTAACCTTTATTGGTCATGACCAAGCGCCCCAAGCGCAAGTCCACCTGAGTGCGGTCAAGGCAGAGCCCTGAGCTCGTGCTTCCCCCTGCGCCCGAGGTGACGAGGCAAACGGTCCCTGAAGGGCACCCTCCGGTGGGGTTCGAGCTGGACACCGTGCAGGCTTGGTTGTTCTGCAAGAGCTGGTTGCACTGGACTTGCTCGCCCGACCAGATCACCTCTTGGCTCCCCTCATGATCCCACTCGTAGAGTGACTGCTTGTCCTCGACGGACATCTCTCCAAAGAGCGCCTCCCCGTGTGAACTGATGGACACCGCACCGTAGATGTTGAGCTCTCGGAAGCGATCGAGGGACGCCGAGGGCCCCTGCAGCGTCGCACCACCGGCGAGGGCGAAGGTCGGGCACTCGCTGGTCGCCAATGAGAGCGCGACATCTGGTCCATCATCCGTCACGCCAAACTCGCTGGCGAACGGGGCCAAGACGATGGCCTTCTTCGAGCCCAGGTCGACAATGTTCTGACTCACGACGGCTGTGGGCATCGGACCTGTCGCGAATGGATCATCGTAGGGGAGCCCAGAACCACGCAACCCGGGGGGCGCCATGAGCACCGCGCCCAGGACACCTGACTTGAATTGCACCCAAGCAGAGTACCCATCGCCGTCGGCCCTGCCCGCGTCTTCAACCGCGTCGCTGTCGAGCAGCGCGGCGACCACCTCGGCGGTCGAGGAGCCTGCATCCGCCAACTGCTGCGCCTGCTGAATCACACCATAGTCAGACTGACACGTCACTGGGGTGTAATGCTGAACACACTGAACAGTGATCTGTGGCGAATACGCCGTGTACCACTCCTGCCCCTTCCGAGCCTGAACGCTGACACGGAAGAACTTGTGTGCAGAGCCCGAGCAGTTAATGGTCACCTTCTTCGTAAAGACACCGTCCGACTCGATCTCATCGCCGACTGACGCCGTTGCGCCGTTGTCCAGCATCTGCCCAAGGTTCGACATCTCGACGCCCGTCTCGTCAACCTCAAGGAGTGAGACAGTGTCCGCATCAAAGTTGGGATACAGCGATACCGGGATGGTGAAGACGACAGGCGTCGACGCCCCCGCCCAGACCACGGGAGGGCGCGCTAGTGGACGCTCGTCAAAGCGGAACACTGGGTTGTAAGTGATCGTGATCGTGTCGGTCGCGACCTCGTCACCGAGCATCGCGGTGACCGTGACCCGATTATCTCCTTGGGACAGGCTGATCGGCCCCGAGACCCAGAACGCTCCTGGGATGATCTCGCCGCTCGTCTCAGCACCAGTCGGCGAGATCGCCGTCCAAGTGATCTCATCTGCGTCCCCAAAGAGGATGCCTGCGACAGTGGTCTTTGCTCCGATCACCTGCGCCCCGAGCCCAGCGCCGGGGCTGGCGATCTTAAGCATCATCTCGAACCCAGGGTGACCCGCCTGCTCAGGCTCGGTCGGGCCAGCGGCATCGGCTGTGTCACCAGCCCCTGCTCCAGCGTCCGATGACGATGTATCGTCGCCGCCGCCAGAGGTGGCGTCATCGTCACCACCGCCACCCTGAGTGTCATCGGCACCCGGGTCGGTGTCGGTCAGGTTGGCGTCACTGACCGTGCTGGGCCCGCTGTCATCATCAGCCTCCGTCGCTCCGTCCGCGGCCTCTGACTCGCCGGCGTCATTGGTCCCCTCGGAGGACACGGCATCCACACCGGTCGCGCTGTCACCGCTGCCAGCCTCAGGACTGCTCGCGTCGCTTTGCTCGGTGCCGTCACCCGACACCGAGGCGAGCCCTGATGTCCCTGCATCGCTACATGCACCCAAAGATACTGCGACTACACACCAACACGCGACCCACGGGCTCACGTACCTGGAAACTGCCATGCTCGACCCCACTTGTGGAGCCAACGGCTCCAGTCAAACGCCTGACCACTTTCCGAGCTGAGTGCTCCAGTCAGACGCCTGACTATAGCGATGTGAGAGCACAGGGGTCAACGCTCACTCACGCGCGTGACGCGGAACCTCAGCTCTCCGAGCATGGGATCGTGAGTGGAGTAACGGGCCCAGGCTCATCCCACAGGCCAATATCGTCTGCTCCCCCGTCGCATGCAGCCGAGACGCCTAAGCGCCCCAAACGGTTCTCGCGCGTGTCAGAGAGGCAGCCTTGTTCTGTGTCTTGCGCCCAAGTCACGAAGGAGCAGCCGCCCTTCACTGGGGCGCGCTGGTTCACAAAGTCCTTGTTGGAAGTCTCGTCACCGAAGACATCGTAGCGTGTCACGATGTGATCTCCGTTCAGGTCAATCAGCTCGAGCAGGCGCCGATTACCGGGCCACTCCTCGGAGTCTGTCCACCCACTCCCGGCTTGGCCAAAGGAGTACTTGTAGCCCAGCCTCACGCCTGCCCAGGCTTCATCCACGTCCCCAGCATCACCCAGTATCGGCGCGATGTAAGGCAACGTGAGCACCAGCGTCCACACGCCGTCATTGGCCTGCACGTCCCCCTGCGTACCGTCGTCATGCATCGCTACGCGGTTTGGCTCCCAATCGCCGAGGAGCGCGTTAGCCGCATCAATCTGCGCTTCCGTCAGGCAGTCACTCGTGTCCCCAAGCCGGCACACCGGCGTATCCTCGTGGATCCCCCCGGTGAGAAACACCGACTTGCCCGGTGCAGGGCTGGTGTGCTTGTAAGGGTCAACCTCCGCGCAGTTTCCGTTCAAGCGACCGGGCCTTAAGTCGACGTGGAACACCACGACGGTCGCCGCCGAGTCGAAGCAGGTGTCGAGCTCCAAGGTCAACCCAGCCTCCGCCAAGAGCGAATCAAAGGCAGAGACGTCACTGTCGACAACACCGTCTCCGTCCATGTCAACCTCGACCGACGCCAACCAGGCCTCGGACAAGAACGACCCAGACCCGTTAAGGGCGTCGACCCGGTACTTGGAGACGCTCTGTGCGCTCTCAGTGCTGTCCAAGGTCGTGATCGCACGCTCGAAGCGCGTAAAGGGGTGCTCTTCCCCGTCCCGATGCGCCAGCAACCGGTCGTAGGCACGTCGAATGGTCTCCGGTGCGAGTGCGTCTAGGCCTAACCCCAATCGACTCGCTGCTGCATGAATGGTCATCGCCGCAGCCGTGGTCAAGCTGTCCACGTTGCTCAACAGTTCATGCTGCTCCCAGACGTAGAGCTGCTGTGCTTCGTGAAAGATGCTGGCTGCGCGTGGCACCTCTGGCACGAGGGCGAGCCCGACGTCTGTCTCAGACGTGATCCAGAGCAGCGCACCGGTTGCCTCGAAGGCACCGGGTAACCGCTGCACAAAGAGGCCAGCGTCGTCGACAACAGCCTCTCCGTCCGGTCCCGACGTACCGTTGGTGAAGATCCGCACACTTCCGCCCGCAAAGCCGAGCGCCTGACCATGTAGGAACGTGTCCTCAGGCTCTGGGAGCACCACGTGACCTTGGTCCATAACGGGGCCCAAGAGCTCCGCCTCCAGGCCGCATCCGCTGAGGAGGATTCCCGCTATCGTGATGAGCAAGGAACGCGCTACCACAGGACCTCCAACGTCGCCTTTGAGCGGAACACTCGCCAGTGTTGATCGGGGTCGCGCTCGAGCGCTTGGTCTTTGTGCACGTACTCAAGGCGATAACCGAAATTCAAACCTGACCAGGCATAGACAGCGCTCAGAAACGCTCGCACCTTAAGCGTTTCATCCATCCCGTATCCTTGCTCCAACGTGCCGGCTCGATTGCGCTCATGCCACCACTCAACGATGGCCCCTGCTCCGACGCGAAGGGAGTCGCCCAGGGCGACATCCATCGCCAGCTCAGAGGCGATCCGTAACCCCTCATAGTCGTCGTCAAGCGTCGTCAAGCTGCGCTCATCCACGTCGTAGATAAGCTTGGCCCCAACCTCGATCCCAAGCTCGACATCAAGCTCTGGCTCAATCCGCGCGTGGAGGCGGCCGATCGCTGTCTGACGCTGCTGGTTTCTGCGGTAGACGCTCCGCGGGTCTCGCCCTCGACGGTTCTCATTCGCGTAATCGTAGAGATCCACATCGGTAAAGCCATCGGTGTGCAGAAAGTCAGGGTACACACCGTCGACATCACGCTCCTGTGCGTTCGTATGATAGCCGATGTAAGTGGCTTCACCGCTGAGCGTCACGACGTCCAACTCAAGGACAGGGACCAACGTCACGCCGTACCAGCCGATGCAGCTCTCAAACCAGGGTTCATCGAAGTCCACGAACTCATTGGCTAGGTTCAATGTCGGCAGCTGACCACCGCGAATAAACCCATCCGTCAAGAGCACATCAGCCTCCCGGCGCGAGGCGAAGACGCTGTTCCAATCTTCACCGATAGAGAACCCCTCGAGCTTAAACGAGAGCCCATTCTCAAACGGGTCGAGCAGCTCGAGTCGCACGACAGCTGCCCAGTCCAGCGTGTCCTTAAATACAATCGGGAAGATACCCTGATTATCGGCGACCCCGTTGGATGCAGCGTCGGGGTTCACGTCGCTGTGACTCAGCCCGAAGAGCGCATCAATGTCGAGGACATCATCGAAGAGCACGTGCTTGTATTGCAGCGTCGCGACCACGTTCGTGTAACGAGAGATTGTCTCAACCCCGTGGTCTAAGGTGCAGCCAGCGATCGGGTCCCCCAGCGCATCTGTGCAGTCGCTGTACAAGCTGCCAGATGCATCGGGATCTGCGATGTCGAACTCCGAGTCGTGGGTGAGCGTCGCGACCGCAGTCAGGCTGCCGTAGTCGTAGTCTTCATACGAGAGCTTGAGTCCATAGGCCCAATCTCGGCTCCAAAACGGGTTCCTCAGGGTCGGGTCGGCGACCCCGGTTGACCAGCCCGGGCCAACGAAGAGCTTAGGGAGGGCAATCATCGCCCCCACAAAGCTGAAGGCACCATTGTCGGTCCCTCCGCTCAAGAACGTCCCCTTCGCATTGTCCCGATCGATGTACCGCACCTTACCGATCGTCCAAGGGTTGAACATGCCGAGATCACTCGACCCCACGAGCAAGCTCCGCACCCCCGGGATCGGGAGGTTGGCGTCGATCGCGTAACCTCGGAGCTTAATGTACTCCGCGTGATTCATGCCGAGGCTCTCGCCTGAGGTATCCGGGGGCCCCGTCGCGAGGTCTCCGTTCTCCCACCAGTCGTGCCACAGCGCACCAAACCTGCTCTTCAGGCGCACCTCTGCCCGCACTGCGTTAGAGACCTCCCCGGTGATCTTCAGCTCAAATTCACTGCCCACACCATTCGAGCCCGAGAAGTTGTCCCCTGCTGGAAACGGATTGCCGTGGGTGAGCACCCCCTGCGAGTCGTCGTTCTGATAGAGCCACTTTGTGTAGAGCCGACCAGCCAGGTCGAAGCGGCCAATATCCGCGTGGACCGAGGGCACAACGAGCAGGAGCAGCGCGGCGATCAACGTGGCGCGCTGACGAAGGAGTTGGCTGATAGCTAGAATCGGTGACCTCGTAAGGTTCAGTCTCGCGGGAGACGCGCGATGCGCATGCATGGTAGTCGACTCGACCCGGTTCGGACTAGCCCGGCAATGGCGCCGAGGGTGTCGGAGCCGCGTCCAGCGTAAGAACAGCCCGTGGACCAGTAGGGAGCGGCAATATCAGCGCGCCCTCGCGGTCCTCAAGTAGCGACGCCAACGCTTGGTGAGCCCCTCGCGTCAGGATCGCCGGGGGCCCTTCAGGCTCAAGCCACAGATAACACCGTCCATCTGGCGCAAAGCCAAGCCATGGCTCCCCGACGACGCTGCCCTCACGATGTCGAAAGCGGATCCTGAGCCCCGCACCACTCGAGCCGATGGTGTCTACAAAGTGAGCCACGGTTTCACACTGGACGTACGCCCACTGTTCACCGACCGTCAGGGTCACATCCCCGCCCTGCGTCACGGCAAGGTGCCGGTGAAAAAGCGCTTGAACCCGCTCGTTCTCGACCGGCCTATCATGAAAGAAAAAGCGACCTTCCGAGTCGAGTCGTAATCCGCTGTTGCGGCGCAACGCTTCGAGGAGTTCCGGTTCCATGCCGTCAGAGTGCCTCGTCGGCCCCATCCCCGACAAGCGCGTCCGTCGTCTGGCGAAAGGTCGTCCGTTGACACCCGTCCCCCGCCACTGCTAGCTTCCGGCGTCTCCCACGGGGACGCGCGCGAAATATATTTCACGCGCGCGGGTTCGCTCCGTTGGGACCTTACGAATCGTTTCGCAAGCCAAACCAGGGAAACCCGATGACTGCTGCCCCTGAAATCCTCACCGCCGACGCTGGTAAGTTGGTCGTGCGGCTCCACAAGACCCTCTACCCCCTCGATGTAATTTACGGCGCGGCCTACATCTTCATCGAGCGGGCTTACGTGCTCTTGGGCCGTGACGGAGAGGACTTCATCGTCGAGATGGCGGCTAAAGACGCCTCCATCACAGCCGATGGACTCCGAGTCATCGCCGGGGAGTTCTCGAACGAGCTGCTCAGCCAAGCGCTCCGCCGACGCATCACGAAAGAGAACAAGAACATCCTTGAGACCATCGTCTCTCAGGCCCTCGCCGGTGCAACTGGTGCCATGGTGCCAGCCGCGTTCGAAGACGATGACGATGATGATCTCGACTTCCTCGACGATCCCCTCGGCATCGCCGTCCCGTGGGAAGAGCGCTTCAAGAAGCGCGGCAGCGCACCCGCTAAGCCGGGCCCCGATGCCGAGCGCATCCCGGGTCCAGGGGACGCCGGGGGCTTCAAGCCTACCGAGGAGAGCTGAGATGGCTGACTCCACTCGTGCGTTCGACAAGAAGGTGTACGCCTTGGCAGCGCTGGAAGAGGCACTTGAGCTCTATGCAGACTTCGCCACGATGGCCTTAGACCGCTCGGGAGACGCCTGGACGGTCTCGTTCACAGAGGTCGACGACGACTTCGAGCCGGAGATCATCGCATCCGAGTTCGCGAATTATGTCCTCGCGGGCACCGTTCAGAGGAGCCGCTAGTGCAACAAGCCGGCATCACCGATGTGGATGTGAATGTCGCGGGCCCATTTCGGATCCGCCGCCTTGAAGACGACTATCTGATCACGAACGACTTCGGTGATTGGCTCTTTTTAACCGCTGAAGAGCTGAAGAGCTTCGTTGAGGGGACCGTCGAAGAGGGCGCCGAACTCTACGAGCGACTGAACAGCAAGCGCTTCATCCACGGCTCCTTGAACCTCAACGAGGCCGCCGAGCGCTATCGTGCGCGTCGTTGGTTCTTGGACCACGGACCTCGCACACACTCCTTAGCGATGTGTGGGGCCGATGCCGAGACAGAGAGCATGTCCCCGGAGTTGCTCGATCGCGCCGTGGACTGTGCTTTCATGTCGACGAGCCCGGAGCTTGTCTTCGAGATGACAGGGCCTGCCCCGCTGCTGAACTGGGCAGGCATCGAGCGTGTCGTCACCTATGTGGAGAGCAAGAACCGCCTCGCCAGAAAGCGCGTCTCAATGGCCCTCGTCACCTCGCTAGAGACGATGACGGACGAGATGGTGAGCTTCTTGGCGGAACACCGCGTGCAAGTCTGTGCGCGTGTCAGTGGCGCCGACGTCGACTCTTGGGTAGGCGCGAAGACGTGGCTACCCAAGCTCTCTGCAGCCTACTCGAACGTTGAAGCGGACGCCCAACGGCTCCACGCAAGCCTGCATCACACCGCCCTCGTTGAGGACAGCGACGATCTCTCAGCAGTGGTGGACTTTGCCGTAGCAATGGAGTGCCAAACGGTCCTCCTTGAGCCCACTGTCTCTCAACCATTCCTGGACGGTGAGGCCGAGGATTCGGCACGCTTGGCGACGTGGCTGGACAGTTACGATGCAGCCCTGAACCGCTGCCTGCATCACGAGGCGGAGGGCCAACCTATCGCTGAAGTGACGGCACGTGTCCTCGCGCAACGCATCCTTGGAGATCGCGCGCCCAACGACGCGCGCTACCGCTCGCCGGCCGCCGATGGCATCGGTGAGATGGCCTATCATTGGGATGGACGCGTGTTCTCCTCTGAAGCGGGGCGTCAACTCGCCCAGGTGGCCGAGGACGAGATGTTCAAGATCGGTGAACTCCGTATCCACGGCTATCACGACATGATCACCAGCCCGACCGTGAGGGCGCTCGTCCTGGCGAGCCTCGTCGAAGGCCAGCCTGCCTGCAATGACTCGGCTTACGCCCCCTTTGGTGGCCTCTCGCCAGCCGCATGCTACGCGGAGCACGGCTCTATCCATGGCCGCCCGGCAGAACACAGCCATTGGGTTCGCCTCGTCCGCACACTGGACCAACTGTTTAATCACCTGCGTTGCGGCGACGATGCGGCGCGCTCAGCACTCCATCGCTGGAGTGAGCCGAGCTAGGAGCCGCTTTGTCAGTCACCTTACCTGCAGAGTTTCTGGATCGCGACGCGGTGTCCATCGTCGCCCGGCTTCAGCGCGAAGGGTACACCGCTTACCTAGTCGGCGGATGTG
The DNA here is from genome assembly GCA_049602155.1 of Myxococcota bacterium. Lineage (GTDB taxonomy): Bacteria > Myxococcota_A > UBA9042 > PHBI01 > JBMYRH01 > JBMYRH01. Next base: position 3,569 of record JBMYRH010000021.1, on the reverse strand, counting down.
TCCGTGATCTGCTCCTCGGCGGAGAGCCCAAAGACTTCGACATTGGCACCTCAGCGAGCCCTGAGGAGTGCAAAGAGGTCTTTGGACGACGATGCCGACTGATCGGGCGTCGATTCAAGCTGGCGCATATTCGTGCCGGCTCACAGATCTTCGAAGTGGCCACCTTCCGGGGCCCACCAGAGGACCAAGAGGTCGTCGACGACTCTGGGTTCGTGGTGCGTGCCAACTCCTATGGGACCCCCGAACAAGACGCTATCAGCCGCGACTTCACGATGAACGGTCTCTTCTACGACCCAATCGCGGGTGAGATTCACGACCACGTCGGTGGGCAAGACGACATCAAAGCGGGCACCATCCGCACGATTGGTGACGCTCACCAGCGCTTCCGCGAAGACCCCGTCCGGCTCCTCCGGGCGATCAAATTCGCCGCTCGACTGGGGCTCAACCTCCATGAGGACGTCGCCGCAGCCGCTGAAGAGACCGCACCTCTTGTCCACGACTGCCCCGTAGCCCGGGTCACGGAAGAGTTCTTCCGGATCTTTGAGACGGGGCACGCGGCGGCTGCGCTCAAGCTGATGAACGACCTCGACATCCTCGACGTATTGCTCCCCGAAGTTGCGTCGCTCGTCCTCGCCAACTCCGAGCGCTGGGAGCACGCGATGGCTTGGCTGGAGCAAGTCGATCGTGTCGTCATGGCACACGGCGTGCTCCCCCGAGAGAGCACCTTTGGGCTGATGGTTTGGCCGCTCGTCCAGCCGGGCCTAGACGCCGAGGAGATGCTCCAAAACGGTGATTGGGGCGGCGCCGTTGCGGATTGGACCTACGACGCTGTCGTCCGAATGGGGATCCCCCTTCGGCATCGGCATTTACTTCGCGCCGTCGCGAACCTCATGCGCCGCCTGACGGCCTCCAAGAAGCGCATTCGACGTCACTCCCTGGTACGCACACCAGCCTTGCCGGTCGCTTTGAGCATCATTCGCATCGGCTTCCTGCTGACTGGGAAGCATCAAGCGCTCTACGACGACTGGGTAGGTACGCTCACCGAGCATGGCCTCACAGCTGCGCCCATCGAGCCACGCCTTGAGGACAAAGAGTTTGGTCGTGAGAGCGGGAACCGGAGCAGACAGCGACGTCGCCCTCGACGCCGAAAAGGCGGTCGTAATGAACAACCCAAACAGGCAAACTCCTGACAGCACTAGTCGGGTACTGCGTGGTCTCGGGATACGCACCGCGCCACAGAGTTGGTGATGACGATGAATGACAACGGTTCCGATCAGCAGCCCCCCAGGCAGTCCAGAGAGGCTGAGTATTGGGAGCAGGCAGATCGTGAAGCGAGCGCGATGCGTGCGGGCAACCTCAGCCGGCCTGCCCCTAAGGAGGTAGATAAAAAGACGCGGTACACGCCGCTCTTGATCACCCTCCTGCTCGTCGCAGCGATGGTTCCGTTGACGATGGAGATCAGCGTCAACAGTATGTCGCGTGCCGATGTCGAACGGGCCATGGCCGGCGGACAGCCTCTAAACATGCCCGAAGCGAAGTTGAGAGGCGCCAACCTGAGTCAGCTCGACCTCACAGGTGCAAACCTGGAAGGTGCCGACCTGTCTCGGGCGATCTTACTCGAGACCAACCTCGAGAAGGCCAACCTTCGCGGCGCCAACCTGACCGGCGCCAATCTATCAAAAGCCAACCTCAACTACTCAAACCTCAGTCACGCAGTGCTCGACAAAGCCATCGCGCTGGATGCTCATTTTAGCGGCGCAAACTTCGAGAAAGCCCAAGGCGATAGCGCTGAGTTCACCGGGGGCGACTTTCGAGGCGCCAACTTCCGCGAGTCGAAATTTGAGAAGGCCCAGTTCCCACGCTCTGACTTGCGGTGGGCGGACCTAACGAACGCCAACTTCCGATATACGAACCTCTTCGCGGCCAACACAGACGAAGCAAAGATGGAAGGGGTCGACCTCTTCTTTGCGACGCGCTAGCGACCGCAAAGCACCGGACCGCTAGAAGAAACTGTGGGTGCCAAAGGTCCTCTTCACGAGGTAACCTGAGGAAATCGATGCCCGGCACTTGATGTTCCGGGAATTGATCACGTTGTACTCCGCGGATGTCTATATGTCGGGGAGCAAACGGAGGTGTCCCCCCTTGAGTGAACAACAAGACGACACGCTGTTCGCGGATCGATATCGCCTCGTCGAGCGCCATGCTGATGGCCGCCTCGGAGAGCGCCACGTGGCCGAAGCTATTGAGCTTGAGCGCCTCGCGGTGGTCGAGATCGTCAACGACTCTATCGTAGCAGGCGCAGAGGCTCGGGCGACCTTCGAAGCAGAAGCGAGTTCTGTGGCATCATTGCGCCATGCAGCCCTACTCGGCCTCCTGGAGCTTGGACGCCACGATGATGGACAAGACTTCATCGTCACTGAGCACCCCGATGGAGAACCTCTCGCAGACTTCATTGCACGTGAGGCCCCGATCGCCCCGAAGCGTGTGGTCGCGATGGGGCTCAAGCTTGCCGACGCACTCGCCCAGGTCCACAGCCAAGGGTTGATCCACGGCGCGGTGGCTCCACGACACATGTGCCACGAGCTGTATGAAGGTGGCCGTGAACTAATTCGACTTGGTGGATTCGCACCCGGTGCCCCCAAGACCGATCCAAACGTGCCGACAATTTACTCATCCCCTGAGCAGGTGCTGGGCAGCACAGCGACCCGAGCCACGGACATCTATGGCTTGGGGCAAGTACTGTACACGCTCCTCACAGGTGCCCCTCCCTTTGAGGGGCTCGAGCCCCAGGAGGTCAGCAACGCTCAAAAGAGCGCACCACTGCCCGCACCGACGGTCAACGGAGTTGAACTCGAAGGGCCGCTCATCGAGTTTATCGAACGCTGTCTGCAGAAGGAGCCCGCGCGCCGTCATGCCAGCGCAGACGAAGCCTTCGCTGTTCTCCAAACCTGCCGCAGCCAACCGGTGGTCGCGGAGTTCGACCCAATCACAGTGCGGCCCGAGCAACTGTTGGACTCGCAGCCACCGCCGCTGCCCGACCTCCCGGAATTCCCGCCGCCGCTGCCGAACTTTGATGAGAATGAAGATGAAGGTTTGCTGACCTTCAGCAATGACGAGTTGGCAGCGCTCGCTCCTATGTCAGGGTTAGAGCAAGAGGCTGTCGAGCAGGCCTTCGAAGACGCCGTCGAAGAGGCTGTCGAGGAGGCTGTCGAAGAGGCTGTCGAGGAGGCTGTCGAAGAGGCTGTCGAAGAAGCTGTCGAAGAGGCTGTCGAAGACGCTGTCGAAGACGCTGTCGAAGACGCTGTCGAAGACGCTGTCGAAGAGGCCTTCGAGGAGGCTGTCGAAGACGCTGTCGAAGAAGCTGTCGAAGAGGCTGTCGAGGAGATCATCGAGGAGGCTGTCGAAGAGGCTGTCGAAGAGGCTGTCGAAGAGGCTGTCGAAGACGCTGTCGAAGAGGCTGTCGAAGAGGCTGTCGAAGAGGCTGTCGAAGAGGCTGTCGAAGACGCCGTCGAAGAGGCTGTCGAAGAGGCTGTCGAAGAGGCTGTCGAAGAAGCTGTCGAAGAGGCTGT
>JBMYRH010000020.1:3345-85695 GCA_049602155.1 Myxococcota bacterium | reverse complement strand
GCGGTTTTTCGTGATGCACTCTTGATGCACTAGCAGGCAAATATGGCCGGCTTTTTACGGCAGTTCGCAACAGGCGTGTCGGCATAAGTGGCTGGTTTTGATTGCCTTCTGCTGTCGCGCCGTGTCGTCAGCAGTCGCGCTTAGAAGACTGAAAATCCCCGTGTCGGCGGTTCAAGCCCGCCCCTGGCCACCATAGAAAGCCTCTGCAATCGCAGGGGCTTTCGTCGTTTTGGGCTGGCACGCTGACCCCGACCCAGGGTCGTTGTAACCCACTGAGATCACGTCCCGGAGCGCACCTCGTCTCGGACTGTGTTCAGTGCCCGAAGTTCAGCTCAATGATTCCAGGCTCTTCCATGACCCTGGGTCGGGTGCATCGGGGACGATGGCCACTACGGACAGGGCTCGTACATCGACCAGGTCTCGTTGGCCTTCGAACCGTTGACGATGGTTCCGGTCAGGGCGCCCACGGAATCGTACACGGTGTACCCAGTGCCCTCGTCCAGGCCGTAGAGATGCAGGGTGTCGGCATCGGCCACGAGGCTGTCGTCCGGCGTGAAATTGACCGTGTAGCGGGCCGTGGATGATATGCGAATCGCCCGGTAGGAGCCGTTGACCTGGTGTTGGTTGTTCCCGTTGCTAGCCGCCCAGCTGCCGCCGAAGTACAGCCGGTCATTGGGGATGGCCGGGGTGGTCGAGGAGGTCGCGCTGGCGGTGCCTTGTAGGACCCCGTCGACGAAGTAGCGGTTGGTTCCGTTGTCGAACACGATGGCGTAGTGCTGCCAGGTGCCGAGGGTGGCACTGGTCTGGCTGAAGATACCGTCCCCGCCCCAGCCGCCGTTGGTCTTGTAGCGGTTCGAGCCATAGCCGCAGTCGCTGGTGTTGGTGATTCCCATGCCGCTGTTTCCGGTGCCCTCGGACTTCATGATCGCGCCGTACTGGGTATAGGTATCGAGGTAGAGCCAGAACTCGATTGTGGCTGTCGAGGCGCCAGAGAGTTCGGGGCTGACCGCGGCCAAGATATATGAGTTGTCCGAGTTGCCACCCGTGCAGCAGCAGGTGCCTGTGCTGCCTCCGCTAAAGGTGAGCATGTAGTCGTCTTGGCACTGGACTTCACCCTCCACGAGTTCACAGCTGGCGTTACAGACGAGGCAGCTCTCCTCGTCATCGGCACAGGTCGTCACCGGGTCGATGCCTTCGTCGCACTCCTCGCCGTTGTCGGTGTCCTCGACCCCGTCGCCGCAGTAGCCGGTGACCTCACCGGCGACGAGCTCGCAGCTGGCGTTGCAGGCCTGGCAGCTCTGCTCGCCATAGGCGCAGGTTGTGACGGGGTCGGGGCCATCGTCGCATTGTTCGTCGCCCTCGGCCTGGCCGTTGCCGCAAAAGGAACAGTTGGGGTCTGCTGGTAGTTCCGCGCTGGCATCCGCGCCCAAGAGCTCCGGTGTCGTACCTGAAGGGAAGCGACAAATGTGGCCATTACCGCCGGGCCAGTTGTCTACGTCATCCCAGTGGCCCATCCAATCACCTCCATTGCTCTTGGGCATTTGGGTGTGGGGGCCGCTTCCGTCTTTGCTTGGACCCCATTTCGTGTAGCCGACTGGATGTCCTGAAAACCATGTGGTGAACGGCGCCATCATCCCAAGGAGGCAGCCCGTATTGACGCTCGTGATCCCTTTGTAAGTGTCACAAAGCTCTGAGACGACTTGATTCTCCGCTTCTGAGAGAATCCAAACCAGATGGCCACCGCGGTTGACGCAGTCGTTTTCGGCGTCGGGCCAAGGAAGGTCCTTAAAGAGCGCAATTGTGTCGCCGAGACAGAACGATAAGGTGCAATCAGATTCACAGCCATCGCTATCGGCCGTGTTGCCATCGTCGCATTCCTCACCACCCTCTTGGATGTTATTCCCGCAGCAATCCGGGATGGCGCTCGATACACAGTCGTCGGTCAGGTCGCAGGTGTCGGTGAGGCAGAGCGCGCCAGTTGTGCAATGGGCATCATTCGGCGTGTGCGTGACGACGTCGCCGGTCTCGTCGCACGCGTCGTCTGTGCACCCGACATCGTCGTTCACGGTCGGAGGTGTACCGGGCTGGCAATCATCGGTCGGATGACAGGTCTCCTGGCCGTCACAAAAGAGCGTGTTGTCGCAGAGGCCGTCATTGGGCGTGTGGAGGACCGTGTCCGAGGTCTCGTCGCAGGCATCATCGGTGCAGCCGACGCCGTCGTTCAGCTCGGGCGAGGCGCCGGGCTGGCAGTCGTCAATGGGGTGACAGGTCTCAGCCCCGTCACAGAAGAGGGTGTTGTCGCAGAGGCCGTGGTTCGGCGTGTGGAGGACGGTGTCCGAGGTCTCGTCACAGGCATCATCGGTGCAGCCGACGCCGTCGTTCAGCTCGGGCGGGGCACCGGGCTGGCAGTCCTCGGTCAGGTGGCAGGTCTCAGTCCCATCGCAGAAGAGGGTGTTGTCGCAGAGGCCATCGTTTGGGGTGTGGGTGATCTGGTCGGTGTCCTCGTCACAGCCGTCGTCGGTGCAGCCGACGCCGTCGTTGATGCTCGGTGGCGTGCCCGGCTGACAGTCGTCGGTCAGGTGGCAGGTCTCAGTCCCATCGCAGAAGAGGGTGTTGTCGCAGAGGCTGTCGTTGGGCGTGTGGAGGACGGTGTCCGAGGTCTCGTCACAGGCATCGTCTGTGCAGGCGACGCCGTCATCGAGGACAGGCGGCGTGCCGGGCTGGCAGTCGTCGGTGGGGTGACAGGTCTCAGCCCCATCGCAGAAGAGCGTGTTGTCGCAGAGGCTGTCGTTGGGGGTGTGCAAGACGGTCTTCGAGATCTCATCGCAGGCGTCATCGGTGCAGCCGACGCCATCATCGAGGACAGGCGGCGTGCCGGACTGACAGCCAGCTGACGCATCGCAGCTCTCCGCGCCGTTGCAGAAGAGCCCGTCGTCGCAGTTGACGGCGCCGCCGGGTTGACACGCGCCGCCCGAGCAAAGGTCGCCCTCGGTACACGCGTCACCGTCCTCGCACCCGAGCGTGTTGTTCTCCGCACTGCATCCGCCTGTCTCAAGGCACCCGTCGGTGGTGCAGACGTTATCGTCATCACAGTCGGCGCCGAAGGCCATCTGGGCCTCGGCCGTGTTCGAGCTCACCTGGTCGTAGCCGTCGTCGGCGACGGCGCGACAGGCCAAGTGGTCGCAGTGGTGGGTCTCAGCCGCGGGCCGCACCGCCTCGCCTGTCACCTCGTCCGTCCCGTTGACCGACCAGTAGTAGGTGTAGCTCAGGCCCTCGACCTCGTCAGCGAGCACGCAGGTCGCGTCGCCGTCGGCGCCCTCGGGAGCGGAGAGCGAGACCACCGGGGCATCCGGCGCGAGGTTCTGCAGCGTGACCGGGTCACTCAGCGCTGGCGCGCCATAGTCATAGCCATCAAAGGGGATGGCGCGGCAGGCGATCTCCACCCCGACACCGAGCCCGCTCGTCTCGAGCGTCGCTGCGCTCTCGCCCTCGAGCTGGGTCGTGCCGACAAACCAGGCGAAGACGAAGTCCGGGGTTGGGTCGCACTCGGCATCGCTAAAGCCCTGGGGCTCACAGTGAAGCGTGTCGCCGACAAAAGGCGCAGCCTCGGCGATGAGGGCGCCATCAAGGCTCGGCGGGGTGTTGTAGACCTGGGCCTCGTTCGAGGTCGCCGAGACAACCACGTTGGCGAAGTCCGGCGGCGGCCCGACGGTGCCATCGGTCGCGCTGACCGCACACTGAAGGATGTCTCCCGGGGCGAGGAGCGCGCTTGAGAGCGTCGGGGATTGCTCGGCCACGGGCTCGCCATTGAGCGTCCACGAGTAGCCCTTCACGAGGTTATCGCCCTCATCGGGGTCGATGATGTCGTCGGCCTCGCACATAAAGGTGTCGCACGGCGCGCCGTAGGCCGGGCTCAGGGTGACGCCGGTGATGAGCGGGAGCTTGTTGCCGATCGTCACCGGGTTCGAGAGCTTGGCTGCGCCCTCTTCATAGCCATCAAAGGGGACGGCGGCGCAGCGCAGGGTGTTGCCCTTTTCAAAGACACCAGAGAGCGTCGCCTCGGTGGCGCCGTCCACCGGCTCACCGTTGAGCTGCCAGCTATAGAGATAGCTCACGGGGTCACCGTCGAGGTCGGCGCCGCCCTCGGGCGTGCAGGTCAAAAGCGAGTCTGCGTAGGCCTCCTCGGGGGTGAGCGTAACAGTGTCGAGGGTCGGCTTGGTGTTGATGACGAGGCCGAGGCCCGAGTCGATGGCCTCGCCAGCGTCGTCGCCGTTTATGGGCGTCACCCGGCAGTAGAGCTGGGTGCCAGGCACAAAGGCGGCGGCGGAGAGCTCAGCCTCTGTGGCGCCCTCGACGAGCGTGTCGTCTTCGCCCTCGATGGCGAGGTACCAGGCGTAGGTCACCGTCGGCTCACTGTCGGCCGGGTCGGGGTCGGACCAGCCCTCAAAAGCGCAGGTGAAGCTCCCGGTCTTGCTCGTCTGGTCAGGGGTAAGCGTTGCGGTGGCGATGGACGGGAGCGTGTTCTGGATGACGACCGAGAGCTTGCTCTCGACGGGCTCGCCCGCGTCGGTTCCGTCCGAGGGCGTGGCGACGCAATGCACGGTGTCGCCCTTGTCGAAGTGGTCGCTCGTGAGCGTCGTGTCGGTCTCGCCTTCGACCTCGGCGTCACCGACGAACCAGGCGATGGTCCAGGTGATGGGGTCTCCGTCGAGGTCCTCGGCCTCGGTGGCCTGACAGGTCAGCACGTCACCTTCCTTGGCGCCGGGCGGCCCCGTGATGACCGAGCCGCCGGTGGGTGGGCTGTTGCCCAAGACGACGGCGTTGGACTCGGCGGGCTGTGAGAGGCCCTGGCCATCGGACGCACGGAGCCGGCAGCTCAAGGTGTCGCCCCGCTTGGCTGGTGTGCCGGCCTCGTCGGTCGCGACCTGGGCGGCGGTCACTGAGGTGGTGGTCGTGCCCGGGTTCTCGTAGCCGTTGACCACCCAGCTGGTCTGGTAGGTGAGGGTGTCGCCATCGGCGTCGGTCGACTCTCCGGTCTGCGTGCAGGTGAAGAGCGTCTCGACGGTGCCCTCTAGCGGCGTGAGCTCGGCGGCCGGGGTGGTCGGGAGCGCGTTCTGGACGATGACCTCGTCGCTTTGGACGGGGTCGCCGGAGGCCTCGTCATCGGCAGGGGTGAGGGTGCAGGTGATGGCCATGCCGCGCTCGGTCATCGACGCGGGCAAGGTGCACGTGCCCTCGATGGCGTCGACCGTGGTCAGCTCCGCGTCGCCGTCCTTGAAGGTGCAGGTGTCGGCTGGCGCGTCGTCGTCCGCGTCGCTGCGCTCGACACACGAGCAGGTGAACTCCGTCGTCGTGTTTCCGGCCGAGGGGAGCATGACGGCCTGGCCGCAGCTCGGCGGCGTGTTCTGGATCTCGACCTGGGCTGTCCCCTCAGGGCCTTGCAGGAAGCCATCGAAGGCGCCGACCCGGACCTGCCAGAGTTCACCCTTCTGGGTGGCGCTGGCGGGGAGGAAGGGGCCGGTGTGGTTCGCCTGGAGGGCGCTGTCTCGGTACCAGCTGTAGGTGGACGTGAGCGCGCCAGAGTCGCGGTTGGGGTCCTCGGCGGCCTCGGTGATGGTGACGGTCAGGTCATCGGTGGTGGTCGGCCCTTCTGGGCTGATGGTGAGGGTCGGAGCGCCGGGTGGCGCGTTGACGGTCAGGGTGAGTGTCGCGGTCGCCTGCAACCCCTGAGAGTCGGTGACCGTCACCGCGAGGGTGTGGAGCCCGCCGACGAGCGCGTCGGTCTCGAGCGTCGTCAGGCCGCTGGTCGTGGCGTCGCTGGTGCCGAGCGCTCCAGAGAGGTCGCTGGCCCATGTCGCGCTCAAGGTCTCCGGCGCGTCTCGATCGTCGCTCAGCGTGGCGGTGAGCGTGACGACGTCGCCGAGCTGAACGGTCTCGCCCTCACTTGGAGCTGTGATGGCGACGGTGGGCGCCTGGTTGCCATTGGCTGGGCCGCTGCTGTCGTCCGAGTTCCCGTCGGCTGCCGGGCCGTCGGTCGTGTCGGTCTCGCCTTCGTCGGGGACGCAGTAGCCGCTGACGCAGCGCAGCCCCGGGTCACAGATATCGCCCTCGGAGCACTCTCCGCCGACCTCGCCGGTCTGCGGGCCCACAGCGTCCGTGCCGCTGCACGCGGCGGCGACCAGGCTGGTCACGCAGATCGTGATGACAGTAAAAACGCGCATCTTCGCTCCTCATACTTCCGGAGCATTGAGTCTGCGCGCGGACCGAGGTGTCAGGCAACCCTTTAGGTTTCAACGGTTTCGAATTGTCCGGAGGTTCATGTTCACATCCGGTCGGTTTTTGTGCGGCTGCATCAGAGCGATATCGCTCACGAGGCGGTTCGACCGCGTTTTTATGGCTCCGCTATTGACAGCGGCCCCCCGACCCCCGACAGGGGTTAGGGATGGGCCCGGGCTGTTTTGGACCTGAGTTCCCCATCAAACGTCATGCTGACAGGGGTGCCCAGTGACAACGACTGTCCGTCTTTCTGACGACCTGATTGATGCTCTCGACCACATTGTTCGCGTCGATTACCGCTTTCGGAGTCGAAGTCATCTCTTTGAGTGCGTTCTTCGGCGTTTTGTTTCGAGGCACATGAGCGGGAAGGCGCGTTTGGAGTCGTCATACCAATCGAATGATGTCGATTCGGATACTTGAGATGCAGGAACGGCGCCATTTACGCACCAAACGAGCGCATCAGCCCCCTTTTGAACCTGGTTCGAGTTTGTTCACGCGTGATTGGTCGGAGATAAGGACATGTTTGAGCAATACAGAGGTGGTTTCGCCCCTACTTATCCTCTTTCGCGCCCTCGCGTGCGCGAGCGAGTGTCGTGGCCTTTTGATGGATGCCAGTGATGAGCGCGCTGCAAACACTGTCTTCTGTCGAGGTCGGTCAGCTTTTGGGGCGTTCGCCGAGAAGCGTCAGGCGGCTGCGCGCCACCGGAGAGCTCATCGGAGTGAAAGTGGGTCGTGGGTGGCGATATCTCGTCGAGGATGTCCGGGCCTATCTGGACCGGCATCGCTGCGCTATCGTGGGGACGTCCAGCACTGGTCGCCCCGCGCCGTCCGGACACGTCCGAGGAGATCGACATGACGATTCCCAAGGGCAAACGGAGAGCCGAGGGCGTGTATCAACTCGACGAAGGAGGTCGCAAATGGAAAGTAGAGGCCACGCGCACCCATCCGAAGACCGGCAAAAGGGTCGTTCGGCGGCGCGTGGTCGAAGCAGAGAGTTTATCGGCAGCAAAGATTCAGCGGGAGGAGTTGGTACTTCGCTTGGAGGCAGAGTTGCATCGTCAGCTCCCATCCGAACCGGCGCCAACCCTGACGGTGGCCGATTTCGCCGAGCAGTGGCTCGAGCGCAAAGTCGCGCACGTGCGAGAGTCGACGATAGGCGAGTACCTGCGGGCGATCGAGCGCTGGGTGGATCCCTTCATGGGGAGCGAACCCGCCGCGAGCCTGAACCGCGACCTCGTAAAACGGTTTGTATCGTGGATGGAGGCGCAGAGGATGCGTGATGGTCGTCGTTACTCGGATAGCTCCCTCAAGAGCACGTTCCGGGTGGCGCGGAGCTTCTTGCGCGATGCCTCGGCGGAGTTCGGCGTGCCCGATCCGACACGCAGGGTGAGGGGACCTAGTTCTATTCGGCGGGGCGTGCGGGAGTCTCGGACGTTGACCTTGGAGGAGCGGAGTCGACTCGTCGATATGGTCGCGGCTTTGGCCCCCCAATGGCATGCGCTGATTTCTCTGATGGCGACAACAGGGATGCGGTCCGGTGAGATCAGGGCGTTGCAGTGGTGCGATCTCGACTTTGGTATCGGTGTTGTCCATGTGAGGCGCTCGATGGCACGTAAGAAGATCTACAGCACCAAGACCGGCGCCCCGCGGGAGATCCCGATGACCGAAGGGATGCGAGAGGTGCTCAAGAGGCACCAACGGCAGCTTGGAGGCGAGGGGATCTCGGTGATGGGCGAGTCGATTGTCTTTCCCTCGTCTTTGACCGGCAAGCCGGTCTGGGGTTCTGCGATCAACCGGGTGCTCCGGAACGCGGCCAAAGAGGCAAGGCTGCCGTTCCGGGTATCGGCCCAGGTGCTCCGCAGGACGGTGAACACGTTGCTCAGGTCAAAGGTCAGCGGCGAGGTGGTCAGAGATCTCCTCGGGCACTGCTCCTCCGCGATGACGCAGCGCTATCACCACGCGCCCATCGAGTCCAAGCGAGCGGCGCTTGGTGCGTTAGAGGATAGAGAGAGGTAACACCCAACCGGTAACACCCAGCCCGAGAGGTACTCGGGCCAGGCTAACCGGCAACTCATAAAAACTTGGAGTATTCAGGAGTTACGATGGAGCGGGTGACCAGATTCGAACTGGCGACCCTCAGCTTGGGAAGCTGATACTCTACCAACTGAGTTACACCCGCCCAGGGAGAGGCAGTTGTAGACGGAGGCTTGGCCGGTGTCAACGGCTCAGGTGAAGGTTCAGCCGGTCGCTCGCTGGCTCAGGACAGCCTCGACACGCTCGAAGATGACCTCGGGGTCGATGGACTCGAGCGCCTCGGGCTCGACTTGGTCCAAGACCCCCATCGCGCTCAGGCGATCGAGGAGCGCGGCGAGCGCGTCTCCAGCGTCTTGGGCCGATGACAGCTGCCCCTGGCTCTTTTTTGGGAGCGCCTTGAGCTGCGCGGTCGTCAACGACGAGAGCGCCGCGTGAATCGTTGAGACCTGAGCCTCGAGGCGCTGGCAGAGGAGCTGGTTGAAGTGACTGAGGTTCTCGGTGGTCTCCTCTAGGGCGGCATTCGCTATCTTCAGAGCAGCGTTGTCAGCCTCGAGGGTCGCTTGCGCTCGGATGAGCTGCTGATTCTGGAGCTGGATCTCGGTGTTCAGTTCGTCCAGTCGCGCGTTCGCTCGCGCCAGCCGCTGGTTCAGCTCATCGCATCGCTTGTGCTCGCGGTCTGAGCTGACGACGCGCTCGAGGAGGCGCGGGAGGTCACGCCAGAAGTCGCCATCTTTGACGACATAGTCGGCGCACTTGGAGCGGTAGGCTTTGACGGCGAGCTCCTCACTGCCCGCGGAGGTCATCAGCACAAAGGGCGCAGCGACACCCTGTTCACGCAAGGTGGAGACGAGATCTAGGCCGCGGCGACCGGGGATGCGGTTGTCGACGAGCACGACGTCGAAGTCCATTTGGCGGGCATAGTGCTCGGCGTCGTCGGCGTTGCCAGCGACCTGCACGATCGCGAAGCTCCCGCCGGACTTCAGCAGCGCTTTTCGAACAAGCAACTGGTGCGTCGGGTCGTCCTCGACCACGAGCGCCGTGTAGCTGGCGTTGTCGTCCACTTCAGGTGTGCTCACCTGACCCCCCAGATGTGGCGTATAAATCCGTCTTTCAGCTGCGCTTCATCTGCGCTCGTACGCTCGGCCGAGCGGCGATGCTCGGAACCACGGTACCGACGCCGAAAGCGTCGGGTCAAGACGGGGGAACCGTATTCCCTAGGTGCGAAGCGTGGTTCGCAGTCACGAACGCGTGACCGTCACCCACTTTTCCCACCCCACAGCATGGGATCCTCAGCAAGAAAAAAAACCTTTAACGCAGTGCGTCGTTCACGGTGGCTGTTTCAGAATTGGCACAAATACTGCTTCCTCCCCAGGCAGCTCACGCAATTTACCGCGGTGAGTAGGAGATGGAACCACATGAGCGCCGCTGCTGATTTTGCAGTTCTCTTGAATCCGAACGCCAAGCGCGTCTCTCAAGCCGTGTGCAACCGCATCGGTGAGATTGTGCACCCGGACAACGTCTTCGTGTCCGAGAGCGAGGATAACGCGAGCCAGTTGGTCGACGAGATCTTGAGCCGCGGCTACGAGACGGTCTTCACGGGCGGCGGTGACGGCACCGTCACGCAGTTCATCAACCTCCTCCCCGAGCGCGAGATCAACCCGCGGCTCGGCATCCTGCGCCTTGGGACGGGCAACGCGATGGCCGGGATCGTCTCAAGCGGTAACCCGCTCGTCGACCTGCGCACCTACGCCTCCAACCCGACGAGCGACGCCTACAACCTGTCTCTCTGCGAGTCCGAGGGGACCCGCTTTGCGTTCGCAGGCCTTGGCTTGGACGCAGCCATCTTGAACGACTACCACACCATGCAGAAGCGCTTCTCTGGCAGCGCTTTTGAGGCGCTGATGCACAACGTGGGCGGCTACTTCGCGGCGACCTTTGGGATGACCATCCCGCGGATGATGCGTCGCTGGATGCAGCGGCGCCAGACGCAGGTCCGCATCACCAACGCTGGTGGCCCTGCTTACGCCATCCAGCGCACGCCCCAGGGCGGGCAAGCCAGCACGCTCTTCGAGCCTGGCTCGGTGCTCTACGAGGGGCCCGTGAACGCCGTGATGTTCGGTACCTGCCCTTACTACGGCTACAACATCCGCATGTTGCCCTTCGCAGGGCTCGACGATGAGCGCTTCCATTTGCGCGTATCGAACATGCCCACTGGGCGTATTGTCCGTGACATGCGCCGCATGTGGCGGGGCAGCATCGACCACAAAGAGTTGTACGACTTCCAGGTCGACAAGGTGGAGATGAGCTTCAGCGAGCCGATGCCTTATCAGCTCGCGGGCGAGGCGATGGGGATGCGTGAGGATTTGACTGTCGGTCGCTCGAAGAGCTCCGTCGATCTCGTGCGCTTCATCTAAGTCGTGCGGGAGCGCCATTCGCGGCGCGTCACCATGGGCATCGTTCGCGGCGCGTCATGAGGATGTCTTACCGACGAGAGCCCCTCGGCGTCCGCGAGCGCGAAACGAAACGGCTTGACGGAGATGAGCCGTCCCCTTATGTTCCGGCGCCCTTCAGGGCGGCTTTCAGGAGGCCAACATGGCACGCGTAACCGTTGAAGATTGCTTAGACGCTGTACAGAACCGATTCGCGGTCGTGATGATCGCGGCGCGTCGAGCCCGTCAACTGGGTGCAGGTGCCGAGTCTCTCGTGGAGTCCAAGAACAAAGAGAACGTCCAGGCTCTGCGTGAGATCGCGGCCGGGAAGGTCGGCTTCGACCGTGACGTCAACGCGCTCTTGTCGACTTGGGAAAAGGGCCGTGGTCCGGGGGACTACTAGGCCCCTTCGCCCGGTGATTTGGCGCGTCCTCGCGCTCGCAGTCTTGATCAGCCAACCCATGACGGGTTGCGCGCAACACGCACAGCTGCGTCCGCCAGGCGAGGTGTTGACGGACGCTGAGGCCGTGCTCGCGAAGGTCACCGAGCGGACGGCGCGGTTGCGCAGCCTGAGCGTCGAGGCCCGCGTCTCGTATTATGGGAAAGAGGGGGCGCGGAAGGCCAAGGCAGTCGTCTTGGCGCGTCGACCCGCAGGTCTGCACTTCTCGGTGTACTCGCCCACTGACGACATGCTCGCGGTCTTGGCGAGCGATGGTGAGCGCTTCACGTCCTTCGAGCGCGGCGCGCGCACCTGCTATGTGGGCCGCAGCTGTGCGGAGAACATCGGCCGTTTTAGCTTCTTTCCCCTTGAGGGCGCCAAGCTCGTGGACACGCTCTTCGGTGGTGTGCCGTTGATCGGGGCCTCAGCGAGCATGGTGACTTGGGATGGCCGGGCAGGGGCGTATCGCGTCGAGCGCACCGGGGACGGGGGATTGAGCCAGCTGATTTGGGTCACCCCGAAGACCTGGGATGTGACGCGCATGCAGGTGGTTCGGGCCGGTGCCGTGGAGATCTCGATCGCCTTTGACGACATCGCGGTCATCGCCGGCGAGCGCCTCCCGCACACGATCGCCATGAAGATGCCTGCCGAAGAGGTCGACCTGCGAGTGCGTTATCGAGAGGTTGATCTCAACACGACCCTTGGAGATGGTCCCTTCCAGATCCCGTGCCCTGACGGGGTACAGAACCAGACCTTGCGTTGCGATGATGAGTTGTCTGATACAGAGGGCCTCCGTGATGTGACCCCGACCGAGCCGGGTGAGGACGAGGCTGATGGCAAATAAGAAGATGCGCAGAGGGCTTTTCATCGTCTTTGAGGGGATCGACGGCGCTGGGACGACGACCCAGATGGAGCGGCTGGTCGGGTGGTTGCGTCGACGGGGGGAGCTCGCCGAGCCGACTGCGGAGCCGACGACCGGCCCCATCGGGACGATGATCCGTCAGATCCTTGGCGGGCGACTCGTGAGTAGGCCGAGCGGTGGTTCCCCAGCAGGGATCGACCGCGCGACGATCGCGCTGCTCTTCGCGGCGGACCGCATCGATCACCTTCAGAATGAGATTGAGCCTCACCTCGCCGCTGGGCGCCACGTCATCTGCGATCGCTACGTGCTCTCGAGCATGGCCTACCAAGGGGTCGATGTAGATCTGAAGTTTGTCCGCGCCATCAACATCAAAGCGCCGGCCCCCGACCTGACCCTCTTCATCAAGGTGAGCCCCGAGGTCGCCATGCAGCGCATCGCGACCTCTCGCCCCGACCGTGACCTCTTCGAGACCTTGCCTTTTCAGCGCAAGGTCGCTCAGGGCTATGAGGCTGCAGCGGGTGCGTACCGTGAGGGGCCTCTCGTGACCCTCGACGGCGAAGCGTCGATCGACCGCGTCACCACTGAGGTGCAGCGCGCTGTTGAGGAGCTGCTCTAGTCGCTGTGGCTGCGCGGCGTGAGAGACGGCGCTCGACTTGTGGGCTGCCACGTGGTTAGGCTTCGGCCGTGAGTTCGCTACTCCAAGATTTCGAGCCGGCCCTCGACGCACTGCGTACGGGGCACATGGTGTTTGTCGTCGACCCAGATCGACCGGACCATGGCGCTGTGATCGCCGCCGCAGCGGAGCGGGTCAATGAAGACATCGTCAACGTGATGGTGACCTTCGCCCGTGGGTTGCTCGCGGTCGCCATCACTCCAGAGCGCGCAGAGCGACTGTCTCTGTCCGCTCAAGGGCCACGGCCGACCGGGTTGATGCGTGAGCATTACACCGTGAGCGTGGAGGCCAAGGCCGGCATCAGCACGGGGATCTCCGCTGCGGACCGCGCGCGCACGATTCAGGTCCTCGCCGACCGTCACGCGCGCCCCGATGACCTCGTATGCCCGGGCCACGTCTTCCCATCGATCGCCCACCCTGACGGCGTGCTGAAGCACCCGGGGTGGAGCGAGGCGGTCTTGGACCTGGCGCAGATGGCTGGGCTTCGGCAAGCGATGGCGTTCTGCCATGTGCTAGACGAAGACGGCGAGCACGCAGACGAGGCGCATGTCCGGAAGATGGCCGTGGAGCACGATGTGCCGGTCGTCACGCTTGGGCAGCTGATTGCCTATCGCCGAGCGACAGAGTCGGTGATGGTTCAGGTCGCCCAGCGGCCCCTCGATACGCGACAAGGCAGCTTCCTCTGTCGGGTCTTTGAGAACCGCCTTGATGGCAAACAGCACGTGGCCCTGAGCGTTGGGGACGTCCGCACGCCAGACGCTGTGCTCGTTCGGCTGCACTCTGAGTGCTTGACGGGAGACGTGCTTGGCTCGATGCGATGTGATTGCGGAGGGCAGCTCACCGCCGCCATGGCGCGCATTCAAGACGAGGGCCGAGGCGTGCTCCTCTATTTGCGTCAGGAGGGTCGGGGCATCGGGCTCGCCGCGAAGATCGCCGCGTACGCGCTCCAGGACCAAGGCCGCGACACGGTTGAGGCGAACCTAGAGCTCGGCTTCGAAGCCGACCAGCGAGACTTCACTATCGGGGCACAGATGTTGGCCGCCATCGGCGTCCGCAAAGTGCGCTTGATGACGAACAACCCCCGCAAGGTCGCTGAGATCGGCAACTACGGTGTCATCGTTGCATCGCGGGAGCCCATCGAGGTCGACCCGAGCGACGCGAACCGCTCTTACCTCGCGACCAAGAAGGCCAAGCTCGGCCACCTCTTGGATAAGGTCTAGACCGCGACTCGTCTACGAGGGTGAGCCTGGCTAGAAGTCGTGCCGAACGTCGAGCGTCGCGTTCCAGACGACGCCACTGAAGCGGTACGAGCCATTGAGGGCGGCCTCAGGGGCCTTGACGACCGTCCGCGGCGTCAGGACGGTCAACTGCACGCCGACGTCGATCTGCAGTGGGCTCCGCGCGCTGGGCTCAGCGCCCTGAAAGATGAAGCCACCACCGAGGCTGAGTACGTGTGCCGACGCGTCCATTGTGTTGGTCTGGTAGACCGGGTTTGGGAGCGGGGTCGGGCGGTAGACGTAACCCCCGCGCACGGCCCAACAGGGTACTGGGCGCCACTCCGCTCCGAGGCGCGCGGTGACGGTGTCGATGGCGCCTAGGGGGATGGCGTCCGCGTGAACCGAGATGAGGTCTTCGGGCTCGTGGTCTGCCTGCTCCGGATCCGCGCCGATCACCGAGTCATCGAGGGTCAGGTCAAAGGCGGCCAAATGCGAGGGGGCCATGCTCCAATGCTCCCACGTGATGCCGGCCTCGACCGTGACCCCTGGCATGTCGGGCGGGGCGCTCTCCCAGCTTAGGCCGATAGCTAGCTGGTCTGGGGTGAAGAGGCTGACGCCCTTGATGTGGACATCCAAGACGCCGATCTCCTCGAGCAAGACCTCGATGGGGACGTCGTAAGAGAGCTCGAGCCGACTGCGCCAGGTGATGCCGAGCCGTAGCCCCCAGAGGGGCCCCACCGCGATACCTGCGGTGACGCCTGCGTTCGCGTCGACGTCGATGTCGATGGCCTCTTGGCTGAAGACGCCCTCGACCAAGGAGACCGAGGTGGTGATGCCGCCGCCGAGCCCCGCCAGGACCTGAAGGCCGACTCCGAGCCGCAGCCAGGGGAGGGGCTCACCCGCCAGCGCGAAGGCCAGGATGAGCTTATCGGGCAGGCTGTCATAGCGATAGAACGTCGGCTGAATCGGGTCGATGGACTCGATGCGCGTCAGGCGCAAGAGGGGGTGGAAGAGGGTGACGCCAAAGGCGATGCGCTCCGCAAAGACGCCCCCGAGGGCGGTCGCGGCGCCGAGCTGAAAGCCCACGTTAGGCTCGGGGAGCTTCGGCTCAAACGGCCCCTCGCCCGACAGCCGGTCGACGCTCAGCTGTGGCGCGAGGACGTTAAAGCCGAACCCAAAGTGGGCAGCCTTCCGCGTCAGGAGGTTGGCTGGGTTGTAGTACACCGCATCGTAGTTGGTGGACTGGGCGGTCATAGCGCCCCCCATCGCGGTGGCGCGGGCACCGTAGCCGTAGCTGTCGAAGAGCGAGGCGTGGGCAGAGGGGGCCGCCATGCCCAAGGCGCCGAGGAGCAGCGCCACTCGGCCAGCGCGGCTCATGCGCCAAGCGCGCGCGCGAGCGTCTCGACGACCGTGTCCTGGCCCTCGGGGGTCAACCCCGGGGCGATGGGGAGGGCGAGGACTTCGCCACAGGCTCGCTCAGATTCAGGGCATCCGCTCGGGGCACGCGAGATCCCCTCGAAGCAGCGCTGGCGGTGCAGCGCGACGGGGTAATAGACGGCGCAACCGATCTCGGCGTCCTTCAGGGCGTCGAAGACGTCACTGCGTCGACCATCGGGGACGCGGATGACGAACTGGTTCCAGACGTGCCGCCCTGGTCCGCTCTCTGGCATGCTCAAAAAGCGGTCGAGGCCGCGACCGCGCAGCTTGACCTGGTACTCAAGCGCGTTGTCCTGCCGCGTCTGAGTCCACCCCTCCAGCTCAGGGAGCTTCACGCGCAGGATCGCGGCTTGGAGGGCGTCGAGTCGGAAGTTGCCACCAATGGCGTCGTACATGTATCTGGCCGTCGCGCCGTGGGCACGGAGGGTGCGAATCGACGTCGCCAGCTCGGCATCTTGCGTTGTGACCAGACCACCGTCGCCGAGGCAGCCGAGGTTCTTGGCTGGGAAAAACGAGAAGCAGCCGAGGGTGCCGAGGGTGCCGACGCGCCGGCCGCCCCACTCAGCGCCGATGGCCTGCGCGCAGTCTTCGATGAGGTCGACGCCGCGTCGCTGGGTGATCTCGCTAAGGGCGCTCATGTCACAGGAGCGACCAAAGAGGTGTACAGCCACGACCGCTTTGGTCTTGGGGGTGATCGCCGCTTCCACGCTCGCCGGGTCGAGGTTGAAGCTCTCAGGGTCGATGTCTGCGAAGACCGGCGTCGCCCCTAGGCGCGCGATGGTGTTCGCTGTGGCGACGAAGGTGAAGGGCGTCGTCACGACCTCATCACCCGGGCCCACCCCCAGTGCCATCAGCGCCAGGAGTACGGCGTCCGTGCCCGATGACACGCCTATCGCGTGCTGTGAGCCCAGGAAGGCGCCGACTTCGCGCTCGAAGGCCTCGACGTCCGGGCCCAGGATGTAGCGCTCGCGATCAAAGACGTCCTTCATGGCGGCCATGATCTGCGGACGAATCGGATCATGGATGACGCTCAAGTCAACGAATGGAACCCCCATTTAGCTCTCCTCCGGGCCGATGACAGCCCCCTCATCGTCACATCGATAGGTGGCACCACACGCTGCGCAGGTTGTTGCGCCGGGCGTCGTCTCAAGTCGTACGCCGCACGCACAGGCCCACCCAGAGATCCGCGCCGGTACGCCTACGACGAGCGCATACGGTGGGACATCGCGCGTGACGACGGCACCAGCGCCCACAAAGGCGTGTGCGCCGAGCCGGGTCCCGCAGACGATCGTCGCGTTGGCGCCGACGGTGACGCCGTCCCCGAGCACGGTCGACTCGTAGTCGCCCCGTCGATTGACTGCGCTGCGCGGCGTCGAGACGTTCGTGAAGACACAGGATGGGCCGAGGAAGACGTCGTCACCGCACACGACGCCGTCATAGAGCGAGACGTTGTTCTGAACCTTGCAGTTTGCGCCCATCACCACGGTCCCCGAGACGAAGACGTTTTGCCCCAGCGAGCAGCCGGGGCCCAAAGTAGCGCCGCTCATCACGTGGCAGAAGTGCCAGACCTTGGTCCCCGCGCCAAGTGACACCGGCTCGTCAACGACAGCGGTGGGGTGGATAAACACGTCGCTCATCTGGCGTCCCCTGAGTCGTCCAAGGAGATGGGAATGCCGCCCGCATCCAGCGAGCGTTGAGCGGCGTCCAGGACACGGAGCACATCGACGCCGTTGACCCCATCGGTCAGGGGGCGTGTCCCGGTCTCGACTGCCTCAAGGAAGTGCTCACAGAGGGCCCTCAGCGGCTCTCGCATCGGGATATGCGGGGCGAGGATGTCACCATGGCGCAGGGTCAAGAGGTCGCCGTAAGAGGCATACTCGGGCGCGGTGTCGAGGCCCTCGACGCCCTTGTCGAAGACCCGGATCTTCTCCGCTGACATGTCGTCGAAGCAGACCATCTTCTTGGTGCCGACGACGTTCAGGGTGCGGCGCTTATGGGGATCTAGCCATGAGACATGGATGTGCGCTGCGCGGCCGTCTGCATACCGAAGGGTCATGAAGACGACGTCTTCGACACCGGGCTGCGTTTGAAGGTAGGTCAGTCCCTGGGCGGAGACTTCGCTTGGTGACTCCCCGAGCAAGTGGAGGATCACCGAGACGTCATGAGGGGCCAGGGACCACATGGCGTTCTCGTCGCTGCGGACCTTGCCCAAGTTGACACGCTGGCAGGTCATATAGAGGACCCGGCCGAGCTCTCCGGACGCGATCGCGTCTTTGATCCATGTGATGCACGGGTGATAGAGCAGGAGGTGTCCGACCATCAGCCGGAGATCGCGGGCCTCGGCGAGAGCGACGAGCTCCTCGGCGCGCGCGACAGCGTGGGCGATGGGCTTCTCGACGTAGGTGTGCTTGCCGGCGAGGAGGGCGCGCTTGGCGATCTCGAAGTGAGCGCTCGAGGGGACGACGACCATGACCGCATCCACGCGGGGATCCTCAAGCACGGATTGGAGATCGTCGGTGACACGCACGCCTGGGTGGTTCCCAGCGATGCGCTCACGCACCGCGGGTGACGCATCGCATACGGCGACCAAGCTCTCGAGCTGGGCCATATTGCGGACGAGGTTCTTTCCCCAGTACCCGGCGCCGATGACGGCGACCCCTGGCTTTGCCACGGTCATGCTCCCAGTCGTGGATTCGCTTCGGACGATAGCATCGCACGCCGCCCATGAATAGACGACGTTGGCGGGGGCCGAGGTGCGTGAGACGTCACCGCATTCACGGCGCGGAGAGCCTGGCTTCAGTTAGCCGATCACGTGCTTCAAAAGGCGCTCCCATGGGGTGGGCTCGATGCGCCTCAAGACCGCCTCGGGGACCTCATGGGCGAAGCGGCGCTTCAAGGCCTGGAGGGCGCCCCATGCAGCCGGCCGCAGTCGCCACAAGCCAGTGCGTTGTGCGAAGACATCCCATCGGAAGTCGGGGTGTCGCGTGAGGAGGATGAGATCGACCAAGGCAGCTGTGCGGCGTGCGCCGCGCTGGGAGCCGATGTCTGGCAGGATCAAGAGCGCTGCGTCTTCGGGGGCTGGGAGCTGCCACCCTTCGTCGACCAACGCCGAGCCACGGAGCCGCACGGCTTCGTCCCAGGAGCGCGGCGAGCCCCCAGGTATGATGTGTGATGTCACCTCGACCCCTCGGAGGCTTGCGACCGCGAGCCGTGCTTTCGCCGCGTTCGGCCCTGGCACGAGGAAGCGGATCGCGTCGCGCAGGCGCGCCGCCGGGCTTGCATACACGAGGTGCGTGGCTGCGAGTGCGCCGAGCGCGGTCGGCGGTCGTCCGGTCGCCTCTTGGATCCTCCTGGCAGCTTCCTTGGCGACGTTCCAACGCTCGCGACCGATGAACCGCTGCCGCTCAGCCACGCTGACGCACGCTCGGTACAGGTCTACGAGGCCGGCGCGGCGCGCGTTGTCTCGCAACCCAAGGATGAGGCCTGAGCCGGTGACGGCTTGGAGGATGTGGTTGCAGTCCGCCTGCTCAGCCTCCGCAGGTAGCGACCCCACGCGGTGCGGGAGGATGAGGGCGTTGACGACTTGCGCTTCGTGGGCCGCGAGGACGGGCTGAAGGGTCATGTCACGGTGCAGATGGTCATCGGCGCGCACAGCCGGGCTGTCCGTCTGTTTGGCGAGCATGATGACTGGCCTGCGTTTCCCCATGACCTCAACTGTCCATGTCCGTGGTGCGCACAGAGCACCTGATCCAAGCCTACGGAATCTCACGGGCTCAGATCCAGAACCCGGTCGGAACCCGCCCCTCTCTCACTCCTTCGGCCGTTCTCCCGTCGGACTTAAGTGCGCAGGACGCAAAGGCTCTAATCTGGCGAGCAGTCCTTCGTTTGGTTTCTGCAGGGTGGGGATCTTTCGCCAGAGAGGTGTCGGAGAGGCGTCGCGTGAGGGGCTTTTGTCTCTCGAAGCCACGGGTTGGGCCTTGCTGCGGGCCCGTGACAGGGCTACAACCGACTCATGCCGAAGCTGCCGACGACTGCCCCCGTCGCACGCGGCGTCTCTAACCCAGCCCGTGGTGCTGGCGGATGGACGCTCCGCGTCTTGGATGGCCGTGTCGCTGTGGTCCACGCCGGGGCGTCGCTGCCTGTTGGCGCGGTCCTCGACGAGCTCGCCATTGGTTTGCCTCACGTCTCCTTCCCCTTTGATTTCCGAGAGGGGATCGGTCGCTTCCGGCATCACAGGGGCGACGCTGAGACAGTCGTCGTGTCTGTCGAGGCCCGGCTGCTGTTGGGCTGGCTTCACCGCGTCAGCGGGGGGCGCATCGTTGGTCGTGCAGTCGACGACGCGCTCGTGCTCTTGGGTCGCACGGATGCCGGGACGCGCTACACGATTCGGGCCCGGATGGTCCCCGATCCTAACGGCCCGGACGAAGGGGAGATAGAGCCCGCAGTGGTGCTCTCGCTCCACGACGTGCGCGTCTACGGGCCACACCCGGAGCCTTGGCCAGTGCTGGCAGCCAGCATCTTGGATTTGCTCCCGGAGGAGCTCGTCCTCTCTCGCACGTTGACCACAGCGCGCCTGCAAATCGTTCGCGCTGTGTTGCTGGACGTCACGAGCACCCTTGGGTGGAAGATGCCCGAGTGCGGGGGGCTGAGGGCACACGGGGTCGAGCTGCGTGAGGGGGTCATTACGGCGCGCTTCCTCTCCCCCGAGGCGGCCCGCGCCGAGGTCGTGACCATTGATGCGCAAGGGGGATTCGGTGAGCGCGCGATGCGCGAGGCCTTCGAGCGCTTCGTAGCGGACCTCGAGCTGAAACGACATCACGGTCAGATCGACCGCCTCCTCGAAGCCGACCAAGTGCGAGAGGCGCTGGCCGAGGTGTACCGGGCCCTAGACGGGCCGCCCAAGCCAGGGTTCTTGGCAGAGCGCTTGGTCGGGATCTGCGCGGCGACGCCTATCCTTCGGGATGAAGGCCTGCGCGTCTGTCAGCAGCTCCTGGACGTCGAGCCTGGATATCCCCCGGCGCTCTGTGGGCTCGCCTCGATCGCGATGGCCGCGGGGCGACGTGAAGAGGCCGCGGTCCACTTGGAGCGCCTCTCTGAGGTCCTTGATGGACCCATGCACCGTGAGGAGGCGACCGCTGTCGACCTCACCTTGGCCGAGATCTTGAGCGACGTGGAGCCCGTGGAGGCGCGCGCCGCCTTGGAGCGGGTCTTGGAGCGATCGCCCGATCACGAGGAGGCGTTGGAGCAGCTCATTGGGTTGGCTCAGAGCGCCGGCGAGATGGACTCGGCGTTGCCGCTCTACAAGCGCCTGCTCTTCGCTGCGCGCAGCCCCGAGCGGACACGCCAAGCTGGGCTAAGTTTGGCTCGGCACGCGCTCGCGCGCCACGATCCTGACGAAGCGCGGATCTTTCTGCAGGTCGTCTTGGAGGCGGCCCCACACGATGTCGAAGCCCAGATCGCGCTCGCCCAGGTCGAAGCCAGCGCAGGTGAACCGCGCCGAGGTGCCAAGGTGCTGGAGGGGGCGCTTCGAGCGCTGCACCCCTCCGACACCACCGCGCTCGTACGAATTGTGCGGCTGCTCGCGGAGCTCGCCCTTGGCCCCTTGGCCGAGCTGGGCCGAGCGCGGCGGGTGCTCTGGCGCGCTGTCGACGCCGAGGGGCTAGGCCCCGAGGACTCGACGGATCTTGCGCGCTTGGCTCAGCGAGCGGGCGACGCCGACTTGATGATCCGCTATGCGCTGCGCGTCGACCGCGCGAGCGAGAGCTGGCCAGCGGCCGGGTGCCTTCTTGCGCAAGCGCATTTGGCGCGCGGCGCCCGCGCAGAGGGGATCCAGGCGGCCCTCGACGTCCTTGAGTCCGCGCCAGCTAACGCACAAGCGCTTGAGCTCCTCGAGGAGGCCGCCGCAGGCGTCGAGGTCCGCGAGCGATTGTTGCATCGACTTCGTGAGGCCGCGCAGGCCGCCGATGTGCCCGACCTCCGAGGCCGGCTGCATCGGGCGTTGGCGCGCCTCTATGAGTCCCTCGATCTCTTCGCGGACGCCATCGAGCCCTACGAAGCGGCGCTCGAGGCGCTCGGCCCGACCGCCGATGAGCAGGTGGCTGACCGCCTCCTCGCGCTCTATGAACGCTACGGCATGTGGGAACGGCATCAGCGCTTGTGCGCGGCCCGACTGGATCACGTGGCGGACCCGTTGGCTCGGGTCCCGACCCTGGTACGTATGGGGCGTGTGGCGTTGCGCTACCTCGACGACGCTGCAGGAGCCCGACGGCTCTTGGAGGAGGCTACCGCGGTGTCTCCGCGTCGCATCGACGCTTTGGAGCTCTCCTGGGAGGCGCTTGAGCGCCTGGGTGAGCCCGCAGCGCTGGTGACTGTCCTCCGTCGCCTGGAGTCGGTTCACCCACGTGAGAGCGGTCGTCGTGACGCGGCATTTCGACTCGCCTCGGTGCTCGCCGGTCGCGACGCGCTGGGAGAGGCGAGGGCGGTGATGGGCCGCTTAGAGGCGCGCTACGACGAGCCGCCCTCTTTGACAAGGCTGCGGACGGAGCTGACTGGGGTGGTGCCGAATCGGGCCCCGCATGTCCCTGTGCCGGTCGCACGGGGCCCGCAACATGGTTACCTAGAGGCCCTCAAGCTCGCGGACCTCGGTGAGGTCGCTGCTGCTGTGCAGTTGCTTGATCGGGTCCTCGCGGAGGCGCCAGGTGATGTGGCGGCGCGGGAGCTGCATGTGCTCTTAGCGTCGACGGTCCCCGTCAGCGCCCCTGAGGCGTCTAGTGCGGTGGCCCCGGTCCCAGAGGGGCTGCCGATGACGGTGCAGGACAGGCTCGACGCCTCCAGTCGCATCGAGGATCTCTTGGGGCAGGTCAGAGACGGGATCTCGGAGAGCGAGGCTGGTGCCGAGCGCCTGGGGCGTGTTGGGCCGGTCCTCGAAGAGGTGCTCCGCCTTGATGATCAGTGTGTCGAGGCTTGGGAGCTAAAGGTTCAGCTCTTGCGCGAGGCCAAAGCGTGGGAGTCCCTTGGCGCAGCCCTCGCCGCGCTCGCCGATCTGACCTTTGATGCGAGCCGTTCGCTGGGCCTCTTACGGGAGCGTGCGCGTCTGCTCAGCGCTGAGCTCGATGATCCCGAGGCGGCGGCGGCCGCTTGGGCGCGCTTCTTTGCGTGGGAGCCGCTCGATGACGAGGCAGCCGATTGGTTGCAGGCGCATTATGAGCAACAAGGTGCGTGGGAGTCGGCCTGCGAGCTACACGCGACGCGCGCGCGCGCCGCGCACGAGCGAGAGCAAGACGCCGAGGAGCCGAGCGGCCTTCGCCGGGTGCGCGTGAGTGCTCGGTTGGCGGAGGCGCGGCTTCATATGCAGCGCTTATCCAACCCGACGGCCTCTGCGAGCGCGGCGCGGGATGGCCTAGAGCTCTCCCCTGATGACCCCGAGCTGCTCGAGGCGTATGTGCGGGCCCTCGCTGCCTTGAATGAGCGCGCCGCATGCCGTGAGGCGATCGAGCGCCTGATCCCACACCTCGTCGAAGGGCCGCTGCGCGACGAGATGCTCCTCCTCCGGGGGACGTAGGGGCGCGTCGTTAACGCTTGGACGGCTGGACGCTCATCGCGAGTCGGAAGCCGACAGTGTGACGTCGACTCCACCGTGAATAGTGCGCGCGGCTGGCGGAGCGACACTGCTGGAGATCGCTGTCCCAGCTCCCGCCCCGTGCGCAGCGCAGATCATGCTGACTCACCACGCATGGGTCGTCCCCCTGAGCGTTGCCGTAGTCACCATAGGCGTCAAAGCACCACTCCCAGGTGTTGCCGTGCATATCAAGGAGGCCCCAGTCTGAAGGCGCGTAGGTACCGACAGGGGTGGTGAGCTGACCGTGACGTCGGGCCATGTTCCCTTGTGATGGATCCACATTGGGGCCATTGGCGGTGGCGGTCTGTGTGCCGGCGCGGCATGCGCGCTCCCACTCCGCTTCTGTGGGGAGGCGATAGCCGACGACGTCAGGCCCTAACCACGTCACGGACTTCCGGCCGATCTCGTAGCACGGGCTCAACCCGCTCATCTGCGAGAGCTCATTACAGAACACCAAGGCGTCGACCCAGGACACCTGCTCGATCGGTCGGTCGTGTCCGTCGAAGTAGGACGGGTGGTTGTTCATCACTGCGTGCCAGAGCTCCTGGGTGACTGGCATCACGCCCAAGTAATAGGGGCGGGTTAGGCGGACCTCATGAGGCAATTCATCACCGGCGCGCCCGGCCTCGTCAGCCAGGCTGCCCATCGTGAAGATGCCACCTGGGATCTTCACGAGATCGAATTCGGTGAGGATGCGCTCTGAGATGTCCCGGATCGTGGCGCTCATGATGGTGAGGTCGACGGTCTTTGTCCGCCGTTGCTCTCGGGTCTCGGACTCCGCTTCCTCGCTGTCTTTTTTGAAGAGGCGCTGGGCTGCGCTGGTTGCCTTGCTCTTCTTTTGTGTGGCGACCTTGCGGACCTCTTCGACTTGGACTGTGCTCCCAGCTTGCTCTTCGCTGGTGATGATCCTGACCTCTCGGTAGCGCTGGAAGAGCTCGTCCACGAGCTGGTCTTTCTGACTCAGCGTCCGAATCACATCGTAGAGCGGCCAGTCTTCGTCCTCTCGGACAAAAGCGCGCAGGCTCAGGACGTCGGGGTCATTATGGGCTGGTCGATGCCCAGCGAGCAGCCGCAGGCGCTTGAGCGTCTCGCGGATAGAGGGTTGCCCGCGGGTCCGGAGCTCTCGCGACAGGGCGGTCAAGAGCGAGCCGAGGCGACCGACATCGGCGCAGGTGGCGTCGACGCTCCCTGCACGGACGGCGTACCCTTGATCGAGCGTGAGGGCGCGCATCATCGACTCAAAGGCGCCTCGCTTGTTGCCTTGGCGGAGGAAGACTCGGCCGGCCAAGAAGTGAGCCTCCGCGAGCTCGTCATCTAGGCCAGTCGCGGCCTCTAAGTAGCCAAGTGCGCGGCCTAGCTTGTCCGCCAGGATCGTCCCATAAGCGGCAATGACCAGCGCTTGGGCGCTGACATGAGGGTGCGTGTGTTTGACGAGCCTCGCCGCTGTCGCGAAGCGCTTCTCTGCGAGTGCTAGGTCGACGAAGTCGAGCTCGCCGCCAGCGAACCCGAAGCGCATGAGGCCATCGAGGAAATGCGCTCTCCAGCATCCGAAGTCGTTCGCGTCCTCGATCGCGAAGACCTCGGCGAGGAGCGTCGCAGTCTGAGTGAACTGTCCGCTGGCGAACGCTTGTCGGGCGAGGTCAATCTTTTGAAGCGCCACGTGTTTGGCCGTGTTCGGCTCATCGGCGAGGAGGGTGCCGAGATCGGCTTGGAGCGGCTCTAGGGCGATAAGGCACCCGACCGCCCCCCAATGAAAATCAGCGCCCAGGGCACGCATCCCTGCGGGGTGCGCCTCAAGGAGGCACCCCACGCGATCCATCCCCCCGGCGCCTGCGTTCTCCGCAGAGAGCGCCAAGAGGTAGCCGTCCATCTCAATCGATGTTGGGTTCGCGACGAGTGGGCGCAGTGAACGTGGCAGGTTGACCTTGACCACTTGGGGCGCGCCTGGGCGTGACGGTGCTCGGCCCTGCAGGAAGGCTCCTGCGGAGAGATAGCGTCGCCAGCGGGCGGAGCCGTCGGACGCAGCCTGTGCGCTTGTCGTTGACGTCATAGGGGCAAGGTCTCCCGAATGGCCCACGAGTATGCATCAAAGTGCAGCGAAACGCATCGGTACAACAGGTTGTTCCTGACGCTCGTGTGTGTCATCAAAGCGCTATGCAGCGTGTTCCCGAGCCTCTCGTCCGGGGTCTGCCAATCGCAGCTGGCTTCGGCGTGCTCGCGATGACCCTCGGACATGACTTCGCCTTCGACGATCCGATGGCCGTGGTGGGCAACCCGTTAATCGACGGTTCACGATCGTGGTTCGCGGCGTTCACGAGTGACTTCTGGGGGGAGCGGCCGGGGTTCGAGCACATCGCGAGCTGGCGCCCCCTGACCCTCTGGAGCCTCCGGCTAGATGGGATAATGGGGGGCGGCGAACCCAGCCTTTTCCACCTCACAAACAGCCTCGTGCACCTCCTCGTCATCGCGACGGTGGGGCTGCTTGGGAGGCAGCTGGGGTGGCAAAGCTGGGCGCGACTCTGGCTCGGCCTCTCCGTGGCAGTGACCCCCGCGTTTGCCGAAGGCGTCGCCTCCGTAGTGGGTCGCGGGGACCTGCTCGCGGCGCTCTTTGGCCTTTGGGGGGTTGTCTGGATCCGCGGACGTCCGTGCTTGGCGCTCCTCTCTCTGACCCTCGCGCTCTTGTCGAAAGAGACGGCGGCCGTCTACGCGGTCACAGCGGGAGCCTGGGCCCTCCAGGGCCGTCATGTTGGGCGCCTGGCCGCGATCTCGGCGCTCGGGGGAGGGTGGTACCTCGTGCGTAGCACCGTTGTTGGGCACCTAGGGGGTGTGGTCCCGGCCATCGATAACCCCCTCGCGAGCATGGAGTTTGGTGCACGTGCTTTGGCGGGGCTCGGGGTCGTGGGTCGCTACATCAGCTGGAGTGTCGGCGGGCAGCCCGTCCCTGCCGATCTCGCCGCGGGCGTGACCCACGGAGCCTACCTCGCCCTCGGCGCCCTCGCGCTCCTCGTGCTCGTCGCAGCCTTAGTGTGGGCGTGGCAGGTCGGCTCTTCTGCCCTCCTTGGGTTGGTCTTAGCCCTGACGAGCCTCGCGCTCTTGTCCAACATCGCCTTCATCTTGCCGACGCCCGCGGCCGGGCGGCTCGCGTACCACCCTGGGCTTGGGGTCGCCCTCGCCCTCGCCGCTGTGTTGTCGGCGTTGCCGCGCCCCTCGACTGCGTGGCGCGGTGCCCACGCGTTGGCGGGCGGCCTCTTGTGCATCGGTGTCTTCTCGGGGCTTCAGACGGTGGCGGCATGGGAGGATGACGCGGCGCTCTTTGAGGCCAGCGTCGCGATCGAGCCCGACAGCGCTCGGGCGCGCTGCAACCTCGCCAAGGCGCAAATGGAGGCCGGGGACTCGGAGAGCGCTCAGCAGCACCTTGAGGCGGCCCTGGAGCGCGCCCCTGACTACCCGTTGGCGCTGTTGAATTTATCGGCGGCGTTGGAGCGCACGCGGCCCGGCGGTGACGAGGCGTGGCGCCTCGCTCAACGCGCCGTGGCGGTCAGCCCTCGGCCGGGTAAGGCGGACGCTAACCTCTGCGCCTTGGCGCTGAACAGAGAGGCTGCTGATGCAGTGCTCTTGTGTGAGCGGGGCGTAGAGCTCATGCCGCGCGGGCCGCAGGTTATGACGAATTTGGCGCGGGCTTACGGCCGCGCGGGGCGCTCTGAAGACGCGGAATCGGCCTACAGCGCCGCGGTCACTGCGCACCCGAACCACGCGTTTGTGCTCGGCCACTGGGTCGGTCATTTGGTCGCCACGGGGCGCACCGCCGCCGCCGTAGAGGCTCAGCGTCGCGTGCTGTCGCTCGGAGCCGTGGATGCGTCGGCGCGTCGAAACCTCGTGGCGCTGCTCTTGAAGCTCGCCACCGAGCGCGGAGCAGCCGGGCAGGGCGACAAAGCGTGCGAACTTGGGAGAGAGGCCGCCGGCCTCGTCCCAGGGGTCGCGGTGGTGGCGGCCCGGGCTCAATCGCTCTGCGCTGGACGCTGAGCTAATCGCAGGTGGGGGCCGCGAGATCTCCCGCGTAGCCGACGTCGATAATGGGGTCTCCCCAGCTGGACCAGGAACTGTCGAAGAGGCTGTCGAAGGCCTGAAAAGGGAGCCAGTCGAAGGGGACCTGTTGGAAGGTGAGGGGATCGATACAGCCGAAGGTCGGGATATATGTATTACAGCCGTAGATGAGGTTGCTGACGCTCTGTCCGTCCGTGTCGTTCGAGGCGACCCACATGTCGGCGACACCGTTCACAGCGACCCAAACGGACATGGCCCCGTTGAGCTGCGTGGGGGCGTCCAGGGGCACCACCTGCATCCCGGGGCTGCTCACGACGTGGGTAGCGCTGGCCAGTGAGATGTTGGGCATGGCCCCGTCCGCGAACACCTCAATGAGGTAGGTGCCTCCTGTGCTGTAGAAGCGGACGTGAGTCAGGGTCATCGGGAACGCGTCGAGCGCGGGGGTGATTCGAGTCGCTACACGCTCCAGAGACAAGAAGGTGTTCTTGGCAGCGATGTCAGTGGGCGCTGGTGTGTCTGGGGCACTGTGATGACCATGCCAGAGGTAGCCATCATGGTCGCCGTCATCGTCGGGGCCGAGGGTCAGGGTGTCTGAGCCGACGGGGCTCGAGGCCTGACCGTCACTGGCTGTCGCGGTGCAGGTCCAGGTCTCACACGCCGCGGTGACGCCGGCTGGGAGCGTGGCTTGGGTGTAGGCTTCGAGGAGCTCCCCGTCGACCGTCCAGGTGTAGGTGTAAGTGAGCTCGTCATCGTCAGGGTCGGTCGCGGCTGCGTCACACTCCAGGGGCTCTCCGGCGGTCGCGTCC
Source organism: Myxococcota bacterium (assembly GCA_049602155.1). GTDB lineage: Bacteria > Myxococcota_A > UBA9042 > PHBI01 > JBMYRH01 > JBMYRH01. The sequence goes on along the minus strand of JBMYRH010000020.1, from coordinate 57,860 downwards.
GTCGGCCCGAGGGTGACGCTCGGCGTCGTCGGGCCGTCGTTGCTGAAGAGGTAGGGCTCGCTGGTCACTGGCTGACCCTCCGCGGTGCCGTCGGTCGGCGTGATGACGCACCGGACTTCGTCGTCTTTGACCAAGTCATCAGAGAGCAACAGCGCCTCTTGCTCCTCCTCAAGGATGAGGCCGTTAAGGAGCCATGTGTAGCTGTAGGTGACCTCGTCATCGTCTGGATCGGAGGCGCCTTGTGGTACGCAGTAGAGCCCGTCGTCATCCACGGTGATGATGACGCTCTCGACCGAGGGCGCGAGGTTCGTGATCAGCGCCGGACCGCTCGTGGCCGGCTCCCCGTAGTGTTGCAGGTCGTAGGGTCGCACCGTGCAGGTCAGGTTGGCGTCCGTGACGACGCCGCCGCCTGGGGTGAAGGTCTTGGACTCCGCACCGACGACAGTCTCGCCGTCAATGGCCCACATGTACGCGAAGAGCATCGTGTTCAAGTCGGAGACGTCAGGGTCGGAGACGCCCTGGGGGTCGCATACGAAGGGCGTCATCTTCCCGCCGACGGTCGGGGAGATGTTCGCGCCGCCCACGCTCGGCGGTGAGTTGGCGATCACGAGGCTGTTGGAGGGCATCGGCGTCCCGCTGACCATACCGTCAGTCGGGGTGACGACACAGACGATGAGGTCTCCCTTGGAGAAGTGCTCCGGGCTCAGGGTCGGGGCGTGCTCCGCGGGGAGGGTGCTCCCCGCTACCGACCACTCATAGAAGTACGACTCCCCGTCGCCATCCTCGTCGTTCCAGCCCTCTGGCGTGCAGGTCAACGTGTCGCTGGAGGTCGCGGGCTGCGGGCCGAGGAGCACGCCGGTGATGCTGGGGGCTTTGTTGGCGATGATGGCCTCGTCGCTCGTGACTGGGGGGCCGTCGTCGTCGCCGTCTGTGGGGGTGACAGTGCACGTCAGTGTCCCCGGGCCGAGGCCGAGCTCGGCGGGCACGAGGGTCTCGAAGATGCCGCCCACGACCTCGACGCCTTGGTGGTACCAGAGTGTGGAGACGGTCACTGTGTCTGTCGGGTCCGGATCTGCGGTCGCCCCTGCGAGGCAGGTGAAGGTGGTCTGTACGTTGCCAGAGGTCGGGGTGATCTCGGCGCTGTTCACTTGAGGCGGCGTGTTTACCACCTCGACGACGACCTTGCTGGCCTCTGGTGGGCTGTAGTTCTCGCCGTCAAACGCGACGGCTTCACACAGGACCTCGTCGCCCTTGCCGAAGAATTCGCCCGAGAGCGTGTTGCCGCTCTCCCCCTCGATGACCTCACCGTTGACGGTCCAGATGTACGAGAGGGCCAGGTTGTCGTCGTCAGGATCGGTGCTTTGCCCGACCATGCACGTGATGACCGACAGCTCTGTCGCGGGGTTGGGCGACATGATCACGGGCCCCGCGGCGGGGGCGGCGTTGCCGATCTCGACCGTATTGGAGCTGACCGCGATCCCCTCGACCTCGTCGGCGACCGGGATGATGTCGCATTGCAGGGTGTCGCCTTTGACCAGGGTGATGAACTCCGACGTGGCGCTCGTGGTGCCCGGCAGCGCCTCGTCGTTGACGAACCAGACGTAGTTCAAGGCCACGTCGTCGCCATCGACGTCTGAGGTCTCACCCGGGATGCAGGTGAAGAGCGTCGTCTGATCGCCCGCGGGCGGGTCGAGCGTCGCTGATGTGAGCGCAGGGGCTGTGTCCAAGATAGGGGCGACGTCGCTCGTCATCGCGGTCCCAGTGCCTCCAGCGTCGATCGGGGTCGCCCTGCACTGCACTTCATCGCCTTTGATGAAGGACTCTCCCGAGAGCGTGGCGTCTGTCTCCCCGGGGATGACCTCGCCGTTGACGAGCCACGCGTAGCTGACGCTCTCGCTGTCTCCATCCGGGTCGCTCCACCCGGTCAGTTGACACGTGAAGGTCGTATCAGTGTTGCCTGCGCTAGGCAGCAGAGAGACTCCCTCAAGGCTGGGGAGGCTGTTGCCGATCGTCACAGAGGCCTCTCCGAGGGCCCCCGAGGCGTAGGGATCCATGGGGAGCGCCTCGACGCGCCATGTTTGCCCCTGTGAGGTCTCCTGCGCTGGGACGGTGTCCCCTGAGATGCCGGCCATCACGTCGTCGACGTACCAGGTGTAGGCGTAGGTGACCGGGTCGCCATCAGGATCCACGGCGGGCTCGGTCACGGTGGCGACCAGTGGGTCTGAAGTTACAGGGCTACTAGGCTCGATGATCACGACGGTCGTGCCTGTCGGTGGTTGGTTGATCAGGACGGCGACGGAGGCGCTGCCGCTCTCCCCATCAGGGGGGCTCACCTCTAGGGTCAGCACATGAGCGCCGGGGCTGAGGGTGTTGATCGTCACCTCGATAACCGCAGAGCTCATCGCTCCGCTGTCTAGCTCCTCGTCCACGTCGCTCGTCCATCGATAGGTGTGACCTTGGAGGCCGCCCTCTGGCATGGCCACGCTGCCGCGGAGCGTCACGCTCGCTCCGACGGTGAAGACGTCGTCTTCCGCTGGAGCTTGAATGGTGACAAGCGGGGCGCTGGGCCCTGCGTCATCCTCCTCGGCCTCTGCTGTGTCTTTGCCGTCGACGATCTGAGGAGACGTCAGGTCGTCCTCAGGAGATGCACTGGCGTCGAGTTCAGGGCTCGTCGACGGGGCATCACTGCCCACGCCTGTGTTGCCCGCTGTGGTGGCAGAGCCACACCCAAAGAACATCGCCGCTAGCAGCCCGCTGCACACAATTCGAAGTATCATGATCCCAGTATCGGATTTACTGCCTCGATCTCCAAGCGGATGCGCACAGAGCCTGAATCTGCTAACCCCCTTGAGTCGGGAGGCGCGCGATGGGAGACCAACTCGAACTGGCGCTGGGTGTTCAACCCGCCAACCAGGAGCAGCTGGAGCAGCTGCGTATGCTCTTTCCTGGGGCATTCGTCGAAGGGCACCTCGATCCCGAGCGGCTCTTGGCGCAGCTCGGGCACGCCACTGAGGCAGATGATCGCTACCGCTTCGGCTGGGCGGGTCGCGCTGCTGCGGTCCAGGCGCTCAGAGAGCCTGCGAGCGGCGCGCTGCACCCTATGGTGGAGGACTCCGAGGGCTTTGACGACGCGCATCACGTGGTGATCGAGGGGGACAACCTCGAGGTCCTCAAGCTGCTTCAGCCGGCGTACACGGGTCAGATCAAGGTCATCACGATCGATCCGCCCTACAACACTGGCCATGACTTCGTGTACCCCGACAATTTCAGCGACAGCCTGGGGACGTACCTGCGCCAGACCGGGCAGATCGATGATGAAGGCAAGCGGCTCACGAGCGCGACGGAGGTGGATGGGCGTCATCACTCGCGCTGGTTGACCATGATGTACCCCCGGCTGGTCCTCGCGCGTAACCTCTTGACCGCTGATGGCGCGATCTTCGTCGCCATCGACGACCACGAGGTTCACCACCTCCGCATGTTGATGAATGAGGTCTTCGGGGAGGAGAATTTCGTCGCCAACATCACGTGGCAGAAGCGTTACACGCGCAGCAACAACACGGATCGGTTCACCTCAGTTGTGGATCGCATCCTGCTCTTTCAGCGCTCAGACGCTTTCGCTGCGAACCTCCAGCCGCGCACCGAGCGTGACACGGTCGACTTTAAGAACCCGGACGATGATCCGCGCGGCCCTTGGAAGCCGACCTCGTTCCTTAACCAAGTGCCGCCAGAGCGGCGTCCGAACTTGGCCTACCCCATCACGAACCCCAACACGGGGCATGTGACCCACCCGGATCGCAAAGCATGGCGTACCAACCAGGCCGGCTTCGATAGGCTCTCCTCAGAGGGCCGCCTTTGGTGGGGGAAAGACGGCACGCGCCCAATCCCTCAGGTGAAGACCTACCTGTCCGAGGTCCGCCAGGGGCTGACGCCGATCAACTTCTGGTCTCATCAGTACGCCGGTCACACGGACCTCGCTCATACCGAGCTGAAGGAGCTCTTCGGTCGCAAGGTCTTCGATACGCCGAAGCCATCGCTCTTGATTCGACGCATCTTGGAGCACGCCACGGGGCCGACCGATCTGGTGCTGGACTTCTTCGCGGGGTCCGGGAGCACAGGGCAGGCCGTCTTGGAGCTCAATAGAGATGACGGCGGCCGTCGCCGTTGCATCTTGGTCCAGCTCCCCGAGCCCCTTGAGGAGGGGAAATACGACACGATCGCCGCGATCACACGCGACCGGATGCGACGTGTCGCTCAGCGCCTGAGGGGGACGGCGGCCCTCCCTAATGGCCAGCTCGGTTTCCGAGCGTTCAAGCTCGCGTCGGCGGCGCTACCGAGCTGGCCAGATCAGCCCTGTGCGGACGTCAGCGTGCTTCAGGCTCAGCTTGAAGCGCAGGTGGCCGGGCCCGCTGCCGACGTGCCCTCGGGGGATCTGCTCTTTGAGGTTCAAGCCCGCGCTGGCGTGAGGCTTGACCGGCCGGTTCAGGTCGTGGAGCTCGAGGGCATAGAGGCCTTTGACATCGATGACGGTGCCCTCTTGATTTGCCTCGCGCTCACCCTTGAGTCAGCAGCGGTCAGGGCGATGCTCGATCGAGGCCCTGCGCGCCTCATCCTCCGTGAAGCTGTCTTCCAAGGTGACGACGCGTTCCGGCTGGAGTGTGTGAGGTGTGCGGAGCAGTCCTCCGTCGAGCTGCGGACGGTTTGATGGCCGAGCACACACAAGCGTCGGGTGTGCGCCTTCACTTTGACGCACAGCAGCCCCATCAAATCGCCGCGGTTGAAGCGGTCGCTGACCTCCTCCGGGGCCAGCCTCGCGCTCAATGGGGGGCTCAGACTCCGCAAGCGCTCTTGCTCTCGGAGGCGCGCTTGCTGGAGAACCTCTGCCAGGTGCGAGCACGGCACGGGCTAGGCGCGCTGAGCGAGCTTGAGGGGCATGAGGCCTCGGTGGAGATGGAGACCGGGACCGGCAAGACCTACGTTTATCTTCGGACGTTGCGTGAGCTGAACCGTCGCTATGGCTTCGACCGCTTCGTGGTCGTCGTCCCCAGCGTCGCGATCCGCGAGGGGCTGCTCCAGCAGGCCCGCCAGATGGGGGCGCACTTCGATGAGCTCTACCCCGAGCCTCGTGTGCAGACGCGCGTCTACCGACCAGGGCGAGACTCAGGGATCCGGCAGTTCGCCTTTGACACCGGTGTCCAGGTCTTGGTGCTCAACATCGACGCGTTCAATAAGCGCCAAGCGAACCTCATCCATCGACCGACGGACGGCCTGAGGGGGCATCGCCCCATCGACTTGATCGCCGGGAGGCGCCCCGTGGTGATCCTGGATGAGCCGCAGAACATGGAGGGGCCCAAGGCGCAGCAGGCCATCGCGTCGCTGGCGCCGCTCCTCACGCTTCGGTACTCGGCGACGCACCGACGGTTGCGCAACCTCGTCTACCGCCTGGATCCGGTACAGGCGTACGATCTCGGCTTGGTCAAGCGCATCGAGGTGACCTCGGTGGTCGCAGAGCAGGGCGGGCCCCCGCCGATTGAGGTGAAGTCGATTCGAGCGACCACCCGTGGGGTCACGGCGACTCTCTTCTTGGAGGTCGCGGGGGAGACCGGTCCCGTGAGGAAATCCGTGAAGGTCAAAGGGGAGGGCGAGGCGCTCGACGTACTGAGTCAGCGGTCGGTTTACGAGGGGTGGGTCGTGAGCGCCGTAGATGCGCAAGCCGGCATGGTCCGGTTCAGCAACGGGGTTGTGATTCAAGAGGGGGCGGTCGCCGCGCCAGAGGCTCGAGATGAGGTGATGCGCCAGCAGCTCGAGGAGACGATTCGGGCCCACTTGGAGACCGAGCTTAGGGTCCGGACGCTCCAGTCAGCGCCGGAGCAGATGAAGGTGCTCTCGCTCGTCTTCCTAGACCGCGTGGCCAGCTACGTCGGTGACGCGGACCGCTCCGGGCCGGTGCAGCGCTGGTTTGATGACGCTTACGCGCGGCTCTCAGCGCGGCCACGCTACGCCTGCTTACGCTTGCCCCCTGCGCCGGATGCCCGCGCAGCCTATTTCTCAGAGCGACGCGGTCAGCCGGTCGATACGACGGGTAAGACACGGGATGATGACCACGCGTACACGCTCATTATGCAAGACAAGACGCGGCTGTTGAGCCTCGATGAGCCGGTGCGCTTTATCTTCAGTCACTCCGCGCTCCGAGAGGGTTGGGATAACCCGAACGTCTTTCAGATCTGCACATTGCATCGGACCCGCTCCGAGCTGCGAAAGCGACAAGAGATCGGTCGCGGGTTGCGCTTGCCGGTGATGGTCAACGGTCGTCGTTGCCGCGACCGCGACCTGGCTCGGCTGACGGTCATCGCCAATGAGACCTATGAGCTCTTCGCGCGGCGCTTACAGGCGGAGATTCGTGAAGAGTGCGCGGTCGAATTTGGAGACAGGGTGGTCGACACTCGCGCTGTGAAGCGCCTTGCCTTGCGGGAGGGCTGGCGGGATGATCGCCACTTCGAGCAAGTGTGGTCGAAGATCGGCCGGCCGCTCAAGATGTTGAATGACGCGCCGAGCGCCGCGATTAAGCGTGCCTGCGTCGAGGCCGTCGCGGCGATCCCAGAGCCAGCTGCAGGTGTGGTCGTCGCGCGTCGCGCAGCGATCGCGATGGATGATGACGGGGTCAGCGCCGTGGCTGTTGGGGAGGCGAGGGAGACGGCGATCACCACAGAGCCCTCCTCGACTGTCCCGCTGCCGAACCCGCTGGATTCACTTCAGCGCGAGACGGGCCTCACGCGCCGGACGCTGGTCGATATCCTCGTCGACTCCGGGCGCCTCGAGTCCCTGCGCCGTGAACCTGTGGCCTTCCTCGACGCCATCTCGGCGACGATTCGCGCGGCGACGCAGCGGGTCATCGCCACCCATGCCCGTTACCAGTGCACAGGGGAGGTCGCTGCGTCCAAGGCGCTCTTCGAGGCGCGGGGCGCACCGCGGTCCGGAGCGCATGTGGTACCGATGCGCTGCGCGGTCTATGACGGGCTCGGCGCCCGCGACGCAAGTGAGGCGTCTTGGTTGGCCGAACTCGACAACGATCAGGCGGTGACCCATGTGATGCGCTGGCCACGCTGGTTTCGGGTCCCTTCCCCCCTGGGCCCCCTCGATCTGGGGTGGGTTGTCGCTCGGGGGGATAACCTCACCTGCTACCTGCCGGCGGCTGTCGCCTCCGACGCTGCGGCAAAGGCTTGCGCCGCCTCTATTTGCGTGACCCTCGGTGTGTCGATTGCCTACCGGGTGTTCGATTAATGGGTGTCCATCATTGACCGACGCCTAGTGGACGATAAATGATGGGGTATGGGACTGACACGTACGCTATCAAATCTTCGCCACGCTGGTCCTGTCTTTAGTGACGCCATCCAGTGCGGTAACCCCGAGGTCTTGGCCTCACTCCTCGGGCCTGCGTATCGCGGTTTCATCAAGCAAGCTGCGAAGCAAGACGGCGAGTCGACCTTCAGGGTCGGCTTTGATGCGCACTTTGATTGGGAGTACAAGCGCTCGGATAGCGACGCAATGGTCCGCATGCGGCGCCTCTATGAGGCGGCGAAGCGAGACCAGTGGAACGGCACCACAGACTTGGCCTGGGACACGCCGCTCGATCCGGGCCCCTTCGGCCGGGGCTTGATCCACGACCACCTCTTGCCCATCACGGACCTGCCCCAGTTCAAGGCGCTCCCAGAAGACCGACAGATCGATCAACGATTGGCGCTCCTGTCCTGGATGCTGAGCCAGTTTTTGCATGGTGAGCAGGGGGCACTTGTCGCCGCCGCCCAAGTCACGGAGGCCGTCCCTTGGCTGGACGCCAAGCTTTACGGCAGTACGCAGGTGGTCGACGAGGGGCGCCACGTGGAGGTCTTCCACACGTACCTCACGCAGAAGCTCGGGAAGCTCTATGAGATCAACGACAACCTCTACGTGGTCATCGATGCCTTGATGCTCTCCGAGGAGTGGGACATCAAGTTCCTCGGGATGCAGATCATGATTGAGGGGCTCGCCCTCGGGGCCTTCGCGACCATCCGTCACGCGACGGACGAACCGCTGCTCAAGCACCTCCTTCAGCGCGTCATCACCGATGAGGCCCGGCATGTGCACTTCGGGGTCATCGCGCTCAAAGAGCACTGGGACACTGGGATGACGGAGCGCGAGCGCCGTTACCGAGAAGACTGGGCGCTCGAGGTCTCGATTCAGCTGCGCAATCGGTTCTTGGCGCACGAGTTTTACGACGAGTACTACGCACACATGATGTCGCGCTCAGCGTGGGACCAGCTGGTGCTGGGCTCGCCACTGATGCGTCACTTCAGGCGCACCATGTTCAAGCGCATCATGCCCAACCTGAGGCGCTTGGGCTTGATGAGCAGTCGCGTGGAGCGACACTACAAAAACCTTGGGCTCCTAGACCTTTCATACGGCAAAGCAGCCACAGAGCTGAGCGCCGAGGATATGCTCGCTGAAGAAGCGGCCTGAAGTGACGGAGGAGCCGAGCACGCTAAGCCTTGAGGACCTGGACATCCCTGAGGGCTGGACTGCCGTCAGTCACATCCCGAGCTTCCGACCGAACACGCCATTTTTGTCCAGCGCCGAGCGCGTGACGGTGCGTTACTTCAAGACGGAGGTCGACGGAGAGATCCGGGGCTTTATCCGGATGGGTCGGGGCACTCAGGGGCCCCCGGGGCACGCCCACGGCGGCAGCATGGCGTCAGTCCTTGATGAGGCGATGGGGTTCGCGTGTTGGATCCACGACCGGCCTGTCTTGGCGGCTCGGATCGAGGTGGACTTCCGGGCGCCGCTGCCGATCCCAGCGATCGTGAGCGTGCGAGGAGCCATCCTCTCGATTGACGGGCGTAAGATCCGAACCGAGGCGATCCTGACCGCGCTTGATGGGACCGTCTACTCCGAAGCATCAGGGCTCTTTGTGCAACTCTCACGTGAGACGATCGCCAAGATGGGGTGAGCGCGTCGAGGCAGTCTCCGTGGTCGGCTGGAGCGATGCTCCATGATGCGATACAACGGAGGGGTTGGGGCGACGTCTGACGCCCTCAATTCTCGCGTGAGGAGGGATGGATGGACGAGCCAAACGGAGCACCGTCATCGGACGGTGAGCCCCAAGGAATGCAGCTCTACACGAAGATCCTGATAGGCATGTTTGTCGGGGTCTCGCTGGGTTTCTTTTTAGGGCCAAACTCGAACTTTCTCTCCGCGGACGCAGCCGTCCTCTCCAAGGGGGTCCCCATCATGACCACCTCCGGGGGGACCATGGAGGCGCCAATCGCTCAGGGCGTGGAGCGCGTTCGGGTACTTGAAGAGCAGTCTGGGGTTCCAGTCCCAGGAGCGGACCCCGCGAAGGCCGAGGCGACCAGCACGTGGCTCCGCGTGGAGTGGACGCTCACGTCCGCTGACGTGATGCGGTTCAAGGCCAAGGACGTCAAAGTGAAGCGGGGCGACGTCCACAGCGGCTGGGTCCTTAACGACGCGATGAAGGTGCGACGGTATTCGTCCATGGGGCAACAGCTCGTCGACTGGACGGAGTGGCTCGGTCGCCTCTTCTTGGCCATGATCAAGATGGTCGTGGTGCCCTTGGTCTTCTTCTCTCTGATTGTGGGCATGGCCTCGCTTGGGGACTTCCGCAAGCTCGGCCGGATGGGTGGTACGACCCTCGGCTTCTTCACCTTGACGACGGTCGTGGCCCTCACGATCGGACTCGGGATCACCAACTTAATCGAACCGGGCTCGATCCTGAGTGAGCTCGACAAGAAGACCCTGCTGGGCTCCTTCACCGCCGACAAGGTCGTCAGCAGCGCCGCCGGGGCGCCTTCCTTCGTGGATCAAATCGTGGGGATCGTCCCGAGCAATCCCATCGCCTCCTTGGCCGCCGGCGACATGCTGCAGGTGATCTTCTTCGCGACCATGTTGGGCATCGCCTTCACCCTTATGAAGGCGGACGTCGCGAAGCGCGCCGTCGACCTCTGTGTCTCCATCAATGAAGCGATGGTCGTCCTCGTTCACGTCGCCATGAAGCTGGCGCCCGTCGGTGTCGCCGCGATCCTCTTTGAGGTGGTGGGCTCCACAGGGCTCGGGGTGCTCGCGGCCCTGGGTGCATACGGTGGCGTGGTGATCTTGGGCCTGCTGACCCACATCCTAGTGATGTACATGCCGGTCATCATCATGGGGGCGAAGTTGCCCTTCTTTGGCTTCCTTCAATCGATTCGTGCAGCCCTTGTGCTCGCCTTCTCGACCTCGAGCTCCTCGGCGACTTTGCCGGTGAGCATGGAGGCTTGTGAGAACAACCTGAACTGCTCCAATGAGGTCGCGAGCTTCGTGTTGCCTATCGGCGCGACCGTCAACATGGACGGCACCGCGCTCTACCAGGGGGTCGCGGCGGTCTTCATTGCGCAGGTCTTCGATATCGATCTCACGTTGGGAGATCAGGCCACGATCGTCGTCTCGGCGACGATGGCGTCGATCGGCGCAGCGGGCGTCCCGGGAGCGGGCATGCTGACCCTGGCGATGGTGCTCGCAGCGATCGGTGTACCGGTTCAAGGTGTGGCCCTGGTCATCGGCGTGGATCGCCTCTTGGACATGTTCCGGACCGCGACCAACGTGGTCGGGGACTGCACCGCGACAAGCCTAGTCGCACGACTGCAAGGCGAGAACATCGGCGTTTTGACGCCGGAGCAGGACGCAGCAGACCCGAATCGTGGTATGGAAGGTAGACTGGTGGATGTCGCGCCTCAATCGATTGATGTGGAGGATGAGGACTGATGACTTCACGAATTCTAGGAGAACGACGGATGCGTATGTCCTTGGTAGCGGCTCTTTGCGTTGCGATGGCGTCACTCTGGGTGGGCTGTGGCGGCTCGGCGTCGGTCACGACGAAGTCTTCGAATCCTCCACCGGCCTTTGCTGAAGTTGAGCAGAGCGAAGGCCACACCGCTGCGGATGTGCGTGCACGCGCGAAGGCTTACATGCGCCGCGCAGGTATCTTGGAGCCTGAGTTGACCAAGAAGTTGGTCTCTATGGCCGAGGCGCGCGCCGGCAAGATGTACAAGCTCCAGCACCGCCGGAAGTCTCTCAAGTCGACTCAGCGCAAGATCAACAAGATCCTCACGGAGAACCCTGAGCTACGCCTTGAGGACATCGATATCGAGGACATCGTCCGCTATACGATGCTCTTAGAGGATGAGCCGGCAGGGCATCACAATCGTTCTGTGGCCGAGGTGCTCTCGACCCTGGAGGAGATGGGGCACACCGTCGTGCAGGTGAAAAATTACTGGCCGAAGGGCGACAACTACTCGGGTATCAACACGGTGATGCGCGCTCCAGCCGGGCTGACGTGGGAGCTTCAGTTCCACACGAACGCCTCCGCAGGGGCCAACACACAGACCCGTGAGATGTACGAAGAGATGCGGCTCGTCACGACGCCTTTGGCGCGCAAACAAGAGCTCTTCGACATGATGAGCGCAGTGTGGGAGAGCATCCCGATTCCCCTCGGGATCCTCACCCCTGGCTCACTTCATGTGCGAGAGGTTGTTAAGGACCGAGCACGGCCGGAGTAAGGCGAGGCCCTTTCCCGGGCAACGTGGCCGGTGTCGTGAGCCCTGTCGCGGTGCGTGGCGTGGTGACGAGGCGGTTAGAGCCCTTGGGCGGAATATAAGCCGCTCCTCGAGCGACTGCGTCGAGCGCGCGCTGATACCAGCCGCCCGTCATCGCGTCGAGCATGGCCGTCAGCTCCTCGATTCGAAGCTCCTTTGACAGCATCGTGGCCTGGTCGGTCGGGGGCTTCAAGACCATGTCGACCTGGAGTCGTTTTCGCATGTAGTAGAGGCGCGTGGACTCCTTCAGGATGCCCTCGACGAGGCCGGCCAGGGACGCGACATCAAGCTCCTCAGGGTTGAAGATCAGCCGGGGGAGGTTGAGCGTGGCTTTGCCGCGGACATTCCAGCCGACACCCACCGAGCCTCGAACGACCCAGGGGTTGTCGAAGTTCTGGAAGTTCAAGTAGCTGTTGGTCGAGACGTCGTCGAGGGTCGACTGAGTGTAGCCCCCCGAGACCTCGAGCACAGGGGCGAGCGCCTTCGACCGTGCGCGGGCACGCATCGAGTCGATCTGATTCTGGTTCACACGGAAATACTGTAACGCGGCTTCTTGGACGTCGCGCACCGTGGGCTCGGCTCGTAGCCGCGCCAGATTGGCGTCGATGTCGTGGACGTTACCCTGTGCGCTGACGGGCGACGCGGTCGCCAATAGGGCGCTGAGCGCGAGTAAAGCTGTGCGGGTCATGACAATCTCCTAACGGTTGGGGAATCTACGGGTGCGCGGCGAGCCACTGGGCAGCAGGGTCCCAGAGGCCGCCGGTGAAGGCGTTGAGGTGGGCGGTGAGCTCCTCGAGCCGAAGCCTCAAGAAGAGGTCGCTCGCCAAGTCTCGTTTGGGCGCTGTGAGGAGCTCAAGGAGCAAGCGACGGCGCTCTTCATAGAGGCGCTGGACCTCTGAACGGAGCTTGGAGTAGCGGTACTTCGCGGTGTTGAAGATACGGCCATAGGGCACCGAGTCGAGGTCGAACGTCGCCCTGCCGAAGTCCCATTTGAGCACCGCGAAGACGTAGACATCGTTGACGACGTGGGTCCTTTGAAAGAGCGCATCCGGCTCTTGAGAGGCGTCCGGCTCTTGGGGACCTAGGACAGCGTTATCATCCGCGATGAGGTTGTGTGCGATGAGCGCATCGGCGTGTCCGCCCAAGACCCCGCCCATGATGTTGATCTCTGGGAGCCAGGCTGAGGGGCTGGCTTTGGCGCGGAGCTCTGCGTGGTCACCGAGGTGGACGCCGAACTCTCGGAAGGTCGCCTCCATCGACTCCCACAGGGAGGGTTCGGCGGCCAGCCGAGCTCTATAGGCTGCGAGCCCGCCCATTTGGCGTTGTGCGCCCCGGTGAGGGCTGACCTTCAACACCTCATTGCTCGATACGAGCCAAAAGGCGCCGTCTTCCCGGGTGTCGAAGCGGACCTCTCGGAGCCACCACTCTGAATCGTTCAGGTAGATCGCTTGCCAGGTCTTTCCCCAATCGAGGCTCTCCCAAGCCTGTCGACTCGTGATGCAGATGATGTGATTTCCATCCTTGGGGTTTGTCGTGATGTTTCGGACTTGGATCCCGGTAAAGAGGAGCCCGCCAGCGCGGAGCCAAGTCTCACCCCCGTCGGAGGTCTGGAAGATCCCGTCCAGGGTCGCTAGGGTCACGCGGTCGGCGTCCATTGGATCGATAACGATCCCGGTCACGTGGTTCTGCGTGGGGAGCGTCTCGAAGTAGATCCAACGCCATGTTTGTCCGCCGTCATCGCTGCGGAAGGCCCCGATGGTTGTGCCGGCATAGACGGTGTTTGGCTGTGACGGCGACCACTCGATCCAGCGGGTCGAGGCGGTTGAGAGCTGTGTACCTTTGATCGCCTCGAAGGAGAGTCCGCCATCGGTGGAGATCCTCAGGCCTTGATCGGTAGAGAGGAACACTTGAGACGGGTCGTCGGGGCGATAGATGATGTGCCGGGCCGTGCGCTCCTTTCGGGTGGCGCCGGGGAAGGCGAGGATCCAGCTCATCCCGAAGTCCTCTGAGCGCCAGAGCCCCATATGGCTGGCGGCCATCACTTCATTCGGACGCTCTGGATGGACCGCGGAGAAGGGGACCCCGGTCGGCTCGGCTCCCTTCACCGACAGCGTGAGTTGGAGGTTCATTGTCAGGACACGTTGGTGGCGCTTCCTCAGGAGCGCGGCGAGGTAGACAGCGGCTGTCTTGAGCCCGACGCCGAGGCGCGCGAGGTCGCCTCCCCCTCCACCACCACCGGCCTCATCGTAGAGCTTGATGTCCGAGGGATCTCGCAGCATCGGGTGCATCTGGCTTGGGTAAAAAGCGGGCGTGTCGATGTCGACATCCAGCAGAGTGCTCCCCGTCGATTCACGTGGATAGACGAGGAGATCATCGATGTCGAAGGTGAGCCGCCCGTGGCTATGGAGGTCTGCGATGTTGCTTTGGGCTGAGAATGGTGCACCCGATGCGATCGGTGCTGGTCGAATGGAGCCGAAGAAGCGCCGCCTCTTGATGATGAGTCGGCCCTCGCTCCATGTCAGCCCGCTGTCTTGTGAGGCGAAGACATAGCCATCGTGCGACGTGATGTAGAGGACGCTGGGATCCGAGGGGGCGACCGCCACCGCGCTGTAGGTCGCTGCGCGGATACCTTGTTTGTAGTTGGTGACGAAGCGCGGGGTGCTGCTGGGCAGAGTGCGCGCTTCGTTGACGAGCTCCTCGATCGCATCTTTAGCCAGCGCAGTGTCAGCGAGGCTCCATGACGCATAGAGCGCCGCAAGGATGACCGCGGTTCGTGACAGCGAGCGCTTTGCCACCTTGCTCACTTGAGCCCGTTGATCCTCAGCTCGTAGTCGCCGTAACAGCTGGGCTCACCCCAGTTCTGGATGCGAATGATGTAGAGGTCATCGTCAGGATCGCCGGTCTCTTCCCACACCACCTCTTCATCGCCGGAGCCAAAGACGGGGTCGTAGGCGTCTGCCGTGTTCTCAAGACAGTTCGCTTGACCTTTGTAGATGTAAATGTCGCCGTCGACGCCGAAAGGCTGACTGGTCAGTGACACCTTGACCTTCTCTGAGGTCCAAAAGAAGATCCCCTGCGAGTCGTCTTTGCCGTAGAAGCAGTAGTAGTCGTCGGTATCCGAGGGATCATGGAAGCCGGCGAATAAGACGAAGTTCTCCAAGTCCATCCCCTCGTCTGTGTTGCTGTTGAGCAGCGTACAGGTGCCACACGTGTCGTTGGACTCGTAGTCGTCTGGGTAGGAGAGGTCGACGCCGTCGCAGTCCTCATCGATGCCATTGGCGCAGATCTCACTCGCTGCGTAGGTTGCGCCGGCGCAGGGGTTCCAGGCGTTCCATTGGCAGCTCGGGCCACAAGACCGGTACTGCACGCCGGACTCGCAGATCCCCTGCGTACTCAAGGGACCGCAGCTTTTCTGGTCCTCGTCTCCGGGCTCACAGACCCCCTGATTGGTGCAGGCGCTCCAGAGGCTCCAGATGCAGTCAGAGCCACAGGTGCGTTGTCGTGAACCGCAGTTACCGCAGTCCTCGGTCTCGACCTCGCCTGGCTCGCAGACGCCTTCGTTCATGCATGGACCCCAAGAGTCCGGCCACGCGCCACACGACTGCGTGCAGCTCTTGGTCTTCACGCCACAGAACCCACAGGACTGCTCCTGGGTGTCCCCCAGCTGGCAGCCTGAGCCCTCCTGGCATGCGCTCCACTCGGTCCAACCACAGCTGTCGTCGCAGCTTCGTGTCTGGGCACCGCAGGAGCCACAGCTCTGCTGCTCTTCGTCGCCTGGCGTGCAGTCCCCTCCGCTCTCGCAAGCTCCCCACTCCGACCACCCACAGGTGTCATCGCACGTGCGAGTCTGGGTACCACAGGAGCCGCAGTCTTGGGTCTCGTTGTCCCCAGCGGCACAGCTCCCCTCACTCAAGCAGATGTCAGACGTACTCCAGACGCCATTGTCGAGGCAGATGTTCTCGACGAAGCCACAGTTGCCGCATGGCTGGGTTCCGATATCGCCTGGCTCACACAGGCAGTCCACGGGAGCGTCGCACTCACCCCACTCGCTGTCGTCGCCGCATGTCTGAAACCCGGAGCCGCAGGAGGTCTCGCAGGGGCGGACATAGCCGGGGGTGCAGTCTGGGCAGGGGAGATCCGTCGTGCCGTCACAGTCATTGTCGACGCCGTCATCGCAAATCTCTACCTCGGTGACCGGGTCTGCGTTGCAGTCTTGCCAGATGCCGTTGTCGCAGAGGCGCTCTCCGCGATGGCATCCGTCGTAGCACTCTTGGACATCCCCAGCTGCGCATTGGTTGCCGACGCACTGAAAGTCGACGCATTGCAGGAGGCACTCGGAGTCACCGACACAGCAGTCGCCGTCACTGACGCACTCGACGTCACCTTGGCAGAGCCCCGTCGGCATGCAGGTGTAGTCATCAGGGCAGCCCGCTGTCGAGCAGTTGAACTCATCGTCTGTGTCCGCGCACTCACCGTTGACGCAGACTTGACCTGCCTCACAGTTCTCGTCGGCAATGCAGGCCGCGGGGCCTTGGTTGCCGTCCACGGCGTCACCGAGGTCGGTAGATGCCTCGCAGCCCGCGTAAAGCGCGAGGGAAAGCGTCAGGCACACGAGGATAGAGCGCGGGATCGATAGTGGGTTTAACTCCATAACTCCACGAGTCTAGGAGAGCACCCGAGTCAGGTCAACGGACCTGATTTTAGGTTCGTCGACGGTGTGGCTCGCAGATCCCGTTTAGTCGCAGGCGCTGAAGCACGCAGCCTTGGGCAGATCCGGCTCAGGCAATGAGTCACAATCGTCCCCGATCGCGATGTTGGGCGACCATGACCACTCGTTGAAGTGCATCTCGCCCACCAAGCTACGAACGCCACAGCGGTCATATGCGTAGAGCTGGGACGTCTTCACGTGTCGGACGGTCTGTCGGTAGATGACGGCGCACTTACCGTTGGGGATGAGGCTCGTGAACGACAAGAGCTTGGTGTCCGTAGAGCTGGTCTGCCAGGTCTCACTCCAGCTCTCGCTGGCGCCCGTCGTGTAGTTCTCGGTGATGCCTGCGGAACCACCCATCTGGTACGTGACGCTCTCGCTGTTGGCCGATGTCACCGCCGTGCTGTTGCTCATCGTGGACTGCGAGGCGACGGCGTATGAGCCGCTCACCGAGTTGCTGGAGGTGTCCGTCGTCGTGGAGCCGTAGCCGACGGTGTCGCTGCTCGACGAGTCCATGTGCATGCCGTTCGACGAGCTGCTTCCGCTCTTCGTGCCCTGCGTGGAGTCCGTCTTGGCACCGACAGTGGTCCCGACGCTGGTGCCGACCGAGCCGCTGACCTTGGCGAAGCCCGGGATCGAGCCCTCTGCGCCCACCTGGGTGGTCATGCCGAGGCTCACGTCACCGAAGGCCCCTAGTGTTTGGTCCTCGAACTCCTCCTCGGACTCCGACTCGGTGGTGTTCCACCCCCAAGTTGTGCCGTCCGTCGAGGCGACGTTGACGTTGTTTGAGGCGGCTTGCGAGTAGGTCGTCCCGTAGGTGGACGAGGAGTTCTCGCTCTCGGAGTGGCTCTGGCCCACCGAGTTGGTTTGCGAAGCCGAGTTTGTGAAGCTGAAGCCGTCCGACCAGTTCGACGTCTGTACAGAGCTCTGCCCTTGCGTGTAGCTCTGGGAGACGTTGATCGACACGCCACGCTGACGGGACTCAGACTCCGACTCGGTGTAAGTGATGGTCGAGGCCACGGCGCCAGGGATGGCGGTGTGCACGAGCTCAGGCTCGTAGTACTCGGCGATGCGGCGGCTCCCGTCGTAGTGGAAGGCCAATGGACGAACAATCCGCACAGGCAGGGCGGTCTCGATCGTGTTGTCGTTCGCGTCAATCGCGGTCACGTAGATAGAGGCGACGGCGAACTCCTCGTTTTCATTCAAGGGGTTGAAGATGATCGGCTTCTCGCTGCCGTCTGCTGCGGGCGACCCCAAGATGTCAGTCGGTCCGCTCGCCTGATGGCTGATCTCGATCCATGTGTCGGAGTTGTTCGCGTTGCTGATGCGGTACACGAAGTACTCGGGCTCGAAGCCGATGGTCTCGACCTCCATGATGTACGGGAGGCCTCCGAAGATTCGCAGCGCTGGGCTACCGCACTCGGGGGTCATCGCGTCCAACACGCAGGTGTCGTTCCCGTCGTCACAGTCCGTGTCACGCTTGCAGGCGGTGCCGGTGGTGGAGCAGGTCCCCTCGTACCCAACGATGGGCTCAAGACGCGTGATCAGAATGGAGGGCTTGATGTTCAGCTCCACGTTCAAGGGCTCGGTGGTCTCGTAAGCCTCGCCCTCGGCCGTGACGTTCACCGCGGAGATCGTGCCCTGGAAGGTGCCAGGCTTGCGCCCTTGGCCACCGAAGGGAACGGAGAATGGACCGAATCGGTTCCAGCGGAGGACGCGGGTTCCTGCGGCGAGGTTCATCTCGCCAAGCTGACCACCCTCGGGGAACTCACCGTCGTAGAGCCCTTGGATGGTGAAGGGAGGCACTTGCTCGTGCACCTCACCCTCGCCGTCGCTCCAAACGTACTTGCCCTCGAATGTCAGGAAGGTTTGGCCATCGTCCGGGTGTAGGAAGCCGTCTCCGTAGAAGTAGACCGTCTCACCGACGACGAGGGTGTCCTTCTCAAGGGCCGTCACGGTGGGCGTCAGCGCGAGCTGCGCGGTCTGGTTGGATCCGTCATCGCTCTCGTCGCCATTGTAGGCGGGGACGTTGTCGAAGCGGTCGTCGGCGCAGCCCGCCGCCACGAGGGCGAGGGCTAGGAAGAGCCAACCAGCGCGCGTTGTCAGGTCCTTCATGTCGGAGTCCTCCACGTTTGAGTGCCGGGTGGATAGGCGGTGCCACCCAAATTGTCAACGTTAGGACGGATAAAATCCGCCTGTTAGACGATACCTCACAGGTCACGGCCGCATCCAGTTGGCCAATGCGTTATGGGACCTCCTGTAGACGAGAACGCCTCGGATATGCTCTTTGAAGAGGTGATGCATCCTGCCTTTACACTCGCTCAGATAGTCGCCGTAGCCAGCCTCTTGTGTGGCCTACATGCCGCAAGAGAGCGCATCGGTCGGGCTCCGTTCCTGATGATGATGGGGATGCTGGTGGTGATGCTCTTTGTCATCGGCGACTTAGGTCTGAGCGGCGACGTGCCGCTGTTTTGGGGTACTCGAGTCCCCCTGGGGACAGCGCTCTTCCTCCCGCTGCTCCTTACCGGTCAAGTCATGGTGTACGTCTTCGACGGCACTCAATCGGCCCGGCGGCTGCTCTTGGGGATCTTGTGTATCCAGATTCTGCATCACGGGTTGCATGAGCTCCTTGTGTGGCATGTTCTGAATTCGCCCCTGGCGGGAGGGGGGCCGGACGCGACGGGCGTACCGTTACCGGACCTCGAGGAGCGCCTCGCCTCGATGGGGGCGTTCACCCTGGACTTCATCGTGTTGATCGTGAGCTACCAGTTCATGGTCAACCGGTTGAAGTGGCTGCCTGATCTCCTTCGACTTGTCCTGGCCATGCTTTGCGCCATGCTTACGGACGCGGTCGCCTACAGTGGTCTCATCGTTCAAATGGGGGGGGATGGAGGCTTCCCTCTCGTTGAAAAGGTTCAGATCGTCACGGCCGCTGCGCTGCCGACGAGCGCTTACGTGTGGTTCGGCTTGCGCTACGGCAGTGTGTCGCAGCTGGGTGGGGCCGAGCGTCGTGCACTTGACGTGATTGACCTCCGGGCGAGGCTTGCTCATACCGAGGCGATGTTGGTCGAGAGTGAGCAGCGATTTGAGGATGTGCGGGATGTGTTTTCACGCTACGTATCCCCTGAAGTGGTCACGCAGATCGTCGCTGATCCGAGCAAAGTCACCCTCGGAGGGGAAGAGCGTGAGGTCACTGTGCTCTTCGCGGATATCGCGGGCTACTCGTCCCTGGCCGAGGTCTTGGCTCCGACGGAGATCATCGGCCTGCTCAACCAGTACTTCGAGGTCACTGCGACCCCCATCCTGGCGCGCCAAGGGATGATCAACGAGTTCGAAGGTGACGGCATCCTCGCCATCTTTGGCGCACCACTTGCCCTCGAAGATCACGCTGCGCAGGCCCTTGAAGCAGCTCGCGAGATGCTCGCGGCCGTCGAGGCGCTTAATAAGACTTGGGCTGCAGATGGCACCCTGGCACGTTGGCGCCCAAGTGGCGTCGACCGCCTCCGCATTCGCATTGGTATCCACAGCGGGCCTGTTGTCGCGGGGAACGTCGGTAACGAGGCGCGCATCAAGTACGCCGTCATCGGCGACACCGTGAACGTCGCTGCCCGAGTTGAGGCGCTCAACAAGAGGCTGGAGACCTCACTCCTCGTGACCTCTGAGGTCCTCGCCGAGATGGGCGAGGAGTCCCCTGCGATGACACCTCAAGGTGCGCACTCGGTGAAGGGGAGGACAGAGCCAGTCGAGGTCTTCACCTTGGCCATCTCCCAGGAATGAAGATGACCGCGCCCCCTCGTGCCAGGCGCCGCGTCAGCTGTACTAGGGGGAGGTGACGCGGGATCTGGCACGAAGGGGTCGGGGTTTAGTTTAGGGCACGATAGACACCGACGACGCGGCCCACGACGGCCACATCACGGGCCTCGTCTGCACGAATCACGATGTCGCTATGCGCCGGGTTCGAGGACAGGAGGCGCAGCCCGAGTTCATCTCGTCGCCGCCGCTTGATCGTCACAGAGTCCTCGACGCGGATCACCGCGATGTCGTCTTCACGCGCCCGCTCATCACGCTCTACGAAGACCACGTCGCCGTCGTAGATGCCATCACCGGTCATCGAGTCCCCTTGGACCTCGAGGGCGAAGACGTTCTTGGCCTTTCGCAGCAGCGTCCGGCTTACGCGGAGGGTATCCCGCTGACTGTCCACGGCTAACGCGGGCTGACCTGCAGCCACGCGGCCATCGAAGAGCGGGATCTCGATGGTGTCGTCGCTCATCGCTACAGGGACACATGAGCGACTCTGTGCGGCGGTGCGGTGGATGTATCCCTTCCGCTCAAGGGCCGCGAGGTGATCGCTGACGCCCTGGGGTGACCGTATCCCGAGCTCAGCGCCCATCTCACGGATCGTGGGTGGGTAGCCTCGGGCGTGTATCGAGCGCTCCAGGACTCCGAGCACTTCAGCTTGGCGCGCTGTGAGCGGGGAAGCACCTTTCGGGGCCTTAGGCAGGGTGACGTGCGAATTCTTGGTCGTCTTGGCCATGTGAGGGTGCTCCTGAAGGAGAGGGGAGGGCGCAGCAGAGCGCCGCGACTGAAGACGACACTACTGAACAAAGTTTCATCACGCAAGTTTGTTCAGTGGTTTGTGCAGTGTTTTGTTCAGTGGTTGGGCGCAGTGTGTCGAAATTGGCGTGGGTAGGGCGCTTCGATTAGGGCAAGTGGTAAGTGAGCCTGACATCAGTAGGGGTGTGAGGGTATAAGGAGCGCAGAG
The DNA here is from genome assembly GCA_049602155.1 of Myxococcota bacterium. Lineage (GTDB taxonomy): Bacteria > Myxococcota_A > UBA9042 > PHBI01 > JBMYRH01 > JBMYRH01. The sequence goes on along the minus strand of JBMYRH010000020.1, from coordinate 36,772 downwards.
AGTGAACCGGTGTCGTGCAGTGGCGCGGTGGAGGCGAAATGTCTTACAGAGAATCAATGCGCTGGTTGGCCTTGGGCCTCTTGTGTAGCGCGCTCGTGGCGTGTGGGCAGATCGACCTTGAGGTCAGCTGTCAGAGTGACCTTGATTGCGCGACGGCCGGTGGCTGTTACGAGTCGAGCTGCAGCCCGTCGGGGCAGTGCGTGAAGGGGCCGCTCAAAGATAACGCGTGCTTCATCGCAGGGGAGTGTTACCTCGCCGGCCAAGATAAGCCTGGCGACCTTTGCTCTGTATGCCGGCCGGATACGGCGTGGGACGAGTTCACGTTGGTGACCTGTGAGCAGGACGGGTTCAGCTGCGAGACGACGACCGGGCAGTGCGTAGAAGACGTGGTGCCTGAGCCCGATGTCGAGGTCGCTCCTGATGTGGTGGAGCCGCCGGAGGATGTGACGGGGCCGCTTGATGATGTGGTGGAGCCTGCGGATGTGGTCGACGACGTCGCGGAGACCGACGTTGATGCGGCCGATGACGCTGGCGAGCCCGGGGACGTGGTCGAGGAGCCAGATACGACCACGCCGCCCGAGCCGACCGTCTTATACGGAGCGGGACAGCTCGCGATCACCATCGGTGAGTCAGAGGTCAGCGTCGTCCCGGAGGCGGGCGGAGAGCCGAGCCTCTACACCATCGAGGGAGAGACCGCGTGGGACGTCGACGGCTACCTCGTTTTAAAGGCGGTGACCGACGGAGACGGGGCGTCGTCCTTCATGGTCGCCGAGTTTGCGGGATCGCCTCAGGGATGGGAGCTGCCGGCGACCAAGGCCGATTTCGACGCCGCGACGGCGACAGTTGGGTTCGTCTGCGCCCATGGTCAGAGCGAGACGTTGGAGGAGGCACAGGCCTTGGTGGGGACCGCCAACGCTGTGGAGCCCCACCGATCTGGCTGCCCGATGGAGGAGGGTAATCGAGCCTGGCTTTTGGTGAGTTCTACCCCGGACTTACTAGACTACTGGGGAGCGGACAGTTGCTGCGCATCACATGACTCAGGGAGCTGCGCGGTGGCTGAATGCAGTGCACAGGTCTGCGATGATTTACCCCAATGCTGCGATGCCGCGTGGGACGATACATGTGTGGCGCAGGCCTCGGCGTGCACCATTTGCGACCACTGTGGAGATGCCTACTGCGACTCCGTGTTTCAGGAGGACTGCGGTTCATGCCCGCAAGATTGTGGCGCATGCGTCTGCGACACCGACGCCGGGGAGGGCTTGGGCTGTGACGGGACCTGTGTGGCGGGTGTCGCGCTGGGCAATGGGATCTGCGAGGCTGCCTTGGACTGTGCGGCGACAGAATGGGACGGCGGCGACTGCTGCGCCGATGGCAAGCTTGAGGGGTGCTCGGGGGCTTGTGTCCCGCAGGCAGCCTCCGGCAACGGCATCTGTGATGGAGGCCTGAATTGTGAGGAGGCGAACTGGGACGGTGGCGACTGCTGTCCATCTGGGCAGGTGAAGGGCTGCAACGACGTGTGTGTGGCGGCCGCACTGCTCGGTAACGACATCTGCAACCAAGCCTTGAACTGTGAGGAATTTGAGCTCGATGACGGAGACTGCTGCGCGCCTGGGCAGTCCAAGAGCTGCGCGGGGACATGTGTTGAGAACAGCAGCGTCGGCAATGACATCTGTGACGGTAAGTTCAACTGCCCCCAAGCGAACTTTGACGACGGGGATTGCTGCGCAGATGGGACGGCTCTGAATTGCTTCGGCAACGCCTGTTTACCCACGGACTGGCTTGGAAACGGAACGTGCGATTTTGCCTTTCAGTGTGAGGCGCAGAGCTGGGACAATGGCGATTGCATAGCGTGCGACCCCGGCGGCATCCAGAGCTGTGATCAGACGGGCTGTCTGCCGGCTTCGGCGCTCGGCGACGGTCAATGTGACGTGGGGCTACAGTGTGACGCGTACCAGTGGGATGCGGGTGATTGTGGTGTGAGTTGTGCCGACGGGGAGAGCCCGTCTTGCGACCAAGTCAGCTGCCAGCCGACGGGGTGGATCAATGACAACATCTGCGACGCAGCCTACCTCTGCGACGCCTACGACTTCGATGGAGATGATTGCTGTTTTGGCGGCTCACCGGACCAGATTTGTCAGCCGAACGTAGACCCTCCGGAGACGGGCTCGACGTGTCCCGCAGATTGCGGCAGCTGTGCGAACGATTCAGAGCTGAAGTCCTTGATCGCATACGAAGTGGGCTTCAGCGGTGACGTGGGCGGACAAGAATCTTGGCCCCTGACCGACGCCGTCATGGCCCCGAATGGCGTCCAGTATGTGACGTGGGCGACGGCGGAGCAGGTCTATGTGACCGAATTTGGTAACGCGGATCCCACGGGGCTGGCAGATCCCGTTCAGGGGCAGACCGCCTCTCAGGGGTTGGTGTCGCCTACCATCGGGGCCCCGGCCCTCGCCCGCAGGAGCGACGGGCGCATGGCTATCGCCTACCGCACCGTCAACCAAGGCGGCGTGTTCTTAATGCGCTCCACACCCTCGCAGCCTATCGGGTTGTGGGCTGAGTTGCAGGTCTTGGCTGACGGCGTTGAGCTCTTGGGGCGCGTGGATGTCGCTTACGGTCCGTCGGGTGACGACGTGTTTATCTCGACGCTCTACTCACTGGGCGGCGCAGGCGGCGGGCTTGTCGGCGTATTGCGTGTCGATGGCAATGGAGGGCTCCTGTCCGAAGGTGTGACGCCGCTCGGTAATGGCGCTGCGCTCGGTAATGGCGCTGAGAGCAAGCATTCTCCGGCGATCACGAGTCTGAAAGATGGCCGCGCTGTGGTGACCTGGGTAAGCGGCGGAGGTATCGCGCTTCAGTGGATGACCTTTGACGGAGATACGGGGCCCATGCAGGTCCTCAATCCGAGTCAAGGGGGGCTGTCCATTCAGACGCGCCCTGCAATCGCAGTGTTGCCGGACGGCATGGTGCTGATCGCGGCGATGAGCAAGGGCCCGCAGGGCTTCTGGCTCATCAAAGCTCACCCGGAAAGCGCAGAGGTAGTGCAGGAGGTGTTCAAGTCTGTTGATTACCAACTCGCGGAATTTGTGGAGGCTGCACCAGGGGTTCAGCCACGCCCGTTTGATTTGGCAACAAATGCCGATGGTTGGGGGCTCCTTAGCTTCGCCATCAATGACGGCGGAGAGACGAGCGCGGTTGTGAAGCGCATCCAGCCAGACATTGGGGCGCCTGCACCTGCCGACCTGTTGCTCGCGGGAGCGATGAGCACGAGCAGCATTGCGGCGTCTGGATGTTTTGACGACGCGGTCGTCGTGATGACGTCGATATATCCGGGAGAGCCCCTTCGGCGCATGCGCTTGCTCGCTGACGATGACATGGACGGCAACCCCGACCTCTGCTGCGTGGCTGAGTAGCCCAGGGCAGGGCGGCGGGGCTTCCATCGAGTCGCCCGACGCGGCACATGCACTCATGGTGAGATGTGGCCGTCGATGCGTCCTTTGACGTCCTGAGCGAGTTCGAGCGGGTGTTTGGCGATGCTGTCATGGCGATCATAGGTCGCCCAATGAGCTCAAAGCGGGCCCTCCGGGGGGCTATCACGCCCTGGGTAGAGGCTCGGGGGCACACCGGCATCACAGAGGTTCCTAGCCGACTGAGCCGATAGAGTGCGAGTGGTGCGAGGGGGGCAGCACCGTATGAGCCCCTGATTAGCGGCCCGCAGCCTCTCTCCACGCCGGGGAACACCCGGAGCCACATTTGCTCGCCGTCGTGTCGATGGCCCCCGTAATCTCGGCGACGCTGGAGGTCCAGCTCTCGATAGGGTCGAGGACCCTCAGAGGCATGGCTCGATGAGTCACGTCGCAGAGTCGGATGAAGCCGTTGGCGGCCGTCTTAGCTGCGATGAGCGCGTAGTAGAGCGCATCGAGGTCGTCATCACTCAAGCTCGCGAAGTTCAGGGCCATCTCGGTCTTGAAGAGCACCAGCTGTTGGACCGGGGAGATGGAGGTGATGAGCGCCTTGAGGGGGGCTCGAAAGCGGTTGTCAGAGCGATTCTGAAGCCAAATGCGCGCCTTCTGAGCCGGGTTGACGCGCGCCAAACAGTCGTTTGTCACGTGGGACATGCTCCCCGTACCCTTACAAGACAGGTTGACGCTTGAGCGGGCCTCCTCGACGAAGTCATTGATGGCGCTCGCGGGGATTTGACTCGAGACCCGCTGCTTCAAGGACTCTAGTTCAGACCTCACACACTCAGAGATGCACTGCTGGCGCATGGTCTCGGTCGCTGCAGCCAAGCCGAGATCGGACTCACTCGGGACGGCGTAGGCTTGGAGCGCGAGGGCGAACTCGAGCGCGACCTCAGCGCGATTCTTGAGCGCTGCGGGCATGCCATCAGAGACATCCGTGGCGGCATCATCAGCCTTACCCGCGAGTATTTTGAGGTTAGGCTCGTGCTTCTTTGCGTAGTCACAGAGGGCTTGCGAGATGTCCTCGCAGTCCTGGGTGCTGTTGTCGATCCACTCAATCTCGCCGTCTCGGCTGGCGTTGCTCCCGCCACACCCGACTGCCAGCCACATCAGAGCTGCGCCTGCTATCCAGCTTTTAGTTCGCATCGACGTCCTCCTAGGTGCTGTCTTAATCGACAGCGTCAGATGCTTCAGTGTCGCTCGCGACATCCTCACTCGGGGGGGCCTCAGTGTCGAGCATCTCCCCAGTGATTACCGTATCCTCGACGTCTTGGGAACTCGCGCCGGTATCCGCGAGACTGCTGGCGTCGGCTGCCCCGGTGTCTTCTGGCCCGATCTCCACGTCCTCCGCTGTGTCGCTGAGGGGCTCTTCAGCGTCACCTGCGTCATTAGCCCCGGCATCTGACGTGTCACCGTCGTCCTCGACGATGTCTGGGGCGCAGTCGACCGCGCAGGAGTCTTCGTCCTCTCCGTCTTCGCAGATCAGATTGCCGCAGAGGGCTGGTGGTTCGCAGTCTTCAGGGCAATTGCCGCTGTCTTCAGTCAGCTCACAGGTGCCGTCGCCGCAGACCGACTCCGCGCAGTCGATGGGGCAAGATTGTTCGTCCTCGAAGGTGCCATCACACATCCCGTCGCCGCAGCAGTCTGAGGGGCACAAGATTTGATCCAAGAAGGCGTCGCACACGTTGTCGCAGAGCCCGCCGCCGCCACAGTCCTCAGGGCAGAGGAACTCTTCGCCGAGATCGCAGACGCCATCACCGCAGCAGTCTTCAGGGCAGAGCAGGCTCTCTCCCGCTTCGCAGACACCGTCTCCACAGGCGCCTGTCCCCCCGCCGCCGCAGTCTTGCGGGCAGAGGATCTCTTCACCGAAGTCGCAGACCCCATCTCCGCAGGAACCGGCGCCGCCGCCACAATCTTGTGGGCAGGTGAACTCCTCGCCGAGGTCACAGATGCCGTCGCCGCAGGTCATGCCCCCAGTGCCGCCACCGCAGTCCTGCGGGCAGCTCTGCTCCTCGCCGGGATCGCACACGCCGTTTCCACACTTGTTGCAGTCACCGCAATCCACCGGGCAGCTGCAGTCGTTGGCCTCCTGGGTAGAGCAGAACCCATCACCACACACGCAGACGTCATTGGGGCCGACACAGACTTTATCGTCACAGATGTCCCCACTGGTGCACGCGTCTCCATCGTCACAGGGCTGTCCGTCGGCGGCCTGATGTTCGCAGCCAAGTCCCGCGGCGCAAAGGTCGATGGTGCAAGGGTTTGAGTCGTTGCAGTCCCTCGCTTGGCCACCTGCGCACAGGCCCCCGTTGCATTGAGCGCCTTCGATACAGGCGTCGGAGGACTCGCAAGGGCTGCCATCTGCGACCGTGGACGTCTCGCACAGTCCGCTCTCTGGGGTGCAGGTGACCGCCACACAGTCGAGCGGTAGCGCATCCTCGCAGGTGACGATAGTGTCTAGGTCGACTCCACAGAACCCGTCGGTGCAGCTCAGGACCCCGTTGCAAAGGTCACCATCTTCAAAGGCATCGCAGTCGGAGACGGTCTCGCAAGGGCATTGTGGTGTCCCCACGCAGAGCGCATCGGCGCAGACATCGCCTCCAGTGCAGCTGTCGCCGTCGCTGCAGGGGCTCCCGTCCGCGAGGGCTGTCGTCACGCATTGCCCGGTGCTCGGGTCGCAGGCGCTCTCCTCGCAGGGGCCTGCAGCTGGGCACGTCACTGCAGTGTCGGTGTCGATGGTGCATTGGCCTGCGACGCAGACGAGGCTTCCGTTGCAGAGGTCCGTATCTCCGAAGGCGGCGCAGTCGGCGTCGTTTTGGCACGTACAGAGGCCAGAGTCGCTCCCCGCGCAGGTCCCCTCGGCGCAGATGTCGCCCGTCGTGCATGGGTTGCCATCATCACAGGGGCCCGTCAGCGCAGAGTGTGTGCACCCTGAGCCGGGCTGGCACCCGTCGGCGGTGCATGGATTGCCGTCGTCGCAGTCCTGCCAAGCTGTCCCGGATTCGCAGACGCCGGAGAGGCAAGTGGACTCGAGGCTGCAAGGCTCTCCATCGTCACAGGGCGCGCCGTCCGCTTGGTCTCGCGTGACGCACACAGCGTCGACGCAGACGACGAGGGCGCAGGCGCTCGGTGCCTCCCCGCAGTCGGCGTTGCTCTCACAGCTGGGCCCCGTCGCCGCGATGTCGTCGCTGGGGCTCGCGTCACCGTTATCGGGTGCTATGAGCGGATCGTTGGTGTCGCCGCAGGCCGCTAAAGTGAAGATCGCGGCGCACAGAATACGTTGAGCTAACTGCATGTTCATACCTCTACGCGGCGGACCCTACACGAGTGCGACGAGACCACTCAAGGGTTCGATGTGCTTAGAGTTCGCTCATGCGATGTGCTAAGTGGGGTCCCCTGTTGAGGAGGTCGATGTGTCGCTGTCAGCAATGTGTGTACGCAGTTGGATTGCGCTGCTCCTGATCCTCATGGTCGCGCCGACCGTGACGGCTAAGCGCTCCAAAGCGAAGAAGAAAGATTCGCGGATGTGGGTCGAGCTCGACGGCCGGAAGACCCGCGTGGTCTGGAACGACGGTGACTCCTTTCGCGTGATCAGGGGGCCCCTCAAGGAGACCCGAGCTCGGCTCGCGGGCTACAACACGCTGGAGTCCTATGGGCCGGTCCACTTTTGGGGGCCGCTCCACGGGTACGACCTCTACGACAACGCCAAGGCGGGGACAGAGCTGGCGAAGTCCAAGGTGTGGAAGTGCACCACCCAAGAAGGCGGCGGTGGTTATGGTCGCGCGCTGGTGAGTTGCCCGGACCTGATGGCCGAGATGCTCGCCAAGGGTTACGCCCACGTCTTCGCTGTGTCGGGCAAGCCCGATCCGAAGCTCTTGGCGATTCAGCACGAGGCACAGAAGAACCGGATGGGGATGTGGAAGCGGACGATCCCCTCGACCATCGTGACGAGCATCCACTCCATCACGGAGAAGGAGGGCGAGGAGGGTGCCGAGGTCTACAACCGTGTGTGCGACACCCGCACCGGTCAGTCCTGGAAGGTGAAGCACAAGAAGGTCTTCTCGACCTGTGACGCTTGGTGCCACGGCGGGAGCTGCATGCTCCATGTACCCTTTGAGGAGCGCTACGGAAAGAAGCGCCCGGAGTGCCTTATCAAGGGGCGTGAGAACCGCTTGGTGCTTCCGCCGCACCTCAAGAACCCGATGCCCAGGCGCTAGCGTCCTGCGGCGTGCGCTTGGGCATAGAGCTGCTCGGCGTAATCCCGCACCATGCGATCGGTGGCGTAGACCGGACCTGACGTGATCATCGCGCGGCGCATTCGCGCCAGCCAGCCCTCTGGGAGCCCCTCTGGGGTGCGCTCGTAGAAGGCTGGGATGACCTCGGTCTCGAGCAGGTCGAGGAGCGTCACGGCGTCACTGGCGTCGCCCGCCTCTTGATCGTCCCAGATCTCTCCGTTGCCGATGGCCCAGCCGTTTGTCCCGTCGTAGCCTTCGGCCCACCATCCATCGAGGATCGAGAGGTTGAGGCCACCATTGGCGGCCACCTTCATGCCGCTCGTCCCGCTCGCCTCCTTGGGGCACCGAGGGGTGTTGAGCCAGACATCTACGCCCTGGACGAGCTCTCGGCCGAGGCCGATGTCATACCCCTCGAGGACGAGGATTTTACCGCGGAAACGAGGCTCTTGGGACGCTGCGTAAAGTTCGCGCAAGAACGTCTGGCCAGGGACGTCTTTCGGGTGGGCTTTGCCGGCGAAGAGCATTTGTACGGGCCGGTCACTGTCGCCGAGGAGTCGGTCGAGGCGGTCGCGATCACGTAGGATCAACGTGGCCCGTTTGTAGGTCGCAAAGCGGCGCGCGAAGCCGATGGTGAGGGCGTCGGGGTCGAGGAAGCTCGCGGCCTCGTCGAGGGCCTCCGTGCTGACCCCGCGCCGGCGCAGGGCGGCGACGTGTCGGTCTCGCACGCTTCGGATGAGCGTCGCGCGTGCCTCAGACCGTGCCGCCCAGAGCGGTCCACTCGGGAGCTCTTTGGCCGCGGCCCACAGCTCGGGGGCGCCAGAGTCTCCCTCCCATCTGCGGCCACTGAGGGCGCCGAGCTGTCTCCCGAGGCTCTGTGACACCCAGGTGCGGCTGTGGATCCCGTTGGTGACGCCGATGATGGGGATGTCATCCTCAGCAGTCCCCGGCCACATCTCACGCCACATCCCACGGGAGACCTTGGCGTGGAGCTGCGAGACGCCGTTGAGCCAGTCGGCGCAGCGGATCGCGAGGTACGCCATGTTGAAGCCATGCGCGCCTGTGTCGTCGCCGACATGCGCGGCGAGCTGCAGGAGGCGTCCCTGCGTCGTCCCGAGCGCCGTGGCGAGCCCAGGGAGTACGCGGTCGAGCTGCTCTGTACTGAAGATGTCGAATCCAGCTGGGACGGGGGTGTGCGTCGTGAAGACGTTCTGCGCCGCGCAGCTGACACGGGCCTCCTCAAAGTTGGCGCCCGCTGCGACCGCCTCACGGATGCGCTCGAGCGTCAGGAAGGCTGCGTGGCCTTCGTTCATGTGAAACACGGTCGGGGTGAGCCCCAGGGCCCGCAGGGCCCGCACGCCGCCGAAACCAAGCACGACCTCTTGTCGGATGCGTGTCTCATTGTCCCCGCCGTAGAGTCGCTGTGTGATGAGGCGATCCTCGGCGCTGTTCGGGGCGACGTCTGTGTCGAGGAGGAAGAGGCGTGTCCGGCCGACGGTCACTTCCCAGACGACGGCGTGGACGTCACGGCCCTCTATCGAGACCGTGACGCGAGCGTCTTCACCTGCGGGGGTCTGAGCGGGCCGCATGGGCAGCGTGCTCGGCTCAAGTTTGTGCGCGTAGGCCTGCTGCTCACCGTCTCGCGAGAGGACCTGCTCGAAATACCCCCCGCGATAAAAGAGCCCGACCCCTACAAAGGGGAGGCCGAGCTCGCTCGCGCTCTTGATGTGGTCACCCGCCAGGATGCCGAGCCCGCCTGAGTAGATGGGCAGAGCCTGAGTGAGCCCGAACTCAGCGCAAAAATAGGCGACGAGGCCGTCGTTTGGCATGGCGGTGCGGTGCGGTGCCTCTCGCTCTGCATCGATGCGGTCGCAGAGCGCGTTCATCCGCGTGAGGAAATCAGGCTGTTTAGTGAGGCCCTCGAGGCGCGCAGGCGAGACCTGCTGCAAGAGCGCGACGGGGTTGCCGTGGAGCGCGCGCCAAAGGTCGGGATCGAGCTCCGCGAAGAGGGCACGGGCGTCGGGCCACCAGCTCCAAGTCAGGTCATAGGCGAGGGGCTCTAGCCGGCTCAAGGCGGGTGGGAGCTCGATTGTAGGGGTGTGCATGACGGTTCGCTTGACGATGGGGGTGGGGGGGGACCCGAGTGAAGCCGCTGGGGACTCGACGTCACCTCAGTCGAGTCGAAGTAAGAGCAACTTCAGGTAACGAAAGTCTTGAAAGGGGAGGGGCGTGGGGTGATCCGAAGGTTGTTGGTGGATCCCCAGCACGGTGGCGCGTCGCCGCGCGCCCCCGACGCCGTTCTCGACGTGCCGCGTGAAGGCCTCAAGGCCCACGTGGCTCGAGCAGGACGCCGCGGCGAGCAAGCCGCCCGGCGCGGTGACCCGTGCGCCGGCGGTCACGAGGCGCTCATAGGCGCTCCCGGCGCGATCGGCGGATTGACGGTTTGGCGCGAAAGACGGGGGATCCAAGATCACCAAATCCCAGGAGCGCTTGGCCTCTGCCGCGCCCTCTAAAAACGCAAAGGCGTCCTCTGCGACCGCCTCATGACAGGCGCTCAACCCGTTGAGGGCCATGTTCGCCTCGGACGCGGCGATGGCGGGCTTGGCGATGTCGACGGTGGTGACGCGCGTGGCTCCGCCAGCGCCGGCATAGACCGAGAAGCCACCGGTGTAGCCGAAGACGTTCAGCGTCTGGCGGCCAGCGGCCATTGAACGGATCAGCTGACGGTTCTCACGCTGATCGAGGAAGAAGCCGGTCTTCTGGCCTTGCACGACGTCGGCCGCGAACCGGAGGCCGTGCTCCAAGAATTGGACGGGGGCGTCGGGCGCCGCGCCGACGAGGGCTCGACCCTGTGGCCCCGTTCGTGTGCGATCACGCTGGTAGACGCGCGAGAGGTTGAGGCGCTCTGAGACCCACTCAGCAATCCCCTTCGCGTCCCAGAAGCCCTCTGGCGCAGGGCCATCGAGTTTCAAGACGGCGGTGTCGCCGTAGACATCGACCACCAACCCTGGGAGGCCGTCACCTTCCCCGTTGAAGAGGCGGTACCCTGTGGTGATGCGTCGGTCGATGAGGAGGTCCCGAAGCTGGACGGCGTGCTCGAGCTGCGCCGCAGCCCACTCATCGTCGAGGTACCCCTTGCGGGTCACGGTGCACGCGCGGAAGGCGAGGGGGCTCTCCGGGTCGTAGAACCCGCGCGCGATGGGTTTGCCCCGCCGATCAGAGAGCGCCGCGTGCGCGCCCGCCGTCCCGTCGGGTGTGTGCTTCAGCGCGTCTGCAAAGACCCATGGGTGGCCTCGACGGAGGCTTCTAGTCAGGTCTCTGGACAGAGTGAGACGCACCGTGGAGGTGCTCTGGTTTCGAATCAACGGCATATTCGATCCCTTCTTTACCTCCTTCTTGACGCGAGGCGCCAGACCTGAAACAAGCCCGCCCGCAGGGAGGAACACGATTATGACCTCAGAGCCTAGCCCCACCACGCTCGCCGCTGACCAGGTCTCCGAAGATCAGGCCGCGTCATTGCTCCGCCTTTTTCCAACCCTCTCGTTGCAGCACCTGGATCCGTTCGTCGTGCTCGACGAGTTTGATCTGGAGCCTGAGGTGGACGCATGGCCTACACATGCCCACCGTGGCTTCGAGGCTCTCACCTACATGCTCGATGGTGCCGTCGAGCACTCGGACGCTTCCGGCAACACCCGTCGCGTGGAGGCTGGTGGTGCTCAGGTCGTCGTGGCGCCCACCGCCCATGACCAGGTCGAGGCGCCCGTCTCCGGCGTACGCAAGCGTGGCTTGAAGCTCTGGGTGAACGTCCCTGAGCGTCTGAACGGCGCGACCATGGGGGTCAACCAAGTCGCATCCGATGCGTTCCCGGAGGCCTCTTCGCCCGGCGTGCGCGTGCGTACCGTCGCCGGTGACAATTCGCCGCTGCAGCTCAAGACGCCCGTGCAATGCTACGACATTGCGCTGGGCCCAGGCGCCTCCCATGAGGCGAACATCCCGGCGGGGTGGAACGGCTTCGCTTACGTCGTCGATGGGAAGGTGACCATCGGTGAGGCGAAGGTGGAGGCAGGCACTGCAGCATTCCCTGGTCAGGGGGCCTTCAAGATTCAGAGCACCGGTGACGCACGCGTCATGGTGATCGCCGGTCAGCCTCACAGCTCCGTTGCGTTGAGCTAGACGTCTGAGCGCCCACGCGCTCGATCGGATATCTAGAGCGAGCCCGCGAAGTCGGCCAGCGGCGACACGGGTAAGAGCTCAAAGGCCTTGTTGTTGTCCTTGGCCCAGTTGACCCCCCAGGTGTTCTGGAAGAGGACGACTGGGTGCCCGTCGCGGTCACGTGCGCAGATGTTGCCTTGGCCACGGCGAAAGGTCTTGGGATCGAAGTTCTCACCGATGACCCATCGACACATCGTGTAAGGGAGCGTCTCGAGGATCGCGTCGACGCGGTACTCGCTCTCTAGCCGGGCCTTCAAGACGTCAAACTGGAGTTGGCCGACGGCGCCGACGATGTCGACGGACTCGGTGATGAAGTCCGCGAAGACCTGGATCGCGCCCTCTTCGGCGAGCTGCAGTAGCCCCTTGAGGAGCTGTTTGCGCTTCAGAGGGTCACCGACGCGGATCCGCCGGAAGAGCTCGGGAGAGAAGTGCGGGATGCCCTCGAAGCGGAGGTCCTTGCCGGTCGTCAGGGTGTCACCGATCCGGAATACCCCTGGGTCGTAGAGCCCAAGGATGTCCCCTGCGTAGGCCTCCTCGATGACCGATCGTTCCCGCGCCATGAAGGCTGAAGGGTTCTTCAAGCGCAGGTTCTTCCCGAGGCGCACGTGGCGCGCCTCCATCCCCTTGCGGAATCGGCCTGAGCAGACGCGCAGGAACGCGATGCGATCTCGGTGGGAGGTGTCCATGTTCGCTTGGATCTTAAAGACGAAGCCGCTGAAGGCCTCGTCTGTGGCGGAGACCTCACCGTCGACCGTCTTGCGGGTGGTCGGGGCGGGGCCCATCTCCAAGTAGGCCTCTAAGAAAGGCTCGACACCAAAGTTGGTGAGCGCAGAGCCAAAGAACATCGGAGACAATTCGCCATTGAGGACGCGCTCTTCGTCATACGGGTCGCCCGCGACATCGAGGAGCTCAAGATCCTCCTCCAGGCGCGCCAGGCAGCCTTCGGGCAGGTCCGGGTGCCCCTTGGCCTCTGCGTAAGGGACGACTACTGCGCCGACGGTGGTCGCACCGTGGTCCTTTTGACTGCTGAAGACATGGATGGTTTCCGTACGTCGGTCGTAGACACCCGCGAAGCGGTTGTCGTCGAAGACGGGCCAATTGACCGGGCATGCTGGCATCCCCAGGTGTGTCTCGAGTTCGTCCATCAGATCGAGCGGCTCGCGCCCCTCGCGGTCCATCTTATTGACGAAGGTGAAGATCGGGATGCCACGCAGCTTACAGACGCGAAAGAGCTTCTCGGTCTGTGGCTCGACGCCCTTGGCAGCGTCGATGAGCATGACCGCTGAGTCGGCGGCGGCCAGTGTCCGGAAGGTGTCCTCACTGAAGTCTTGGTGACCTGGGGTGTCGAGGATGTTCACGCAGTGGTCTTGGTAGGTGAACTGCATCACCGAGGAGGTCACCGAGATGCCTCGCTCTTGCTCCATCTTCATCCAGTCACTGGTCGCGTGCTTGGAGGCGCGCCGCGCTTTGACGGCGCCCGCCAAGTGAATCGCGCCGCCGTAGAGCAGCAGCTTCTCGGTCAGGGTCGTCTTGCCGGCGTCCGGGTGACTGATGATCGCGAAGGTGCGTCGTCGCGCGACTTCAGTCTCGATGCGGCGGGTGTCGGAGCTGGTGGACATGATGCGGCTTCCAGGGCTGGCGAGGGAGCGGTGCGTGGTCAGCGCTGGCAGGCCATCTTCGGCCGGCTCCGCCGGATGGTACTAGTCGATCTCCACGAGCCTGCCCAGTCTATTCGGGGAGCTGCGTCAGCCCCGCGCCGCCCTTCGCCGGGAGGAGCAGCGTGTGTGCCCCGCGGAAGTCCTCGCGGACCTCGCCGGGCTGGCATGCTTGGCAGGCGGGGTCCAGCCACAGCTTCGGCTCCGGGAGGTATATCAGGGCGCTGTCAAAGGCCCCGGGGATGGGCAGCTTGGCGTCTATGCGGGCGAAGCGGTTCGAGCGGACCACGGCGACTTGATGGGGGATGTTCGCGGCGTCGAGCAGCCAGCGGAGCAGGTGCACTTTGTCGATGGCGTTCAGGTCGTTGGTGGTGACGAGGTTAGGGAGCGGGCGGCTGGTCGACCAGCGCGCTGACAGGGCATCCTCTCGCTGGAGTCGATCGCGCACCCAGAGGTAGGCCGATTGGGCCCCTGGTACGTCTGCGTTCTCGGGTCGAAAGGGCTCTCTATGGTTCATGCGAAGGGCCGATGAGCCCTCGACTAGGGTCGCGGTGTACGGGGCGGACATTCGACTCCATGTGCTCGCGAACGTCTGACCATAGCCTCGGACCGAGGCCGACATCGTGACGTAGCGCACATGGGCCTTGCTGGCCCCTCGCGGGGGGACGTCGCTCATAAAGACCGCGAAGACCTGTTTGCCGTCTTGGCGGGTCAGCACGGGGCGCGCGCTCGCGCCTCGCACTTGCATCGTCGCCTTCGCCCCCTTGGGCACATCATAGCGAATCAGCAGCTGTGCCGTGGGGCCGTCTGCGGCGCCTAGCCAGCGCGCATCCGTCGCTAAGGTGCCTGGGATCTCGAAGTCTGCGATCACCTCCAGTGCTTCGCCGGTGGGCACCGGAGGGAACGTGAGTGACCACAACGACTGCTCAGGATCCGGGATCGCCCCCTCCGACTCGGGGCCCTCCCGGTTGGCTGTCACGGGGCGCACGCTCTCGGCGCCGATGATGCGAGCGTTCACCGAGAGCAAACGTGCGCCGCTGGGTGCGACGATCGGTACGGTGGCAGGTGACGCTGCATCCCAGTTGACCCTGACGACGTGAGCGCGAAGGCGGCTGGTCGCGTCGCTGGGTTGCGTCGAGAGGCCAACCTTGAGCTCGTAACGGCGCTGCAGGTAGGTGGTCCCTTCCCGTGGACCGCGCCAGTCGCTCGCTTGGCTCTTGACGGCGGTGACATCGAGGAAGGTCGCAGGCTGGAGGGTCGCTACCGGCGCACAGGCTCCAGCGGTGACGATCAGGCAGAGGACGGCGAAGCTTAGTAAGGCGCGCATGGGCGGCATGGTTACCTGACGCAGGGGCGCGGTCAACGCTCCTCTGGCTCGGAGGCCGTTGGCATCTCCTCATCTGGCGTCTGACCGATGTCCGCCTTGGAGACGAAGGGGAGGCTGGTCCAGCCGAGCCCCCAACAGCCGTCACAGAAGGGGCCAACGCGTCGCCACGGCCAGAGCACCTTGCCTTTACCCTTGCACATCTCACATTGACGCGCTTCCTCTGGGGGAGGTGGCAGCAGAGCTTTGAGCTCCGGGTACTCGCTGGAGGCCGCCTTGATCGCCACGATCAGCCACCGAGGTCGTCGCTCGCGGTCAGTGCCACCCTCTTTCGGCGTGAAGTAGATGACGGCGTCTGGGGTGATGGAGAAGCGCCCCTCTTTCCCGTCGTAGATGGGCATGCGATCTTGTCGGACCAGGGCTTCTCGCAGCATTTGCGTCTCGCCATCTTGCTCGTCCGGATCCACAGTGACCTCGTCCTCCGCGTCGGGCGCCGGGCGGCCGGGGGAGAGGGTGTTGGGGGCCTTGGTCTTTAGGTACCCCAAGACGAGCCGCCGGATCTCTCCGATGGCGTCCATGTCTCCGCGTTGCAAGAGCGGCCACATCAAGTCCTTCCGGTGCTCGAGGGCGAAGAGCGCCGCGCGGGCCTCGTCTCGCACAGTGCCCCAGCACTTGTCATCGACGACGCTCTTGTCGTTAAGGGCGAGCGTGATGAGCGCTGAGCGCGCGCGCTTCACGAAGGCGACCCCGATGGCTTGAATGGCCCAGACGCGGACGAGCGCCGAGGGGTCAGCCAGGCGGTCCACAAGGGCATCCGCGATCTCCCCATAGCGGGGATGTCCACGGCTCTTGAACTGGATCACATAGCCCAGCCCTTCGGTGGCTTGCGCTCGGAGCTCCGGCTCGAGAGCAGGGTCGACGGAGAGCTCAAGGAGGGCGTCTAGGGCCAGGTCCGCTCGCGTGTACGCGATGGCGCTGATAGCGTCCCGCTTGATGCTCAAGTAGTCCGAGGTCTCTAGGGTTCGGCGCACCAGCGCGATGACCTCGGCGGCGTCCTCGCGGCCCAAGCCCTTTGCGGCGTCGGCACGTTCTTCATCGACGATGCTGTTTAAGCGTCGTCCTAGCACTTCGAGGCGTGAGTAATGCGAGCCCATCGATCTCATCATACCAAGTTTCGTGCGAGGGCGTGACCGGCTTCATAGGGTCGGCGCTACTTACGACGTGCGTGCCGTGCGCGTCGCTGTTGACGGATCTCTCGCGTGACTCGGTCGCGTCGCACCCGAGGGCGCACAGCCGTCCCGATGTCCGCGGTCGCGTCGGCGACCTGCAGCGCCGCAGCGTGACGTGGGGCGGCGGGGGGAGACCAGTGGGTCGGTGGAGGAAGCACGAGCATCGCGAAGGTCGCGATAATGGTGAAGATGCGCGGCATGGTCACCCTCCCTGTGGGGCGTGGTTGCGCCTGTTGCCCCAGATAGACGCGCCAAGTTTCATTTTCATCCAACGCCATAAAAAAAATGTCACGATTTGGGGGGCATGAACGACTACACTCCGCCCAGCCCTGCTGACGATGATGGAGATAGAGATGCGTTCACAAGGACCGGTTGCGTGGTGGTTCATGCTGACGGCCTCACTCTTGGTGGCGTGCTCGAGCGCCGAGGGGACCGGACAGCAAGCGGGCGAGGGCGCTGATGTAGGTGCGAGCGCCACCGATACTCTCTCCGTTCAGGACGCCGTCGCGGCCGCGAGCGACGTCAGCGCGCCAGGGGATGATGTGGGCGGCGCGTCTTTGGACGTCGATGAGGAGGCGGGCGACCTCGATGGGGCGCCCGAGTCGGACACGACGGGCTCACCCGGTGACGTTGAAGGGGGCGGAGGGGCTGACGCGGCCGGCGACGCCGTGGATGGCACAGCAGGTGACGACGCAGGCGCTCAAGACGCGGTCACCGACGACGAAGACAGCGATGAGAGTGACGACGTAACCGTCGACGAAGATACGGATGATAAAGACACGGATGACGAAGGCGACGCGAGCCCTGAGGGCGACACCGGTGATGAGGACGCCTCGGCCGAGGATGATGCGGCTGCAGCAGACGCGATGCTCGAGGTGGATTCGGCGTCGGATGTGATGGAGGAGGACGCCGAGGTGGACTCGGGCCCGGTCGTCTGCGCTGACTTTGATGACGATGGGTTCTGCGTCCCAGAGGACTGCAATGACAGCGAGGAGGGGATCAACCCGGACGCTGAAGAGTTCTGCGGGGATGGCATCGATAACGACTGTGACAGCTTGACTGATGAGGACTGTGATGACGTCCCCACGGTCATCGACGAGACCACCTGCGAGGGCGCTGCTGCGGCGCTGACGAGCGCAGGCTGCCTCTTTGCGCCCATCGTCGGCAACGACACCAGCAACGTCTTCAAGGGGCCGCTGCCCTGGGCAGTCATCGCCGCAAACGCCAATGACACGCCGACTGACGTGACCCTCTACTACCCTGATGGTGAGGTGGTCGACAGCGTGGTCATCGAGGGTGGCGACCTCCACATCTTCGAGCTCGACGGTCCGACCAACGCCCTGTGGGAACAAGAGCAGGAGACGGGGGTGACCTCGAAGGTGTTCCGCCTCGAGGCGACTCGACCCATCGTCGCCTACCAGTTTCAGCCTTATTCATCGTCTCAGAGCGCGACCGCAGACGCGGCGCTGCTCTTGCCCCGACACGCATGGGGTAACAACTACCTGCTGCTCAATCACAAGGGGACGGGGGCGACTTGGGTGACGATCATCGCCCTCGATGATGGCGTCGTCGCCCGTGTGCGGATGCCGGAGGTGATGAACAACCAGACGAAAGCGGGCGGAGGGATCCCCGCGCTGGGGCCGAGCGATGTGCACCTGATTCCGCTGAACGCCGGAGAGAGTGCGCGGATCTGGGCGTCCTCCTCGGTCGACATGTCGGGCATGGGGATCTTCACCGGGAACAAAGATGTCGCGGTGATCGTCGGGAGCCCTGGAACGAACCTGCCGGGCCCCAACGTGGTCGGCTACAATGACTACTTGGAAGAGCAGCTGCCTCCACGCACCGCTTGGGGCACCGAGGTCGCGGTCGTGAAGTTCCGGCCCATCACCAACGAGTCCGACGTATATCGCGTCATGGCCGACAAGAACGGCACCACGGTCAACATCACCGGCGACTTTGAGGCCCAGTACAGCCTGGACGAAGGGGAGTTTGCCGAGTTCCAGAGCGCGGGCAGCTTCGTCGTCGAGGGCTCGGATGCGATCCTCGTCGCCCACGGGATGGTGAGCGCCAAGGTCTCGACGGGCACCCCTGATCCGGTCGAGTGGCCCGGGTGGTATGAGGGCACCTCGAACTGCGGGGCGAGCGGCACACTGACCGCGGACAATATGGGTGACCCTGCCGTGAGCTTCGTCACCCCCTCGGCCCAGTACCGAAACAACTACGTGTTCCTGACGCCTTACACCTACGCATGGGACGTGTTGACTATCATCGTGCCCGAGTGGGCCTGGGACACGGTCCTCGTGGACGGCTTGCCATTGCCCGCTCCGACGGTCCTCGCGGGCAGCTCGGACCTTTGGTTTGCGCGGTTCCTCGTCGCGGATGGGGCTCACCATGTGGAGAGCCCGCTCGTCGGGGTCGGTATTGAGGTCCACGGCTACGACTGTCGCCTGAGCTACGCCTACGCAGGAGGCCTCAGCCTAGGGGCGATCAATGAGCCGCCTCCTGTCGATGAGTTGCCCGACCCATGAGCTCACAGCCGCTAACCCCGTTGACGCTCTAGCCGACGCGGGGATAGCCTGCGGCCGTGGTCAACCTTGCCTCCGAGTGTCACGAACGGATCGCCCTTGCGAGGAAGCTCGCTCTGGCCGCCGGTGACCTGTTGCTTAGCTACTTCGGTCGGCTTGAGCATATCGAGCGAAAGGGGGCAGTCGATCTGGTCACGGAGGCAGACAAGGCGGCCGAGGCCCTGATCGCAGACGCCGTGGCGGAAGCGTTCCCCGAAGACGGTTTTTTAGGCGAAGAGGGCGGCCTCTCTGGGGCTGAGGAAGCGCGGTGGTCCTGGGTCGTCGATCCCCTGGACGGCACCACGAATTTTGTACACCGAGTGCCCCACTTTGCGGTCTCGATAGGGCTGCTCTTTGAGGGGGCACCCTATGCAGGGGTTGTCCGCCACATATGCCGCCACGAGACCTATCATGCTGTCCGAGGCGAGGGCGCCTGGTGTGGTGAACGACGGTTGGAGGTCACCTCCCGGCGTGTGCTCTCGGATTGCCTGTTGGCCACCGGCTTTGGCTATGACCGCGCTCAACGGGCCGATGAACTCTTGGCGCCGGTCAAGCGCGCGCTGGAGCAGGGGAGGGGCCTCCGACGGATGGGCTCAGCAGCGCTGGACCTGGTGGACGTGGCGCAGGGCCTCTACGACGGGTTTTGGGAGGACGCTTTGAACCCGTGGGATGTCGCCGCTGGCGTCGTCTTGGTCCAAGAGGCGGGGGGGCAAGTGACAGCCTTTGGCGGCCGACCGATGACCATCGACGGGGGCTCATTCATCGCCACCAATGGCCTGATCCACGAGGCGATAATCGCGCTCGTCGGACGGGATTGAGGGGCGTCGATGCGCGCGCTAATCATCCTCGCAGTGGTCATGGGCAGCTTCACCGCGTGCGCCGCGGACCCGCTGGTCACGCGCTGGGCAAACCAATGGTTGGCTGCCGAACGCGCAGGTCTTCAAGGCGAACCTCAGGCTATCGAGGACTTTGCGCGGCTGGCAGAGGAGGCACCCACGCGCTACGACGTTGACGCGGCGCGCTTTGGTCAGGCTCGTGCGCTGCGGGCTCAAGGGCGGCACGCAGAGGCCTTTGCGCTCTTCGAGGTGCTCGGTGATGACGCGATGCGACGCATGGACCGCTCGCGCGCGCGCTACGAAATGGGCCGCATGGCCGCCGCTGCGGGGCGCAAGGAGTCGGCGACGGCGATCTTTCGTCGCTTGGTGGAGACCTACCCCGCCCAGCCTGCGGCGATGCGCAGTATTCAGCTCTTGAGGTACTTCGCAGAGCGAGACGGAGGGCCGACTGAGCGGGACACGCTCAACTGGCTCACGCGGGTCTATCCGACCCTCGCCGGGACGGCCATCGGTGATGATCTGGTCTACTGCGGCGTCGAGATCCTCTATCGCTGGTGGCGCGTCTCCGGCTCCGAGGCGCTGGCGCGTCAGGTCGAGGGCCTGATCGGCCGCTTGGAGTCTCGACACTACGTCTCTGGTCATTGGGATGACGCGGTCTGGCTCCTGTCCAGGCTCTACCATCGGCAGGGGCGCTTTCAGGAAGAGATTCGAGCGCTAGGGCGCATCCTCCACACGCGTGAGGAGCCCTTCTTTGTCGGCCACTACGACACGACCTATCACTGGGTGGGGCAGCTCCGGATTGCGCGGATTCACATGATGGACCTGGACGCCCCCGAGGTCGCCGCGGACACCTATGCTTGGTTTGTCTCAACCTTCCCCTACAGCCGGTGGCGCGACGATGCCCGCTTTTGGCAGGGCTGTGCCTTGCTGCGCGCTGGCAAGCCAGAGGCCGCAGAGTCTGCGTTCGCGACCATCGCCGAGATCTATCCTGACTCGAAATACATCGCGCGGCTCGACGCCGCGCGCTCCGACCCTCACAGTGCGCTTTGCGAGCCGAAAGTGTTCGAGGAGGGCAGCTGGTGAGCGACGCACCGGTCATCGTCTGTGAGGGCGTGGGCAAGCGCTTTGAGGACGCCTGGATACTCCGGGAGGTCGACCTCGTCGTGCGCCCTGGGGAGATCCTCGGGATCATTGGGCCCGGTGGTCACGGCAAGAGCGTCCTGATGCGCCTCCTCGCGGGGCTGCTCACCCCCGACGAGGGGCGGGTGTGCGTCGACGGGCGTGACCTCGCGACCCTGAGCGCCCTTGAGCTCTCCGAGGTGCGTGCGAACTACGGTTACCTCTTTCAAAACTACGCGCTCTTCGACTTCATGACGGTGGCCGATAACGTCGCCTTCCCGTTGCGTCAGCTCGCCAATGACGACGAAGCGACGGTCATGGCGGCTGTCCGCAAGCGCCTTGAAGAGGTCAACTTGGGGCACGCGCTGCCGCTCTATCCAAGAGAGCTCTCCGGGGGCATGAAGAAGCGCGTCGGGCTGGCGAGGGCGACGGTCGCGCACCCGCGCATCGTCCTCTACGATGATCCGACTGCGGGGTTGGATCCGGTGACTAGCTCGAAGATCTTCGAGCTGCTGCAGTCCGTTCATCGTGTGGGCTCCCGTGGCGGTGAGCCCTGTGCCTCTGTGGTCGTGAGCCACGATATCGACCGCATGCGCCGCGTCTGTCAGCGCTACGTTATGGTCTATGAGGGGCTCGTGCGTTTCGATGGGCCTGAGTCCGAGATGGCGCAAGCACCCTCCATCGTGCAGGACTTCTTCTTCGGCGCCGCGAAGAAGGAGGTTGGCTACGCATGATCGCGATGACACGCGCTGCGACCCTGGTCCTTGAGACCCTTGGCTCCAAGACGCTCGCAGTCATGGAGACGCTCGGGGGGATGCTGCTGATCTTTGGTCGCTGTTTGCGGTCCTTGGCTCCGCCGCGTTTTGATCGAGATGAGACCTGGCGGAACCTCTACCGGGTCGGGGTGAAGAGCTATCCCATCGTGGTCGTCACGGCGATCTTCGTCGGGGCGATTATGGTGATCCAGAGTGCCTTCTACGTGAAGAAGACCGGGGCGACAGGCCTCATCGGCTACGGCGTTGGTTTCTCTGTCTTCGCCGAGATCGGCCCCATCCTGATCGGCCTGATGTTCTCGGGTCGGGTCGGCGCCAACAACACCGCGGAGCTCGGCACGATGATGGTCACCGAGCAAGTGGACGCGCTCCGAGCCCTCGCCATCGATCCCCATGGCTATCTGGTCGTGCCTCGCTTTGTCGCCATGATGGTGATGCTCACGTTGCTCATGGTCTTGGGTAACCTATTCGCCATCGCTGGCGCCGCGTTGACCAGCGAGCTGCTCATCGGCTTGGACTGGCGGGTCCTCATCGCCAACCTCCTTGAGAGCCATCTGCTCGACGAGTTCATGATGGGGATCGTGAAGTCGACCTGCTTTGGCATCTCTATCTCGTGCATCTCGTGTCACTACGGGATGAACGTGCGCGGCGGCGCGGTCGGAGTCGGCCGGGCCGTCAACGACTCGGTGGTGGCGAGCGCTGCCGGGATCTTCATCCTCGATTACTTCGTCGGTTACCTCTACTCCCTGTGAACCTCTCATGACTGCGCTCCTCGACAACCTCTTCGCTGCCATCGGTCGCCCCCTCGTCTGGGTCGGTCGTGGGGCACGTGAGCTCTTGGGGACCACTTGGCACACCTTTCGACTCATCCTGCGTGGGCGCATCCCATGGCGGAGCGTGATCCAGCAGGGGCACGTCATCGGGAACGGTTCCATTGGGTTCATCACGGTGACCCTGGGCTTCCTCGGGCTCATCTCGGTCTATCAAGCCGCGCTTCAGATTCAGCAAATCGTCCCGGACTTCACGATGCTCGGGGCCGCCTTCCTCTCGATGCTGCTCCGTGAGTTCGCGCCGACCATCACCGGGTTGATGATCGCCACGCGCGTCGGCAGCGGCATCGCGGCCGAGCTCGGCTCGATGACCGTCACGGAGCAGGTGGATGCGCTGCGCATGTGCAACGCGGACCCCATTGAGTACCTCATCGTCCCGCGGACGATCGCCTGCGCGGTGATGATGGTCATGCTGACCGTGTACGGCGCAGCGATCGCCTATTTTTGCGGGATGATCTGCGCCGACCTCGCCTTCGGCGTGAACTACCGTACCTTCTTGAACCTGCAGCTCGCGACGACCGACGACGTCATCGTGGGCATCGCGAAGGCCTTCTCTTACGGTGTGGCCATCCCCATCATCGCAGGTCAGGCGGGGCTCGCCGCGAAGGGCGGGTCAGAGGGCGTGGGCTGGGCGACCACCTCGGCGGTCGTGAACACGAGCTTCGCGGTCATCGTCCTCGACTTTATCCTCTCGGGCATGGGGTACGTCTTTTTCCCATGATCGAGTTCATCGACATCAAGAAGTCGTTTGGCCCCAAGGTGATCCTCAAGGGCGTCAGCATCTCCGTCGACACCGGCAAGGTCCTCTACATCGTGGGCGCCTCGGGGGCCGGCAAGTCGGTGCTCGTCAAGCACCTGGTTGGGCTGCTCAAGCCTGACGCCGGGAAGATCTTGCTCGACGGCGAGGACATCACCCACCTGACCGAGCAGGGCTTCTATCGGGTGCGTGAGAAGTGCGCGATGGTCTTTCAGCACTCGACGCTCTTCGACTCCATGTCCCTGGTCGACAACGTCGCGTTGCCGCTGCGGAAGCACTTCGGGCTGAGCCGTGAGGAGGCCCGCACACAGGCGATGGCTAAGCTGGAGCTCGTCCACATGGACAAGCAAGCGGACCGCTTCCCTGGGGACATCGGTGACGGGCTGCGCAAGCGCGTCGCCATCGCCCGTGCGCTGACCATGAAGCCCCGCTACGTCATCTTCGATGAGCCCACGACGGGGCTCGACCCGTTGGCGGCCAGCCAGGTCGACGATCTCATCCGCTCTCTGCGCAGCGAGGCTGGTGTCACGAGCATCGTGGTGAGCCACGATCTGCGCAGCATCTTCAGCGTCGCCGACCGCATCGCGATGATCTACCAAGGGACGATCTTGCTCGACGGCACCCCCGAAGAGTTCAAGGCGTCGGACAACCCCATCGTCCATCAGTACGTCAATGGGCTCCCGGAGGGGCCGATGATCGTCTAGACGCTGAGCGCCCGGCCTACTCTTTCCACAAGAACTTCCAGGGGTGGCGCTTGAGGTCCTTGAGCATCTCTCGGACGTCGTCGTAGATCTCGGTGTCGTTGAGCAGCGCGCCCAGGCTAGTCTTGCCCTTGCGCGTGTCGCTCACCAGGGTCGCGACCTCGCCGACCGCGGTCTCGCCCTGGGTCAAGAGGTTCTCGAGCTTACCTTTCGTGTCATCGATGGTCTCCACCCCGCTGTCTGCGAGGTCGCGATAGCGCTTGAGCGTGCTTCGGACGTCAGCGATGACCGGGCCGATTTGGGTGCGCACCTCGCGGGCGAGCTTCTGGACCTCGGTGACCGTCCGGTTGACGTCTTTGCCGTCACCGAGGGCTGTTTGAGCGCTTGCGATGAGCGTCGAGGCGTCGCGCTCAAGCTTGAGCAGCTCGTCGAGCACTTCGCCGACCTTGGCCTCGTTGTTGGCCAGCAGGTTGTCGACGCGCTCTGTGGCGCTCCGCGCGGTCTTCACGAGCGCCGCGGTCTCGGTGAGGATCTCGTCCAGGGTGTCCTCATTGTCCCGCACGATCCGCGCCAGCGAGCTCAGGAGGCGGTTGGCGTTGTGCGCCATGATCTCCAGCCTGAGCGGTGGGTCACCCTCAAGGATGTCCCCAGAGTTGAGGCTGGGTTTATCCAGGCTGCCCGGGTCGATCTCGACGTACTTCTCGCCGAGGACGCCCTGGGTCGTGATGTAGAAGATCGCGTCGGTGTGCAGTGTGAGGATCTTCGGACCGTCGACCTTCAGGTGGACCCGGACAAAGACACGTCGGCCGACCTTTTCGTCGATCTCACCGCCTCGGTACTCGACCGCGGCGACCTTGCCCGAGAGCACGCCTGCGATCTTCACCGGCGCCCCTGGCTTCAGGTTCGCGCTCGTCGGGACGTCGATAAAGAGATCGCCACGCTCGGTTGTTGAGTAGTCACCCAACAGCACGATGAACGCCCCTAACAAGGCCATGCAGGTGATGACCAGGACGCCGACCTTGACCTCGATTCCGCGCTCACTCATCGCGTCGTTTCCGCTCCCTTTCGGCGTCGCCGTTGTCGCTCGCGCTGCGGCGACCGTGGGGCCTCATTGGCTAGCACGCGTTCGAGCACAAGGTCAACGTAGTCTGGGTGTTGCCCGTCTGTCATCGGGCATGGCGAGGCCGGCGGGGATTCGGTATGGTCTGCACATGAAGACGATCATCACCTGCGCCCTCACCGGCGTGCTGACCGACCCGGCACAGCACCCCGTCCCCGTCACCCCTGAAGAGATGGCCGCCGAGGCCCGCCGCGCGTTCGACGCTGGCGCCTCGATTGTGCATGTCCATTTCCGAAAACAAGAGCCCGGCCAAGGGCGCTTCCCGAGCTGGGAGGCCGATGTGGCGGGGGACATCTGCGACGCGATCCGCGAGGCGTGCCCAGGCATCATCCTGAATCTGTCGACCGGGGTCTTGGGCGACGACATCTCAGGGCCCATCGCATGCCTCGAGCGCGTGAAGCCAGAGATGGCGGCGCTCAATGCAGGCAGCCTCAACTACCTGAAGGCCCGTCGCAGTGGTCAATGGGCGTGGCCTCCGTTGCTCTTCGATAACCCAGTCCAGAAGATCGCGCGCTTCATCAAGAAGATGGACGAACTCGACATCATCCCCGAGTGCGAGTGCTTTGATACGGGCATCGTCCGGTCTGTAGGCCTCTTCCGCCAAGTCGGGATGCTCCGCGACCCTGTCCACATCTCCTTGGTCATGGGTGTCGCGAGCGGCATGCCCGTGAACTCGAAGTGGCTCCCGCTCTTGGTCGACGAGATGCCCGAGGGGGCGATGTGGCAGACGATCCTCATCGGCCGCGACAACGTCTGGCCCGTGCACCGGACCTCCGCGGAGCTCGGCGGTCATTTGCGGACGGGCCTCGAGGACACCTTCTACCTGCCCAACGGTGATCGGGCGACGAGCAACGGTCAGCTCATCGAGGCGCTGGCCACGGTCGCGCGCGAGGCGGGCCGTGAGATCGCCTCGCCCTCCGAGGCGTTAGCGATGGTGCGCAAAGGACACGACAGCGCTCAGGACCTCAGCGAGGCGCTTCAAGCGGCTACCGAGGTGGGCCAGAGCGTCCTCGACCCCAAGGCAGGATCATAGGCATGAGCGACTTGGTACTTCGAGAGACCGTCGACGGCGTCGCGACCCTGACCCTCAATCGGCCCGAGCGGCGAAACGCCCTCAGCCCTCAGCTCCTCGATGCGCTCTTAGTAGCGCTGTCTGAGGTGAAGTCCGACCCGGAGGTGCGCGTCGTCGTGCTCACGGGGGCGGGCGATAAGGCATTCTGCGCGGGCGGCGATCTCGGCGGTCAAGCTGTCGCGAGCGGCGTCGCTGCGCTGCACGAGGGGAGGAAGGCCTTCGCGGACCTCTTTCATGCCCTCTTTGAGCTGGGCAAGCCGACCATCGCCCGTGTCCAAGGGACGTGCTTGGGCGGCGGCCTCGGGCTGATGCTCGCTTGCGACATGGCAGTGGTCAGCGAAGACGCGACCTTTGGGACCCCTGAGATCAAGGTTGGGCTCTTCCCGATGATGATCATGACGCTCATCTTCAGGAACGTGGGGCGCAAGCGCGCGATGGAGATGATCCTGACCGGGGAGCGTATGGACGCTGCCGAGGCCCACCGGGTGGGCCTCGTGAACCGCGTCGCCCCCGCCGAAGAGCTCGACGCAGCGGTCGCGGCCCTAGCGGGTCGCGTGGGCTCGTTCTCTCCTGCAGTGCTGAAGCTCGGGCGAGACGCCGTCTATCGGACGATGGATATGGAGTTCGACGACGCCATCGACTTCCTACGCTCTCAGCTGACACTGAACACGATGCTCGAAGACGCGGCCGTCGGTATCCGCGCGTTCCTGACCAAGTCAAAGCCTGAGTGGAAGGGGCGTTGAGGCGCTAGGGATCGTCGCTGGGGGCGTTCTTGTAATCAAAGGCGTCGAGGCGCGGCGCCCGCGTGAAGAAGATGTCGTTGTTGCGGTAGCCGATCGTGAACTCGACGAGGTGCTCGTCCATGTCGCCGAGCTCTGGGACGTCACCGATGGTCAGCTTGATGTGGTAGTTCAGGCCGAGCCAGACGGACCACCCGACGTCGGGGTCGGTGAGCGGGATCTCCGAGCCGAGGCCCATCTTGAAGCCGGGATAAACGAACCACTCACTGTCCGAGCGGCGGTGCGCCAGGTCCAAGTCGAGCCCCGTCGAGAGGTAGAGGCCCGCGAGCCACTGCTGCAGGGGGCGCTTCTGGATGATCAGCACAGTGAACGGGTGGGCGTGGTTCTCGATCCCGATGCTGAGCCGGTCGACCTGTGTCGAGCGGCCGTCGGGCTCGCCGAGGCTGTAGTGACCGCCGCCGACTTTGAATTGTAAATCGAGCAGGGACGCGAAGAGCGCGAAGCGCGCTGAGACGCCATAGCTCACGCCCGGCTGCGCACCCTCGGTGAGGGACTTGGGCATGATCAGGCCCGTGTGGGCTTGAAGGGCCCAATAGGCGCCCTGGTAGGCGTGCTTGGGCGTGTCCTCGGCGCGCGCGCTCGGCGCGAGGAGCATGATCAGGGCGCAGAGGATGAGGCGCCAGCCGGCCGGGGAGTGGTTCGACACGTCTCTGTCGTTGTACAGCGCCACCGAGTCAGAGGGAAGCCTGACCATGACTTGGGGCTCGCCGAGGTCATGGACCACGCCCGAGCGGTCGAGTACCATCGCCACCGTATCTGGCGCCTTGGAGTGGGCATGAGCGGCGATCTCAGCGGCAAGGTCTTCATCGTCACCGGCGCGAACTCGGGTATCGGCCTGGTCAGCGCGACCGAATTCGCGCGGCGCGGCGCGCGGGTGGTCATGATGTGCCGCAGCCCTGAGCGGGGTGATGCAGCGCGGCGTCAGATCGTCGAGGAGACCGGGGGAGACGTCGAGCTGATCCTCTGCGACTTCTCGGATATGGCTCAGATCCGGTCCGCAGCCGAGGCGTTTCGTCAGACCTACGACCGCCTGGACGTCTTGCTGAACAACGCCGGGGTCTACCTGCCCAAGCGGATGACTAGCCCGCAGGGGCTGGAGATGACCTTCGCGATCAACCACATCGGCTACTTCCTGCTGACCCAAGAGCTCTTGCCGCTGCTCACGGCCACCGAGGCGAGCCGGGTGGTGAGCGTGACCTCTGCGGCGCACTGGTACGGGAGCCTGAACTTGGACGATCTTCAGTTCGAGGGCCGGGCGTTCATCGGTCAGCGCGTCTACGGGACGAGCAAGCTCTTGAACATCCTCTTCACGGTGGAGCTCGCGCGCCGACTCGAGGGGACTGGGACAACCGCAAATTGCGTACACCCAGGTCTGATTCGCTCCGGCTTCGGCAAAGATGAGCCCGGCATCATGAACGGCCTGATGACCGTGATCTCCCCCTTCATCATGAGCGCGTCGTGGGGGGCACGAGGGAGCATCTACCTGGCGACGAGCCCGGCGGTCGCCGAGGTGTCCGGGGCCTACTTCAGCGGTAAAGGGCGCGGCCTCGTCACACGCGGCGCCCGTGACCCGGAGACGGCCAAGCGCCTCTGGATGTTGAGTGAGGAGCTGTGCGCACGCGGCTGAGTTGCACACTCGGGGCCACTTAGGACGTCCGTCCTTTACACCCATCATCGGGCGCGTTAGGACGCTTGCATGAGTTGGAGGGATCTAGCTGGGCAGGTCTTGGAGGGTCACGCGCTGAGTCGCGATGAGGCCCTGAGCGTGCTCCATTGCCCGGACGATGAGCTCCTGGCGCTCTTGGACGCGACCTTTGAGGTCCGCCGCGCGCATCATGGTCGCCGTGTCCATGTCCACGTCCTGGAGAACGCGAAGAGCGGCGCATGTCCAGAGGACTGCTCGTTCTGCAGCCAGAGCGTGCGCTACACGACTGACGTCGAGCGGTACAAGACCGAGACCGCCGACGAGCTGGTCGCCGCAGCGCACGCCGCGTATGCCTCGGGGGCATCGACCTACTGCATGGTGACCGCGACGCGTGGGCCATCAAAGCGCGATCTGGACACCATCTGCGAGGCCGTCAAGCGCATCAAGGCCGAGCTCCCCATCAGCATCTGCACGTCCCTCGGGGTGCTGGATGGCGCTGGCGCCGAGCGCCTCGTCGACGCTGGGGTTGATCGCTACAATCACAACCTTGAGACCTCAGAGCGCTACTACAGCGAGCTGGTCTCGACCCACACATGGGGGGATCGCGCCGACACCCTGCGGACCGCGAAGGCAGCCGGGATGCAGGCCTGCGCCGGCGGCATCATTGGGATGGGCGAGGCGCTCGAAGATCGCGTTGATCTCGCGCTCGCGCTCCGTGAACTCGACGTGGAGTCTGTGCCGGTCAACCTCTTGAACCCACGCCCCGGGACGCCCCTCGGTGACACCGAGCAGATTCGGGCAGTCGACGCCTTGAAGGCGCTCTGCATGTTCCGCCTCGTGCACCCTGATCGCGATGTCCGCATCGCAGGTGGCCGTGAGGTCGTCTTGGGTACGATGCAGCCCTTCGCGCTCTACGCCGCCAACTCACTCTTCGCCAACGGCTACCTGACGACCGCAGGGCAGGGCGAGTCGGCCGACGCCCGTATGCTGGCCGAAGCAGGCTTCGAGGCGGTCGTGGTGGGCGCACACGCCCCCGTCGATGACGCCGCCCCTGTCTTCGTGACGCGGGGAGCCTGAGGCCGTGACGACGTTTGACCGCGCGACCCTCGAAGCGTGGGATGACGCGCACGTTTGGCATCCGTTCACGCCTCACTCGGTCTATCGCTCTGAGGCGCCCTTGATGATCGCCGCTGCGGAGGGGCACGCGCTGATCGATGTCGACGGCAGCCGCTACCTCGATGGCGTCGGTTCGCTCTGGTGCAACATCTTAGGGCACCGCCGAGCGGAGCTCGACGCTGCTGTAAAAGAGCAGCTCGACCGGGTCGCTCACGCGACCTTCTTGGGCAACGCGTCGGTCCCCGGTGTGGTCCTCGCGAAGCGCCTGGCTGAGCTGGCACCCGGACCACTGACGCGCGTCTTTTACTCCGACAGCGGCTCGACCGCGGTCGAGGTCGCCATCAAGATGGCGCTCCAATTCTGGTCTCAACACGATGACGGCGCAGAGTCCCAGCGGACGCGCTTCCTCTCGTTTGGTGAGGCCTACCATGGGGACACCATCGGCTCGGTGTCGGTCGGCGGGATGGACCTCTTCCATGCGCGCTTCGGCCCCATGCTCTTTGAGGCTGAGCGCTGCCGTTCGCCTTATGCATGGCGCGTCGAGTCCGAGGGTGATGACGCCCGATGGCTTGAGTTGGCGTCGCGCGACCTCGAGGCGACCCTCGCGCGGTGCGGTGACGAGGTCGCTGCCATTGTGCTCGAGCCCGGCATGCAGGGCGCGGCCGGCATGCTGACTCAGCCTCCGGGCTACGTGAGGCGGGTGCGAGAGCTCGCGGACCGCGCAGGGACGCTGCTCATCTTGGACGAAGTCGCGATGGGCATGGGCCGTAGCGGCGCGATGTTCGCCAGCGAGGCCGAGGGCGCCGTCCCTGATCTCCTGTGCCTCGCGAAGGGACTGACTGGGGGCTACTTGCCCCTCGCCGCGACCTTGGCCACCGAGCGCATCTTCGAGGCATTCCTCGGGCCCCCTGAGGCGGGGCGGACGTTCTTTCATGGCCACACCTACACGGGGAACGCGCTGGGGTGCGCCGCCGCGCTGGCGACCCTCGATATCTTCGAGCGAGAGGCGCTGGTGGATGGCCTCCCTGCCCGTGTCGAGGCTTTGACGCAGCGGTTGGAGCGCCTTCGGGGGCTCCCTCATGTCGCGGACATTCGCCAGTATGGACTCTCAGCCGGCATCGAGCTCCTCAGGGACGTCGAGGCGGGCGTCCCGTTTGACCCCGCAGAGCGCCGCGGGATGGCGGTCTGCCGTGGAGCCCGTGACCGTGGCGTCTTCTTGCGCCCACTTGGTGATGTCATCGTGCTGATGCCCCCGTTGACGCTCTCGGACGCCGAGCTCGACATGCTGGTGGACGCTGTCGCGCATGGAATTGAGGTGGGCCTCGTAGGGGCGCCGTGAGCGTCGTCTGCGTCACAGGCACGGACACTGAGGTCGGCAAGACGCTGGTGACCGCGGCGCTCGGCGCCGCGCTCGTGGCCCAAGGTCGCTCGGTCGTGGCGATTAAGCCTGTCGAGTCTGGGGTCGCGCTAGACGGCATAGAGGATGGCGCGTTGTTGGCCGAGGCGACGGGTCAACGTGCTCCGCTGCAGGCGTTGACCCGCCTGCAAACGCCGGTCGCGCCGCCCCTGGCTGCGGATCGCGATGGGGTGCGCCTTGAGCCAGCGCGATGGGGGGCGGTCATCGCTGACCATGCACGCGCGTGTGACGTGACCCTCGTCGAGGGCGCGGGAGGGCTGCTCTCACCCCTCACTTGGACCAAGAGCCTGCGCGATCTCGCACGCACTTGGCAGGCGACGGCGATCGTGGTCGGCCTCGACAAGCTCGGTACGCTGAACCACACGCTGATGACCCTCGAGCTCCTCGAGGCGGCCGGGGTCAGACCACTCGGGGTGGTCCTCAACACGGTCGGCCAGGACAATTCGACGGGTGCCAATGCAGCGGCGCTCAAGCGCGTCCGTCCATTCTTGGAGGTGGTCACGGTCCCCCATGTCGCCTCCTGGCGTGACGCGATCCCTGTGATGGCGCCAGTCACTCAGTGGCTTCCACGATGAGCGGCGATGGGCGATGGGCAGGGTGGCTGGATGCCGCGCTGGCGTCCCTGGATGCCGTGTCACTGCGGCGCACGCGGCTGCCTGTCGAGCCCGTCGATGCCGTTCATGTCCGGGTCGACGGTGTGCCGGTCACGCTCTTCTCGGGGAACGACTACTTGGGTCTCTCCGCGCACCCAGAGGTCCGAAAGGCTGCCTCTGAGGCCGCGCTCGCCCACGGGATGGGGCCGCGGGGCTCTGCGCTCATTTGCGGCTATACGGACGCTCACGCTGCCTTAGAGGGGGAGCTGGCGCGCCTGAAGGGGACCGAAGCTGCGGTCCTGACGCCGACGGGGTTCGCAGCCAACTTGTGTGTGCTCCAGGCGCTCGCTGGCGAGGACGTCGCGATCTTCTCGGATGCCTTGAACCACGCCTCTATCGTGGACGGATGTCGACTCGCTGCGCGGTCCGGGGCCCAGGTGCACATCTATCGTCACGGCGACGTCGCTCACTTGGAGGAATTGCTGCGGGGGTGTGCGATGGAGCGTCGGGTCATCGTCACCGACTCGGTGTTCAGCATGGATGGCGACCTGGCCCCGCTCCAGAGCTTGGTTGACGTGAAGCACCGCTACGGTGCGTGGCTCGTGGTCGATGATGCCCACGGGACGCTCGTCCACGGGGCTACGGGCGCTGGGGTCGCCGAGCACCTCGGCGTCAGCGCTGACGTCGACGTCCATATCGGGACCCTCAGCAAGGCCGTTGGGGCGCTTGGGGGGTTCATCGCGGCCTCGCAGAGCTGGTGTGATTGGTGTGTGAACCGCGGTCGGGCCCAGGTGTACTCGACGGCGCTCCCTTTACCGGTCGTGGCTGCAGCGCGCGCCGCGCTGCGGGTCGCAGCGGTGGAGCCTGAGCACCGTGAGCGGCTCTGGGGGCACGTGGCGCGGGTCGGGGACGCGCTGGAGCGCTCGTGTGAGAGCCCGATCATCGCCTGGGTGGTCGGGAGCCCCGAGCGGGCGCTGTCGGTGAGTCGCTCACTTTTGGACCTTGGTCTGCACGCGACCGCGATCCGACCGCCGACCGTGCCGGAGGGGACGTCTCGGCTAAGGTTGACCCTCTCTGCGGCCCACGCTTCAAGTGATATCGATACGTTGACTGCTTCCGTCGCGCGGCTCCGTAGCTGAGCCCTTCAAGCGCTTAGTGTCGACTCCAAACGTGCACGCACCGCGCGGAACGTGTATGAGAGTCCGCCCGCGTGAAAGAACATCGGCGGGGACGACCAACGAGGTGTGTGATGCGACGTGAGATTCAATGGTGCGTGATTGTCGGCCTAACTGCAGCGCTTGTGGCCTGCGGTGGTGATGGAGTGGACTCCGTCGGTGGTGAGGATGTGGGGAGCATCGGTGATGCGATCTTCGCAAGTGATACGGCTGTGACCCCTTCGGACACGACGTCCATTGGCACCGATCCCGGAGACACCACCACGCCAGTCGAGCCTGACGTCACGGTGCCTGTCGAGGAGGACACCACCGCGACGCCGGACGCTCAGCCCGAGCCTGACGTCACGCTCCCGACGGCCTCGTGCGGCGACGGCGGCTGCGATGCCAATGAAGACTGCGAGCGGTGCCCCGAGGATTGCGGGGTCTGTGCGGTTAACTATGGCGATCTGGTGATCACGGAGATCATGCAGAACCCAGACGTGGTGAGCGACGATGTCGGTGAGTGGTTCGAGGTGATGAACGTCTCCGAGGCCAACATCAATTTGTCGGGCATGACGATCTCCGATGGCGGTGAGGAGGCTCACACGATCGACGTCGCGGGCGGGCTGGTGCTCGCTCCTGGCGCACGCGCGGTGATTGGGCAGAGCGCAGACCTTGGCGTCGGTGTCGCAGCGGACTACGCGTACGGCGCGGACATCAACTTGAGCAACAAGTCCGACGAGATCATCTTGAAGAGCGGTGAGAGCCTCATCGACGCGGTCGCTTACGATAACGGCGCGACCTTCCCCGATCCGAGCGG
>JBMYRH010000020.1:0-3335 GCA_049602155.1 Myxococcota bacterium | reverse complement strand
ATCGATGCGCCTGGACTCTGCCTCAATCGACGCAGATGCCAATGACATTGGCACCAACTGGTGTGCGAGCGTCGAGGCCTTCGCCTCCGGTGATCTCGGGACGCCCGGGCTCGACAACGGGGTGTGTGACTTCTCATGCGGCGACGGTGAGTGCGCCGCTGACGAGAGCTGCGAGACCTGCGTTGCTGACTGTGGCACCTGCGAAGGGGGCTGTGGAGACGCGGCCTGTGGGATTGACGAGACCTGCTTGAGCTGCCCCGAGGATTGCGGCGCCTGCGAGGGCGACTGCTGTGACGATCTGAACGGCACCCCAGGGTGTGTGGATCCGGTCATCGCTGAGTGTGTGTGCGCCCTTGACTCGTGGTGCTGCACCAATGAGTGGGACGACATCTGCGTCGAGTGGGCGTACACCGATTGTGAGGCCTGTGGAGGTTGCGACGACGGCGTCTGTAACGTGGACGAGACCTGCAGCACCTGCCCCGAGGACTGCGGTGCCTGCGCCGAGTGTGGTGACGGTGTCTGTGAGGGTGATGAGGACTGCGACACCTGCTTGGCAGACTGCAGCCCCTGCACCACGCCGACTGGGGTGCAACCTGGCGACATCATCATCACGGAGATCATGAACAACCCGGCCATCGCGGACGACAGCGTCGGCGAGTGGGTGGAGTTGATGAACACTACCGACGCTGAGATTGATCTGATGGGCTTCACCTTGAGTGATAATGGCGCCGATACACACGTCATTGACCTGTCCCTGCCGATCGCCGCCGGCGGCTACGTGGTCCTCGGCGCCAGCGGTGACCTTGGCCTCAATGGGTTGCTGACCCCTGACTACGTCTTTGATGGCATCGCGTTTGGCAACGGCAGTGACTCGGTCATGGTCTGGTACGACGGTGTGGTCATCGACGAGGTGGCCTACGACAACGGGGAGACTTTCCCCGATGCCAAGGGCGTCTCAATGAACCTGTCTCTGGGGATCACGGACGCCACCGCCAATGATGATGGGGCGAACTGGTGTGGTGCCTCTGTCGAGTCGATCATCGCGATCGCCGGCGAAGAGACGGATTATGGGACCCCTGGGGCGCCCAACACGGTCTGCGCGGCAGAGAGCAGCTGTGGTGACGCGACCTGCGATGCAGATGAGGACTGCGCAACCTGCGAGGCGGACTGCGGCCCCTGCGATAACTGCGTCCCCACCGATGAGATCTGCAACGGCGTCGATGACGACTGCGACGGTGATACCGATGAGGGCGCGACCCTCTGTGACGATGGCGTCGGCTGCACCGGGGACATCTGTGAAGGCGCCGCGGGCTGCACGCACCCCTTGGCCGAGGATTACTGTGTGATCGATGGCACGTGCTACCCGAACGAGGCGCTGAACCCTGGGAACGACTGCGAGTCTTGCCAGCCCTTTAGCTCCACCAGTGGTTGGTCAAACGTCAACGGCGGCACGTGCAACGACGGTGATGAGTGCACCGAGAATGACATGTGCTCCGGTGGGTCCTGTGCGGGGCAGTTCATCGAGGTCCCCGACCCGTACGAGCTCAATGGCAGCTTGAGCCTGGCGTACGACTTGATGCAGGACATCCCCGACAAGGACGAAGTGAAGGACACGGACTCGTGGCCATTCGGGAGCCTCACGGCTGGGATCCACTCCACGGAGACCCTCGATTGGTTCAGCTACAAGACGGAAGACACAGCGGGCTTTGGTGACCTTGAATCCAAGGTGCGGCTGACGCAGCCTTCTGGCTCGAACTACCGCGTCTGCGTCCACTTCGTCTGCTACGAGGACGTGGCCATGGAGGACACCGAGTATGAGTGTAAAGATGGCTCCACGCTCGGTACGACCATCACCGGTGAGATGGCGTGCTGCGACGATGGAGATGATGGAGACACCGTCGTGAAGGTCCGCGCAAACTGCCCGGGTATCGCTGCACTCTCTGATGACGGCGGCACGACCTACGTGGAGGTGTACCGCAACGGCAGCGCCGATGTCTGCGAGCCTTACACCCTCGAGTGGGGTGATGATTGATGCGATGGGCGCTCCCCGCCCTCGTTATGGTGCTCTTCTGGGGGTGCTCTGGCGACGTCTCGACACCCTCTGGAGACACCGCATCAGATGCCTTGACGTCTGATGCGGTGAGCACCAGCTCTACCGCGGATGCTGCGGCAGAGGCGGAGGATGCAGGAGAGGGGAGTGCACCAGGTGAGGGGGGCGAGCCGGACGTCGGTGAGCCCTCGGACGTGGTGTTCAACGATGGCACACAGCCAGAGGATGGTGTTCTTGTCGAGGGCTGCGGTGACGGCCTCTGTGGCGCCGATGAGGACTGTGAGGGCTGCCCAGAGGATTGCCCTTTCTGTGTCCCCGACGTGGGGGCGCTGGTCATCACTGAGATCATGAAGGACCCGAAGGCGGTCTCGGACTCCATGGGCGAGTGGATCGAGATCACAAACACGTCAGACGCCCCGATCGAGATGACCGGGATGGTGCTCCGCGACCTCGGCTCCGATGAGCACACGATCAACCCCGCTGAGGGGCTCTTGGTCGCGCCAGGTGCCTACGTGGTGTTCGGCGTGACCGCCGACTTGGGGGTCGGGCTTGAGGCCGACTATGTGCTCAGTGGCTTCATGCTGGATAACGGCGCGGATGAAGTCGTCCTGCAGATGGGCGAGACGATCCTCGACTCGGTTGTCTTCGACGAGACCGCCTTCGTCGACCCGGTGGGAGCGTCACTGCAGCTCCACGGAGGGTTCGCCCCCTCGGCATCGGGTAATGACGACGCTGGTAACTGGTGCGCGGCGACTCAGCCCTTTGGGGAAGGAGATCTCGGCAGCCCTGGTGAGGCCAATCCACCCTGCGATGAGTGCGGTGATGGGCTCTGCGGGGTCACCGAGGCGTGTGACCTTTGCATCGCTGACTGCGGTGCATGCACGCCGTGCGAGCTCGGGGGAGATGCGTACCCCGAGTCCTGCAATGGGATTGACGACGACTGCGATGACCTCATCGATGAGTCGACCTGCGTCGATAGCTTGGGCTGCACGCTCGACGAGTGCGTCCCAGGGGAGGGGTGTACACACACACCCGCTCCCGGTGGGTGTGCCCTGGATGGTTATTGCATCAGCGACGGCGCCTACAACCCCAGCAACCCTTGTCAGGTGTGTGATGAGGCCAACAGTCAGATCGCGTGGACCAATCAGAACCTCGGCCCATGCAATGACGAGAGCGTCTGCACGACCAATGACATTTGTGTCCTGGGCCAATGCGAGGGGACCCCGATCCAGGACTCCTATGAACACAACAATTCGAAGACGACCGCCGCGCAACTCGGAGAGTC
>JBMYRH010000019.1:0-107130 GCA_049602155.1 Myxococcota bacterium | reverse complement strand
GATTGCTCGCAACCGTGTGTTGACAGTAACGGCGGCTCGGACTTACGGTCCGGCCCGCTTGTGGGCGCCGGTAGCTCAGCTGGATAGAGCACCGGTCTACGGAACCGGGGGTCAGGGGTTCGAATCCCTTCCGGCGCACCACTTTTCCCTTCCGGGGGACGCATCGCGTGGTCGATGCATGCTCTTTGAGAACGTAACGAATGATGGTGAACGCGATAGAAGAGGTCGCCTCGGACCGCAGCTTTATGAAGCTCGCGATCGCGCAGGCAGAGGCTGCAGGCCGCCTCGGTAATGTCCCAGTAGGGGCGATCGTGGTTGTCGATGGTGAGATCGTGGCGCACGCCGGTAATCGGCGCGACACGCTTCAAGATCCGACGGCCCATGCCGAGCTGCTCGCGCTTCGTACCGCCGCCCGGAACACCGGGAGTTGGCGCCTGGAAGATGCGACCCTTTATGTCACCCTAGAGCCTTGCGCCATGTGCGCAGGTGCGATCTCACACGCCCGGATTGGGCGGCTGGTGTACGGGGCCGATGAGCCCAAGACCGGCGCAGTCCGGAGTCAGCACATGCTGCTGGCAGAGAGCCCTACCAAAGTGCTCTCGGGCGTCGAAGAGGCGCCATGCCAGGCGATGCTGCAGCGCTTCTTTGAGGCGCTCAGGCGCCGCTAAGTGACGCACGGGAGACGAGCCGTTCATTGTTGCGGAGAGATGGCCGAGTTGGTCGAAGGCGCTTGATTCGAAATCAAGTGCAGGTGTGAGCCTGCCGGGGGTTCGAATCCCTCTCTCTCCGCCATTTTTATGGAGAGGTGACCGAGTGGCTTAAGGTGCTCGCCTGGAACGCGGGTGTAGGGCAACCTACCGTGGGTTCGAATCCCACCCTCTCCGCCAGTTCATCATTCATTTGTGCGTTCGACTGCAGCTCCGCTGCGGTCGTTTATGGTCGGCGGTCTGGCGAGGGAGTGAGCGTGAACTCCGCCAGGTCCGGGAGGAAGCAACGGTAGCGTCCGTTTCTTGTGCCAGGCCCCGGCCATCCCTTTTTCACCGCCCACGGGCGGTGCGAGTGTCACTTGGTGCTCTGCTTAGCTGGTTCAGCTGAGTTCGGCCAAGACGTCGGTCGCGTGCGACTTGGTCTTCACCTTGGCCCAGACGCGCTCAATCACGCCTTGCTCGTCGATGAGGAACGAACTGCGCAGGATCCCGTCGTACTCTTTGCCCATGAACTTCTTGTGGCCCCATGCACCAAAGCCATGGACGGCGACGCCCTCGGGGTCGCTGAGGAGTCGGTAGGGGAAGCTCTGCTTGGTGGCGAAGTTCTTCTGCTTACGCACGGTGTCCATGCTGATCCCGAGGATCTCGATGCCCATGGCGTCGAATTCCGGCGCATGGTCACGCAACCCACAGCCCTCGGCGGTGCACCCAGGGGTGTTGGCTTTCGGGTAGAACCAGACGAAGACTTTGCGACCCAAGAAGTCGCTCAAGGAGACGCTCTCTCCCTCTTGGTCAGTCAAAGTGAAGGCAGGTGCGGTGTCGCCGACTTCCAGCATGTGCGTGCTCCTCAGGGGTGGTGAGGTGCCGATTAGCAGAGCATCTCGGGTGCATCAACCCGCACGTACGGTGGCGTGAGCTTCTGCGGCTTGCTGGAAGAGGTCGACGAAGGCGTCGATCGTGGGCTCGATAGGCTTGCAATAGCCGCCCCCCATGAAGACGACGCAGGGGAGTTCGCGAGCGACGACAGCGTCGAAGACGAGCTGATTGCGGCGCCTCAGCCCCTCACGGCTGATCGCGAGACGACCGAGACGGTCAGCCTTGAGGGGGTCCACGCCCGCCTGGAAGAGGACGAGCTCTGGCTCTGTGCGCCAGACCATGTCCAAGGCGGAGGTCACGGCCTCGAGGTAGGCGGCGTCTTCTGTGTCGATGGGGAGCGCGACGTCGAGGTCACTGACGCTCTTGGTCATCGGGAAGTTGTGTGCGCAGTGCACAGAGAGCGTGAAGATCTCGGGGTCCTTCGCGAGGATCGTCGCGGTCCCGTCACCTTGATGGACGTCGAGGTCCACGACCGCGACCCGCTTCACGCCGTGTCGCTCCACAGCCAGCCGGGCGCAGATCGCGAGGTCATTGAAGACGCAGTACCCGGCGCCCCAGTCGAAGTGCGCATGGTGGGTGCCGCCGGCCATATTTGCTGCGATCCCACCCCCCTCAAGTACATCGGCTAAGGCCGCGATGGCGCCCCCGATCAGGTGCCTCGTGCGAGGGATGAGCAGGTCGGTCCAGGGGCGGAGGCCGATGCGCCGTCGCTCGGACTCCTCCATCTCACCGCGTAAAAAGCGGGTCACGTAGTCGGGGTCGTGTGCGATAGCGATCTCGTCATCTGTCGCCGGGGGCGATTCGCAGACCGCGATGTGATCGCCCTGATCGATCAAGCGCTCCGCGATAAGGCGATAGCGCTCTCGTGGGAACCGAGCCTCGGGCGCGATGCCGTCCGTGTAGAGCGCATGAAAATAGAGCGGCATCGCGTGGGAGGGGTCGGACATCACGGGGGGAGTCGTAGCATGACCTCGGCCCACGGGGCACCTGTCTCCCGTCGGAAGACCGAAAGATATGCACGCGTGATTGCGTCCCCGCCATCTGTCGGTGAACATGGGCGGCGATGAACGCTCGCGATCACACGCTCATGCGCTACGGCCTCTTCGCAGCCCTTTTGAGCCTCGTGGGGTGCTACGGAGAGATGCCAGCCCCTGTGGCCACCCCTGTGGAGGACGCCGCTGCCTCCGAGCCTGCATCCACCGGCGATACGTCGCCTGGGGACGGGGATGAGCCGACTCCCGCTGACGTGGCCTCTGCTGTCGAGGACCTCGATCCACCCCTCGAGTCCGACGCCCCCCCAGTGATGCGTCGCCTCACTGCGAGTCAATACCGCCACACGTTATCGGATTGGTTTGGCCCGGATCTCGTGGTCCCTACAAGCTTGGAGCGCGACGGTCGCAGCGAGGGGCTCTATTCCGTCGGGGCCTCGGTCAACGGCCTCTCGAGCCTCGGCGTCGAGCGCTACGTGAAAGGGGCTGTGAGCGTCGCTGTGCAGCTCATCGAGTTCGTGCCCATCCGCTCGGAGCTTATCGACTGCGCGGCCCTCGCCGATGACCAGGCTTGCTTGACCGAGCTCGTTCACCTCTGGGGACCTCGACTTTGGCGCCGGCCCCTTACCGACGATGAACATGCCGATCTCGTGACGCTCGGTCAGAACGCGAGCGCCGTCTTAGGCAGCGTCGAGGAGGGCATCCGCTACGTGATGACCGCCATCCTCGCGTCACCTCACTTCATCTACACCCACGGCATCTCCTCCGAGGGTCATGAGTCCTCTGGGGCCTACACAGGCTGGCAGATGGCGACGCGCCTCGCGCTCTTTCTGTGGGACTCGGGGCCAGATGATGCGTTGCTCGCGGCCGCTGAGGCGGGGGACCTGAGCGACGTCGTGCGACTCCGTGAGGTCGTCCAGGGCATGCTCGCCGACCCCCGGGCGCGTCGTGGTCTCCGCGCCTTCGCTGATGACTGGCTGGAGCTCGATGGCCTCTTGGAGCTCAGCAAAGACCCGTCGGTGTTCCCCTACTTTAGCCCGGATATAGGGGTGCAGGCGCGCGAAGAGACGCTGCGCCTGCTCGAGCACCTTGTGTTTGATGCGGACACGGACTTTCGCACGCTCATGACGACCCGGACGACCTTCGTGACCCGGCGCTTGGCTGGGCTTTATGGGGTGCCCGCCCCGGACGTCGAGACCTTCGCGCAGATCGAACTCCCGGCCGATGGCGTGCGGGCTGGCTTGCTCGGCCACGCGAGCGTCCTCTCGCTTCATGCGAGCCCGAATCGATCGTCACCAACCCTCCGCGGCGTCTTCGTACGAGAGCGCCTCTTGTGCCAGCACATGCCGAGTCCGCCTGCGAACGTGGACACGACGATCCCGGACGGCTCATCGGACGCCCCGACGATGCGCGAGCGCTTGGCTGTGCACCTCGAGACGCCGAGCTGCGCGGGCTGTCATGAGCTCACCGACCTCATCGGCTTGAGCATGGAGAACTTCGACGGGATGGGGGGCTTTCGCGCCACAGAGAACGGAGCGGTGATCGACCCTTCGGGCTCCCTCGATGGCGATGAGTTCGCGGACGCTGTCGGCTTGGGGCACGCGGTGTCGACGCACCCTGACTTTGTCCCCTGCCTCGTTGACACCCTGTGGGCGTTCGCCAACGGCCGGATGCCAGAGGCGGCTGAGACACCGCAACTTGATGCGCTCGCTTCTCGGTTTGGGACCGCAGACTTTAGGTTGTCGGCGCTGCTCGAGGACATCGCGATGAGCGCGGCCTTCCGTCATGTGGGGGCGGTTGAGGAGGTGACGCCATGAAGCACTTTGGACGTCGGAGCTTCTTGAGGGGGATCTTAGGCGGCGCCGCGGTGGCCATCGGGTTGCCCCCGCTGGAGCTCTTCTTGAACAGCCACGGGACCGCCTACGCGGCCAGCGGCCAGTCCGGGTTCCCGCAGCGCTTTGGCCTCTTCTACTGGGGCAACGGTCACCTCGCTCATTATTGGAACCCCACCGAGACTGGCGTCGGAGACGCGTGGCAGATCTCGGAGCAGCTCTCACCGCTTGCGGCCTTTAAACAGAAGATGACCGTCGTGACGGGCCTCAATGTGCCCTTCTCCGGGGTGGGTGAGCCCCACTTTGAGACCGCGTGCCGTTTTATGGTCGGCGAGCCCCTCTTTATGAACGGGGACGACTGGGCGTTCAGCGGTAAGACGTTCGATCAGCGCATCGCTGATTCCATCGGCAAGGACACGCGCTTCAAGTCCCTTGAGTTTGGCACGGATAAAAAGCGGAGCGGCTTGTCCCATACGGGGCTCTACGAACACGCCCCTGCAGAGCTCTCCCCTTACGCATTCTTTGAGCGGGTCTTTGGGGGCAGCTTCTCGCTCCCGGGGGAAGACTCTGAGCCCGACCCGCGCTTGGCCCTCGATCGCAGCGTGCTAGACGCGGTGATGGAGGACATCTCGAGCCTGAATGCCCAGGTCGGGGCCTCGGATAAGATTCGGCTCGAGCAGCACCTGGACGGTATCCGCGCCATCGAGAAGCAGATCGCGATCTTAGAGGACCCGCCTCAGCTCGCTGCATGCGCGTACCCGGACACCCCTCAAGCCGAGTACGGCGATGAGGGGGGCCTTCAGCCCTTCCATGAGATGAACGCGATCTTCTCGCAGATCGCGGC
Organism: Myxococcota bacterium; assembly: GCA_049602155.1. Taxonomy (GTDB): domain Bacteria; phylum Myxococcota_A; class UBA9042; order PHBI01; family JBMYRH01; genus JBMYRH01. The sequence continues at coordinate 101,882 of JBMYRH010000019.1, read as the reverse complement.
GTATGCGCTGGCTTGCGATCAAACACGCGTCGTGAGCAGCTGGTTCACGGCGGCGGTGGGCAACGGCACGCTCTTCCCGGGGCAGGACGATTCGCATCACAGCCTGACCCATTTCGAAGCGGATCCGCAGCACCATGTACACGAGTGCATGATCTTCTGCATGGAGGCCTTCCGAGACCTCCTGATCGCCCTCGACAGCATTCAGGAGGGCGACGGCACGCTCTTGGACCACATGATCGTGCTCGGGACCTCGGACTGCGCCTCGGGCAAGCTCCACTCGGGAGAGGACTTCCCGACCGTGATGGTGGGCTCTGGAGACGGTGCACTGGTGACGGATGTCCACTGGCGCTCCGACGCTGGAGATAACGCTACCCGGGTGCCGCTGACGATTGCGCGGGCCCTCGGGATCGACATGCCCAGCTTTGGGGTCGGTGAGCACGCGGCGACGGTCAGCATCTCGGAGATCCTCACATGATGCGCGCCCACACACCCTGGCTGGCGGCCTTGACGCTCCTCGCGCTCTCTGCGTGTCAGGGGTTGCAGCCCGTCGTGCCCTACGCACCTCCTGAAGAGGACGCGTCGGTTCCTCCCGCTGATGGGGAGGCGCCGAGCGACGATCCCTCCGACGCGGTGAGCGTCGTCGATGCCCCCGAGGCGCCGGAGGCGGAGCCCCCTCAGAGCGTGCAGCGCTTCTTGATCAACACCCTGACCTTCCCGGTCGAGCTCTCCCCTGGCGTCGTCCGAGGCTTCAACCTCGACGGCAATGTCTCTGACGGGACTGACCCTGAGGACTGCGACTGGGAGGACTTTGAGAGCCCTGACGGCGTGCAAGGCATCGACAATCAGATGGCGCGCCTCACGCCGCTCTTTGAGCCGGCAGGGTTGGGGCAAGCCTTTGATTACCTCGAGACCTCCATCGAGGACTCGGGCTTCTTCCACCTCTTCGAGCTCCGCGGCATCGATGACCTCGTCAACGATGATGAGGTGGAGCTGGTCTATGAGCTCGGCGGCGGCAGCGCGCTGATGGACACGGAGGGGAACCTCGTGGCCTACCAGACCATGTGCGTTCAAAACGACTCACCGAGCGTGATGGCGGACTCAGCGAAGATCGTTGACGGCGTCTTGGTGGCCGAGTTTAGCGTCTTGAGCTTCATGTTCTCGATGTTTGAGCGCGTCTACCCCTTCGTCTTCACCGGCGCGAAGCTCAGGATAAGGTTTAACGAAGAGGGGCACTTGGTGGAGGGCTTAGTCGGGGGCACGTTGGCGATGAGCGATCTCCTCGCCTTAGTCGCTAAGGGCGCTCAGAACACTGGTGGCCTCTTGGGGCCCATGACCGCGCTCCTGACGCCGCTTGGGGATATGCCGTCGGCGGAGGGGCCGTGCACAGCGCTCTCTTCCGTGTTTGATTTCTCGGCGATCCCGGTCTTCTTCTTTCCCCCCGACAGTGACTGCGATCCGTGCGGTAACGGCGTCTGCGAGTACTTCGAGGCGTGCGAGACGTGCCTTGAAGACTGCTGCTCGGGCTGCGGTAACTCGGTGTGTGATGTCTACGAGAACAGCACGCACCCTGTGACGGTGACCGGCTCAGGGTTCACCGCAGTTCAGTTGGATGTCATGGTCGGTGACACGGTCTCTTGGACGAACGACACCGACGGCCCGATCAACCTCCTCTGTGATGGGAGCCTCGGGAATCACACCGTGGACTCCGGTGAAGTCCACGACTCGGTGGCGACGGAGTCTGGGACATACAGCTGTCGTGTGCATGAGCTGCCAGGTCAGCTTCAGACGCTGAGTATCACGGACAACCACACCGAGAATTGTCAGTCGTGCCCCGGGGACTGCGGCGACTGTGAATAGGGGGCTGAGCGGCCCCTCCTCTGTGGCGTGGGATCGCCCCTGTCTTCTCCGGTCAGGGTCGGGTATAGGTAAGCCATGAGTTACCTCGTCCTCGCCCGAAAGTGGCGCCCCCAGACCTTCGAGGCGATCACGGGCCAAGAGCACGTGACGCGGACCTTGACCCAAGCCATTGAGCAGGACCGCGTCCACCACGCGTTCCTCTTCTGTGGCGCCCGCGGCGTGGGTAAGACTACCGCTGCCCGTGTCCTCGCGCGCGCGCTCAATTGCGTGGAGGGGTCCACAGGCACGCCTTGCGGTGTGTGTGAGGCGTGCACCGAGATCGCCAGCGGCTCGGCGATCGATGTCTTTGAGATCGACGGTGCGTCGAACCGTGGCATCGGTGAGATCCGTGATCTGCGTGACGGGGTCGCCTACGCGCCTCAGCGCGACCGCTACAAGATCTACATCATCGACGAGGTCCACATGCTGACCACCGAGGCCTTCAACGCGCTGTTGAAGACCTTGGAGGAGCCCCCGGCCCACGTGAAGTTCATCTTCGCGACCACCGAGCCGCAGCGCATCCCGGTCACTATCTTGAGCCGCTGTCAGCGCTTCGACTTCAAGCGCATCCCCGTCAAGGTGATGACCAAACGCCTCGGCGAGATCTTGGCGGAAGAGGGCGTCAGCATCGAAGAGAGCGGTATCGGGCTCGTTTGCCGTGAGTCAGAGGGCTCGATGCGCGACGCGCTCAGCCTGCTGGATCGCATCATCAGCTTCTGCGGCCAGACCGCGACCTATGACCAAGTCGCCGAGATCTTGGGCGTCGCCGATCGCGCGTGGCTCGCCAAGTTGGTCGGCGCGACCCTCGCGCATGACGCCAAGACGGCCCTCTCCGTGGTCGAAGAGGTCGTCAGTTACGGCGTGGACTTGCGGCAGTTCAGTGCCGATTTGGTGCACTATTTACGAGACATCGTCGTGCTGCAGGTCGCTGGACCTGGCGGTTCGTTGACCGACTTGGCGGACGAAGAGCGTCAGGCCCTCAGTCAGATGGGCGCCAACCAAAGCCCGGAAGATCTGGAGCGCTTGCTCGCGCTGGCGATCCGATCTGCAGAGCGCGTCGTCGACGCAGGCTTCCCTCGCCTCGAGCTTGAGATGATGGCGATTCGAATGAGCCGCCTGCGACCACTGCGCCCCCTCGACGACCTCGTCGATAGGCTCGCAGCCATCGAGCGCCACCTCGCCTCCGGAGCGCCGCTGCCTCCCCCAGGACCAGGCAGCGGGCGCGCATCCACCGGAACGCCGTCCGCAGCGAGTGCACCGTCGAGCGGAGGTAGCGCCCCCTCTCCAGGTCCGCATGGTGCTCAGAACCTCGCGACGAATTTGGCTCCGGTGGCAGATGTCGCGGCGGCCTCGCACCTCTCGTTAGTCGCGAGCGCGCTTGTCGCCGAAGAGGCCCCTGCGGTGGAGCCGCCCCCGGTGGTTGAGGTGCCACCTGCGGTCGCGCCGCCCCCGGCAGCCGAGCTCCCCCCTGCCGCTGAGGCGTCAGACGCTGCAGATGAGTCGATTGAAGAGGCTACATCGGCCGCGATCGAAGAGGCCGCGATCACGACCGAGGAGGTCGAGGCGCCTTCAGCGCCCGAGGCTCCTGCGGCGCCCGAGAGCTCCGCGCCGACCCCCGAGGTCTCACCGGTACCTGAATCGCCGGCGTTGGCCGATACTTTGAGTGACACGGCGGTGTCCGGACCTGCCCCAGCCTCTTTCGTTCAGGACGACTGGGAGCGCTTCGCGGACGCGGTCCGTGTGGAGGAGCCTGTCCTCGCCGCGAGCTTGGACCATGTGCAGGTGCTCTCTTACGTGGACGGGACGATCCTCGTGGGCTCAGGGCGGTCTACCCACACGATCGAGAGCGTGCAGGAGTCACGCGCCATCATCCTGCAGCAGCTGCATCAGCACATGGGGCCCGTCAGAGGGTTCGAAGTGCAGATGGTTGAGCAGGCCCATGACACGCCCTTTGAGCGCCGAGAGGCGCGCCGAATCGCCAAGTTAAAAGCGCGCCGAGAGGCGCTGGCGAACCACCCCGCGGTCCAGACCGTGGTCGCGCGCTTCGGCGCGACCCTGTCCCGAGTCCAGCTGAACGACGATGAGGAGAACGGTCTATGAGCGATGAGAACAACCCGCTTTCCGGCGGAATCCAGGGCTTGCTTCAGCAGGCGACGCAGATGCAGCAGCAAGTTCAGCAGGCGCAACAGCGTGCTGCTGGGCGCTTGGTGACCGGTGAGGCCGCTGGTGGCTTGGTGACCGTCACCGCCAACGGCAAGATGGAGATCACGCGCGTTGACATCGACCCCAAGGTCGCGACCGCAGAGGATATTGAGATGCTCCAGGACTTGGTGGTCGCTGCGACCAACGCGGCCTTGGTGCGCTCTCGCGACCTGGTGAAAGATGAGCTCGGGCCCTTGGCGCGGATGCTCGACATGGCCGGAATGGGCGGTATGGGCGGCCTCGGAGGCTAAGGTGAGCGTGCTCCCTCCTGCCCTGGACAAGCTCGCGTCGCTCCTCGCCCGGCTGCCTGGCATCGGCGAACGAAGCGCCACGCGCCTCGCATTCCACGTGCTGAGTGAGCCGGTCGGTTACGCCGATGAGCTCTCAAGCGCCTTGGCCGATCTCAGTGAGTCAGTCGGCTTCTGCGAGGTCTGTCATAACATCGCAGAGGACACGCTCTGCAAGGTGTGCCGAGACCCAGGTCGTGAGGCTCAGGTGGTCTGCATCGTGGAGGGGATCTCCGACTTGATGGCCATTGAGCGCACTGGGACGTATCGAGGCCGCTATCACGTCCTTCATGGGGCCTTGGCACCGCTCAAGGGGATCGGCCCGGCTCAGTTGAAGCTCGAGAACCTCCACGCGCGGCTCGTGGACGAGGGCGTGTCTGAGGTCATCGTGGCGACCTCAACGGGTGTGGAAGGGGAGGCGACCGCGCTCTATTTGGCGCGGCTTTTGTCTCCGGCGAATGTCAGCCTCTCGCGCATCGCGACGGGGATCCCCCACGGTGGGGACCTTGAGTACATCGACGCGACGACCCTGGGCCGCGCGCTCGACGGCCGCCGTCCCCTCGACTTTTAGAGTGTCGGGGCCGTTGAGCACCACGCACTCGAGGCGCTCTCGGCTGCCACAACCAAGGCGCCCGGTCTCTCGAACTGAATCCGAGCGCTGTGTCCATTGTTAGGTTCAGAGACAGCCGCTCACAGCCCCTTCGACGTCGGCTTGTTGCGCCATCACCCGGGGGGCCTACAATGCACATGATGCGCAGCGCCATCCTCGGAGTTCTCCTCTCAGCCCTTGTCTCTGCTGGCGCGCTCGCCAAGCCGAGCGCTGCGTCGAGCGCCGTGGCGCTCGCCGGTCGTTTGCCGGTCGTCGCTGCGGTCGTCGCCGAGCTGGTCGATCAGTCCACAGCGGATTTACGGCACTACCGACGGGCGCTCCTCGCGCGACTGCTCCTTGACCAAGGTCGGGTCGCCGTCGCCGGACCGCAGGCGCTGCACGATGCGTTGGTCTTGGCCGCCGTGAACGTCGCCCTCGACGCTCGGACCGAGGCGCCCGAGGAGGACGGCCCGCTGGTCTTGGCTCAAGCGACGTACACGCTGCACGCTGTCGGTCATGCCTATCGGACGCGGCCGAGCCTCCGCGCGTCGGTGTCAGCGCTTCAGTCGGCGGCGAAGCGCGGGGACACGAGGGCCCTGTTTCGGGGGCTCGATGAGAGCGCCGAGGGCCTCGAAGCGTTGGGCCGTCGGTGGTTCCCTGTGGCCCTGCAGGCGGCCTTTAAAGCCGCGCAGCCGGCGCGTGCGCTGCACCTCCTTCGGGGGCTCTGGCTGGAGCGCGAAGACAGGTTAGAGCAGGCCGCGAAGGCGATCGGTCGCGCCGTCGGCGAGAAGGCGACCGTCGCGAGCACCATCGACTTAGTCCGCGTCCTGGCGCGCTCGGGGGACGCGAAGTCAGCCGGTGCGCTGGCCAAGCGGCTAGGGACAAAGGCGCCGGGGGCCCTCGGGACCCTGGAGGCGGTCATCATGTCCGCGGCGGACGAGCGCGCGACGCGGCGCTTTGAGCGTCGCCGTGGCGAGGCGACCGTGGCGGACCGTCTCGTGCAATTGCAGCGCTACGCGAGGCTGGACCGCATGGCGGAGGCCGAGGGGTTGGCGCACGCGCTCGTGGAGACCGAGCTCTCGGAGCCAGGCGTCTTCTCCGCGGCGGCGGGCCTCTACCTTCGATTACGTCGCCTCGGGAGGCTGGTGCGCTTACTTGAGGCTGCTGAGGCCTTGGAGGAGCCCCCAGAACGCCTCGTGGAGGCGCGCGTGGCCGCTGTCGTCGCGGCGCAATTGGCGGGGACACAAGGGGCGACTGCGCACGCGCTCACGGCGCGGAAGATCGCCGACGACTTGAGCGCACTTGGGCGCTCGCCCACCCCAGCGCTTCGACGATTTGGCGCTCATGCTGCGTTGGTCCTCGCCGCGACTGATCGTGATGATCAGGCGCTGACCGAGGCATCTGAGCGCGCGCTGAGGATGGACCTCTCAGCAGAGACCTTAGAGGTGATAGCCGCGGCCTGGTTGAGCCTGGGGCGCATGGAGCGCGCGATCACCGAGCTCGAGGCAGGCGTGCCTCGCCTTGCGCCGACCAAGCGAGGGCCGCTGCTCTTGTCGCTGGCCTCCCTGGAGTTGGCGGTGGGCGCAGGGCGTGTCGATCGCGTGCTGCTCCGTAAGGGCCTCTCCCGCCTGCAGGCCGTCGAGGTCACCGACCCGGGGCTGAAGGCCCAACGGACGTATCTTCAAGCGCTCGGGGGGCGCATGATGGCTTGGCTTGGCAGCGCTGCGCCTCGTGCGGGTGGACCGGGGTCCTCTGATGAGGCGGCGCTGCGTGCGCTCCTCCCCCTCGTGGATCAGATCGACCCGACCGATCCCCGTGGTGTCGTGGTCGTCGCGGGAGCGACCTTGTCCTCTGGGGCCCTGGGGCTCGCCCTCGGGGCCTATGACCTCGCGGTCGGCGCCTTTCAGATCGCGCGCCGTCTAGAGCTCTCGCCCTTCATGGAGGGGCTCGTCGTGGGGCAGGTGGCGCTCGCCGCCGACGACCCAGCCGGAGCAGCCGTCGCCCTGCAGGGCTCGGTGAACACAGCGCGTACGTCAGTCGAGCGTTTCCTGGCCCATAAGTGGCGCGCGCTCGCCTCTAACCGCGCCGGTGATTTGAGCGCCGCGACGCAGCACTTCGGGACGATGGTCGAGCTCTGGAGAGCGTCTCGTGCTCCCCGGCGTAAGGAGGGACGCCAGCCGGTCGCGCTCCTCTTAGGGGGCGTGGAGATCGCTGCGGCGATGCCCCCGGAGGGTGCGACGCAGATCGAGGCAGTGCTGACGGCGACCCCCGTCCTGGCCGCCGACTTCCCACATGACCGTGCGCGGATCGATGACCTGCTTGAGAAGTCGGCCCCCAAGAAGCGCTCCAAGCGCTCCAAGCGCGCCACGTCCAAGGGGCGCCGCTGATGTACGCCCGCCCTGCGAACCTCGGTGACACCGTCGCTGCCGGGGTGTTGGTCTGTGATGCGCTGCCAGCGTCTCCGTCCTCGGTCTTTGATCGTGTGGACTTTCCGCTGGATGAAGAGGAGATCGGCCAAGAGGTGCTCGCGGGCCCCCTCGCGGCTGGTGATCTCGTTTGGGTCCTCGAAGCCGGGGATCAGATCGCGGGCCTCGCCGTCGCCCGTCGCCGCCCCTTCGCCCGCGCGAGTCACGTCGCAGACCTCACGCTGCTCGTGCACCCTGTGGCTCGTGGCCGTGGTGGGGGGCTGACCCTCCTCGCCGCCGTGGAGCGGGCCGCCACGGAGTCCTCACTCATTCACAAGCTCGTCGTCCGCGTCGCTGCGGATGACGTTGTGCTCAAGGCGACCCTTGATGGGGCAGGCTCGGGGTGGGCCCGTGAGCGCATCGAGATCCAGGGGATGCGTCGTGGTGCTGCGACCTTGGATACCGAGTTGTGGGGTCTCGTGGTGGGCGCAGGGCCGAGCCCTCGGTGACTGTCATCGAACGTAAGGCGGTGTGTTTATCGCCGCGCTGTCTTACGATTACGCCAATATTTGACGGGGCCACGTCCGCGGGGTGTCCTGGATCGTAAGCATCGAGTCGTGTGCCTGTGCTAAGCTAAGAGCAACAGGCCCAGAGGAGGCCATTCGTGAAGGAACATCGAAGTCGCTTGGCCCTGCCGTTGTTGTGTGTATGCACAGCATTTGCTCTCGCATTTGCGGGGTGTACGAACGCGCCGACACCGCCTGACCAAACCGCGAATATTGAGGCGGACGGCGCCGGTGGGGGCTCGAGCACGGGGTGGAACCCTGGCGACCCGGCTAACGCTGGTTCGGACGCCACCGGGAGCACTACGGGTTCAGACGGCGGAAGCAACGCTGCAGATCCCGAGGACATTCCCGAGGGTGAGTTCGGCGCCGGGTGCACGAATAACGACGATTGCTTCAGCGGCTACTGCGTGCCGACCGCAGACGGTAACGTGTGCAGCAAGACCTGCGGGAGTTGCCCAGACGGCTGGACGTGTAAGCCGCTGGTCGACACCGACACCAACTATATCTGCCTCCCGCGCTGGCTGCACCTCTGCGATCCCTGCGAGAAGGCCTCGGACTGCAGCGCGAATTCCAGCGACCTCGGCCACTACTGCGTGGACACGGGCGAGCAAGGGAAGTTCTGCGGCGGTGAGTGCAAGTCGGACGGCAAGTGCCCACAGGGCTACTCCTGTCAGGAGGTCGCGGTCGGTGATGGCATCGTGGAGCGACAGTGCTTCCCAGACAGCGGCCAGTGTTCATGTTCGCCCCTCGCGATCCAGTTGCAGCTTGAGACGACCTGCGCCGTGTCTAACGGATCGGGTGCGTGCGTCGGCAGCCGCTGGTGCTCGACGCAGGGCCTCACGGAGTGCAGCGCGCTGAACGCCGCCGTCGAGGTCTGCAACGGCATCGACGACGACTGCAACGGCGCGACGGATGACTTCCCGGGTGGGTTCACCTGTCAGAAGACCAACGAATATGGGACATGCACCGGCTTTGGTTCGTGCCTCTCGGGCATCGAGACCTGCGAGGCCCCCGCGGCCGAGCCTGAGCTCTGCAACGGGCTCGACGATGACTGCAATGGTCTCACTGATGATGGCTTCGTCGACAGTGACTTCGACATGGCGGCGGACTGCGTCGACGAAGATGACGACAACGACACGGTGCCTGACGTGGTCGATAACTGCCCCTTGGATCCGAACACGGACCAGGCGGACTTCGACGGTGACCTCATCGGTGACGCATGCGACCCCGACGATGACAACGACTCCACCAATGATGACATCGACTGCGCGCCCTTCGATCCCACGGTGAGCTCCGGCGTGCCCGAGGTCTGCGACCAGATCGACAACGACTGCGACGGTGAGACCGACGAGGACCTGTGCGAAGACGGCAACCCGTGCACCTACGATATCTGCAACGCGGATGGCTCATGTGCGCATGAAGAGCACTCCGATGCCTGCGACGATGGCAACATCTGCACCCAAGACGATGTCTGCATTGAAGGGGTCTGCACGGGCTTCAACGAAGTGAACTGCTCAGACGGCATTGACTGCACAGCAGACAGTTGTGACCCGGCCGTGGGCTGCAAGCATGAGCTCGCTGACGGCCCCTCTTGCGCGAGCGACCCAGAGAACTGTTTCCCTTGTGAAGACGGGAGCCTGTGCACCGAGAACGACTTCTGTCAGAGCGGCAGCTGCAAGTCGGGTGGCCCGGTCATCTGCTACGGGGATGACTATTGCCTCTATGGCGTCTGCAATCCACAGACGGGCTGCTCGCAGCCGACCCAGCTTGACTTTGGGACCCCTTGCCCTGCAGGGCCATCAGACGCATGCCACACCGGTCAATGTGAGTTCGGAGAGTGCAAGCTGGCGCCGACGACCGGCAATGCGTGCCTCGCCTCGTCCTCTATCTGCCCCACCGGTCAATGCGTCGTGGGTCAGTGCCTGTCTCTCCCGGGCGTCCCGTGTGTGAAGACCGTGAGCAAGGACCTCTGCCAGAACATCGACGTGCCAGGGACCTGCGGTGCGGACGGCGCATGTGGCATCACCTCGCTCCCCTCCGGCTACGCGTCATGCCCCGGTGGTGTGATGCTCGTGTGCTTCGGTATCTCGGTCTGCATCCCCTTCGACCTCGACTTTGGTGGCTAGGGGCCCTCGCGCCTTTCCAAGTGTGGTAGAGCGACTCCATGTCTGAGGGTACCCAGCTCCCTGAACTCGTCACGTCGGTCCCAGGGCCTACGAGCGTGACTTTGGTGGACGTGCTCGCGCGTCACGAGTCGCCTGGTGTGACCGCGAGGCGCGCGCGCCAGGGCGAGGCTCGCGGTGTAGGGCGAGACCCGATCGTCTGGGCGAAGAGCCGCGGAGCGAACGTCTGGGATGAAGATGGCAACCGCTTCGTCGACCTCTGCGCGGGGTTTGGGGTCGCAGCGATTGGTCATGGCCACCCCAAGGTCGTCGAGGCCGTTCAGGCTCAGTCTAGCTCGCTATTGCACAGCATGGGGGACGTCTACCCGAACGCTCCGCGCATCCGCCTCATGGAGCGCATCGCGGCGCTCGCCCCTGGTGAGCTGAGCCAATGCATCTTGGGCCTCAACGGCGCGGATTCGGTGGAGGCCGCGCTGAAGACGGCGGCGCTCTACACAGGTAAGCCCGGCGTCCTGGCTTTCTGGGGCGCGTATCATGGGCTCAGCTACGGCGCGCTCGCAGCGACGGCCTACAAAGACGGCTTCCGTCGGCCCTTTACGGCGCAGCTGGGCGGTCATGTACGCCACCTGCCCTACGGGGCTGAGCTGAGCATGATAGAGGCCTTCATCGCTGGCCCCGCGACGGGTGGTGAAGCGATCGGGACGATCCTCGTGGAGCCCATTCAAGGTCGAGGCGGTGAGGTCGTCCCACCCAAGGGGTGGCTTCGTGGGTTGCGGGAGATCGCCGATCGTCACCGATTGGCGCTGGTCTTTGACGAGATCTATACAGGGCTCGGGCGCACCGGACGCTGGTGGGGCGGCGATCATGACGAGGTCGCGCCGGACATCATGGCCATCGGTAAGGCACTCGGCGGCGGCATGCCGCTCAGCGCGTGCGTCGCCCGCCCGGATGTGATGGCGGCCTGGACGATGGAGGGGGGCGAGGCGATCCACACCGCGACCTTCCTCGGCCACCCCGTCTCAGCCGCCGCGGGCTTGGCCGCTCTAGAGGTCTTGGAGGCGATGGACGCCCCCAAGGCGGCACAGCGCATTGAGACCGCCTGTCGCGCTCGGTTCCCCGACCGCATCCGCGGCCGAGGGGCGATGCTTGGCTTTGAGACCGGGAGCCCGGGTGAGGGCGCACGCATCGCTGGAGAGCTCCTCAAGGCAGGCTGGATCACCCTCCCTGGCGGCGTCGAGGGGGACATCCTCGGGATCACACCTCCGCTGGTCATCAGTGACTCACAGCTTGAGGGCGCGCTCGACGCCATCGAGGTCGCCGCAGCGTCATGAGTGCCTCGCTTCAACGCGCGTTAGAGCGCTACGTGGATGCACCGGATGCGGCGCAGTTTGATCGGCTGGCGGCGGACGTGGTGCGCCATCAAGCGGCTTCAATCCCTGCTTATGGACGGTTAATTAAGGCACGGGGAGGCTTCGATGGGGATTGGCGCCTGGCGCCGTTGGTCCCGACAGACCTCTTCCGAGAGCTCGACCTTTGCGGGGCCCCCGAGGGCGCCCCTTTGGCGGCCCGATTTCTGACCAGCGGCACTACGACAGGCCAACGAGGGGCTCGCCGGGTGCCCGACTTGACCCTCTATCACGCCGGTATGATGGCCCCCTTCGTGACCCACGTCCTCGATGGTGATCTCACCCGCAGACGCTGGCTCGCGCTCGTGCCATCGGCCGAGGACGATCCGGCCAGCTCCCTGAGCCATATGGTGGGGGCCTTGTCGACGCACCTGAGCGACGGGACGACCTGGGTGATGACCCCGGACGGTCTGGATGTGGCGGCGGCCACGGCCTTCACACTGACGCAGCCTCAGCCTGTGGTCGTCTTGACCACCGCCTTCGCGCTCATCCATTGGCTGGACGGTGCAGGTGATGATCTCCAGCCCCTCCCCCCGGGCAGCCGGATGATGCTCACGGGGGGGTACAAAGGGCGCGCGCGGACAGTTGAGGAGCATGAGCTGCTCGACCTCATCGCCTCGCGGTTGGGCTTGAGTGAAGACGCCGTTGTCCCTGAGTACGGGATGACAGAGCTCACGAGTCAGGCGTATGGGAGGCCCTTTGAGGCCCCGCCTTGGTTGCGCCTCCGGGTGGTCGACCCTGCGACGGGGCGGGATCTGCCCCCGGGCCAACAAGGGCTCGTCGCGTTCTTCGATCTCCTGAACCTCGACAACATCTCCGCGCTGCTGACCGGAGACCTCGGCACCTTGGATGAGCGCGGTAGACTCACCCTCTTGGGGCGTGCGCCGGGTCAAGTGGTGCGCGGCTGCAGCCTGACCGCCGAAGAGCTCGGGGTCTTGAGCGCCTCATGAACTTGCTTACGCTCTCGGACTTAGACGCCGGCCCGGGGCGTGCACTCTTGGACGCCACTGTCGCCATGGGCTTCTCTTATCCTGTCGCCCGCGCAGGCCTCGATGCAGAGCTCGAGGCATGGGCCCTGTCTGGCGCGCTCGAGGCGGTCTTGACTGAGCTCCCCGGGGACTTAGATCCGCGTCGTCGCCCAACCTCGGTCTTGGTCATCGGGGCGCGCACGCTCCCCGCGAGCATGATGCGGGCGACGCTCATGGCGCGCTTGCTGGGGGCTCGGGTGTACCTCAAGCCTGCCTCTGGTCAGGCGGCGTTAGGGCGCGCATTGGCGTTGGCCGACCCCGAGGTGCGCGTCGAGGATTTCCCCTCAGACGACGTGGAGGCGCTGAAGGCGACCATCGATAAGGTGGACGCCGTCGTCGTCTTAGGGAGCGACGAGACCGTGGGCACCGTGCGCGGGCATGTGCCCACCACGAAGGCGTTCGTCGGTTATGGGCATAAGCTGAGCGTCGCCTGGCTAGATCGCGTCGACCAGTCGGCGCTTCTTGGCTTGGCTCATGACCTCTGCGCGTGGGATCAGGCGGGGTGTTTGAGTCCGCAAGTCGTGTGGACTTCGGGGGACCCTGAGGCAGTGGCCTTGGGCCTCGCAGACGCGGTGAGGGCCATCGAGGCTGCCTTACCGATGGCGCTCCCTGATGCGGCGGCGGCGCCTAGGCGCATGGCTCGCACGTACGGCGAGATGGTGGGGGCGGTGTACGAGACCGAGACCGCGTTGATCTGTGCATTACCGACATCCACCTTTCGGCCCTCTCCAGGCCACCGGGTCTTGTGGGTGTGTCCGGCGGCGCCCGGTGTCCTCGATACCCTCGGTCACCATGTCTCCACGATTGGGATATCAGGGGCCTTGGGCGTACCGCTCCCCGAGGGGGTGCGTCGGTGTGCGTTGGGGCAGATGCAGCGTCCACCGTTGACGTGGGTGCATGATGGTCAGCCGAATTTGCTGCCAATGCTCCGGGAGTGATCGCCTCAACAACGCCCCGAAAACTGCCGATGTGACGATCGCGGTGTTACGCTCGCCGGGAAGTACGTCTTATCCGGTGTATGTGGATGTTAGCTGACGAGCGTGAATCGACCGATGCCAAGATCTTGAGGCTCGCCCAGGAGGGTAAGCGTCGAGAAGCTGGGCGTGTGCTTGTCGAGGCCTATGGCCGTGAGATTACAGGTACCTGTATCTCGCGCATGGGCTGTCGAGAGTCGGGTCAGGACGCCGCTCAGGATGCCTTCGCGCGAGCCCTCGTGGCGCTCGATAACTACCGCGGCACTGGTGGGCTTCGCCCTTGGCTGCATCGCATCGCGTCCAACCGCTGCATCGATCTCATGCGGAGCCGTCGTAGCCGTTTGGTGCGTCGCGCCGATGGTGCTGATCTGGACGGGATCCCAGCGCCTGGTGGGCCGATGCCGGTCGAGATGGCCGAGGCAGCTCATGACCGAAACAAGCAGCTGGCGACCGTCCGAGACGTCTTGTCGGCTGTGAAAGAGCCCGATCGGACGTGGCTCGAATTGCACTACACGCATGGTGTCTCCTACGACGTCATCGCAGATGAAGCTGGGCTGTCCCGTGCGGCGGTCAAGCAGCGCATCTGGCGCGCAGTCAAGCGTGTGCGCAGTGGGTTACTTCGACGTGAGGGGGAGCAGGCATGAGCGTCCGTCCTCCCAGCGATCGCCCGCAGTCAGCGGAGGTCTTGAACCTGATGTGCGCCCGCTTTGAGGCCGCGCTCAGCGAGGGCTCTGTGGACGCGACCTTGCGCGACCATGAACAACACTGTGACCGCTGCGCGGACTTCTCTAGGGAGCTCGCCCGGGTTGAGGCGCTCATCGCCGATGCGACCGGCCCCGTCGACTCTCTCCCTGATGACTTCTTGGACCAGGTTCTGCTCCGCGCGGACACTCTGGACGGTCGCATTACGGTCAGTCGTCACGGCGCTGGGGTTCGTAGAGGTACGGCGGCCGCTGTCATCGTCATGGCTGCCGCTGCGGTCTTGCTCGCCTTCTGGGCGGGTGGGGCGCGAGAGCAGCTTCGACAGATCGACACGCGCTCTCAAGTGCGCGTCGAGGCGCCGGCTACCCCCGCACACGTCGCTCCACAGCTGACCATGGTCCCGACTGAGGTGATGGCTCGGTTACCCGTCGAGGCGCCTCCGGTGGTGTCTACGCCGACCCGGATTGAGCCCGTCGTACCCGCCGCGGCGCCGGTCCCGGAGCCCGTGGTGGATTTGGGCGCAGAGATTCAGGTGATGTTGCGTGAGAAGGTGACCCAGAGTGAAGGGTGCCCAGCGCACACAAAGGTGCCCGTGTGGGTGACGGCGACTGTGCAGCCGGACGGCTCTCTGACGGATCGCTCTGTGATGAGCGCCGGCAGCGCCTCCGAGGCGCACCGGTGCGTGAGCCGGGCGCTCGATCAGCTCATCTTGCCGCCGGGTATGCCGACGACGACGGTGACCTTCGAGCTCAGCTGGTAATCAGCGGCGCTAAGCGACGATGTCGTCGGTGTCGCCGAAGACCTGCGCTGTGAAGCTCAGGAGCATCGTGGCGCTGTCTTTCCAGGCGTCCTCAGCGAGGCCCGCTTTCCGGCAGCCTTGGGCGAGGAATTCCTCTCGTGACCAGCCGAATTGAAGAGGCACTTGGGGGAGCAAGACGCTGCGAAAGCGACCTTGCACGATGTAGAGTCCGTGGGTGCCGAGCTCGATGGCCTCGGCTTTGATGGGGCGCAGAGGGCCGAGGACGCTGATCTCGATCTCGGTGTGTCGCAGATCACCCGCGGGGAGCGGCTCGAAGCGGGCATCCTCGGTCGCGGCGGCCACGGCCATCTCTGCGACGGTTTGATACAGCGGACCCTCTCCCTCGAGGCGGCCCACACAGCCTCGAAGCTCTCCCTTGAGGTGGAGGCTGACGAAGGCGCCGACCTCGTCGTGGAGCGGCCCTTCAGGGAAGTCCATATCGGGCAGGGCTCCACGTTGGACGTGGGTCAGGATGGCCTTGCGCGCCAGGTCCAGGAGGTCATCGCGGTCGTCGAGCACGAGCGGCTTAATATCGGCCAAGGGTCCAGTCCTTTAGTATCTCGCCATGATCGAAACACAGGGGTGTGGGGAGCGCAGTGATGGGGAACACGCGAGCCTCTGCGGCGTCATCGGCGCCCAAGGGCTCTCCCTGAGCGATGGCCACGTAGACTGTCGTGATGGTGTGCTGTCGGGCGTCTCGTTGTGGATCGCTGTAGCTATGGAACTGACGCGTCAGGGTGACGTCCAGCCCGGTTTCTTCCTTAGCCTCTCGAACGGCGGCGTCTTCGAGACACTCTCCATAGTCGACGAAGCCCCCCGGTAAGGCCCAGCCATGGGGCGGATTCTTTCGTCGAATCAGGACGACGTGGTCCGGCTTCGTCTCGATGATGACGTCGACGGTCGGGGTGGGGTTGCGGAAATTCTCAGCCATAACGTGAGCTAATCAAAGCGTGCGCGATTCATCAACTCGGGGCGCTGGCTGTGCGCCGGGTGTCGCGCTCTCGGTCGGGAAGACGAGCCAGGTGATGGCGATGACTACGATCGATGCGGCCGCTGCGACGGTGAACATGAGCGCCCCTGCCCCGGCCTGGAAGAGGTACCCCGCCGTGATGGCGGAGAGTGTGCCTCCGAAGCCAAAGGCCATGATCTGGAAGAGCGCCTGTGCGGTGCCGCGCTGGGTCTCATCGACTTGGGCGCCTAGGTACTCCATCGAGGCGACATACCAGAGCCCAAAGCTCACCCCGTGGAGGGCCATGATGCAGAGGAGCAGCAAGGGGTTGGTCACGAGCGCAGTGCAGGCGAATTGGAGCGCGGCGACGACGAAGCAGACGAGGAGGATTGAGCGCGTCGAGCGGCCCGCGAAGAGGCGCGGTGTGTTGCGGATAAGCAACACTTCGCTGAGCACCCCAACCGACCAGTAGAGCGGGACGGCCCAGTCGTCGACGCCAAGATCTTGGAGGTGAAGGGGTAAGAAGCCGTAGAGGCCGTGCTGGGTGAAGCGGGAGAGGAAGGCGCTCAAGTAGAGTGCGCGTAGCCCTCGATGAGCGACCAAGCTCTTGACCACCCCCCAGCCCTTGACGGTCGAGCGCCGCTCGACGCGCTCGCTTGGGACCCGCCACACGATGATGAGGGCGAGCACGAGGGTGACCGCGAGCGCGCCAGGGATGATCGTGCGATCAGTGCTCTCGACGAGCCAGCCAAGGAGCAGCCCACCGGCGATGAAGCCTACAGAGCCCCAGCTTCGAAAGCGTCCGTAGGTGCCGCCATGGCGCTTGACCCGTGAGAGGGTCAGCGCGTCGAGGGCCGGGATTTGACCGACGCGAAAGACAGCCCAGACCGTCATCGCCCCCAGCACGACCCAGAAGTCGACGGACCACAGGATGGGTAAAAAACCGATGACCCCGGCGACTGCGAGCCACTTCAATACGCCGACTGCGTCTCCGCGGCGATCGATCAAGCGCCCCCAGTAGAGGGGCATGACGATGACGGT
The DNA here is from genome assembly GCA_049602155.1 of Myxococcota bacterium. Taxonomy (GTDB): domain Bacteria; phylum Myxococcota_A; class UBA9042; order PHBI01; family JBMYRH01; genus JBMYRH01. The sequence continues at coordinate 84,915 of JBMYRH010000019.1, read as the reverse complement.
GGCGTAGCGGAGGCCGTCGAGCCACCCGAGATCGGTCGCTGTCCATCCATTGTGACGCAACCACAGCGGGAAGAAGTTTCCTTGGGCCCCGATGAAAAGAAATGTCAGCAAATATAGGAGCCGCAGATCGCGCGCTCCCGAATCCTGACCGGGCGGGGTGGTCGATGACATGCGCTCGTCCTATCATGTGGGTGTCAAAGCCGACAGGACGACCTCAGCCCGTGATCTTCGCTCGCCGCATCCTCTTCATTGTCTTCGCCATCCAGCTGGGTGGATGTATCGAGGCTCAGCCGGTCCCTGACTGGGTACTCGTGTGCCATGACACGGGCGGTGGCGGCGAGTGCCCGCCACATGACACCGGTGCAGAGGAGATGCAGGCGTCAGCGCCCGACGTGGGGCCCAGCGAGGCGTCTGTCGGGGGAGATGTTGATTTGGATGCGCCGGACGAGGGTTAGCGCTCCCAGCCGGATGTGTCACAGTCCTCGCCGTTGTCGTCGCACTCGGGGTGACAATCGGCCCCGGTGACTGGGATGAGGTCGATGTCGGTCAGGACGCTCCCTTGGAGGCCTGTGACCTGAACCTCGATGCAGTCGGGCACGCCATCGGTCGCCGGTTCAGATGGACAGAGGATGCACGGCATCCCGAGGCCCGCAGTCATATCACAGGCGGTCTGTCCCTCACTCAGCGGCAAGAGGTCGGCGGGGATGGAGCTCATGACAACGTGGCCTTGTGCATCCAAGGACGTGATGCCGCCGGTCTCGGCGTCGATGGCCGCGGTCAGTGTCATGTCGACCATCGTCATCCCGTTGGCCAAGCTGAAGCTCTCAGACGTGAACGTCAGGGCACCGTCGTCGTCGACGGTCAGCTCGATGATCTCGACGGTGCGATTGCACATGAGCTGCCCAGTCGCGTCGCCGGTGCCGAGCATCGCGTTGACTGTGGTGCTGTCGGCGCCTGAGATCCCGAGCAGGACCGGGTAATCGGCGGTCATCAGCTCAACCAGATCTTCCACATCATTTGGGGTCACCCAGGTAGCCTGGCTGATGTCGATGGCCCAGGTGGTCCCTACAGCGGGCCCTACTGTCTCGCTGGGGTCTTCGCCGTCTTTCTCAGTCCCAGAGACCTCACCGTCGGTCTCTGACCCAGCTGCGTCATCGCCCTGCTCAACCTCCGCTCCAGCCGCCTCACTGCCCTCATCACCGCCGCCTTAGGCGGTCAGGAGGGCGGCGGTGAGGAGCGCAGTGAGCGCGAGACATCGTTGTAATGACTTCATGACTCGCTTCTCGGGCGCCTCATGAAAACCGTCACATCGAGCTATTGAATCGGCTCGATCCCCGCGCAGGGCTCGAAGAGCGGCGTGCAGTTCGAGTTGCGACAGTCGTTACAGCTCTGTGAGTTGGGATCGAAGCATTGGAAGGCGCAGTTGGAGGCGACGCAGACCGCTTGCTCGCCAAAGCAGAGCGCGCAATCAAGCGTCATCCCGCTGTCCTCAGCGATCTTGTCGGTCGCACAGTCCAGGTCCACCGAGAAGCCTTGGAGGCAGGCGAATGCTGCATCTTGGCTTAGCTGGGCGACGTCGGCCGTCTCGATGACCGCCAAGTCTGCCGCGTTGTCGCATGCACCCTTAGACTCGGCCATGCACATGCCCTCTGTACAGGCCTCACCTTCGGCGCAGTCGCCGCAGGAGCCGCCGCAGCCGTCGTCACCACAGTTCGCCGCGTTGCAGGCCGGGACACAGTCCGCGATGCACGCGCCCTCGGTGCATGTCTCACCGTCGGCGCAGTCGCCGCAGGAGCCGCCGCAGCCGTCCTCGCCGCAGGTCAGGTCAGTGCAATCGGGGATGCAAAACGCAGCGCACGTCCCCTCTACGGTGCACGCCTCTCCCTCGGCGCAGTCGCCGCAGGAGCCGCCGCAGCCATCATCACCGCAGGCCTTCCCATCACATGCGGGCGTGCACTCGGTCGTGTCCTCGACAGGCTCTGTCGCGTCGTCCTCGACAGGCTCTGCTGCGTCGTCCTCGACAGGCTCTGTCGCGTCACCCTCTGGTGACACACCAGAGGTGTCGTTGTCCGGGGTGGCCTCGGCGTCCGACGCGATGACGTCGCCAGCTGCGTTGCCGGTGTCGGTGGCCTCGCGTTCACCGCAGGCGGTGGCGAACATGGGGAGGGTGAGGAGGAGCGCTGCGAGCGCGAGCTGTGTGAGTCGTGTGTTCATGGGTTCATTATCTAACACCTGTTCGGTTTTGTCAACATCAATAGAGATAGTGGCGGCCGGGGGAGGACTAAATGCCCAGCCCTCGTCTTGCAAGGCGCATCTTTCTCAAGTTCGTTTGGCTACTGCTTGGTGCCGACGATGTTGGTCACGAATGAGCCCAAGCTCATGCCCTCGAGCTGGGCGTCTGTCGCCCAGAAGCCTGTGAAAGCGGTCGGCGCGACGCCGTTGGTGTCGGGGGGGACAGAGAAGGTGATCTGGATCGTGATCGCGTAGGTGGCGCCGCCGCTGTCGTAGCTGCCCTCGGCGATCAGGAGTTTTCCATCCAGGGTCCCCGTGTAATAGGTCATCCCGACCCCAGGGATGTTCTCTTGGAAGGTGACGGTGCCGGCTTCAGAGTCCTCAGTGAGCGTGAAGACGTTGTCGTAGAACATGGGGTCAGACGGGCTCGCTTCGACCATCCACTGCCCGGCATAGACGCCCTTGAGGCATGCGGCCTCTGTGTCCGAGGTGTGGATGCAGTACTCGTAGCTCTCGCAGGCCTGGAAGGCGCTCTCTTCTTCGCCGCAGGAGTCGTACCACATGATGGTGTCGCCGCTGCATCGCTTGGCGGCGTGGTAGGTGCACCCTTGGACGCATTCTCCGCCGCTGCAGTAGTCATCGCCCTGGCAGGTCTCGATCCACGCGCCCTGCTCGCCGCAGGAGTTGTACCAGTAGGCGGCCACGACGCCGTCTGCTTCGACGCATTCTTTCGAGGCGTTAGGGACACAGTTGCCGTCGCCCCCTTCGCAGACGCCGCTGATGTTGTTGCAGGTCTCTCCAGGTGGGCAGGAGCCACAGGAGCCGCCACAGCCGTCATCACCGCAGGCCATGCCTGAGCAGCTTGGGGCACACACGGCTGGATCTGCGACGCAGTCGGCGTCTTCACAGAGCTCACCCTCGCTACAAGCGAAGGACTCGCGCCACGTGCCGCCGGAGCAGATGAGCACGGCCTCTTCGTCGCCGGCGCACAGCTCCTCTCCGTTGTCGTCACACGGGCCATCGATCATCGGCCCAGCTGGGACAGGCTCCGTGGAGCCGGTGTTGCCATCGACGGTGAGGGGGAGATCGGCCTCGGGACTGTCCTCTCCGCACTGGCAAGGTGTCCACCCCATGCCGTCTTCAGCGCAGGCTTGGATCCCCGTGACGCCGCCGCCACATGGACACTCTTGTTGCAGGTTAGGCGAGCACGTCTGCTCGAGGTTGGCGTTGTCCCCTGAGCCACCGGTGGTGCCGCTGTCGCAGGCGACCCCGGCGAGGGCGAGGGCGAGGGTCGTGAGTGTGATGACCAACAGTCGAATCATTGGGGCCTCCAAGTAAACACCGTGCGTCATTGTCCGCATCTGAGGCGGTCCGGGCAAGAAGGTGGGGACAGTGTTCGTCTCCGAGGTGGACTGCGCCGATGCTTGAAGTCGCTGCTCAGGGCGTGCTAGGTCCCTCGCTCTCTCCTTGGAGTCACTGATGATCGTCCGAAAATCCAAAGCCGAGATTGAGAAGATGCGCCGCGCCGGTCAGATCGTCGGTGACGTGCACAAGATGCTCCGCGACTTTGTCGTGCCGGGGATCACGACCAGTCAGATGGACAGCCGCGCTGAGGCGCTCATCCGCAAGGCGGGCGCGACCCCGACCTTCAAGGGCTACCAGGTCGGGCCCGAGGTCTTCCCGGCGACGCTCTGCATCTCGATCAACGAGGAGATCGTCCACGGGATCCCCTCAGATCGCGTCATTCAGGACGGTGACGTCGTCAGCGTCGACTGTGGCGCCACCCTAGACGGCTACGTCGGTGACAGCGCGGTGACGCTCGTCATCGGCTCGGTCTCCAAAGAGGTCCAAGACCTGGTCGACCGGACCCGGGCCAGCTTGTATGAGGCGATCGCTGTGAGCATTCCTGGGAACCGCGTCGGGGATATCGGGAGCGCAGTGGAGTCTTACATCGACCCCTTCGGCTACGGCATCGTTCAAGACTTCTGCGGTCACGGTGTGGGGCGCAGACTCCATGAGGCCCCGCAGATCCCCAATTACGGCATCCCCGGCACCGGTCGACGCTTGAAGAGTGGCTGGTGCCTCGCCATTGAGCCGATGGTGAACCTCGGCACCCACGCCACCCAGATGATGGACGATGGTTGGACGGTGATCACGGCGGACAAGTCGGTGAGCGCACATTGGGAGCATTCGATCGCGGTCACGGATGATGGGCCGATCATCCTCACGTCCCGTGGTGACGATCCCCCAGGCCCATGGACACCGGGCACGGCGCCGATGTTCTAGCGCCCTGATGGGCAGCAAACTGGCGCGCTGTAGGGATGCGGGCATCATCGGTGGGTGAGCGACTCTGCCCCATCGCCTGACCCCCCCAAGCCATCGATCTGGAAGGCGCTGGCCAACACACGGATGTTGGTCTGCATCTTCAGTGGCTTCTCTTCAGGGATGCCGCTCTATGTCCTCTATCACCTGATCCCAGCCTGGCTCCGGGATGAGGGGGTCGACCTGAAGACCATCGGGCTCTTCTCACTCATCGGCTTCCCCTACACGTGGAAGTTCCTGTGGTCGCCGCTTATCGACCACTTCAAGCCCCCCATCTTGGGGCGCCGACGAGGTTGGGCGCTTATGACGCAGATCGCGTTGCTCGGCGCCATCGCGGGCTTTGGACCGCTGGATCCCACCACCGAGATCTGGAGCGTCGCCGCGGTCGTCGGCATCGTCGCTTTCTTCAGCGCGAGCCAGGACATCGTCCTAGACGCTCACCGACGGGAGCTCTTACCCGACGTGGAACTCGGGATCGGTAACTCGATGTTCGTCAACGCTTATAGGCTCTCGATGCTCGTCCCAGGCTCCCTGGCTTTGATCTTGGCCGATCAGATGCCGTGGTCGACGGTGCACCTCATCGTCGCGGCGTTTATGGGTGTTGGGATAATCACGACGCTCATGATGCCCGAACCCGCGGCTGTCGAGGGCACCTCGAAGACCTTCAAGGAGGCCGTCGTTGAGCCCTTCAAGGAGTTCTTTGCGCGCGACGGCGTGCGCTCTGCGCTGCTCATCCTCGCCTTCATGTTGCTCTATAAGCTGGGCGACAGCATGGCGACGGCGCTCTTGACCCCCTTTTACCTCGACCTGGGCTTTAGTAAGACCGAGATCGGGACCGTGGCGAAGGCGGCCGCGCTCTGGGCTGGGGCTGCCGGCGCCACCCTCGGCGGCCTCTTCATGATTCGGATGGGAATCAACCGCTCGTTATGGTGCTTTGGGGTCGTTCAGCTCGTCACCATCTTGGGCTTCGCCGCGCTCGCCGAGGTCGGCAATGACCCGACGTGGCTCTTCTGGGTCGTCAGCGCTGAGTACCTCGGGGTCGGGCTGGGGGGCGCGGCCTTTGTCGCCTACATGGCCCGGACGACAGATAGGCGCTACACAGCCACGCAGTACGCTCTCCTCACGAGCGTGATGGGGATCCCGCGCACCTTCGCGAACGCCTCGACGGGCTTCATCGTCGAGGGCGTAGGCTGGACGAATTTCTTCCTCCTCTGTGCGCTCATCGCCATCCCTGGGATGATCTTGCTCAAGTGGGTCGCGCCTTGGGGACCTGATCCCGTCGTCGAGGACGCGCCTTAGCGGTCAGTGCCGCCAGCCTAAGCTGAGCTGAGCGATGAATTCTTTGGGGTCGCTTGTGGGTTTCTGGCAGGCGCCTCGGACACAGACATACGCCTTTGCTTTGCCAAGCTCAGCGAGCTTGCCGCGAGCCGGGACGAGTTCTTGCTCCAGTGACTTCGGGAGCCCTCCAGCGGGGACGTCGACCTTTACAGCCCAGGTCGGCTTTATCGAGCGCCAAGCGCTCTCTAGGGCGTCACGTTGGACGCCGTCGCCGGCGATCACGACCTCGTAGAACGGGCCCTCATTGCGCAGCGCGACAGAGGCCCAGCCCCCCATGCCGAGCCCAGACTTTGTGAAGGTGTCGGTGTAGGTCGCGAGGGTGTCTCGCACTGTATCGAAGTGCGCGGTCGCGCCCGTCAGCCCCGCGAGGCGCAGGTGGGCTTCCAGCATCTGGGAGTTCCCGGAGGGCAGCACGGAGTCGTAGGGTTCAAAGTGCCGATAGATGAGGGTCTTATCGCCTTGCGGGGTCTGAAACCAGCCAGGCTGTGGTCGTCGAAATCGCTTATCGGCGTCTGCGACGAGGGTCCGGGCCCACCTCAGGTACGCGGGCTTGCCGCTCGCCTCAAAGAGATCGAGGAGCCCGACTGCGAGGAAGGCGTAGTCGTCTAAGATCGCCTCTTCGGAGGTCTGACCATCTGTGGATGCGCGGGCCAAGGAGCCGTCCGAGTGTCGATGGAGCGTCCAGATCCGCTCCGCCGTCTTCATGCCCGCCTCGAGGAAGCGCGGTTCGCGCGTCATGACGTAGGCCTTCGCGACCGCCGAGATCGCGAGCCCATTCCACCCCGTCACCATCTTTGGGTCGAGCGCCGGCCAGGTGCGCTTGGCGCGGACCTGGTACAGGGTCGGCTTCCAGGTGTCGAAGAGCTCGCGGAGTGCCTTCACCGGGCGGTTGAGCTTGCGGCCGATGTCCTCGAGATCTGCGCGCCGGGTGACGACGCTCGTCTTCTCTTCGAAGTTGCCCTCTGCAGTGACGCCCATGACCGCAGCAAGCGCCGTCCCGTCTCGGTCGCCCGCGATCTTTCGGAGTTCCTCAGGGGTCCACACATAGAAGGCCCCCTCTTTGTCGTCACTGTCTGCGGCATAGCTCGCGTAGAAGCCACCTTTCGGGTCGAGCAGTTCCTTGACTAAGAAGTCCGCGCAGGACTTCCCAATCCCTAGGTAGCGCGCATCGTCGAAGGCGATTCCTGCCTCAAGGAAGAGGCTCGCGAGCTGCGCGTTGTCGTAGAGCATCTTCTCGAAGTGGGGCGTCGTCCACGTGGCGTCGATGGTGTAACGGTGGAACCCATCACCGATGTGGTCGTGCAGGCCACCGAGGCTCATTTGATCCAAGGTGAGGCGCAGGGCCTTCTTCAGGTCGCTGTTGCCCCACTTGCGATACGCGTTGACGAGGTAGCGCCATCGCACAGGAGTGGGGAATTTCATCTCTCCGACGAGCCCGCCGTTCTCCTTGTCGAGGGAGTCGAGGGCGCGGCGCATGACTGCCCGTAATGCACGATGGTTGAAGACGAGCGCTGGGTTGCCCTGGATCGTTTGGTTCATCTCCGCGACGACCTCTTCACTCCGTGCCTCGATCGTCTTACGATCGAATTTGAAGCGCTCTGCAGCCTGACGCATCAGAGCGGCGAAGCGCGCCTTGGGGAAGTAGGTACCCCCGAAGAACGGCTTGAGGCTGGGGGTCAAGACGACCGTCATGGGCCAACCGCCGTTACCCTTGTTCATCTTCAGCACGGCGTCCATGTAGATGGCGTCGATGTCTGGTCGTTCTTCGCGGTCGACTTTGATGTTCACGAAGTGCTTGTTCATGAACGCAGCGGTGTCATCGTCGTCGAAGACCTCTCCCTCCATGACTTGGCACCAGTGACAAGCGGAGTAGCCAACGGAGAGGAAGATGGGCTTGTTCTCTTTGGTCGCTCGCTCGATGGCTGCGGGGTGCCACCCGTACCACTCTATCGGGTTCTGAGAGTGCTGCTTCAGGTAGTGCGACGTCGCATCTTTTAGGAAGTTGCCTTGCTGTCGAACCTCAGCGGGTGTCCTAGGCGTCCAGGGGACCTTGAGGAGGTCTTCGACCGACGTCTTGTCCGTGGTCGTGACCTCCGTGGTGTCGTCCGGGACGACTTCGCCGACGCCAGGTATGCTGCTCCAGTTCATCCAAGAGTTCTCTTGGCATCCCCACATACCCAATACGACGAACGCTAATAACGCGATACGCAACGGCGCTAGCCTCACAGAAATTCGTGTGTGGAACTCAGCCTCTGGTCTGGCCGCTCTTTCCTAGACCACTGACCAGGAGAGTTTAGGGGGCCGCAGGGGCGCTGTCTATGGTCGCTTGACCTTGAGTCGCGTGAAGCAGACTCTCTTTTGGTGAGTCACGACGCGCTCGAAGCGGTATTGCCCGCAGTGTCCCGGCAGGTTCCGAGGGTTTCTTTAGGTGAATGGCCGACCCCCATCGAGCCGCTCGCCGTCTCGGGACTTCAAGGGCCTCACTTTGTGAAGCGAGAGGACAAGAGCGCCGCGCTCTACGGAGGCAACAAGGTGCGATGCCTCGAGACCGTCTTTGGGGCCGCCAAGGCTGACGGCGTCGCGCGGGTTTGGGCGATGGGGGCCTATGGATCGAATCAGGCCGTAGCGATCGCGACGCACGCACAGACCGTCGGGTTGGCGACGGGGGCGCTGCTCTTCCCTCAGCCGGCGACTGAGACCGCTCAAGCGAACTTGAGGGCGCTCGCGACGACCCCCTGTGAGCTTCGGTTAACCGGCTCTATCCTCACATTTCCGATCGGTGTGTGGGCGGTCTCACGCCGCTGTCGTCGGTCAGATGAGCGGATCATCCCTCCGGGGGCAGCGACGCCGCTCGGGGCATTGGGGCACGTTGGGGCGGCGCTTGAGGTCGCTCAGGACGTTGAGGATGCTGTCTTGCCGCCCCCGGCTCATGTGGTGCTCCCAGTGGGGAGCACGTGCACGTCAGCTGGGCTACTTGTGGGCTTCGCAGTCGCCGCCGCGATGGGGCTTGGGTTCTCCGGTGCCGGTCCATGGGTTCACGCCGTACGCATCAGCCCATGGCCTGTGACGGCCCGTTTCAGGATCCTCGGTCTCGCGCTCCGAACCGCGGCCATGTTGCGCGACTTAGGCGGTCCGGATGTGGTGGACGTGCTGAGGCGGGCCCCGAGGTTGAGGACATCGGGTGGCTTGACGGGGGGCGGATATGGCTGCCCGACGAAGGAGGGCATCGCCGCGAAAGTCCGCTTCGCTGAGGGCGGCGCTCCAGGGCTGGATACGACCTACTCGGCCAAGGCTGCCGCACATCTGCTGTCTGGCTTTCAGACCCAGGGGCCTGTGCTCTTTTGGTCGACGAAGAGCTCGGCGCCATTGGCGACGCCCACCGCGGATGAGTTGGGGAGTCTGCCCCCTCGGGGTCAGCGCTGGTTGGCGCGGGCGCCGCTGTCGCTTCGCTAATGAAACGACAAAAAAAAGGCGCCCCCCGAAGGAGGCGCCTTTCTTCTCAGGCCTGGATCAACCGATTACTCGGTCTCCTTCTCCACGTAGAAGGCAGCCGAGCCACGCAGTGAGCACTCAGCGAAGTTCGCCTGAGGGTCACCGAAGCCCATGCGCTGGAACGTGGACTGAATGCCGTCACAGTCGAGGTCGGCGTTAGCCGTGACCGTGAAGCCAGCATCAATCAGCACGCCGGAGGACGCGTAGGAGTACACGAAGTAGTGCTCGTCAGTGATCTGGAAGTTCACTGAGGACCAAGTGTCCGTGTTCCACGTGTTCGGCGCGGAGTCGCAGCGGTCATCGTTGTTCGCGTCCGGACCGGGAAGGCCGCCAGTGGAGCAGCAGGTGCCCTCAATCGGCGTCACGCCCTGGTTGGTCGGGAACTGGCAGGGCAACTTGGCGCCGGCCTTGTTGATGTGGGGGGTGGTGTAATAGATGGCCGAGCCCTTGTAGATCTTGTCCATCTGGTCGATGGCCTCAGTCGTCTTGGCGCGACGCATGTACTTAATGAACGCCGGAACCGCGACCACAGCCAAAATGGCCAAAATCGCGACCACGATCATCAACTCGATGAGCGTAAAGCCCTTATCCGTGTTGCGAATTCGCATCATCATCTTTGTTCTCCCTCTTGTGTTTGGCTCTGTCCGAACCACTGTTAACTTGAACGATATCGTTCGCGTTGTTTGCCGCTATGGCGATGAACCACTGAACTCACTGGAAGCTACCCGTCAGGAAGTGGTCCATCTTGGTTCGCCAATGTAGTTCCGCCCATCAATGTCAGCAAGTAATGTGCCAAAATTTATGACGCGGATAAGTGCTTGTAATTATTCGATTCTGAAAGGTTGCGCAGATCGTCGTATTTCCAAAGCGCGTCATGTCGCTCTGCGTCAACCGCGGCCGAGTGACATCTTGTGCGAGCCTTATCGCCCAGTGTTTACGCGGCTTTTCGGCGAGATGACAAAAATTGTCACCCAGGTGACGAAATGGATCACTCACCGTGAGCGGACAATCGGTGAACATTCGATCGACTGTGGCACTGTTCAGTCGTCTCCATGTCGATCGATATGTCGGTTACCCGCCCCATCAATCCACGCGACTCCGCAGGCCTCTGTGGAGTGGGCGTAGCCGACATCGCCGTCAGCGGTCAGCGCGATGACGCCCAAGAGGCCCCGATGTGCAATGACGTCATCGAATGTGCGCTGCAGCGCGTCTGTGAGGGTGGCGCCGTCGATCACGCGGGTGCAGATGCGCCCGGCGACATTGAGGTCGAGGATCTGCTCCCCAAACCCTGTGGCTGAGAGGCCGACCCGCTCACAGGCGTAGTTCCCAGCGGGGGTGGGGGTGTCGCTGACGCGGCCGACGGCTTCATGGCCTCTGCCTCCAGTCGACGTGCAGGCCCAGATCTGCCCCGAGGTGTCGATCGCGACGGCGCCAACGGTCCCGTACCGTTGATCTTTGGGTGGCAATAGGTCGTCCGGCACGGCGATTCCTGCCTCTCGGGCAGCGTGAATCGCGGCGTCGTCTGCGTCGCCGATCGCTGAATCTCGGTCGACATGATCCGCCCCCTCAGACAGGGCGACCCACCGCGCAATGTTCTGTGGCGTGCGGACGTCTTCCGGGGTCATGCCGAGCTCGGTCATGAGGTGCGCGGCGCCCTCCCCATCGAGGTTGCGATCCCCTCGGGACTGAAGCACATCGACGAGCTGACTTGGCCGAGGGCAGCCCTGGACGTTGTACACTGCGCTGCTCCGTAGCTCTCTTCCCCCCATCAAGGCTGCGGACATTCGGACCACGCCATCAGACTGGAGCCGGCTCCCTCGACCTGCATTAAAGCGCTCGTCATCCTCCATAAACCCCACAGCTGCGAGGACCGCGCCTCGCGCGCCCCCGCGCGCGAGCGCGCCCATCCCTAGCTCCGCCGCCTTCACGAGGCGTGCGCCCCGGATGGCCCGCTGCGCGGCCGTCGTGGTCTGAAGGTACGAGCCTGCACCGCCGTGCACGATCACGATCGGGAGCGGAGCCCGCTCGACGACCAGGGTATAGGGAGAAGTCCGTTCCACCATCGCATCCACCTCCGAGGACCTTGCGTCGCCTCCCTCAGAGTCTACTGTGGAGACGTGTGGGACTCCACGACAGATGATCGACCGCGACCCGTGAGGGTGAGATGAGCTCTGAGACGACGCCTCATCGCGCGCGCCCTGAGCGGTCCCACAATGGGTGGACAGGCGGTCAATACAGCCTCTTGAGGGTGCTCTTTGCCTGCTCCGCCGTGCTCTACGCTGCGGACGCATGGCTCGGTGGGGCGGAGGGCACGGTTGCTCAACGCTGGGGAGCGGTTGGGTTGCTCACTCTCGTCGCGTTGCCCTTGGCGCTCGGGGTGCTGGACAGATTAGCAGCCGTCTCGCTCTGTGCGCTCTTGCTCTTGCATCGCTTCCTGATCCCTGCACCTGAACTCCTGGTCGCGTGGCCAGCCTTCGAGTCGTTGCTCTTGCTGCACGCCTTTGTGCGGCCGGCACCCTACGGGTCGTGGTCGGCGCGTGGTCGGATGGATCCCGGGGGAGGCTGGCGCCTCTCCGACCGGCTCCACGACATTGCGTGGCTGGTCGTCGGTCTGTCGCATCTCTTGGCCGGCCTGGCCTCTGGCATGGCGATGTCATGGAGCCCCGCAGCTGGACTGTCAGCTTGGGTAGGGGTGAGCGTGCATCTGGTGTTTCTGCCCCTGGCGCTTTGGCGCTCGACGCGACCAATGGCGCTGATCCTGGGGCTCATGAGTGTGGCATTTGGGCCACTTGAGGGCAGCGTTGTCCTGGCGATCGCGGCCCATTTGGCCTGCCTGACGCCCTCGTGGTTTGCCTCTGCCTCCGGCCCCGTTGAGCGCCTCTTCTACGACGGTGATTGCGGGCTCTGTCACCGCGCTGTGCGATTTTGTCTCGCTGAGGACATCGAGGGGCGCCTTTTTCACTACGCGCCCCTCAAGAGCGACACCTTTACCGCGCGGGTGAGCGCTGACGTGCGTGCGACGTTACCGGACAGCTTGATCGTGCTGACCGCGGATGGCCGAGTTTTGTGCAAGAGCGACGCAGTGGTGCGTTGTTTGATGAGGTTGGGCGGGCTTTGGCGGCTCTTCGCGTGGTGCCTTCGATGGACTCCGCGTGTCCTCCGCGACGCCGCCTATGACGGGATAGCTGGGGTGCGTCATCGACTCTTTGCGCGGCCTGCGAGCGTTTGTCCTTTGGTCCCCGAGTCGCTCAAGGGGCGCTTCTTATAGCCGGCTGATCTGTCGGGATGAACGGGGGGCTTCTCTGCCCAACGTCTCTCGTGTTAGAGGATCGACGAAAGCAGAGGAGGACACGATGGGTTTCCGAATTGAGCGCGATTCCATGGGCGAATTCCAAGTACCTGATGACGCGTACTATGGGGCGCAGACGGCGCGCGCAGTCGCCAACTTTCCGATCAGCGGTTTACGCTTTCCGCGGACCTTTATCCGAGCGATGGGCGCAATCAAGCACGCCGCAGCCACGGTCAACGAGGCCTTGGGTGCTGTGGACACCGAGCGCGCCCAAGCGGTCCGGCAAGCTGCTGATGAAGTGATCGAGGGGACCCTCGACAGTCAGTTCCCAGTCGACATCTTTCAGACGGGCAGTGGCACGTCGACGAACATGAACACGAATGAGGTCGTCGCCGGGCGCGCAAACGAGATCTTGACGGGGACTCGGGGCGGAAAGGCGCCGGTCCACCCGAACGATCACGTGAATTTTGGTCAGTCCTCGAACGACACGATCCCGACCGCGATTCACGTCGCCGTCGCGGTCGAGGTCAACGAGACCCTCCTCCCTGCGCTGCGTCGCCTCCACGGGGCGCTCGAGGCGAAGGCCAAGGCTTGGGATGACGTCATCAAGATTGGCCGCACGCACTTGATGGACGCGACCCCGATCCGCATGGGCCAAGAGGCTGGTGCTTGGGCGCGTCAGGTCGAGCTGTCTATCACGCGCATTGAGGGCACGTTGCCCAACCTCTACGAGTTGGCTCAGGGTGGAACGGCGGTCGGCACGGGGCTCAACACACACCCTGAGTTTGGTGGTCGCGTGGCTGCGGAGTTGGCTACGCGGTTTGGGCTCCCCTTCCGCGAGGCGACCAATCACTGTGAGGCTCAGCACTCCCGTGATGCATGCGCCGAGTTGGCTGGGCAGTTGGCCACGGTGGCGACGTCTATGCTCAAGATCGCCAACGACATCCGGTGGTTGTCCTCCGGTCCGCGCTGTGGGTTCGGGGAGATCAAGCTCCCGAGCATTCAGCCTGGATCTTCGATCATGCCAGGTAAGGTCAACCCTGTGCTCTGCGAAGCGCTGATGATGGTGTCGAGCCAAGTGATGGGCAACGCGAATGCAGTGCAGATCGCCAACACCCACGGCAACCTCGACCTGAACGTGATGATGCCCGTCATCGTGCGGAACCTCTTGGAGTCAGTCACCTTCATGGGGCGAGGCATCGATGCCTTCGTCGAGCGCGCCGTGGAGGGCATGGAGGCCAACGCCGAGAAGGCGGAGGGTTACGTCGAGTGGTCACTCTCGATGGTGACGTCCCTGGCTCCGGTCATCGGGTACGATAAGGCCGCAGACATCGCCAAGCGCTCCATCAAAGAGCAGAAGACGGTCCGCGCCCTCTGTGAGGAGCTCGAGATCCTGACCGGTGAAGAACTCGAGAGGCTGCTTGACGCGCGCTCGATGACCGAGCCCGGCATCCCCAAGCGGTAACCCCCCCTGGCCAATGTGAGCTCTCCGAGCTACGCGTCCATCCTTTACGGAGATCCCCATGAGCGCTGTTGTCTTCAATAATTTGGTCGAGATGTTTGAGCGCAGTGTCGAGGCGTTCGGCCCCAACCGCCTATTCGGTACGAAGGTGAACGGCACATACCAGTGGATCACCTACACCGAGGTCGGCGCGTTGGTCGACGCCTTTCGTGGCGGACTGGCGAGCCTGGGAGTGGGACCTGGTGACGCTGTCGCTGTCATCGCGAACAACCGAGTTGAGTGGGCGGTCGCGGCCTACGCGACGTACGGGCTCGGTGCGAAATATGTGCCGATGTATGAGGCGCAGCTCCCCAAGGAGTGGAAGTACATCCTCAACGACTGTGGAGCGAAGGTCCTGTTGGCCGCGAATGACTTAATCTACGGTCAGACGACGGGCTTCGTGGATGAGCTCGATGCCCTTGAGCACGTTGTGAATTTCGACGGCACGGCGCCCGACACGACGAGCTTTGAGGGGATCTGCGCAGCAGGTCGCGCGGCGCCCGCTCCCTCGGTGAGCCCGTCCCCCGAGGACATCTGCGGTTTCATCTACACGAGCGGCACCACGGGTAACCCGAAGGGCGTGCTGCTGAGCCACGGCAACATCTCATCGAACATCAACGCAGTGCATCAGATCTTCCCGATGGATCAGAGCGATGTCTCCCTGTCGTTTCTGCCCTGGGCGCACTCCTTTGGTCAGAACGTCGAGCTCAACACCTTGCTCAGCTACGGGGCCTCGCTCGGCTTGGCGGAGAACGTCACGACGATCATCGCGAACCTCGAGGAGGTGCGCCCGACGCTGCTCTTCAGTGTCCCGCGGATCTTCAACCGCATCTACGCAGGTGTGCACAAGAAGATGGCCGAGGCGGGTGGGCTGAAGGAGAAGCTTTTTCACCGAACACTTGATGTCGCAAGCCGCCGAAAGGCGCTCTCCAAGCAAGGGAAGACCTCGCTTCGGTTGGAGCTCCAGTTCCGTGTGCTGGATGCGCTCGTCGGTAAGAAGATTCGTGCCCGCTTTGGTGGCCGTCTGCGCTACGCATTCAGCGGTGGCGCGGCCCTGTCCAAGGAGGTCGGTGAATTCGTCGACAACCTGGGGATCACTGTCTACGAGGGCTACGGTTTGACGGAGACGAGCCCGATCTCGACCGGCAATTGTCCTGCGGGTCAGGTCATTGGCTCGGTGGGACGCGCGATCCCGGGGGTCGAGATCAAGATCGACCCTGTCGAGGCCGCGCCGCAAGGTCAGGGTGAGATCATCGTCTATGGTCCAAACGTCATGCAGGGCTATCACAACCTGCCGGAGAAGACCGCAGAGGTCATGACCGACGATGGGGGCTTCCGCACAGGTGACCTTGGGCGCCTCGACAGCGATGGCTTCCTCTACATCACTGGGCGTGTCAAAGAGCAGTACAAGCTGGAGAACGGTAAGTACGTCGCCCCTGCGCCGCTTGAGGAGCAGCTGAAGCTGAGCGGGTTCATCAATCAAGCGCTCATCGACGGCACCAACCGGCCGTACAACGTCGCCTTGATCGTCCCTGACTTTGAGACAGTGCGTCCTTGGTCAGTGGCTCAAGGGATGGGGCAGCTGAGTGACGCCGAGCTGTGCGCTCATCCTGCGGTCTCGGCGCTCATCGAGGCTGAGATCAAGGATCGCGCACCGGCGTTTAAGGCTTACGAGGTGCCGAAGAAGTTCGTCCTCATCGCCGAGGAGTTCTCGACCGAGAACGGTATGCTGACCCCGAAGATGTCGCTGAAGCGACGGGTCATCATGGCGGCTCATGGCGACGCGCTCGTCGCGCTTTACGGCTAGGGGGACGAGATGAGCACCGAGGTCACCAAGGTCGCTCTGATCACCGGGGCGAGCCGTGGCATCGGCGCAGCGTGTGCCGAGGGCTTCGCAGAGGCTGGCTATGACGTCGCCTTAGTGGCCCGTCGGGCAGAGACATTGACCCCCGTGGCTGAGCGCTGTCGTGCCCTTGGCGCGCGAGTGCTGGTCCTGCCTGTCGACGTCACCGAGGCCGAGCAGGTCGCGGCAGCCGTCGATCGCTGTGTGGATGAGCTCGGCGGACTGGGGGTCGTCCTGAACAACGCGGGCGTCTACGCCAAAGGCTCGGCTGAGGTATTGGAGCCAGAGGTCTTCGCGCACGTCATGGACGTCAACGTGAACGGCCTGATGCACGTGACCCGATACGCGCTGCCCCACCTGATCGCCGCCCAAGGCGGGTCGGTGATTCAAATCGCGTCTGTGGCTGGGAAGGGCTCTTTCGCAGGGGGCGGCGCCTATTGTGCGTCAAAGCACGCGGTCCTCGGTTACTCGGAGTCGGTCTTTGAGGATGTCCGCGAGGCAGGGGTCAAGGTCACGACGCTGTGTCCAGGGTTTGTGAACACCGAGATGGTCGCGGGTCGCGGCTTGCTCATGGAGCGGATGATCCAGCCGGCGGATATCGCCAAGACCGCGCTCTTCGTGGCTGAATTTCCATCCACCGCGTGCCCGACCGAGATCGTGATTCGACCTCAACGGACCCCGTATCCAAGCACATGACAGCCGCTGTCGTCGCTGTACGTGTCGTCGTCCGGGGACGTGTTCAGGGGGTCTTCTTCCGCGCGACGACCGCGGAGCGCGCCACCGAGTTTGGGGTGCGCGGCTGGGTGAGGAATCGCTCTGACGGCACCGTCGAGGCGCATTTTGAAGGCCCTGTCTCGGCGGTCGAGGCGATTGTGGCGTGGTGCGAAGTCGGGAGCTCAGCGGCTTCTGTCGAGGGAGTTTTACGGGTGAATTCCCCCCTCGAGCACGGAAATGGTTTTCACGTGATAAGATAAAGTTGTTTAATAACAGCACATTAACAAGGTGCGTTATTTTTTACGCACTGTCTCGTTTGCACTCTGCGCGATGTCGGTCATACTCGCCGAACATTTGACAGGCTACGTGTACGTGTCTGTCGCGCGAGTAGAGGAGGAACTACCATGCGCAAGCTTATTGGATTCGGAATCTTGGCGGCTGCCCTTATGTTCGTGGCACCTGCCTGCGACAAGAAGGCAGACGCTGGTAAGGCTGACAAGACTGCCGCTCCTGCAAAGGCTGACGACAAGAAGGCCGACAAGAAGGCAGACGACAAGAAGGCTGCACCTGCTGCTAAGAAGGAGGCTGCGAAGCCTGCTGCGAAGCCAGCTGCTAAGCCAGCTGCTGCTGCACCTGCTGCTAAGCCAGCTGCTGCTGCACCTGCTGCGAAGCCAGCCGCACCTGCGGCGAAGAAATAGCGCTTCGCGCTTAGTCGGCTTCGTGATTGAAGTTGAAGGGCAGATCCTGAATAGGGTCTGCCCTTTTTTCGTTTGATCGACAGGGTCGCTCCGCGAGACACTCCGATACACACGCACATGACGTGGGCCCCTGAATCTTGAAGAGGAAGCCCGATGACTCGGAAACTGTTGTGGTCTCTCATCGCCCTTAGCGGAGCGCTCTGCTTGGTGGCGTGTGATAAGTCGTCGGCTCCTCCTCCCCCAGTCGCTGCCCCTGCCGTCGCGCCCCCTGAGAGGGCACCCGAGGCGGTCCCAGAGCCGACGACCGCCCCTGCTGATGCGGTCGCCGTGGCGGAAGTGAAGTCCCCAGAGTCTGATCTGCCGCCGATCTGCACGAAGCTCCTGACGTGCTGTGACGCGTGGGTCAAGGTCACCCCCACTGCGCAAGTGGGCTGTGATGCCCAGCGTCATGCGTTTCGCGCCGCTAAGACCCCTGATGCGAAGGCAAAGCTGGGAGATTTATGCGAGCAAGCGCTCGCGGCCTGGGGGCAATTGAGCGACATCCCTGCGCAGTGCAAATAGGGCCGTTCCTGACGAAATTTGTCGGTTAGAGGCCTCTCGGGCTTGCACGCTGGTGACTCCTGGCCATGATGGTCCCATGGCAGGAAGCAGCACCAGTTCAGTTATCGCGGGGATCAGCGCCAATTCGCTGGTGTCGATCGCGAAGTTTATCGGTTTCAGTGTCTCGGGCTCTGGGGCGATGTTGTCGGAGGCGATCCACTCGGTCGCCGATACGGTCAATCAAGCGCTCTTACTCTTGGGCCTTAAGCGCTCCGAGCGTGTCGCCGACGAGGTGCACCCGGAGGGTTACGGCAGAGATCGCTTCTTTTGGGGGCTCGTCAGCGCCTTAGGGATCTTCTTCCTCGGGGCAGGGGTGACCTTGTGGCACGGGGTCCATGCGCTGATGCACCCAGAGGTCTCGAATCACACTTGGGTGACTTGGGCTGTTCTGACGTTTGCAGTGGTCCTCGAGGGTGGAGCGTTGGCGGTCGCTACGCGCGGGCTCTTTAAGGACGCCAAGGCCGCCGGCGTGAGCGCGACTCAGTACTTCAAGGAGGGGCGTGATCCGACGCTCATCGCGATCCTCGCAGAGGACGCCGCCGCGGTGTTAGGTCTCCTCTTTGCGATTGCGGGGATCACCTTAGAGTCGGTCACAGGCTCTCCGCTATGGGACGCAATCGCGACCCTGTCGATTGGCGTCTTGCTTGCCGGGGTCGCCATCTTCCTCGTCCGGGTGAACCGCGTCTTCTTGCTCAGCCGGGCCATTGACCCGGAGGTAGAGCAAGCGATTCGAGGGGTCTTTGAGAAGCACCCCATCGTCTCTGACGTAGTCTCGATGACAGGCGTGGTCCTGACGATGGGCAAGTACCGAGTCGCCGCGGATTTGGACTTTGACGGCGGTGCTCTGGCCCGGGCGGTCTTGTCCGAGCGAGATCTGACGGCGCTGCGGGCCGAATTGGACAGCGACGAGGCGCTCGCTGCGTGGCTCGAGGGCTTCGCTGAGGATCTCCTCAAGGCGCTGGGTGAAGAGGTCGATCGACTTGAGGATGAAGTGCGCACTGCGGTGCCAGGTGTGACCCAATTGGACCTAGAGGCTGACGCATGAAACTCGATGGCAACCGATCACCAGGGCCGATGGTCAGGAAGATGTGGGCGAAGCTCAGCGACCTCCCCGGTGGCAAGCTGCTCTTCAGTAAGGCCGTGGGTAAGGCCGCGCCTTACACCGGGACCATTGGTGCGGAGGTGCTTGAGCTGCGCCCAGGGTTCGCTCGGGTTCAGATGCGAGACAAGAAGAAGGTCCGGAATCACTTGAACTGTGTGCATGCGGTCGCGCTGATGAACCTCGCTGAGGCCACCACCGGCCTCGCGATGACCTCTGGGTTGCCCGATGGCGCGCGCGGTATCCTGAAGGGGCTCCGTATCGAGTACCTGAAGAAAGCGCGGGGGCTCTTGGTCGCGGAGTGTGAGGCCGCGGTGAGCGAGTCGACAGAGCGTCGCGAGCTTGAGATTCAGGGCGACATCATGAATACCGACGGTGAGGTGGTAGCGCGCGCCATCGCCACGTGGTTGGTGGGGCCCGCTAAGGGATAGATCGAAATCGCGGCTGACCCGTCCCTACGGGTCATGCATGCACGATCTCCCTATATTATCGCCTCTCTTCTCGCACTCACATCGCTGGCGCTGACGTCGCCGGTGGGTGCCGGGACATTTTTGACGCGCCAACTTCGAGCGCCCCGGGTGACGGCCGCCCTAAAGGCTCAGGCGACCCCATTGCGTCAGGCTTTTGAGGACGCTCGAGCGGACTGGCCTCCTCGGGCGCTCTTTCTGACGGGGTACAAGCACGAGGGCGTCCTAGAGGTCTGGGCCGGTGCCGCAGACGGGCCACAGTTGGTCCCTGTTTGGACACTGCCGATCTGTGCGCGAAGTGGACGGCTGGGCCCAAAGCGCCGTGAAGGTGATGGCCAGATCCCAGAGGGGCTATATCGCATCAACCGCTTCAACCCACGTTCAGCGTTTCACCTCTCTCTGGGGCTTGATTACCCGACCGATGTCGACCGCACACGTGCTGGCGACGCCCCCCCGGGCAGCGACATTTTCATTCATGGAGGGTGCGCCAGTATCGGCTGCCTCGCGATAGAAGATGGCCCGATGGAGCGCCTCTACCTCGCCACTGTCATGGCCCGTGATCGCGGTCAGCGGGTGCTCAATGTGCACCTCTTTCCATGTCGCTTTGGGACCCCGGAGTGTGAGGCACGACTTTCTGAAGAAGAGGGCGTTGCGCCAGACACCGTCGCCCTCTGGGGGCACCTTCGCGCGGTTCACTCGAGCTTCGAGGCCAATCAGCGTGAGGGCGCACCCTCCCTGAGGGCTCTCGGCTCCCATTGAGGCAGGGGTAGTCTAGCTAGACGGCGGAGCGGCCTCCGCCTAAGGTAACCGCCATGATCCGCGCCTCCCTGATAGCGCTCGTCTTTTGTGGTGTCGTGACCGCGACATCGGCGCACGCCGCGAGCCCCTTTGAGCCACCCACGATGACCCTCGAGAAGGGCGAAGATCACGTCCAAGTGACCGTGAAGCTCACCCCGATCGAGGGGGCGGCGTATCCATCGGGCAAGGTCCCGTTTACGGCCGAGCCCTATTCGATCCTCGTCACGCCATCCTCTGGCGTCGTGGAGTACAACCTCTTTGACTCCGGCTTGGCCATGGACCTCGACGGCGACGGCAAGACGGGTGGCACCGTGCCGGTGGGGTGTTACTCCGGTGGGGTCCTCCAGCTTGGCCAGACTCCGGTGCGCCCCTTCGTTGAGGCGCTCTCTTCGGGCAGCGGTTGGCGTGGCAATTATCGCAACCCCGACGGTTCGCCGCGGATCGCTCGTATCGACAAGAAGGGTGCGTGGTACGGCGTCTACACCCCCTGTGGACCGGATCAGGCGACGACGGTCGCGCTCGGGCGCACGAAGCGAGATCTCAAGGTGCATGAGGTGCCCGGGCCCGTGCTTCAGCTCATGGTGTTCGAGGAGGTCTTTGTGCCTTCAGCGTCGCCGTCGGTGAGGATCGGTAAGTTGGCGCTCGACGGCCGCGCTGTGCGCCGCGCGTTCAAGGCCTCGACGCATGCGTACGAGCCAGTCTTTGACGCCAAGCCGGCTTGGTACGGCGTCGTCTGGCGCATGATCCCCCTGGGAGACACGCTCAAGCCTCACACCATGACCGCGCAACTCGACGTGCCGGGCGGTGATCGTCGACGCCTCGTCGTCGCGATCGTCAATCAATCCTCTGAACCTGGCATCCGAGAGCGGGTCGGTTCGATTTCATCTCCGGTCACGCCGTGAGCCCTCGACGCCCCACTGTGATCCTCTTTGATGTGGATGGCACCTTGATCACCAGTGGTGGGGCGGGGCGCAAGGCGCTCGTGCGCTCCTTTGAGCGCCTCTATGACCGTGCAGACGCGTGCGAGCACTTTTCGTTCGCAGGGATGACGGATCGCGCCATCTTCCGCGAAGGGTTGCGGACGATCGCGGCCGAAGGGACCGAGGCGGAGATCGACAGACTGCTCGAGGATTATTTGGCCAATTTAGCCCATGAAGTCGCCGAGGCTGAGGTTTACGATGTGCACCCAGGGGTCATAGACGCGCTGGAGGCTCTCGTGGACTTGCCCCACGTCGCCCTGGGCCTGGGGACCGGGAACGTCGAGGCGGGAGCCCGCACAAAGATCGAGCGTGTGGGCCTCAACAGGTATTTTGATTTCGGCGGCTTCGGCTGTGACGCAGAGCCTCGCGCGGGGTTGATCGCGGCGGGGGCCCGTCGCGGCGCCGAGCGGTTGGGGCGGCCCTTGAGTGAGTGCCGTCTTCTGATTGTGGGTGACACCCCAAAAGACATCACCGCTGCCCATGACAATGGGGGCGTCTGCATCGCTGTGGCGACGGGGGGCGCGAGCTACGAGGCGCTGATAGACGCCGGCGGTGATCTCGTGTGTCACGACCTCACGGATCCGCGCGCCTTCAGCGCGCTGACCTGGGACGGAATCGCTTCGGGCCCTGAGGCGTTGGCATCGGGTGGAGGTAAGGGATGAGCGTGTTACTCACTGCGTGCGTGGCGTTGACCTTGAGCGCGCCGCCGACGGTCCCCGAGCTCGTCGACCAACTCAAGGGGTGCGAGAGCCTGGAGACCTGCACCTCGGTCAAGGCATTGATACAGCGCGGTCCGTCGATTTGGCCGGCAGTTGAGCTGGGCCTAAAGGCGCCCGATGAGATGACACGCTTTTGGACCCTAGGGGTCCTGAGCGAGGTGACCGTCGCGGCCTCTCAGGGCTCGATCGCGGCGTTGCTCGACGACCGAGAGATCCGCGTGCGCGCCGCAGCGGCCTATGCCCTGGGTGCTCACCGCGATAAGGCGGTCACGCCCTGGTTGCTCAAGGCGCTCAAAGACAAGGACCTGAATGTTCGGTTCGCTGCGGTCGTCGGGCTTGGTCGCGTGCGCGATCCAGCCGCCATCCCAGACCTCATTGGCGCCTTACGAGATAAAGATGAGGATGTGCGGGGTTACGCTGCGCTCGCGCTAGGGGACATCCGAGATCGCGTCGCTACTCCGAAGCTGATCGAGCGACTGCGAGAGGATCTTAAGCCTCAAGTGCGTGGATTCGCTGCTATGGCGTTGAGCAAACTCAAGGACCCCAAGAGCCTCGCGCCGCTCATGGCTCAAGCCCGAGAGGAGAAGGACGCGAAGGCGCTCGCTGCGGCGCTGCATGCCCTGGGAGAGCTAGGTGACCCCAAAGCGCTCCCTGTCATTGAGCCTCACCTCACGCACCCCTCTGTCGAGGTGCAAGAGTACGCGAAGGACGCGCTAAAGCGGCTCAAGAAGGGCTAAGAGCCTTCACGGGTGAAGAGCCCCCCGTAGCGTTCGGTGAGCTCAGGGGTCGCGGTCAGCCAGGCTTTGCTGTCTTGGCAGACGAAGCGCACCTCAGGCCCGGGGACCAAGGTCTCCCACACAGCATCGAGGGTGTCGCCATAGGGACGCAGGGCCGTCGGGACGGTCGCGCGCAGGCTTTGATTGCCGGAGGGCATCAGCATCAACACGACCATGCTGTCGACACCGTGCTCTTTGGCCTGCTTCATGCCTTGGGCCAATAAGCTCTGCCGGAGCAGTTGATAGTGTGGCTCGTGAAAGAAGGCGTCGATGGGAGGTCTCTCTGACATAAACGGACTCGCGCTTCCCTCGTAGGCCGCTCGATAGATCTCACGCCGGTCCGTCCCTGCGGGGCTGATAGGCTTCATGGCTGCGTGATAGCTCTCCGTGAACTTCCACTCGATCAAGACGCCTGTGCGGCGCCCGGCTTCGCGCTCAACGACGATCAACGCGTCAGCGCTGGTGACGAAGCTGCCTCGCGTGCGAACCCCACGCACGCGCTCGCGGAGGTAGTTCTCTCTCCCGATCCACTCGAAGGCGACGAGCCCCTCGGCTCGGGCATGGTTGGTGTGTCGAATCGGGATGATTTTGCGCGCCGATGGCACGACGCTCTGCAGGCGCTCAAGGAGGACATCGGGGGCGTACTCGAGGGCCAGGAGGCTGTTGATGCACTGAACTTGCGAGCTCAGCAGGTTTGTCGTTGGCCCCTCATTGCCGTTCAGACCACTGCGAGGGGTCTCGCCATGCCAAGCGATTTGAAAGCGATCCAGGCGGGTCAATGCCTCCTGACGAATGGACGCCAAGAGGTTATGCGCTGCGAACTCGCGCGGGAGGCAATGGGGGTAGGGGCCCATCTCTTGCCACGTCACTTGGCCGCCCCGTCCAAAGCTCTTAGAGAAGTACGAGCCCTCTTCGCGGGCCTCCTCAGGTAGAGAGGCAGTGCGCGCTTTCCATTGAAGCTGTTGAGCCTCGGCGCGTTGGCGCCAGGCGGTCGGTGCGGGTCGTTCGCTCACGGTATGGTCACCTCTAGCACGTCACCATGCTCGGTCAATCGCACCCATCGAAGGTCCTCTAAGAGCGCCCCTAATCGTGCCCGTAGGGCCAGGGTGTCGCGAGACCAACGCGTGGCCCAGTCCGGGTCCGTGTCTGGCGCAGCGACCCACGGGATCACCCGCGCCGTCGAAGAGATATCAGGGCAGCCCGATGGCAGCAGCCCGACCCGTCGCTTCTGATCCAACATGCGCTGTGCCCGGGCTCCGAGACCACCCTCAAGGAGGCGGCTAAAGCGCGCCACATGCGCCGCGGCTTGAGTGACGGCGCGGCTGATATCGCCCTGGGCGTCTTTAACCTCAACCAACACGAGGTCACCCTCAGGGGAGACCCCGATGGTGTCGAGCTTCTTTGGCAGCGCTTCGTCGTCCCCCAGGCCCAACTGCCGGGTGAGGGCCTCGTCGTCTCGTCGCTGGGCGTCGCGGGAGTCGAACCCGACGCGGGCCTCTGCATCCAAGGCAACAAGCGGGTCTGCAGCGCGCCACTTATGCCCATAGCGCCGCATCATCCCTGCGTGGCACGTCGCTTCCCCTTTGAGGAAGGCTTGGCGCCTGGCTTCGGGGCCGAGCAGGATCGCCGACGCGGCGCCAAGGTGGGCGCGAAGTTTGGGCTCGAGGGCCTCTAGGGCGCTGAGCTGCACGGCGCTTGAGAAGAGCTCTGGGTGCGCATCGTGGTAAGTGCGGTGCGCCTGAAGTCGGACGCAACCGTCACGACGGGATTGGAACTCAATGGGGCTCGTGCGGCCCCAGTAGAGCTGAATGCTGCCGCGCTCTCGACCTCCCTTGGCCCTCCGAAACTGGAGGTGTGCATGGTGCCGTTGACCCTCTGGAGAGTCGACGTGAGCCCTCAGCCAAGCGAGAGCTCCGCCGGGCTTTAAGGTGTCAGCCAGCGCGTCGTCAATGTGGCGATCGTAGTACACTGTGGCACCAGCGTAGCACTTCGTCTCTGGAGCGAATAGGCGCGCCTCAGCCGAAGTACGGGGGGGCGTTGCCAGGCTTCCACTTGATGTTGCAGCCCATGGATGGGTACTGCTCCTCTGGCGGAGACGCACCACTCAAGACGGCGATCAAGGCCCCTCGAAGGTCATCCCCTGTGATCGCCTCAGTGTTGCCGGGGCGGCTCGCATCGAAGCGCCCTCGGTAGGCCAACCGTTGGTCACCATCGAAGAGGTAGAAGTCCGGGGTGCAGGCCGCTGAGTACGCCTTGGCGACGGACTGGTCGGGATCGAAGCAGTAGGGGAAGGGGTAGCCGTAGGTCTCAGCGTCCTCCTTCATCAATTCCGGCCGGTCGGCGGCGTACTTGGGGTTGTCGATGTCGTTGCTGCCGATGGCGATCACCGCGACGTTTTGGTTCATCGCTTCGCGCCCGAAATCCGCGAGGGCCTCTTTGTAGTGGATGACGTAGGGGCAGTGGTTGCTGATGAACATCATCACGAGGGCCTTGGCCTCCGAGAGATCTGCCAGGGACACGCGTCGCCCGTCCACAGCGTTGATCAGCGAGAAGTCGGGCGCCGGTGTCCCGAGCTCGAGCATGGTCGAGGGTGTCAGCGACATAGGGTCCTCCGAGCTAAGAAGCGGTCATGGGCTATTTGGGCGCCATTCGGAGCGCACCGTCGAGGCGGATCGTCTCGCCGTTGAGCATCGGGTTCTCGACGATGGACTGCGCCAGCTGTGCATACTCGTCGGGCAGGCCCAGGCGAGAGGGGAAGGGTACTTGGGCGCCGAGGGCGTCTTGGACCTTCTCGGGCAAGGACGCGAGCATCGGGGTCTTGAAGATGCCAGGGGCGATGGTGCAGACGCGGATGCCGCTGCGAGAGAGGTCGCGCGCGATGGGGAGCGTCATGCCCACGATGGCGCCCTTGGAGGCGGCGTAGGCGGCCTGGCCGATCTGACCGTCATAGGCCGCGACGCTCGCCGTGTTCACGATCACGCCACGCTCACCCAGGTCGTTGGGCTCGCTCTGAGCCATGCGCCACGCTGCGAGGCGGATGGTGTTGAAGCTCCCAGCTGTGTTGACGGTGAGCACCTTTTGGAAGAGCGAGAGGCTGTGGGGCTTCTCTCGCCCGAGGGTTCGGCTCGCGATGCCGATCCCAGCGCAGTTGACCAGGCAGTTAACCGTCCCGCCAAAGGTTGCCTCAGCTGCGTCTAATGCAGCGTTGACGCTCTCTTCGTTGGTGACATCGGTCGCGACGAACAGGCCTTGGTCCCCGAGCTCGGCTTGGACGGCCTTGCCGCCCTCTTCGTTGAGATCAGCGATGAGCACCTTGGCGCCCGCTCGCCCGAGTCGAAGTGCGGTCGCGCGGCCTAAGCCTGAGGCGCCGCCGGTGACGAATGCGATGGTCTGGTTCAGGTTCATAAGGTGTTCCCTACGGCACGAGTTGGTGGCGAAGTCTAAGGGAGTCGGTGTAAAAGTCCACGGTCAACCTCTGTGGACGCCTTGACGGAGAGGCGCCCGCGATTGTCATGCCTGGAGGCATCATGTCATCTCGATTTACTCCCACGTCGCTCTTCTGGCTCGTGTCACTCGTCGCGTTGACGACGCTCACCGGGTGCCCAGACAAGCAAAAGATGGCGACAGATCATTTGCGCGGAGAGGGGTATTTGGAGCTTGAGGTGACCGCCAAAGATGGCTCCACCAACGCGTTCAAGGTCGTCGCGAAGAAGGATGGCAAGCCTTGCAAGGGTGAGATCGCAGTGATGTCGATGCCGGGGAGCTCTTCGGCCACCTACAACACCGACGTCATCTGCAAGGCGCCAAAGGCGCCAGAGCAGGAGAAGGTGGATCCGCTCGATAAGGACCGCGCTGCCTGCAAAGCCGGCGACATGAAGGTGTGTGTCACCACAGGTCAGGCGCTCATCCAAGGGCCGGTAGGATCGCGAGATCCGAAGGAGGCGGGGGCTCACTTTACGACCGCATGCGACGGGGGCGAGCTCTCCGGTTGTGTCGAGCTTGGGACGCTGCATGTCACAGGGCTCGGCGTCGACAAGAGTGAAGAAAAGGCGTCAGCGCTCTTCACGAAGGCGTGCGACGCAGGGGACATGCTCGGCTGTGCCCGCCAGGGGAAACTTCACTACATCAACCGTGAAGGCAAGTCGGCGATGGCGATGACCAAGAAGGCCTGCGACGGCGGCGCCATCGAGGGCTGCCTCTACCTTGGGAAGCTCTACCAAGAGGGCATCGGGACGAAGCAGAAGTTCGAGGAGGCGCGGAAGTACTTTCAGGCCGCCTGCGACGGGGAAGAGATGGTCGCGTGCTCGAACCTTGGCGTCATGGTGATGCGCGGTGAGGGCGGCTCGAAGAACATCTCTCGCGCAAAGGAGCTCCTGCAGCTCGCTTGTGAGGGCAAGGTTCAGCCCGCGTGTTATCACCTCAAGAAGCTCTAGGGGCTCCTCGTGATGATGGACTCTGCGTTAACCAACGCTCTGCGGCGCGCTGGGCGGCGCGCCGCTTCGGTGTAGCGGAGCCCGGTGCGCCATGGTTTCGCCGATATGGCGCTGGTTGCCGTGCTGTGCGTGGGGCTGTGCGTCGTCGCGGCGACGCTCAAGCTCGCACCGCCAGTTCAAGCGCCTGAGCCTGCGGCTGAGGATGTGGCCCCTGTAGAGGCTGTGGAGGTGGCATTCATGCGGGTTCTACAGCTGCCAGATCCACCCCGCATCCCTGCCTTAATCGTGGGGGACTCGAACATCTTTGGGCCCCTAGGGAAGTCCCTTGAGCGGAGCCTTGGGGCGCTCGGCTTCGATGTCCAACGGCGTGGTAAGGCGACGAGCGGCTTGGCGCGCCCCGACTTCTTCGATTGGCCCACCGAGGCGCGGCGCCTCTTGGCGACGTACCGACCGGACCTCGTGATCGCGATGTTTGGTGGCAACGACGGTCAGCGCATGGAATTTCACGACGCCAGCGGCTCACCTGTGAAGATGAACTCGGGTGAGGCGTGGGAGATCGCCTATCAACAGCGCATTCGAGAGTTCGCGCTCTTGCTCCGCGGGTCGTCGCGGCGGGTCTTCATCCTCTCTCCGACCAACCGACGACCGCGCTTCGCTCGGGAGAAGATGATCCGCGTCAGGGCGGCACAGGAGCGCGCCCTTGAGGGGCTCGAAGGGGTCACTTGGATCGACATGTTCCCCCTCTCTTCAGATGCATCAGGGGCGTGGCTCGAGGCCGGTGCCGATGTGAACGGGCATCCCGTGCGTTACCGCCGTGAGGATGGCATTCACCTGACGCCAGCGGGTGGGCAGCTCGTCGGTCAGCGGCTCCTAGACCGTCTACTGAGTGAGGGCATGACCGCTTGTGGGGTGCTTGATTGAGCGCCATTGACCGCGACGCTTGCGTAAGTAATTGCCGGTACCGACTTCGCAACATGGCCAAGACGTGGTCCAATCGGTGGCGATGATCTCGACACGATTGCAGCGCTGGTTGGCATCGAGTCCCTCGAGCGTGTTCGCTGCCTGGGCGATGGGCGCGGCCTTCGCGACCTATTTTTGCATGTATGCGTTTCGAAAGCCTTTCGCGGTCGGGACCTACGAGGGGACCGTCGACTTACCGGGGATCGGGCCGCTCGACCTCAAGATCCTCTTCATCATCAGCCAGGTCATTGGCTACGCGAGCTCAAAATTCCTGGGGATCAAGGTCGTCAGTGAGCTTGAACCGCACCGTCGCGCAGGGGCGATCCTGGCCTTCATCGCGCTGGCAGAGCTCGCCCTCCTGCTCTTCGCGGTGATCCCGACCCCTTATAATGCCTTCGCGCTCGTCTTAAACGGTCTGCCCCTCGGGATGATCTGGGGGCTCGTCTTCGGCTTCCTCGAGGGGAGAAAAACCAGCGATCTGCTCGGTGCGGGGCTCTGCGCCAGCTTCATCGTGGCCTCGGGCTTCACCAAGATGACCGGCAAGCTCTTGATGGACGCTGGGGTCCCCGAGCTTTGGATGCCGTTTTTCACGGGCTTGGTGTTCTTTCCGCCGCTCTTGCTCGTCCTTTGGCTCCTGGCGCACGTCCCTGAGCCCACAGAGGAGGACGTGCAGGAGCGCACGCGCCGTGAGCCCATGGACGCCGGCGCTCGGCGGGCCTTCTTTCGCGCATATGCGCCAGGCCTCACCTTGCTGATCGCGGGCTACGTGCTGCTGACGGCCTATCGAGACTTTCGAGACAACTTCGCGCGGGAGCTTTGGGATGCGCTCGGGTACGCGGGTGAGCCCTCGATTTTGACGACCGCTGAGCTGCCGATCGCGCTGGGGTCTTTGCTGGCGATCGCCCTCGTCGTTCGGGTGCGCGACAACCGCAACGCTCTCCAGGTCATTCACGGGATCCTCATCACTGGCGCGGCCCTGACCTTGGGCTCGACCGTGCTCTATCAAATGGAGATCATCGGTCCCGCGGCGTGGATGATCGGGGTCGGTCTCGGCCTCTACTTGGGCTACGTTCCCTTCAACTGTGTCCTCTTCGATCGCCTCGTCGCTGCCGTGGGCAAGGCCGCGACCGCGGGGTTCTTGATCTACGTCGCGGATGCATCTGGCTACCTCGGGAGCGTCGCGCTGTTGCTCTACAAGAGCCTCGGTCAGCCCGATCTCTCGTGGCTCGACTTCTTCGTGGGCGCCAGCTACGTCACCGGGGTCGCGTGCGCGCTCCTCTTCGCAGCGTCCATGCAGTGGTTCAAGCGAGAGTCTGCCAGGGTCTAACCGCTGAGCACTGTAGCGGTCGTGGAGGTAGTGCTTTCGTGCTGTCGTGCATCGCCCCTGGGTCCTCGTAGAGGGGCTCAAGGCCCGCCTTGATTGCCGCGCCGACAAAGAGAAATGATCGAGTTTTTGGAGCGTCTTCCAAGACACCTCTAGTGTGACGGATTGATGCGTATACCGTTCACCAAATTGCGTCGCTTGGGCCTCAAACTCGGTCATATGTGGGATTCTCGACATGCCTTGGGTTGGGCCGTCGCGGGGGCGCTGATCGGGGTCACGGACTCGCTGATGATGGCGACCTTACCGGGCACCGAGGCGCTCCCTGGGCAGGTCCTCGCGGCCACCCTCGCCCTCGACGTTAGCTTGCATGTCTGCCTTGGGGCTGTGTTTGGGCTCGTCTTTGGTCGCCTGATCGTCCGGACAATCCAAGCATTGTGGACAGGGTGGAGCGCCCTCAATCGACCGATTCAGCGCTTCTTGACCCTCTTCGCAGGGTTCCTCAGTGGCCTCCTCGTGGTCTTCGCCTGGCGCAAGTTGGGCCAATGGATTGAGTGGGACGCAATCGATTGGCGATTGCCAGGGTTCTCGGTCGGCTTGATCGTGGTGGGGCTCGTCGCTAGCGAGCTCCCTCGGCGTTGGCGTCAGGGGGTCTTCGCGCTGGGCCTCTTTGTAGTGGGTGGCGTCTCCGGGGCCAGTCTTTGGGCCGAGGGGACACGCTCGGCCGGGGTGGCTGCGGCCCGCCTCGGTGAGGATGCGGCCTCCGGTCGCTGGCTCGTGGCAGCCGCACGTGATGCCCTCGATGCCGATGGTGATGGGTTCCCGGCGGGGCTCTGCGCGGGGGACTGTGACTGCAATGATGCAGACCCTACCGTGCACCCAGGGGCCGCAGAGATCGCCGCAAATGGGTACGACGAAGACTGCGATGGTGAGGACCTGACCCGTGAGGCGACGGCCGTGTTCGCGCAGTTGATGGCGGCGGGGACGGTCCCACCAGCCCCTAAAGTGGTCCTTGAAGAGGCTGCGCCCGAGGACAGCCCGGAGGAGGTCGGTGAGGAGGACTTTCGGTCCCGCGCGCCCAACATTGTCTTCGTAACGATCGACACGTTGCGCGCTGATCACCTTGGCTTTTATGGCTACAACAAGCCGACGAGCCCGAACCTCGACAGGTGGGCCGAGCGATGTGCGGTGTTTGACCAAGCGCGCGCGACAGGCAGCCAGACGCGGTTCAGTGTGCCGCCGATGATCATCGGGAAGTACTTCACGGAGATCGCGCGGACCGACGGGAAGTGGCCGACGATCTTGAACGAGGAGACGACGATCGCTGAGCGTCTTCGAGAGGGGGGCTATCATACGGCAGCATTTCACTCTATCGGCTACTTGGCCCCACGGTTCGGGTTCGCCCAGGGGTTCGCCCATTACGACGCTTCCGTGTTGGTCGAGCGTCCACGCTCACGGTTTAAGTCGACCAGTGACTATGTGACAGACCACGCGCTCGAGTACGTCGACTCCTTGGCGTTCGCAGAGCAAGAGTCGGAGAAGCCTTTCTTCCTTTGGGCCTATTACTCGGATCCTCATTCGCCTTACATTTTTCACCGCGGCTTCCCGAGCTTTGGACCGTGGATGAAGGACGTGTACGACAACGAGATCGCCTACACCGATCATCACGTAGGCCGGCTGCTCGATGGCCTAGAGGAGCAGGGGCTCCTTGAGAACACCTTGATCGTCCTCACCAGTGATCATGGCGAAGGTCTGGACGAGGCGGAGGACCATGGTCACCGCTATCATGGGCCTAACCTCCACGATGAGGTTGTTCGGGTGCCTTTGATGGTGTGTGGTGCGGGGGTGGTGCCTCGTCGAGTGAGCACCTCGGTCTCCTTAATCGACCTCCCATCGACCTTCCTCGACGTCGCCAAGCTGCCCATCGACGCCTCGCTTCGCGGCGTCTCGTTGACGCACTGGCTTGAGGGGGGCAACGGCCCGCACCCGCCCGTGTTCTTTGAGAAGCACAAGGGCTCGGCGCT
Source organism: Myxococcota bacterium (assembly GCA_049602155.1). GTDB lineage: Bacteria > Myxococcota_A > UBA9042 > PHBI01 > JBMYRH01 > JBMYRH01. Next base: position 53,309 of record JBMYRH010000019.1, on the reverse strand, counting down.
GCCGCAGAAGGGCATGGTGCTGTGGCCCTACAAGGTCATCATCAAGATGGCGTACAACGAGGTTCAGATCTACAACCTCGAGGACGACCCCAAAGAGCGCACAAACCTGCACACGATACTGCCAACAAAGACGCGCGGTCGGCTCACTGGGCTCTTGAATCATTGGACCAACGAAGTCCTTGAGGCGCGCATACCCGGGCGCACTCAGACCGCCCTCGCTCACTGAGCTTTTTTTGTTCAGGTGGCCCTCGACGTCGGTTGAGGTCCCTCGCAGTGAGTCAGATTCGTGCTCATTGTTCAGGTTGACCTATAGTGTGACCGGCACGATTCACTGGAGCCCTGCATGCGATTGACTCTCTTATCTTTGGCACTCCTCATTGCCACCATGATGGCGTGTGACGCGTCGAATTCACCTTCGGAAGCAGTCGTTTGCGATGCGGACGGTCAGACCTACGCTCAGGGCGAGGGATATGATGTCGACTGCAATACATGCACATGCAATGCGTCAGGCGCGTTTGATTGCACCGAGATGGACTGCACCTCGGCGGCGAGCTGCGAGGTGGATGGGCTCACCTATGCGGATGGCGAGAGCTGGGACGTGGACTGCAACACCTGCACCTGCACCGAAGGGATGGTCGGCTGCACGAAGATGGCGTGCTTTCCGACCTGTGAGGTCAACGGCGAGATCCACGTCGAGGGTGAGACCTGGACGGTCGACTGCAACACGTGCACCTGCGGCGCCGACGGCGCCATCAGCTGCACGGAGATGGACTGCTCGGGTTCGTGCCAGGTAGGCGACATGACCTACGCCGACGGCGACGAGTGGTTCGATGACTGTAACGCCTGCTCTTGCGCTGACGGCGCCATGAGCTGCACGGAGCTGGACTGCTCGGGTTCGTGCCAGGTGGGCGACGTGACCTACGCCGACGGCGAGAGCTGGGAGGCGGACTGCAACACCTGCACCTGTGCTGCGGGCGCGATCAGCTGCACAGACGAGGCCTGCCCCGTGACCTGTGAGTTCGACGGTCAAACCTACGCAGAGGGAGAGAGCTGGGAGGTCGCCTGCAACACCTGTGGGTGTCAGTCCGACGGGACCGTGAGCTGCACCGAGGAGGCCTGTCCGGTCACCTGTCAGGTGGGCGAAGAGACCTATGAAGCTGGTGAGAGCTGGGACGATGACTGCAACACCTGCACCTGCACAGATGACGGGAGCGTGGCCTGCACCGAGATGGCGTGCACGATCACCTGCACTGTCGGTGAAGAGACGTACGCTGTAGGCGAGAGCTGGGCGGACGATTGCAACACCTGCACGTGCGAGGCTGATGGGAGCGTGGCCTGCACCGAGATGGCGTGCGCGATCACCTGCACTGTCGGTGAAGAGACGTACGCTGTAGGCGAGAGCTGGGCGGACGATTGCAACACCTGCACGTGCGAGGCTGATGGGAGCGTGGCCTGCACCGAGATGGCGTGCTCCGCCGATTGCGAGTGGGACGGAGAGTTTTATCCGGAGGGGGAGACCTGGGAGGTCGACTGCAACACCTGCGAGTGCATGCCTAACGGTATGCCGAAGTGCACTGCCAAGGTCTGTGACGGTGGCTGTACGGCTGAGACGCCATGTGAAGACAACTTCGCGATGTGCTGGGCGCCGGGTCAGTCCATGGGCTGCGGGATGTGCATGCCCGCCGAGATGGCTGACACCTGTGACCAGGACGCCGAGTGTGCTGCTGGGTCGGTCTGTGAATGGGATGCTCAGAGCTGCCTCTGCGAGCCCTCTAAGGTCTGTGTGCCAGCGTGCACCGCAGACTCTTGCAAGGAGGGTGAGGTTTGCGGAGAGGATGGTCACTGCACGACGATGAGCTGTCAGAATGCGACTGAGTGTCCTGCGAACTTTGGATGCGACGCTGGTGGGTGTTTGAGGCAGAGTTGCACCGCGAGCACGCAGTGCGATGGTGTGTGCGTCAACAGCAAGTGTCATGCAGAGCCTGGCTACTGCTCCCCTCCACCTCCCTAGAACGGAGGACTCGGAGACAGGGGGGTGGTCTTCTGGACCGTCTCGGCGCTCTGACGGATGATTCGGCTACGTAATTCAAGAGAGTCAACCGGCTCTTTTAGACGGAGAGATGCCGATTTCTATGCGCGATATACGTCTTTCGCTGTGCATGATTGTTCGTGATGAAGCTGGCATGCTGCCTGACTTTTTACGCTCTGTAGAGGGGCTCTGGGATGAGCTTGTTGTGGTCGATACTGGGTCCGTAGACGCGACCGTGGAGATCCTCCAACAGGCTGGCGCTACCGTGACGCATCGACCGTGGGACGATGACTTCTCGGCCGCGCGCAACGCCGGCCTTGAGCTCGCCACCGGGGAGTGGGTCGCGTTCTTCGATGCCGATGAGCGCATCAGCCCCGAGCTGCACGCTCAGCTCAAAGTGCTCGTGAACCTGCCCGAGGACAACGCCGGTGCAGCGACGGTGGTGATGGAGAACCGTCACCCCAGCGGTCACATCCACGCGGCGCCTCTGCTTCGCGTCTGGAGGAACGACCCAGCGGTGCGCTTCGTGCATCGCATTCATGAAGACATCTCAGCGTCCGTGTCTGACGCCCTCGGGCGAACAGGGCGTCACCTAGAGGCCTTGACTGGCGTCGTGGATCACCTGGGCTATGTGCGCGACGTGGCGTCCGCGAAAGACAAGAGAACACGCGACATCTCTCTATTGGAGCAGTGCCTCGCCGACGATCCCGACGACCTCTACAGTCACTACAAGCGCATGGAGCAGGCGCGCTATTGGCATGACAAAGCTTTGTGGATGGCGGCGGCTCAGGATGCCTCTGCCGCCCTCAACCGGGGGGGAGCATCGGTCATCGCAGATGCTCACTACGGAGGCGAACTGGTCGTGCTCACGGCCTTAGGGCTTTACCCCGATGACGCCAAGGGCACGTTGGTGTGGTTGGAGGGCTGGGAGACACGAATTTTGCCCTCGGCGGCGTTTCACTACTGGCGCGGCCATCAACGTGAACTCCTCGGTCAATTTGAGTCCGCGGTGGCTGATTATCAGCGCGCGCTCGGGCACCCTGGGACGCGAAACTTACAGCTGTCATCGGTGCGTCCGTTGATGGGGATGTGCCGGATCGCGCTCGCGACGGGTCAACTCGCAGAGGCCCACACGTTGATCATCGAGGCCATGACCTACAACGTGATGGACGACGAGATCTCCGTCGCGGCCCGCGCCATGGCGGACCTCGCGCTCGCCGATGGTGACGCTAAGGAAGCGATGGCGCTGATGCGTCCGCTCGCTGGCGATCCGCCGTCAGGGGCTGATGGTATCACGTTCGCCCGCGCCCTCATGATGTCTGGCGATATCCATGGGACGCGCGCGCTCGTGGCCCAGATGGTCGACGAGTTACCCGAGGCGGGCATCGGCTTGGTGATGTGCGACCTTTGCTTGGGGCAGGACAGCAACGTGAGCCTTGAGCTGAGTCAGCATGACGCCGACCAAGCGATGAAGGCGTGGATAGATGTGGTCTTGCGGGGCAAGAACATCGACATCGCGCGAGGCTTCTTGCAGAACGCCGGGGCGATCACCGGGGTGTTCCCATGGCTGCAGCCTTACGTCTTCGACCTGCTCGGCATCGACGCGCCCGCTTAGCTCAGGCTCGGAGCCCGTTCACCAGGCTGCAGAAGACCTGACCCCGGTGCTCGTAGCTTCGGAATTGGTCGTAAGACGCGCAGGCGGGGCCAAGCAACACGGTGTCGCCGTCTTCGGCCATCTCGGCCGCGAGCGCGACCGCCTCGTCCATGGTCTCGACCCGGGTGACGGGGTGCCCCTCACCGATCGCCTCCGCCAGCTGGTCGCGGGTCTGGCCGAAGAGGATGGCGTGCCGGGTGTGTGCGCGCATCAGCGCGCCGATCTCCGAGAAGTCAGCGTCTTTGCTGGAGCCCCCCGCGAGCAAGATCAGCGGGCTCTCGATCGCCCTGATCCCGGCGGCCGCAGCGTTTGGGTTGGTGGCCTTGCTGTCGTTGACCCACCGGACCCCGTCGAGCGTGGCCACGGTCTCAAGGCGGTGCGGCAAAGGCGCGTAGCCCATCAAGCCCTGCTTGATCACGGCGTCCTCGACGCCGCTGGCCTCCGCGGCCAAGGCCGCCGCCAAGGCATTGGCGACATTATGTCGGCCCAGCAGCGGCAGCTCTCCACGGGTCATCAGGGGTCGGCTACCGAGGTAGAGCACGCCGTCACGGTAGGTGGCGTCTGCGTCTGCTCCCGCGATGGAGAACCACTTCAGCGTGGGGCCCTCGGGGAGAGACCACCGGCTGATCTCGTCGTCATCGCGGTTCAAGATGACGACGTCGCCCTCACCCATGGTGGCGTAGACCCGCTGCTTGGCGGATTGATAGGGCGCGTAGCCGCCGTGGTAGTCGAGGTGATCTTCTGAGATGTTCGTCACGACGGCTACGACGGGGTGAAAGCGATCGCAGGTCGTCAGCTGGAAGGCGCTCACCTCGGCGATGACGATGTGCTCAGCGCTGAGCGTCCCCACGGCTTCGGTCAGGGGGTTGCCGAGGTTGCCCCCGACGAAGGTGGGGCGCCCGGAGGCTTCATGGATGGCGCCGATCATGGTCGTCGTGGTGCTCTTCCCGTCCGTCCCGGTGATCGCCACGATGGGTGCGGGGCAGAGGCGGGCGAAGAGCTCGACTTCGCCGATGACCTCGCGGGCGACGGCGGCGACCTCTTGACGCACCGGAGAGACCTCGGGGATGCCCGGGCTCAGGACAGCGATATCCCCCGGGCGAACTGCGTTCGTGCCGCCACGGTATTCAGCTCGGTTATCGAGGGCGTCAGGGCGAGGCTTATCGGCCCCGTCGACGAGGCGCACGTCGCCACCCAGCGCGGCGAGCGCGTTGGCGGCGGCGAGCCCGGAGCGACCCGCGCCGACCACCGTGAAGTGGTCCCCCTTCACGTTCATGCCGAGGCGCCTTCGATGAGCCCATCAGCGTAGCGGTCTGCGAGCTGGAAGAGGTCGTCTCCCCCAAAGAAGATCACCTGCTCTCCGACGCTCGCGGCCTCGTGCAGATAGGGGATGATGTCTTCCATCGATTGAATGTAGGTGACCTTGGGGCCTCGGCTGCGGATCTTGTCGCAGAGGAACTCGGTGTCGATGCCTGGGATGGGCACCTCTCCCGCCGTATAGAGCTCTGTGATCACCGTCTCGGACGCGTCGTGGAACGCCTCGGCGTAGTCGTCCTGTAGGTAGTTGATCATCGTGAAGCGGTAGGGCTTAAAGACGGCTGTGATGCGTCGACCATCTGCTTTGGCAGCCTCGAGTACGCGGCGGATCCCCGTCGGGTGGCTGATGTAGTCCTTGATCACGCGCACGCCGGCGGCGTCCACCACGGTGAACCGGTTCTCCAAGCCACGGAAGACTGGCATGGCGCTCTGAATGGCAGAGAAGGGCACATCAAGGAGCAGCGAGGCGGCGGTCGCGGCGACAGCGTTGTCGAGGTTGTAGAGCCCGGGGACCTCAAGGGTGACCTCGCCGAGCTCGCCTTGGGCCTTGGTCACGATGGTGAAGCGAGAGGTGCCAGCGGAGGTCTCGACCGCTGTGGCGCGGACATCGGCGCCCTCACCACGGCCAAAGGTCGTCACCGGGACTGACAGCCTCGGGATCAGGGCTCTTGCCCCCGGATCGTCGTGGTTCACGACGGCGTGTCGCAGTCGAGGGTTCGCGGCGAGCGCCGCGATGACGGTGTCTTGGATGTGGGCCAAGTCGTCGTAGTAGTTTAGGTGATCGGCTTCGAGGTTGTTGATCACGACGACGTCGGGGTGGACGTGACGAAGCGATCCATCGGACTCGTCGACCTCGGCGACCGCGAGGCGCCCATCCGTCCATCGGGCGTTGATCTTGTCGAAGTTCTCAAGCAGTCCGCCGATGATGAACCCCGGTTGGCGCTCTGCGCTCTCAAGGATCCACGTGAGCATGCTCGACACCGTGCCTTTGCCGTGCGTCCCTATCACGCCGACTGTCTGCGCGTGGGCTGCGAGCACATGGCCGAGCCCTTGGGCGCGATGCTCCACTCGGAGGTCGAGCTCCCTCGCTCTCGCGAGCTCTGGGTTGGTGTCCGGGACAGCGGTCGAGTAGATGACCAGGTCTGCGTCTTCGACGTAGCTGGCGTCGTGACCGATGTGCACCGTCGCGCCCTCGGCGCGCAGGGCGAGGGTCAGCTGCGATTCCCGCACGTCCGAGCCGCTGACCTGATGGCCCATCGCCATCAGCATCCGCGCCACGCCGGACACGCCGACTCCGCCAATTCCGATTAAGTGAATGCGTGTCACGCCGTCGATCATGGTCTCTCCGCTCCCGTCCCAGGCGGCGCATCATGCCCCGACCGATCTCCGGTGTCAGCTTTCGTTGCCCGGGCTTTGGCTCGCTTGGCTGCTTGGCGCGCGGCTTCGCGCAGAGCCGGTCGGGGATGCCCGACGGCCAACGTGTCCAGATAACGTGCCGCGCGGGCGCCCCCAATATCCCCCATTGCGTGCACTGCGATGAGGTGGCGCTCGTGGTCGGGGCCCTCCGTCATCGCAGCGAGCGCTGTGATCACACGGTCCTCGGCGACGCCTAGGAGGCCTAGCGCGGCTCCGGCTCGGAGGACGACGACGTCATCGTCGTGGCGGGTGAGGCTGATCAGGCTCTCCAGCGCACCTAGGAGCTTGCGTTCACCGGCCTCAGCCGCCGCCTCCATCAAGACCCCTGCGGGTTGCTCGGTGCTCAAGGCCTCTAAGACGGCTGCGTCCTCGGCGTGGCGCACGGTCACTTGACCATAGAGGGTCGCTGCGACCTGATCGCTCAGCGGAATGAGCAGTGCACGCAGCGCGGCGACACCGTCCGTGTTCGGGTCGCCGTCGACGTTGGAGAACGGGGCCTCGCGGAAGAGCGTCGTGCGGTAGGTCTCGACCTCGCCATCGCTGCGCCCTTGGGTCGGGCAGTGTGCTTCGGCCTCCATGACGAGCTTGGCCTTGCCTTGGTCTGCCTTCGCGGTCAGCTCTCCGTTGACGAGGAGTCCGTAGAAGGTCTTGACCTCTACCGCGCAGGCGCCGGGGTCTTTGGACAGGGCGGAGTGGAAGCGACCGGGGGCCGTCAGCGCGCCTCGTACAGCCTTGTCTTCCTCGGCCTCAAGATCGACGGGGCGGTTCTCGGGGGCCGTCAGATCCGCGATGATGATGGCCTTCAACCGTGGCCAAGGTTGGGCCGACGCGGCCGCTGCATCACCTTGACTCACTGGCACTTGGGGCGTTGATGATTCGGCGGGGCAGCCGCTGATGATCAGGCAAACGCAGGCTAAAACGAGGGCTCTCATGCGCGAACCCTACCACTGCTGTGTTCGCCACGGACAGCGCAAGCAGCTATGCTGTGTCGTGTGTTGAGGACTTCACTTACCAGTGTGACTGTGCTCTGTGTCCTCTACGCAGGATGCACTGCTCAGCCAGAGAACCTCCGCGGCGCGGGGCAAACTTGCGCCGCAGACGATGAGTGCAGCGGAAACCTCTGTTACGAGTCGCTCTGCTACGATCCGGCCGCAGATGAGGACCTAGACGGACTCACCAACGCGGTCGAAGCTGGGCTCGGGACCGTGCTCACGCTCGCAGACTCCGATGGAGATGGGCGCTCGGATTTCGAGGAAGTCGGAGAGCGCCTTGATGCGCCATTAGACAGCGACGGAGACGGCACTATTGATGCCATCGAGAGCACGCTGTTGGTCGACGACGATGACGGCGACTGCGTCGTCCCGCAGGATGACAGCGATGACGACAGTGTCGACGACCTTGCATGCTGTTGTGGGGAGAGCTGCGCCGTCTTCGGGATCGAGGTCGCTGACATCGTCGACTACACCTGCGATCCTCAGACAGGGCAGATCACCTGTGTGTTCTCAGAGGTGGCAGATCTCGATCTCGATGGGCTCCTGCCCCAATGCGACGCCGATGATGACGGTGACGGTGTGGATGACGGTGACGATTGTGCGCCTGAGAACCCGAGCATCTCTCCCGAGGTCGAAGAGCTGTGCGACGGCATCGACAACGACTGCGATGAAGCCATCGATGAGGCGTGGGCTGAGCTGACGATCAAGTGCCTCACTGCGCACCCCGACTGTGGTGGGGTCGCCTTCTATGTCTGTAATGAGACCAAGGATGGTGTCTTATGCCCCGTTGGAGCATCGCAACTGGGCACCCCCTGCGACGACGGGAACCCTCAGACCGTTGGCGATCAATGTGACTCAGCAGGCAACTGTGGTGGCGCAGTGTGCCCCGATGGGGGCGCTTGCATGTCAGCATCTCTTGAAGACGGGGAGTGCGTGTATCATCCGCTGTCAGGCATGTGTGTTGTGGCTGGGGAGTGCTACGCTGAGGGTGACACGAAGCCTGGGTCACCATGCAAACAATGTGATCCCGCCAAGGCTCAAGAGAACTGGACGGTCTTGGAGGCCGGTACCTCGTGCGACGATGGAAACGCGTGCACTGCGGGTGACGTCTGCGGTCCGGAGGCCGTCTGTCATGGGGAGGTCATCGTCTCTGACGATTGCCTCTACGACTGCGCGATCACTCACAGCCTCGTGGGGACGAGCATTCAGGCCGCCTCGAACGCCTCCGGTCACGCGGTCTTCGCCGGTGACTATGGGTACGTCCTGCAGAACCGCGAACAGAACGGCGACGAGATCGAGCTGAGCATCGTGAACCTGAGCGATGGCTCGGACCCGCAGATCGTCCAGCAGCCCAACCTTCAAACCGGCGGCTTCAGCAACAGTGGCGCGCTGAACGATGTGAATGGCCCGCGCCGCGGGCTCATCAGCGCGGAGGATGACATCCTCTATATTGCGTCAGCGACCGGTTTTCAGCTGGTTGATGTCTCTGAACCGGGTGACGCGCAGACGGTCAAGACTCACTCAATTAGTGGGCAGCTCTATGGGATGGCCCATCACCCTTACGAGCCTGTGATCTATGGAGCGGCCATCACTTGGGGGGGCGAGGGGAGCTTCGTCACCATTAATTTGGCGGGATCTCCCGACAGCCTGATCTCGAAGCTCCACGCTGCGGAGTATGGGGTAGAGACCTACGGGGTGGCGGTTGGACCAGACCACAATGTCTACCTCGTAGGCGCCGACTTGAGCCTTCAGTGGTACGATATCACGGAGCCCTTACAGCCTGTCTTGAAGGGCTCATTCCCTGGGATCGAGGCGCCGACGGATAACGCTGAGGCCCTTGTGGAGGTGCAAGGGAGCCTGGCTGTCGCGGCGAGCACCCATGACGGTTATCGCCTCTTGGACATCTCCAACGTCGCAGAAGTGACCGTGGTCTATGAAGGCGCCTCCCCGAGCGAGATCCACGCGGTTGCGTTTTTCGAGGGCTACCTCTTGCTGGCCAGCAAGGACCAAGGCCTCGTCATCCTCGACATCGCAGAGCCGAGCAGCCCGACGGTCGTCACGACGATTGAGCTCGAAGGGACGCCGCGTGGTGTACACGTCGTCGGGCACCGCGTCTTCGTGTCGACCAATACGCACTTCGCCCAGGTCATCGATCTGACCGTGCCCTGCGCCGATGGCGACCTGTGTACCTTGGACGGTTGCCATGAGCAGCTGGGATGTGACGTGGTCGCGGACACCCACTGTGATGACCTCGACCCGTGCACCATCGACAGCTGTGACGCCGGGACTGGCTGCGTCTTTACCGAGGACATCACCTGCATCGAGGCGGGGGCGGGGGCACCTTAGGGGCGTGGTCGCTCGACGAGGTAGCCTTCGATCGCTAGGGCGTCGACGCCCAGCTGCAAGAAGCTCGAGATGGCGTCCTCCGGGCTCTGCACGATCGGCTCAAATGCTGTATTAAACGAGGTGTTGAGCACCATCGGGACGCCGGTCAAGCGGTGAAACTCAGAGATGACCGCGTGGTAGTTCGGGTTGTCAGCTTGGGTGACAGACTGAGGGCGCGTGGTGCCATCGACGTGTGCCACAGCGGGGATTTGATCCAGCCGCTCGGGCTTCACGGGCAAGGTGAAGAGCATGAACGGGCTATGAAAGGGGGTCAGGAACCAGTCCGCCTCATGTCCGGCTAGGATCGAGGGGCCAAAGGGGCGCCAGGATTGTCGGGCCTTGTGCGCGTTGACTCGGTCTTGCATCGCTTGTGTGCGCGGATCGGCGAGGATGCTCCGCCCCCCGAGGGCCCTGGGCCCGAATTCCAGCCGGCCATCAAACCAAGCGATGACCTGTTGATCGACGAGCCGCCTGGCGACCTCCACCGGGAGGTCCTCTGGCGTGGTGTAGGCGAGGCCAAAGCGGCAGAGGGCCGCCTCGACCTCGGCCCGTGAGTAGCAAGGGCCGAGCTTTGCGTGGTGCATCGGCGTGATGTTCTCACCGGTCAGCTCGAAGTGTGCCTCGGCCGCGGCCCCAAGCGCAGTGCCCGAGTCATTGGCCGCAGGCTGCACGTAGATCTCTTCGACGCCGAGCTCGACCCGCAGCCGCTGGTTCATCGAGCAATTCAGCGCCACCCCGCCCGCCAAGCACAGCCGGGGGACAGGTCGGCCACCGGCGCCATCGCGCACGAATGCCAAGACGGTCTCCTCAAGGGCCCTCTGCGCGCTCGCCGCGAGGTCTTTGTGATCTTGCGTCATCACCCCGTTGCGTTTGCGCGTCAGGTGGCCGAAGGGCGCGTCGAGGCCTCGGTCGTGGATCGTGTAGTCGTCCCGGCTCCGTGCGCTCAACCAGGGTGAGAGGTCGAAGCGCGCCTCACCGTAGGGCGCCAAGCCCATCGTGGAGCCCGCACCGTGGTGACCAAAGCCCAGGATGGTGGTCAGGTATTCGTAGACCCCCCCGATCAGGCTGTCTTCGTTGACCAAGACGTCGAAGATCCTCCGTATCTTCCCCTCCTCGACGACGAAGAACCCCGCTGTCTCGCGTTCGCCGCGCCCGTCGACCGTGAAGATGAAGGCGTCTTCCATCCCGGAGACCCTGAAGGCTGACGCCGCGTGGGCGAGGTGATGGGGGACGTAGAAGTCTCTCCCGTCAAAGATGGTCTTGGGGGGCCGGTCCGGGTCCCTGAGGTCGTAGGTCGGGAAGAAGCGCGCAGGGATCCCGTTGTAAGCGACGTGGTCAACGTCATCGAGGGTGATCCCGGCGATGTCGAGCGCGGATTGAATCGCGCGCTCTGGCCAGCTGGCCTCGAGCGGCAGGGTCGCGTCGCTGACCACCGTGACGCCGGGCTCCCCGACGGGGTGCCAGCCGAGCTGCTTTCGACGCCTCGAGCGCTCCTCTTGGACGGCCGCGACGATCTCGCCGTCGCGGAGGACGACTGCGGAGTGATTCGCCAGGGTCGTCGAGGCGATCCCGAGGATGGTCAGCGGTCGCTCCGAGCGCGCGGGTCGCGGTCGATCGACGGCTGCGAGGGGCAATATTCCCCCAGGAACGACGGCCTCTCGTGTTACCCAGTGGCTCTCTGCCTCACGGGCGTCGGACATCCATGGGCACCCCTCATCGTCGAGCTCAAGTGCCTCGAGGAAGAAGCGGTCTAGCGTCACTGGGTCGCTGCCAGCGGCGATGAGCCCTAGGCCCGGCGCATCGACAAGCCACAGGTCTGCGCCGAGGCATGGGTGCCAGGTGGAGGGCGGCGTGGGTCGCAGCCAATCGCTGCCGAGCGCCAGCATCGCTGCGTGCCGTTGTGCGTCGGGGAAGAGGCCCAGCGTTTGCTCGGTCACCGAGGTGTAGTCGGCAGCTTGGACGCGACCCAGGGTGATGCGGGCTGTGAAGGTGTCGAGGGTGTCCGCAGCCTCCACATTCTGTCCGCGTGCGATGACGACTTGGGAGTCTAGGGCCTCACAGGAGCGCGCGAGGCTGTCGATGAGCGCCTGATCCACGGCATCGTGGGCGTGGATCAGCGTTCGAAGTTGCGTGCTCGCTGTGTGGCGTTCGTACCGAGCCATGTCCCGCGGATCTTGGCGCACATAGGCCAGCATCTTCGGGTGAGCCTCTGTGAGCCGGGGGAGGTTCACGAAGCGCGCCAGGGTGCCGACGCCCTCCATCAGCGCGGTGATGCTGTCCTCCATCTCTTCAGCCCCGGCTAAGGGCCACGTCGTCAGCAATTCGGGGTGGGGCTCTGGGCGTCTCTTGGGCCCCATGGGCTTCAGACCGGGGCCCGGTGCGCCGGGCAGCGTGTCGCCGATCAGGCAGCCGACCTCTCGGACCTCGCAGGCGTGCCGTGTCGCCTCCCACCAGGCCTGAAAGTCAGCGGCGCCCCTCACCGGATCGGCAGCCTCATGGGTGAATTGAAGCCCAGCGATGCCGCGCAGTCTGTCATCGACCCAGCGGACCACGTCGGGCAGCCGGCGGTAGGTGTGCGTGTTCACGGGCACCGAGACGACGACCTGCTCACCGCCCTCTGTCACAGCGCGTGCCTGCTTCGCGACGGCCGTGAAGTTATCGAGCCGAGGCGAGAGTTCGAGGTCGACGCGGGGGCTCAACGCCGGAGCGCCTGCATCAACTCGCTGACCACAGGGCGCGCCTCTTCGGCCGACACATCGTCGTCGATCCGGTAGCTGACCCCCACGAGCGGTCGATCCGCCTCGGGTTGAAGCTCGAGGACGAGGTCGACGGTGCCCCCCTCGGGGTGTGCGACCCGGAGGACAGCTCCGAGGCCGACGTCGAGGGGCTGCGTGCCGACCCAAGACCACTCCCCGAAGGTGCGTTGGCTCGCGACGGCGCCCGCCAATCGTTGGATGCGTGAGCGGCCCTTCTCCAAACGAGCGGGAGGGAAGAAGCCCGCTGCGAGCCGCTTGTAGTCGACGGGGCGGGTGACCTCGACGTCCTCTCGGGCGAGCATCGTGTCAGCCCACCGGACGAGCTGGGTGATGAGCCGCATGTCCGCGTTGCTGTCCGCGAGCAATGACATGCGGTAGCGCTCGGTCTCAAGCAAGGGGCGATGCACACTCACGGGCTTCCCGACGCCCTCAGGGGGCGTGAAGATCAGCGTCGCAGCGCGCCCCTCTCCGTCGGCATAGCGGAGCTCAAGGAGGCGATCGCGCGTGTTTGAGAAGCGCTCGACGGCGCTCCAGGGCTCGGGACACGGGGAGGAGAGCACGCCGGCTAGGTAAGGCTCGACGAGCTGCACGAAGAAGTTCATGTCGCGGTCGATGGTCATCAGCTTCTCGCGGGTGACCGGGACGAACTCGTCGACGCCGTACATCTCAGCGTAGGTCTCAAAGACCCCATTGCAGTCCTTCACGAAGACGCACTGACCGCACTGCGGCGGGTGGTACTTGTCGGCCCGCTTCACAGGGTACTTGTCGAAGGCCGGCAGCAGCCCATCGGTATTGGCTGGGTAGGTGTAGGTCTTCTGCCCGTCATGGTGGATATGTTGCGCCCACTCGGGGAGCTGGCAGTACGGGTAGTTGCCGAGGTTGACGTCGAAGTTCGGGTCCATCGCGTGGAACCCCTCGAGCATCTCGGCGAAGTACGGGGCCATCTCCGAGTAGCGCGGCATGATATCTAGGAAGTAGTCCATGTCCCGGGTGCCGGCGTCCGAGGGGCGCACCTGATCGATGTGCAGCTGTCGGACGTTGTACTCCTTGCAGAGCTCCGGGAAGTGCGGCACCGACTCATAGCTGTACCGGTTGATGCACATGTTGATCGTGACGTCCTCGCCCATGTCCGCGCAGGTGCGCATCCCCGCGACGATGCGGTCGTAGGAGCCCGGGCGCTTGGTCACGGCGTCATGGGCCTCTCGGGTGCCACCTTGGACGGAGAAGCGCCACTCATAGTTGCCGCCCAAGTCGACGATCTTTTGGATGAACTCAGGCTTCCTCGTGCGGATACCGTTGGTGAAGATGACGATCTCTTCGTAGCCGAGCTCGACCGACAGACGCAGGGCTGGCATGAAGCTGCGCTGAGTGGTGGGCTCCCCCCCTAAGAAGGTGACGCGACGGCAGCCGTCCTCTCGCCCTTTGCGCAGGGCGCCGAGGACGGGGTCCGCGGGGATCTGCTTGGCGACGCGCTGCTCGGTGAGCTGCCCGGAGACGCAGAAGACGCAGCGGTTATTGCAGACGTGCCCCAGCTGCAGCTCAATTTGATGCTGCTGCTCGCCGCCCCCAAAGACGGTCAGCTCCCGCGCCTCGCGGAGATGCTTTTCGCTGTGACCGGTCTTATCCGTCATCCCGACCTACCAGGCCTTTTGCGACTGCTTGTCGCCCAAGGCCACGTCTGTTTTTTCCATCGTGACGCCTTTCTTAACCGCCATTTTGGACTCTACCTTCCGCTTCTTTTCAAAGAGCCGCATCGATGACTCGTCGACAAAGCCGATCTCCGGCCCCTCGGGTCCACCGTCCTCGTAGCCCTCTTCGGGGGGGCCCGTCGGTGCCTCTCGGAGGCGCGCTTCGAATTCCTCTCGCCAGTCAGCGAGGCTGCGGTTCGCGTAGCTCGGATCTGTGCCGTCATGGATGATCTGACTCACGATGCGATCACGATCCACGAAGACCGGGTAGAGCTCGGCTGGATCGTAGCCATCGCCGCGATCGAACATGCCGCCGCAGATGGTGCGGAGTGAGCAGACGTCACAGCCCTCGGCGTACATATGCCCCCACTGGGTCTGACGCACGGTCTGCTTGGAGTCGAGGAAGTGCACGATGCGCTCCTCGCCTTTGACGATCTTACGCGTCTCGGTCGAGGCCCAGGCGAACTCGGTGAGGTAGCACAGCGGCATCTTCTCCACGCGGAAGGTGCGCCCCGAGTTATGGAGCAAGCGAAGTGCGCGGTTCAGTGAGGTCTCGCAGTCGGCGAGGCGGTGCATATAGCCGTCCATATTCGTCTCGGCGCGGCCCATCGAGGGGTCGAGGTTGTTCCAGACGAAGTGACGGATGTAGGGGTGATGCTCGATGAAATACTCGATGTTCTCATCGAGGTGGTCTGCGTTCTGCTTGTTGATCACGCAGTTGATGTTGATGTCGATCCCGTTCTCGTTGGCGTTGTGCAGCGCCTGGAAGGCCCGCCCCAGGGTGTTGGGGATGCCGCGCAAGGACTCCTCGACGTCCTCGCGCACGGAGTAGATCGACACGTGGACATGCTGCAGGCCCGCTTCGGCTAAGTCTTTGGCGAAGCGTGGATCGGCGAGCTTGTGCCCGTTGGTGATCATCCGGACGTGGAGGCCTTGGTCACGCGCATACCGCGCGATGACGGGCAGCTCTTCGTGCAGCGTCGGCTCACCGCCTGTCAGGATCACGCCGAAGTAGCCTCGCTCGACGAAGTCATCGACCAGGACCTTCATGGTCTCGAAGGTGTGGGCGTACGGCGTCGACGGGTTCGAGCAGAATCCACAGAAGTGGTTGCAGTGACGCACCACCTGTAAGTAGCCCAGATTGGCCAAGACGCTTCCTTTTAGCTGCTTCGGGTCGAGACCCGCCCCCGTTGTGGGGGGAATCATACGCGACGAGGTCCCTTGAGCGCCATACTTCGACGGGTTCGGGCTCCTTTATCGACCGCATCCCCCGCAATTTGCGCCCGAGCAGGTCAGTCCGCAAGATAGTGCGGAACGATGAGTTGCTCGGCCAAGCGGTCGGTCGCTCGTTCATTGAACGCATTGTCGTGACGGGGGATCGGAGGATACCCGGTGAACGACGATCAGCAACGGCATTGAGGATCGCATCATGCGTGTTTCACTTCGACTCTCTTCTCTCGTGCTCTGTGCGACCTTGATCATGACGGCTGCCGCGTGCAGCGGTGATGACACGAGCGGTCCAGAGATCAATGACGATGCCAGCGTCGCGGTCGATGACCAGAGCGATTCGTCTGCTGCGGCCGGCACCACCGACGGCGAAAGCGTCGCGGACGGGACGACAGCGATGGAGGACACCACGGGCGATCCCGTCGACCCCGATGAAGAGGACGCCGGACCGACGACCCCCTCCGGACAGTGCACTCCGGAAGAGGCTGACTCCGTCGCCAGCATGAACATCGAGGAGCTGATGGGTCAGTGCACGGCCGAATGCATGATGTCAGGGGCGACCGATCTCGCAGTCTGCGTCGCTGAGTGCGTCGAGGCCGCCACCACGCTCGGCATCGAATGCGCTGGTTGCTTTGGTGAGATGGCCGAGTGCGTGATGTTCAACTGCTCGAGCTTCTGCCCCACCGATATCGAGGCCTGCAACGAATGCGCCGCCAACGCGTGCTCAGATGGGCTTCAGACCTGCATGGGGGTCGATCAAGCCCCACCGCCCGCGCTCTTGTGCATCAACCCAGCGGATCAACAGGCGATCGAGGCTGGAGCGGTCGACGATATGTCGGGCTGCCTGTCCGCCTGCTTTGATGCGGATGACGCCGGTGAGTGCTTCGGGACCTGTGCCTCTGAAGAGGGGCTGACGAACGACTGCAGTGGTTGCTTTGCGGACTTCGGCACCTGCGCCGTCGCGAGCTGCCCGGATGTCTGTAGCGCCGCGACATTCGACACGGTCGAGTGCACCACATGTGTCGTCGCCAATTGCGACCCAGCGTTCCAGGGCTGCAGCGGCTTAGACCTCTGGGAGGATGAGGTGCTGACGCCCGGAGATGCTGGCTTGTGCGACGGCGGTGACG
Source organism: Myxococcota bacterium (assembly GCA_049602155.1). Taxonomy (GTDB): domain Bacteria; phylum Myxococcota_A; class UBA9042; order PHBI01; family JBMYRH01; genus JBMYRH01. The sequence continues at coordinate 36,718 of JBMYRH010000019.1, read as the reverse complement.
ACACCGCGACCCTCACCTCGGATGCCGCCCCGTTCAGCGACTGCGTGATGCATTGCGCCGCTGATGACGCCGACGCCTCGTGCCTCAGTGACTGCCTGACGACCGCTGGTATCTCGGGAGAGTGCGCGGGCTGCTTGGCGCCCCTGCAGGGCTGCGTGGAGGCGAACTGTGCACCGGGGTGCACGGTGGACTCGGACGATCCGACCTGTGCTCAGTGCGTCAATGACAGCTGCGCCGTCGAGCGCGACAGCTGCTTCGCCGAGGACTGTCCGATCTGCCCAGAGAGTCCTGCGGCGTGCATGAACCCCGAGGATGGTCCCCTGATCGAGACCCTCCAAGAGACCATCGGGACGTGCACTGGGACCTGCGCGAACGACGCAGATCCGCTCGGGTGTGCCGCACAGTGTTTGGCCGACGCGGGTCTCTCTGAGGACTGCTCTGGCTGCATGGCGGTGCTCGCTGTCTGCACGATGGAGCAGTGCGGCGCCTCGTGTAACCCCCAAGCGCAAGCGCAGGACGGCGGTGCGGCTTGCTACACCTGCACAAAGACCGCCTGCGGAGATCAATCGCAAGACTGCTTTGGCGATGATGGTGGCCCCGGGATGCCGGGGCCGGGTGAGGGCCCTGCGTGTGTGAACGAGCAGGACGGCGCGCTGCTGACGAGCGACACGGACCCGAAGGGGGTCTGCGAGGCGGCCTGTGTCGACTCGCCTGATCAAGCCGGCTGCCTGACCACGTGTCTGCAGCAGGCGGGCTTTTCGCCCTCATGTTCGGACTGCCTCGGGGTGCTGACCGCGTGCGCAACCCTCGCCTGCGGGGAGACGTGCAACAATGACACCACGGGTGAAGCGTGTGAGGCCTGTGTCCAAGAAGAGTGTGGCTCCGAGCAGGCTGCGTGCTTCCAGGGCGATGATGGCCCCGGGGCGGGCGCCATGTGTGGGGGCGCGGGTGACCAGGGGATCATGGAGGCGAACCCGACCCTCGTCGAGACCTGCATGGGGTCATGCATGGTGGATCCGAACACAGCTGAGGCGTGCTTGACCCAGTGTTTCATGGACCTTGGGCTCTCCGATGGGTGCTCAGGCTGTGTGTCTTGGATGCTCGGGTGCACGCTCACCGAGTGCAATGACGCCTGCTCGAACTCGTCCGACCCTGACGCGTGTGGTGAGTGCGCCGAGACCGAGTGCGCCGAGGAGATGGCAGCCTGTTACGGCGAACAAGGGGGCGGCACTGGTGGCCCTGGCGGCCCCGGCGGCCCCGGTGGCCCCGGCGGCCCGGGCGACCCGGGTGGGGATAACGAGGGGCTGTGTATGGGGCAGGCCGACAGCGCTCTGATGCAGAGTCAGCCCTGGATGAATTCCACTTGTGGGCAGCAGTGCTTCGCGGCGGAAGATCAGCCGACCTGCGTCGGAGACTGCCTCTTCACCAATGGCCTCAGCGAGGAGTGCGCGTATTGCATGGGGGACTTGATCACGTGCAGCATGGAGTTCTGCCTGAGCGAGTGCATGGGAGGCGGCCCTGAGTGCCAGACGTGCACTGACGAGATGTGCGCCGAGAATTCAGCGGAGTGTTACGGCGGCCAGCCCTAGGACGGCGCTTGGTCGTGACAGCGTGAGGCGATGAAGATCGGCGCACCGGGTTCCCTTCCCGGCGCCTATTTGATAGCAGAGTTCGAGGCCCCCGGAGCGCGTTGAAGACCGTCGTAGCGTCGCCAATTCACGAGAGGTTCTGGCTTCAAGCGCAGCTTGACCCCTCGAACTCTGCCTACAACGTGGCCTTTGTGCACCGGGTGGATGGCCTCGTCGATTTGGACGCCCTGCAAGCCGCCTTCGATGCAGTCATCGGCCATCACGAGATCTTGCGCGCCACCTTCCATGACACGGCGGATGGCTTGTCCCTGCGTGTCCACGAGCAGATGAGCGCGCCGCTCATCAACCAGCGCGTCGACCCAGAGGAATTCGACGATGCACGCGACGCCTTTGTGGCGCGTCTGCATCACGCACCGTGTCACGTGGAGGAGGGTCCGCTGTTGCGCGCTGGGGTGCTCGCGGCGGGGCCCGACACGGGCCTCCTCGTGACGGTCGTTCATCACATCGCGCTGGACGGCGCGGCGATCCCGGTCCTCTTTGGCCAGCTCGGTGAGGCCTACGATGCCATCGTCTCGGGGGGCGAGCTCCCTCAGTGGCCACTGTCTACCGTGAAAGACGACGCGACCGCCGAGGTCACTGCGTCGGACCTCTCATACTGGCGTGATGTCGCGGGCTCGGCCTCCGCGCATACCCCGATCTCTTCGCTCTCCGCTGGCCCCGGTGACCGCTCAAATGTGCACATCGCGGCGCTCCCCGAGGCCCTTGAGGGGGCCCTCAATCGCCTCGCCGAGGTCCACGATGCGACCCTGTTGCATGTCCTCGTGGCGGGCTGGGCCGCGTGGATTCACCGCCTGACGGGCGAGGACGTCATCGCGTTCGGCTACCCGGTCAGTCTGCGACCTCAAGATGCGGCTGCGCAGCTGGGGTGCTTTATCAACACGCTCCCGATGGTTTTGCAGGTCGGCGAGGCGAGCTTCGCGGAGGTGATCTGCGCGGTACGCGACGCGCGTCGCACCGCCAGGGCGCATCAGCATGTCCCCTGGGAGCGGATCGTGGAGACGCTGCGCGCCCACAACGATCTGGGCCCCGACGAGCACTTCCTCAACGTGGGGTTCGCGGCGACGCACCTCAGGGTTGCGCCGCTGGCGCTCGCAGGGGTTGAGGTGACCGCTGAGGTGCCGCCACCCGTACAGGCGATCTGGGAACTGCTCCTCGAAGTAGAGGTTGGTGCGCCCACTCGGCTGAGGTTGTCCGGTCGAGAAGATCGCTTTGCGCCTTGGTTGGTGCAGTCCTTCATGCGCGCACTCTTCAGCCTCCTTGAGCGGGCTTGTGAGGCGCCTGATGCGCGCCTCACGACCTTGACGTTGGTCGACGCTCCTCAGCGCAGCCGCTTGTTGGCGCATGCCCAAGGGCGCGACCTTGATCCCGGTGCTCGCGGGACCCTCGCGGATCGGTTCGCCCACATCGCCACCGAGTACCCCGACGACGTCGCGATTCAGACAGGGCCCGACCGGATGACCTATTGGGCCCTTGATGTGCGCTCAAATCGCACGGCGCATGCGCTCTTGTCGAAATGCGACACGCGGCCCCCGGTAGGTGGACGCGTCGCGCTGCTTTTTGAGCGCAGCGCCGAGGCCATCGTCTCGATGCTCGCCGCGGTGAAGTTGGGGCTCACCTACGTCCCCCTTCGACCGACAGATCCTGTGACGCGTTGGGTGTCACAGCTCGAGGCTGCCGGCGTTGTCGCAGTGATGGGTCACAACCATCTGCTCGAGCAGCTGCCCGAGACCGTCACCTTGCCGAGGTTCTCACTGGATGTCCCCGGTTGCCTCTCGGGACAACCGGACGGCCCAGTCTCCAGTGACGCGGACCCTGAGACCGGGGCCTACGTCATGTTCACCTCCGGCTCAACAGGGGAGCCGAAGGGGGTCGTGGTACCTCATCGCGCTGTGATGCGTCTGGCCTGCGGAGGTGGACCACACACCCTCTCCTCAGAGGACGTGGTGGTTCACGGGGCGAGCTTAGCCTTTGACCTCTCGACCTGGGAGATCTGGGGCGGGCTGCTCATGGGCGCGCGCCTCGTCGTGCTCTCTCGCGTCGAGATGCTGGATGCGCTGCGCCTCTCTGAGGAGATCGCTGCGCACCAAGTGACCGCACTGGGCTTAGCCACGCCGCTTTTCCACGCTCATGTCGACGCGCAGCCGGAGAGCTTCACGACCTTGAAGCTCCTCCTCATCGGCGGGGATGTCCTCGACCCAGGCGCTGCGAGCATCGTGCTCGGGCAGAGCGAGGGGCGCCCAGAGCGCTTCCTCAATGGCTATGGGCCCACAGAGAACACCGTCTTCTCGACGATCGCGCGGGTTCAGCCCGATCGACCGGGTCACGCGGTCCCGATCGGTCGCCCTATCGCCGGGAGCACGTGCTACGTCCTCGATCCCGACGGTGCGCTCCTCCCGGAGGGCTTCCCAGGGGAGCTCTGGGTTGGCGGGGCCGGCCTCGCGCTCGGCTACGATGACCTCGCAGAGGAGACCCAAGCGCGCTTCGTGATGGCGCCCAAGGCCTTAGGCGCTTCGGCGGGTCGCCTCTACCGAACAGGCGACCGCGCGCGCTGGCGGACCGATGGTCAGCTGGACTTCTTGGGGCGGGTGGATCAGCAGCTCAAGATCCGCGGACAGCGGCTGGAGCCCAGTGAGGTCAGCGCTGCGGTGATGCGTCACGAGGACGTCCGCCAAGCAGCGGCTGTGTCGACCCACAGCGAGCCCCCACAGCTGGTCCTCGCATACACCCTAGGGCCGCGCTCTCGTCTTAACGACGTGCAGCTCTTGGAGCACTTGGCGTTGCACCTTCCACCGCACGCGATCCCGACGCGCCGGGTGCGCATGGGAGCGCTGCCCTTGAACGCGAACGGCAAGCTCGACGTCGCCGCGATCCTCGCCATTGCACCCGAGCCTGTCCTCCGGGAGCGCACCCATGCGCCCCCAGAGACCGACACAGAGCGCCGCTTACTCGCCATCTGGTCTGGGCTGCTGGCGCACGACGCGCTCGGTGTCTTGGACCGCTTCGTCGAGGTGGGGGGGGATTCACTCCGCGCGGTGCGCATGGTCGCGCAGCTAAGAGATACGATGGGCGGCACACTGAGCGTGGCCGACATCTATCGCCTGGGGACGATCCGCGCGATCGCTGCGGCCCTAGACGAAGCGCACAAGTCGCCAGACAATGCCGTCTCAATCGAACCAACGGTCCCAGCCGTGGCGCGACCGGCGAGGGTGCCTCTTGGCCAGGCTCAAATGGGCCACTGGCATCTGCTGCGGCGCGGCATGAACTACACCTCTCCTTGTGTGCTGCACCTCCAGGGGCGGATCGACGCGGAGGTCTTCCTCGAGGCATGGGATGACGTCTTGGCGCGCCATGAGCTCCCCTGGATGCAGTTCGACATGAGCGCGCCCGTGATGCGACGTGCGGACATCAGGATGTGTAACGTCACTCGGATGGATCTCCGACGCTTGGCCCCCGATGCCGCGGAGTATCAGGTCCTCTCTCGGGTGCGCCGCACCGTGAATGAGCCCTTCAGAAACCGCTCGCCGATGCTCACGGCGCTGCTCGCGCAAACGGACCATATGAGCTGGTACTTCGCCTTTGTTGCGCCTCAGGCGCTGGTCGATGGTCACACGACTCAGCTCTTGGTCCGTGAACTCCATGACACCTATATGGCCCGGCTTGATGGCGCCCTCTTTTCACCCCCGGAGCCGATGGCCCTGGCCGACTATATGGCGTGGGAGCGGGAGCGCATCACGGAGACGAGCATCGAGGCGAGCGTCGCCTATTATCGAGAGACCCAGGACGGCGATGCCAGCTGGACCGTCCCGACACGCCTGCTCCAAGACACCGTCCACGGAGAGACCGCGCACCTCAGCGCGTCGGCCACGGAGTCGCTCGAGGGGACGGCCCGAGAGCTCGGCATCTCGCTCGAGGCGGCGCTCACCTATTGCGTGTTCTTGACGCTCCATGGGGTCCATCGTGCCCCTCTGATGCGTTGCTTATCGGCCTACCACAACCGTGATGAAGCGGCGTTCAAGGGCCTCCCGCTGGTGATGGCCGGCGCGATGTATCAGCAGAGCCAGCTCGACCGCGACCAGCGCCTTTTAGAGGGGCTGTCCGAGTTCGCAGAGCGCTACGCCTCTGCCAGTGACCACGCGCGGCTGCCGGCCACGGTCCTCTTGGGGATCAGTCGGCAGCTCTTCATGCGCGGGACGGTGCGCCCGTATGCCCTCTCCCGGCTTGTCGGGGCGCTGTGGTCGATGAAGAGCGCGACGCCTCGGGTCGAGCTGACCCACAGGGTCGACCTCGTCATCAATTCTGCGCGCTATGCGCTAGAGCGCCGGGTTACGCGCTGGTTTCGTCGGGCACGGACTCGCACAGCGGGGTGCGTGATAAGCATCACCACCCCCTTGAGCGCCTTTGCGCCGCTGGGCTCGTCGCGTTTGCCGATCCGGGCCCTCCGAACCCCGGTCAATGTGCCAGAGGCGATCCCGGGAGATCCGCTGATGGACCTGCACCGCGATTCCGACGGCATCAAGGGGCTCTTTCAGGCGCGATATAGCCCAGCAGCCGTTCAGGCGGTCGCCAAGGCCTATGAGGCGATGGTCGAGCAGATCGCCACCTCTCCAGGCGCGACCCTCGGTGAACTTGTCGACGGCATCGCCCCCTTTGCGGACGCCTTTGAGCGCGCAAAGCCTTCGGAGTGATACGCGTCGTCATCGCGGCCACCTCCCTTCGTTCACCAGTCGCGCCCTCTGTGCTCCGATGGCTCGCGATATTTCTGCTCAAGTCACCTCGATAGGTGGCCGATTGGGGGGGATGAAGACCCCTTGATTGGTCTGTGGTCTCGCGTTAGCTTCCCTCGCGAGCCCCCAACGCCCGACCGATCTGGCCGCGCAGGAGATGCGTCTATGTCTACCACTGAGGAACAGAACAGTAGCGGTGCGAGCCCTGAGGGCCGCGTCTCTGATCGGAAAGCGTTTGAGGCCGAGATTGAGCTCTCGAATGAGAGTGATCACAACTTCTACACGGGCTTCACCGAGAACATCTCCTCGGGAGGCCTCTTCGTCGCCACGCGCGACCTCAAGCCCATCGGCACGATCATGGAGATCGCCTTCTCCCTGCCTGGGAGTGACGCCAAGATTACCGCGCGCTGCGAGGTGCGTTGGCAGCGCCTTGAGCAGCCACATGTCGACTCGATGCCGGGGATCGGGCTCAGGTTCCTTGATGTGGATGCAGCAGCGACCGAGGCGATCAACGCCTTCATCGGTCAGCGCGGTTCGCTGTTTTACGACGACGAATAGCCTGGGCGTTGAGCTGAGGTGCGCTGCGCGCTGAACCTTAGCGCTCGGGCTTGACAGCGACCCAGCCGTGGTTCTCGTCGTCGTCGTCATCGAAGACGGACACGATCCGACCGAGCTGCGTCACTTCGATCCCTGCCCGATCGAAGAGCTCGCGCTGGTATCCGTCTTCATTCAGGTCGACGTTCATCACGAAGAGGGTCCCGCCGGGCGCGACCAACGACCAGACGTGCTTGAGCATCGCGACGGGATCAAAGAAGCGATCGGGCAACCCTGCGGAGATAAGAGGCCCGGGCGTCACGTAAGGAAAGAACCACGTGACGAGCCCCCATTGGCCCTCGACCATGTGGACATCCTGAACCCTGTAGGTCGCGCCGGGGAACTGGGAGGCTCGGTGTCGCGCTTGCGCACCACGGGTGTCCATCGACACGTAGCGTTGAAAGCCGTCCAGCTCGATGCCGAGCCACGGGCCGGGCTTGAAGGCTGTCAATGCCGGGAGGTACGTCCAATTCAGCGCGCCGACGTCCAAGCCCCCCGGTGGCGTCGCGCCGACGTGCTGATCCAGCAGGTCCAAGCGATCGATGCTCTGAAAGAGCTCCGTGACCGTACAGGTCTCCGCAAAGCGGCTCAGATCATACACCTCAGTGAGCGCATGGTAGCGGCGCAACTCTGCCTCGCTTAGCCGCTCTAAGAACGGGGCGATCTCACCGATTGGGCGACGTACCACAGGCGCTGACCAGCGTAAGCAGCGCTTTAAGAACCAATCGAACTCACGGCGGAGGTTGGAGAGCGTCCAAGACATGATGATGTCCATTTGACCCGCATCGCCGCATCGTGCAAGCGTCAACGTGGAGGCGGCCATGGACCAAGCACTTCGCACCATTGTCGAGGGATTCGACGCCGATGTGGCGATCAGTAAAGCGTCCACGCCCCCCTCGGAGTGGTACACCGAGGCGGCGATCCTGGACCTCGAGAAGCGCACTGTCTTTCGAGACAATTGGGTCGCAGTCGGGCGCGCCGATGCCGTATCTGAGCCCGGCCATTTCGTCAGCGGTACCCTTTTGGGCGATCCGTACATCATCGTGCGGAGCCAAGACGGGACGCTCTATGCGTTCGACAATGTGTGCCGTCATCACGCGACGACCTTGGTCCGAGGGGAGGGCTGCGCGGAGCGCTTCACATGTCCCTACCACGGGTGGACTTATGACCTTGATGGTCGCCTGGTGAGCGCCCCGCGCATGGCCGGTGTCGCGGCCTTCGACAGGGGTTCGATGGGCCTGCGCCGCCGGCACGCCGCCACCTGGGGGCCCTTGCTCTTCCTCTACATGGGAAGCGATCCACCGGAGTTGGCGTCTCAGCTCGCGCCGCTGGAGGCGCTCTTGCGCGATGATCTCTTCGACGGGTTGACCTGGTCGGGGGAGGAGGCGCACCCGGTGGAGAGCAACTGGAAGGTCTACGTCGATAACTACCTCGACGGGGGCTATCACGTGCCCGTGCTTCACAAGGGGCTCACCAAAGACCTGGACATGAGCACCTATGAGGTCACGCTCCTTGATCGCAGCTCGGTACAGCGCGTCGCCGGAGACGAAGATAATCCACGGGTTGGACAGGGCGCTGATTATGTCTGGATTTATCCGAACCTGATGGTCAACCGCTATGGGCCGGTTTTAGACATAAACATCGTCTTACCAGAGGCGGTGGATCGCACGACCGTCCGCTTTGACTATTGGTTTGAAGAGACCGAGGGCGCGGCTGCGCAGCGCTTCATGGAGCGGAGCCGGATGAAGAGCCGCGAGGTGCAGGGTGAGGACGCGATGATTTGTGCCTCAGTGCAGCGCGGTCTCTCATCTAGTGGCTATGACCGAGGACGCTATGCGCCTCGGGTGGAGCAGGGAGAGCACCACTTCCACACGCTCTTGACGCGGGACTATCGACGCGATCTCGAGACCGGCTAACAGGGGGCTGAATAGCCCGTAAACCCTTGCGATTCTTGACTTCAAAGGTCTCCGGCGGCAGGATGTAGCTCTACCGGAAAAGCCTACGATGAATCGCCACACCAACTCTCCCATCTGGTGCGTGGCCCTCCTGCTCGTCGCGTGCAGTGACGATGCTGAGACGGAGGTACACGCCACCCCACCTGACCCCGCGACGGCCACGGCCACGGCGGGTATGAAGGGAGCTGCAGCCACCTCGGATGAGGGGGAGCTGGCGACGTCCGTTGAGGTACCCGAGGCAGACGCGTTGGCGCTCAATGCGTCGTCTGTGACGTCGAATGGGGTCGCCCCGCTCACCATGTTGCCGGAGGAGATCAAGGCGACGAAGGCCTCGTCCCGCGCACCCGAGGTGGCGGATGCGGCGGATGTGACGGACGTTGACGCCGGTGAATTGCGCGTCATCACCGGGTTTGAGCGACCGAGTGCAGTGCTCTATGACGCAGCCTCAGACCGCTACTTGGTGAGCAACCTCGTCAGCGGCGCGGATGGTGCTGGCCCCGGCTACATTGCGCGGGTCACTCCAGAGGGGGAGCTCGAGGCGCCGCGTTGGATCGACGGTGCGTCGCCCCGCACGCGCTTGAAGACCCCGAGGGGGATGACGATCATCCGGGGGCGCCTCTACGTCGCAGATGGCTCGGATGTCCGCGTCTACGATCGTAAGACGGGGGTGCCTCGCGGCACGATCAAGGTGCCGGGTGCGAGTCAACTCAACGGGCTTGCGCGCGGAGCGGCCGAGTCGCTCCTGGTGTCGGACGCCAGCTACGGCGTCGACGGCCGGCCTGCGGGGACGGACGCGGTCTATCGCGTCAACCGCGCGGGGCGCGTCACGGCTCTCTTCCGCTCATCTGTGCTTGGGCACCCGGCCGGGGTGCTCTACACCGACAAGACTGTTTGGATCGCGACGCAGGGCTCGGGCAAGCTCCACGGCCTCAAGGCCAACGGGGCGCTGCGCTCGGGGCCGACCCTTGATGAAGGGCGGCTCACCGGCATCATCGAGGTTGGGCCTGGGGACGTCGTCGTGACGAGTCAGGTTGCCCAAGGTCTGTACCGGGGATCGTTGACCGGAGAATTCTCCTACCTTGGGGGTGGGATCGTGATGCCGGGCCACCCTGGGTGGGATCCTAAGCGTCGCCGGTTGCTCGTCCCGTCTGAGGCGTCGGGAGAGGTCCACGTCTTGATTCTGTCCGACAAAGAGACAGCGACTCGACCGCGCGGCTGAAGTTCTTCGGGGAACCTCCCGTATCCCTTGTCGTCCAACGGATTGGATGGAGGGATATGCAGCGCCTAAGAAGCTCTCTGGTCATCGTCTCGCTGGCCCTGCTCGCGTCGGCTTGCAGCAATTCTGAGCTGCCGAGCCCGGTGCCCGAGGCACACGCTGCGACCCCTGCGCCCCTCCCGCTCCCTGAGCCCGAGCCCGTGTGGGAGTCGAAGGTGGAGCTCTTGGTGGACCCGTCTAGCCAGGTGGAGGCCCTCGAACAAGTGGGCCTGGATGGACCTGTCGCCGCGCTTCATGACCCGGCGGCCGATGTGTACTTGGTGGCCAACCTTCCTCGCAGCGGTGCCCCTGCGTTCATCACGAGTGTCCTGCCTGACGGCACGGTGGAGTCGGCCCGTTGGATCGACGGTGCCAGCAAAGAGGCACCCCTTGGTCAGCCTGCAGCGATGGCCTTGGTTCGGAACCGTCTGATCGTCTCTGACGGCCAACATCTGCGTGTCTTTGATCGACAATCAGGGGCCTATCGAGCCTCGATTCACGTGCCGACTTCGTACCGCCTCTCGGATGTCGCGATCGGCGCTCGGGGGGAGGTCTTTGTGACCGACTCTGGTGTCACTGAGTCGGGTCGCTTCGGGACGGTCTTCCGGGTTGGCGTGCGAGGGGGGGTATCTGCGATCGCTCACTCATCGGTGCTTGGACGCCCTACCGGCATCGTGACCGATGGCTCTCAAGCGTGGATCGCGGCCCGTGAGCCCGTGTCATTCTATGCGGTCGCTCCGAGCGGTCGCCTTGTTCATGGGGCGTCGCCCCCTGTCGACGGTGAGCTCTCTGGGATGGTGAAGGCGGACGATCAGGTCGTCTTCTCAAGTTTGGCGCACCGCACGCTCTTTGCGGGACCTGTCCAGGGGCCCTTTACGCCGATCGCGACGTCTGTAGACGTCTCGGGAGATCTGGGCTGGGACGCATCGCGACGGCGACTCTTAGTGCCCTGCGCCGAGGGTGATCGGCTCGAGCTCCATCCGCTCCCGCCAGCGTCTTAACTCGGCGAATTACGGTCGTCTTAGGGCAGCCTGGCCAGCGCGGCTGGGAGTCCAGAGGATCGAGAGACCGGTTGACCCACGGCGGTCTCAAGCGAGGCCTCGCTGCCGATGATGGTCACCAGGTGGGCTGCTCGGGTCACCGCAGTGTAGAGCAGCTCACGGGTGATGATCCGTGACGGGGTGACAGGCAGCGCCACGAGCGCGTGGTTGAACTGGGACCCTTGGCTCTTATGGATGGTCATCGCGTAGACCGTCTCGTGGGGAGGGAGCCTCGCGACTGGTACCTGCCTGTAGCCCTCTGTCTCGGGGAAGATGCCCACTCGGCGGCCTTGGCTGTCGTTGCCGATGAAGCCGACGTCGCCATTGTAGAGCTCTAGATCCTTGTCGTTCTCGGTGACCAGGATTGGACGGCCCAGGTAGTGCTCGTCTTTGGTTGAGAAATCATACGCCTTGGACAGCCACTTCTCGATGCTGCGGTTAAGCCCTTGTACGCCGAGGGGACCGCGACGGTGCGCGGCGAGCACTCGGAAGCTGTCAAGCGCCTTGAGCGCGACGCCCCAGTCTGCCTTGTCGACCGCCTCGCGGAACCCCTTCATCGCCTCAAGGATACGACCCTTGAGGTGTGCGGTGATGCGCTGCTTGAGCCTGGGGAGGCTCTCTTGAGCGTCAAGCGGCAGCCAGGTGAGGGTGTCATAGGCGGCGATGGTTGGATCTTCAGAGGCCTTTCTCGTGAGGAAGGCTTGAACGTCTGAGAGGCTCGCACGGTTGATGGCCCGGCTCAGCGCACCCACGCCGCTCGTTTTGCCGAAGCGATGGGTGTACTCAAGCTTGACGACCCCGGTCTGTCTTGGCGCTAACCCTGCGACGAGGTCGCCGAGCACGGCCCCGGACTCGATGGACTTCAGCTGGTCTGAGTCGCCGAGCAGGATGAGCCGCGCGTCTTGGGGCACGGCCTCAAAGAGCTTGGTCATCATCGCGAGGTCGATCATCGAGGCCTCATCCACGATGATGACGTCAGCGGCCAAGGGGCTCTCGGCGTTTCGCTTGAAGCGTGTTCGATGTTTTGGGGTCCAGCCTAGTGCTCGGTGAATCGTCGACGAGGTGGTGGGGAATGCCGCGATGACGTCCTCGGTCGTCTTGAGCGGGACGTGCGTCTCTCTGGCCTGGATGGACTCCTTCATCCGCGCTGCGGCCTTGCCGGTGGGCGCCATCAGCACAAAGCGCGGGTCTCGGTCTCCGCGCCGTCGAGCGTCCTCGATGAGGAGCGCCATCAGCCGCTTGATGGTCGTGGTCTTGCCCGTCCCCGGCCCCCCAGTGATGATCGTAAAGCGGGACATGACCGCCATCTTGGCAGCCAATTTCTGGAGCTCCTTCTTGTCTTTCCCTGGGGGGAAGAGCCGGTCGAGCGTGGTGTCGAGCCAGTCCTCGTCGATGGGGTGTGGGGGGCCACCTAAGCGCTCGACGACCTGCGTCGCTAGGCGCGTTTGGTAGGCCCAGTAACGATCGAGGTAGAGGTGCTCGCCTTCGAGGATAAGCGGCGTACGCCTCTGCTCATCCGGCCCGCGTACGAGCGCCTCACAGCCCCGAAGCTTCGCAGCCCAGAGTTCAGCCTCTGGCCAGTCGACCTCTTTGGGGTCCACCGCCTCGTCTCGCACCTGCCCCTGGAACCCTCCGAGGTCCAAGCAGACATGACCGGCGCCCTGGGCTCTGCTGGCGCTCGCCGCGCCTAGGAGCACCAGTGGGTCGCTCACCTTGGTGATTCGACCGAGCGTTTTAGCCAGGTGGACGTCGAGGGCGCGGAGGACCCCTTGCTCGCGGAAGGCTGAGATGTTCTGAGTCTCGCCGCTCATGCCTGCCCTCCGTCGCCACCTAAAAGGTCGCTCAGCTCCTTGATGAGCGCGCTAGGGGGCGCGTCAAAGAAGCACCCCGTCCCTGGAGTGTGGCCTGGAGACATGCCGCGCATAAAGAGGTAGAGGACGCCGCCTAGGTGGGTCTCAGGGGCATAGTTAGGCAGCCTGAGGTCGAGCAGTCGGTGAAGGGCCACGCAGTAGATGTGGTACTGAAGCACATAGTGGCTGTGGCTCATCGCCGCGTCCATGTACGGCTTTGTGTAGTGCGCACCACGAGACCCTAGGGTGTTGGACTTGTAGTCGACGACATACCAGCGCCCTTGGTGCTCGAAGACGAGGTCGATGCTGCCGATCATGAACCCGCGCGCGGGCATGAACCCCAGCGCTTGGAGCTGCTCCGGGTAGCCTTTGGGCATCCCCGGGCCTGGGTTCCTTGCCATGCACTCGCCGATGGCTTTGGCGGGCACCCGCCCATCGCCGTCGGCGTGGAGCGGGAAGACGAAGTCCAGCTCGTCAAAGCGCTGGGCTTGGCTAAGGTGCGCGAGGCAGAAGTCAGCGGGGAGGTTCAGCGTCCGACCGATCTCCTCGCCAATGGGGGCCTCCAGGGACGCCTGGATATTGTCGCTCACTGCGTCGGTCCACAGCTCGGCGTCAAAGCGGAAGTCACTGAGCTGCTTACTGACGATGGGCTTGAGCGTGTCGATTCCCTTCTGGAAGTCGTGGAGCTCATAGACCTTGTGGATGCAGCTCCCGGCTTGAGTGCCGCCCTTGAAGTCCTTGAGCAGGACGTCTTCAGTCATCTCAGGGGGCATGGTGACCTCAGCGTCTTCGGCGTCGCTGTCCTGGCCCTCCTCTTCGGGCAGCGCTTCGTCGGGTGCCTCGCTCAACGGGTCGCGGTCGACGCCATCCTCTCTCTCGGCGTAGCTCGTCTGCTGGTCCTCATCGTCCGCGTAGCCCTTGCTCTTCACGAGCCCGCTGAAGCTCGCTCGTCGCCACAAGGTGTCGATGTCTTTTGAGCGCCGCTTTCGCGCTTTTGCGGTCGGTGTCATCTGGGAGAGGTCGATGCGCTCAAGCACCTCGGCTTTGGGCAGCACAGAGAGGTCGTTGACCGCGATGCTCGCTTCGCTTGTGGTGACGAGCTGGTCTAGGGCGTCTCGGAGTTCATCGTCGCTCAAGGTCTCTGGTCCCTCGACCCCAGGGTGCAGGAGGTGCCCCAGTGGCGAGAGGCCGAGGTTTTTGACCGGGGCGTGAAGGAGGTGAACCTGATGACGGGCTCGAGTGAGCGCCACATAGAGGAGCCGCAGGCTCTCTTCTTGGTCAGTTTGGGCGGCGCGAAGGGTGTGCTTTTGGCGGCCCGGGTCATGTTCGTCGAGCGAGATGTCGAGGCACCATTGCTCTTGGTCGTCGCGGAAGCGCAGGGGCAGCTTTCGGGGTTTGGTCCCATAGGCGCTCCACATATAGGGGCACCAGACGATGGGGTATTGGAGGCCTTTGCTCTTGTGGATCGTCGCGATGGTCACGGCGTTTTGATCGCTCTCAAGCCGCAGCTGGCGACGCTCTTCAGCGGTCTCTTTGGCGTCTGAGGCCATCTCGGCGCGCAGCCAGGCGACGAGCGCAGTTGGTGTGAGTTGGCTGGTGAGCGACACCTCTTGGAGGAGCTCAAGGAGGTGCAAGAGGTTGGTCATGCGACGTTCGCCATCTCTCCAGCGCAAAAGGCGGGTCGGGATGGTCTGGTCCTCTTCGCCACGGACCGGGAGCTTGGTGTTGGTGAGCGCTCGGGCGAAGCTCGCGAAGCCCTTGTCGAACCAGAGCGTGCGCCACCCGCGGAGGCGCGCCATCCAAGCCGACCACCTCAGCTCGTCGAGCTGCAGCTCGGCGAGGGTCGAGAAGTCTTGGCCGAGGAGCTGGGTGGAGATGGCCTGCTTGGCTGGGCCGCTTCGTGTGGACTCGAGCACGGCATCAAGGAGTTGAAGCAGCTCTTTTGACTCATCGCTTGTGAGGACTGATTTGTCACCACGGAGCGTCGAGCTGATGTTGTAGCTTCTGAGTGCTTGCTGCATCTCTCGGGCCTGCTTGTTGCCCCTTACCAGCACTGCGACGTCAGCAGCGCGCGCGCTTCGGCGCACGTCGGTGTCCTTATCGACCAGCTCCGGGGGATCGGCGAGGAAGCCTGCGACCTGCGCGGCGATGATTGCAGGGACTTGATTGAAGTCCCAAGGGGAGATGCCGGTCGGCTTTCCATCGTCATCGACGGCTGAATGCCCGACGCTCTCTCGGCGCACGAGGCTGATGACGAGCCCGGGCGCCGGGTCGTCTTTTGTCCAGAAGCGCGCCTCGGTGTGCGACGCCTTCACCTTTGGGTAGTCGATGTCGCACAGGAAGGGGGACTGGACTGCGTCGCGCTTGAAGAGCTCTTGGACGGCTCTGACGACTGGGGCGTCGGAGCGGTGGTTGGTCCCCAGGGTCTGCGTCAGCATCTCAGGGTGCTGACGTGCCCTCATATAGGTGGCGATGTCGGCACCTCTGAAGGCGTAGATGGCTTGTTTGGGGTCACCGACGACGATGAGGCGCTGCTGATCGACTGCGAAGAGGGCCTCAAAAATGCCCCATTGGATCGGATCGGTGTCTTGAAACTCGTCGATGAGCGCGACCTGATAGCGCCCTCGAAGCGCCGCCTTCAGCGCCTCGGACTGCTCATCGCCCGTCAGGCGCGCTTTGAGGGTGCGCAGCAGGTCGTTGAAGGCCATCGAGCGGTGGGCGTCATGGTGATCGGAGATGGCCACGAGGGTGTGGGCGCAGAGCGCGTGGAGGTTCGCGTTGATCCGCTGGTCCATCCAGGCGATGCCCCAGCACTGCCCCTGGACAAACGCCTGAGCGATGTCGAAGAAGGGGTGGTCGACTGACGGGACGACGGGCGCCTTGTTCTTTGTCTTGATCTTCTCCTGGACGGCCTGATGCGCGAAGTAGGCGACCTCGGCCATCGCCCCTGGGTAGGGGGCGTCAGAGTCCAGCCAGTCGTCCAGAGCCTCACCGGCTGCCGCGACCAGCTCTTCTTTGCTGTAGGGCTGGTTCAAGAATTTACAGTCGTTAAGGAAGGTGAGCACGTCCTCTCGGTGTGTCACCCACGCCTTCCGAAGGGTGTCCACCTCGTCGATCCAGCGCTGCTTTGCTTGCGCGATGTCTTGGTCGGTCGATGGCGCGGGATAGATCGGCGCGTCTGGGTTCTTGGCCACCTCACTGACGAGGGTTTCGAGGACCTTCAAGTCGACCTTGCGGTTCTCAAGGTGGGTCAGGAAGTCGCGGTCTGTGTCGAAGCGATATTTGGCCCACCAGTCCTGGGCGATCTCTTTACAGAGGGGGCCGATGGAGTTCACGAGCTCCACGTCAAAGGGCGCCCCAGAGTCAAAGGCGTGCTCTTGGAGTGCGCTTTTACAGAAGCCGTGGATGGTTGAGATCTGCGCCTCGTCAAAGCACGCGATCGCCAGGTTCAAGCGCGTGACTGCCTGCGCTTGAGCGGCCTCGTCGGGCAGGTTTTCAAGCAGGATAGGCACCACCTTGTGGGCCTTTTTGTTGATCTCTAGACCCGCGAGCTTGGCCTCAAGCCCGTCGCGCGCCTCTTGGAGCACGGCGCGCACTCGGGTCTTTAGCTCGCTCGTCGCTGCCCGCGTAAAGGTCACCACCAAGAGCGCGTCGATAGGCAGCCCTTCTTCGGCGATGAGGCGGGTGACGAGCCCCTCGATGGTGTAGGTCTTGCCCGTGCCCGCGCTCGCCTCGAGGCACAACATTCGACTCACGAGCGGTTGATTAAGTTTGAAGTCCTGGGCTGCCGTCATTTGGACTTCTCCTTCTCGTTGATGAAGGGGCGCCAAATTGTCTCGGCCAAGGTGGCGAAGGGGACCCACAGGTCAGGGGGCACGTTTGGGAGCTTGAAGTCAGGGGCAAAGGGGTGCTCTGTACCCCAGAGCATCAGGTGGTGATCGTCGCGCTCAGCGCGGCTGAAATTGTCGCCTTTCCAGGCCTTGATGGCGTCTTGCCAAGCAAGTTCGGCGAGCCATTCCCGCGCTGCCTCAGGGCCCTTTTTAGCGGTCTCGTCTGGGACCTTTTTGGCCGAGACTCTGAACCGGTCGATGTACTTCCATGAGGTCTTCGGGAAGAAGAGGAGCGGCACCTGCTGACCTATCTTGAAGTAGCCAATCAGGGTGCTGAGGTAGGCCGTCGCTTCAGCGGGCGTCAGGCGCTCCCCGAGGCAGATCGTCTCGGCCCCGTTGGTCCCCTTTCGCATGACGAGGTAGCTCGGCGCAGGGGGCTTGTCGGCCTCGAACGCGCGTCGGATGACGTGCTTGATCCACAGACGCAAATGATACTTTTGAGCGCTGGTTGAGACGCTGACTTCGACCCGAGGTCCGCCATCACCGCGAATACCGTCAATCCGCCCGACGATCCGCGTGCCGTCAATTGCCAAGTCTACGTCGAGACCTTGCTCGACGCCGCCATCGATGAGCGCCTCGGCTTTGTCCATCATGGCGGGGAGGGCTGAGACCAACTCCTCGTGCTCGACCCGGCCGGGGAGGCCCAGCGCGAGCTTTCCAGTGAGCTTGGCCCTCTCGTAGAGCGCGTCATCGTCAGCTTTCGGAGCCGTTTGGCGCTGCAAAAGTGCGGCGTTACGTAGGGCCCACTTCTCTAGGTTGTTCCCTGCGTTTAGGGGCTCTCTTGGGTTTAACCCCTCGTCCTCGCTCGGCAGATGGAGCCCCAGGCGTTTGTTGAGGAAGGACTTGGCGGTGTGTTCGAAGAAGCTCGTGAGCTCGTGGATGCTCACCTCGTCGAGGCCGTCTGGGGCGGAGACACTCCCGCGGAAGCGCGCCGGGGCCTCGACGGTGTTGGCGAGCATGCTCCTCGCGGCGGGCACCAGGCGCTCGTCGTGGCTCACTGAATCGATGACGCCACCCATGTCATCCGGATCGGTGGAGACCCCAAAGAGGGTGGGGCTGAAGGCGTGCAGCGGGTGGCGGTTGACGATGCGCGCCCGGGCCCCCTCAAAGCTCTCGTCGAGGACCTCTAGGAGCTCGTCGACCGGAGCCGCTGGAGGCCTCTCTTTGCCCGTCTGACTGTCGTGACCGTTATAGATGATGACCATCGCGTCTTGTGCAGAGAGCAGCGCCTCGAGCATCAAGTAGCGGTCCTCGTCTCGGGGGTTACGGTCGCCTGTCCGCTTCTGTTGGTAGGTCTTGTCGAAGTCGACGACGCGCTGCTTTCGTGGGAAGGCGTCCTCGTCCATGCCCAAGAGCACGACGACCTTGAAGGGCACTGAGCGCATCGGGACCATCGCGCAGAAGGTGACCGCGCCCGTGACAAACCCTGAGGCGCGCTGCGATGTATCCAGCCGTCGCGTCATCAGTGCGCGAATGGACTGGAAGGTCACCGCCTTGGTGCTCTCCGCCAGGTCAGCCTCCTCGGAGAGTTGGTCGAGGAGCTCATGGACCTGCTGGATGCGCCAAGCGTCGTTGTCGGGCAGCGCGACGAGCGTGTCGACGAGTCCTTTGAGCAGCTTGACCCAGGCTTGAGGCGTCCGGCGTCGGCCATCGCGCAGCAGCCTCATGGCCCCGAACAGTGCCTCACAGGCGTCCGCGAGGCGACCGGCTGTCACGGCGTCGCCGCCCTCGATCTCGTCGTAGGGGAGCACCCCTTGAAAGCTCTCAGCCTCCTCTCCGGGCATCGCGACCCCGAGGAGCATGCGGTTGAGCCCAAAGCGCCACGTGTTGAGCCCATCGGCGCCGGGCTGGCCGACGCGCTCTCTGTCTTCGGCATCGATCCCCCATCGGATGCCCGTCTCTTTGACCCACTCTTCGATAAGCGACAGATCTCTGCCTTGGAGCTTGAACCGACTCTGCACCGGCGCGAGCGACAGCAGGTCGAGGACCTCTGGGCCCGTCAGACGGGTGTCGGTCATGGCCATCACCCGCACGAGGAGCTCGGCCACTGGGTTCTCTTTCCCGACCGGCCTGTCCGCGATTCGTACGGGGATCTTGGGCGTGGAGCCGAGGTCACCGAAGACCGCCTCAATAAGCGGCGCGAACCGCTCGATGTCCGGCGTCATCACGACGATGTCTCGAGGCTCAAGGCTGAGGTCATCCTCGAGGCGACCGATGAGCTCATCGCGGAGCGCCTCGACCTGTCGCATGGCGCCGTAGCACGCGTGGACCTGGACCGAGGTGTCGGGTCCGTCTGTGTCGTCTATCTCGAGCTTTGCCGGTCGGAGATCGCTCTCCCCAGAGCCCCGGTGTCGCAGGTGCAGGATGTCTGACTGGAGGATGTGGAGCATCTTACGGCTCGTCTCAGCCGGATCACTGAACGCCTCGACGTCCTGGTAACCGCCTTGGGCCTCGCCGCCCTCAAGCACCACCTGGAAGTCGCGACCCATTCGGCCAAATGACGCGAGCAGCGGGTTGCCCTCTTCTAGGTGGAGCGCCTCGATGCTGCTGTCTTTGCCTTCGCGTTCATCTCGCTTCAGGGCGCGGGCGATCTCGCGCTTGCTCCGGATGTCTGCCCAATAGACGTTTGATGGGCAGAGCACGAAGAGGTGGATCTCACAGACACGGTCCAGCTTCTGGAAGAGGTCGAGGAAGAAGGGCGGCATCGTGGAGATGCCAAAGAGACACAGCCTGGGAGAAAGCCCCGATGGTCGCCCTGTGTCGCCTGGGAGTCGCTGGGCCAGCTGCGCCTGGAGCGCGGTGCCCTTCTGCGCCAAGTTGTGGGTGGTGATCCGCGCTGAGACGGCCCTCCAGAGCACTGCTTGCCAATCGTCACTGGGTGTTGGGGTCGCCCAATCCAAGATGAGATCAGGGCGATAGGTGACGTAGCGGTCGAAGACGTCAGCGATTTGCCGGGCAAGGAGCACCCCGTCGGCGGTCCCCAGGGCCGTGATGGCGTCGCCGCCGGTGCGACCGGTGAGGTAGGTCGCCAGCGCCTCAAACGGCGGCGTGTCGAGCAAGCCTTCGAGGGCCTCCAGCGTCGACCAGAGCATGACCTCGGGCTGCCAGGCTTTCCATGCCTCAGGGTCGTCATCGAGGACGGCGGTCATCGCGTCTCGGATGGTCGACTTCGGGAATGGGAACTCGATATTCGACGAGATCTTCAGGTGTCGCGCGAGCTCCATCTCAAGCCAGCGCGCCATCCCCTGACTGTGGACGACGACGACCTCAGGGCGGGTCACTGCGATGAGGTCGTTGGCTGGGCCGGACGGCTGCCTGAGTACCTTGGCGAGGGCCTCGCTGAGCTTCCTCATGCGGTTGGAGCGATAGACCCGCATGCCCCTCCTCGTGTGTCGTGTGGACCTCATTCATGCCACATTCACACCACCCTTGCCAGGGTCCGTGACCCGATTGCTATCGGGCGCTGAAGCCCTCACACTCGTCACATCGAAACAACCTGGAGGATCGGATCAGCGCGTCTCAAGAGAGCGTGAACTTGAGTGCATTGGTGTTGCGTCATGCGGTGCACAAGCCCGATGACCTCGCGCTGGTGGTGCCGACGCTGTCACCGGATGGCGGGCAATACGACGAGGCGACGCTCACCTTTGGTGCGCTCGGTCAACGGGTGTCTGAGGCCATGGCTGGCCTCGCCGATCAGGGCCTCGAGCGAGGGGACCGTGTCATCCTGATGGCGCCGCTCTCGACCGACCTCTACGCGCTGCTTTTAGGGCTCTTGGCCTCGGGGTTGTCGGCGGTCTTTGTCGACACCGGGATGGGCAAGGACAAGATCTTGGAGGCCATCGATGACGCCCGCGCCCAGGCCATCGTCAGCGTCCGTGCACTTTTGAAATACCGTTGGCTCGTCGGACCGCTGCGCCGCCTTCGGCACTACAGCGCGGACTCCTCGGGGTGGGGTGTACGACCCCTCTCCGACCTCTTCGGTGTCCACGACGGGCCGCCGCCACGGGAGACCGCGGCGACCCACGCTGATGACCACGCGCTCATCACGTTCACCTCTGGGTCTACAGGGCGTCCCAAGGGTGCAGACAGGACTCAGGGGCTCTTGGTCGCTCAGCACCTCGCCCTCGCGGACCACTTCCCGGCCGAAGATGGCGAGGTGGACATGCCGTGCTTCCCGGTCGTGACCTTGCACAATCTCTGTTGCGGGGTGCCGACGGTGCTGCCCGCGGTCGACTTTAAGGCGCCCGCGAGCGTGAACCCTGCCTTTGTCTTCGAGCAGATCGGCCGATGGGGTGTCACCCGGATGTCGGGGGCACCTGCGTACATCGCGCGCCTCGTCGACGACCTTGAGCGTCGTCAAGTCACTGAGACGCGTATCCGACAGCTCGGCGTCGGTGGCGCGCCGACGCCGATCACGCTCTGTGAGCGCATCGCGGCGGTCTTCCCACAGACAGAGGCGCAGGTCATCTACGGATCCACAGAGGCGGAGCCGATCGCCAGCGTCGACATGGGCGAGATCGTGCGGACGAAGTCTGATGCGCCACGACTGGGCCACCTCGTCGGCACGGTCGCGCACGCCGCGACCGTCGCGCTGGTCGACTTGCCCGACCCAGCCCCTGACCTCGACGAGCGAGGTGTGGTGCCGTACCGCGTCGCGCACGGCGAGCCGGGTGAGCTGGTCGTGAGCGGTGATCACGTCAACCGGGCCTACCTCGACAACCCGACCGCGACGCGTGCTAACAAGCTCTACACCCCTGACGGCGTGGTCTGGCATCGCACCGGCGACGTGGCCAGCGTCGACGCTCAAGGTCGCCTATGGTTACGAGGCCGAGTCAATGACCTCGTGCGCCACCAGGGCCGAGCGGTTCACCCCCTGCCGATTGAGGCCGACCTGGCGTCGCGCGCCGGTGTGCGACGGGTCGCGCTGATCAACCTGGCGTCGCAGGCAGAGGCGGTCTTGGCGTACGAAGGGGAGGCGCCGGCCTCTGAGCTTACGGATGCGCTCGAGGCCCTCGGGCTTGAGGGCGTCGCGGTGCTCAGTGTCCCCCGCATCCCGACGGACTACCGTCATCAGTCCAAGATCGACCGGCCCACGCTGCGGGCTCAGCTGGAGCGCGCATGAGTGACGTATTAAAGAGTGAGATCGCGGAGAAGATGAGCCTCGACAGGGTGCGCTACAGCCAAGTCTGGGAGGACCACCTGCTCTTAGAGGGCGGCCTTGAGATCGGGCCAGACGATGACGTGCTCAGCATCTGTAGCGCCGGTGATAACGCGCTCGCGATGCTCTTGCTCGAGCCACGAAGTGTCACGGCCATTGACATGAACCCGGCGCAGACAGCGCTCTTGGAGCTCAAGCTCGCGGCCATTCGTGCGCTCACGCACTCGGAATTTGTTTGTCTACTGGGTGTCCGAGAGGGTCACGATCGTGCGGCGCTCTACGCCCGTCTGCGTGATGCGCTCCCGGAGAGCGCGTCCGCGTTTTGGGATGCACATCAGGGCGACCTCCGAAGTGGGTTGGTGCATTGCGGTCGCCTCGAGACCTACTTTGGCACCTTCGTGACGGAGCACGCGTCGACCCTCTGGCCGGAGGGGCTCGCAGACAGGCTCTTCGCCGAGCAATCACTCGAAGAGCAGGCCGCGCTCTTTCGAGATGAGGCCGTCACTGAGGCCTTTGAGGCTCGCTTCCGTTGGTACTTTGGCCGCGAGAAGATGGCTGAGCAGGGGCGTGACCCTGCGCAGTTCGAGCACGTCGAAGAGGGGGACGTTGGCGGCTATTTCTTTAAGCGCTTTAGCTGGGCGTGCACCCACCTGCCGCTGTCGACCAACTTCTATGTCGAGCACTTTCTGACCTCTCATTACCGCGATTTGACCCTCGCGCCTCCCTACCTTCGGCCGGAGAATTTCGAGCGGCTCAAGGGGCTCATAGATCGCGTCAATGTGGTCACTGGAGAGCTTGAGGCGGTGCTCTTTGGCGTGCCACGGGGCACGTACAGCAAGGCCAACCTGAGCGACATCTTCGAGTACATGAGTGATGACTTGAATGCGCAGGTCTTTGAGGCGCTCGGGACGCAGCTTCGAGCAGGGGGGCGTGTCGCCTTTTGGAACCTCTTGGTGCCTCGGACACGCCCGGAGTCGCTGTCACACCTTTTGACGCCGCTTAGTCGGCTGAGCGCGACCCTATTTGAGGGTGACAGGTCTTGGTTTTATCGCGCCTTTCATGTCCTCGAGGTGACCCGATGATCGAGCAGTTGATTCAACGCCGCAAGGCGCTCCTCTTGGTGCTCATCGCGGTCACGCTCGCCTTGAGCGTCGGGCTCCCGACTGCGGCGGTGCCTGATAACTCGCTTCGGATCTGGTTCCTCGATGATGACCCCGAGCTCGCGGCCTACGACGCCTTTCACGAGCGCTTTGGTAACGATGAGGTGATCTTACTCAACGTTCACGCCCCTGAGGGCGTCTTTGACCGCGAGCTTTTGACGCGGGTGAGGCAGCTCACTGTGGCGCTCGAAGAGCAAGAGGGGATCGAGCGGGTTCACTCGCTTTTGACCACGAAGGACGCCTTTGACGCAGGCGATGGGCTCGAGTTTAGGCACCTCTTTGGTGAGGCCATTCCAAAAGATCCCGAGGCGCTCATCGCTGTCCGTGACCGGGCCTTAGAGAACCCGCTCTTTGTGGGTCGCCTCGTCAACAAGGACGCGACCCAGCTGATGCTGTGGATCCAGATGGCGACGATGGCCGACTTTGATAACCGCCGCGACGTCTTCGTCGAAGACGCGACCCACACCATCAAGCGCTACCTCGGGCAATACGAGACGGCGATGGGCGGCTTCGGTGTGATCTACACCGGGCTGAACAAAGTGACGCAGCGGGACTTTGGGATCTTCATCACGTTGACCTACATGCTGATGTTCGGGCTCTTGTGGTGGATCTTCCGCAGCATGCGTTTGGTTTGGGCGACTGTCGGCGTCATCACCGTGGGCACCGTCGCTTGTCTCGGCGTCTACGGGCTGCTGGACAAGCACATGAACATGGTCACGGTGCTCTTGCCGACGCTCGTCATCGTGCTGGGCATCGCCGACGCTGTGCACTTCCCCGCAGCGCTTAGCCGCGAGCTCCGCGCGAGCCCTGACGATCGAACAGGAGCGATTCGACGCGGGCTCAAGCAGATCCTCGGGCCGTGCATCATGACCACCTTCACGACGATGGCGAGCTTCATGGCGCTGGCCGCCGCGCCCATGGCCGTCGTCCGCGAGCTCGGCATCTTCTCGGCCATCGGAATCTTCGCCGCCTTGATCGCGAGCGCCGTCCTCATGACCCTCGCCTTCGCCGGGCTCAAGGACGGCGTGACCTTACCGGATCACCCGGGGATTCACGGGCTCCTCAGCCGCTGCGCCGGGTGGCTTAGGCGGCGTCAGGCGCTCGTGGTCGCCATCACGCTTGTCGTCAGCGGGGTGGGGCTCTACGGCGCCGCGCACGTGGAGGCCGACACGTACACGCTTGGCTACATGCCCGACATGCACCCGGTGGTGTTGGACCATGCGCTGATCGAGGAGCGCTGGGGCGACTATATGCCCGTGGAGTTCGTCATCGAGCCAGCTGACGGGCTGACAGCGCACAGCCCGAAGATCCTCAACGCCATCGAGGGCTTCATCGCCGACGCCGAGGCGATGCCCTTCATCGATGATGGCTTAAGCCTCGCGACCCTCTACCGCCGCGCTCAAGATGTCTTCGCGCCCTCGTCGGAGCCCCATCAGCCCTTCACTCAACCTCTGGTGAGCCAGCTCCAGATCTTGACCGGCAACCCTCAGCGCGACTTCTCCTGGGACCGCACCTCTGAGGCCTATAAAGACAACGTCTACGCGCAGACCGTCACCGAGCAGGCTGACGCCACACGGGTGACCCTGGTCGGCAAGATGGTCGGGGCCAATGAGCTCTCTCGTCAGCTTACGCAGCTCGATGGGCTAGCGACCAAGCACTTCGGCGACAGCGCGACGGTGTACGCCGGGGGGTATACGCCCCTCTATGTGAAGATCGTCGACTACATCATGGCGTCGCAGATCCGCGCCTTCTTCATCGCCCTCGGCCTCATCTTCTTGCTGATGCTTGTGTGGCTGCGCTCGCTGCGGTTCGCCTTCATCAGCCTCGTCGCCAACGTGCTCCCCGTCGGCATGATGCTGAGCGTGATGGTCGCCTTGGGGCTCACCCTGGACGTCGCCAGCGCGACCATCGCCGCCATCGTCTTGGGCGTGTCGATCGATGACACGATTCACTTCCTGTATCATTGGCGAGAGGCTGAGCAGGAGGGGATGAGCTGGGATGAAGCGCTGGACCACACCTACGCCCACGCCGGCGTCGCCGCGGTCATCACGACCTCGCTCTTGGTCGTCGGGTTCCCCGTGCTGATGTTCGCCGAGGTGAAGACCGTCTTCTACTTCGGGCTGCTCACCACCATCGCGGCCATCGCTGCGCTGCTCGCCGATCTCTTCGTCCTGCCGCTCTTGCTCAAGGCGTGGCCACATACGCCCAAGGTGACCTCATGACCTTTACCGACAAGCGAACGAGCGAGCGGGCGAGCGAGTCTGACGCGCAGACCTTTCAGCTGCGCATCGACACCCCGAGTGGCTTTTGCGATGGGCACGTCCTCGACATCTCACACCGAGCGATGCGCGTCGCTTTCCCCGCTGGGCTTGGGGACGGCATGGACGCAGGGGTCGTGATCCGGGACGCCCACCTGGTCAGTGAGGCCGAGGGGCTCGAGGCGCTCTTAGACCTCTCGGTGTTGGCGCGCATGCTCCCCGAGGAGGGCGCCCCGGTGCTTCGCCTCTCTGCGCATGACGACGAGAGCCGCGCGGACCTGTGGAAGCTGCTCATCAAGCTCCGCGGGGGCGAACTCGGCAGTGAACCGGCAGGGCGCCCAGCGCCGACTGAGCGCCCCTCGAAGATCCCAAGCAGAGGGCTCTACACCGAGACCGCCCGACTCGAGCGCCTCGCATTCGTGCGTGAGCAGAGCGGCGCGGACCTCACCAGCCTGGACCAGTTCGACCTTCAAGCGGAGCGCCTCACGGGCAACATCGAGAACCTCATCGGGTCGGTGTCTGTCCCTGTCGGCGTCGCCGGTCCGTTGCACTTCCATGGCGAGCATGTTGAGGGCGACATCTACGCCCCCTTGGCGACCACCGAAGGGGCGCTGGTCGCCTCGGCGACCCGCGGGGCGACCGCGATCACGCGCTCAGGGGGCGTGACGACGAGGGTGATTCGTCAGCGGATGATGCGTGTGCCGCTCTTCATCCTGACCGACATGCGGGGCGCCTCGCTCTTCTGTCGCTGGGTCGCGGACCACCACGCCGAGATCCGCGCCCAGATCAGCAAGGTCTCTCGCTACGCCAAGCTCGTGAGCTTGGACACGCGCATGCTCGGCAACATGGTCCACGTCGCCTTTGTCTACGAGACCGGGGACGCTGCGGGTCAGAACATGACGACGACCTGCACGTGGCAGGCGTGCCAGTGGATGATGGCCCAAATGGCCCACTACGAAGAGATCCGCTTCGACAACTTCATCATCGAAGCCAACATGTCTGGCGACAAGAAGGTGAACTTCCAGTCCTTCATCGATGGCCGCGGCACCCGCGTCCTCGCCGAGGCGTTCTTGAGCGAGGAGGTCCTCCAAGCGGTCCTCAAGGTGGACTCCAAGCAGCTCCTCACCGCGCACCATGGCTTTGTGGCGGGGAGCGTTCAGATCGGCATGGTGGGTTACAACATCAACGTCGCGAACATCGTCGCCGCCATGTTCACCGCCTGCGGGCAAGACATCGCGTGTGTGCATGAGTCGAGCCTGGCGCAGCTTCACCTCGACGCCGTCGATGGTGGGATCTACGCGAGCATGCTCATGCCGAGCCTGATCGTCGGGACCGTTGGTGGCGGGACACACGTACAAGACCAGCGCGACCTCCTCGACATGTTGGGCTGCGCGGGTGCAGGGAACTCGCGGCGCCTCGCGGAGATCATCGCGGGGTACTGCCTTAGCCTCGACCTCTCGACTCTGTCCGCCATCGCCAGCGGGCAGTTCGCCACCGCCCACGAGAAGATGGGCCGAAATCGGCCCGTAGAGTGGCTCAAGCTTGAGGAGCTCGACTCAGCGTTCTTCCAGCGCGGCCTTCGTGTCGCGCGCGAGGATGAGAGCCTCGTCGTCACCGGCCTTGAGCCCATCGAGGGCCTCGAGAGTGGCAGCAGCATCATCACCGAGCTCACAGCCCGCAAGGTGAACAAGCTCGTCGGGCACTTCCCCTTCGCGCTCGAGGTCACGTCGGGGGCAGAGGCCTCGACCCTCCGCGTCATGGCCAAGGTGAAGCCGCTGGATGAGGAGGTGATCTTGATGATCAACAGTCTCGCCTCGATGTGCGGCGGCAAGCTCGCGTCACTCCACAACAAGTTCAAACGCCGGCTGGGCTTCACCGGGTGCCACACGCGAGAGCTCGGCGTCTTTAGCCAGACCGCTGGGCCCTTCAAGGATTACCTGCCCACTGTCTACGGCATTCACGAAGACGCCTCGCGCGAGGTCTACGTGCTCGTCATGGAGCTCCTAGAGGACATGGTCCTGATGGACACCGCGGATGACACCAGCGGGTGGCAGAGATCCGACGTGGAGGCCGCGATCACTGGCCTCGCCGAGCTCCACAGCGTCTGGTACGGCCGCGAGGAAGAGCTCCAAGCACAGCCTTGGCTCGGCCCCGTGATGACCAGCGAGGACATGCTGGAGATGCGCGGTCTTTGGGAGGCACTTGAGGTGCACGGCACCGAGGAGTTCCCCGAGCTCATAGACCGCCGCATCCTCCAGTACTACCTGAGCTTTGTCCGAAGCCTTGAGGACTGGTGGCCGAAGATGGAGGCCATGCCTCGGACCCTCATCCACAATGACTGCAACCCTCGCAACATGTGCCTGAGGGAGACCCCCGAGGGGCGAAAGTTGGTCGCGTACGACTGGGAACTCGCGACCCTCGGTATCCCGCAGCACGACCTCGCCGAGTTCTTGGTCTTCACGTTGCAGCCTGATGTCACCGAAGAAGAGGTGCACCACTATGTGGAGCTGCACCGCGCGACGCTCGAGGCGCACGTCGGCCGCCCGATTGATCGCGAGCAGTGGCTTGAGGGCTACAAATACGCGCTCTTAGACCTCTGCGTGAACCGCTTCGCCCTCTACATGATGGCGCACACCTTCAGGCACTACGGCTTTATGGAGCGGGTCGTCTTGACGGCGCGAAGGCTCGTGAGGATGGAGGTCAGCCTCGGGTAACCCGCTCGAGTCGCGTCGACTTTTCCGGTGATCTCCGGCTAGGCTTGAGGCCTCGCAAGGAGGGCGCGCTTGACCACACGAGGCATCCTAATCGGCTCGCTTATGCTCGGTCTCATCGGTTGTGGTGACGGTGATGGCGCGACGTCATCGGACACCCCCGGGTTAGACGCGGCTGACTCTGGGGTTGCGCAGCTCATCGAAGGTGACAGCGCCTCGGTTGGCGATGACGCCCAGGCACCCCGAGAGGACGTTGGCCCCATCACGACACCGCTGACCTGCGCTTATTTGAATGACGGCGTCTGCGACGAGCCGGTGAACTGTCCATTGAGCACGGACGTAGTCGACTGCGCGACGGCCTGCGATGATCCCGAGATGCTGTGGCTCTACGGCGCGGCCTGCGCTCATCGTCAGCCTGTGCGCAGTCAACCGAACCTCCCGCCGGTCACCCCGGGGGTGATCAACACCAGCGGCACCCACGATCGCACCATCACC
Organism: Myxococcota bacterium; assembly: GCA_049602155.1. GTDB lineage: Bacteria > Myxococcota_A > UBA9042 > PHBI01 > JBMYRH01 > JBMYRH01. The sequence continues at coordinate 7,979 of JBMYRH010000019.1, read as the reverse complement.
GTGCAGCTCGGCGCCGAGGCCGGCACGCGTCCGCGGCATTATCGGCTCTTCGTACCGCCAGGCTACAACCCCGCACAGGCGTGGCCCTTGGTCGTCATGATGCCGGGTCACCGGGTCGACATCTACTCGCTCGCGGACTACACGCAGCTGGAGGCGGCCGCGGAGGCCAACGGGTTCTTGCTGGCATATGCCGAGCAAGAGTGGCGCAGTGATGCCTTTAAATGGGCGTGGTGGACCGACTGGTCTTGGTCGTCTAAGCCGGACACCAACCCTGACGTCGCGTTCTTGGCGGACCTCGTCGACGATGTCGGTCAGGGCTGGAGCTTGGACCGGCAGCGGGTCTACGGCGTGGGTCACTCCCGCGGTGGGGCCATGGCGTATATCGCGGCCTTCGAGCTCTCCGATGTGTTCGCTGCGCTCTGCAGTCAGTCGGGCTTTATCGAGTTCGGCTTCGACGCCCATGTGCAGGGCTACGCGGGGCGAACGACCCCGATCATGCTCGTGCACGGCTCGGTGGACACCGACGTCCCCGTGGCGCGCTCAGACGCTATGAACGCCCAACTTCAAAGCCTAGGCTGGACCGAGGAGCACCTCGTCTATCACCGCCTCGATAACGTCGCTCACCGTTGGCAGCCCTGGATGAATCAGCAGGTCTGGGAGTGGCTCAGTCAGCACCGACTGGATGGGGGTGCGCCATGAACGTCGCCCTCTCTCTCGCAGTGATGCTCGCTCAGGTGGCCATCGAGAAGCTCCCTGTCGCCCCTGAGGTCGATCTCACGACCATGATCAGCTTTGAGGCGTCGAGTTTTGAAATGGGCTTTGAGGACGTGAGCCCAGGTCCCTACGGTGACGGCTGGTTTATCGACCAGCAGCCGCTGCACACCGTTGAACTGGATGGGTTTTGGTTGGATCGCGATGAGGTGACGGTCGCGGAGTATGCGCGCTTTCAGACCCACGCGGCTGGCTCCTACCATCCTTCGTCTCAGCAACTGATTGAGCGCGTCCGCGATGGGTATTTGCCTGCGGCGGGGCGCGACGACGAGCCGGTCCGATCTATCAGCTGGTATGCCGCCCGGGATTATTGCCGCTGGGCAGGAAAGCGGCTCCCGACCGAGGCCGAGTATGAACGCGCGGTGCGCGGCTTGGAGGGTCGCATCTGGCCTTGGGCAGAGGGCGGCGTGAGCTGCGCCAAGGCGAACTACTTTACCGGCGCCAGCCATTGCCAAGAGGGGCCTGTCCTCGTCGGGAGCCACCCCGAGGGCGACTCTGTCGACGGGGTGCGCGACCTGGTCGGCAACGTCGCTGAGTGGACCGGCGACAACTACGCGGCGTACTCGCCGAGCACGCCCGCGGCGGCTGTACCCCCTGACGGGCTCAAGGTGGTCCGAGGTGGGGGCTGGCGCGACGCCAAGCTCGCGCTTCGGGGTCATGCGCGGCGCGCGCTGATGCCAGATCTCCGCTCGGATCAAGTGGGTTTCCGGTGCGCTTACTCAGAGGGCGACACGCTGGACGCCCTGCGCGGATCACTCAGCGATCTCGAGGACATCGACAGGGTCGCTTCGGCTCCGCCTGCTGCGGTGCCGGTGGACGGCCCCACACGGGCGCTCACTGGGCTCTCATCGCCTGGAGGGGTCGCGCACCTCGACGGGCAATGGTTCGTCGCAGACACGGGCAATGGCCGCTTGATGCGGGTGGACGCGACGTCACTCGCGGGTGTGGTTGTCTTAGACGGGCTCGTGGGGCCGACTCAGGTCCTGAGTGACGGTGCGCAGCTCTTCATCATCGAGTCCGGTGAGAACCGCGTGCTCCGCTGGGCGCCGGGGGACGCTGAGGCTGAGGTCGTAGCGTCCTTCGTCACGCCGCCGACGGCGATGGCGGCTGGAGAGGAGTTCGTGGTCGTGGCGACCGACGATCAGATCGTTTGGGTCGGCTACGCGGTCGGCACTCAGGCGACGCTCATCGATGGCCTCGACGGGGTGGGCAGCGTCACGATTGTCGATGATCAGGTGTGGTTCACAGAGCTTGGAACGGTCACCTTGGCCAACGCTCAGGTGGCTCGAATTAGCCTCAGCGGCGGGACGCCCATGGCGCTCGTCGATCAATCGATCCTCCAAGGCGCATTCCGTGTCCCGGCGCTCAGCTGGGACGCCGCTGAGGCGCGCTTGGTCTTCACCATCATCCTCGACGGGTGGCCTTATGCGGGGCTCGTCGTGCGCGCTCAGACGACCGGGGGGCAGCTTGAGATCTTGACCCACGGGCCGCCGAAGATGGGCCCGATCCTCCCGACCGCCGAGGGCATCGTCATTGGGAGCGAGCGTACGGTCCTCCGCGCGACGCCAGGCGGCGCCTACGCCACCCTCGGCGCGTGGTCCTCGCCCTCTGCGGTGGCGAGTGATGCCCAAGGCGCTGTGGCCTGGACCGATCGACACGCTGGGGTGCTCTGGTTGAGAGAGTGATGACAGCCCTATCTGGCTAAGATCACTCAAGTCCAGCACCTCTCTGTGATTTAATTTCGCCTCGTCCTCACTTTTCTCGACGACGGGCGTGGGGCTCCGCAATGGAAGGCGCGAGAAGGCAGGCCTCGCCCGCATTGTGTGACGGGTGACCAGCCGAGGATGCGCGGTCGAGTGAGCGGTCCGCGGAGCACCAGGAGGCGCTGGATGAGACGGTTATATGGGGTGGGGTGTACTTGGGTGAGCGTCGCAGCGCTCTTGAGCGGTTGCGCTCAGGAAGCGCCCGCGCCTGGTGCGCTGACGACGACGACAGCGGCGCTCGGGGGCATCGACGAGGGGCTCTCCCTTGAAGATGACGCTGAGGGGCCCTATCCGGGCGAATCCGACGCGAGCGAGGGCTCTGGGGCCTCGGAGCCCTCAGGTGGCTCCTCCGTCGATGGACCTTACGCCGACGCGGAGGACGACCTCTCGGGCGTCATCGATGGCTCGGTGACCCCTGAGGATACAGACACCTTTGAGGACTCGACTGAGCCTATGGGGGGCGATGACACGGGTGTGGGGCCAGGCCCAGACCCCTTGGTCGACGTGATGACCGTGGACGTCTTCGTCGACCCGACCGACCCTGATGGTCCCGTCGATCCCGGCGAGGATGACGCCTTTGGCGGTGGCCCTGTGGTCGACGTGATGACCGTGGACGTCTTCGTCGACCCGGTAGAGCCGGACGTGGAGGGGGACACTGATGACGGTGGCGTCTCACCCGAGCCTGATATCGGGATCGACGAGGAAGATGTCGACCCTTGGGGTGATGTCGATGAGGAGCCCGACACCGACGACCCTGAGCCCGACGCCGACGACCCTGAGCCCGACGCCGATGGCCCTGGATCCGACGCCGACGGGCCTGGCCCCGACACCGATGAGGATGACCTGTGCGACGGGGTGGATTGCGATGACGACGACTCGTGCACGGAGGACATGTGCGACCCTGAGACAGGCCTCTGTGTGTACACCTTCATCGATGTGCCGGAGTGCAACCCGTGTACCCTCGCGCCGACACCGACCAAGGCCGACTGGTCCATCCCAGGCATCAAGGTCGGGGTCGACATCCCAGGCAGCGGCATGTGGTGCAAGCTCCTCACCCTGCCCGGTGAGCTGCAGGCCTCTGTGACCATCTCGGGTGAAGGTGAGTCGACCTTGGACTCAAGCTGCAAGGGGCACTATGCCGCCGGCACGCAGATCGCCCAAGAGCTCGAGCTTTGCGGTCCGCTGCTCGGCGGGGCTCAGTCGCTCGCTGGTGAGCTCGACCTGCAGCACTGCAAGGTCTGCAACACCCCGCCTCAGTTTGAGTGTGAAGGGTATGACTGCCTGGACGCCAAGCTCACTGGCAGTGTGCACCCGCAAGTGGGGGTCAACCTCGTGGCAGAGTTCGGCGACACCAGCTTCATTGGGGGCGTGAAGTGTAACCTCCAGGGGGTCCAGGGCATGAAGACCACCGGCACCCTCGAGGCGACCATCCCAGGCGATGAGCCTTGCACCGACGAGGTCTGTCACGAGTGCTACAAGGCCTCGATTGATGTTCAGCCGACCCAGTCGCTCTCCGCGGGGTGTGGCGGCACCATTGGCGGCATCTCCGTCGGCGGAGGTGGCTCAGTGACGCTTCAGGGGAGCCTGAAGAACACGCGGCGGGTGGGGCACCCCTCGTGTGCGAGCCCGCCGGTCTGCCTGACCGGTGGCATCGATGCGAGCTTGGACTTAGCGCTGAATATCGGCATCGGCGTGGGGCTGACGGGGAGCATCACCTTTGCCAAGTACTCCTGTGACTGGACCTGGGACAAGGGGACCTGTGCAGACGAAGAGGACACCAAGCCGTTCTCTTGTGAGTGGAAGTTCTTTGACCTGTGGTTTTGGTAGGCGCTGGAGGCGATGACATGAAGACGATGAACAATGCAATGACGCGTCACCCCTTCGAGATGGCGCTGGTCTTGGCGATGCTCTGCACCGCAGGCTGCGCCGAAGGGACAGAGCCAGTGGCCGACCCGGGTGAGGCTTCGACCCAGCAGGTCGAAGGGGGAGAGGCGCCTCAGCCGTCGACCGATCCCACGGTCGACCCATCGCCCGACTTGCCGGGTGACCCTCCGGTCTTCCCCAGCCCGGACCCCATGACCGAAGAGGTCACCCCGGAGATGCTCGATGAGAGCCAAGTGCTCACGGCCGAGGTGCTCAAAGCGCGCGGGCCACAGATGAACTGCGTCCCCACGGCCGAGGAGGGGACGGTCCATGTCCTCGACACGATCGAGGCGACGGGTCAGCGCGTGGTTCAGACCCTCGGGAGTGAGCCCTGCAGCTCGACGCTCGGCTTTCAGGAGCTCGACGGGAGCATCACCGAGATAAGCGCGACCCCCGGCGCCTATTATAACGCGTCCGCGATCCGCCTCGGTGACACCGCGGTCGTCGCCTGGACGAAGGTCGACCACGGAGAGTGGGAGGTCGATGACGCGGGCCGAATGCTCAGCCGCGAGGTGAACCCCGTCATCGAGGTCGCTGTCATGGACGGGGGCGGCACCTGGCACGGCCCTGAGCGGCTCATTGACCTCGATGAGGCCGCTTGGCTTGGGCGCTTAGTCATGGTGGATGACACGCTCACGCTGCTCTTCTGGCGCGACTCGCTCTTTGAGCACCTTTTCTTTACCCAAGAGGGGCGCCCGGAGACCGATGGCCTCTACACGCTGGCGCTCGGCGTAGATAGCGGAGAGGTCTCCACGGGGACCCTCACCCGCATCCAAGACTACGTGATGAACTTCGACCCGCCGGGGGGCGAGGAGTAGGGAGACATCTCGGGGCAAGGCACGACACACGTGGTGTCCGGCGTTGGGCAGCTTCTGTGCGCTCGGCTATGATGGCTACCATGTCTGCCTCAACGAGCTTTTTGTCGTCGCCCGCGCTGCGTTGTATCGCGCTCGCCTCTCTTGTCTCGGTGCTCTCCGCCTGCGGGGCTTCAGCGGAGGGGGACGTGAACGCGCCGTCAGACGCGGCGCCAGTGAGTGATGTCTCGAGTGGGCTTGAAGGGGATGGCACCGATGAGCCCGCTGGCGCTCCCGACACAGCCCCCGACATAGCCGCTGACGCCTCCCCCGAGGTCGTCTGTGAGCCCATCAGTGGCTGGCAGCCGGGCACGCCCCTCTTTATCCGAAAGACCCAAGACTGGGGCCTGGGCGGCGTCCTAGGGATTCGCCTCTCAGTCACTGACCTTGATGGTGATGGCTGGCCAGACTTGATGGTCAGAAATGGCGGCGGCCCCGATGACTTCAACCCCGGCGGGGCGCGCTCGCGGTGGATCTTGCGCAACACCCAAGAGGGCGGCTTTGAGGACGTCACGGAGAGCTCGGGGCTCCTCACCTATCGCATCGAGACCGACCCGAGGCTCGGCCGCCCCGGCGACACGTTCACCTCCGGCGATGTCGATAACGACGGCGACCTCGACATCTACGTCGGGCAAACCCGGACACTCGTGAGCGACTCTCAGAGCCCGACGAGCGAGCTCATGCTCAACCAAGGCGACGGCACCTTTGTGCTCGGGCCGGAGGAGAGCGCCGCGCGCTTCCGCTACAAGGCGAGTAAGCCCGCTGGCATCGCGTTTATGGACTATGACCTCGATGGGTTCTTGGACCTCTGGGTCGTCCATAACGAGCAGCCTGGCCCGACCGGGCTCCCGGACTACGTGCTGCGAGGCGACGGCACCGGGCACTTTGAAGATGAGAGCCAAGCCTTGGGGATTCAGACGGGGTATTGGAACAGCGTGGACGCGCTCAATGAAGCCCGTGCCCACTCCTGGGGCTGGTCCGGCGCGGCCTGTGACCTAAACCTCGATGGCTTGCCTGAGCTCTTAGCGGCCTCCTACGGGCGCATGCCCAACCACTTGTGGCGGGCGCTTATCGGCTCTGATGGGGCGACAGGCGGCTATCAGAATGTGTCGATCGACTCGGGCTATGCGTTTGATCATCGGACAGACTGGGCCGACAACGTGAGCGCTCAGTGTCACTGCAGAGATAACCCCAGCGATGAGGGGTGTGACACGGTGCCGAGCCCGCCGAGTGACCAGATGTGTCAGAGCTTTATCGACGCGTTTGGCGGCTACCGGTGGAACCACTCAAGCGGGAGAGAGCCTTATAGCTTGGGCGGAAACTCAGCGACGACTGTCTGTGGAGATGTGGATAATGATGGGTGGCCGGACCTGCTGACCGGTGAGATCGTCCACTGGGACGTCGGCTCAAGCTCAGACCCCGCTGAGCTCTTGTTCAACACCCAAGACCCGCTCGTGAGCTTTGTTCGACCCGGCAATGACGTCACTGGCCTTGTGCGCGTCGACGAGTACGAGGGCTGGGACCGGGGGGATATGACCATGGCGCTCTTCGACATGGACAATGACGGCTGGCAAGACGTCTATATCGGCTCTTCGGACTACCCAGGAAACCGCGCGCTCCTCTATCGCCAGGTCGCCCCTCAGAGCTTTGAGGAGCTCAGCCGTGAGGACACGTTTACCCACTACCGGGCCCACGGCGTGGCGGTCGCTGACTTTGATAGAGACGGTGATTTAGACCTGGTGATTGGGCACTCGCTCATGCGCTGTGAGGGCTTCCCTGGAGATGACTGTAAAGACACCCCTCAGATCGATTTTTATGAGAACCAATCGGCTTCAGTGACCCGCTGGCTTGAGCTCAACCTCGTCGGTGGCCCCGGCACGAATAGAGCGGCCATAGGCGCCCGAGTGACGGTCACTGCAGGCGGCACGACTCAGACCCGGGTCGTCGATGGCGGGCACGGCCACTTTGGCCTTCAGTACGACACGACGCTCCACTTTGGCCTGGGCCAAGCCTGTGAGGCCGAGGTGACCATCCACTGGCCGAATAAGGCCCAGAGCACCGACAGCGTCACCCTCGGCGCCAACCAGCGCTACCGCGTCACCCAAGGAGGCACGGTTGAGGCGCTCTAAGTCCATCTCACCTCGCTTACACCTCCTGCCCATAGCCCTCGCCTTTGGCTTTGTGGGGTGCTTTGCCGACGTCGACCTCGACGCCGCCTGCCCGCCCGATAGCCCCGGGTGTGAGGCCTATGACTTTGACGGCGATGGGGTCGTAAACTCCGAGGACGGCCACCCCGAAGACCCGAGCTGTTCGGTTCAGGATGACGACAACTGCACGGCCTGCGGGGTGGGGTGTGAGGGGATGCAGACCTGCTTCGATGGGGAGTGCCGCTGCTTTGACGGGACCGCGGGTTGGACGGGACCCGCGTGCGATGTGTGTCCCTCAAATTGGGCAGGGGCTGCGTGCGAGACCTGCGCAGCGTCATGGAGCGGGTCGACCTGCGAGATGCCAGCCTCCGCGATGCTCTCCGCAGGGCATCGTCACACCTGCGCGCTCACCTTCGAAGGGCGCGCCCGATGCTGGGGCTTGGACAGCGAGGGTCAAAGTAGCCCGCCTGAGGGGGCGTTCATCGCCCTCTCATCGGGCAGCTGGCACACCTGCGGACTGA
>JBMYRH010000018.1:0-126138 GCA_049602155.1 Myxococcota bacterium | reverse complement strand
GCCGCGCAGGTCTCATCGTTGCCGCAGCCATAGACGCAATCCAGTGCAGTTTCGCATGCGGCGCCTTCTCCGCCGTCCGTGCCCCCTTGCGGTCCCACCGGCAGGGTGGCGCACCAGTCCCGCAGTTCCTGAAGGTCGGCGGACACGCCATCGGTGAACGTCGAGTCGGCGAAGGGACCCGGCATGACGAGCTCCCCGAGCGGCACCGCGAAGTTGGTGTCGCACTGGGCGCGGTGACAGCTCGTGCAGGAGTTCTCTGGTGCGCCGTCGTGGTAGGGCTGGGTGAATCCCTCGCCGACTACGACGTACGGCGAGTCCGTCGATGCGATGAGTGGCACCAGCGGCAGAGACGGGTCATCCGGGTCGCGAAGCTGGTCGATCCAGGGCGAGTGAAGCCAGGGATCGGCTTGATGACATCCCTGGCAGTTATCCGCCGCGACGACGTCCGCGCTTTGCCAGTAGTCGTCGTAGTTCGGGTCGTTGGAGCCCGGGTGGCGTGCATCGTTGGGGAACGCCATGTTGATATGGAAGAAGCAGGTGGCGCCTGTCTCGGAGTTGTGGCCGATGACCCCCATGCCGCCGTCTCGACAGAAGTTGACGAACACGACTTCGGGTCGAGGGGATCCGTTGTGATGGGTGCCGGTGTACCGTGCGGCGATTCGCTCTCCGGTCTCACAGGTGCCCGTAAGCGCCGAGGGGCGGTCGCAGCTCGCAGGCGTGTCGAACACCTCGACGCCGTCTACCGTGATCGGCATCAGCTCCGCGTCGGCACAACTCATGGCAGGGATGGGGCCCAGATACTGAGCACAGGTCTGAGCGTGGTGCAGAGGGGTACCCGGCGCAGCGGTGACCAGGGGCGCATCGGGGTCCGGAGCCAGACCCGGTGCCGGCGTCCCAGGCTCGGTCGCGCTGTCGGAGCACCCGAGCGTGGACATCGCCAGTAGAACCATCCCGACCGCGAGCAGCCTCGGAGCGTGAACCAGGTGTTGAGTTTGCGCGGTCGGCATGTCTTTCACTCCTGTGGGGCGGGGCGTTGGGAGAGGTCACGACCAGCGGTGCTTCGGCCGGGACCAACGTAGCCATATTCGCAAATTGGTGTTGGGCCAGTGTGAGCGCAATGTTCGCGATTGTTCGCCGGCTCCGCTCGTTGACTCGCGGTGGGGGGCATCGTTCCGGATCAGGCTGCCCATGGGCCGTAGTTTTCGCGAGATGCTGTCGCGAACCACCGTCTCGTCCGGTGAACCCAGGGCCGTGAAAAAGCCCAGTCGCTGTCCCACTCTGGAGCCGTGAACCATCGGCTCTCCGTTGTGAACCGGCTTTTCGGCGTCTGGAGGCGTCTCTGAGGCCCAAGAGCACTCAGAGAGCACCGGTCTGGGTCCGACGACGAGCAGAGGTACTCTGGCGCCGCCCGACCAGAGAGCACCTGCGTCGATCACCGACCCGCCCGCAAACCCGCACCACGACGGCAGATACGACAAGACCCCCGCCGGCGACGCCGACGAGGGTCCTGTTAAGAGAAAGGCCCAGGCTGACTAGCCTGGGCCTTATGAAGCTCCGGCGACTGGACTCGAACCAGTGACAAGGCGGTTAACAGCCGCCTGCTCTACCAACTGAGCTACGCCGGATCATTGGTAGGGGAGGGTTGTAGGAGCGGCGAAGACTTGTGTCAAGCACTAGGGAACACGTGAGTTCGAGGGGGGGGGTGTGGTATTCCGTCCACCGGAGGACCTGTGGACTACCCGTTGCAAGTTTTGCCCCTCGGAGGGCTCGGCGAGATCGGCATGAACTGTATGCTGATAGGCCACCGTGATCGCTGGATCATGGTCGACTGTGGTGTGCAGTTTCCGGACGCCGGAGAGCTGGGTGTCGAGCGGCGCCTGCCAGATCTGGACTTCTTGGATGGTTGGCAGGGGAAGGTCGAGGCGATCGTGATCACCCACGGTCATGAAGATCATATCGGGGCGTTGCCGTGGGTGCTGCCTGTCCTAGGCGACATCCCAGTGTGGGCGCCACCCTTCGCGCGCGAACTCATCAAGTCTCGCCTTAGTGAATACAACCTTTGGCGCGATGAGCAGGTCCGGATGCACGGCCCCGGGACGCGTTTTCAGGTGGGCCCCTTCGAGGTCGAGTCCGTCCGTGTGACGCACTCGATGCCGGACTGCACGTCCTTAGTGCTGCGCTGTGAGGATGGCACCATCGTCCACACGGGTGACTGGAAGATCGACGAGACCCCCATGGACGGAGAGGACTTCGATCGCGAGCGCTTCGCCGCGATCGGAGACGAGGGCGTCACCTTGCTCTTGAGTGACTCGACCAACGTCATGAGCCCAGGTCGGACGCGCAGTGAGCGCGACGTCGCTACCTCGCTCTGTGAGGTGATCAGCGGGTGGGAGGGCCGGGTGATTGTCGGTCAATTTTCCTCGAATGTGCATCGTCTTCAAGCGCTGGCAGAGGCCGCCAAGGCGACCGATCGCAAGCTCGTCTTTGCGGGGAGCTCACTGCACAAGTATCTGAGGGCCGCAGAGCGGACGGGGAGGGCGCCTATCAGCCGCAACCGGGTGATGGACATCAGCTCCGTGGACAAGTTGGATCCGAGTGAGGCGCTGATCGTCTCGACGGGGACACAGGGGGAGAAGCTCGCGACCTTGTGGCGCGCCGCGACTGGGCGGCACCCCTACCTCACGATGGCGCCTGGTGATCTCGTGCTGCACTCGGCGAGGATCATCCCAGGGAACGAAGACTCCGCCTACAGCATGTTCAACGATCTCTCGCGGCAAGGGGCGAAGCTCGTCTACGGGCGAGGGACGGGGATCCACGCTTCGGGTCACGCGAAGCAGGAAGAGCTTACCGAGCTGATGGAGCTTCTGCGGCCTGCACACTTCGTCCCCGTCCACGGTGAGTTTACGTTCTTGCAGGCTCATGCTGCGCTGGCTGAGGCCTCGGGGATCGACGCCACGATCATCCAGAACGGCGAAGCATTCGCGTTCGGGTGTGGCGACAGCGCGCGGGACTTTGTGGGTGGCGTGCGGATCGCGGATCATCCGCTGACGATGTTCTACAACGATGGCCCCGCAACCGGCACGAGTGAAGAGATGCACCTCCGCCAGCGCTTGAAGCTGGCATGGAACGGTGTGGTGATCGTGGGCCTCTCACGGCTTGGCGCGGGCGGTTTTGTCATGCACGAGGTGCGGACGCTCGCGCTCTGGGAAGATAACGGCCGCCTAGAGAACACGATCCGTGAGGCTGCCGAGGCGGTGTTGAATTCGACGCCTTCAGACGTCAACAGCGCGCAGCTGCGCGAGACACTCAGCAGCAAAGTCCGGTCTGCGGTAAGGAAGTCCATAGGGAAGCGACCCGAGGTGGTCGTCGTCTTGAGTGACGAGGAGGCAGCGTGAGTGGACCAAAACCATTGGGGCGCGAGCTGGCTCGGGTGCCGAATGGCTTCCCGGGTCGTTCGGACTTCATCAAGTCGGCGGCCAAACTCTCACAGGCGCCCCACCATACGCTCCCCGAAGTCTGCTTTTGCGGTCGCTCGAACGTGGGGAAGTCGTCCCTTATCAACAGCCTGACAAATCGAAAGCAGCTGGCGCGCGTTTCATCGACGCCTGGCCGGACGCAGCTCATCAACTTCTTCAACATCCAAGACAGAGTGGTCTTCGCAGATCTCCCCGGCTATGGCTGGGCCAAGGTGCCCAAGCAGATGAAGGCGGCGTGGGGGAAGACGGTCCAGGAGTACCTCTACGACAGGCCTCAGCTGACCGTGGCGATCCTCTTAGTGGACATCCGACGCGAGCCTCGCGATGAGGAGCGTAACCTGCTGGCGTGGTTCGCGGATCAAGGACGGGAATGTCTGATTGTGGCGACCAAGGCGGACAAGGTCTCGGCGAGTAAGCGGAAATCTTACCTGCATGGGATCGCGAAGGCGCTCGCCGTTAAACCCCACAGCGTCTTGCCCTTCTCGGCCCTCAACAAACAAGGCAGGGATACTGTCTGGGGGGCCATCTTGGCGGCGACAGCGCCTCAATCCGATGAGGAGATTTAGCGATCGGTTTCACCGTGGAGGTCGATTTTTTCGACCGTGACGCTAGAGCAGATGAACATGAGCAGGTGGCCGGTGTCTGAGAAGAGACACTGGTGTGGTGCTTGGGTCGACTCGGAGTAGCCCGAGATGATGGACGACTTAAAGATTCAGCGGATGGCGGTCGAGGACCTTGGCTCGGTCTTGGCGATCGAGCAGGGCTCCTTCAATGATCCCTGGACTGAGGACATCTTTAAGGCAGAGCTTCGGCATTCGTGGTCGCATTGCGATCTCCTCTGCGAGCGTGACGGCACGATCGTCGGCTACATCGTGTTCTGGAGCGTGGCTGACGAAGTCCACCTCTTGAACGTCGCTGTGGACCCGGTAAGGCGGAAACATCAGTACGGGCGCTGCCTCCTGGATCACATGCTGGAGTTCGCGCGCTCTGAGTCCGCACGCTTCATCACGTTAGAGGTCCGCTCGTCGAACGAAGCGGCGCTTCAGCTTTATGAAAGCGGCGGCTTTAAGCGCGTCGGGGTGCGCCCGCGCTACTACGCAAATGACGGAGAGGATGCTGTGATCATGCTCTATGATCTCGGCTCTCAGTCGGGTCAAATCTCTCTGTCGACGAACCCGCCGAGGTAGATGCGGCGCGTCGGCCTTGCAGTGGTGGGGGACCTCCCTCACGATGCGCGGCGATGGGACACAACGCTGACGAAGTCTGGACCGTCCTTAGGACACTCCAGTGGACGACTGAGTACTTTCGCTCCAAGGGCATGGACAGCCCGCGTTTGGACGCAGAGCTGCTCCTCACTCATGTCCTGGAGATCGCGCGGATCCAACTCTACGTGCAGTACGAGCGACCGATGGTCGCCGAGGAGCGGGCGCAATATCGAGACTTGGTCCGTCGACGGGGCGGGGGGGAGCCCGTGGCCTACATCCTTGGCGAACGCGAGTTTTGGTCCCTGACTTTTGAGGTCTGCCCTGGGGTCCTCGTCCCTAGACCGGATACTGAGACCTTGGTTCAGCGGGCGCTCGATATAGCCTCTGAGCTGAGCCCGGAGGGCGATCCTGCGCTTCGGATCGCTGAAGTGGGCACCGGCACCGGTTGTATCGCGGTCTCCCTGGCGCACGAGCGTCCAGATGCACAGGTCTGGGCCGGAGATGTGGCGGACATCCCGTTACAGCTCGCACCACGCAACGCGGCGCGAGCCGGGGTGGCAGAGCGCGTCCATGTGCACCGCTCGGATGGGTTGGACCTCTTGCACCGGGAGGCGGGTGGCCGCCCATTTGAGCTGATCGTGTCGAACCCGCCGTACCTGCGCGACGATGAGTTTGCGGGCTTGATGACGGATGTCCGGGATTACGAACCGCGGCGAGCGCTCACAGCCGGTGCCGATGGGCTGGAGGTGATCCGACCACTCCTCGTGAGCGCCGGTCGACCAGGTGTGCTGACCAAAAATGGCGCGGTTTTGATCGAAATCGGCTCCTCGGAACAAGCCATCGCTGTCGAGAGTTTGATGCGAGAACAAGGGCTTACAGCGATTGAAACCGTCCTCGACTTCGGTAACCGCGCGCGGGTGGTGGTAGGACGGTCCAGAGAAGGTTAGTATGGTGTCACGTGTCGACGACTCACTGTACGTTTCGTGAGGCTATTGACCCGGAATGTTTCGATAACCCTGAGATGAGGTGAGAGCCGGATGGCTCGGATGACCGTCATATTGCCTGATGGCCGCTCGCGAGATTACGAGCTGCAGCCCTACAACACGATCGGGCGCCATCCCCATCAAACGATTCAGGTCCTCGACCGACTCGTGTCCAAGGAGCACATGATTGTGCGCAAGGACGCTGAGAAGGGCTGGTTGCTTGAGGATCTGGGAAGCCTCAACGGCACAACGATCAACGGCAACCGAATCCAGGGCACGATCCCGCTGGTCGACCAGATGAAGATCCAGGTCGGCACGACGACGATGACCTTCGCTGATGAGGCTGCAGCCGCAGCCGGTAAGCACAAGATCACGATCGGTGACTCGCTTGAGACCTCGATCTGCAACGCGGTCACGCAATACACGGCCGACGAGTTTCTCCCAGTTGACATGATCAACGATACGGAGATCTTACGGCGAGACTACGAGAAGCTGCGCATCGCGGCGCGGCTCCAGCACGAGATCAGCGGTGAGCTTCGACTGGAGAAGCTTTTGCCATTGTTGCTTGAGGAGCTCTTTGGGCTCTTCAAGGCGGATCGCGGGTTGATCCTCCTGGCGGAGGGCCCCAACGCTAGGATGGCGCCACGCGCTGTGAAAGTGCGGGGCAAGAAGACGGCTGAGCCGATCACGCTCTCCCGCACGATCCTTCAGAAAGTGCTGACGGAGCGGACCGCAGTCCTTACCTCGGATGCACAGCATGACGAGCGATTCGCGCACGCGAAGAGCGTCATCATTCAGGGCATCCGTTCCTCGATGTGCGTGCCCCTCTTGGCACGGGACCAGACGGTCATGGGCATCGTTCACCTCGACTCGCAGATGGCGATCAACGCCTTCACGGAGCGCGATCTCGCGATGCTCCAGGGGATCGCGCAGCAGGCCTCCATCGCGGTTGAGAATTCCCGCTTGGTGGCAGAGATCGAGAACGAAGCACGTACGCGCCAGAAGTTCGAGAAGATGCTGTCGCCTAACCTGGTGGATCGGGTGGTGAGTGGCGATCTCGAGATCAAGAAGGGTGGCGAGATGCGCGCTTCGGCGGTGATGTTCTCCGATATTCGAGGGTTCACCTCGCTTTCGGAGCGCTCAGACCCGCAAGAGCTCGTGAAGCTGCTCAATGAGTACTTTGAGCTGATCGTGGACGTCATTTTCGAGTTCGACGGCACCCTGGACAAGTTCATGGGTGATGGCGTGATGGCCATTTGGGGTTCGCCCATGGGCATCGATCGTGCGGATGAGAAGGCTGTCCTCGCCGGTGTGAAGATTCAGAAGGTGATGGCTCAGTTCAACAACCTGCGCCGCATGGACGGCCTGGCGCCCATCGAGACCGGCATCGGGATCGACACGGGTGACCTGCTCGCTGGCTACATGGGCTCCTCAAAGACGATGTCGTACACGGTGCTCGGGCCTTGCGTGAACACCGCAAGCCGACTGTGCTCGAAGGCCGCGCCGGGAGAGGTGCTGATCACGACGCGCGCCTACGAGAGCTGTAAGCATCGCGTGATGGCGGAGCCTCGAGAGCCGCTCATCTTGAAGGGTATCAGCGCGCCTGTGCCGGCCTTTAACGTCTTCGACGCTCGCGTCGAGGGTACGGAGTCGAGCCCAGCTGCGCTCTAGCGGGGACGACCGAGTCGGCGCCTCTAGAAATAGAAGACCGTCTGGACCGACCAGTGTGGGAAGAAGAGCAGCATCTCAACTTCTCCGTCGAGGGTGGTCATGAACGAGACGCCTGCGTAGATGTCGAGGACGCGCCACGGCGCGTAAGAGACCCCGAGATCGACATGGACGGCCGTGCCGTGGCCGTAGAGCTCGGGGAAGCCGGCTTGGATGTCTGCGTCGAAGTGATCGGCATCACCAAAGGGGGTGAGCATCCCCACACCGAAGACGGGCGTGACGAGCGTCTTGGTACCGAAGAACCGGATGCGCGCGTCGAGGGTCGGGAAGAGGAGCCCGACGCTCGCCTCTAGGGAGAGGAACTCCTTGTGCATCCAGCTCACGACGAGTGACGCCAAGCCATCGTAGCCCGCTCCCAGCCCGATGCCTAAGCCGCGATCTGCGCGAGGCCCGAGCTCTTGAGGCTGCTCTGCTGCTTTGGTCTTGGCGCACGTGGGTGGTTCAGGGCAGAGCTCCGCCACGGAAGGGGTAGGGCAGATTGGGCAAGCTGGGCATGCGGGGCACCGCGGTGCCTGGGCTGGTGCGGTCTCTGTCCTCACGCTCTTGGGCGATGACGGGGGGGGCGTGGGGGTCAGCGCTGCGCCTGTACCCAAGAGGTTGCTGCGGAGCACCATGGCGGGGTCGACGCTCAGGGCTGGGTTCAGGGTGCGCGCCCGCGACCAGAGCAGCTTCGCCTCTCGGAGAGAGCCTAAGGCGTAAATCCGGTCGCCGTGCGCGGTCAGCGCATAGGCACACAACCGCCGCATGGTGTTGGTGGCGGTCACGGCGGTCGTGAGCAGGCGGTCGCACCGCAGGATGGCGTCATCCGTACGGGCTGCCTCGATAAGCGCCAGGACCTCCGCCTCGGGGTCGGAGGTGGGGGGAGAGCGC
Organism: Myxococcota bacterium; assembly: GCA_049602155.1. Classification (GTDB taxonomy): domain Bacteria; phylum Myxococcota_A; class UBA9042; order PHBI01; family JBMYRH01; genus JBMYRH01. Next base: position 117,876 of record JBMYRH010000018.1, on the reverse strand, counting down.
TCAGCCGGGGCGGTCGATTTCGGCGGTTCCACAGCCTCGAACTCGACGTCAGCCGAGCCGGGAGTGGTTTGTGCGGCGACGTTGAAGCTCAGGGTCAGCAGGAGGGTGGCCAACGCCGCTCCCATCGACGCGCCGCCCTTCATGGCACCTCTGCCAGTCGCGCAGCGGGCTCTGGTTCAGTGGCGGGCTCATCGTCCTCGACGTCTGTCGCGCTCAGGTCCATGCCAATCTGGCGGCTCAAGTCGGGCTCAAAGCATCGGCGACAACGTGCCTCATAAGACTCGCCAGCGCCGACCATGACACGACCGTTGTCTGTGGCCAGGCGCTGAGAGCGGTTGGCCGGTGCACCGCACCTTGAGCAGACCGCGAGGGTCTTCGTCACGTACTCTGCGATCGCCATCAGCTGGGGCATCGGATCAAAGGGGCGGCCGAGGTAGTCCTGATCCAGCCCCGCGACGATCACGCGCTTGCCCATGTTGGCCAGCTTGTTGACGACATCGACCACGCCGCGATCGAAGAATTGCACTTCATCGATCCCCACAATCTCAGTTCGGTCGTGGACACCACGCAGGATCGCATCGCTGGAGTCGACGATACTCGCTTGGATCTTCATGTCCGAGTGGCTCGTGACGGTGGCATCACCGGAACGTGTGTCGACGGCAGGCTTGAACACCTGAATGCGCTGACGCGCGATGCGCGCCCGCTTTAGGCGTCGAATGAGCTCCTCGGACTTGCCCGAGAACATGCTCCCGCAGATCACTTCGATCTGCCCCATGGGGTACCTTCCGTACATGGTTGGCGACCCTAGCAGAAGTCCGGAGCCGGGTCAGCCGATACCCGGCATGTCCGTGGTGCTTGATGCATTTGTCTGCTCTGGTAGGTTCCTCATCCAACGATCGCGAGGTAAGGCATCTTGCCCGCACCAGGCTGCCGGGTGTTCCCGACCGAAATGGGACTCTAGGAGACCACGATGAGCACTGAGCATTATCCGTTCGCAGACGTCGAGCCCAAGTGGCAGCAGTACTGGCATGAGAATGCCACCTTCCGCGCTGAGAACATCAGCGATAAACCGCCCTATTACGTGCTCGATATGTTCCCGTATCCTTCGGGGAGCGGGCTCCACGTGGGCCACCCCGAGGGTTACACCGCGACCGACATCATGGCGCGGTTCAAGAAGATGAATGGCTTCAATGTGCTCCACCCCATGGGGTGGGATGCGTTTGGCCTCCCAGCTGAGCAGCACGCGTTAGCGACAGGGGTCCACCCTGCCCAGACCACTGCACAGAACATCGCGACCTTTAAGCGTCAGCTGATGCGGCTCGGGCTTGCCTACGACTGGGAGCGAGAGCTCTCAACGACAGATCCCGAGTACTTCCGCTGGACGCAGTGGATCTTCTTGAAGCTCTGGGAGAATGACCTCGCATACATCGATGAGGTCCCCGTCAACTGGTGCCCGGAGCTCGGGACGGTGTTGGCGAACGAGGAGGTCATCGACGGCAAGAGCGAGCGCGGCGGCTTCCCTGTCGTCCGCAAGCCGATGCGTCAGTGGCTCTTGCGGATCACGAAGTACGCAGACCGTCTCCTTGAGGGCCTCGATGACTTGGATTGGCCTGAGTCGATTAAGGCCATGCAGCGCAATTGGATCGGTCGGAGCGTCGGCGCTGAGGTCGACTTTGCGCTGGTCGAGCATGACGCACGTATCCGCGTCTTTACGACCCGCCCGGATACGCTCTTTGGCGCGACCTATATGGTGCTCGCGCCGGAGCACCCCTTGGTGGCGCAGATCACAGTGGCATCTGCGCAGGCTGAGGTTGATGCGTACGTCATCGCAGCGTCCCACAAGAGCGACTTAGATCGCACCGAACTCGCGAAGGAGAAGACGGGCGTCTTCACGGGCGCCTACGCTGTGAACCCTGTGAATGGCGCTGAAGTGCCGATCTGGATCGCCGATTATGTGCTGGGCCATTACGGCACCGGTGCGATCATGGCGGTCCCCGCGCACGATGAGCGTGACTGGGAGTTTGCGAAGACCTTCGACCTCCCGATCATCCCCGTCGTGAGCACGGCTGACGGCGCGACTCCGGACGTGCGTGAAGCGGCTTGGACCGGCGCGGGCACAGCGATCAATTCCGGCGACTTCGATGGCCTCAGCACTACAGAGTTTAAGGCAAAGATCACAGCATGGTTGTCCGAGCGGGGGCAGGGGACGGAGGCGATTAACTATCGACTCCGCGACTGGCTCTTTTCGCGTCAGCGGTATTGGGGGGAGCCCTTCCCGATCGTCCACATGGAGGACGGCACCACCCAGACTGTGCCCGAGTCCGAGTTGCCTTTGCAGCTCCCTCAGGTTGAGAGCTACAAGCCCGCTGCGACCGGCGAGAGCCCATTGGCTGGAGGCGGAGCATGGCTTGATTACACCGATCCCGAGACGGGCCTCAAAGGTCGCCGTGAAACGAACACGATGCCCCAGTGGGCGGGCTCGTGTTGGTACTACCTCCGCTACATGGACCCGCACAACACGGAGCGATTGGTCGATCCGGAGGTCGAGAAGTACTGGATGCCGGTGCAGCTCTACGTGGGAGGAGCCGAGCACGCGGTCTTGCACCTCCTCTACGCTCGCTTCTGGCATAAGTTCCTCTACGACATCGGCGTGGTCTCGAGTGACGAGCCCTTCAAGAAGCTGGTGAACCAGGGGATGATCCTCGGTGAGGACGGGCAGAAGATGTCCAAGTCTCGCGGGAACGTCGTGAACCCTGACGACGTCATCGACGCTCGAGGCTCTGATGCGATGCGCCTCTATGAGATGTTTATGGGCCCACTGGAGGCTGTGAAGCCTTGGTCGACCAAGGACATCGTCGGCATCGCTCGCTTCCTCGATCGCGTGTGGAAGGTTGGCCTAAAGCCAAGGACTGCAGAGGCCGGCGAGGATGCCACAGTGCGCCTGGTTCACAGGACGGTGAAGAAGGTCACGGAAGACATTGAAGGGATGCGCTTTAATACAGCGATCAGCGCCCTCATGATCCTGACCAATGAGCTCACGAAGCTCTCAGTGATCCCTGAGGAGGCGCTCCGAGCGCTCTTGCGTTGCCTGTCCCCCTTTGCGCCTCATATCGCTGAGGAGATCTGGGAGCGCATGGGTCACAACGAGTGCATCGCCCACGCGGACTGGCCGACCTTTGACGAGGCGCTCTGCGCCGATGATCAAGTGGAGCTCGTCGTGCAGGTCAACGGCAAGGTCCGCTCTCGGATTTCTGTCGCGACCGGGATGGAGCAAGACGCGCTTCGCACCCTCGCGCTTGAGGATCCTCGGATTCAGAAGTGGACCGAAGGCAAGACCGTGCGCAAGGTCATCGTTGTCCCGAACAAGATCGTCAACGTCGTCGTGAGCTAGGAGAGTCAGATGAATTTCGAAAAAGCCAGCGTCGTGAGCCACCCTGCGGCTCTGGTGCTTGAGACGATGATCGAACGCATGCACGAGATCGTGCCCTTTCTGCCTAGCGTCAACGGCATTGACTTGCTCAGCCGGGAGGAGCTCCCTGACGGGAAGCTCAAGATTGTCCGCCGCTGGCATGGCTCGATGGACAACGCCCCTAACGCTCTGCGGCCATTCTTGAGTGATGAGGTCATGGCTTGGACAGACACGGCGATTTGGACGCCTGAAGAGTACCGCGTGGATTGGACGCTCTCGACGAGCATGGGGCGGCTTTATGACTGCTCAGGCACGAACTTCTTCGAGCCCGATCCCGACAACCTCGAGACGGGGACCCGTATGCGGGTGACTGGCACGCTGCAGGTGTACCCCGAGCGTTTGCCGGGGCTCCCAAAATTCTTAGGTAAGCGGCTCGCGCCTCAGGTGGAGAAATTCGTCGTCGCGCTCATCACGCCGAACCTCACGGACGTGGCGGTCGGGCTGCAAGGCTACTTGGATGCCTCTGACTGATCCCGGGCGCCCAGGCGCGGACCGGGTGCTCGGCACCGCCATCGGTGCAGCCGGCGCATTAGCGTCGGGCTACGGGGCGGTTTGGTCAGGCCATTCGCAGAGCGTGTTGTGGGTCGCAGCCGTCGCATTCATGGTCGGCGGGGGTCTAGGGGCGCTGACATGGGGGCTCTTCCAGGACGACTCAGACAGCCCATCGTGGTGGTTCGTGGCCACCTTCGGGGGGGGCGTAGGGATGGTGTCCGGAGCCTTCGCAGGGTTCCCCCTCGGTGGGGTCTTCGGCGCCGGAGGCGGTGCGGTCGGCGCGCTCGCCGCAGCAGCGGTTTGGCGGGCCTCTGCGTCTCCTCGTACCGCGCTCGGAGTGACGATGCGCGGCGCGCTAGCGGCGGTGTTTGGGACCGCCGCCGGCTTTGGCGCAGCACTTTGGATGGCAGCATGAGCGGTAACACCTTTGGGCACCTCTTTCGGGTGACGACCTTTGGCGAGAGCCATGGCGCCGGCATGGGGGCGATCGTGGATGGGTGCCCCTCCCGGCTCGCGCTCTCTGCGGACGATATTCAGCCCGATCTCGACCGACGTCGGCCGGGCACAAACCGACTCTCGACCGCGAGGAAAGAGGCGGATCGTGTGCAGCTCTTAAGCGGTGTGTCGGAGGGCCTCACCACGGGGACCCCCATCGCGTTGACGTTTCAGAATGCCGACGCCAAGCCCTCGTCCTATGAGGCGATGCGTGATCTCTACCGGCCGAGCCACGCTGACTTCACGTACGACGCGAAGTATGGCCACCGCGCTTGGTCCGGGGGCGGTCGCGCATCGGCGCGTGAGACCGTCGCGCGGGTCGCGGCGGGGGCCATTGCGCGCAAGCTGCTCCGCGAGCATCTGGACGTCGAGATCGTCGCATGGGTGCAGCGCGTCGGCGGGATTGAAGCTGACGTCGATTATGAAGAGGTTGTGCGCGCTGACGTCGCAGCTCAAGGGGCAGTACAGTGCCCAGACGCCGAGGCCGCTGCCAAGATGACGACCCTGATCGAAGCCGCTCGGAAAGACGGTGACACGGTGGGAGGCGTGATCAGGTGCGTGGCCCGAGGGGTGCCCGCCGGTTTCGGTGAGCCCGTCTTTGATAAGTTAGAGGCGACCTTGGCTCACGCGATGCTGTCATTGCCCGCCGCAAAGGGGTTCGAGATCGGCTCAGGGTTTGCAGGGACTCGCATGCGCGGCTCCGAGCACAATGATGCCTTCATCTCAGTGGACGGCGAGGTGCGCACGGCGACCAATCGTTCGGGCGGGATCCAAGGCGGCATCAGCAACGGGATGCCGATCACGCTGTCCGTCGGCTTTAAGCCGGTCGCGACTCACTTCAAGGCGCAGGAGACCGTCGATAAAGACGGTGAAGCGGTGGTCTTGGCGGCGAAAGGTCGGCATGACCCATGCGTCTTACCCCGCGCAGTGGTGATCGTGGAGGCGATGACGGCGCTGTGTCTCTGTGATGCATGGCTACGTCATCGCGCCGCAGCGCAACAAGACTAGGCACGTTACGTTGACCGGTTTCCATAGGCGCGCCTAAACTTTGCCTACCCCTTCTCAGGCGCCGTTGATGTTTTGCTCAGCGCTGCGAGAGGCGGACGGGGAAACCTGCCGAGATGGAAAAGTTCTGCCCAATGTGCGGTCGCTCGTACCCCAACACGGGGCCCGACATCTGTGAGGATGACGGCGAGCGCCTCGTCGCGGTCGCCCCGACGCCCGACCTGATCGGGACGACGCTTGAGGGGAAGTACGAGATCAGCGGCCAACTGGGCGAAGGCGGGATGGGGACGGTCTACTTGGCCCACCAAGCGTCCATGGGGCGGGACGTCGCTATCAAGGTCCTGCGACCGGAGTATTCGCACAATCGATTGGCGATTAAGCGTTTCCACAGAGAGGCTCGGGCAGCGAGCCGCTTGGCGCACCCGAACACCATCACAGTCTATGACTCTGGGCAGTCCGAAGAGGGCCTCCTCTATCAGGTGATTGAGCTCCTCAAGGGGCAGCCGCTCTCGGATATCCTTGAGAACGAGGGGCCGCTCGATCCGCATCGGGCGATCCGCATCGTGGCTCAGATCTGCGACTCACTGGCCGAGGCACATGAAGCGGGGATCATCCACCGCGACCTCAAGCCCGAGAACATCTTTATCGAGGCGAAGTACGGCAACCCAGAGTTTGTGAAGGTCCTGGATTTCGGCATCGCGAAGATCGCCGATGCCGATATCACGCAGGCGACGAAGACTGGCATGATCTGCGGGACGCCTTCTTACATGAGCCCCGAGCAGGCGATGGGGCGCGAGCTGGATGGGCGCAGCGACATCTATTCGCTGGGGATCCTGCTCTGGGAACTCCTCGAAGACCGTCGTCCGTTTGAAGGCAACACCCCGATGGAGGTGATGCTTAAACATATCAACGAGCCAGTGCCCGGGGTGCCCGAGCCGGTTCAAGGGCCCATGCGTGGACACCTCAAGGGGCTCTTTGAGTGGGTGATGGCCAAGCCGCCTCAGAAGCGGCCTCAGACATGCCAAGAGCTTAAGTCAGAGCTCTTGAAGATCGCTGCAGCGAGCCCCGAGGGCGGGGTGCCCGTCGAGGTGCACCACACGACGACGATGGACACCGAGTCCCCGGACAAGAGCCCAGCAGGGACGCTCAATACTGGGCTCGCTCACTCGCCAGCCGAGGCGTCTGTGACATCGCCGTCGCGTAAGATTGCCTTTGGTATCGCCGCGGCTGCGCTCCTGGGGCTCGGGGCTGTGGCAGCGATGCTGTCCACAGGCACGCCAGAGGCAGAGCCCGTCAAGACGGCTGAGGCCCCGGCAGCGACGGCCGAAGCATCCGGGCAAGCATCTTCAACGCCACCAGAAGTGACCGCCCCGGATGCACCAGATGACGCGAAGGTCGCTGAGCCCGAGGGGGGCGAGGAGGCGCCCAAGTCCCCCGAGATGGTCACCGTCACGATCCGAAGCACGCCGCTCGGCGCGGAAGTCTTCGATATCGACGGCGCACTATTGGGGCTGACCCCGGTAGAGCTGAAGCGGGAGAAAGGCGCAGAGGCCATGACGCTGACCTTCAAGAAGGAAGGTTACGCAGACCGAAGTCAGCCCGTCGATCCAAGCAAGAGCTTGATGTGGTCCGTGACGCTTGCCAAGGTGGCCCCTGCTACGAAAACAGCCAAACCCACGAAGCCACGTCGCTCCAAAGGGAGCCGCAAGGCTAAGTCCACGCCCGCGGGTAGCAAGTCTGCGCCCTCTGGCAAGTCCGGATTCGGGACGTTTTGATGACCCGCGACGAAATTTGGGCCCGATTGAGGGCATTATGGGAGACGACGGAGCGCTCCGCGCACGCGGTCGTGAGGCTCTCTCGGCCGGCATGGCAACGCGTGCGTGAGCTGTGGGAGTCACGCGGTCGAACCGCGCAGCTCCCGACGCTCAAGTCGCCAGTGTCGTCGCCAGTGTCGTCGCCAGTGTCGTCGCCGGTGCCTGTGTCGACCAAGGAGGCAGAGGCCCCCGTGGCCCCCGTGGTCGCGACGCAGCCGCGCCGGCCGCGTAGTTCAGAACGCCGTATCTCCAATGCCGAGCGTCGAACCCCCAAGGCGGATACACGGCTTCAATCTGTGGATGATGCGATTCAACGGCAGGATGCCGCTGGTGCGATGCGGGTACTGCAACCCATGATGCTCAATGAGCGGGTCGGGGCGGAGCTACTCAAGCGCGCGGCGCGCGTGATGCGGCTCTTAAACGAGGATGGCTTCGCGATGCTCTTCGACGCAGCCGCAGCGTCACCTGCGACCGGACCCGCAATCGACCTCGCCAGCAGCTTCCTCGCCGTCGACGACGCCCCGATGGCCCTCGCGATGGCGCAGATGGCGCTGCAGCGCGGTGGGGATGATGATCCGATGGTCCAGGCACTCGTCGCCGAGGGCTATGCGCGACTCGGTGAGCATCAGTCAGTCTTGGAGACCTTGGAGCGCTTCGCCGGGAACTGGCCGGAGCCCACGCTCTTGAGACGCTACGCGCTCTCTGCGCTTTTGGTGGGCGACGACTCCCGTTGGGGTGGCGTCGAGGATGAACTCGCAGGGGATCGGCACGCGGGCTGGATACGCTCTGCTGCGCGCCGCTACGCACGCTACTCGGAAGAGGCCACGCTTGAGGGCTGGTTCCGCGACTTGGTGTTCATGCAATACGGCAGCGTGCTCCTTTATGAGCAGCCTGTCCTCGGTCAGGCCATCCCCGCGCACGTCCTTTCGGAGGTCATGACAGCCGCCAGTGCCTCGCTGAGGCAGCTTGGGGCCATCCCGGATCGCATCGCATACGTCGGGAAGTCGGGCGAGGTCTTTGCGCACTGGATGGGGCAGGCCCTGGACGTGATGGTGATGCCACTTAGCGCTCGCATCATTGACCAGTCGGTCTTAGTCGTGGTCGCGGATGACGCCGAGATGGAGCGCGCCATGGATGAGCCGCGGTACGCCGAGGGGCCGTTGCACGTGTTTCAGGTCGTGAAGGCGCCGAGCTACAGCGGTGTCGCAGCCCCGGATATGATTGGGTTCCTCGCGGCGGATGCGGAGCTCCCCATTGAGCCCGTTAACGCAGCGCGAGCCGCTGACCGATTACCTCCGCGTTTGATGGTCGCTGAGCTGGAGCGCCGTGCATCGGCGATGCTCGCGATCGCCGAGCCTTCAGAGGACGAACTGACCGCGTGGCTCGATGCTCGGAGCGAGGACCTCGCCCTGTGTATGCCAGTGGAACCGCATCTTCGCCCGCCTTATGTGGCAGATCTCTCGTCGGCTCCAGAGGCCTTGGCGGTGGAAGAGGACGCGCCGTCTGAGGAGGAGGCTTACGACTCTCAAGCCGTAGGTGAAGAGGTGGTTGAGTCGCCTGAACAGGGCGCCGAAGACACCGCAGACGTGGCTGGCGCAGAGGTCGAGCCCATCAACGAAACCGCCTCAGAGCTTCTTCTTCAAGCGCTCCCAGAGTTCGATTCGGAGTCGGACGCCGAGTTGGCCTCACCTGCTGGGGTGCCTGCCGCGCCCTGATCGCGGAAGGTCCAGCGGTTGTTTGCCACGTAGTTGACCCCGGTGCCTAGCAAGATGCCAACGGCTTGGGCCCAGTAGATGAGCCAGCCCAATGACAGGCGCAGGCCCATCGCCACGCCGTACTGGATGACGACCGCAGCAGCGCTCACGACGTAGTAACTTAACGCTCTCGTGAAGAAGTCGCGCGTCCGGCCTCCCTTGGCGCGGTCTCCCCAGGTCCAAAAGTCGTTGAGCAGGAAGTTGCCGAGGATGCTCACCATGATGCCCAAGGCGCTCGCGAAAGCATCTCGGGCCTCGGGCTCCCAGTCGACAGCAAACGAGCGGCCGACCCAGACGAAGGCGAGGTTTACGGCGACACCGCTTCCGCCCACAGCGCCGAATTTGATGATCCTGCGCTGCTCGGGGGTGGTCCGCGCGCGGATGGCGTTGAGGATCATGCAGAGACCGCCACGCGCAGGAAGCGGCTCGCGCTCACGACAAAGGGCTGGCTGTCGATCGCGCTAATAGCGGCCATGACGTCTCCCTCTTGTGCCTCATGGGTGAGCATCACGATGTCGACCCGGCCAGGCTCTTCAGTCTCCTCCTGGACCATCCGTGAGACGCTGACATTCCGAGCGCCTAGCGCCCCACTGAGCGCGGCCAGGACCCCTGGCTCGTCATTGACGGCGAAGCGCAGATAGAAGGGAGAGCAGCTGGCCTCAGCGGCCCGTAACGGGCGCTCCGGTGCGAGGCCTTCATGGAAGGCCATATGGGGGAGTCGCCCAGAGGTGCCACGCAGGATCGTGCGCCCCAACTCTACGATATCGCTGACGACCGCAGCAGCTGTCGGCAGGCGCCCGGCGCCTTGGCCGTAGAGCATGACGGGGCCCAGGGCTCGAGACTCGATATGGACCGCGTTAAACGCACCGTGCACGCTGCTCAGCATGTCGCCTCGAGCTACGAGGGCAGGGGCCACGCAGGCCTGCACGCCCTCGGGGTGGAGTGTGGCGGTCGCGATGGGCTTGATGGTGTAGCCGAAGGCCTCGGCGTAAGCCATGTCCACACGTGAGACTCGGTCGAGCCCCTCGGTGGGGATGTCCTCAAAGGAGATGTCGGCACCCCAGCAGAGGGAGATGAGGATCGACAGCTTCTGGGCCGCGTCGAACCCGCCGACATCCATCGTCGGGTCTGCCTCAGCGAAGCCGAGGTCCTGGGCGGTCCTGAGCGCGTCATCGTAGGCGGCGCCTTCGCTCATCTCGCTGAGGATGTAATTGCTGGTGCCGTTGATGATGGCCCGGACCGTGTCGATGTGCTCCGACGCCAACCCTTCGCGGAGGGTCCGGATCACGGGGATGCCGCCGCCAACGGACGCCTCGAAGATGATGTCGCGCCCGGCTGCGTCGGCTGCGCGGAAGAGGGCGGCCCCGTGCCGAGCGAGCAAGGCCTTGTTGGCCGTGACGACATGCTTGCCGGCGGACAGCGCGTCGAGCAGGAGCTGTCGGGCAGGCTCGTATCCACCGATGACCTCCGCGATGACGTCGATCTCTGGGTCTCCGACGACCTCTGCGCTGTCTTCGGTGAGGAGCGCCTCTGGGACGACGCTGTCCCGGGGTTTGCTGCGGTCCGAGACCGCGATCCGCACGATCTCGATAGGGACGCCAAGGCGGGCTTCGATGTCAGCTGCGTTATCGCGGACAATCTGCAGGACCCCGGTTCCGACGGTGCCGCACCCTAAGAGTCCGACGCGAATGCGCTCATGGCTTGCCAATCTCTTCTCCGTGTTCGTGGCACTGCGTCGCGCCGACGTTGGCCGTGGGGACTATAACGATCCCGACTGACGAATTCACCTCAAGTTCTGTGCCTTGACTGCCGAAGCACTAGGGGAGCCCGACAGAGCTTCTGTTTCGGGCCCCAAGAGAGGCAGCGATGCCTTATTCAGGCCACCCGGGGGGGGACACGTCCCCGGTCCATCGAACCCAGAGAGCTGGGAGCGTTCAGCGATGTGTGCAGAGGTGTGCCATTACCCTCTTCATGCATCGTCTTGCTGCCGGCCAGTGTGCTCCAGCGGGGGCTGGAGGAGTATCTGGTCGGCAGCACCTTTCCCCGCCACCAGCGCGATGCGGGGTGAGGGCTGCTACCGATTGTAGTTCGGTGCCTCTTTCGTGATGATCACGTCATGGACGTGGCTCTCGCGGAGGCCCGACGGGGTGATACGGACAAAGCCGTCATAGTTGGTCAGGGCCTCGATGTCCTTGGCTCCGACGTAGCCCATCCCCGAGCGGAGTCCACCCATGAGCTGGTACACGACCCCCTCGACGCTGCCTTTGTAGGGGACGCGGCCCTCGATGCCCTCGGGGACGAGCTTCTGCTCGTTCTCGACGTCGCCCTGAAAGTAGCGGTCCTTGGAGCCACGCGTCATCGCGCCGATGGAGCCCATGCCGCGGTAGGTTTTGTAAGCGCGGCCCTGGAATAGGACGCGCTCTCCGGGGGCCTCGTCAGTCCCGGCCATCATTGAGCCGACCATGACCGTGTTGGCCCCCGCCGCGATGGCCTTGACCATGTCACCTGAGAATTTGATGCCGCCGTCTGCGATGATGGGTAAGCCGAGCCTGCGCCCCACTTTCGCGGCGTTGGTGACCGCCGTGATCTGGGGGACCCCGACCCCGGCGACGATGCGCGTGGTGCAAATGGAGCCCGGGCCGATCCCGACCTTGACCCCGTCGACGCCAGCGTCAGCGAGCGCCTCGACTGCCGCACCGGTCGCCACGTTGCCCGCTACGATTTGCACCTGAGGGAACGCGTCCCGGATGCTCCGCACGGCGTTCAAGACGCCGCGCGAGTGTCCGTGGGCGGTGTCGATGACCAAGATGTCGACGCCGGCGTCGACAAGCGCTTGAGCGCGCGCATCCGCATCCGCCCCGACGCCCACGGCTGCACCGACGACGAGCCGGCCAGAGCTATCTTTGGCGGCGTTGGGGTAGCGCTGCTCCTTCTCGATGTCCTTGATCGTGTAGAGGCCACTGAGGTGGCCGGAGCTGTCGATCACGGGCAGCTTCTCGATGCGATGCTCGTGGAGGAGCGCCTTGGCGTCTTCCCAGCTGGTCCCCTCGTGGGTGGTGACAACCGCCCGGGTCATGGCCTCCGAAAGCGGCCGATCGAGGTGCTCTTGAAAGCGGATGTCGCGGTTGGTGAGGATCCCGACGAGCCGCTCGCCTTCCAGCACGGGGAGCCCTGAGACCGAGTGCTTCCGCATGATGTCTAGTGCTTCAGCGAGCGTCTGAGAGGGGTTCACTGTGACCGGGTCGAGGATCATCCGGCTCTCGTACTTCTTGACCTTCCGCACCTGTGCGCCCTGCGCTTCGGGTGAGAGGTTCTTGTGGATGATTCCGAGCCCGCCTTGCTGAGCCATCGCGATCGCCATGGGGCCCTCAGTGACCGTATCCATAGCTGCTGCGATCAATGGTATGTTGAGCCTGAGGCCACGCGTGACCTGAGTGCTGAGGTCGACCTGGTGAGGGAGCACTTCGCTCAGCGCCGGGGCGAGCAAGACGTCGTCAAATGTGAGCGCAGATGGCAGGGTCTCTGGAATCATGATCACCCCCGGTTGGAAAGTGGGCGGAAGCTACTAAAAGAGGGGGGACGGCGACAAGGACTGTCGCTGAACTGTTGCGGAGTAAGGCATGACGAGGGACCTATTCCAACGAGATGAGGTGAGCCCGAAAGGAATTCCGCTCGCCGATCGTCTGCGTCCAAAGACGCTCGATGAGATCGTGGGGCAGGATGAAGCGGTCGGCCCAGGGAGCTTCTTGAGGCTGGCGATCGAGCGAGACGCCATCCCGAGCTTGTTGCTTTGGGGCCCTCCAGGGAGCGGGAAGACCACCTTGGCGCGGGTGATCGCAGCGAGCACGAAGGCGGCTTATGAGCCCTTCTCGGCTGTCTTGGGCGGCGTAAAGCAGGTGCGCGAGATCGTCGCCCGCGCCGCTGAACGGCGCCGCTTGAATACCCGCCGCACGATCTTGTTCACCGACGAGATTCACCGCTTCAATAAGGCTCAGCAGGACGCGTTCCTCCCCCATGTCGAGGATGGGACGCTTACGTTGATCGGGGCGACGACGGAGAACCCCAGCTTTGCGTTGAATGCGGCGCTCTTGTCGCGGTGCCGCGTCGTGCGACTTGAGGCGCTCTCCCTCGAGAGCCTAGTGTCCGTGCTCGAGCGTGCGCTCGTGGGCGATGAACTCGGCATGGGTGCGGAGCAGCCCGAGGTGGAGGAGGGGGTGCTGGCGGCGCTCGCCAAGGCCGCCGATGGTGACGCTAGGCGCGCCTTAGGTCTGCTTGAGCAAGCTGCTGCACACGCGAATCGGGCAGAGTCAGGGTTGACCTTGGAGCTCGCCCTCGAGGCGCTCTCGGCGCCATCGCTTCGACACGATAAATCGGGAGACGCCCATTACGATGTCGTCAGCGCGTTCATCAAGAGCCTCCGTGGTTCAGATCCCGATGCAGCGCTCTACTATATGGCGCGGATGATTGAGGCCGGTGATGATCCACTCTTCCTCTGCCGTCGCATGGTCATCTTCGCGTCTGAGGACATCGGGAACGCGGACCCTCGGGCGCTGGGTGTGGCGCTGGACTGCATGCAGGCGACGCGGATGATCGGCATGCCCGAGGCGCGCATCGTTATGGGGCAGGCGTGCACGTACTTGGCGACAGCGCCTAAGTCGAACGCGGCCTACAGCGGCATCAACGCGGCGCTCGCCGCCGTGAGAGAGACGGGGTCCCTCGCAGTCCCGGGGCACCTGAGGAATGCCCCCACGGAGCTCATGAAGAGCATGGGCCACGGGCTCGGTTACCGTTACCCCCATGACCATGGTGGTTGGGTGCCGGTGCATTACCTGCCGGACAGCCTGAAGGGCGCGACCTTTTACATGCCCAAAGACGCGGGTTACGAGCGTCATATCGCGGAGCGCTTGAGTGGCTGGCGACGGCGGCGAGACCACGGTGGCGATGAGACGTAAGCTCGGTCACTTTCTGGAGGTCGCCTACGACCAATACGCGCGACCGGAGCTCATCGCGAGCGATCCTCTGCAGGTCCCATACCGATATGCGCGACGTGTGGACAAAGAGGTCGCCGCGTTTATCGCTGCGGGACTGTCATTCGGCAGTGTCCCCACGATCCTGAGGGCCTCGGACACTGCCTTGGCCCCCTTGGGCGAGCGGCCAGCCGAGCGGCTCATGGAGATGACGCCTGAGGATTGTGCGCAGGCGACTGCAGGCTTTAACCACCGCTGGATCTTCGCAGAGGATATGGCCGCAGTGTATCAAATGCTGGGGGCTGCGCTGCGCGAGGTTGGCGGGCTTGAGCCGCTCTTCGCCGCCGGGATGACGGAGGAAGCCGAGGACGTCAGGCCAGGCCTAGCTGCGTTGAATCAGGGGCTCGGTCGACATTTAACTCCCGCGCAATCTGCGCGCCGCGGGACACGCTACTTCCTCTCCTCGGCGAACGGGCCTGGGGCCGCCAAGCGGCTGCACATGTTCACCCGCTGGATGGTCCGGACGGGCGACGTGGATATGGGCCTATGGACGTCGGCAAAGGCACATCAACTGATCGTGCCCCTCGACACGCACGTGGGGCGAATCGCTCGGTACATCGGGCTGACCTCCCTCAAGAGCCCCGGTTTGGCGATGGCGCTCGATATCACCCGCAGCCTGCGGCGAGTCGATGCGAAGGATCCTGTACGCTTCGACTTCGTGTTGAGTCGCCTCGGCATCCTAGGGGCGTGCCCGAGGAAGCGACGCGCCACACAGTGTAAGGCGTGCGCCCTCTTTTCGGTCTGCCGTCTGTGACATAGAATCAGGTATGAACGAACTGATTGAGAGCCCAGCGACCGTCTTGGCAGCGCGCATCCGGACCGGTGAATTAACCGCCCGCGCCGTGCTGGAAGCCCACATTGCGCGTACAGACCAGGTTAACCCAGCCATCAATGCCCTCGTCGTCGAGCGCTTTGATGCCGCACGGGGGGAGGCTGACGAGGCGGACGCCCGCATCGCAGCAGCGTCCGCGGAGGCGATCCTCCCTCCGCTGCTCGGCGTCCCGTTCACCGCGAAGGAGTTCATGCAAGTGGAGGGCCTCCCGAACACGGCGGGCAGCGTCTACCGAATGGGGCAGACCGCCTCGAAAGACGCCCCAGTGGTCACCCGCATGCGAGAGGCTGGGGCGATCCTCCTCGGGTTGACCAACGTGCCCGAGGGCGGCCTCTGGATGGAGACCTACAACGCTGTGTACGGTCGCACGAACAACCCTTGGGATTTGAAGCGAACCTGTGGTGGCTCTTCAGGCGGGGAGGGCGCGCTCGTCGCCGCCGGAGGGTCGGCGATCGGTGTCGGCGCTGATGTCGGGGGCTCCATTCGTTTGCCCTCAGGTTTTTGCGGGATCGTGGGGCATAAACCGACCGGGGGGCTGGTCCCTACTCAGGGGCATTGGCCTACGATTGGTGATGGCTCGGATCCTGCGCTCACAGTGGGCCCTATGGTGCGGTGTGTCGCCGACGTGCTCCCGATCCTCCGGGTCATGGCCGGCGAAGAGGCGGGCCTCCCGAGCACCTTGCCTCCGCTGGGGCGCCCTCGACTCCACGTCCTCGACGGCACGGGGGCTTGGGGCGTGCAGCGCGTGGTGAAGCGCGGTGTTCAGTCCGCCGCGGGCGCCCTTGAGGCGGCGGGCGCCCAGCGCGCACCAGAACGCCCCAAACTCCTGCTGAAGGGCTTGGATGCATGGGCGACGTCCTTGCTCGGGGCCGGAGGAGAGTCCTTCGACAGCCTCATGAGCGGGGGAGGACGGGTGCCCTTGCTTAAGGAGATGGCGCTCGCGACGGTGGGCCGGTCAAAGCATATCGCCCCGGTCCTGATTGTGCTCGCTCTGGAGCGGATGCTCTCAGGTGTCGGAGGAGATAATGAGAAGGGCCGGGCTCGAATCGTCGCGATGCGCGCCGAGCTTGAGGCGCTCTTGGGGGAAGACGGCTTGCTGCTTTGCCCGCTCTACCCGACGGTGGCGCCACGCCATGGCGTGCCGCTGTGGCGGCCCTTTGGCTTCCTCTGGACGGCGGTCTTTAACGCGATGCACTTCCCAGTCACGGTGGTGCCGGTCGGCTTTGACGCCAAAGGGGTCCCGCTCTGTGTCCAGATCGTCGGTCCGCGAGGGGCGGACGTCCGGACTATTGCGGCTGCGGCGTGCGTTGAGGCAGCGCTTGGCAAGTGGTCGCCGGCGGAGCCGGCTTGAAATCGGAGGCGCTGGAGAGGCACGCTGCCAATGTTCGTTTGAATCGCGTGATGCGCAGAGTGAGGTGGTCGATGCTGCGGAGGTGGATGTCTGTCTTGGTGATTGGAGCAGCGGCGCTGCTTGTCGCGTGCCCAGGCCAAGAGACGGACGAAGATGGGGACGCGTTGGATGCCCCCGATGCGCGCGACAATGACGCGGTGAGCGAGCCGCCGTCGCGGACGGTTCATCTCGGTGGCTGGGCTGAGTCCGTGACGCTGAGCGCCGGGACGTTGGCGTCGCCGGAGCGCCTCTCGGCGGAACCGCTTGGTGAGCCGGGTGATGTGGAGGTGGTCGTGATCCCGCTCGATCTCTTCGGAGTGCCCTGGGATGCCTTCGATGGACCCAACAATCAGCCTACGGAGCTGCCCGCGGAGTGGCTGACGCAACTCAGCGAGGCCGAGGCCGTGGTCTCTGAGCTTCGCAGTGCCCTCTCGGCTGCGTCGTCTTCGACGACAGAGGAGCCCCTCGCTCTTCACCTCGTCCTCGCGGTCAGCCCGATCACACGGGATGGGACAGCCCTCTCTCCCGGTACAATGGAGCTCGTCGGCAAGGCCCCGCAGTGGGAGAATTGTTTTGATCCCTCGGCGGAAGGCGATCCGACGCGCTATGGCGCACGGTATGCGGGCTATGTGAATTACCTCGTCAATCGCTTCGAGCCCGATGCTGTCATCTTGGGCCGGACCATGAACCGCTACGAAGTGGCCTGCGGTGAGGCGAAATACAGCGCGATGTTGGATGTGATCCACGCGGCGCACGATCGCCTCTCAGAGGCCGATGTGCCGCCGACGACCATCGTTGAGGTCGACGTGGAGGACTTGTACGGGTACCCGAAGCTCCCGGGGCGCTGCGTGGCGATGAGCCCCGCCGAGTGCTTTGAGACACGGCGCGGCTTGCTCGGAGCGCTTCGAGTCGATGCGCTCGGACTCCACAGCATGCCCGCGGTGGCGCTGGAGGAGCTCGAAGCATGGACACCCGATTGGCTCGAGCGTGTGGCCGAGGCATCCCCGACGGATCACTCTGTGGTCACGTCGACGTCGCTCCCTGCCACATCCCTGTCTGAGCAGGGGCCAGGGGGTGGGCCATGTATCCAGATATTGGAGTCCGAGGAGGCCCTTCAGCGCGCTTGGCTGACGACGGTGACGATGACCGCCGAGGCGCTTGAGATGCTTTGGGTCGCGTGGCACCCAGTGCGCGACTTGGCCCCCGAGGAGGTCGTCGTGAGCTGCCCGTGCTCGGGGGACGAAGAGATCTGCTTTTACTTGGATCACGTGATCGATGAGCGGGCGACTGCGACACGTCGCAGCGTGTCCAACGGGCTTTGGACACACGCGGGAGAGCCGCGCCTGTCCGGCCAACAGTGGCTCAGCGAGGTTCAGCAGTGATGATGAAGCGCTCTCTCAGCATGGGGCTGACGAGCCTCGTGATGCTCTGCTCGGTAAGCGTCGCGAGTGCCCAGTCGGCGAAGGCCCCGAAGGTGCTCAAGCCCGCGACCGCGTCAGGGATGCGCGCGACGGTTGCGCATTACTCCGAGGCCCTCTTGCGGGCTCCTTTTGAAGCAGATGCGCGGGCTCGAGCGACGTGCACTCGCTACCTCGAGACTGCTCAGAGGACGCTTGACGCTGAGGGGAAGGCGCCCTGCACGCTGCGGCTACGTGCCCTCAAGGCGCGTGGTATGTGCGCTTGGCTGGCGGGCGATGATGCAGGCGCCGCGGCGATGGTTGATGCCTTGGTGGCGCTGAGGTGTGCGGGCTCTGAGAGTGGCCTTGTCGCCGGGCTCGACCTCGTCGAGCGCTGGTGGCGCCCTGCCTTAGTGCGTCACTTCGTGGCCGGTCAACGGACAGGGGCAAAGGCGCGCCTCGCCCGTTTGAAGCGGTTAGAGACGGTGAAGGGGTACGAGAAAGCGACGCGCAGCGCGCTTGGTAAGGATTACCCACGCCGTGGGGGGGGCCTCTTGGTCACCGCTGTCCCCCGAGGAGCTCCCGCGTCACGCGCTGGGATACGGAGGGGCGATGTCATCATCAGCGTCGCAGCCCGCCCAGTACGCCGTGTCGCCGACATCGGGGCTCACCTTGCGGGGAGGACGGCTGAAAGGACCTCGGTGCTCTATTACCGAGAGGGTCAGCGCATCGAAGGCGCGTGGCCCGGGTCATCAGCGAGCCAGATTGTGGGCGTATCGCTGCCGGAGCGCCTGCCGTAACACGGGCTCTCGCTACTTAATGATGCAGTCGCCGCACCCTTCGATGGTGATGAGGTCTACGCAATAGCTGTCCCACTTGACGTCGCAGCAGTAGCTCGCCTGCGGGTCATCAGAGCCGCAGACACACGCCTTAATCGCAGGATCATCACAGCCAGGGGTCTCACTCGCCGCGCAGCAGTCGCCACCGGGGCAAGGCCCACAATCCTCGGGGCATGAGGCGCAGGTCTCACCTTGTGCAGCGACGACCTCGATGGTGCCAGTGAAGCTTTGGCTGGTGTTGAAGACGTCGTAGTACGTGTAGGTCCCGGTCTCGGGGAAGATGGCGCTGCCTTGCTGCCCCGCGAGGAGCGGGATGTTGAAGAAGACTGGGCCTGAGCTTTGCGTCGCACTGTGCATGGCGACGTCGGTATTGGACCATGTGACGCTGTCACCCACCGTGATGAGCAGCTCAGCGGGGCTATAGCCTTCGGCCGTGATGTTCACGAGGTGAGAGACCGAGTCGGGGATCTCACAAGTGCCGTCTCCGCAGCCATCAGTCGCACCACACGACGCACCGCACTCTTCGACTGCGATCCCTGCGCAGAGCCCGTCCCACGACTCAGTGCAGCAATACTCGGCGATTTCGCACACGCAGGCGGCGACGTCTTCGCTGTCACACCCGGGCGCATCGGTGTCGCTGGCAGCGCAGCAGGTTTGTGGTTCGTCGGGGGCGCACCCCCCGCAGCTCTCTGCCGCGACAGACACACAGTCGGCGTCCCAGCTGAAGGTGCAGCAGTATGACCACTCATCCATGTCGCAGACGCATGACTCTGTCTCGGCGTCACCGCACCCGAGGCCGCCGTGGGCGTCACAGCAGCTCGCTTGGCTGCCGCAGGCGCCCATCTCCTCGGCGAGCTCGACGCACCCGGCGTCCCATGTGACCTCACAGCAGTCCGGATCGGCATCGCAGACCGCAAAGGATGTCGGCTCAGAGTTACAGCCTGGGGCGTCGTGAACCTCGCAACAATTGGAGGTCGGCTCGTCGCATGTGGCACCGCAGAAGGACTGGGCGAGGCCGACACACTGTCCGTCCCATCCCCAGGTGTCCTCGCAGCAGTCAGGGAGGACGCCACAGACGCAGCTCTCGATGTCAGGCTGTTCACAGCCAGGGCTCCCGTCTTCGGAGATGCTGCAGCATGAATTCGCCGAGCACTCTCCGCAGTCAGTCGCGCAGTTCGTGCAGCTCTCCCCGTCCCCGCACGTGCCATCACCGCAGTAGTCGGTCGCGCAGGTCTCCGCGCAGTCTGTCTCGACGTAGATGGTGCAGCTCACGTCCCAGCTGAACTCACAGCAGAAGTCATCGACCGCGCAAACACACTCAGTACAAGGCGCTGAGGCACAGCCGGGTGCGATATGCGCCTCTTGGCATGAGCCGGTGCACGCACCGCAGTCTCCCGGGCAGCTCGTGCAGTTCTCTTCGATGTCGCACTGGGCATCTCCGCACGTGACGATGTCGTCACAGCTTGCTGCGCAGTCTTGGGTCGCGAGTGCCGCACAGATGATGTCCCAGTCGCCCTCACAGCAGTAGGGAGCTACGTCGCACACGCAGGCTTGGACGTCCGGCTGGTCACAACCCTTCCCGTCATGCGGAGCACAGCAGTCGCCGCCACAGCTTCCGCAGTCACTGGCGCACGACGCGCAGCTCTCGGTCGGGTCACACAGGGTATCACCACAGCTGGGCTCAGGGGGCG
Source organism: Myxococcota bacterium (assembly GCA_049602155.1). Taxonomy (GTDB): domain Bacteria; phylum Myxococcota_A; class UBA9042; order PHBI01; family JBMYRH01; genus JBMYRH01. The sequence continues at coordinate 97,671 of JBMYRH010000018.1, read as the reverse complement.
CCTCGCATCCATCGCACTCTCCCTTGGCGGTCTCGACGCAGAGCTCATCCCAGACCAGTGAGCAACACCAGACGTCTTGGTCGCACACGCAGGCACTCACGTCTGCGTCTTCGCAACCAGGGGTCTCGTGCACTGTGCAGCACGAGCCTACGCAGTCGCCACAGTCAGAGGGACAACTGGTGCACGTCTCAGAGGGGCCACACGTGTCATCGCCGCAGTCGCCGCAGTCGCCGCAATCATCGGGGCACGCCGAGCAATCCTCGCCGAGGCTGCAGGTCCCATCGCCACACGCATTGGCGCAATCCTCGGTCCAGCCGCACTGGATGACAGCTTGGATAGCGCATGACTCGGTCCATGCGTTGTCGCAGCAGCTGGCGTCGATGTCGCAGACGCAAGTGGTGGTCGCGAGGTCGGCGCAGCCGGCCCCGTCATGAGCCTCGCAGCAAGGCCCTTCACAGGCCCCGCAGTCGAGCGGGCAGCTCTCGCAAGACTCCGCGACACTGCACGTGCCATCCCCGCAGCTCTCGCCGCACTCAGCGCCACAGGTGGCCGCAGCCTCAGCGCAGAACTCGTCCCACTTGCCGTTGCAGCAGAAGGGCTGGGCGGCGCATACGCACTCCTCGACGGCTGGGTCGTCGCAGCCCAAGCCTCCGTGGGCATCGCAACAGAAGCCTGCAGGGAGCTCAGGCTCGCAGGCCCCACAGCCGGCCTTCGCGACCTCGACACACAGGCCATCCCACTCGACCTCACAGCACCAAGGGTCCCCGATGTCACAGACGCAGAGCGCGATGCTGTCGTCTTCGCAGCCAGGGCCGTCATGGGCTTCGCAGCAGCTTCCTTCGCAGGCGCCACAGTCCGCTGCGCAGCTGGCGCAGTTCTCGTCCGGGTCACAGACGCTGTCACCGCAGGTGCCACATGCACCGCAGTCCTCGCTGCATGAGTCGCACGATTCGCCGGCGTCGCAGGTGCCATCGCCGCACACAAAATCACATTGCTCACCGAGTTCGCAGTACTCGACCGCGAAGAGGACGCACAGCGCGTCCCACGCCACGTCGCAGCAGGCGCCATCGAGCGCACAGACGCACGCGTTCACGTCGGCGTCCTCGCACCCTGGGCTCCCGTTGGGTTCACAGCAGCTGCCCTCGCTACATGGGCCACCACAGTCATCGGGGCATGTGCCGCAGTTCTCATCTCCGGTGCAGGCTGCGTCACCGCACTCTGGGCAGCCCCCGCAGTCCTCATCGCAGCTCTCACAGTCCTCACCGAGAGAGCACTCACCGTCTCCACAGCTGTCGCAGGTCAGGCCGCACAGGGTGACAGCGTCCTCGACGCAGTATTCGTCCCATTCACCCGTACAGCAGTAGTCGTCTTCCGCGCAGACGCAGGCCGCGATGTCGGGGTCTGCGCAGCCGCCCGTGTCGTTCATTGAGCAGCAAGTGTCCGCGTCGCAGGGGGCACCGCAAGCGTTCGCTGCTGCGGCGCAGGCCGCATCCCAGGTGCCAGTGCAGCAGACATCGTCCTCGGCGCATACACAGGCCGTGATCTCTGCGTCGTCACAGCCTGCGCTGCCGTTGGCATCGCAGCAGCTCCCGACACAGTCGCCGCAGTCGGCTGCGCATGTGACGCAGGTCTCTCCATCGGTGCACGCGCCATCGCCGCATCCAGTGCAGCTCGGATCCGGGGTGCCGACACAGGCCCCCGCTTCGCAGACATCCGCCAGGGTGCACGGGTCGCCATCGTCGCAGGCGCCGGCCTCAATCGGCGTCGATGCGCAGACGCCGTCGTCTTGGCAGGCGTCGACCGTGCAAGGGTTGTCATCGTCGCAGTCCTTCGCAGCATTGATGCACAACCCTGTCGCCAAGTCGCAGCTGTCGACGGTGCAGGGGAGCGCATCGTCACAGGCAGCATCACCGCTACAGGCTGTGCACGCGGGCTCTTCCGTGTTGAGCGTGTGGGTGCAGAGCCCGGCCTCGCAGCTGTCTACGGTGCAGTCGTCTGCATCGTCGCAGCTGACCGGCTTGAACATGCAGCCGAGCACAGAGTCACAGCTATCGTCTGTGCACAGGTCCTCGTCTTCGCAGACGACGGCTGTACCGGCTCCACACGCACCGTCGCCGCAGATGTCGCCTTCGGTGCATGCATCGCTGTCGTCGCAGGGCGCTGTGTTGTTCACGTAAGCGCAGCCTTGGTCTGCCTCGCTGCACGCGTCGTCGGTGCAGGGGTTGCTATCATCACAGGTGACCGGCGCCCCTTGGCATACCCCGGCTGCACAGACATCGCCCTCGGTGCAGGCGAGGCCATCACCACAGGGGGTCCCGTCGGGCTCATTTAACAGCAGGCACTCACCAAGTGCAGGCTCACAGGCGGTGTAGTTGCAAGGGTCGGCTTCTGAGTCCTGAGGGCACGTCACGACGGTCGCAGGATCGGTCTCACAGACCCCCGCGACGCAGGCCATCACCCCGTTGCATAAGTTGTCGTCGTCGAAGGTGGCGCAGTCGGCGTCTGCCTCGCACTCACAGGCCGCGACGCTGCCACTGCAGACGCCTTCGCTGCATGTGTCGCCTTCTGTGCAGGCGTTGCCATCTGAACAGGGGAGGTCGGAGAGCAGGGTCAAGCTGCAGAGGCCAGTCTCCGGTGCACAAACCGATGAGGTGCAGACGTTGTCGGCGTCTTCGTCGCACACGATGACCGACTCTGGTGCCACCTGACATTGCCCTGCGACGCAGGTCACGGTCCCGTTGCAGAGGTTATCGTCGTCGACCCCGGCGCAGTCACTGTCCTCGACACAGCTGCAGGCGTCGGTCGCAGCGCCAATGCAGGCCCCTGCATTGCATTGATCGTCAGCCGTGCAGCCGTTGCCGTCGTCACAGCTGTCGGTGTTGGCTTCGAAGAGGCAGCCGGTCGCTGACTCGCACTGGTCGTCGGTACAAGGGTTGTCGTCGTCACAGATCTTCTGGACCCCGCGACTGCACACGCCCTCAAAGCAGACCTCGTCGAGGGTGCATGCATCCCCGTCGTCACATGGTGTGTAGTCTTTCAGCGGGCCTAGGCGGCAGACCCCGAGGTCGAGGTCGCATGTCGCCATTTGGCACATGGTGTCGGCCAAGCTTGAGCAGTCGGCATCTGCGCTGCAGGGGAGCCCCTCAGAGCTGTCCTCCTCTGGTGGGCCAGCATCGGGCGGGCCTGGCTCGACGCCGACGTCAGGGGTCGGATCGGTGATGCTGACTGAATCCGCGCCCTCTGAGGGTTGAGCGGGCGCAGCGGAGTCTGCACCACAGCCAAGCTGTGGAACGAACAGCGCGACGGCGAGGCCGAGTGCAGTGAGCTGTTTGAGGGCCGACATGGAGCGCTCCTTACGGGCAGCGTTTCGCGTACGTGATCAATAAACCCGCGCCGCGCCATCGATGCAAGCTCAGCAGGACCCAGGCTGGTGTGGGCTCCCGTCAGGATTAATGCCGACGGTTCAACCCTGTGCTATCAAAGTGGTCACGCGACGCGTCGGAGTCTGAAGTGACGGAAAACTATGGTGCCGGGGACATTCGAGTTCTCGAGGGGCTAGAAGCCGTTCGGCTTCGTCCCGGAATGTATATCGGATCCACGGGAACTCGTGGCCTACATCATCTTGTGTACGAGATCGTGGACAACGCGGTCGATGAGGCCCTCGCGGGTCACTGCAAGAACATTGATGTGCGCATCGAGTCGGACGGGAGCATCTATATTCGGGATGACGGTCGTGGGATCCCGACAGGGATGCACGCGACGGGCATCTCAACGCCGGAGGTGGTGTTCACCAAGCTGCACGCTGGTGGCAAGTTCGGGGGCAGCGGCTACAAGGTCTCTGGCGGACTTCACGGCGTCGGTGCATCGGTCGTCAACGCGCTGTCCGTGTGGCTTGAGGTGGAGATCTGTCGTGATGGTAAGTGCTTCCGTCAGCGCTTTGAGCGGGGCGTCCCCAAGACAGGTTTAGAGGAGCAAGGCAACACGCGTCGACGGGGTACCACCGTTCGCTTCCAGCCGGACTCTCAGATCTTCTCGACGACGAAGTACAACGTAGAGACGCTCGCCAATCGCCTCCGTGAGCTGGCGTTCTTGAACTCTGGCCTCGCGATCAAACTCGCAGACCACCGACCGAAGGCGACGACGCTCCTTGAGTCCGATGAGGAGGCCGAGGAGACGGCGGACGAGCGCTTTGATGAGACCTACGATTACCCAGGCGGCATCGGCGACTTTGTCGCGTATATGAATGAGGGTAAGCAGACCTTCCACGACCCTATCGTGTTCAACGGCAAGTCCGGTGACATCGAGGTTGAGGTGGCCTTTCAGTACACGGATGCGTACAGCGAGAGCGTGAACTCATTCGTGAACTGCATCAACACGGTGGAGGGCGGTCAGCACGAGACCGGGTTCAGGACCGCACACACGCGCGTCATGAACGACTATGCGCGACGGCTCGGCGTCTGGAAGATGAAGGGGAACCTGACTGGCGATGATGTCCGTGAGGGCCTCATGGCGGTCCTGAATCTGCGCATGAGCCACGTTGAGTTTGAAGGGCAGACAAAGAGCAAGTTAGGGAACCCCGAGGCACGAAGTGCAGTCGAGGAGGTCGTCTCCCAGCACTTTGCCGCATTCCTTGAGGAGAACCCCAAGGTCTCCAAGCGGCTCCTTGAGAACGCAGCGCGGGCGGCAAAGGCTCGCAGCGCAGCGCGGAAGGCGAGGGCGGCGGTTCGGACCGGAAAGTCCTCTCGGGGTCACACGTCGCTCGATGGCAAGCTGACACGCTGCTCCAGCAAGAAGGTCGAGGAGAACGAGCTGTTCATCGTGGAGGGTGACTCCGCAGGTGGCAGCGCCAAGCAGGCTCGTAATCGTGTCCACCAGGCGATCCTGCCGCTGCGTGGTAAGCCGCTCAACACGGAGAAGGCGACCTTGGCCAAGGTCCTCGGTAACAAGGAGATCTTGGCGATTGTCCAGGCTGTCGGGGCTGGGATTGCAGGCGACTTCAACCTTGATGACGCCAACTATGGCCGCATCATCGTCCTCGCGGACGCCGACGATGACGGCGCGCACATTAAGTGCCTCTTGCTCACGTTCTTCTACCGCTTCATGAAGCCACTGCTGACAGCCGGGTGCATCTATGTCGCGCAGCCCCCGCTCTTCAAGATCGAGCGCAAGAGCAAGCGTAAGACGGAGATGAAGTACGCATGGTCTCCGGAGGAGCTCACGAAGATCTCTGAGAAGTGGGGCAAGAGCAGCACGATTCAGCGCTTCAAGGGCTTGGGCGAGATGAACCCAGACCAGCTCTGGGATACGACCATGAACCCGTCGACGCGGACGCTGGTGCGCGTGACGATTGAAGACGCTGCGAGCGCTGAGAAGCAGGTGACTGTGTTGATGGGGAGCCGAGCCGAACCTCGCAAGAACTGGATCACGGCCAACGTGCACTTTGGCGAAGATGAGCCCGTCGACAGCGAAGAGGCTGATGAAGTCGAGGGCGGTGTGGAGAGCGACGCGGACGAGACGATGGAGGCGGCGGAATGACGAAGGGCAGTCAACGCAGCGCAAAGAGGGTGATGGAGATCGCCTTCGAGCGTGAGCTGGGCCAGGCGTTCGGGCGCTATGCGCAGAAGGTCATCTTGGACCGAGCGATCCCCGATGTACGGGATGGATTAAAGCCGGTGCAGCGCCGCATCGTCTTCGCGATGTACGACGCGGGTAACACACCGGATAAGGCGTACCGCAAGTCCGCCAAGACGGTCGGTGACGTGATGGGCACCTACCATCCGCACGGCGACAGCGCGATCTACGAGGCCATGGTGCGCCTCGCGCAGCCATGGAAGATGCGCTACCCGCTGGTAGATGGGCACGGAAACTTTGGCTCCATGGACGACGATCCAGCGGCAGCCATGCGTTACACAGAGGCGCGGTTGAGCCCGATCGCGCTCGAGCTGCTGACAGATATCGGCAAAGACACGGTGCCTTGGCGCGCGAACTTTGATGAGTCTTGCGAAGAGCCTGTGGTGCTCCCTGCGGGCTTCCTCGGGTTGCTGTGCAACGGCACAAGCGGCGTCTCCGCTGGGTTCGCCACAGAGGTCCCTAGCCACAACCTGGGCGAGGTGATCGACGCAGCCGTGGCGCTCGTCGGGGACGGGAGCCTCGATGTCGAAGGCTTGATGAAGTACGTCAAGGGCCCTGACTTCCCGACCGGTGGCGTGATGATGGGCGCCGAAGGACTCAAGGAGGCCTACACGACGGGGCGCGGCAAGGTCGTGCTCCGCGCGCGTCATGAGACAGAGAAGCTCCGCGACGGTAAGCGCCTCCTGATCTTCAATGAGATGCCCTACAACGTCGTGAAGTCCGAGCTCGTCCGGCAGATGGACAACCTGCGCCTGTCCAAGGGTGTCCAGGGGGTCTTGGACGTCCGCGATGAGAGTGACCGCGAGGGCATCCGCATCGTCGCCGAGCTGTCCCGTAACGCCGATCCAGACGGGGTCTTGAAGCTCCTCTTTAAGAAGACCGATCTGCAGATCAACTACCACTTCAACATGGTCTCCATCCTGCGGAACTCGCCACGTCAGCTGGACCTCCGTTCGATGATCGCGGCCTTCGTGGAGCATCGCCGTGTGGTGGTGAGGCGACGCAGCCAGTACGACCTCGATCGGGCGTTGACCCGTCTGCACTTGGTTGAAGGCCTGATGAAGGCGCTGGACATCCTGGATGAGGTCATCGCGACGATCCGCGCGTCTAAGGATCGCGCTGATGCGCGGATGAACCTCATGACCTTGGGCTTCAGCGAGGCGCAGGCTGACGGGATCCTGGACTTGCGCCTGGTGCGGCTGACCAACCTTGAGATCAAGGCGCTCCGCCAAGAGGCCAAAGAGCTCAAGGCACTGATTCGTCGCCTCCGCAGCATCCTCGGTGATGCAGCGGTATGCGACCAAGTGGTGTGCGAGGAGATGCTCGCGATCAAGGAGCGCCACGGAGACGCACGGCGCACGACGATTGAGGACGAGGTTGAGCGCCTTGATGTGGCACTTGAGGTCGTCGTGAAGGCGCAAGATGTCGTGGTCGGTGTGACCGAGCAGGGCTGGATTAAGCGCGCGTCTTTGGCGTCATTTCAGGGAGCTGGTGGTGACCGGAAGGCGGCCGGTGTCCGACCCGGCGATCGCATGCATGACGTCGTCTTTACGAACACGCGTCACAAAGTGCTCGTCTTCTCGTCGAGCGGTGCGTGCTTCCCAATCCCGGTACACCAGATCCCCGAGGCCAAGTGGGGGGACTCGGGCACAGCCCTGGTCAACGTGTGCGGGATCGATAAGGAAGATGACATCGTCGCGGTCCTCCCGCGGGCGGACTTCCCGGACGGTGTACACCTGCTCTTCCTCACCGAACGAGGTATGGCGAAGGCTTGTAAACTGAAGGACTTCGAGAGCTCGCGCTCCTCCGGGATCGTGGCCATCAAGCTCGGCGAGCGAGACAAGCTCTCTCGCGTCACTGAGTCGAAGCTGAGCGGCGATTGCGTGTTATTGACGCGCTTGGGTCAGGGGATCCGCTTCAGCCTTGAGCAAGTGTCGATTCAGGGGCGCATGGCGCGAGGCGTTCGTGCCATGAAGGTCGCCGATAACGATGTCGTGATCGACACGCTTTTGTTGAGTGAAGAGCGCTTGGCAGAGGCGCCGCATATCGCGGTGTTCACGCTGAGCGGGATGGCGAAGCTGAACCCAATTGACGATATGGCTCGCCAGAACCGTGGGGGCAAAGGCGTGCGGATGATCGTGCGTCGCGCGTCCCGGCCGCATACGTGCATCGCGCTGGGCGCTTCGACCCCGAAAGACAGCTTCGTCTTGATCGACAGTAACGGTAGTCGGCACGCCGTTGAGGCGTCTCGGATCCCTGTGACGCGGAGGGATGGGAACGCGTGGACGATGGCCCGCCTCTCTGGCGGTGCGACGGTCACGTTGGTCGAGTTCTGGCCCTATGAGCCACCGGAGCCTGAAGGTGACGCCGACGCCGACGCCGACGGTGAGGCTGAAGGCGACGGTATTGCGGCGATGGCGGGCGGCAGTGGGGATGAGCCTCGCGTGCGAAATGACGCGCCGACCGAGCCCGACTTACCGCCAATCATTATCGAGGAGTAAACCTCAGCTGAACGCGATCTTGAGCGCCTTTGAGACCTCCGCGGCGCAATCCGGTCGGTCTGAGGGCAGCTTCGCCATGGTAGCGGCGATGATCGTCGCAAAGTCCTCGGAGAGGTCGGGGGCGTCCACGCGTGGGTCAGGCACAGGGCTGCGGCGATGCGCATCCATGATGTTGCCTTTTCGATAGGGCCACGTGCCCGTGAAGATCCGGTACAGCGTCACGCCGAGCGCGTAGATGTCTGTGCGGTGGTCGACGTCCTGCCCCCGGATTTGCTCGGGAGACATGTAGAGCGGTGTCCCCATGACAACGTTGGTCGCCTCTTGGCCGCGTTGGTAGGCGCGGGCGAGGCCGAAGTCCATGAGCTTGACGGCCCCATCACCGGTGACCATCACGTTCTCGAGCTTCACGTCTTGGTGCACGACGTCGCGCTCATGGGCATAATCCAGGGCGGCACAGAGCTGGTCGACGATGGGCTCCGCGCGCTCCCAGTCAAGGGTTGAACCCGGTGTCTCTAGGGTCTCAGCGAGGCTCTCTCCGTCGATGAGCTCCATGGCGATGTACATCCGATCCTCGATCTGACCGAGGTCGTAGATCGTGACGATGTTGGGGTGGTTGAGTTGAGCGGCCATCCGCGCTTCGCGGAGGAAGAAGGTCCGCGCCATGTCACTCGGGAGCTTCGTGCGGCCGATCATCTTGATGGCGATCTCTCGAGCGAGCATCTTGTCCCGCGCCCGGAAGATCACGCCATTCCCACCCTCTCCGAGGCGATCTACGAACTCGTATCGCTCGTGCTCGGGGAGCTCAAATGTCGCGACTGCGTGAAGGTCCGCTTGACTGGCAGTGGGTTGGCCGAGCGCGTCGATGCGCTCGCGCAGCTGAGGCGTCATCAAGCCTTGCTCTTCGAGGGACTCCAGGCACGCGAGGCCCTCGTCAGTGTTGCCATTCTTGAAGAGGATCTCGGCCATCGCGACCACCCAACGACGCACGACTGGCTCGACGCGATCTTCCGACACACGGTGGCTCACGAGCGCCTGGTAGGTCGTGTAGGCTGCCTGAGCGCGCCCTGCGGCTCGGTGGATGTCCGCGATGTGCGTCTGCGCCTCTTCGTAGGAGACGTGGTCTCGGGCGATCTTCATCAAGGCGTCCAGGCACGCCGCCTCATCGCCCTGGTTGTGGTGGACGCGCGCGACCTCCAGCCATGCGTGTGCCTTGGAGAGGGCAGTGGTCGCCTTGGGGATGTCCCCTGAGCGCAGAAAGGCGCGCCCCGCAGCGCGGAACTGAGCTGCGTGTATGAACGCCTCTCCCGCGGCTTGGAAATTGCCCGCCTCAAGCAGGGCGGAGGCCTCTGCAGCATGGTCCCCGAGCGAGGCATAGAGCTTGGCAGCTTCTTGGTGCCGACCATCACGGCCGAGGAGCTTCGCAGCGCGTCGGGGATCGCCGGCCTTGAGCCAGTGCTCAGCGGCTTCCTGGAGGGAACCACGGTCCTCCGCTTGCTCTCCGAGGAGCCGCGCCGCCCCCGCGCTGTCGCCTGTCCCTGCGAGGACCAAGGCGAGCAAGGCCGGATCAGTGGCGGTCTCAGCGACCTCCTTAGCCCGCTCCCAGCGGGCCTCCGCGATCAAGAGTGGCACGGCCTTATCGAGATGCCCGCCGGCCACGAAGGCCTCCGCTGCGTCGACAGTCAGCCCTGCGTCGCGCAGCACCATTGCGGCCATCTCGAATTCACCACGCGTGAGGTAGACGGAGGCTGCGCCGCGCACATCGTCGGCCTGTTCGTACAGCGAGACAGCGCGGTCTGTGTTCCCGCGAAAGGCCTCGAGTCGGGCAGCCTCGGCGATACGCCCGGCTTCGAGGAGGTATGGCACTGCGCGGTGATAGCGTCCTTGCGCGATCTCATCACGGATCTCTGCAGCGGCCCGGCCACGGCGCAATTCTGGTCGCTGACGCCACCCGTATGCAGAGGCTACCAAGATGAGCGCTGCTAGACCTACCCACTCCAAGCGCACATGCTCCTTGCCAACGTGTCGTGCTGCTTCATTATCGGAGGGAAGGACTCGGGGTCAATGAGGTCTCAGTGGCGGGAACATTAAAACCGGAGGGGCGCACACTCGAAGTCGTCACTGTGGCGATGGATGTCGACGCTGTGTGCCGTGAGCCCGCGGCCGTCATGGCTCGCCTCGCTGAGGCCCTGGGGGCCGCTGAGGGCGATCGCCTCATCGTCCTTCCCCCGCTCCTCGCGAACGTGATGGCGCTCCCTGGGCTCAATCGCTCGTCGTCGATGGCGAAGGCGGTTCGCCGCGCCTCGCGCGGACGATGGGGTCGGCGCTTAGCGGTCTGGTTCACTTATCCACATGCTCGCCGTCATCGTCGGCCGTGGTTGGTGATGCATGACGTCGTTCACTCCGCCTTACGACGCCATATTGGTGGCTTTGCTGAGGCCACCGCGTCATCGGTCGTCGGGACTGTGCTCTTGTCTCACCCAAGGACCCATTGGGAGGCGTGGCCCGACCACGGAGAGCTCTTCCACACCGCATGGTCATTTAGCCCGGACGGTGAGCCCTATGACGTGGTCAGGCAGCCACGCTGCACGTTCCCGGTCCTCAAGGATGCTCACCTAGACGGTAACGAGAAGCTCGAGGTGCGCACCCTCCACACGCGCGTCGTGGATGTGTGCCCAACGTGGGGTGAGCAGTCCCCGGACGCCCCCGTTGCGTGGCTACCGGAGGTCACGCTCACGGGGAGCACAGATGCACCAGATGAGACATTTGCGGAGCGCGTGGGTGGGGCCCAGGTCGCAGTGCGGAGTGCCCTCACAGGTCAGCTCGGGCAATCGATCTCCGGAGAAGCGACCCTGACACACCTTGGTCTGGAGGGGAGGGGGGAGACACTGCGGGCTCCCCTGCCGACATCGTCCGAGCCCTTTACATGGGTCAGCGTGGAGATTGAGCTCCCCGTAAACTACGCCACAGAGGAGCCTACGGGTGCGCCCTAATCGAGCGATATGGATCTTCCTAGTCTGCCTAGCGCTTCCAGGGCTCTGGCTCGCCGTGACGACGCCGCTGGAGGATGCGCGCGCCATGGCCTTGGTCGGCGGCGTACTTGCGACCGCAGGGTTGATGATCGCGATGGCTTGGCGCACCCACCGCTCTGGGGCTCTGCTGGCCAATCGATGCGCGACCTGCGGGCACGGCATGTGCTACACCCATCCAGGAGAGGTGAAGCCCCCTGCGGGCTCGACGACGACCAAGAATCGCTTCTGGCGTTGCCGGCATTGTGGCCGCCTTGTCTAACTGGTTGAGGATCGATGAGCGACCTGAAAGCCCCTCCGTTCAGCGCCCCTAGTCCCGAATCGCTACACGCGATGCAGGTCATCCGTGACCATGTGGCCAAGGGCGCGCTGTCCATGATCGATTGGGCGAATAACAAGCCTGAGAATCGAGGTAAGAAGCCCAAGGTCGGGGGGCATCAAGCTTCGTCGATGTCATCGGTTGACCTGCTCTGCGCGCTCTACTTGGGGTGCAGGCGACCCGTCGACAGAGTGGCCGTAAAGCCGCATGCTGCGCCGATCATCTACAGCCTGATGCATTTGCTCGGGGTGCTGCCCAAGGCAGCCATGGATGAGTTGCGGGAGAAGGGTGGCCCTCAGCCTTATCCCACCAAGCTAAAGAACCCGCGCTTTGTCGACTACACGACGAGCAGCGAAGCGCTCGGGGTCTGCGCGACCATCTATGACGCCTATGGTGCCGTGCATCACAACCGCGCGCTGGCTGCCGCCCATCAGCAGCCGCTGATTGACGGTCTCTACTGGGCTCACTGCGGGGACGGTGAGCTGACGGAAGGGCAGATCGATGAGAGCCTCTACGACGCGGGCCGCTGGGGCCTAGACAACCTTGTGTGGGTCGTCGATCTCAACCGGCAAAGCCTAGATCGCGTGATGGATGACTCGGGCCGCCTCGAGGAGTGGGTCACAGCGAAGTTTAGAGGGCAGGGGTGGGAGACGATCTCATTGCGCTGGGGGAGCCGCGCTGAGGCCCTCTTTGCGCGCGAGGGGGGCGACCACCTCCGGAAGGTCCTTGAGGGCGCGCCTGACACTGTCTTTCACCCACTCCTGATGCTCGACGGCGCGACACAGCGTCAGGCCTTGCTTGGGGGTACAGAGCACCCGGACGCGGAGCGCCAACATGCGCTGACGTGGTTTCGTGAGCACTTCAGGATGAGTGCCACCCGCCGTCGCGGCGTTGTGAAGGCGCTCGAGGGGCTCTCTGATGACGATTTGAGCGCAGGCCTGACTCATTTAGGCGGGCATGACATCGGTGCCTTGATCGATGCCTACGGCAACGCAGCGGCGGTGACGGGGCGCCCTGCGGTCGTGATAGCCCACACACTCAAGGGGTATCAAACCTCTGCCGCAGGTCACCCCGAGAATCACGGGATGTTGCTCCCGAGCGAAGAGGTCGCCGCGTGGGGCACTCGCTTCGGCTTGCCTGCAGGTGAGCGTTACCCGACGCCGCCGGATGACAGCCCCGCTGCGAAGCTGCTCGAGGCGTGCGCAGAGCCGTTCCTATCAGAGCCAGAGGCCCCCTACAGCCCAGTGCCGGTTGACGGAGTGGCCGCGCACCTTGATGAGGTGCGCCTCGCTGCACGGAAGGTGACCTCGACAGGTGGAGCGTTCCAGAGCCTCAACATGGCGCTCCTGAGGACCCCGGTCGGGCCTTGGCTTCAATTCGCGGCGCCTGATGTCGGCCAGACGACCCACTTGGGTCCAGTCATCAAAGCGAAGGGCGTCTTCGCTCCGCGCAGCCTGGACGATCCTTATGGGTGGCTTCGTGAATCGCGACAGAGCGCGTTTGATTGGCGCCCGACCACAGACGGGCAGTTTCATGCGCTGGGGATCGCGGAGGGCAACGCCTACCTGTGGGCGTATGCGTTCGGGAGGCAGCGCAAGCGCGCGGAGGGCAAGAGCCCGCTGCTCCCTGTCGTGACCGTCTACGACAAGTTCGTGGAGCGAGGTTTCAATCAACTGGACTATGCCTGCTACTCCGGGGCGCGGTTCATCGCCGTGGGGGTGCCGAGCGGCACGGGATTGAGTCGGGAGACGGCGACGCATCAGAGCATCCAGACCCTGCGCATGGTGATGGACCTGCCGGGGATACTGGCCTACGAGCCCGCCTTCGGGGCGGATGTCCGCGCCATCTACCTCCATGCTCTGAGCCAACTCTGGGATGAGGAGGGCGAGGCGATCTATCTGCGGCTCTCGACTCAGCCGTTGGAGCAGCCCAATACGTTGCCTGATGATCATGCTGCTGCGGCAATACGAGGGGCCTATTGGCTGGTCGGAGAGGATGCGCGTGAGGCGCGCGCCGGAGCGGGTGAGGTCATCTTCATTGCGTCAGGCCGCAAGCTCGCCCAAGCCCGGGAGGCCGCAAAGCGGCTCCATGATGAAGATGGTGTTGGGTCTCGTATCTTGAACGTCACGAGCTACGAAGCGCTCTGGCGAGATTGGGATGCCTTCGCGAATGACCCGGCGGCTTGGGACGATCCTGAGCGCTCCTATGTGCTGCATGACCTCTTCGCCGATTCGAGTTTGAATGCGCCGCTGATCATCACAGGGGACCACGTGCCGAGCGTCGCCGAGTGGTTGCCTGGCGCGCTGATGCGGGTCCGCGGGCACCGGTTCCTGGGGCCTCGGCGAAACGGAGAGACCGGGGCCTTGGAGGCGATAGATGCGCTCCACGGGATGGCGACGGAGGATCTCGTCAGGGTCGCGCGGCAGGAGCTCGCCTGGCGCGGAGCGTTGCCCTAGCCCGAGGTCGTAAAGACGCTAGAGGCGGCGTCATGGGGCCAATCGGTCCATTCAGGGCCGTCTTCATGCTCCCAGCGGAGCGCCTCGTCGGCGAGCCGTGTGCGCCAGCTCTCAGCGAGCTCTCCCTGTTGGGAAGCCTCTAGGTGATGGGCGATCATGGCGATGTCCGTCAGCTCTGGGTGGCTGTGTGATTCAAGCCACTCGGCTGCCTGCCGGTGGAGCGCTCCTCGTCGTTCAGCAGGGAGGCGCTCGTAGAGCACCTGTCGGACCCGGCCATGCCGGAAGCTAAACTCAAGGTGACCCGTAAATCGGCTCGCCGGCTGGGGGTGGATGAACTCTTGCTCAGCCAATGGCGTCAGGGCCTCATCAATGGCATCGGTCCCCAACATGTTTGCGAGCAGCCCGCTCCAGAAGACGCGACCACAGACTGCAGCACACTCAATCGCGCGCCGACTAAGCTCGGGGAGCTTCTGCAAGTCCCACAACAGGACGTCGTCCATCTCCAGGGCTTCGATGTCGAGCGCGTCGTCGACATCCTCCGGCTGCGACCAATAGCGGCCGTTCCATTGCACGGTCCCCGAGGTGACGAGGAAGCGCACCATCTCGCTGACGAGGAAGGGGTTACCTTGCCCCTTGGCTGCGACGGTGTCGACCAGGCTTGCGGACACTGGGCCCTTCAAGAGCATGGCGAGCTCTTGTCGGATCGCTTGGCTCGCGAGGGGCTCGAGGGGCAGGCTTCGTTGAAAGGTGAGCGGGACGTCACCGCCATGAGAGAGGCCTAGCAGGAAGACGGGGCGGTCCTCTAAGCGGAAGCTCAGGTATTGGAAGAGATCACGGCTGAGGCGGTCTAGGTTGTCGACGCCCCGGAGGACGGTCACGACAGGTGCGACCTCGGAGAGGCGCTCGAAGAAATCTCCGATGGCGCGGAAGAGCTTGAGCGTGTAGGCCACGCTGTGTTGCTGAGCGGCGACTCGCGCTCCGCCGACCCCTGGCATGCTAAGGAGCAGCGTCACGAGCTCCTCGATCTCCTCACTCAACGCGTCATTGAGTGCGAGCGCACCAGACTGGGTGTAGACGAAGGAGACCGTGGTGCGGATGCGCTCTTCGACGATCTCAGGTCCGTCCCCTGCGCCGATGCCGAAGCGATGGCAGAGCAGTCGGCTCGCCGCATAGAATGGCACAGTTTGATGCAGTGCTTCGATGCGCACAAAGCCATACACGACCATCCCGACGATCTCGTCGAGGTGACGGTCTAGCTCGGTCAGCAGTTTGCCCTGGCCCATCCCAGCCTCACCCGCCAGCAACAGGCTCCGCAGCTTGCTGTCGGCGACGCAGTTGCTGAAGGTCTCCTTCATCGTGGTCAGGATGTGGCTGTAGCCGACGAGCGGGATGCTCGCAGACCATGGCAATAGACTCAGGAGGACGAAGCGGTCCTCATGTTCGTTGATGACGACCGGCATCTGGGTCTCTCGGAACCCTGGGATCTGGCCACTCAAGAGGTAGCTCCCGGGGCGAAGCTCGACCGCCGCTAGCGGCGCCACGCCAAGGTGTCTCGCATCTTCGTGGGCGAAGGCGTCTTGCCCCGTAAGCTCCCACAGGTGCACCTCAGCCCCCTCCGGATAGCTCCGGACATGCAGGGTGCCTTTCGCCCGAGGCGCGCGGCCCAGGGTCGAGCGAGCCAGATCGCTGTAGAGGATCATGGACGCGTTGTCGGCCTTGGCTTGAGCGTCGGCGGCCTTCGTCTCATAGAGCTTCGCGAGCCCCTCAAGCGCCGCTGGGAAGCGTCGTTGGTAGGCCAATGCGCCATTGTAGCGGCCGACCGCGTCGGCGAATAGGCGCGCCTCTAAGAGCTGTAGGTGCTCCACCCGAAGGTGTAAGTTCCAGCTCTGCTGTCGCTCCTCAACTGGGGCAAAGTAGCCGTTCCCGGCCTCGCCTTGATTGACGGTCTCGCTGAGCTCGTCCAGCTCGTCGCGGACGTCATAGAACCGACGGGCGACAGCGTCCGCTTCGTCCGTCTGTTCAGAGGCCAGCTGATGAAGCCTCTCTTGCTCCTTCCTGCCCTCCAGGTACGACTCGATCTCATTCCATAGCACCATCGGGCTCGCGAACCTCGTCGCCCGCTCGTGTGAGAGCGCCCTCATGCAGATGGTCTCAAGTTCTGGGGGGATGTCGCGCTCGGGTGCGCGCTCCGAGGGCGGGGGCACGGGCTTGGTGAGAAGGGCCTCCATTTGATCCCGCGTCGTGTTCCCGGTGTGCGGCAGAGTGAAGGTCAGCATCTGGTAGAGCACGACCCCAAGGGAGTAGACATCGCTCCGCGCATCGACCAGCTCAGTCTCACCCCGAGCTTGCTCCGGGGACATATAATGCGGGGTCCCGGCGATTGTCCCGGGCACCTCGGGGGCGCCGCCAAAGTAGCCGGGGCTACCCGGCTGGCGTGGGAGGACGCGTGCGATGCCCCAGTCCATGATCTGGACTTCACCATAGGGCCCGATGAGCACGTTGTCTGGCTTGATGTCGCAATGGATGACGCCCCTGGAGTGCGCGTACTCGATCGCCATGCAAATGCCGCGGTAGTAATGCAGCAGGCGGTGCATTGTGTAGGTCTCGCGCGCGACCTCGTTGCCATCACGGAGTTGCTTGAGGACGTCTCTCAGTGAGAGATCGCCTACGAGCTTCATGGTGTAGAAGACCGAGCCGTCGTCTAGGTGACCGACAGCATGAACGGGGACGATATGAGGGTGCTCGAGCTGACCCGCCAAGCGGGCCTCAAAGAGGAGCGCGCGCACCAAGTCATCGTCGTGCTCGGCGTCTGTACGGAGCCGCTTCAGGGCCACGGTGCGACCGAGCTCGACATCGCGAGCTGCCACGACATGCCCCATCCCGCCTTCGCCGAGCGAGTCCCCTAGGAGGTACTTGCCATCACGCTGAGCGATGCGCTCGTCGAAGGGGCGCTCGCCCGGGAGGTTGAGCAGCGCGGATCCTGCGGGATCTTCCGATGTGTCAAGTGGGGGAGGGCGGCGCGGTCCTGAGGCGCGGGTGTGGCTGTTCGATGAGCGCGGCAGTCGCGCCTGGCCGCGTTGGCCTGTGATGACCGCAGTCCCTTGGTCCCTCGGGCGCACAGGGGGTTTACTAGCGTCCGTATTGCCCCGCTTTCGGCGCACGGTCTTCGGCCCCTCACCGGGGGAGGCCTCTTTCGGGGCCCTCTTGTCCTCGTCCGATGACATGAATGGAGAGTAACCCGCGCGAAGCGGATGGCAAACCGGACCGGGTGAAAGGCCGATGTCGCCGGGAGGTGTCCCCGGCGTCTTCGTTCAGCTGGGCATCCCAGGCGCAGGGAAGCGCTCGCACAGACCGCGCACTTCGTGAGCGATGCCCTCAAGGGTGGCCTCGTCCTCCATAGCGCGGGCTACGCGGCCCATCCAAGCCGAGATCTGCGTCATCTCGTCTACGCCAAACCCACGGCTCGTGACCGCTGCGGTACCCAAGCGAACCCCGCTTGGATCCATGGGAGGTCGAGGGTCGAAGGGGACGTTATTGTAGTTCGCGACTAACCCGGCGCGGGCCATCGCGCGTGCGAGGGGCTTGCCGGTGACCCCCAGGGGCGTCGCGTCGGCCAACACGAGGTGCGTGTCGGTTCCACCGGTGACGATCCTGAAACCCTCTGCAGCGAGGCTCGCTGCGAGAGCACGGGCGTTGGTCACAATTTGGTGGGCGTAGTCCTTGAAGTCCTGGGTGTCTGCCTCAAGGAGGGCGACCGCCAGAGCGGCCGTGGTGTGGTTATGAGGCCCACCTTGAAGCCCTGGGAAGACCGCGCGGTCGATCTTCTTACGGACCTCCTCTTTACAGAGGATCATCCCGCCACGCGGTCCGCGGAGGGTCTTGTGTGTGGTCGTCGAGACGACGTGGGCATGAGGCACAGGGCTCGGGTGAGCGCCACCTGCGACGAGCCCCGAGATGTGCGCCATGTCCGCGAGGAGGTAGGCATCTACGCTGTCGGCAATGGCACGAAACCGCTCGAAGTCCACGTGACGTGGGTAGGCCGTGGTGCCACAGACGATCACCTTTGGGCGGTGCTCTTTCGCCAGCGCCTCCACCTCGTCGTAGTCGATCAGCTCGGTGTCTTGGCAGACGCCGTACTGCACGGCGTTCCAGATCTTGCCAGTCGCAGACACCTTCCAGCCGTGAGTCAAGTGGCCGCCTGCTGGGAGCGCGAGGCCCAGGATGGTGCCCCCCGGAGGCACCAGCGCCATGTAGACGGCGAGGTTCGCAGGGCTGCCCGAGTAGCACTGCACGTTGGCATGATCGGCGCCGAAGAGCGACTTGGCCCGCTCGATAGCGAGGGTCTCGATCTCGTCGATATGCTCTTGGCCCTCATAGTACCGGCGACCCGCGTAGCCCTCGGAGTACTTGTTGGTGAGGACTGAACCCGTGGCCTCCATCACGGCTGCGCTCGCATAGTTCTCACTGGCGATGAGACGGATCGTGTCACGTTGGCGCTTTGTCTCGGCGAGGATCAGCGCGTGGATGGTCGGGTCGGTGGTAGCAACGGTATCGTGAGACATGGGGGACCTGCTGCGTCAGGGGCTTTGGGGCTAAAACCACGTTCGGTGACGTAGCCGTAGCATGGACGCCACCGGGGTGAAAGCGCGCTTTGCGACTCTAGGTCGACTCGGTGGGCAGGTGCCGATAACCGACGACGCGCAGCGGGGATGAGGCCACGCTGAACGTGACACGGGTGCCGAAGCCGACGCTCTGTGTGCGCAAGTGACCGTCCAAGAATACCTGCAGCTTGGGGCTCCGTGCGATGACTGAGATCGGCCCAGCGCTGAGGCCTCCGCGGAGTTGCACGTCTGTCCCTGGGCGTGCGTAGGGCTCACGGACGCGATACTGAAGTCGAGATTCACCGATGACCATAGGTTGCCCGCCCGCCGATCGCATCGCTCCGGAGGCGCCTGAGGCCGTCGAGATCCATAGGCCCGACGAGGTTTGGAGCTCGACCTCGTCCTCGACGTCCAGCAGATAGCGCGTCGACGAGGCTGGTGAACGGTGGGCAAAGAGCACGTCGTTGAGGGCTTGGTAGGGGAGGGCGCGATCGCCCACACGGCAAGCGATACGGTTCAGAGGCTGGATGGCGGCGCGACCCTCGAGGATGGACTCAAGGGCCTCCTGGAAGCCCGAAGCGTGGGTGGCGCAGTAGTGGCCCACCGATGTCTCTGGGGCTGAGTTGACTCCGAGTATCAGGGCGTCTTCGACGCGCTGTGCAGTCGCGAGGAAGGTCCCATCACCTCCGACGGTGATCACGAGATCCACTCCCGCAGCCTCACGCTTCGTCGGCTGCTGCCGCTCCGTCACCTCAAGGCCCGAGCGCTCGAGGACATTTTGGACCAAGCGGATCGCGCTCTGGTTTTGAAGGTGCGCAGACTCCAGCCGCGAGAGGATCTGAGCACGCCCCGGGGCCGAGGTCGTCTCGGCGCCGCTTGAGCCGTTTAGGACCCCGAGTTCGTCGTAGCGGTCGTAGGGGCTGGTTTTGTAGATCACCAGCACCCGTCGTATGGCAGGCTTATCAAGCACGGGATCCGTGATATCTGGGTGTGGCGCTCTCTACAAGGCCGAGGTGGCCCCGAGCGGTTAGGGATGATGCAATTACAGGCCCTTACAATTGAGAGGTGGGCGCATGGGGGCGACGGCGTAGCTGTCCCCACCGCAGGCCCGTTGGCTGGCATGGTGATCTTCGTCAAGGACGTCGTGCCCGGTGATGTGGTGGATGTGGAGATCGTGCAGCGCAAGAAGCGTTGGGCCCGCGCAGTCGTCCGCACGAGGGTCGCGACGAGCGACGGGCGTGTCGATGTCCCGTGCGCTATCCAAGCCCGATGCGGTGGTTGTCCTTGGATGGCCGGCTCCTCGGCCACTCAAGCGCACTCGAGGTTGGCGATCCTTGAGGGCGAGGTTCGAAAGCGGCTTCGGTGGGACGACGCGACCGTAGGAGCTCGCGTGAGGGTCGCTGACGATCGTGGGACCTCGTTAGGTTACAGGTGCCGGCTTCGGTTGGGTTACGCAGTTCAGGCGTCCGGTGATGTGGTCCTGGGGTTCCGAGCTCCGAGGAGTCACCGTCTCGTTAATGTGACGCACTGCGCGGTCGCCGAGGCGCCTCTGTCCTCCGCCCTGCCCGAGCTCCGAGTCGCGCTCTCGGACCGAGGGGCCGGCGAAGGTGAGGTTCAGCTGCTCAGCGGTGAGGAGGGGGTCGGCGCCTGGGTGCGACCGGCCAATGGCGCCCCTTGGGGCTGGGGGCCCCAAGAGCTGACGCTGCGTATCGGAGATGTCTCGTTCGCCGCGACCCCTAGGGGGTTCTTTCAGGCCAACTTGGCGGTCACGGAGGGGCTCATCGCTGCAATCGCCTCGGCTGTCGGTGCGCCGACCAAGGAAGGTGCTCACGCGATCGAGCTCTTCGCAGGGTCAGGGGCGCTCACCGTGGGTTTGCTCCGGGCCGGTTATCGCGTCACAGCCTACGAACTCGATAGTGCCAGTGAGGCGCTCTTTAAGAGGAACACGGCAGGGGAGGGCGCGGCAGCCTTTCACGTCGCAGATTTGCTTGAGACAGGGATCCCATTCCCCCCGCCCGACTCCGCTGAGTTGGTGGTGGTCGATCCCCCAAGGCAAGGGGCGCTGGCATTGATGCCATGGCTGCGCGCGTGCGGCGCGGAGCGCATCGTGCTTGTCAGCTGTGACGTCTCGACTGCGCTGCGAGATCTGGCCGAGCTAACCGGCCACTACGACATTACCCAGATCACTGGATGGAATATGTTCCCGCACACCGGGCATCAAGAGGTGATCGCCATCCTCGAGCGTCATACAGCTGTCTGAGTCACATCTAAACGTCTGACTGAGTGCTATATTTGCGTCTCTGGGCAGCGGGTGGTTGCCGAATAGATTGTGGATGCTATGCTCCCGCGGCGCGTGGGGCTTAATGCCACCACAGTCGTCGAATCGCCACCGTTGCTGAACCGTCCAGCCTGGCTCGTTCCGAGGAACAATATGTTTCGCCTGTTCTTGAGCGTCGTCTACCTCGTACTGACCATCCTAGCCACGTCGTTGATCTACGTGGCTGTCGACTCGGCGTCTGAGCCGGTCGGGAAGCGTCTCGAGGGGCACATTAGTCACAGTCACAAGGGCTACTTCCATGCCCGACGTCTCCGCGAGCTCCAGCTCCGTGATCTCGCGGCGGGCATCGCCTCGTCAGAGATCGGTGCTTACCTTGCCGTGCTGGGTGACTTCCGAAACCGCATGCTGGAGTTAGAGGCCGAGATCTACGGGAACTTCCCCGGCTCGGTGGATGACGAGGGCCTGCAGCAGCAGCGTCGCGACTACGTGAAGGACAAGACGGATTACTTGAACGAGTTCACGGACTCGTTATCGCGTCGTATCGAGGCGCTCCACGGCAAGAGTGCGTGGAAAGATCGCCCTCGCGCAGACTTCATCGCCTCGACCAAAGAGATCCTGATCGACTGCAGCTCACGCGCAGTGGCGCATTGTTTCCACAAGCTGACCTATCAGCCGTTCAAGAACCTCGTCACCGAGATGAGCGAGTCGCGTCAGTTCGGTATCCGCGCTGACCTCGCGATCCTGAGTGATTCCCGTGGTACAGGCCTCGCGAATGCCTACGACGCCAAGTGGTCCAACATCACGAGCTACTCCGAGCAGCACGCCCTCATGAACAAGGTGCGCGAGGGCAAGATCGTGCGAGACGTCGTGCCCTTCGGCGGGACGGATGCATACTACTTCGTCTCCGCAGCGCCGATCTTCAACGGTGATGCGTACCGCGGTGCGGTGATGGTCGGTGTGCAGATCGACGACGGCTTGGTTCAAGAGGAGTCGATGGCCATTGGCTGGGACGTCAGCTACATCAAGGGCAAATCACTCATCCGCTCTCGGTTGAGCGATGACCACAAGTCGGAGGTCCTCAACAACCTCCCAGGTCGCTCTGTAGACGCAGCGCGTCGCGCTCAGAAGACAAAGGGCTTGGAGATCCAGTTTGTCCCGCTGACTGGCAACTACTCCAACCATGATCTTTGGGCTGTTATCACGGGCAGTCGCGATGAGGTCATGGCCCCGATTCAGCAGATCAAAGGATACATCCCGTTGATGGGGATCATGATGTTCTTGATCGGTATGGGCCTCTTCATGTGGACCATCCGTACGTACACCAAGCCCCTCATCGATATCGACACCGGCATCCACGAGATCATGAACGGCGACCACGATTACGAGTTCTCCTCGGATTATCGCGACAAGCTGTGGTCTTCGATGGCGCAGTCCCTCAACCGCATGGTCGGCATCTTGCTCGGCCGCGAGCTGGAGGATGAGGACCTCGAGGAGTACCTCGGGGTGAAGACCCGCGATCGTCGCCATGAGATGGACCTCGAGGCCAGCGCCTTTGGGGATGTCGAGGGTGATGACGGCGAGGCCTAGAGGCCACGCTCGTCCCTCAATCCGACTTGAGCCACACGAGGGAGACGCCATCGTCGCCTTCGCCGCGGCGCCCTGGACGTGAATCACGCACGTAGGGTGAGATCTTGAGGAGGCTCCGAACCTCGTCTCGAATCGCACCTGTACCGTGGCCGTGGATGACCCAGCAAGCGTCGACGTTACCGGCGTAGAGGCGGTCGAAGAAGGTGTTGAGCGCCCCCTCGACCTCGTCTCTTCGGAATCCACGGAGATCCAGGGTGTTGGTCGAGGTCTGCAGTGGACCGACCAAGTCGTCCTCGGCGTCCACGGTTGGCGCAGCGGCCGGCTTGGGCGTCTGTAACCTCTTGGCAGATCCACCTTTAGCAGGGGGCGCACCGAGCTGTTCGAGCCTCACGGTGAGCTTGAGACCGCCCGCGCTGACGACGACACGCTCCTTCGAGCGGACCTCGAGCACATCCCCTACCGCGCCGAGGGTACGGACCCACACGCTGTCACCGACGGCGGGCAGGCCGGGGAGGGCAGGGGGGCCTGCTGGCGTGCTCGCCTCCCCTGACCCTTGGGCGTCCGCTCGTGCACGGGCCTCTACGACCTTGCGGCGACTCGCCTTGAGCGTCGTCGGGGCGTTGGCGCGTTGCGCTGCCCGCACTTGCTCCCGGATCACTTGCAACGCTGCGTCCGCTTCCTCGCGCACTGTTTGGTGGAGTGCCGCGACCTCGGCGTCCGCACGTTCCTTGAGGGACTCCCGCTCTAACGCTAGGGCAGCCTCGGCGGCCCTTAAATCACCCTCGGCCAACTGAAGCGTCACGCGCTCAGCTTCTAAGGCTGCGCGACTCTCTTCGAGGCGACGTATGGCGAGCGACAGGTCCTCCCCGCCGCTCGCGAGCGCGTGTGCCCGCGTCAAGATGTCCCCATCGAACCCCAGCTGCTCGGCAATCCTTAGAGGGCTTGAGTCACCAGGGCTGCCGAGGCTGAGTCGGTAGGTTGGGGCTTGCGTCTGGGTATCGACACCGACGCTGGCGTTCGCGAAGCGGACGTCCTCAAGGGCCAGGGCCTTGACCCGTGGGTAGTGGGTCGTCGCTAGACCGCGAGCACCTCGGTCAGCCAGCGCCTCCAACACCGCGATCGCTAGCGCTGCGCCCTGGGCCGGATCGGTCCCGACGATGATCTCGTCAAGCAGCACAAGGTGACCCTCCGAGGCGGCATCAAGGACCTCTTGTAGGACTGAGAGGTGACCTGAGAACGTCGAGAGGTCTCTTTGAATATCCTGCGGGTCACCGACGACAGCGTGTACGCCTCGGAAGAGCAGGGCGCGGCTCTCAACCGCTACAGGGATCGGGATCCCCGCCTGCAGCATGAGTGAGAGCAGGCCCACGGTGTTCAACGTGACGGTCTTCCCGCCGGTGTTCGGGCCCGTCACGATCAGGAACGCACATCCATCGGCGAGGGTGATGTGGTTGGGGATAACAGGGACACCGCGCAGCTTAAGTAGCGGGTTCTCGGCCCCGATTAGGGCCATCTCTCCGGCCTCAGACAGCTCACAGATAACGCCATCGAGCTTACGCCCCAATCTCGCACGCGCTTGCAGGAGATCGAGGGTCCGACCCAGCTTCACGCCTGTGATGAGCGCCGTGCCTTCCTGCGCAATCCACTGTGAGCGCTCCTCGAGCACGCGGCGCTCCTCGACGGCGACCTGAGCCTCGGCGAGGGTCAACTCGTTGTTCGAGTCGATGAACCGCTCGGGCTCGAGGAAGACGGTCTGACCGGTTTGCGAAGAGCCGTGGAGGATACCTTTGAGTTCTCCCTGGAACGAGGACACGACAGGGAGCACATAGCGACCGTCTCGGACAGTGTAGTAGTCGTCCTGGAGGATGTGCGTGATCTCGGCGTCATGGATGTAGCGCTCCAAGCGTGCCTTCAGGCCCTGATGCAAGCTCGCACGGCGACGGCGCGCCGCTTGAAGTCCCGGGCTCGCGGAGTCACGGATCTCGCCAGCGTCATCGAAGGTGCCGCCCAGCTCAGCCGCCAAGCTGCGGAGGTCCGCGAGATCTTGGGCGAGTGCGCATACGGCGACCAGCCGCTCGGCGTGGTGGCTCAGGACCCGCCGTGTGTCGCCCAGCGCCTGCGCGGTGGCGGCGACCCGCCGCATCGGCTCAGGAGCCAAGACACCGCCACGCCGACATCGCTCGACGAGCGCACCGACGTCCTCGAGCCCGCCAAGTGGCATGTGGCCGCCGGCCTCGAGGAGGAGCATAAGCTCGCGGACGCAGGCGAGCGCATCCATGAGCGGTGCGATCTCAATCCACGGCAGCACGTCGAGCGCGGCGAGTCGTCCTGGCTCACTTTGGCAGCAAGATGCCAAGGCCTCGGTGACCGATGGCCAGCCCAGGTCCTGGAGGCAGCGGCGCGAGTTGTCGGCGAAGAAGGTCAAAGCAGGCGGAATCTGCAGGTTGGTTGTTGTGGCGTCAAGGCATGGTTGGATCTTCGTCGAATCACCTAATCGCCCAGGCGCGGGTTGCGGCTCAGTATCCAAACGTTATGCTGCTCCAGCGCTCTCAGGCGAAACGTCTGATAATGTATCTTATGTAAACTTTTGTGTACCCGGAGTGGTAGGCCGCCAGAAGCGGCCCCCTCGCCTTGCCGCCCGGGCGTCGTCGCTGATACGCTGCTGGCCTGTGTGCAGACGTCGAATGGGCGCGAACTCCCAATGATGTGTGCACTCTGTCACTGCACTCAGGACGGGACGGACGGCGAGCATGGCGACCCTTACCTACACAGGCGACGATGGCGTGACGGGTCAGGTGACCATCGACGCCGACCAGCCGATCGTGAAGATCGGGCGGCACAAAGAGTGCGCGATCCAGACCAACAACGGGACAGTGTCACGTCGACACTGCCAAGTGGTCTTCTCTGGGACCGACTACAAGGCCTTTGATCTGGGGAGTTCCAACGGGACGTACTTTGATCGGAAGCGGATCACCGAGCACACGCTGTCGTTCGGAGACGTCTTTTACTGCGGTAATTTTCGAATTGTCTTCTCTGAGGAGCAGGCAGACGAAGCCGCGCTCGTGGCAGAGCCAGGTGCAGCGCCTGCGCTCGATGGCTCACCCGAGGATGCGAAGCCTGAGGCCAGCGCGGGCCCAGAGGAGGCTGCCCCCCTACCCGGCCCCGATCCCGCCGTCGCTGAGGAGCTAGCGAGCCTTCGGGAATCTGTCGCACAGCTGGAGGCGCAGCTAGCGACTGCTGCCGCTGAGGTCACGGCCGCCAAGGCTGAGGTGAGTGTCGCCCAGGAGGCTGCAGCTGCGGCTGAAGCAAGTGTGTCCGACGCGCACGGGGCTCAGGAGGCCGCAGGTGGTGAGCTTGAGGCGCTCCGGGCCGAGCTAGAGGGCGTCCGCGAAGAGTTGACTGCGGCTCAAGAGGCGACCGCAGCTGCCGAGGCGAGTGTGTCCGACGCTCAGGGGGCCCAGGAGGCCGCAGGTGGTGAACTTGAGGCGCTCCGTCTTGAGCTTAAGGCAGCGTCAAGCACGTCCGAGGCGCTGAACGGAGAGCTTGAGGGAGCCCGAGGCGCGTTGAGTGACGCTGAGGCGTCGATCGCGACGCTCGAAGCGGCTGTCAGCGCGGCGGAGGCCCAGGCAGCTGAGCATGAGGCGTCTGCAGCTGCGCTTCGGGAGAGCCTAGAGGCAGCCAGCGCAGACGCTGAGAGTGCGCATGCGCAGCTGATCAAGACGCTGGAGGAAGAAGCCTCGGCGGCGAAAAAGGCGCTCGGCGAGGTGACCGAGGCCAAGGAGGCCCTGGATGGTGAAGTTGAGGCCCTGACCGCTGCGCAGGCGGCGCTCGAGGAGGCGCACAAAGCTCAAGCTGAGGCGCACGCCGCGGCGAACGCGGACGCCACCACCTTGGCGGAGGAGAAGGCGAAGACCACGGAGGCCCTAGAGGCCTGCGAGGCTGATCTGGCTTCGAGCCAAGAGGCTGTCACGGAGTTGAAGGCCGAGGTCGACGCGCTCAAGGATGCGAACCGTGCCCTGGAGAAGCGCAGCAGTAAGGACGAGAGCAACGCGCTAGACGCGGTTCAGTCGATCAAGAAGCTGGAGGGTGAACTCGAGGCTGCGCGTGCCGCTGCGGTTGCAGGTGAGGAGGCGCGTGCTTCCTTGCAGGCCGACTTGGATGAAGCGCGTGGGTTGCTGAGTGACTCCGAGGAGGCCAATGCGCAACTCCGGGGGGATCGCGAGGTTGAACAAGGCGCTGTCGAGAAGGAGCTTGAGGCTCTGAAGAAGGAGCTCCGGACCGTCGAGAAGCGGGCGGCGAAGGACGAGGCCCGCTTTGAGGCGCGTGAGCAGGAGCTAAAGGGTGAGGTGGACGACCTTAATAATGCGTTGATCGCCGCGCCTCAGCCTGGAGACATCGACGCGCTTGAAGAGCGTGTCGCGACCCTTGATGGCGAGCGTAAGGAGCTGGCGAAGACCGTGGCGTCCTTGGAGGCGAAGTCCTCAGGGCTCTCCGAGGACCTCAACGCATCGCAGGGGGCGGCTAAGGAGCTGAGCGTATCACTCGAGTCCGCAGAGTCTGAGCGAGATGCGTTGTCTGGGGAGCTTGAAGAGCTGAAGAAGCTGTTGGTTGGATCCGCGACACCGGAGGAGGCGGCTGCGTTCAAGAGTGAACTCAAGGCGCTGGAGAAGGCGTGCGTTAAGGCTGAAGGGGAACGCGACGCTGTGACGCAGCGCGCGGAGGCCGCTGAGGCCAAGACTTCGGAGCTTGAGTCTTCACTGACGGAGCGAGAGAAGGCGCTGAAGGCCGCACAAAAAGAGCTGGAGAAGGCGCAAGCTACCGTGGACGAGATGGAGGCTGATCTGGCTTCGGCGGGTCGGAGCGGTCAGAAGCATGAGGAGCATGCAGCTCAGCTGGAGGGAGAGCTCGCTACGCTTCGTGATGAAGTGTCCGAGCTGCTTGCGGCGCAGAAAGCGTGGTCAGAAGAGAAGACGAGCTTGGACGACGCGCTGAAAGCTGCGGCGGACGAGAGCGAGCGCCTTGAAGCCGAGGGAGCGGCCGCGACAAAAGCCCGGAGCGCGGCTGAGAAGCGTATCAAGGAGCTTGAGAGCGAGGTGGCCGACGTTCGCGAGGAGATCGCGGAGGCAGGCGCCCTTGCGAAGGAGCTTGAGTCCCGTGGGGGGGAAGTTGCCACCCTCGCGACGGCCCTCGAGGACGCGAAGAGCGCCCAGCAGGACAGCAAGGCTGAGGCCAAGAGCCTCTTGAAGGACAAGGGCAAGCTTGAACAGCAGGTTGAAGAGCTGTCGGCGGAGCGTGACGCTGCGCTCAAAGAACGCGACGCCCTAACGACTTCATCTGCGGAGGTCCAAGCTGAGCTTGGCGAGGCGCAGGCCGCGCAAGCCAAGATGGAGGCAGAGTTGGCGTCCTCGAGCTCAGAGCTAGAGGCGTCACAGGCCGAGTTGAAGTCCTCGCAGGCCGAGCTAGAGGCTTCGCAGGCCGAGCTAGAGGCTTCGCAGGCCGAGCTGAAGTCCTCGCAGGCTGAGTTAGAGGCTTCGAAGGCTGAAGTCGAGGCGGCGAACGCCAAGGTTGAGGCGGCGAATGAGGCTGCGGCAGCAGCCTCGGCTGGGGCAGATGCACATGTTGCGCTGCAGGCCGAGTTGACCGAGGTCCGCAGTGAGCTAGAGTCCTCGAAGGCGGAGCTGACGGCAGCAAATGAGGCGCTCACTGCGGCCTCCGCAGGAGCTGAGGCACAGGTCGCTCTTCAGGCCGAATTGACCGAGGCACGTGGTGAACTGGAGACACTGCAGGCGCAGGTGCCAACCCTTGAGAAGAAGGTGGAGGAGCTCGAAGAGGCTCAGGACGCCCTCGTCGACACGAACAAGCGCAACGTAAAGAAGATCGCCAAGCTCCTTGAGCAAGTCGAGGCCGTCGAGGCGGATGATAGCGCTGAGCAGCTGACGTCGCTTCAGTCTGAGAAGGAAGCGCTGGAAGACAAGGTCGAGAAGCTTCAAGCGAAGCAAGAGACCCTCGCTGACGCGCTTAAGGAGGCAGAGGCCGCGGCAGGTGACTCTGATGAAGTGTCGCGCCTTGAAGAGGCGTTGGCTGAGGCGGAGAGGAAGCTCGAGGATGCTGAAGGAGCTGCGGGTGGCGGAGACGACGCTGGGCTGCGCGAAGAGATGGGCAGCCTCTTTGAAGACGTCAACGACCTTGCCTCCGGCTGGAAGAATGACGTTGTGCTATGTCAGGACTTCTTCTCCGAGATTGAGGAGGGAGACTTCAGCGATTCCGAGGCGCGCGAGGAGACCTTTGATGGCTTCCGTGAGACACTTGAGGCGCTAAATGAAACCGCCCAGGAGCTGCGTCAGAAGCTACGTGAGGTTCGAAGCACCCTTGAAGGCTAGTCATCGGGGTTGACGGGGCCGCGCAGGCTGTTAGAACCTCAACACTCGACAGTGAGGCGTCCATGTCAGAGCACCCCCTACCCGCAGAAGACCAGTTGGTGACAATGGTCTCGGTCAAGGATGGCAACATCCACGTGACCTCCGCCCGCGTGCTGGTATCCAAGCCTAAGTCGCTGGGGATGCGCATCGATACACGTCTGTCCGAGCCGGAGCCCTTCGAGCGAGGGCAGCCTCTCACTCTGCTCTATGCACTTGATGAGCGCGTGATGCGCGTCAAAGCGGTCGTGAGTTCACCGATTGATGAGGAGCGCCTCACGATTCAGTTGGTCGGTGATGTGAAAGAGGGCGACCGCCGCGATTTTCGTCGCGCTGACCTCGCTGTAGACATTTCGGTCAAGCCGGTCTCGACAGGCTCGGCAGAGGAAGCGCGCTCGTCGCAGCTCGCCTCGACACCAGAACCCGAGAGCTTCTCTCAGCAGGTCATCAACCTGTCAGGCTCTGGGATCCAGGTCTCCTCCAAGACAGACTGGGAGTCCGGCGTCCTGCTCGATATTCGGATGGTGTTGCCTCTCCAGCAGCAGACGACGGTCTGTGTGATCGGTGAGGTCGTTCGAATGCTCGACATGCACGATGACAACGGCCGACGTGTGGCGATTCGCTTTGCCGAGATCTCCGAGCCCGATCAGGACCTTATCGTCTACACGGTCTTCTCGAGGCACTTTAAAGACGAAGAGGTCCCGGACGAGCTTAGCCTGCAGGTGTAGCGCGACCTAGGGGCCTAACGTTCTCGCGAGCTCTGCCCCCCTGCCCTCCTCCAACGAGTCGTATACGTCTGGGAGAAATCGCACACTGCCATCAGGGCCGACATCAACGGTGGTGTAGTAGATCGAGACCGGGACGGGCGTCTCCAGGGTCACGAAGGTCTCGTGACGGGTCTTCAGGACACTGGCCACGTGCTTCGGCGTGATCTCATTGCCATCGCTCGCGAGCAGCCCCTTTGCGAGGTCTGGAGCCATTTGAACCCGGACGTCGCCATGGCTCAGCGCTCGCTGACGTAGCTTGAACGGACGACGACCTGGGGTGCCGTGGAGCACGATGGGGGTCCCGGAGAGTACGAACTTAACCCGCCCCAGCGCATTCTTTGGCCCTGGGAGCTGTATGGCCTGCTCTACGCCATCTGGGCCGGTGATCAGGTGGAAGTCGTCGTAGCGACGAGGATCGTGATCCGCGAGGGGGTCGAGCACAAGCTCCTTGATCCTCCGCGGGACCTCCCAGGTCGGGTTAAGCACAATCTGCGTGATCGAGCTGACCAGCGTAGGGGTCCGGTTGATTGGGCCCCGTCTCTCACCGAAGGGGTCGATGTCAGGCTCGTTCGCTCCAATGACGACCTTGTGGGTAGCGATTCGTTCACCCCCAGAGAAGCGCTGCAGTTCGAAGGCCGGCAGGTTGAGGCTGAGCCGCTCGGGGACACCGCGGAGTGGGTCTTGCCGTCGTTGTTGGAGTGCGCCAGCCACCTCCGCGATACGTCGGGACAAAGAGACGTTGAGGCAGCGCGCGCTCTCGACGTTCGGGCGGCCGGTGGGCTCCAGGCTGTGGCGGGTTTGGAACGCCCGCAACTGGCGCTCTATGGAGGAGTCAAAAGACCGCATTTCGCTGACCGGTGGAGCAAAGAACCCCAGCTCTGCCAGCCGCTTACGCAGGAGGAGGATGCGGGGCTTTTTCGTCCCAAAGAGCGTCGGATACCAGTCTGTGTCGACAGGGAGCTGAGTCTCTGGTCCATCAAGGGCGTTCAGTTGGCCTTGTAGTGTGGCGTATGCAGCGAGGAGGGTTTTGTAGGTGGCGTCGGCGGGCACGAGCGCATCGAAGAGGGCTCGACCGAAGTGGCCGAATTGCGAAGGAAGCTTCTGGAGGAAGGCCTCATTGACCAGGGGACCACCGAGTTCGTGAGCGACCTCGATTGCTGCGTGCCATCCGAGGACTTCAACCTGCAGCAAGGCGAGCTGCCGCTCGTGCGTGGCGTGCGGGGAAGCATAGCGCGAGGTCGGGGGCACGCTGTCGAGGCGTGCCTTCAGCCGGTCAAAGTCCGCGTACACCGCGATGGCGCCGGCCGAACGCAGGGTCTCTTTCAGGCTCAGTAGCTCGTCGAAGAGCGGGGTTGGCCCACTCTCGTTGACCATCCGGAGAGACTCTGGGAGGTGCCCGATCACGAGGCGGAGCATGTCGCTATGAACCAGTGGCTCAAGCGTCTCGATGACCTCTTCTAAGCTGTCCGGGTTGAGCTGTGCGAAGCGACCAAGGGCTGCCGGCGCGCCACTGGGGGTTCCCATGGCGTGTGCACCGACAGTGGGCGCGCTCGCTCCACAGCCTGTCGCTATCAAAAGCGACAGGCATGCGAGCGCGCAGGATGACCATCTACAGGTCATCTTCCTCCTCTCCGGGGACCACCTTCGGGGTCTTGGGGGTCTCTTCCTCTTGAGGCTTCGGAGCCGGCTTGACCGTCTTGGCCTTGGGGAACTTCACCTTGCGCTTAGCGGCCAGGATGTACATGCGCTTTACGCGCTTGCGCTTGAAGTCTTTGATGGCCAGCGAGAGCGTCACAGGCGCAAGGGTGTCGTAGACCGGTCGAAGCTCGACCTCAATGGGGTCGGTCGTGAGATCAATGTTCTTGATCACGACACGCTTTCCGGCCTTTTCAAACTCGACGGAATCCCAGTGCTCGCCGCCGATGTACACCTTGGCGTAGTCCGAGTTCATCGAGACAGTCAGCTGGCCAGTCGGCTCCTCCTCTTGTGCAAAGGCAGAGGTGGCAAGGGCCAACATGAGCAACGTGGTCAGTATGGGTAGGGTCTTCAACATGGGGACTCTCCTTGGGGATCTTCCTGGCAGTGGTGCAGGACGTCCAATTCCTCACCATATCCGGGCTGCAGTCGGCTTAACACGCGGCGGCCTGCGATGAAAACATCTTGAATCGGGTTATGTCCGAATCGATAGGGAAGATGCTGCCATGAAGGCAGCATTGAGGTGATGAAGTCTGCGGGCGCACCGGGTGTCAACGTCCCAGTACCATCATCTAATCCCACAGCGTGTGCAGCGGCTCGAGTGATGCCGTGGAGCGCCTCGTGGGGTGCCATCCCGAGCCACGTGCAGCCGAGGCTCGCCACAAGGGGGAGGTGCCGCGTCGGGCATGAGCCTGGATTGCAGTCGGTTGCGAGCGCAACGGGGACGCCGGCCTCTAGGAGGGCACGCGCTGGAGCACGGTGCTCTTCGCCGAGGAAGAGCGCTACAGCCGGCATGAGGACGGCAGCGGTACCCGACTTGGCCATCGCACTGATGTCCTGGGGCGCGATATGTTCAAGATGATCCGCGCTCACAGCGCCGAGCGCTGCCGCTGCGCCGCTCGCCCCGGTGTGCGTCAGTTGCTCGGCGTGAACCTTGAGCCCGAGCCCAAGAGCGCGACCTCGTTCCAGGATTGAGAGGGTCTCAGTGAGCGTGAAGGCGCCTGTGTCGCAGAACACGTCGACGTGCCGCGCGAGCCCTCGACGGGCGACCTCAGGCAGGAGCTCATCATTGACGAGCGCAACGTAGCCCTCTCGATCGCCCTTAAACTCATCTGGGATGATGTGCGCCGCGAGCAGCGTCGGTATGAGCCGCCAGGGGCCCATCGTATCGAGCTGGGCGATGGCCTCTAGCATCCTCAGCTCGTCTGCGACGCTGAGGCCATAGCCTGATTTAACCTCCACGGTGGTGACGCCATGCTCAAGGAGCTCTTGGAGGCGTGGCAGGGCGAGGGTGACGAGCTCTTCCAGCGACGCGGACCGAGTCGCATTGACGGTGAGGCGGATCCCCCCTCCCCTCGCGGCGATCTCCTGATAGGTTTCACCGGCGCACCGTGCGGTGAAGTCTCCGGTGCGATCACCGGCGAAGACCACATGGGTGTGTGCGTCGACGAAGCCAGGCATCACGAGGGCACCGCCAAGGTCGGTGTCGGTCTCTGTGGTTGGCTTCTCTGCTCCGGGGCCGACCCAGGTCACGTGGCCGGTGGCATCGACGACGAGCGCCGCGTCTTCAATCACCCCGAGTGCTTCTTCGGCGCTTTGGGCGTTGGCTGCGCCACCCATCGTCAGCAGCTGACTGATCCCATGATAGCAGTGGTGAGTCACCGAACCTCCCGGCAGTGTCGCGACAGTGTATGGGGCGAGGCCCTCAGGGTAAACGCGGCCTCGGAAGTTTGGTGCGCCCCTAGGTAGTTAGGGGGTGCACCTCGTTGCGTGGGCCCTGCACTCCCCTGGCCGCAGGGCTGTCTAGCTCGGGGTCTCGCCTGTGAGCTCCAGGATGCGGCGCAGCTGTGACTGAATGAATTCGCCATACTCGGGCTTGGGGTGGCGCTCTCTGACCCACTCTAAGACGTGCTCATTACCGAGCGCGATGAGGCCAAGGGCGCGCAGGATGCGGAGTCGAAGGGGCTCGGCGCGCACGACGAGCTCCGGGGCCTTTTCGCCTGTGTCGACGTGGCTCGCCTCGCAGTTAATGTCCGCGCCTTCGGCGTCGAAGAGCGCGAACAGCGGCTCTGCGATGGTCGAGGCGCCGGTCTTCCTCAAGATGTCAGCGCCCGTGCATCGGACATGGTCACGGGGGAGTGCGTCTGAGGCGGGGCCATCGGGGCCGAGCAAGGAGCCGACGACGGTCGACAGTGTGGTGAATTCTTTGTCGACACCCTTGTCTGTCCCTGGGATGTAATGACGTGCGACCTCACCGATCGCGAAGGCAATGTCGGTCAAATGCTGAGGGGTCATGTCACGCGAGCGTGTCTCCAAGACGGCGATAAGCCTCGCTAATGAGGTCTCGTCCTGCGCGATGCCCAGCCCAACCACCGCAGCTTGCCAGCTCGCGTCGAGCGGCGCAGATGTGGCCTCCACGCGCTGCAGGAGCGCCTCGACGCCTTCGGTGTGCCCGAGCTTCCCAAGCAACAAATAGATCTCGGGCCCAAAAGGCGAGTTGGGTTCCTTCGCGAGCTCCACGAGAGCTGGAGCGACGCTGCGCCTCAGGTAGCGGACTTGTGGGATCTCCCAATGGTCTTTGACGCCTGCCTTGATCCAGGAGTGCATCGAGGTGACCAACGAGTGGCCGAGGCGGCCGATCGCTACGATCGCAGTGCGTCGCAGCTCCTCGCTTTGGCTCTCGTTGCGCCAGGTCATATCCAAGATCGCGATAGCGTCGTTTACAAACACCTCGCGTCGGACCTCCGCGAGATCCGCGATTAGCTCTTGTTTCAGTGGCTCATTGGCGCCGCGCAGGATGGAGCGCTTGTGCCCCATGCGTTGATAGTCTGCCAGGAAGCCACCCGTCGTCGCCTCTAGGCCCCAGGCTCCGGCGCCGACCAAGCCGGCGAGGAGAAGGCTTAGCCCGAAGAAGTGGCTCTTCTGTGGTGCCACGATCAAGAAGTCGTCCTCGCGCAGCGGCTCAGGCTCTCCACAGATGATGTAGAGCCGCCAGCCTTCACCGAAGAGCCGCTCTCCGATCAAGATCGCCAGGCACATGGCGCCAATCAACAAGGCCAGTAGCCAACCGGTGAGGATCATCGTGTCGTCGGTCACGGAGTCCGAGTGGTCACGAATGTGGGCCGCGATCGGGTTCGCTGCGGCAAAGAGCGTCGCGAGAGACACCAAGGCGCAGACCATCAACCGCAGTCGGCTTCTGGCGAGCCAACGCAGGAGGATCATCGCACGCCCTCAAGGATGCGCTTGAGCCCCTTCGCCTGCGAAATCCAGGCCGCCAGTTCAGCCGCTGACGGGACAACGTGAGGCAGCGCAAGGGTGGACTTGAGCGTTTGAAGCTTGCTGTGGAGGGCCTTGGCGTTACCACCCTTCAGGGCGGCTACGTGCATGACCTTCGCGGCTTGAAGCAGGCGAACACCGCTTGGCCCTAAGCCCTTAATGCGGAGCAGGTCGCACTGTTGGGCCAGTGCGGTCAGGCGTTTGAGGCTGATGCGGGTCTTCTTGGCCAGTGTTCGGCGAGCTCGTTTCTTGGCGGTCGCTTGCAGGAGGTCCGCAGTGGTGTGGATCTTGGCGCCCTTTAAGGCCATTCGTTCCGCGTCCGTGACGAGCTCAAACCCTGATGAGAGTCGATAATGAGAGGCGCTGGCGCTCGAAGCCATCAGGAGGACGAAGAGGCTGGCCAGCGCGAGGGGCGCGCGCAGGTGGCTAATCATGGCTCGATTGTCGGCTCGGTCGGGAGGAAGAAGCCGATGGAGAGCGTCGTCGCCAAGTTGTGGGTCAGCTCTCCGCCAGGGATGCTGCCGTCCCGCCTCATCGCGAGGACCCGGTTCACCATGTAGTCACGGATGTCGATACCGATGGCGAGCCAGTCGTTCGGGAAGAAGCGCATGCCACCACCGACGACGGGGAGCCATGTGATCTCATCCTCGATGCGCCCTTCCCCTGCGACCATAGCCATCCCGAACCCGCCGAAGATGTGGAGATCCATGCGCACCTGATGGCCACCTGCTAACAAGAACTTGCCCTCGATAGGCACCAACTCAAGCGTGGCGTGGGTGAGGAGCTGGAGCGATGTCGCGGAGACGTCGAAGCTCTTCGCGTCGGTTGTGATCTCCGCGGAGATCCGGTTGTTCAGCGACGTGTTCATGCCAAAGCCGGCTGCGACGTCGACCCCAATCCCGAACCAGGACTGGATGTAGTAGCGCCAGTTGGCACCGACCAAGACGTTGGACTTGTAGGGGTCGTTCGCGGTGAAGGCGAAGGTGGGCGCAAGGGCATGCCGGCCCTCGTGCAAGAGCAGCTTGTTGCGCACCGCGGGCAGGTCATCGAAGGGCGTCTTGGCGGCGACGCTGGGTGCGCCCGGGCCTGCAAGTGTGCAGACCAAAAGAACGGCGATCGTCAGGAGCTGTGTAAGGCGTTGCGTCATCGTGGGAACCGGTACTCGAAGTCGAATGGGAACCACCAACTCAGGCCAGCTTGAAACATCACATGGTTCACGAACTCATCGCCGGCGTTGTAGTTCTCCATGTACATGTGGTCCCTAAACTCAAGGGTCATCGCGAGCCAGCGGTTGAAGGTCAGCCGCCAACCGAGGCCTACCATGCCAGTTGGCTTGAGCGTGCCAGAGCGGCTGGTCTGGAGGACGCCGCCTCCCGCGAGCACATAGAAGTCGAAGTAGAGGATGTGCTGGTTGAACAGGGCGAACTTCCCGTCGATCGGGATGAAGGCAGCGTCCAAGCCAGCAGACCACTCGATGACCGCCTTCTCCGGGAACACCTCGAAGGTGTCTGTGACGTCCTCGAACACCGGGGATGTGGAAGAGAGCGGGATGCTGTGTCCATGGGTGTCAGGGAAGTAGTAGGCGCCTGAGGCTCCGACACTCCATCGCTCGTCAATGTGGAACCGCAGGTTCATGACCGGCGCCATGTGTCGGAACATCGTGTCGGAGAGGCCGAGGCCGAAGAGGGTCTGGACCTCCACGCGGTTTGCGCGCAGCAGCGGGCGCTGCTGGATCACGCGGATTACATCGGCGAGCGCCTCGACGTCCTCAGCGACGGCCTCTTCGGTGGCCTCGCCGGGCGCCTGGGCATGCGCTGTGGAGACAGTTGTCCAGGCAATACACGCCGTAATCAGTACGGTTCCTAGTGTGCGCGTCGCGGCAGATAGACGGTTCAAATGCAGAGCATCCTCGGAGACGGCGTTTGGGTGCCGTGGGAGACGGCCTCTCACACGGCCGCCACGGTGAAGGACTGTATCGCGGGTTCAGTCGGGCGGTCAAGCCGCTGTAAACGCAATCCTGTTTGAGGGTTATTCAATGATTCAGGTCGCTTATGTTGTGAAGATGGCGTCGACGAACTCGTCGACGTCGAAGGGCCGAAGATCACTGACGCGTTCACCGACTCCGATGTAGTGGATCGGGATGGTCAGCGCATCGCACACACCGATGACGACCCCACCTTTGGCGGTGCCGTCGAGTTTCGTGAGGACGATCCCGGTCACGTCCGTCGCCTCTTTAAACGTGGTGGCCTGCTGGATGGCGTTTTGGCCGGTGGTGGCGTCCACGACCAAGAGGACCTCGTGTGGGGATCCGGGGATCGCTTTGCCCATCACCTTGCGGACCTTCTTGAGCTCATCCATCAGGTTGGTCTGGGTGTGAAGGCGCCCAGCTGTGTCGACCAAGATAAGGTCTGCCTCGTTTTCAAGGCCTGCGCGCAGCCCATCGAAGACGACCGAGGAGGGGTCCGCGCCCTCTTCGCCTCGAGTGACGGCTGCGCCGACGCGGTTGCCCCACTGCTCGAGCTGCTCTGCGGCCGCGGCACGAAACGTATCGCCGGCGACCAAGTTCACGGTTTGGCCGGACTCCACTGCGCGCGCTGCGAGCTTGCCGATCGAGGTGGTCTTGCCTGAGCCGTTCACGCCGAGGACCATGACGACGCGGGGGCCCTCGGTCGGAGCGGTGCCGAGCTTGGCGTTCTGGGCGGCCGTGAGGATCGTGATGACCTCCGTGCGCAGGACCTCCCAAACCCGGTCAAGGTCAGAGAGCTCACCACGGCTCAGCGTCTCACGGACGGTAGCGAAGAGCCTCTGAGCTGTTCGGACGCCGATGTCAGCGGTCAGGAGCACTTCCTCAAGCTCATCGAGGACAGCTTCGTTGTCTTTCGCGTCCGAGAAGAGCTTCCCGATGCGCGCAAGGAACCCCTCACTTCGCGTCTTGCTCAAGCCTTCCCGGAGCTCCATCGCTGGCTCTTCTGCGGGCTCTTCTGCGGGCTCTTCCGCGGTCTCTTCTGCGGGCTCGGTCGTATCTATGTCACGAGTGGCCGCTTCTCGGGGAGGTTTGGCGTCGCCCTGGTCGGTCGTGACGGGCGTCGGTGCCTCGGGTGGGGTGAGCGCGTCTGATTTGGCGCGCAGCGACTTCGTCATCACGCGCGCTACGATCAGGAAGAGCACGACGGCGATGATGATGGCGATCAGGGTTGAGTCCAAGGCAGTCTCCTCAGCGGGGCGGCGGACGATAGCAACCGAAGTCGAGGGGGGCAACGGCCACGTCAGCCTCAAGGCTTTTGAGCCAGGTTGGTTGATTGTTTTCAATGGCTTACGCCCATGCGCGACATCCGCTGAGGAGCTGCTATGCTCTGCCTGTGACCCCACGACCCGCCGCCTGTGTTGCCTTCGCCCTGCTGCTCACCATGTGCTTAGACGGTTGGTCAGCGCCGGTGAGGGTGCGCGCCCGCACTCAAATGACGGCCCATGTGTTGCTTGCAGACCAGGGGCTCGCGCTCCGTGGGCGCCTAGCGGACGACACCGGCGCGCCGATCGTCGGGGGCCCTGTTCATGCCCGTATCGAGGGGCTTGAGACGCGGGTGGTGCGGGCAGGCGCCGATGGTGAGTTCGAGTTGACGATCTCGGGGCCGGATGTCGCGCAACTTGCAAAGGCTCACGGTGAGCAACTGACATGGACGCTCTCGTTTGCCGGAGGGCCTAATTTCGGCCCAATCGAGAGGTCAGGTGTCATGGAGCTGCGTCGGGCACCCACGCGGCTGACGATTGGGCTCGACCGGGCCGAGACGACTCTTGATGAGGGGCCCGTGAAGGTTGAAGTGACGCTACAGAGCGACGGGAAGGCTGTCGGTAACGTCCCGATTCACCTGCGCGTGGGGCAAGGCCCGGCGCTCGTCGGTGACGCGGATCGGCAGGGGCGCATCGCATTTTTAGTGAACCCGTCGTCGATCAGTCGCTTTGGGCGTGTGGTCGTAGAGGCGAGCTTCCCAGGGGATGGGCGGCGCGCATCGGCCTCAAGTCGTGTGAGCCTGCTCGTGACAAGGGCGACACGCCTCACCTTGCGAGTGGGGCGTGAGGGGGACAGCTACAGTGGTCGTTATCGATTCAGTGGTCGGCTGTCAGGTGAAATGGGCGCGATGCCCGGTCGGATGGTCGCTATCGTTTGCCGAAGCTCTGGGGACGGAGCGGTGGCCCCCCAGACGCAGCGCGCGGTGCTCACGGATGCCAATGGGGTCTTCCTCGTGGCCATCGAGGCCCGCGAGTTCATCGACTTTGATGGCGGTGCAGTAGAGGTCCAAGCGGTCTTTGAGCCGCCAGAGCTCTCCCTTCAGGTCGCACGGAGCGAGCGCGCCATCATCCCCGTCCCGGCGCTCCCGGGCGTCCCGTGGAGCTGGTACCTCGCCTGCCTGGTGTCTGCGGCGGTCTTGGCCTTGGTTGCCCTCGCGTTCCATTTGCGCGTCTGGGAGTACCTGAGACGCGCATGGCAACGTCGTCGGTTGCGTCGACACTTGCCCGGTCAGTCCGTCACGTTGTTCAGCGATGAACTTCCCGTCGAGGCTGGCTACATTTCCCGGCCCGATTGGATCGCTGGGGTGGTCGTCGAGCGTGAAGGTGGGCGCCCCTTGCACGATGTCGTTGTGTCGGTGCAGTGCGACACTGAAGTCCACGAGGTCAGTCCGGGGGCGGATGGGCTCTTTGTCATCGGGCCCCTCAAGAAGGGGCGCTGGCTGCTGTCGATTAAGGGGCCTGGCCTTTTGCCGGTCGCTGCGGAGTTGCAGCTCCCCCATAGCGGTGAGCTTGATCGCATGACGGTGCGTATGGAGTCTGTGCGTGCTCGGGTGCGTGATGTCTTCTTGAGCCGCCTTGCCCCGCGGACCTCGGGTCAGGGCTGGGGTTTTGAGACGCCTGAGGGCTTGGCGAGACGTGACGCGAAAGCCAACCCCGAACACGCGGACATGGTTCAAGATCTCAAGGTTCTCGTTGAGCGCACGTGGTTCAAGCCGGATCCCGAGACGCTTGATGATGTGCGCATGGCGGAGCGACTCAGCGGGACCCATGAGGGGGACGCATGAGCCGGCTATTCCTCAGCTTACTGCTCTGCCTCGTCACCTCCTCGGTGTCGGCTGAAGACTACAGTGCGTCTGAGGAGGATTGGAACGGAATCGGCTATCTGGAGACGACCGGGGCCGAAGCGCGGGTGCAAGTGAACCGCCTGGAGACGCTCGATCTCGGGAAGCTGAGGCCCGATGACGTCCTGTTGTGGGTGTATCCATCTCAGCCGATGCCCGTCGAAGACTTGCTCGTGTTTGTGAGGGAAGGCGGTCACCTCATCGTCGCGGACGATGTCGGCACAGGAGACCGCTTCCTCAGTGCGATAGGGTTGGCGCGTAAGCCGCTCTCTGGGGATGTGGGCGCGACAGATGGTGCAAAGGTCTACCGTGAGCGCGCGAACATCCCGATACTCGGCGTAGAAGAGGAGCACTTCCTTTTCTTCAACGTCGATGAGGTTGTTGCGAATCACGGGGTCGTCTTGTCTGGGGCCGGCGAGGTGATCCTGGCTGCTGGAGGGGCGAGGCAAGGCCTGATTCAAGAGGTCCGGTTGGGCGAGGGTGCGGTGCTCGCTATCGGTGACCCCAGCATGTTCATCAACGCGATGTTGCGCCGCTTCTATGGGAACAAGCAGCTGGCTGCGAACATGATGCGCTATTACTGCCTCAGCGATCCTTGCGAAGTCAGCCTGGTCACACCGGGCACTCGGATAGCGGGGCGTTACCGTTCAGGACTGGGGAGGTTCGGGGCGTTGCCACGTGTACTGGATGAGTCGGTGGGGCTCCTGAACCGCGCGCTTGGAGCGGTTGACCGGCAGCTGGGGACGTCGCCGGGGCCCTTTGTGTTGGTGTTGCTCGCGGTCTTCATCACGGTCGCCTTGCTCGCACAGCTCCTCTTAGGTGGTCGTCGCCTTGTGGAGGCGACGCGCCCCGTGCTCACTGCCCAGGTGTCACCTCAGCGTCACGAATCCGTCGCATTGATTCAGGAGCAGGACGAGGCTGACTTCCTCGAGCCCGTAGAGACACTTCTGCGCGAACTTCCCGAGGTTAAGCTCCGCCAGCTCTTGCTGCGAGGACCGCGGACGACTGGCCCAGAAGACGGTCGGAGGTGGAAGGCAGCGAAGGCCGCGGTGTTGCGCATTCAACAGGAGGCAGATAGCGTTCGCCAAGCCGACTCTGCGCCTGTGAGCGCTGAGCGATTCATGAGCCTGCTGCAAGATATCCGCGCGGTAGGAGCGTACATGGAGGAGGGGGCGGCAGCGCCCCCAGCATGGCCTGAAGGTGATCCCTCAGCGGTGACCAGGCCCTCTTCTTAGGCGAGAGGATGGAGACAGGATGGAGCACGGGGCAATAAGACGTGCGCCTACCGAGGAAGAGACTCGGAAGGCAGCAGAGATCTATCGAAGAGTTCAGGTCGAGATCGCCAAGGTCTACGTCGGCAGAGAGACGACCGTGGAGTTGCTGCTTATCGCGCTCTTCGCCCGTGGGCATGTCCTCCTAGAGGGGGTGCCTGGGATCGCGAAGACGACGCTCGTGAAGGCCTTCGCGCAGACCCTTGGTTGTGCGTTCTCTCGCATCCAATTTACCCCGGACTTGCTCCCCGCGGACATCACCGGGACCAATGTCCTCAGCCTGAAGGACAACGCGTTCTCGCTGCGGAAAGGTCCACTCTTCTCGCAGGTGGTCTTGGGAGACGAGATTAACCGTGCCCCTGCGAAGACGCAGAGCGCCCTCCTTGAGGCGATGCAGGAGAATCAAGTCACGATCGAGGGGACGACAGAGCCCCTGCCCTCCCCTTTTATCGTCCTCGCGACCCAGAACCCAATCGAGCAGG
Source organism: Myxococcota bacterium (assembly GCA_049602155.1). Taxonomy (GTDB): domain Bacteria; phylum Myxococcota_A; class UBA9042; order PHBI01; family JBMYRH01; genus JBMYRH01. Next base: position 56,236 of record JBMYRH010000018.1, on the reverse strand, counting down.
AAGGCGTCTACGCGCTCCCCGAGGCTCAAGTGGACCGGTTTACGTTCCGCATGACGCTCGAGTATCCGGATTTCGCTCAGGAGCGGCGCATCTTGGACACCTACAACGAGCCGGTCGCGAACGTTGAGCAGGTCCTCGCATCGGCGGACATCTTGGAGTTCGCCAACAGCGCTGAGGGGGTCCACATCGCAGCGGATCTTCTCGACTACATCGTTCGACTGGTTCAAGAGACGCGTCATCATGCCTCGGTCCTGCTTGGGGCGAGCCCACGGGCATCGCTGGGGCTCATGGCCTGTGCCAAGGTGCGCGCACTTTTGATGGGGCGAGGCCACGTGTTACCCGATGATCTCAGGGCCTTGGCGCACCCGATCCTTTGTCATCGCCTGATCTTGACCCCAGAAGCGGAGCTCGACCGGGTCTCCGTGACGGGGATCGTCGATGACATCCTGACTCGCGTCCCCTACGCAAGCGGTGGCTGAGCCTCTTGGTACCCAGGAGCGGAGGGCACTCCGGCTAGCGGGCCCGGGGCGTTGGCTCGCGGGTACGGCCGTCACATTGGCGATCGTCGGCTTGGCCGTCGGGCAGCCACTGATCATGGTGTGGAGCCTGAGCGCGATCGTCGTGTTGCTGTGGGCCGTCGCCAAGGGTCGGAGTGTGCTTCATCAGGTGCGCCGGGGCGAGCTGACGCTTGCGTTGGAGGAGGCGGCTGCCCCCCTTCGCCTCAATGTGGATGACGCTCTTGAGATCGCCCTTCGGCTTGAGGGTGGCGCTTGCGCGACGCTCCTGGAGCCCTCGCTTGCGCTAAGGTGCGAAGGTGGCGTGACAGCGCAGGTGTCTCGCACGGTGACCGGCTTTTCTGCACGACTGCACGGTCAGCGCGTGGGGTACGGTTGGATCCAGGGTGGACACCTTGCGACGAAGGTCGCTGGGGGGGTGGTGTGCGTGAACGCATGGCTACCGGTCAGCGAGACCGTGACGCTCTTGCCTCGCCGCTTCGCCTTGACCCGAGGTGTGCGCTTGCGATCTACAAGGCCTTCGCAGCAGGAGCGCGCTGGGATGGGGCGCTCTCGGAGGCGTGGGTTTGGGCTGGAACTCCGAGAGCTGCGCGATCACCTGCCGGGCGATTCATATCGTCACATCGCCTGGGCGGCCTCGGCGCGTCGTGGTCGCCTGGTGACTCGAGAGTTTGAGTCGGACACGATGGTCAGCGCGTGGCTCCTGGTCGATGTGTCGCCGAGCATGTTTTGGGGCAGCCCTGGGAGCGCTCGTATTGATTTTGCTCTCGAGGTCGCGTTCAGCCTCTCTAGTAGTCTGTCCGCTCGCGGCGATAGGGTCGGCGTGTTGCTGTACGATGATCGCGTGAGGGCGGCGGTCGCACCTCGCCGTGGTCGGGGGCAAGGCGCTAGGATCTTAGAGGTCTTGCTCGAGTCTCACCATCTCCTGCACGAGGACCGTACGGAGCTGACTGAGAGGGAGCTTTTGGAGAGCGTCGCGCAGTGGTTTGATGCCCAGGAGCAGCGTACGTTTAACCTGCCATGGAGCAATGACGTCGGGAACTCTGACGCAAGCTTCTTCGTCGATGACCGCGGCTTGCACGAGGCGGTCACGGAGCACCTGGAGCGGCATCGAAGTGGCCGTCCGGGTGGTCGGTTCGTGTTGCCCGTGGAGGACTATGCTCGCGGTGAGCGGCACGCGAGTTACCGCGCGTTTTGCCGTCACTCCGGGATACCCTTGCAGCTCGATCCCGCGACGCGTCAAGACGCACAGGCTCACGGGTTCGAGGCAGCGGTGCAGTTCGTGCTGCGCAGTGGCGGGGGACCCCACACGATGATCGTCTTCTCAGACTTGCAGGCGGTGGAGGACGTCACCGCCCTCCGTCGAGCGGCCCTCGGTGCGCGGCGAAGTCGGCACAATATCGTGGTCTTGAGCCCTGCAGATCCGGGCTTCGTCGTCGAGTCGATACCGGCACATGACACCGAGCTCGGTGAGGCTTTGGAGGCTGTGACGAGGCTGCAAGCGCGCCACAGCCTGGCCGCGGTCGAGGCGGCCTTGAAGCCTGCGGGGGTGAACATCGTCTCCTGTTCGCCAGATGAGGTGATGGTACGCGTGCTGCAGCACCTTGACCGTGTGGCCTAATCCCCGTTGATTCTGCGCGTCGCTCGTGTCTACTCTCGGGGCATGGCACACCCGATTATCGATCTGGAACAGTCTCGGCGCATCGTGGATGCGCTCACCACCCGTTACGGACGAATGCTGCGCGAGGAGCGCTTCTCCGTCAGCGGCAGGCTTGAAGAGGGCAGCGTGGTGGTCGTCGTCGTATTGGAGCGGCACGATCGCACCTTCCGATACGAGACGTGCTGCGCGAAGGCGATCCCCGAGGACGAGAGCGAGTCCATGATGGACACCGTCGACCTCTGCCTCGACTTCCTCGACTGGCACTTCGGGCAGTACTTCGACGAAGAGCGTGAGCTGATGCTCCCTCTGGATTGGCAGCGGCACCGCTTTGGCGATGGGGAGGTCATCGCGCGGGGGGACGTCCGAAACCCTGTGCTTGACGACGCCGCTGACGCGTGGCTACGCGGTGAGCGTTAACGCCTAGGTGCCACGGGCATCAGGCGTTGAGCTCGTTCTCTTCCTCGGACACATGCGCGGTCTCTTCGCCAGAGGCGGTGTTGAGGGCAGCGATTTGCGCGTTCAACTCCACCTCCGCGGAGGTGGGTTCATCCAGCGCAGGGTTACTCGAGCTGAAGATGGTTCGGCCGAGTGAGGCGCTGGCGTCCGAGTGTCGACGTGCTTTGTCTGCCGCGTTCATCTCGGCGAGGACGCGGTCTCCACGGATGACACAGCGGTCGTTGTCGAAGTCGACATCGCCGCGGATGTCCTCGGCGATTTGGGCGGCCGCGTCCGAGAGCTCTTTCGCGCTCCAGGAGCCGAGCTCTGCATCCGCGATGGCGCGCTCATCTCCGGGGATCCTGATCGGTCGCTTGCGGTTAAAGAGGAGGCGATAGATCCCGAGGCGCATGTTTTGGCGCGCGTAGTCCTTCTTGGTCCTCAGGTCGCGGAACCAGCGGCGTATCCCGAGCCCGAAGAAGAGCGTGCTGTAGAGGCCTGGGAACACGACGAGCCCGAAGGTCGCCAGCGGCCCCGAGAGGCCGAGCGTGGGCATCAGCGTGGTGTAGGTGACGCCCGCAAGGATGAGGTTGAAGAGGTTCAACCAGGGCACCACACCAGCCGATGAAGTCCGCAGCTTATGTAGGCGCTCACGGATGGTCCACGTGTAGCTGAGCCGCGCTTCCTGCTTCTTGACCAAGGCGTTCAAGTTGTCCTGAGCGTCCTCGCTCACCGAGGTGAGGAGGTTGGGGAAGCGGTAGATGGCGATGGCGTCATCTGTGATGTCGAGCTCACCGTCATACGTAGCGACGAGGCGTGTGCCGACTGCGTCCGCTTCGTCGTATGTCAGCCCCAACAGCGCCATGATATCAGCGTTAGTGATGATGCCCTTCTTCGCGCGGATGAAGGTCAGCAGCTCTTTCTCCTCCTCAAGGGGGGTGCGCTTGATGCCTTCGGAGCCGAAGAGGTGGTACCAGGTGCGGTCCACGAGGGTGGGTTTGCTCGGGTCGTCCTTGGTGGCGAATTGCGGGCGAGCGTCTAGGCGATAGAGGTCCTCTCCACGGTAGATTCGCTGGTCGACCACGTACACAGCGCGGCGATGTGAGCGCCAACGCCACGTGTCAAACCAGTGCCAGAACATCATGTGCCTGAAGAGTGAGCCGCCAAAGCTGGGCCCGCTGCGACGGCGATCGTTGTTCTGTGACGAGGCTGCGACGATCGCCGCGATGATGAGGCAGACATAGATGACGGTGTAGACCACGACCATCGCGACCGTCCACGCTTTGAAGAACCCCACAAAGAAGGACTTCAGGCGCGCGCGCCGCCGTCGCCACTTGTCGGCTTTGACGACGTCTTCACGGGCGACGAGGGCGGGATCGAATCGATAGATCAGATCACCATCTTCGGTGACGTCGAGCGAGGACTCGTATTCGCGCACGAGCACGTTCAGGTGGCGCTCGGTCTCCGCGGGTGGCAGCCCGCTGCGGGCGACCATCTCGCTGACGGTGAACGGTGCAGAGGCCGTCTTCAGTTGCTCGAGCAGCGCGAGGCGGGCGCTGTCATCGGAGACCTTGGCGATTTCCGTCATGTTGGCTCCTGAGTCGTCGGCCTTAAGCTGCGATGGCACCGTCGAGTTGGCCGCATGCAGCGCCAATGTCATCGCCCTTAGAGTAACGCACGGTCACGTGGAATCGTGCCGAGCGGAGCAGGCTCCCAAACGCGTCGACATGCTCGGGGTCTGGTCTGCCATAGGGGGCGCCTGGCCAAGGGTTGAAGGGGATGAGGTTGACCTTGATTTTCCCGCGAAGGTTGCGAAGTAAACCCTTCAGACGGCGCGCATCTTCCAGCGTATCGTTGACGCCGGCTAGCAGGACGTACTCGACGGTGATGCGGCGCCGCGGGGGCAAGGGGAACGCCTCCAGCGCCTCAATGAGCTTGGCGATGTCCCACTTTCTGTTGATCGGGATCAGCCGATTGCGCACTTCGTCGTTGCTGGCGTTAAGGCTCAGCGCGAGGTTGACTGGGACCGCGTGGCCGAGCTCGGGAATCCGTGCTGCGAGGCCGCTGGTCGAGACCGTGATGCGCCGGCCTGCATAGTTTTGGCCGCTATCATCCATCAGGATGCGGATGGACTCCAACACGGCGTCGAAGTTGTCTAGGGGCTCACCCATCCCCATGTAGACGAGGTTGCCGACCCGATTGCCAGGCATATCCTCGGCCTCAGGAGCAGAGACAATACGCGCGCCCCAGAGGACCTGGTCGACGATCTCTGCAGCCGTGAGGTCGCGTCGCTTTGTCATCCGCGCTGTCAGGCAGAAGTCGCAGCCGATCTTACAGCCGACCTGGCTTGAGATGCACTGAGTGATGCGATCGCCCATGGGCATCACGACGGTCTCGATGCGGTGGCCGTCCCATGTGCGCAGCAGCAGTTTACGTGTGCCGTCTTTGGCGACCATCACCTCGTCGAGCTCGAGCCCGCCGATATGAGCGACCTCTTGGAGCTTGAGCCGGAACGCCTTGGAGAGATCCGTCATCCCCTCGAAGTCGCGCGCGCACCTCCCGTGCAACCAGCGAAAGAGCTGGTCACCACGGAAGGCTCGCTCTCCGAGCTCCTCGGCGATCCATGAGCGCAGCCCTTCTCGAGACAAGCTCTTGATGTCCACCCCAGCGGGGGGCGTCATCTGGGCGGCGCTCTGCGTCATCAGAGGTGCCAGGTGTCCTACAGCCGCTCGAAGCAGCTGAAGAAGTAGGCGGTCTCAAAAGCTGCCGTCTCCGGTGCATCTGAGCCGTGGGAGGCGTTCGAGCCAATGTCCGTGCCGAACTGGCCGCGCACGGTGTCAGGGCCGGCCTTGGTCGAGTCGGTCGGGCCCATCAGGTCGCGCCAGGTCTGGATGGCGTTCTCGCGCTCAAGGACCATCAGGACGACAGGGCCTGACGTCATGAACTCGACGAGCTCACCGAAGAAGGGGCGCTCTTTGTGCACGTAGTAAAAGCCGCCAGCCTGGTCGCCGCTGAGGCGGGTCTTCTTCATGTTGGCGATGGTGAAGCCAGCGTCCTCGATCATGGTGATGATTTTTCCGGCGTTACCAGCGCGGACGGCGTCAGGCTTGATGATGGCGAGGGTGCGTTCGGTGGACATGATTCAATCCTATAAGTGTGGGGCTGTTCGCGGTTGACGTGGAGTGCCGGGGGATCCGGCTCGTCGCGCGTATCAGCCTTGGTGGGTAAAGGGGAGTGTGTTGAGGTTGAGCTTAGAGACGTGCGGCGAGGGTCGACGCCATCTCAGAGGGGTTGGGGGCGACACCTACGCCGGCATCTTCGAGCGCAGCGATCTTCTCTGCCGCCGTGCCTTTACCGCCAGAGATGATGGCGCCTGCATGGCCCATGCGCTTCCCTGGAGGGGCTGTGACGCCTGCAATGAACGAGGCGATAGGCTTCGTGAAGTTGGCCTTGATCCACGCAGCGGCTTCTTCCTCAGCGGTCCCGCCGATCTCACCGATCATCACGACACCCTCTGTTTGGGGGTCCTCCTCGAAGGCCGCGAGGCAGTCGATGAAGTTAGTGCCGTTGATCGGATCTCCACCGATGCCGACGCAGGTAGACTGGCCGATGCCTAAGTCTCGGAGCTGCCCGACGACCTCGTAGGTGAGCGTGCCGGAGCGACTCACGACGCCGACCTTGCCCTCTTTATGGATGTGACCCGGCATGATGCCGATCTTGCACTTACCTGGGCTAATCACACCTGGGCAGTTCGGTCCGATAAGGCGAACGTCAGGGAAGCTCTTGAGGTAATGCTTCGCGCGCATCATGTCGAGGACGGGGATGCCCTCGGTGATGGCCACGATCAGGGTGACCCCTGCATCCGCGGCCTCCATGATCGCGTCCGCCGCGAAGGGCGGAGGCACGTAGATGACCGAGGCGTTGGCGCCTCGCTGCTCAACCGCAGCGGCGACGGTGTCAAAGACCGGGACATCGTCCAGGTTCTGACCCCCTCGGCCGGGGGTGCAGCCGGCGACGACTTGCGTGCCGTACTCGATCATTTGACGGGTGTGGAAGGCGCCGGCTGAGCCGGTGATGCCTTGGACCACTACGCGGGTGTTGTTATCGACGAAGATCGCCATCGTGCTCTCCTATCGGGCTGCCGCGGCGACCGCTTCGCGGGCGCCCTCGGCCATCGTGGTGACGTTCGTGATGTCCAAGCCGCTGTCGGCGAGGATCTTCTTACCGAGGTCGACGTTGGTCCCCTCGAGGCGGACGATGAGCGGGATGTTCATCGACAGCGTCTTAGTCGCGGCGACCAGGCCGTCCGCGAGGGTGTCGCACTTCATGATGCCGCCGAAGATGTTGACGAAGATCGCCTTGACCTCGTCACCCATCAGGATGCGGAACGCCTCTGTGACGCGCTCGGTGGTCGCTGAGCCACCCACGTCCAAGAAGTTGGCGGGTTGGCCACCGAAGTGCTTCAAGATGTCCATTGTCGCCATGGCGAGGCCGGCACCGTTAACGAGGCAGCCGATGTTCCCGTCGAGCTTGATGTAGCTCAAGTCGTAGGCGGCCGCGGCGATCTCGGAGGGCTCCTCCTCTGAGAGGTCACGGAGCTCTTCCAAGGCCTTGTGCCGGAAGCTGGCGTTGGAGTCGAAGGACATCTTCGCGTCGAGGGCGATGAAGTCGCCGCTGCCCGTGATCACCAGCGGGTTGATCTCGGCCATGCTGCAGTCCAGCTCAGTGAAGGCTGTGTAGAGCTTGCGAGCGAACCCTGTCAGGCGACGTGCCTCTTTCGGGCTGAGGCCGAGCTGCTCGCAGGCGCGACGCACTTGGAAGTCCTGAAGACCTACACCAGGGTGCGCCTCGAAGCGCGCGATGAGCTCAGGGGTCTCTTCGGCGACGGTCTCGATCTCCATGCCACCCTCGGTGGAGAGCATGAAGCCGACGCTGGAGGTGACGCGGTCGACGACGACGCCCAAGTAGAGCTCGCGAGCGATGTCGCAGCCCTCCTCCACGTAGATGCGACCGACGAGCTTGCCTGCGGGGCCAGTCTGGTGGGTCACGAGGGTCGCCCCGAGGAGTGACTCTGCGTACTCGCCGACCTCGCTGACGCTCCGAGCAAGCTTGACGCCGCCTGCTTTGCCGCGGCCGCCTGCGTGGATCTGTGCCTTGACGACCCAGAGGTCCCCGCCAAGTGCCTCGGCGCCTTTCGTCGCCTCGTCTGCTGAATAAGCGACCTCGCCGCGGGGCACGGGGATACCGTACTCGCGCAAGAGTGCCTTGGCCTGATGCTCGTGAATGTTCATTCGAGGCTCCTACATGATCTCAAGTCGGGGGGCGTGTCCTCTTTTGATCGTCGTTGCGACCCAAAGGCACCTGCAGCGCGCGGTGACACATAGAAACGCGTGAGCGCTTCGGCGCTTATCTAAAGGCGTGACTGCTTGAAGTCAACGCTGATGCATCGAGAGTCGTTGTTGTGAGTCGGAGATGGACCGTTGACAGGGACCGACTCGGTCGTTAACACGGCAGGCGTTCCCAACCTTTGAAGGAGAGGTGGTCGTCGTGAACGGAGTCATGAAGATCTTCGCAGGTCGCTCTCACCCCGGGTTGACAGAGGAGATCTGTCGCTTCCTCGACGTCCCTCTGGGCAAGAAGGAAGTGATTCAGTTCTCGAACGAGAACTTGATGGTCAAGATCAACGAGAACGTCCGTGGTGCGGATGTCTTTGTCGTTCAGACCTCATGCCCGCCCATCCACGCGGGTATCATTGAGCTGTTGATCACAATTGATGCGCTCAAGCACGCCTCGGCCGGTCGCGTGACCGCAGTGGTCCCGTACTTCCCTTACGTCCGCTCGGACAAGAAGGATAAGCCGCGTATCTCGATCACGGCGCGCTTGATGGCGGACCTCTTGCAGACGGCTGGTGCAGATCGCGTCGTGACGATGGACCTCCACGCCGCCCAGATAGCGGGCTTCTTCCGAATCCCTGTGGATCATCTGCAGGCGACGCCATTGTTGGCGGATTATCTGCGCAAGCGTGACCTCTCGGACGCTGTCTTGGTGGCAGGTGACGCAGGTGAAGCCAAAGAGGTTGGCGGTTACGCCAATCGCCTGAACTTGCCGATGGCCATCATCGACAAGCGCCGCTACGACGACTCAGAGAAGCCCAAGCCTGCTCACCTGATCGGCGAGGTCGATGGCAAGCACGCGATCATCGTCGACGATGAGGTCTCCACGGGCCGCACGTTGATCGAGGCCGCTGTCTACCTCAAGGAGAAGGGCGCGAAGTCGGTCACAGCAGCCTTTACGCATGCTGTCTTGGCTGGCGAGGCCATGGATCGCTTGAACGCTTCGGTCATCGAGGAGCTGGTCTGTACGGACACGATCCCACTCGGTGACAAGGTGTCGAGCAAGCTCAAGGTCCTCGGGACAGCGCAGCTCTTCGCTAAAGCGATCCGACGCATCCATGACGGCGAGTCGATCTCAGAGCTCTTCCGATAGGCACTGGTTCGCGAGAGGAGGCCCCTGAGCGGGCGCTCATTGCCCACCCCGACGGGGTCTTGATCGCGGTCCACGCGCAGCCTCGAGCGAGCCGTACGGCCGTGACGGGGCTCTATGATGGACGCCTCAAGGTCGCCTTGCGCGCGCCCCCCGTGGACGGGAAAGCGAACGAGGCGCTCCTTCGGTATTTGGCCGAGCGTCTCGGTGTGTCGAAGGGCGACATCAGCGTCGTCTCAGGCGCGGCAGGCCGCAGGAAGAGGGTCCTGGTCAGCGACATCACCCTGGAGGAGGCGCTCCTGCGCCTGGAGGTCAACGAGGGCGGATGACCTCTTCCGGCAAGAGGCGCTGCTTATCGACCTCGGGGAACAAGTGGTTGAGGTACTCGGCGAGGCGCTCATTTGTGGGCCCGTATCCACCGCTGTACATGAACACCTCAAGGTCCTTCACGACCTCTGCGGCGGTCTGGTAGCGCTTTGACTTGTCGGGCTCGCAGAGGCGCGTCAGCACAGCATCGATGCTGGCCGGGATGGCCGGGTTCCACTCCCTCGGCGACGGGAGCCTCTTTGTTTTATGGAGCGCGATGACCTCGTCGACGTCCTCGACAGGGTAGACCTGCTCTCCAGTGAGCATCTCGAAGAGCACGAGCCCTAATGCGAAGATGTCCGTACGTGCGTCCGTGTCTTCCCCTCTCGCTTGCTCGGGAGACATGTAGGGGACCTTGCCCATGATTTGTTGGTCTTGGATGTTCGCGTCCACGTCGAGCGTCTTCGCGATACCGAAGTCCGCCAGCTTCACCACGCCTTGCCAACTCGCGAAGATGTTCACAGGGCTCACATCTCGATGCACGATTTGCATCGGCTGGCCAAGACGATCACGCTTGTCATGTGCGTATGCGAGGGCGCGTGCTACGCGGCTCACTAGGAAGACGGCGAGCTCTGGGGGAAGGTATTCGTCGCGCTCGTCGAGGCGCGTGTTGATGTCCTCGAAGGTGACGCCATGGACCCACTCCATCTCAATGGCGAAGGATCCGGCCATGTCGACCAAGCCATAGACCTGCTGGATGTTCTCATGGACGAGGTCGGCCACGAGCTTGGCCTCATCGATGAAGAGGTCCCTGAACATCCGACTGTCGATGAGCTCACGGCGAATGGTCTTGATCCCCACCGTCTTCGTGAAGCCCGAGACCCCGAGGGACTCGGCCAAGTACACTTTGCCCATGCCCCCTTGAGCGATTTGGCAGATGAGGCGATAGCTTTGAACGTACTGAAAGACGTTCAAATCGCTGAGGACGTCGCTGTCCCCTCGGAGGTCCTCGGGGCGCACTGCGGTTGGGCCTAGGTGGCGTGACCCGTCGCCGATTGTCGTCCGGGTACCTGTGCGGCTCTTTAATCTGTTTTCAGTCATGGTGTCGGGAGCCCAAGGTCATCGTCAGCGGCGAACACGCGGAGGGTGTAAGCCGGGGGGTGAGGAGGGGGGTGCGCTGTGAACCAGCGTCGCCAAGCGCCGACGTCGTTGCCGATCGTCTCGCCCGAGATCGCTCTCATCGTAGCAAGAATCTCATGATGGAGGTACTCGGGTGCGTCATCGAGCCAGTCGAGGAGCGGTCGCATCGAGCGGGGATCCCCATGCGCTGCCAGGGCGTTCAGGGTGGCTCGCAAGAGCATCGGATCGAGATCTGCGTTGAGGTGCCTCAAGAGCGTCGTCAGCGCGGCTGGGAGCTTACTCGACCCCAGCGCGCGGATGGCCTCCGTCGAGACGGCCGGCAGGGAGTGCTCAGTGAGCGCCTTAGTGAGTGGAAGCCCCTTCTCCGAGCCCAAGCGCATCAGGCCCATGGCTGCCGTGGCTTGGAGCCGCTCGTCAGGGTCCTCTAGAGCGCGCTCCAGAGACGCGTTCGCTCCGAGGCGCTCAAGGGGGAGCAGTGCCCGCGCGCGAAATGCGAGGTCGGCCTCGGATTGAGCAAGGATACGGTCCAAGTGGGCGATAACGCGCGGGCGAAGCGCCTCTCTCTCGGTGACTGCAGCGACGACGCGCTCGGTGATAGCCGCCTGCATCCAGCGCTGATCGACGACGAGGAGCCCGATGCACGCGCCGTAGTAGCACACCCGACCAGGGCACTCGGCGTCTACCCGGCATGTCTGCGCGCTGCCATAGAGCATGGCGTCCAACTGAACCGGCAGCGCGTCCCCGGGGGGGAGCGGTCGCACGCTGGGGGCGGTGCCTTCGGCGGGATCGGCGGCGACACAGCCGGTGAGCATCGCAGCCATGAGGCAGGCGAAGGCTGCCGCCCTACCCTTCACGGCCGACCTTGTTCGCCTCGGCCACGAAGGCCGCGAAGATGCGCTGCTGGGTCGGTGCGTCAGGCATCCACTCTGGGTGCCATTGAACCCCCAGGACCCATGGGCTCCCGGCTCGCTCGATGGCCTCGATGACCCCATCGGGGGCCCAGGCGGTCTCGGTGAAGCAGTCTGGGACTTCCCGAAGGCCCTGGTGATGCACCGTGTTCACGGTACGCACATCATCCTCAAAGAGCGCAGCGATGCGTGTCCCCTCAGCCAGGCGAATTCCGTGGGTGAGTTGGCAGTAGAGCTCTTGGCTTCGGTGCACATTGGTGTCGGGGCGCAGACTCGGCAGGTCCTGCCAGAGCGTCCCCCCCTCGGCCACGTTCAAGAGCTGGGCACCGCGGCATATCCCTAAGACGGGCAGCTCAAGAGAGATTGCGGCGTGATAGAGGGCCATCTCCCAGCGATCCCGTTGCCGGTCACCACGCCACGCCTCGTTGAGCGCTGTCTCGCCATAACTCAGCGGGCTGAGATCGGCGCCACCAGTCAGGACGAGGCCTTGAAAGCGCGGCATATAGGCCGCCGCCAAGTTGGCCATCTCTTCATCTGTGTCGGCCCCAGCTCTGTAGACCATCGAAGAGAGGGCGTGAGCCTTTCGGAGCGCCACAGCGATGCTGGTGTCTCCGTACTCCAGCTCTTTGTGCTTATAGAACCGGCGGTCTTCCGCAGGGAAGGAGTTCGGGCTCACCGCTATCAGAGGCATCTGCATGCATCGTTGATAGTGAGATTACAGCGGGTCGTCAACGCCACTGTGGAGGTGGGTCAACGATTGACAGGGTGTGTAGTGCGGTCTATTCCGTCCCCCGTCTGGGAGTCGAGGAGCCATTGATGTCCGAGCCGCAACGCTGTTACGTCACGACGCCGATTTATTACCTGAACGCTCGCCCCCACATTGGGCATGCGTACTGCACTGTGGCCACAGACACGGTGGCAAGGTACCGGAGGCTCTTTGGTGAAGAGGTGTACTTCCTGACCGGGACGGATGAGCACGGACAGAAGGTGCAAGAGGCCGCGGACAAGGGCGGCGTGTCGCCACAAGAGCATGTCGACACCTACAGCAAGGCCTTCAGAGACCTCTGGCCGACGCTCCACATTGAGCACGACGACTTCATCCGTACGACAGAGCCACGCCACTCACGGGTGGTGAAGGCAGCCCTTCAGCAGCTCTTCGATGATGGCGACATCTACGCGAAGGATTACGAAGGGTGGTACTCGACCTCCGCAGAGCGGTTCTGGACCGAGAAGGACCTCGTCGACGGGTGTTGCCCCGACACCGGTCAGCCGGTCCAGAAGATTACGGAGCGGAACTATTTCTTCCGCATGTCCAAATATGGCGAGCGTCTGCGAGAGCACATCACGACGAACCCAGGGTTTATCCACCCGCCGGCGCGCGCCAACGAAGTCCTGGGCTTCCTAGATAAGGGCCTTGAGGACCTTTGCGTGTCGCGGCCAAAGGCGCGATTGACCTGGGGGATCGAGCTACCCTTCGACTCGGACTACGTGACCTACGTCTGGTTTGATGCGCTTCTGAACTACATCAGCGCGCTTGGTTACGGGGATGAGGACTCGCGGTTTGAGCGCTGGTGGCCCTACGCCGAGCACTTCATCGGCAAGGACATCCTGACGACTCACTCGGTCTACTGGACGACGATGCTGCTCGCCTTAGGGGTCTCGCTGCCCAAGCGGATCATCGCGACAGGCTGGTGGCTCCAAGAGGACAAGAAGATGTCCAAGAGCTTGGGCAACGTGGTGAGCCCACTGGACATGAAAGATGTCTACGGGGCCGACGTCCTCCGCTACTTCTTGCTGCGGGACATGGTGCTCGGCCTCGACTCGAATTTCAGTGAAGCTGCGCTGGTCCGCCGGAACAATTCGGACTTGGCAAACGATCTCGGAAACTTGGCACGCCGCGCTGCCGGCCTGGTGGGCCGCTATTTCGACGGCAAGGTGCCCGAGCCGGGTGAGCTGGGAGATGAGGAGGCACCGATCCTCGCCCAAGTCACCGCGCTCGTCGCGGCCGTGCCCACCTTGGTGCGCGAGCTCCGTCTTCACGAGGCGATTGAGGAGACGATGCAGCTTGTGCGTCGCCTCAATAAATATATGACAGACACGGCGCCCTTTAAGTCGGTGAAGACCGACCCAGCCGCTGCCGCCCGGTCGCTTTACACGGTGATGGAGGGCTTACGACATGCTGCCGTGCTACTGACGCCCGTGATGCCACAGAAGATGGCCGAACTGCTCGATAAGATGGGCGGCTGCGAGGCACCTGAGACCTTGGCGGACCTCTCCTGGGGCCAGCTTGTGCCGGGGAGCCCGATCACGTTGGAGAAGGGGCTCTTCCCCCGCGCGGAGATGCCCAAGGAAGAGGAGCCTCCGGCGAAGACACCGACGCCAAAGAAGAAGGCTGCTCCTGCTCCTAAGGCGCCCGAAGGTGGCGCGTCGACCATCGCGTTTGACGACTTCCTGAAGGTCGACCTGCGTGTCGCTACGGTCCTCGCCTGCGCACGCGTCGAGGGCTCAGAGAAGCTGCTGCGCTTTCAGTTAGAGGTCGGTGAGTCGCAGCGCCAAGTCGTCAGTGGCGTGGCTAAGCATGTCGACCCGGACGCCGTTGTCGGCACTCAGGTCATCATCGTGGCAAACCTCGCACCACGGAAGATCTTCAAGATCGCGTCCGAAGGGATGATCCTCACGACAGAGACGCCTGAGGGTGGCATCGCGCTGTTGCGACCTGGTGCTGAGGCACCGAGCGGCTCCCAGGTCACCTGAGGTACCGAGCGGCTCCCAGGTCACCTGAGGCGCCTCAGACGATCATCAAGCTCTGGACCTCGGCACCCTCGGGCAGACGGTCTCGACCAGGCAAGAAGCCCAGCTCTAGGGCGAATGCAAGCCCTGCGACGGTCGCGCCGGTCCCGGCGATGAGCGTACAGACGGCCTCCGCCGTGCCACCGGTCGCGAGGACGTCATCGACGATCAGGACACGGTCGGCGGGCCCCACAGCGTCCACGTGGATCTCGAGGTTGTCGCTGCCGTACTCCAGCTCATAGCTCACGGAGCGCGTCTCGCGTGGCAGCTTGCCTGGCTTGCGGACGAGGGTCAGGCCCAAGTCCATCGCGTAGGCCAGCGCCGAGCCGAAGATGAAGCCTCGGGATTCGATGCCTACGAGCCGAGTAATGCCTCGATCTGCCCAGTGAGAGGCGATGGCGTCGATGACCTCTTTGAAGGCCGCGGGGTCTTCGAGCACGGGGGTGATGTCCTTGAAGACGATGCCAGGCTTCGGGAAGTCAGGCACGTCCAGGGTCAATCGTCTCAGGGTCGCTTCTGCCATCGTTACCGCTCCTCATTCCAGTGCTGCCAGTGGGTGCTAAGATCATCTATCGCTGTGTGGGCCGTTGTGTCGAGCTGGATAGGGGTCACGGAGACGTAGCCGTCCGCGATGGCCCGGCAATCCGTACCCGGGGCGTCACCCATCTCGGGGAATGAGCCCCCGATCCAGAAGTAAGACTGACCACGGGGGTCCTCTCGGATGACCAGCGCATTGTCGTAGGAGCGCTCACCGAGGCGCGTGACCTTGAGGCCACGAATTGCTGGGGCTCCCTGGAAGCAGATGTGCTCCTCCGCCGTGCTGACCTGGGCGGTCGGGATGTTGATGTTCAGCATGTGGTGCGCACTCGCTGGGCGCGTCGCGGCCCACTTAAGCAGGTGTGTGACTAGGCCGTCGTAGGCCTCAAATGGGTAGCGGCCATGGCCTGCGAGGCTCAGTGCGATGGCGGGGACGCCCCGCATCAGGCCCTCACGGGCGCCCGCAGCCGTCCCCGAGTAGTAGACGTCGTGCCCAAGGTTCGCCCCTCGGTTGATGCCCGACAGGACCAAGTCCACGCTGCGATCCCCGAGGAGATGGCAGAAGGCGGCGATCATGCAATCTGCTGGTGTGCCAGTGACGGACCAGCGGTCCTCTCCGTGGGCATGGAAGCGCATCGGGCTGTGGAGGGTTAAGCCCATCCCGACGCCGCTCTGCTCGCTGGCTGGGGCGACGACGATGACCTCATCGAACACCCGTCGAGCGCAGCGCTCAAGGAGCGCGAGCCCTGCCGCGTCAATACCATCGTCGTTGCAGAGCAGGACTCGGGTCACGGTGCGTCTCCGTCGGCAGGGAACTCGCAGGCGGCCGCGACACAGGAGAGTGGAAGGCCACGATCATCACGAATCCATGCGCACGCAGTCGCCTCTGAGCAGGCTTCTCCTTCGAGCGCACTCCCGGTGCACACGGGGAAGGTCACGTCGGGGACGTCGAGGCAAAGCAACGGTGCCACACAGTCCCCGTGGGCGTCACAGGGGTAGCCGTGGGCTCCCTGGTGCGCGGTGTGGGCGCCATCCATGCAGGACTGGAGAGTGAAGGCCAGCGCAATGGCGAGCAGTCCACAGAGGAGTGATGTCGGTTTCGCGTTCATGCGCCGGGACCGTACCCTGTCGCAGGCGGGGTCATCAAGCCCGATGCGCTGAGGGCTTCGGACCCCAGGTTGTCACACATCTGAAGGGGGCCTTCGCCTTGTTTCGGGGGGGAGCGCGTTTCCGTGGAGTTGGCATGCGTCGTGCTTTGGGGTGGTGCATGACGCAATATACCGATCGCGAGGAAGCCCTCCTTTCTGCACGACAAATGGCACACAGGGTGGCGCTCAAGCTCGCCCGACGCTTCTGCCCCAGGATGGAGCGGGCTGACGTCATCGCCACAGCTGATATGGCCTTGCTAGAGGCGCTGCAGGCCTACGATCCGACCCGCAGCGTGCGCTTCTCAACCTATGCGTACCCATGGGTGAGGGGCGCCATTTTCCGGGCCGGGGAGCGCTTCAATCGGACCTCGGAGCGTGAGCGTCCGCTAGAGGGCGACACGATCCACTCCAAGGGGCCATGGGGAGAGCTGGTTGCGCGTGATGTCTTGCGTCATATCCCACGACGTGAGCGTCGGTTAGTGCTTGAACATCTGCTCTTCGAGCGCCCCTTCGAAGGTCTCGTGCGAGGGTGTTCGGCCTCGACAGCGAGGCGCCGGTACCACAGCGCGCTCTCCGTGCTCCGGGCAAGAACGTGAGGGGCGACTGCGGTTCGTCCTTGTGGTGTGTCCAGGGTCTGTCACTCTGTCGAGGTGACGCTTCATGACCATACAGCGCTTCCAGGCTTGCGCAGCGCGCTCCTCCTCACGGTGGAGGCGCGCCCTTGAAAGTGGTCTCTCTCGACGCAGACTACCCAGAGACGTGGCTGGTGGGGCCCGCGGTTGAGGCACTTCGCCGCGGCGAGCTCGTGATCCTCCCGACGGACAGTGTCTATGCGTTGGCGTGTGACCCTTGGGATCACTCCGCGGTCGCGGCGTTGTACGCGGCGAAGCGCATGGAGAAGACAAAGCGCTGCAGCGTCATGTGCGGGTCGCTCAAAGAGATCGGGAAGGTCGCGCGCGCCGTCAGCAACGAAGCATTTCGCTTCATGCGTTCGCATTTCCCAGGGGCCTACACGGTGCTCTTGCACGCCTCGCGTGACTTGCCACGCCAGGCGACCGGCGGACGAAAGAGCATCGGAGTTCGCATCCCAGATGATCCCATCGCGCTGGCGGTCTTAGAGGAGTTCGGCGGTCCGATCCTCGTGTCCAGTGTGCCGAACTGGGAGTCGGACGACGCGATCGACCCCGTCGAGGTCGTCAAACAGCTCGCTCGTCAGCCAAGCGTCATCCTGGATCAAGGGGGGAGGATCGCCGAGCCCTCCAGTGTCGTAGACTTTACGGGGCGTGAGCCTGAGCTGATTCGCCTCGGAAAGGGAGAGGTTGATCTCGAGTCGGCGTAGACGAGGCCCTAGGTGGCGGGTAAGGTGACGCCATGAGCCCCTGTCTCCAGTCACGCTTCGCGGCTCTGATGTCCTGCGTCGCGGTAGCGCTCTTCTCGAGTAGCTGCGTCCAGCTTGAACGTCAGGGCGGGCCCTGCTCGTCGGATAGCGATTGCGCGATGGGTCTGTCGTGCAAGGAGATGCGGTGCCGGAGCGCGGCTGACACCCCAGCGCCGGGGCTTGAGCCCGTGATGCAGGGTTTGCGTCGTGCGGCGACCAAAGAGGCACCACGGGAGCGGGACGATGTTCCGCCCACGTTGCTGGAGGCGGTGCGCACGCTCGGCGACGGTGTCGAGATCGACATCTACACGAACCGGCATCAGCCCGCGTTGGTGACCCTTCAGGGGGGCGTCGAGTACGAAGCCGAAGCTGCCGCAGAGCGCCTGATCAAGCGTGTGACGGGCCTGGCCATGGAGGTCCCGAGTGTTCGCCTCGGTAAGCGAATGGCGCTCTCTGAGGAGCGCGCCGTGCAAGAGCGACTACACATTTTGCGCACGGAGACTGGGGTCCCGATCTTTGTGGGAGCGGTGGTGCGCCTGGGTGTGCGGCGCGAGGTGATCCCCGCGATTCGTAGCGCGGCACACGTCGACCACGCGCTCGCTGCGGGCCTGTGGCGCCTGCATGCGAAGAAAGAGGGGCGCCTACGCGTCGGCTTCGTCTGCACAGGTGGCGCGTTCTGCCCGAGGGTTGAGCCCAAGCCGAAGGCACCAGGCGGCGCGGACTGGGGCGACGAGATGGTGACCGCCCTCAATGATGTGTTCGCGCCCTTCGATGAGGTGCGCCAAGAGTTGATGACCGAGCTTGGTGAGAACGGTATCCAGCCTCTCGCTTTGATCGCCAAACAGCCGGTGCCGGACAGCGTTGATGTGGTCGCCCTTGTGGGGGCAACACAGCCGTTGGACAGCGAGACACGGGCCTGGCTCCTCGCCTTGAAGAAGCAAGGCAAGGGCGTCGTGATGCTGCTTCCCGGGGCACGTATGGTCGCCTCGACAGGAAAGTTGATGTCGATTGAGGCAGGGCACGCTGAGCTCTTGGCCGACCTTGGCTTGAGGCGCACGGACGCGCTGCTTGCAGACCGGGCCAGCTTGGCGAAGTTCAAGGCGCCGGATCGAGGCGCAACGATTGGAGACCTGCTGCCCTTGGTCGCGGAGGTCGCACGCACATCCCCCTTCCACCCCACCGTCGCAGGGCTCTATGGCCTGAGCCTCCCCTTCGCGAGCACATTGCAGTCGACGTCGCCGGAGGGCGATACGGCGTTAGCGTGGAGTCGCCCGGGGGTGAGCCCGGTGACGCTCCCGAGCGTGGCGACGAACACAGCCCTGGACTCAAGCGCTCCTCCCCAGCCACAGGGGCAGGAGCGGAGCATCGCGGTCGCGCTCGAGAAGTCCGGTGAAGGGCGCGCAGTCGTGATTGGCTCTTCGCTGGCGATTGTCAGTATGTCGGCACCTGAGCTGATCAAGAACCTGGATCGCCAGGCGTTGTCGTCACAGCAAGTCGAGTTCGTCCGTCGCTTGCTCCCGTTTGCGGCGGCAGCAAGGGCCTACAGGAGCACCCACCGCGGCAACCGCGCGCTGCGCTCAAGCACCCTGCGCTTCCTAGAGCAGGTGGCTTATTGGGTCGCAGAGCCCGCCAAGATCCGCGAGCTCGCTCCCTGAGACCGGAGCGCCTCAGGGGCGGATAGCGCGGAGCACTCGGAGGGCGTTGAGCCCCAAGATCTTCTGGATGCGGGTGTCACTCCAGCCGAGTTGGAGCATCGCCTCAGTGAGGCGTGGATAAGCGAGCCCGTCACGACAGCCCGCTGGCGGTGTGATGGCCCCGTCATAGTCGGTCCCGATCGAGGCGTGGTCTTCGCCAACAGTGTCCACGATGTGCGCCAAGTGTTCGATCACCATGTCGATGCCGCGGGGGCCGCCACGCCGCTTCAAGAAGCCCTGGTGGAACATGACGCCGATGGTGCCACCTGAGTCTGCGATGGCCGCGAGCTGGGCATCGTCGAGGTTCCGCCAGTGGGGGCAGACACCATCGACGCCGGTGTGGGTTACGATGAGGGGCGCGGACCCGTCGTGGACCTCTACAGCGTCCCAGAAGCCCTTAGGGTTGATGTGGGCCAAGTCGACAAGGACGCGGTGGGCATTCATGCTGACGACCAGGTCTTTGCCCCGTGAGGTGAGGCCCTCCCCTGCCCGAAAGAACGCGCCCGGGCTCGAGGTCGTCCCGAACCCAGAGTTGGTTAAATGCACCAACGTGATCCGGGTCATCATGTTGTTCGGTATGGAGCCCGCCAAGTCCGGTGCGGCCTCTAGGGCGTTGCCACCCTGGATCGCAGGGAGGCAGGCATGCGCGCCAGCGCGGCGCGCTTCCACGTAGTCAGAGTAGGTCGTGACTACCCGGATCCGACCGTCAGAGCGTTGGGCCATGTCCCCGTAGAACTCGAGGTTCTTGAGGAAGGTGCGCCAGCGACTCTGTGCGGTTCGAAAGGGGTTTGTGGTGATAGACCACATGGCGCCAGTCACCGATCCGGCCTCGAGCCTGGGGAGGTCCAAGTGGCCAAAGAATCGACCCGCGAGCGGTGACCAGCCGTGCTCAGCGAGCGGGTCGCGCCCCCAGAGGCGCTTCGGGATGAGGGTGTCGATGTGGAGATCTATGACGTCCGAGGCCTGAGTGAGGGCCCAGGCCTCGTCACTGACGCCCTCGAACGCAGTGTCGGGGGTAGTCTCTGCTTCGCTCAAAGTGACGCCTCGATCTCTAGGCGACACAGCACCTCATCGTGGGATCCGAAGTTCACGGTGTGCGCTGCGTCAAGGCCGCAGGCGCCCATCATTCCGTCTCGCGTGGAGTCTGGCGCGACTGCTGCTTGATAGGCGTCCCCAAACCCGTCGACGAGGATGATGGTGCGGACTGTCCCCTGCAGTGACTTGCGTGTCGCCTTCAGCCGGCGCAGGCATTGCCCTGCATGCTTAACCGCATCTGCGACGGCGGCGCTCAAGCCGGGCTGACGGCACGTGGACAACCCGGCGAGCCCCTCGCTTGGAGGCGTAGTCCGTGTCAGGCCGAACCCATAGAAGACCTTCTGGCGACGGTTGTGGATCCGCTCGGTGACTAAGACCTCGGCCCCCTCGACCGCAGCCGCTTCGGTCATTGCGGCGACCTGTGCGTCTGTGAGGCGCTCCGGCAGCTCACCTACTCGACCGGGTCGCAAGGTGGAGACGCTGACAAAGCCAAAGGGCGCGCCGGGCATCACGTCTGTCACTTCGACCAGGAAAGCGTCGTTTGCAGCAGCAGGTCCATCGGCGCGCGTGGCGGTCTGAATGCTGGCGCAGCCGGTCAGCATAAGGAGGCAGCAACAGAGCGTTCGGGTCATGCTCATTGTCCGGGCAAGGGGAGCGATGTGCGGCCCGGGAGGACGAAGATACGTCGCTCGTCCTTAGGGCGGATGTCGAGGCGCCTAAGCAGGCGGTCAATGGTCCGATATTGTGGCGGGGTAGCACGCACGATCAGCTGGTTAGAGCGATCGTCTGGTGCGAACCCGACGTCTCTGCCGATGGTGTCGCCCAAGACCCGCCGCGTGACGTCGACGAGGTCGGAGGCTAGGCGGTGCTGGACCGGGCGCACAAAGATACGGCGCCCCTTGGCGCCGGGCAGATCGAGCATCCTCAAGAGATCGCGGAACTGCGCGATGCGCATCGGTCGGTCCTTGACGATGACAGCGTCTCCCTTGGGGCTCGCAGTGACCTGGACGCCCGGGGCCGCTCCGAGCACGCGCTCGTGGATGACCAGCGCGTGCTCCACGGGCATCGTCTTGAGGGACAGCTCCTCGCTTACGAGCCCAGGTGTCGTGGCCACTATGGCGCCTGCGCACCAAAGCGCTGTGCTGAGCAGCGAGCTCACCCGGCGCGACGTGCGACGGCGGCCTCAAGGCTCGCGATGCGTGCATGGGCATCGGCCTCGAAGCGATCGAGGAGCGCCTGGGCCTGGTTCAAGACGTTGTCCAACGAGATCCCAAAGAAGGTCGCCAAATCAGACGCCGGGGCCGACTCTCCAAAGCGGTCCACGCCGACGCTCCCGCCGAAGGGGCCGACGTAGGTCTCCCAGCCCTTTGTCCGCCCGGCCTCGACGCTCAAGCGTACGGGGCATGCCGAGGGCAGAATGGCATCACGGTAGGCATCGGATTGTGCATCGAACCGGGCCATCGACGTCATGGAGACGACCCGTGTGCTTACTCCGCTGCCTTCAAGCGCTTTGGCGGCCTGTGTGCAGAGGTGCAGCTCTGAACCGGTGCCGATGAGGATGATGTCTGGGGTGGTGTCGGGATCGCCCTGGACGATGTAGGCGCCACGCTCGACGCCCTCGATGGCAGCGGCGGTCCCTGGGAGCTGCGGGAGCCCTTGGCGGGTCAACAGCAGCGCGGTGGGGCCATCGGTGCGGCGCATCGCCGCCAGCCAGGCCGCGGCGGTCTCTCGCCCGTCTGCCGGTCGCATGACATGTAGCCCGGGGATTTGGCGCAGCGCCATGGCGTGCTCGACGGCCTGATGCGTCGGTCCGTCCTCTCCGAGGAAGATGCTGTCGTGCGTCATCACGTAGATCGCCCGTTGATGCATCAAGGAGGCGAGGCGCATGGAGGGACGCATGTAGTCGGAGAACGTCAAGAAGGTGCCGCCGTAAGGGATCACTGGGCCATGCAAGGCCATGCCGTTCATCGCGGCACCCATCGCGTGCTCGCGGACGCCGTAGTGCAGGTTCCTGCCGGCGGGCGTGTCGCGCTGGAAGGCGGGTTTACCGTTGACGTACGTCTTGTTTGAGCCAGCGAGGTCTGCAGAGCCGCCCCACAGCATGGGGACGTGCTCGGCGAGGCTGTTGATGACCTTGCCCGAGGAGGCGCGCGTAGCCTCTTTGGCGTCCTCGGCCCAGGTAGGCATCAAGGACTCGATGTTCTCTGGCAGTCCGTCACCGGTGTGGATGGCTTGCCACTGGGCGGCCAGGTCGGGGTGAGCCTCTTTGTAGCCACGGAAGGTCTCGTCCCAGCGCTGGCGTCGGTCTGCGCCACGGGCCTTCATCTCGTCAAAGGCACCATACACGTCGCTAGGGACGTGGAACGCGTCGGCGAAGGGCCAGCCGATAGCCTCTTTCGTGAGGCGGATCTCTTCGGGGCCCAGGGGAGCGCCGTGCGACGCTGCCGTGTCTTGCTTGTTGGGGCTGCCGTGGCCGATATGCGTCCGTGTGCAGATGAGCGTCGGGCGGCCCGTCTCCGCGCGGCCGGCCTCTAGCGCGCTCGCGACAGATGCGTGGTCGTGTCCATCGGCGCTCAGGACATGCCAGCCGTAGGACTCGAAGCGCATCGCGACGTCCTCGGTGAAGGAGAGGTCCGTAGAGCCGTCGATGCTGATGCGGTTGTCGTCCCAGAGGAAGACCAACTTGCCGAGCCCCAAGTGGCCAGCGAGGCTCGCGGCCTCGTGGCTGATCCCCTCTTGGAGATCGCCGTCGGAGCAGATCCCGTAGACCATGTGGTCCACGATCGTGAACCCAGGGCGGTTGAAGGTCGCTGCCAAGTAGGCTTCGGCCATCGCCATGCCGACACCGTTGGCGACGCCCTGGCCTAAGGGGCCGGTAGTCGTCTCGACGCCTGGTGTCAGTCCAACCTCGGGGTGGCCCGGGGTCTTCGAGCCCATCTGTCGGAAGTTACGGATCTCATCGAGGGGCAGGTCGTGGCCGGAGAGGTGGAGCAGTGCGTAGAGCAACATGCTGCCGTGGCCCGCTGAGAGGATGAAGCGGTCGCGATCGACGAAGTCGGGTGCGCTCGGGTCCACGACCAGGAACTGACGCCACAACACGCTGGCGGCGTCGGCGGTCCCCATTGGCATGCCAGGGTGGCCCGAGTTGGCCGCCTGTACCGCGTCCATCGCGAGGGTCTTGATCGTGTTGACGACGAGAGAGTCGAGTTCAATGGTCGGCACGGCAGGGCTCCAGTATCTGGGGGGCGAGCGGAAGATAGACCACGGCAGGTCGAGGTTCAACCGTGGTCTGCACCGCCGCTGGCCCCTAGCACGCCAGCCTCCACAAGCAGCCGATATCGCCCATCTATTGCAAGGAGCTCAGTGTGAGTTCCTTGCTCTACGACGCGACCCTCATGGAGGACTACGATGCGGTCTGCTTTTGTGATCGTGGAGAGCCGGTGCGCGATGAGCATCACCGTTCTGTCTTGGAGGAGGTGGCTGAGGGCCTCGTCGACCTTCGCCTCGGTCACCGAGTCAATGCTCGCGGTGGCTTCATCCAGGACCACGATGGGGGCGGGGCGCGCAAGAGCCCGCGCGATGCAGAGGAGCTGCCCCTCTCCGGCCGAGAGGTTCGTGCCCCGCTCGTTCAGCGTATGCTTGAAGCCCTCGGGGAGGGCTTCAATGAACGAGGTGGCGCAGGCCAGCTCAGCGGCACGCGCGACGTCTGCGGGCTCGATCTCTGGGTGCCACAGGGCGATGTTATCCTCGACGGTCGCCTCGATGAGTGTGACATCTTGGTGCACGACGGCGACATGCTGACGCACGCTCTGGGCGTCGAGCTCGGTGAGCTCATGTCCGTCGACAGTGATGCTCCCGGTGTACCCACCGTAGGTACGGGTCAAGAGGCGCCCAAGGGTGCTCTTTCCTGACCCGGTGGCCCCGACGAGGGCGACCACCTCGCCCGCAGCGACGTCGAAAGAGACCCCCTTTAGGACGTCCGAGCGCTCTTCGTCGTAGGCGAAGTGTACATCTTTGAATGACAGGCTGCCGTCAACATGGTCCAGGGACTTGGCCCCTGGGACGACCTGGTCTTGGGCGTCGAGCAGCCCGAAGATTCGCTCGAGGGCGGCGATGGCACGTTGGATGGTGGCGAAGCGTCCTGAGAGCTCGCGGATGGGGCCGAAGATCATCACGAGGTAGTCGACAAAGGCGATGAGCAGCCCGGCTGTCACACCGTCGGTGCCAAAGCGCGCGGTGCCATCCCAGAGCATGAGGCCGATCGCCAACGCGCTGAGGCCATCCATGATCGCGTATAGGCCCGCGTCCCACCAGTTGGAGCGGCGATAGGCGTCGAGGTAGCGGTGGCTCATCTCCCCGAACTGACGCTTCGCTCCCTCTTCAGCGCCGGCCAACTGCACGGTCGTGATTCCGTGGATTGACTCAGCGAAGAAGCCGTTCAGTTCACTCAGTGAGCGGCGGATGACGAGTGAGAGCGAGCGCAAGCGTCGTCGGAAGACGTCCACTAGGAGGACGATGAGCGGAGCGAAGCTGAGGGAGATGAGTGTCAGTCGCCAATCAAGCGCGAGCATGATGGTCAGGATGCCGGCGATCATGACCGTGTCGGTCACGAGGTTGACCACGCCAAAGGCGAGGCTCTCATAGACGGCCTCGACGTCGTTGGTGGTGCGCGTCATCAGTGAGCCGGTTGTGCGGCGGTCAAAGAAGCGCTGGTCCTGGGTAGTGACGTGGGTGAAGACGTGCCGTCGCAGGGCGGTCAACCCACGGAGGCCAGCGACTTGAAGGGCATAAGAGCCGGCGGCGCGCGCTGTGAAGGCGACCGCGACTACTCCGATGAAGAGGAGCGCGATCCCCGAGAGCCCATCGAGGTCACCGACGGCGATGTGCTCGTCGATGCCCTGTTTGAGTAAGATGGGCTGCAGCAGCCCTGCGCCGACCCCGAGCGGGGTGAGGACCATGGCGGCCGCGAGCCACATGCGCCAGGGCCGCACAAAGGGCCACATTCGGCGAACGAGCGCGATGTCACCGGTCTGCTTAGCCACCCTGCCCCCCTTCGAGAGCTGCCAGGCGGTCTGCCGCCTGCTGGAGCTGCCATGCACGGCGATATGCGCCGTCCTCGCGGGTGATCAACTCGGCATGTGGGGCGATGTCGACCATCTTGCCGTCCTCGAGGACAAGCACGCGGTCGGCCTTTGAGAGGACGCTTAACCGATGGCTCACGATGACGGCGGTTCGGCGCCCGCCGCCCTCGAAGGCGGTTCGCGCGTAGATCGCATCGACGAGCTGCTCTTCGGTAGCGTGGTCGACAGCGCTCAGGACGTCGTCTAGGAGGAGCAGGTCGTAATCCCGAAAGAATGCGCGGGCCAGCGCAACCCGCTGTCGTTGTCCCCCAGAGAGGGTGATGCCGCGCTCTCCGACCACGGTGGAGATCCCCTCCGGGAACTGCGCCAGGTCTGGGGTCAGGCATGCGTCGTTGAGGACGCTCTGTAAGGCGCTGTCGTCGACCTCATCGGTGTCCAGCGCCCAGGTGATGTTGGCGCGTATCGAGCGGCTGAAGAGGAAGGGCTCCTGGGTCACATACGCGAGCCGGTGCCAGTGCGCGCGGACAGGCGCCGCGGCGATGTCGACGCCGTCCATGTGCACGGCGCCAGGTGGCGCCTCGTGTACACGCGCCAGGACGCTCAGCAGGGTGCTCTTCCCGGAGCCCGTGAGCCCGAAGATACCCACCACCTCACCTGAGGCGACGTCAAAGCTGATGTCGTCCAGCACGGGGGCCTCTGCGTCATATCCGAAGCTGAGGTTCCGGACCGAGATCTCGGGCCCCTGCCCTCGCGCGGGTGGCAGGCTCAGCCGGCCTTCATGTGCGACGACCGGTTCGTCGAGCACTTCATCCACACGGCCCAGGGCAATCCAGCCTCGCTGCATCGCGTTGACCATCCAGCCCAGGCTGATGAGGCCGTTGACTAGGATCCCGATGTAGACAGAGAACGCCGCGATATCGCCAATGGACAGGTCCCCGGCGATGACGCGTCTACCGCCCACGAAGAGCACGAGGACAATAGTGAGGCTACCGACGACGGAGATGATGGGCAAAAGCCATGCGCGGATGCGCGTCAGCGCGAGGCCGATCTCTAAGAGGCGGTCGTTGGCGACGTCGAAGCGCCTGTGGGAGGCCTCGATCGCGCCGTAGGCGCGCAGCATGCCGATGGATTGATAGGTCTCAAGGATACGCCCACTGAGGCGCGCAATCTCGCTCTGTGCCTCTCGGGTCCAGCTAAACATCGCTCGAACGGCGAAGCGCAGGACAACGAGCGCACCGGTGAGCGGCAGCGCACAGTAGAGGGTCATGACCGGGTCCATCGTGGTCATCTTCCCTAAGGTCAGCGCTAGCATCAGGACGACGTTGAAGAGCTGCAGCGTCGCGAAGCCCGCCAAGGAGCGCACTGCGTTGGTGTCATTAGTCCCTCGACTGATGATCTCCCCAGCGGGTAATCGGTCGAAGAATGTCCGTGGCAACGTCAGCAGGTGTCGGAAGAGCGCGTTCTTGACCCGGAACTCAACGGCGCGACCGGGGTTGAAGAAGAGCGTCCGGCTCAGGGTGCGCACGACGATGATGCCGAGGCCAGCGAACACGATGGCGATAGCCCAATCACGTGCTTCGTTTGCGCCGTCGCCCCGTGCTAGGGCGTCGATCGCCTCTTTCACGAATCCTGGGATCGCGACGGTCAGGGCGTTGGTCGCGACCAGGCAGATCACGCCCAGCAAGTACCAGCCGGCATAGCGTCGTAAGTAGTTCCGCCAAAATCGGTCTAGCTGGGCCACGTCGCCACGCTACGTGTCACGCGATTGAGGGTCAATCGTTCCCTGAGCCATCGGTGCGGATAGGCGGCTTGGACAGGGCGGTGTATACTAGCTTGACACTGTGGCGCGCAGGTCAGGATTTGATGGGCGTCACAGGCGGTTTGTGTTCGGAAAAGCGGCGGTTTACCGTTCGGCCTAGTCCTTGCAGACTGTACCGGTCACAGTCTCGTTGCTCAGGTAGGTTCGCGTGAAGTTTGGTTTCTCTGTACGTCCACGGCTCGTTGTCGTCGCACTGTCCTTAGTCGCTTTGGGCGCATGCAGCAGGGAGAGTGCTGAAGCGTCTGATGACGGTATGGGGTTTATGGCAGCCGACGAATCAGTCGATAACCGAACGTCCGGTGCCGCGCCAACGAGGCCTGGCCCGCTCCCGGACATCTCGGGCCCTGTAGACGTAAGCCTGGGGGGGGGGGATGTGCCCCAGGAGGAAGGGAACGGACCGGAGCCGCCAGATGAGCTCGACTCAGGCACTTACCTTTTCCCCGGCACCGTGGCCGCGCGAGGCCAGGTGACTGCGTCAGGGGGCATGGTCGCTTGGGTGGAGCGGACGGCTAGCCAGAGCACGCCTGTGCTCGTCGTGTGGGATGTACTGACGGGGCTAGAACCAGTTGAGCTTCGGGTGCCAAACCTGGTCAACCCGACACAGCTTGTGCTGTCGGAGAGTTGGCTGGTCTACGTAGACGACAGATACGGCGATCCTGACCTCTTCGCTATCAATCTCGAGACGGGCCTTGAGGAGGCGGTGGTGACCGCGGTTGGCGCTCAAGTTGAGGCCACTATTTTAGGCGACTCAGTGGCGTGGCGGGACTGCCGGGGTTGTGTCGACGGCGGAGATGGCGCAGCGGAGATCTACCGCCTTGAGCTGGGCAGTGGAGCGCTGGCCAAGCGCGTCACGACCTCGGATGTGGATGACCGGGCCCCCTCTCTGGGGATGCTCGCTGATGGTACCGAGGTGCTCGCCTGGGTCGAGGGCGAGCGTCGACTGCGCGTGCAAGGGCTTGATGTGGAGCAGTCATGGGAGGTTGGGGCCTTTGTCTCGACGATTGACATCGCTGCGGGCCTCATCACCTGGCGCGAAGCGACGGGGATCATCAACCCGGACAGCATGAAGCCGCTCATCATCAACCCAGACAGCATGATGCCGGTGGGCATTATCAACCCGGACAGCATGATCCCCTCGGATGTCTACGGTACTGCCGTCGCGACTGGAGAGACGCATGCCATCAGCGTCCACGCGGAGCTGAGCCCTGAGCTCTTGGGGCGAGTGCATGCAGCCGGGGCTCAGGTTGCGTGGGTGGAGGCCAACACGGCGGCTGGGGAGGGTTCCCTCTTGCGGGTCGCGGATGCGGCGACGGGCAAGGTCGTGGAGACGATCGACGAGCCAGGTCTTTGGAGCCCGTCTTTATCGACCGAGGTCGTGACCTTCATCGCGCCTCGGTCCGGTAACGCAGACTTAGATGATGTCTGGGTCCTGCCTTTGAGCCCAAGCGTCCCCTGAGCCGCTGGCCTGTGGTATGTCGTTGGGCATGGCTAACTCATTTGATTTCTGGTTCGACTTCTCTTGCCCCTACGCTTACCTCGCCTCGACTCAGGTCGAGGCCTTGGCGGAGCGTACAGGTGCGACCATGCGCGTACGCCCGATGCTCCTTGGGGGCGTCTTCCGTGCCGTGGAGCAGCCTCAGAACCTCGCGGCGACGCTCGCGCCGGTGAAGGCACGGCACATGCGGAACGACCTGCGCCGCTTCGCTGCGTATTGGGGGGTGCCGCTGACCTTCCCGGCTGGGCACCCCATACGCACCGTCACGGCGTTGAGGAGCCTCTTGGTGGTTGGGGAGCCCTACATGCCGCTAGTCCACGCCTTTTACCGCGCCTATTGGGTTGATGGGATTGACCTCGCCAGCGATGAGGGGGTCGCCTCGGTCCTGACGCGCGAGGGGCATGACGCGGCTGAGGTCCTCGCCGCGGCGCAGAAGCCCGAGGTCAAAGACGCTCTGCGTGCACTGACTGATGAAGCGACAGAGTTGGGGATCTTCGGGGCGCCGGCTTGCGTGGTCGACGACATCGTGTACTGGGGGCAAGACCGACTCAAGGATGTGGAGCGCGCCCTTGGTGGCGCTCCACTCCGGGTCGAGCCTGATGGCGACGCTGCGATGGTCGACTTCTGGTTTGACTTCTCTTCTCCCTTTGCGGCCATCGGGAATGCGTTGGTGCGTGACCGGCTCGGGGATGACGTTCAGTATCGCCCGATGCTCTTGGGGGCTGTGTTTAAGGCTGTCGGCACCGACAACGTGCCGCTCTTCACGTTCAGCGGTTCGAAGCGTGCTTGGGCAGCGGCGGACATGCAGCGGCAGGCGGAGGCGGCTGGGTTGCCCCTCCGTTGGCCCTCGCGCTTCCCGATGCGGACGGTCTTGCCGCTCCGCGTCTTGCTCCAAATCGGACCGAACACCCCCGCAGGTCGTGACTTCACCGACGCCGTCTTCAGGGGCTATTGGTGCGAAGACCGTGACATCTCGGAGCCGTCTGTGGTCACTGCGATTGCCGATGACCTTGGCCTTGACGGTGTAGCTTTGGTGCAGGCCGCGGGGACCGACGCCGGCAAGGCTGCCTTAAAGGAGACGACGGGCGAAGCCATCGCGAAAGGGGTTTTCGGAGCGCCAACCTTCACTTTGGAGCAACCCGGTGGCGACACGTCTCTCTATTGGGGAGGTGACCGGATGGACTTGGTCGTGGCTGCGGCGCACGGTGACGCTTCCGTCTATTAGCGGGGCGTGGAAGCTGAGCCTTGTGCGTTCAGGGGCATGGCCCCACAGCTGTCGCACCGGCTGAGGCATAGGTGATCCCTTCTAGCAGCATGGGGGGTAACGTCCCCCAGAGCTCTGGGTAAGCCCAGTTCCCTGCGCCAATGTCGAACCTGTAGAGGCCGAGGGTCTGCGGCGTCTCCACGATGACCCCAGGTGTAAAGGGCGCGTCGTCGTACATGGCCGCGCTGCTGATCCGGAGCTCGTCGATGAAGCCGTCAAGGAAGAGCGTGCTGCCAGCCTGCGAGCCTAAGTAGATGGGGCGAGTCGTGAGCTCTAGGGGCATGGCGCTCTCAAGGGTGGTCAGCGTCCCCGCTTCGCCGTTGATATGCCAACGGCCAGTGACGCTCCCATCCGCTCCGACGCTCCTTACAAAGGCGACATGGTGCGTTACTCCACCCGTGAGGAGGCCCGAGGTGATGAAGTTGTCGAGCTGGAGCGCCTCGCCAGCTTCCTGCCCCTCATGCCATTGTAGGCGACCAAGGGCGCCTCCACCGCTCACAGCCAAGATGTGCCAGTCGGGTCCGCCGATGGCCCCGGTGCTTTGGCTGATGACCATTTGGGGTTCAGAGGTGTCGTCTAGGCGGAGGTAGAACTCCACCGTTAGGGATGAGACGCCCGCCATAGCGGGGCTGGGGGGGATCGTCCCGACGGCCTCTTGGTTAGGGTTGAAGAGGAGCGCTGAGCGGTCACACCAGGTCGCTTCGCAGGTGCCGGCTTGGCCCTCGAAGGGCGTCTCATCGGCGCGGGAGCATCCCTGCCACGCGCCATGTCGGTTCCACCCTGATGCATCGACTGCGACGCCAGGGGTGACGTCGTCAAAGTGGTAAAGGAGCAGCGTGCCCGCTGATGCGTGCGGCTCTGTGGGGATACCGTCCGGTGGGTGCAGGCCCTCTCGCCAACGGAGCTCATCGATGAGGGCAGGCATCGGGGGCGCCCCGGAACCTTGGCAGCCTATCCAGCCCCAATCTGCGTGGGCGAAGGGGAAGGCAGTGAGCGCTCCACCGCCGTAGGGCACCGCGTCGAGCCAGAATGTTGTCTGCGCATACGCTGGGGCCGTCCCGTCACGTGTCATCGTGACATGGTGCCACTGCCCTTCCGTGAGGACGGGGCCGGTCACAGAGTCCTTACCATTGAGTGAGATCACGCTCTCATACCAGACCAGCGTTGGGCCCGAATCTCGTGGCTCGAGAGCGAGTCGCCACGGCGCATTGACGCCTTGGCCGCTCGCTAGGACGGTGCCCTCTGAGCCAACAACCCGGATAAAGAAGTCGAGGGTGAAGGTGGCCCCGAGCGCGCCCTGCCCTGTGGGAAATTGCATGCAGCCTAAGCCGACGGCCAAGCTGCCCTGCACGCAGGATGTCTCCTCACACGTCTTGGTGCACCAGGACGCGGCTGTGTCACAGGCCTCACCCTCTTCAAGGATGCCATTGCCGCAGCACGCGATGTTGATGCTCTCCACATAGCAGGTCCCCGTGTCGGCATCACAGGCCATGTTGTCGCAGGCCTTGCCATCCGCGCAGTTCACGTAATCCGAGCCGCTGCAGAGACCAAAGAGACAGGACGAGGAGGCGCTACAGAGGTTGGCATCATCGCAGGGTTGGCCATCCGGTACGGGGAGGTCGACGCACTCGCCGGTCGCAGGCGCGCAGCCAGCGGTAAGGCATTCAGAGTCAGGCTCAGGGCATGTCACGGGGGTTGGCTCGTAGACACAGGCCATCGCGCCAGCGGCCCAGTTGAGATCCGTGCATACGTAGCGGCCGTTGCACGCGTCTCCATCCTCATCGAAGCCGAGGCAGTCTGTGTCCGTCGCGCAGCTGCAGTTCACGGCGTCGGGGAAGCCAACGCACACGCCGGCACCATCGCACTGCTCGTTCTTTGTGCAAGGATCGCCGTCATCGCATGCCACTTCGACCGCGACAGGCAGCGCACTGCAGAGGCCTGTCTCAGGGACACACGCTGAGGTCGTGCAGCTCAAGGGCTCTGATGGGCAGATGGTCGGGGCATCGCTGTAGACGCAGGCGGAGGCCTGGCTCTCGGGGCTTATCGGTTGGCACAGATAGCGGTCCTCGCACGCCTCCCCGTCGGGGTCTTGGGCGAGGCAGTCGCTGTCGTTGCTGCATGGGCAGAGTGACGCGTCGGGGGTCCCGACACAGGCCCCGTCGGCACTACACGTATCCAGGGATGTGCACGCCTCGCCGTCGTCGCACCCGCCGCCAGGCAAGGGGGTGTCCACACATCCTTCGCTCTCTGGGTCGCAGACTGAAGCCATGCACGGGTCCGATGACGTGCACGTCAGCCCGGCTTGGCCATCGTGGTCACAGGCGCCGTTGTCACAGATCGCCTGACCTTGGCAGGCGTTGTCCGTGCAGACCTGAAAGGGATCCCAGAAGAGGCAGCCTGTCTGCACATCCGTGGTGCAGCGCTCTGTCGCGGGGATGACGCCGTCCATACACCGGAAGATCCCCTCCCCGGGGCAGAGGTCGACACATGGCGGGTTGACGACCTCTTCGGTGGAGTCTCCATCCTCAGTGTCTTCGGCAGTCGGCCCGGCGTCCGATTCGCCATCCATCTCTGCGGTGTCAGCTGCGTCGGTTGTGGCTGGGGCGTCCCCCTCCACATCGGGCTCGGGGGGCGTGACGTCGTCGAACTCGCTGATGTCGGGGCTTGAGTCAGGTGCGTCTCCGACGGAGGGGGTGTCCCCATTGCTTTCGCTCACGTCGTCGTCGGTTGAGGTGATATCGCCGACGTTGGTCGGTGGCGCTGCGTCGACGTCTGTCGGCGCCTCCACGGTATCCGCAGCGTCATCTGCTGAGCCGTCACCCTCGCTTGATGGAGCGGGCTCGAATTGCGTACACCCCACGAGATAGGTCACGGCGACGAGCCATACAGCGACGTAGCCAAGAGACGAGGGCCGGTGAACAGTGCTCATGAATGACACCTTATTCAGACGCTCCGCACCAGCGGATGGGCGCATAGACGTCCGGGGTCAGCTTGATGGGGACGCCGTTAACGACCGTGTAGATGCCTTCACCGATACCCGTCGCGGCGGTGTACTGGACCGTGAGGCAGGCGTCGGGATCTTCCACGATCTCGTTGGCGTCAAAGACAGCGCCGTCATTGCAGCACTCAATCCATGTCCACTTAGCCGTCAGTGAACCGACCGCTGGCATCTCGCCGCCATCATCAAAGAGCAGCGCCTTGTCCCTTGCGACGAAGTTGAAGGTGGCCTCGAGGTTCCCGCCCGTCCCATCGGTGAAGGTGTCATGCATCATGATGAGGGTCAGGTTGCCGGCCGCGTCGAGGTGGGGCATCTGGACCGACGCATTGCCGACCTCAAGCCCAGTGTTGGAGCTGGCTCCGACTGGGCTGCCGTACTTATAGAAGCCGACGCCAGAGTCTCCACTCACGTGGGGCGCGAGCAGCACGTCGGTCCAGACGCCGTCGATCTGGACCCCGACTGAGATGCAGCCGTCTCCTGATGCGCAGTTTTGGTCTACCCCGTCACCGCAGATCTCCACGGCGTCGTGGTGAATCGTCGGGTCGAGTGGCGCGCAGTCGACGTCGTCGATGTCTCCATCGTTGTCATCGTCATAGTCGCACGCGTTTCCGTCCGCATCACCGTCCGCATTCTCTTGCAGCGGATTGGGCACGAGGATGCAGTTGTCTTGGACGTCTGGCACCCCATCTGCATCGTAGTCCTCACAAGCATCACCGATGTTGTTGCCGTTGGCGTCCTCTTGGAGCGGGTTCGGGTCGTTGGGGCAGTTGTCGAATTCGTTGTCGACCCCGTCGTTGTCGTTGTCGTAGTCGCAGAGGTCGCCGTAATCGTCTCCATCGGCGTTGGCCTGGTCGGGGTTGCTGTCGTACGGGCAGTTGTCATCCTCGTTCTTCCAGATGTCGCCATCGATGTCGGGATCACAGTCGTTACCCAGCCCGTCATCGTCGTAGTCCGCTTGTTCCGGGTTGTAGAGGCCGAGGCAATTGTCGAAGACGTCGCTGACGTCATCCCCATCGTTGTCGACATCGCAGGCCTCGCCATAGCCGTCACCGTCACTGTCGATCTGGTCGGTGTTGGGCACGAACGGGCAGTTGTCTACGGTGTCCAAGATGGTGTCGTTGTCGTCATCGTCGTCGCATAGATCGCCCAGCCCGTCGCCGTCATTGTCGAGCTGGTTGACGTTCGGTAGGAGCGGACAGTTGTCGAAGACGTCGCTGACGCCGTCTCCGTCGGTCTCGTAATCGCAGGCATCGCCTTCGCTGTCGCCGTCTAGGTTTTCCTGCTCCGCGTTCGGGACCTCGGGGCAGTTGTCGACATCGCTGTTGAGGCCGTCTCCGTCTGGGTCCTCGTCACAGAGGTCCCCGAGTCCATCCTGGTCGAAGTCCAGCTGGCCTGGGTTGGAGAGCTCAGGGCAATTGTCAGCCTCGTCTAGGGTGCCGTCGTCATCGTCGTCGTCGTCACACAGGTCCCCTACCCCATCGTTGCCGAGGTCTTCCTGGCCGGGGTTCGGCACCTCGGGGCAGTTGTCGACGGCGTCTGGGTACACATCGCCGTCGTCGTCCAAGTCGCACACGTCCCCAAAGCCATCATCATCGAGGTCCGACTGGTCGGGGTTGGCAGTGACCGGGCAGTTGTCCTCATCGTCGAGCACGCCGTCTGCGTCATCGTCGTCGACGAGGCAGTCGGGGAGCTCGTCTCCATCCGTGTCGACGTACCCCTCATCAGCCTCACCATCACAGTCATCGTCGACCCCATTGCAGGTCTCGCTGGCGCCGTGGTGGACGGTCGGGTCGAGTGGCGCGCAGTCGGTCAGGTCAGAGTCACCGTCACCGTCATCGTCTTCGTCGCAGACGTTGCCTTTGCCGTCGCCGTCCGTGTCGAGTTGGCTCACGTTCACCATCTCAGGGCAGTTATCTTCCTCTTCGTCGAACCCATCGCCGTCGATGTCGGTGTCGACGCAGTCGGCGATCCAGTCGAAGTCCATGTCAGGGAAGCCTTCGTCCTTCAGGCCATTGCAGTTGTCATCGATGCCGTTGCAGCTCTCTTGGGCGCCTTGATAGATCGAGTCGTCCTTGGGGCCGCAATCGATGACGTCGAGGGCGCCGTCGTTGTCGTCATCGTTGTCGCACGCGTCGCCGTCGTCGTCGCCGTCCGTGTCGAGCTGATCGCCATTGTTGATGTTCGGGCAGTTATCGAACGTGTCGAGGACCCCGTCGCCGTCGTCGTCAACATCGAGGCAGTCCGCTTCACCGTCGTCGTCGAGGTCTGAGAAGCCCTCGTCGGTGGCACCGTCGCAGTTGTCGTCCAAGCCATTGCAGACCTCGAGAGCTGCCACATGGACGGCGGAATTCAGCGGCTCGCAGTCGTCCGCGTCCAGGTCCCCATCGCCGTCGTCATCGTCATCGCAGGCGTCCCCTTGGTTGTCGCCGTCGGTGTCGAGCTGCTGTGCGTTCCAATCAAACGGACAGTTGTCCTCCTCATCGGGGACATTGTCGCCGTCGTCATCGTCGTCCAAGCAGTCGGCGATGCCGTCATCGTTGGCGTCCGCGAAGTCCTCGTCCGTCTCGTCGTCGCAGTCGTCGTCGACGCCGTTGCATGTCTCGGTTGCGTCTGTGAAGACCATCGGGTTGAGGGGGGCGCAGTCCGTCTCGTCAGGGTCTTCGTCGCCGTCGTCATCGAGGTCGCACGCGTCACCGTCGCCATCCTCATCGGTGTCGAGCTGGTCCAGGTTCCAGTCGAGGGGGCAGTTGTCGATGTCGTCGGGGACGGTGTCTCCGTCGAGCTCCGGGCTGAGGCAGTCCGCGATCTGGTCATTGTTGAGGTCTGGGAAGCCCTCATCGACAGCCTCGTTGCAGTTGTCGTCGAGCCCGTTGCAGGACTCCTCCGCGCCGGGGTGGATCAAGGGGTTGAGCGGTGCACAGTCCGCCTCATCAAGGCTGCCGTCGCCGTCATCATCGTCGTCACAGCTGTCCCCGAGGCCGTCACCGTCGGCGTCACCTTGAGCCGTGTTGGAAGCGCTCGCGCAGTTGTCGGCCTCATCGAGCACGCCGTCTCCGTCGTCGTCGTCGTCACACGCGTCACCGACGTTGTCGCCATCGAGGTCAAGCTGTTCGCTGTTGCTCATCGAGACGCAGTTGTCGTCTGCGTCTCCCACGCCGTCGTTGTCATCATCGTCGTCCACGCAGTCCGCGTCGCCATCACCGTCGGCGTCGGGGAAGCCTTCATCCGTCTGGTCGTCGCAGTCGTTGTCTTCCCCGTCGCACGTCTCGTCCGGTGTGTAGTCACCGACACAGACCAAGCTGGCGGCGTTCGAGTCGCAGATGGTCGTGCCGTTGTCGCACCCCTCTCCGTCGCCGTCACAGGCATCACCGAGTCCCTCGACGAATTCATCGATGGCGCCGTCACAGTCGTCGTCGATGTTGTCACAGGTCTCAGGCTGAGGGGTCCCCGCATCACATGCGCTCCAAGCAGCGCCATCGCAGGTCTGTGTCCCGACGCAAGTCCCGAGCTCAGAGGTGTTGTCGCAGGCACGGGTGATGCCGCTGGTCTCGGCGGTGCACGGGCATGTGGACCCTTGGGGGACACACTGCTTTTCGTTACCACCGTCGACATCGACTGAGTCGCAGGTGAAGCCGGTTGGGCAATCCTGTTCGCTCAGGCAGCTGCGCCCGCATTGCCCGGGTGTGTCTTCTGTGGCCCCAATGCATCGACCGCCGACGTTCCCGCACACGTCGTCGTTGACGCAGCTCCTGCAGATCGGATCATCGACTGGCGTGCACACGAAGACGACATCACTCGCTGCCTCGGTCTCCAAGCAGACGTAGCCCTCGGGGCAGCTGCCTTCACAGGTCTTGGTGCAGCTCTTTTCGCCGGCTGGGTCGGAGAGGCAGTATCCCGAGAAGCACTCGTCGCCGTCCTCGCATGGGCATCCGAACGCCCCGGGGCAGTTCAGCGCCTCCTCGGTCGTGTCGCTGTTCCCCTCGCCGGCGTCAGAGGTGCCCTGGATGGGCCCCTCTGCGTCCTCGTCGGGCGTGATGTTCGTGTCGCCCTCTGCGGTTGAAGCTCCGTCCTCTGTGAACGGCGTCGGCGCGTCCTCGGCGTCGCCCTCGCTGTCACTCGACGCGATGGAAGGGTCCGTGACGGAGGTGCCTTCGCCGAGGGTGTCAGTCGCGTTGCCACTGCAGGCTGCCATTGCACCGGACAGGAACACTAAGCACACAGGATAAGCGAGCACGGAGCGAGCGAGCATCGAGGGCCTCCAAAGCGTCCGGCAATGATCGCAAGTATCCCGGTCTCGCGTCAACCGGACAGGGCGGACTTCTGTGACCCGCGCAAGGGGGAGGCCTCTAGAACAGGAGTGTTGAACCCACGGCGGCTCTAAAGAACTGTGCTTTAGCTTCCCCAGCGAGGCCCTCGTAGAGCAGCAGGCGGCCCTGTAATTCGACGGGTTCACCGTCTTGCGTCACCTGGTAGGAGCCCGTGCGTATCGGCATCGCGTCGAAGAGGAGGAAGAAGTTCCACTCCTCTGACACCGCGAACTCGAGTGTCAGACCCGCGTGCAGCTCTAGGCCGGTGTCACGGCGATCATCGCCCAGCGCGGGTGACAAGGTGCTGTCCGCGGTGAGCCCCTCAGGCGCCAGCCGATCTGAGAAGACGAACCCTCCGGCCCGCGCTGTCATAGCGACCTTGTCGCCGATAAATACCGAGCCGAGCACGAGCGCTCGGAAGATGAAGCTGTTGCGGTCGAGGCTACCACCGCCGCCGCCGATCGAGACCTCGGCGGCGGCCGCGAGCACTTTAGAGCGCGCGAACGTGTACTTCACACGCCCCTCGAACTCGCTCATCGTGTCGAAGACGTTGCGGAACGCGAAGCCGATGTCTAGGTAGGGCGTGATGCCTCCGTTGATCCGCATCTCGCCGATGTAGGGCCAGCCAAGGGCGATGTCGAGGCTGCCACGGCCCGTGCCGACTGTCTTCGCGCTGAAGGGCATGGCCCGACCATCAGCGGTCTGCGCCTTCGCTGCCTTGGCTTTGAATACCTTCAGGGCGATCGACTTGCCCGCGGTGACGGAGAGCGTGTGGCGCTCCTCGTCGCCCGAACCGCGGCGGACCACGACGGTGTGCTCTCCTACGGCCAGTGGCGTCTTAAGTGGGGTCATCCCGGCGAGAGAGTCATCGACTAGGACCTCTGCTTCGGCGCCCTCGCTGACCTCGATAAAGAGCTCGCCGCTCGCCACGAGTTCGGCGACGAGTTCCATCGATTGGCCAGGTGATGTGGTGATTTGCTTGGTCCACGTGGCGTAGTTTGGGGCGGTGACCGTCACAAAGTGTGTCCCCGCGCTCTGGATGCTCACGGGCTCAGATACGGGTGTCGCTGGACCGCCATCGACGCTCACCTGGGCGCCCGGTGCAGCAGTGACGACCCTCACCGAGGCTGGCTTGTCGATCGTCTCTTTAGGGAGGCTGAGGCGCACGACGGTCGTCTCGCCTGCGCGGATCGTGACCTCTCGGCGCGCTCCAGTGTGCCCGGGCGCCGTCGCCTCCACGAGGTGGAGGCCGGGTTCGAGGCCCTGCCGAGCGACCGGCGCTGCGCCCACGCGTTCCCCATCCAATGCGATGAGCGCTCCCTCGACATCGGCGAGGACCTTGATGTTGCCGAGGCGACTGGCGGCCTTCTTTAGGGTCGCCTCGATCACGGCCTGCTCGCCATCTTTGACGATGAGGTTCGCGGTGTGGGGCGTGTGTCCGTCCAAGGTCAGCACGAGCTGGAACGCACCGGGTGAGAGTCCCGAGATCGTGGTCGGCGTCACGCCGCGCGGCGCACCATCGATTTGGATCGTCGCGCCAGACGGCGATGAGGTCACAAGGACGCTGCCCTTTGAGGCCATCTTTGGGGTCAACACGATGTCCAGTGGGACCTCAAGGCCATCGGTGATGTCGAGCCATTGCTCCCATCTCTCGTAGCCCTCTTTGGCGACCGAGGCTTGATGGCGGCCTACCGGCACGGATACACGGGACGGCAGGCTACCTATGACCTTGCCATTCACGCTGATGATGGCGCCGTGGAAGGTCTCGTGGGAGGAGAAGATGAGGAGCCCAGGCTGCGTGTCCTTCGTGAGCTTGAAGACGTAACGGCTCGATTTACTGCCGACATCGATGGTCTCTACGAGCCCCTTGTACCCCGTCAGCTCGAAGCGCAGCGCGACCTGTCCGCGTGGGACACGCTTTGCGCTCAAGGGGGTCTGACCAAGCGTGGTCTCTCCACCCTCGGCGTTCACCATGTACACGGTGGCGCCTGGCGGATCCGTGTCGACGTCGATCTTGGTCGACGCCGCGTGGGCGGAGTTAAGGCAAAAGAGGGAGGCCGCAACCAGCGCGATGAGGTGCGCGTGTCGTGTGCCACTGTGGTGTCGATGGTATGAGCGCGGGAGCATGCGCGTCATCATCCCCCAACCGCGGCCTCAGTCAACCCAAGCGCCTGTCTGGCCTCATTGAGATGAGGAGCTGGAGCCTGGAGGCGATCCCTGCCACCATGGCGCATGGCCCGACGCCCCCCAGACAACATTTACTTCGCGACGACCTCGATGGGGCTCGAGCGTGCCCTCAGCGGCGAGCTCGAGCGTCTCGGTGCGCGCGGCGTGAGGCGTGGCAGCGGCGGCGTGAACTTCCGTGGCGACCGGTCCATGATGATGAAGGCGTGCGTGTCACTGCGTACGGCACATCGTGTGCTCTGGATGCTCGGTGACTTTGACGCCTCGGATCAACACGCGCTTTACGACGGTGTCCGAAGGGTCGCCCGCTGGACGGGGTTGATTACGCCGGACCGCACCTTGGCGGTGCACGCGACGACACGTGACTCTAATATCGGGGACACGCGGATCCTGGGGATGAAGACCAAGGACGCGATCGTCGACGCGATCCGAGACGAGC
The DNA here is from genome assembly GCA_049602155.1 of Myxococcota bacterium. GTDB lineage: Bacteria > Myxococcota_A > UBA9042 > PHBI01 > JBMYRH01 > JBMYRH01. The sequence goes on along the minus strand of JBMYRH010000018.1, from coordinate 16,620 downwards.
ACGGCATACGGCCCTCCGTCGATCGCTATGACCCCGATGTGCGCATTCACCTGCGCGTGGTGCGGAACCGCGCATCGCTGGGCTTGGACTCGGCTGGAGAGAGCCTCCACGTGAGGGGGTATCGCACGGACGCGGGGCCGGCCCCCCTGAGAGAGACCCTCGCTGCGGGGATGCTGTCGCTCCTGGCTTGGGACGGCAGTACGCCCCTCGTAGATCTCTTCTGCGGCTCGGGGACGCTCACTATTGAAGCCGCGCTCATCTCTGCCCGGCGGGACCCGGGCCTGCTTGGGCGTCGATACGGATTTGAGCGATGGCCAGGGCACAGGCCGGAGAGGCTCGATGCGATCCTAGACGCCGCTGAGGCACGGATTCGACCTGCCTCAGGGACCATCCGAGGCTACGACATCTCACAGCGCGCGATCGGAATCGCGCTGGACAACATTGAGCGCGCTCAAGTGCAGTCGCGGGTCTTCGTGAAGAAGGCGGACGCGCTATCGTTACGACCGCCAGAGGGCCCCCCCGGCCTCCTCGTTGGGAACCCCCCATACGGCGAGCGCATGGGGGATGTCTCCAGTCTGCTGCCCATGTACAAGGGGCTAGGTGAGGCGCTGCGCTCACGTTTCAAAGGGTGGCGCTTAGGGCTCTTTTTGGCCGACCGTCGCTTTCACGATGCGTTGGGGTTGGAGTCCACACGGCAGTGGCGTCTCAAGCAAGGCCCCCTTGACGTGACACTGTTCGAGTATCAACTCTAGCGCCCTTGGGCGTCAGCTTGCGAACCAGATGGAGCGTACGAGGCTCTTCTCTTGGAACCCGAGGGCCTCGTACAGGCGGATCGCGGCGTGGTTGCTCGCGTCGACATAGAGTGTGACCACAGGGACGCGCTCGAGCGCCCATGCGACCATCCCAGCCATCCCCTCACGGGCCAGCCCTTGTCGACGTGCAGAGGGTGCTGTGTAGACCCCAGCGAGTTGAATGACGTGCTCACTTGAGGCGGACTGGTCGACCTTGAACAGGGCCTCGCCGTGCCGCTCAATGATCCAGCTGCGACCTTCCCGGATGCGCCGCTTCCAGCCCCGTCGGTAGCTCTCAAGGTCACGGGAGAAGGGGTCAAACCCCAGCTCCTCAACGACCATCTCACGGTCGAGGCGCATAAGGGCCTCGGTCTCCTGTATCTCGGCTGGCCTGAGCCCCTGGACTTGGCCTGAGAGGTCCGGGGCCGTGTGCATCGCGTAGAGCTTCTGTCCGGGGCGCTCCAGGAGCGTAGGCCGCGTCTGTCGCCCGTACGTGGCCATGAAGGCGTCGATGGTGGCGTCCTCGCCGACGACCACCCAGACGCGGAAGCCTTCGGCGCGGGCGTAGCGAGCGAAGGCGTCTCGTGCCGATGGCGTACACGGCGTGGAGAGGACCAAGTTGGACCCAAATATGGCGACGCCCGTGAGGAGCCCCTCGGACCAATGACCTAATAGAGGGCCGGCCAGGTCGTCGCGGCCTAAGGCGCCCCTGCTAATCTGCGCCAGGATGTAGGCATTCTGTGCGGCGTGCGGGACAAGGAGGTTTAGGACACTTCGTCGGTCCCTCGGGCGGAGGCGCGAGAGGCCATTTGCCGGACCTGGCGCATGAGGTCCAACGCTCATGACGGCCTCATCGATTGACCTGTCACTTCGCTGGCTGGTATCGCCCTACGCGCACAGAGGCGCTGGAGCATAGGCATGAGCAGCGAAGACGGCCGCGGAGCGACGTTGTCGATCGTAGAGCCTGTCAAAGGGGATGTCCTCGGGTGTCGGTTAGGTCTCGGCCTAGATGCCGTCATCGCGCGATTCCCCGGAGGCGAGGTCACGCGCGGTGTCGGAGGCACGGTTCGCTACAGTCTAACTCAGGTGGTCGGCCGGTGCGCGGCCCGTCTTCGCGTCAGCTATCAATTTGTAGACGATGCGCTGACGACGGTGTCCATGAAGGCGGCGACCGAGGTCCAGGATGGTTTGGGCCGGCACAAGTACCAGCGGGTCGTCGAAGAGATTGTTCAGGGGCTGGGCTGCCCGCCTGCGCTACAGGATGAGGGCTACGTAGAGTACGATGTGGGGGTGACGCGGATCGTGTGCGATGGCCTAGACGCGATGATCCGGTTCGAGGAGCTGCTGTGAACGTGACCTTCTACGATGTTCAGCCGGATGCGCGCATCCGCCGCATTGCGACCCTGGTCAACGCGGCGTGGGAGCGCGGTAAGCGTCTGGTCGTCAGCTGCGCGGATGCCGAAGAGGCAGAGGCGCTGGACCAGTTGATTTGGAGCTTCAATGAGGCCGCCTTTATCCCCCATGAGATCGTCCCAGAGGGGGAGCAGCCGAAGGACCCCGATGCGCGGGTGATCCTCGTGACGGGAGAGCATGATCCCATCGGGGCTGAGATCCTGCTTCAAGCTGCCCCAGTGTCTCGGGCCTTCGCGCAGCGCTACGCGTACGTCATCGACTTGGTTGACCACCGCAGCTCCGAGGCCCTCGAGGAGAGTCGTAACCGCTATAAACAGTGGGCTAAGGACGGCTTCAAACCCAACTTCGTAAAGCGTTAGCGGCTACTCGTTCGACTCGCAGTTGGGAGCTGCAGCGCAGAGGTTGTCGTCACAGTCTGTGAGGCCGTCAGCGTCGTTGTCGACGGAGTCATCACATACCTCCGTGTCGGGGCATGCGATGTGCCCGACACATCCGACATCCTTGCAGTCGGCGTACCCATCGCCGTCGTTATCGACCTCGTCGTCACAGACCTCGAGCATGGGGCAGCCCGGGAAGAGCTTGCAGTCTGCCGTATCCTCGCAATCCGTTGCGCCGTCGTCATCGTCGTCGATCCCGTTGGCGCAGGACTCGGAGAGCGCCAGACACGCCGTCGTCAGCACCCCGCTGGGGCTGCCTTGAGCGCGGTCCACCACCACGTGATAGATCATGCCCTCTTCACCGAGGAACGTCAGTGGGCTGGCACCGCCAGCGACGCAGCTGTCTTGTTCACAGGGCTGCTCTGCGTCTTCGTAGACGTGAAGGGTGGCGCCCTCAGCGTCCGTGGTCAGGGTGAGGACGGTGTCTACCTCAGCCGTCCAGCGGTAGCTCACCTCTGGGCCGAGGGCCACGCCCCCACACCCTTGGTCAATGGCGTCTGTGACCCACACGATCTCGTCGGTGATGTCGACCGTGGTGTCGCATAGGAGGTCTGGGACGGGGAGGCAGACCTGGCATTGCTGCAGCACGGCACACGCTGGGTCGTCACAGTCGGCTAACCCGTCGCCGTCGTCATCGAGGCCGTCAAAGCAGTTGGGCTCAAGCTCTTCGCAGGTCACGTTGAGGGTCCCGCCCGCTGGTTCGCTCCCGGTGCTCACCAGCAAGATGAGGTAGATTTGCCCGGCCTCGGCCTCAAAGGCGAAGGGCGCAGCCCCAGACGCCACGCAAGCCTGCGGGTCACACGCGATGCCATCGGGGCTCTCGACGACGGCGATGTGGGCCGGCCCCTCGGCGTCGTCGAGCGACACAGTGACCGACTCGCCTTTGCCCATGAAGAACGAGCCGAAGCTGCCATGGACAGAGTCAACCGCCTCTGCGGGGCACATGAAGGTCAGGGGCCCGGGCTTCGCACCAAGGTCGTGGGTCGAGACCGCCACGGGGGTATTGCAGAACACATCACCGCCCTGAATGCAGCCGGGCTCTTCAACGAAGCAATTCGTCGCGAGGGCACAGTCGTCATCCTCACAGTCGACCAGCTGATCGCCATCGTCGTCGAGGCCGTTGTAGCAGGCGATCTCGGTATCGTCGCAGGGGGCGATCTGGCCGATGCAGTCAGGGTCGGCGCAGTCCTGCCATCCGTCGCCATCACCGTCGACGCCATCGACACAGCTGTTCTCATGATCGTAGCAGTTGATGGTCAGCCCCACCGTGGCGTCTTCCGCACCTTCGGGTCGGTCGACGATTAAGTAAGGAGAGGCATGTGGGGCGAGCGCAGTCTCCCAGACCTCCCCAGGGTTTGCAGTGCACGCCATTGGGTCGCAGGTGTTACCCGAAGCCACGACCAGGAGAGAGGCGCCGGTGTCCTCAGGGTCGTGCACAGTCACACGAATAGGTACCTCCGAGAGGGTCTCTCCATCCAGCTTGAGCCGCCAGCCAGCCTCCGCCCCTGCGAGGTCGTCGACCCCAGGGCAGCCCCACCCGTCAATGACCGAGGTCGCGGCTTCGGCGCTCGCTAAGGGGAACGAGCCGCAGGTCACGATCCCGAGATCGGGGCAGCCTGGTGCACAGCCCTCTGCCCCGAGGCAGTCGCTGTCTTCGCAGTCGGTCGCGCCATCACCGTCGTCGTCAACACCATCCCAGCAGGCGACCTCGGCGCCGCCGCAATTGGTCATGAGCTGCAGGTCCCCGCCTGACTCAGAGTCGATGAGCACATACAGCGAGGAGCCCGCCTCTAGGGTAGCCGAGAGCTGGCTCCCACCCCCATCGAGGCAGAGCCCCGTGTCACAAATCCCCGATGCATCGAGGGCAAACAGCGACGGGGCGCCCTCCCCTTCGACGCTGAAGACGACCTCCGTGTAGACGTCGGCCGTGAAGATGGCGATCCGCTCACCGCCGGGGCCGGTCGGCCCGCAGCCGCTCTGGTCAAGGGTGCCGCTCGCCTCCAGCGTCGCGCCAAACGACTCACCGCAGTTCAGGCTGTCGGCGCCCTGACAGACTTGGCCAAGGCAAGGGGTGACGGCGAAGCAATCAACATCCTGGCAATCCACCAGGCCGTCTTGGTCATCATCGAAGCCGTTATCGCACTGTTCGGGCGTCGCGCACTCGACGCTGAGGGTGTATCCGCCTTCGAGCCCCGCTGGGACATCGACGATGACCGCGTAGGTCTGTCCCGCCTCTGCCAAAAAGGTGAGGCTCTTCGCGTCATGCGCGATGGCGTTCATCGCACCGCAGCTCTCTGCGTTCGGGACAAGGATGAGGTGGGCGCCGGCCGGCGCCCCTGTCAGGCTTAAGGCGACCTGTGTGTCGACCTCAAACAAGACGCGATGTGCGGTCTCGGGTCCGTCGAGCGCGACGTCGATCCCCGCCCAGAGGTCGATGAAGTCTGTTGAGCCGATGCCGCCGATGACCTCCTGAAGCACCGTGCCACAAGGCAGATCGTAGAGCGGATCGCAGCCAGGGGCCGCTGAGCACGCGAAGGAGGCCTCACAGTTGCTGTCCTCACAGTCAGTCGCTCCGTCGAGGTCGTCGTCGACGCCGTTGTCGCAGTCCTCAATGGGTGCGCCACAGACCGGGTGATCGACGCAGTCGGTGTCGTCACAGTCGGTCGCGCCATCCTCGTCGTCATCTTCACCATTCGAGCAAGACTCAAAGAGCGGAAAGGTGCAGGTCAGCGTGAGCGCGAATGGCGCCTCGTCACCCGCAGGCCCGTCGACGACGATGAAGAGCTCCTCGGTGGTGTCATCCTGAACCCAGACGAGCTCGGTGATGTCGGCGTCTGTGCAGGAGGCACCGTCACATACCCCGAGCACGCCGGGCGCGTATTGGGCCACATAACCCGAACCTTCCAGGCTGAAGGTCGCCGAGAGCACGTCAGCGGGTGGGACAAAGCGGTAGATCACCTCATTGCCGTCCCCTTGGAAGTCGCAGCCCCCCTGTAGGACGGCGCTGGCGCTGACCTTGTCGGTGGTGTCGAAGATCTGTTGGCCGCAAGCGAGCAGCTCTTGGCCGTGGCACGTCTGCCAGCACGTCGAGGAGACCAGGCAGTCGTCGTCGAGGCAGTCGGCGAGGCCGTCTAAGTCGTCATCGAGCCCGTTGTCGCAGACCTCGCTGCACTGGGAGGGGCCTGGCATGCAACTCCCGGCGGAGCATGTGTCTGGGCTCGTGCAGGGGTTGCCGTCGTCGCAGGGGGCATCGGACTCAGAGAAGACGCAGAGCCCGTCGACACATGCGCCAGTGAGGCACTCGTCGACCGGGCAGTCCTCGTCGCTCTCACACTCTGGCGCCTGGATGACTGTGTCGTCTTCCGTGTCCGCCGACACCGTGTCGGCTTCCGTGCCTGTGTCGGGCTGAGTGGGCGGGGCCACGTCCAAGGCAGGTTCTGTCCCAGTCGCATCGGCGTCAGGGGCTGGTCCCGGGGTGTCCTCCTCAGTGAGGGTGTCTCTCTCGGGCGCCGGCGCACCGTCCAGGCCGACGCTGTCACCCTCATCGGGGTCCCCTTGCGCCACGTCAACGCTGATCGAGGTGTCCATCGCTTGTGACGCGTCATTCGGCTCGGTGCTGCAAGCGACGAGCGCCAAGGTGCAGACGGAGGCGAGCTGGAGGGAGGTTAGCCGCAAAGGAGCACCCTGACTTGGGCGCCGTCCGCTGCGGCGGCGGCGTTGACCTCGGTTCGGATGAGACAGTTGCATTGAGAGTAGCCGGTCAGGTCCCCGCTCCCGCGCCAGGAGACCGGCGTGACCTCTGCAGGGCCACCCTGGGCACCACCGATGAGCACGGCGGGATGGTAGGTGGTCCGCCTCTTCGTCGGGGGGAGCGCCCCCTTGAGCTGGGCGGAGAGGGTGCGGGTGCGAGGGTGTGCGAGCCCAGCGAGTGCACGCACCATCGGCAATAAGAGCAAGACGGCCATCACGTATGTGCTGACGGGGTTGCCCGGCAGCCCAAGGACCAGGGAGCCGTCGAGTCGACCGAACAAGACGGGCTTGCCTGGCTTGGCTTGCACACCGTGAAAGAGGGTCTCCATGCCGAGGTCCTCGAGCACCGGCTTGACCAGGTCGTACTTTCCTTTGGAGACCCCACCGGAGAGCACGATGACATCGCTGCTGGCCGCGGCCCTCACGGCGTCACGGAGGGCCTCTTGGGTGTCCGCGACGATCCCGCCATCGACGGTCGCGGCACGCAGAGAGCGGAGCATCGCCATCACCGTGTGTCGATTACCTTCACGGATCTGATGGGCCGCCGGGGTTTCGTCGTGCTCCACGAGCTCGTCTCCGGTCGCCATGACCGTCACCCGTGGGGGGCGATGGACAGTGACCTTGGCGGCACCGACGCCAGCCAACACGCCGACGGTCGGTCCTTGGATCGCTCTCCCAGCAGGGACAGCGACGTCCCCTTCAGAGACGTCTTCGCCGCGGCGCGCGATGTGGCGACCGAGCGTGGTGGGCCCCTCGATCACGACGTGCGCGCCGGTCACCTCGCAGCGCTCGATCATCGCCACGGTGTCCGCGCCCTCTGGCATCGGTGCACCGGTCATGATCGAGACGGCCTCTCCCGGGCCAACCACCCCGCCGAAGATCGTGCCGGCCGGCACCTCGCCGATGATGCGGAGTGGCTGTCCAGGGACATCCGCGGCGCGAAAGGCGAACCCGTCCATAGCGGATCGGTCAAAGGGAGGGGTGTCGCGGTCAGCGAGCACTGACGCTGCGAGAACGTGCCCGTGTGCGTCCCAGAGGGGCAGGTCCACGTGTGGGTCCGGTCGTGCACCGTGTCGTGCCATGGCGGCCCGCAAGACGCAGTCTATGGCGTCATCCATCGGGAGGAGCGGTGTGGCTTGGATGTCGCAGCTCGTCATGACGTTGTCCTCAATCGGCTCAAGTACGTCGTCTATGCACGTTAGAGTGCCCCCTCACCTGGGGCAAGTCAGGCGCGACCTTGCTCTCGGGCCATCTCCGGCGTAATTGAGCGCTCCTCATGATGGACTCCTCACCACGCGTCGGTCGGATCGAGGCGCTCTCGCGCGCCTTTAAGGCAGATCCGTGGCTTTGGCCATGCATGCTCATCAGCGTGATCGCGGCGGTCGTGCCGCTGTGGTCATCGGAGCTGCTGCCGTTCATGGATCTCCCGCAGCACCTCGCGACGATCCGGATCATGACGGATATCGGGCTACCTGCGTTCGCGCCCTACTACGACACGAGCCTGGGTAGCACGCAGTACCTCGGCTACTACTACCTGGTTCAAGCCTTGGGGGCGCTCACCGATCTGGAGACCGGGAACCGATTGGCGCTGAGCCTCTACGCGATCGCGCTGCCCCTCAGCGTAGCGGCGTATATGAAGGCCTTTGGGCGGGACATGGCGGTGGCTCTGCTCGCTGTGCCTTTTGTCTTCAACACCTTTCTCTTCATGGGCTTCGCGAACTATCTGCTCGCCATCCCGTTGATCTTCTTCGGCCTCGCGATGCTGCGCGCGCTGATGGATGACTTCTCGGCGTGGCGTTGCGGAGCGCTGTCGCTCGTGGTCGTCGCGCTCTTCTATTCGCATGTGCATGCGTTCTTGATCTACGGCCTGGCGGCCGGGCTGGTTGGGCTCTTCGCCGGGCGTGGCTTTCATCCGCGTCACTGGTGGCGCCCAGCGACTCACCTCATCCCATCCCTGGTCCTGATGGGGGTGTGGATGCAGCGCTCCCTCATCCTCGCGGGGGACGAAGCGTGGCGGACGGGGCACGGTGGACGCAACGTCTCCCCAGTTGAGATGCGCTGGGAGCCGCTGCTCGACCGGTTTACAGCGATCCCACGGCAGCTCTTGGACACGTACAGAGATGACTCCGATGAGCGCATATTGCTCGCGCTCTTGGGCCTGACTGCCTTGCTCCTCCTCTTCCGCCGATTCGCGCCCTCGGCCGAGGAGATCTCCGAGTACGGCGCGAGCCGGGCATGGCTCCGGGCGCGCACCCCCGAGATTATCGTCGCGGCGATGGCCGTCACCTACGTCCTCTCACCGATCTCCTACAAGTGGATTTGGCCAATCTCTCACCGCATGGTGCCGGTCGTGGCGCTCTTCGCTTTGGGGATGCTCGCTTGGCGGCGGCTCCCGCTGCGGCCGGCCTTGTTGTTGGTCCCGATGACGGCCCTGAACCTGTGGGCATGCCAGGTGCACGTGGACCATGTGTGGGACTTTGATGACGAGGCGGGGGCTGTACGAGAGGTGGTGGCCGAGGCCGAGCCAGGCAAGCGCGTGTTGGGGCTGATCTTCGACCGAGGCAGCCGGGTCGTGAACCACGCCCCATATCTACACTTTGCACAGTATTATGTGGTGGAACGTGGTGGCGTGGCGTCGTTCTCCTTCGTGGACTTTCCGCAGTCCCCTGTCGCCTATCAAGAGGCCACGGCGCCACCACGCCTGCCGAACCGCTTTGAGTGGACACCGGAGCGCTTCCGGTTCCGCACTCACGGGGGCTACTACGATTACTTCCTTGTGCGAGACGCCCCAAGTCAAGCCAAGCGGCGCCCCTTCGGGAAGGACGCGGACAAGGTGACGCTGGTGACCCGGCAAGGGCGCTGGGCGCTCTACAAACGCAAGTGAACCGGGCTACTTCAGCTCGCTGTACTTCAGGGCTTTGCCCTTGCTGAGCGCGACCGGATACCGGGCGTCATTCAGGGCGACCTTGTCGCGTACTGCCTCTGTGATGTCGATGCCAGCGGTGTTCGCGAAGTTGAGCGCCGTGATGAAGACGTCGGCGAGCTCTTCTCGGAGGCGCTGAGGGTCGACCGCGGCGTCCGAGGTCTTCCAGAGGAAGAGCTCGAGGAGCTCATTAGCCTCGACGCTGACGGACATCGCGACGTCCTTCGGTGTGTGGAACTGGCCCCAATCGCGCGCGGCGTTGAAGTCCTGCAGCAAGGTGCGTAGCTCCGCGAGGGTGGTGCGGTCATCCGAGGCGCTCATGAGCTGCGCTTCAGGCCGATGATGTACTCGCTTCGTGTCGCGCTCGTGTCAGCGGCTGCGGTCCCGAACACCGGGCGGGGTTGCGCGGCGGCGGCGGAGACCTCGAACCCTGTGCGCTCAGCGGCGCTCTCCACGAGCGGGAGCACGCGGATGACGCCGTCTCGATGCTGCCCGTCACCAATCACGAGCCACACGCGCCCCTCTGGCATCAGAGCGGCATCCCAGGCCTTCATGGCGTGGGCAAGGTCATCTCGAAACCGCCAACTGGCCGACATCCAGCCGCGGTCGATGACGGCTTGTCGCCGCCCGATCTCGTGGCGGTCTGCGAAGAACGAGTCCATACCCAGCATGACGTAGCGTCGACGCTGGTGCTCCACGTAGTCGTAAACCCCGGGGTACGGTGGCGAGCTCACGATGGCGGCGACTCGCCCTGCGATTGGCGGATCGGGTGTGCGCGCATCGGCGGAGCGGATGTTGGGCTTGTGGCGCGCATCGGCGGGGACGGCCGCACCGAGGCTCTGAAGCTGACCGGCGATCTCGTCGATGCGGCGCTCGAACCAGTGCAGGACCCGGTTCTTGGGGATGTACTGATGATTCCGATCCAGCTTAGGTACGGAGTCCGAGGCTTGGCGTGATGCTTTGACGACGAGGGAAGAGAGGCAAATGCGTGAGAGGCGCTTGAAGGAGTTGTCTTCGACGCCGGCGATGGCGTCACGCAGTGCCCACAGCTCGATCATCGCTGGCGGGTCATACCAAGCCTTCTCCGTCCTGTAGACCCGATCCGGGAGACGCGTTCGTCCTCGTTGCTCCCGCGCGATACCAAGCACTGCGAGGGCGCTTGAGCGCCACTCTGCGATGCGCTCGGGTCTCCAGAGGCGCGTCCGCGCCCAGCCGACCTCAAGGGCCAGCGGGTTGACATCACGCCCGAAGGCGGGGCGCCCGGCGAGCATCGTCTCCACCAAGACCGTCCCGCCGCCCATAAAGGGGTCGAGGATAGCGCCCTCGGGGGCCATGGCGACGAGGTGCTTCGCCGTATGAGGGTGCATTCGCGCCGGGTAGGTGTGCAGCCCATGTGAGTAGCCGCGAGCATCACTGTCGGCCGGGATCTTGGCCGCCGTACTGAGGAGACGGCCCTCTTCGGGGTCACCGGTGAGGATGACCTCTCCGCCGACATGAGTGAGCGCACGCCTGCGGTCGTCCTTGCCTGACGCGGCCTCGTGGCTCTGAGTGTTCGGGCTGCCCTTGGCGGCTCTCTTGCCCTTAGGCCCCTTACTGCGGTCGTCTGATTTACGCCCACTCATCGTCGACCCGCGCGGACGAGGTAGGACTCCAACGCGGCTAGGGCGCCATCGAAGCAGCAGTCGGCCGACGCCGTCAGGGCTGCGGATGTGCCACCGAAGTCCGCCTCTAGGGTGAGGTCGAAGCGCCCGGAATCCCATGAAACTGAGAGGGCTTCTGGCCACGCGACGATCACGATTGTGCCGTTCAGCTCGAGGCCGCTTTTGTCCGTTACACAATATTTACCATCGAGCTCGAGCACGAGATCGAGGTCCACATTGAGCCACTGGCGCAGGCTCCCCGGTTCGACGAAAGCGCGGTAAATGTCCTCTATGGGTGCGTGAATAAAACGCTTTTCTGGTTCTTGCGCCGGCGTTGCTTCAGCCAAGGGGACCTCCTGCTGCCAGAGGCTAAGCGCGCGGGGCACCTCGGTGTCAAGGCGGTAACGCTGCCAAACACGCCGAGGCCGGCTTCTCCGTTGCGGCGCTCTAGGCCCTGTGTTCGAGTCCGCCTCGCCGGGGCAAATGAGCCCTTCGGTGAACACGTGGAGGGCGAGTCGATCATGTCGCAGTCCATCATTCAGATAGGTTCCTGGAGCGGTGAAGTGGCTCCCCTGTTCGAGGCCTCTGAGTTGGCTTCAGCGGCCCACCGTATGCGTGAGCCGACCTATGTCGTGCGCGAGCCGAGCACCGGGCGTGTCGGCGTCGCGTTTGGAGGGCATACGGCGCCAAGCGGCAGCGGGTTGCCACTCTTGGCTTGCTTGCCAGCCCTTTACCCCGAGTGGTTGGGCGACCGGTCGTTCCTCGAGGCGCATGGTGTGCGCTTTCCTTATGTCGCAGGGGCGATGGCGAACGGCATCGCGACGACAGAGCTCGTCATCGCCATGGCGCAGGCCCAGATGCTCGGCTTCTTCGGCGCCGGTGGGCTCTCGTTTCAGAGGGTCGAGGAGGCCATCGCGACGATTCAGGCGGCTGTCGCACCGGGGCAAGCCTGGGGCGCGAACCTTATCCACTCGCCGAATGAGCCCGAGCTCGAGGCGGCGGTGGCGGATCTCTACATTCGAACCGGGGTGCCTCGGGTCTCGGCGTCCGCCTATATGCGCCTCACAGCGCCCTTGGTCCGCTACTCCGCTAGCGGGCTCTTTGTCGGTCAGGACGGCCAGGTGGCCCGTCGCCACCACGTCTTCGCCAAGGTCTCGCGTCCAGAGACCGCGTCCGCGTTCATGGCACCCGCGCCCGAGGAGATCCTTAACGGGCTCGTCGAGGCCGGTCAGCTGACAGCCGAGCAGGCGCGCCTCGCGGCGACTGTCCCGGTCGCCGAGGACTACATCGCTGAGGCGGACTCTGGCGGGCACACGGACAATCGCCCCCTGCCGGCGCTGTTGCCGATCATGCTCGGCCTTCGCGACGCGTTTGTGGCGAAATACGGCTACACCCGACCTATCCGGATCGGCGCCGCGGGAGGCATCGGCACGCCGGGATCTGTGGCGTCGGCCTTCTCAATGGGCGCGGCCTTTGTCCTGACGGGCTCGGTCAATCAGTCCGCGCTAGAGGCAGGGCTTGCCCCCTCCGGTAAGACCATGTTGGCGCAGGCCGACATGGCGGACGTCGCGATGGCGCCCTCCCCTGACATGTTCGAGCTCGGCGTGAAGGTTCAGGTCTTACGTCGCGGGACGATGTTCGCGCAGCGCGCTGCGGAGCTCTATGAAGTCTATCAAGCCCATGACTCCCTTGAGGCGCTCCCTGCACCGCTCCGAGCGAACCTAGAGGACCGCATCTTCCGGATGCCGCTTGACGCGGTTTGGGAAGAGACGCGGCAGTTCTGGCAGCGCCGGAACCCCGAAGAGTTGGCGCGCGCTGAGGCCGACGGCAGGCATCGCATGGCACTCTGCTTCCGCTGGTACGTCGGGCGCTCGAGTCGCTGGGCCATTGGCGGGGATGCGGACCGGCGCTTGGACTACCAAATCTGGTGTGGTCCCGCGATGGGGGCCTTCAACCGCTGGGTGGCCGGGTCCTTCCTAGAGCCCCCTGAGGCCCGAGGGGTGGTCCAGATCGCGCGCAACCTCCTCGAAGGCGCCGCAGTGATCAGCCGCGCCCACCAGCTGCGCAGCTTCGGTGTCCCGATGCCTAACGCCGCCTTCGCCTTCGCACCACGCCCCCTCGCCTAACACAGCTCCGAACCACGCAGGTACGACCGACCTGTCGTCCAATCACAAGAGAAGACTCCTCCTGGAGGACCCCATGGCAAAGCACCCCACCAAGCCCCCTATCGCGATCGTCGGAATGAGCGCGCTATTCCCCGGCTCCTCCGAGCTCGAGGGTTATTGGAGCGACATCCTCCGCGGAAAAGACATGATCCGCGACGTGCCCGAGAATTACTGGCTCGTGGATGACTACTACGACCCAGACCCCACTGTGCCGGACAAGACCTACTGCAAGCGCGGCGGCTTCCTCGACAAGCTCGACTTCGATCCCGTCGCCTTCGGCATCCCACCGAGCTTGTTGCCGACGACCGACACAGCGCAGCTCTTGGCGCTCGTGATGGCCAAGCGGGTCTTGGAGGACACCTGCCAAGGTGACTTCTCCGAGATGAACCGCGACAAGGTCAGCGTCTTCTTGGGCGTGGCCGCGGGCCTTGAGCTCCTCGGGCAGATGGCCAGCCGCCTGCAGCGCCCGATTTGGGTGAAGGCCATGCGCGAAGCCGGGCTCCCTGAGACGGAGGTCCAGGACCTCTGTGATCGCATCACTGGCCACTTCGCTGAGTGGAAAGAGAGCACCTTCCCAGGTCTCCTGGGCAACGTGGTCGCCGGGCGCGTGGCGAATCGCTTCGACCTCGGTGGTACGAATTGCACGACGGACGCGGCTTGCGCGAGTTCGCTCTCGGCCCTCTCTGTCGGGATCAACGAGCTTTACCTTGGAGACTCCGACCTGGTGCTCGCCGGCGGCGTCGACGCTACCAACGATCCCTTCCTCTTCATGTGCTTCAGCAAGACGCCGGCGCTCTCTGCGTCCGGTGACTGCCGGCCCTTCTCGAGTGACGCTGACGGCACGATGCTCGGTGAGGGTGTGGGCTTCGTGGCGATGAAGCGCCTCGAGGACGCGGAGCGCGATGGTGACCGCATCTACGCAGTCATCAAGGGCGTCGGGACCTCCTCCGACGGCCGCGCGAAGAGCGTGTATGCGCCTCGCCCAAGCGGCCAGGCAGTCGCCCTCGGTCGCGCCTATGAGCGCGCTGGCTACGGCCCCGAGACGGTCGAGCTGATCGAGGCACATGGTACGGGCACGAAGGCGGGTGACTTGGCCGAGTTCCGTGGCCTCCGTCAGGTCTTTGAGGCGTCCGGTCGCGACGATAAGCGCTGGTGCGCCTTGGGCTCGGTGAAGTCTCAGATCGGTCACACCAAGAGCGCCGCAGGCGCAGCGGGGATCATCAAGGCGGCGATGGCCCTTAACCATGGTGTGCTTCCGCCGACGATCAAGGTGGTGGAGCCGCGGCAGGATCTCGAGATCGAGACCAGTGCCTTTTACTTGAACACCGAGACGCGCCCCTGGATCCGAGCATCGGATCACCCTCGTCGGGCCTCCGTCAGTTCTTTTGGCTTCGGTGGCACGAACTTCCATGTCGCGCTTGAGGCCTATGAGGGTGAAGGGCATCGGGCGTGGCGGCGCCGTGGGTGGCCGTCCCAGCTCATCCTCCTCTCGGCTGACAGCGCGAGCAGCTTGGCAGCGCGCTGCCAATCGGTCGCCACCCCTTGTGTGGATGGCCAGGCGCTGGCGTGGCTCGCTCACTCCAGTCAGTCGAGCTTCGATGCCTCGGCGGAGCATCGCCTCGCGATCGTAGCGAGCGCCCCGGAAGAGGCTCAGGCGTCGCTTAAGATGGCCGCAGACCGGATCGCAAAGGCTCCTGCGGAGTCCTTCTCCCTCCCGACAGGTGTGATGTTCGCTGCAGGGGCCGCAGAGCCGGGAGAGGTCGCGTTCCTCTTCCCAGGTCAAGGCAGCCAGCGCGTGAACATGAGCGGCGAGCTGTGTGTCAGCTTGGAGACTGTCCGGAGCGCTTGGGACCGACATGCGTCCTTCCCTGAGGGCGGGGACCACCGCCTCCACGAGGTGGTGTTCCCTATCCCCAAGTTCAGCACGGACGAGACCACTGAGGATGTAGACCGGCTGCGCGCCACGGACTGGGCTCAGCCCGCGCTGGGCCAGACCAGCATGGGGATGTTGAGGCTCCTGGAGTCCCTGGGGCTCAAGCCAGCGATGGTCGGTGGGCACAGCTTTGGCGAGATCACGGCGCTCCACGCTGCTGGGGTCATCGATGAGGCGACGCTCCTGGCGGTGGCACGGAAACGCGGTGAGCTGATGGCCGCGGAAGCCGCGAAGGCCTCGAGCGGCGACCCGTCAGACGCTGGCGCGATGACCGCCGTCTCGCACCCAATGGCCGAGATCGAGCGCCTGCTCGCGGAGTCGGGCACCTCGGTCGTCGTGGCGAACGCGAACAGCCCTGAGCAAGTGGTCCTCTCAGGGACCGCTGGTGAGCTCGACCGAGTTGAAGCGTCGCTCTCCAAGGCCGGCGCTCGTGTGAAGCGGCTCGCGGTGGCCACGGCGTTCCACAGCCCGATTGTCGCCCCCGCGACAGAGCCCTTTGAGGCGTGGCTTGGGACCGTGCCCTTTGGCGAAGCCGCAGTGCCGGTGTACTCCAACACCGAGGCCGCGCCCTACCCCACCGACGCGGACGCAATGCGCGCGCTCCTGGCCGGCCAGATCGCGAAACCCGTGCGCTTCGCTGAGGAGCTCGAGGCGATGTACGCTGCGGGCGCCCGGACCTTCATCGAGGTCGGCCCTGGTGCCGTCTTGACGGGCCTCGTCAAGGCGAGCCTTGGGGCGCAGCCCCACACGGCGGTGAGCTTAGACCGAAAGGGCGCCGCCGGCATGACCCAGCTGTGGCGCACGTTGGGTGCGCTCTCTCTCGCGGGTGTGCGCGTGGACTATGCACCGCTCTGGGCGGACACGACCCCGGTCGTGGATCCTGCGACGGTGAAGAGTCCTGCACTGGCGATCCCGATCGATGGGTCGAACTACCAGAAGCCGTATCCGCCAGAGGGGGGCTCAGCGGCCCTCCCCGCGCCGAACGGTCCGCGCCCGGAGCCCGAGCCGGTCGTGATCAAAGTCCCCGTCGCCGCAGAGGCCCCTGTGTCGGCCCCTGCACCCACGGTGGCACCGACCATGGCCCCTGTGTCGGCCGTGGCGGCCCCCGTCGCGATGGCGACACAGCCCAATGGACCAACCCCAGCGTGGCTCGAGGTCTATGAGCGCATGCAGGCGCAGACGGCATCTCTGCATGCGGATCACATGCGACAAATGGCAGGTGTGCATCAGGCGTACTTGAGCGCAGCGGAGACCACGACTCAGCAGCTCGTCGGTGCCCTTCAGGTGGGGAGCATCCCGACGCTGACCTCTGCGCAGCCGATGACTCAGACGGCGGCCCCTGTGCTCGCGGCGCCTCCGGTGGCCGCTGCGCAGACCGCGCCGGTCGTTGTCGCGCCGCAAGCTACAGCGCCGACTCCCGCGCCGACTCCCGCGCCGACGCCCGTGGTGGCGCCCGCGGTCGCACCGCAGGCACCGGTGATGTCCAAACCCATTGAGGCGCCTCAGGCGGTGGCTGCATCGTCGGTGGATATGCGCACGCTGCTCTTGGATGTGGTGGCGGATAAGAC
>JBMYRH010000017.1:14787-130703 GCA_049602155.1 Myxococcota bacterium | reverse complement strand
CTGGGGTGGGCGACCTGTCGGCCTCCGGGACGCCGGAGGGGTTCGTTTTCCAGAGGCTCTTGGACCACAGGACCTGCTTCATTCGGGGATCTGAGCTCTTGGACTTCTCTGCCTGCTCCGCCTTGTCCCGTGTCACTTCCTCTGGCGGTGCGTGACTCCGACCTCGGGCCTCGGCGCTCAACGCGACCCAGGCGGCGGGGGTGTGCCGCGCTGCATGGTCGGTCTCTTGGAGCGCGGGCCCCGAGGCCGGAGACAGCGATGCTGTCACGGCGCTCGCCGCGTGGCTGATAGACGCATGAATCATGGGTAGTCTGGCTAATGGGTGTGTGACGCGATGGAGGTCCCAAAGTTTGGTCCCTCAGGGGGGCCACATCTCAGCGGCTTCACCTACTACTACGAAGCGTTCGCCCAGTAACTGTAGGGGGTAGCGCGTTTTTTTCCGAAGATCATGGGACAGTCCGGCGATGAGCTGGAGCTACCCCTCCCACCTCCGGAAACTCTAGGGCAGCGCCGATGAGGTCACTGCGGGGTAATCGGGGCCCTCGTGAGGCCTCAGAGTGTGATAGGAGGGACCTCAGCGGTGGCCTCGTGACGGGGGCACGCGATGACATCTCGCGAGGAGCCTCTTGATGGACGCCTTCATCCACACGACGCCCTTTGGGCATATGTTTCAGCTCTGTGTCCTGAGCATGGTGGTGACGTGGTCGCTCTCCGTCCTCACGAGGGAGTACTCATGGGTCGACCGCTGGTGGTCGATCGCCCCCGCCGTCTACGCTATCTATGTCGCCTGGTTCGAGGGCTTCGGTGACCTGCGGCTCAACATCATGGCGCTCTTGATCTTCATGTGGGCGGCGCGTTTGACCTTCAACTTTGCAAGGAAGGGGGGCTTTGCGCCTGGTGGCGAAGACTACCGATGGGCCGTGCTCCAAGAGAAGCTTGGGCCGGTGGGCTTCCAGGCCCTCAACATCACCTTCATCTCCCCTTATCAGTGCGCGCTGATATGGGCGTTTACCTCGCCGGTACACACCGCATGGGAGCATCGTGGCGCTGAGCTCGGCGCGCTCGATGTCGTGGGCATCGTGCTCTTCCTTGTGATGCTCATCGGTGAGACGGTCGCTGACGAGCAGATGTGGGCCTTTCAGCAGGACAAGAAGCGCCGGCTGGAGGCGGGTGAAGAGGTCACTCAGCCCTTCTTCCGTGGTGGGCTCTATCGCTTCTCACGTCACCCGAACTACTTCTGCGAACTTGGCCAGTGGTGGGTGCTCTACCTCTTCGCCGTCGCGGCCTCAGGCGTCTGGCTTCATTGGACCCTGTCCGGCGTGGTGGCCCTGACCCTGCTCTTTGATGGCTCTGTGCGCTTTGGCGAGTACATCTCGTCGTCGAAGTACCCGACCTATGTCGACTACCAGAGGCAGGTCTCGCGGCTCATCCCTTGGCTGCCCCATCGCGACGAGGCGGCTTAGGCGGCGTTACATATGGATCGCCCGGTCGTCGACGGCCAAGGCGGCCTCTTTGACGACCTCGTGCAGGGTAGGGTGGGCGTGACAGACGCGCGCGATGTCCTCACTCGATGCGCCGAACGAGACGGCCATCGCGGCCTCGATGATGAGTTCACCGACTCGGGGGCCGATCATGTGGACACTCAGGACACGATCGGTCTCGGCGTGCGCGATGATCTTCACCATCCCCTGCGTATTGCCGATGGCGCGTGCGCGGCCGTTGGCCTTGAAGGGGAAGCTCCCGACGCGGATCGGCACGCCGTCTGCCTCAAGCTCCTCCTGACTCTTTCCGACCGTCGCTATCTCCGGGTCGGTGTAGATGACGTTCGGGATCGCGTCGTAGTTCACGTGGCCCCAGCCAGTCGCTAGCAACTCGGCGACTGCGACGCCCTCCTCTTCCGCTTTATGTGCCAGCATCATCCCGCGGATGACGTCTCCGATCGCATAGACCCCCTCTGCAGAGGTCTTAAAGTGGTCGTCCACCGGGACGCGGCCCCGCTCGTCGACCGCGATCCCCACCGTGTCGAGGCCAAGCCCCTCGGTATAAGGCACTCGCCCGACTGCGACCAAGACACGGTCGCAGGTGATGGGATCGATGCCGTCAGCCTCTACGACGCACTGGTCGCCCTCGACTCTCGCTCCAGTGACGCGCACCCCGAACTTCATCTTCATGCCTTGTCGCTTGAAGATGCGGGTGGCTTGTTTGCTGATGTCTGCGTCCATCATCGGGAGGCATCGCTTGGCGTACTCCAAGACGGTGACCTTGGCTCCGAGCCGGGCCCAGACCGAGCCGAGCTCAAGCCCGATAACGCCTGCGCCGATGACGACCAGGTGCTCGGGGACCTCAGGGTAGCTGAGCGCCTCGGTGCTCCCACCGATGCGGTCCCAGTCCATCTCGACGCCGTTGAGCTTGGCGACCGCGCTGCCCGTCGCCAGGATGACGTGGGTCGCTTTGACGGTCTGCTCGCCGTCGTCGCCCGCGACGATGACCTGATTATGGGCCCCATCACGGCCAGCGAGGCGGCCGTGGCCGGACAAGCGTGTGACCCCGTTCTTCTTTAAGAGGTGCGCGACTCCGCCGGTGAGTCCACTGACGATCTCATCCTTACGGGCCAGCATCTTGCCAAGGTCTAAGCCGACGCCCTCGACGGTGACGCCGTGGTCTGCGAGGTGCTCACGGGCCTCCAGGTAACGCTCGCTCGACTCAAGGAGCGCCTTTGACGGGATACAGCCGACGCGCAGGCATGTCCCGCCCAGGCGCGGCTCTTTCTCCACGCAGGCGGTGCTCAGCCCTAGCTGTGCGCAGCGGATCGCTGCGACGTATCCACCGGGGCCTGCGCCGATGACGACGACATCAAAGGTGCGCTCAGACATGGCTATATCTCCAGGAGGATGCGCTCGGGGCTCTCGACACACTCCTTGATGCGCTTCAAGAAGCTGACCGCCTCACGCCCATCGACGATGCGATGGTCGTAGGTGAGGGCGACGTACATCATGGGTCGGAGGACGATCTCGCCGTCCACGCCGACAGGGCGCTCGACGATGTTGTGCATCCCCAGGATGCCGCTCTGAGGCGGGTTCACGATCGGGGTGGAGAGCAGTGAGCCGTAGATGCCGCCGTTGGTGACACTGAACGTGCCCCCCATCAGCTCATCGATCTTCAGCGTGCCTTCACGGGCACGACGGCCTAGGTCGGCGATGGTGAGCTCGATGTCAGCGAAGCTCATCGTCTCTGCGTTGCGCAGGATTGGGACGACCAGCCCCTTGCCGCCGCCGATCGCGACGCCGATATCGAAGTAGTTGCGGTAGACGATGTCGGTGCCGCGGATCTCTGCGTTGACGGCAGGGTAGGCCTTCAGCGCCTCGATCGTCGCCTTGATAAAGAAGGACATGAAGCCGAGCTTGATGCCGTAACGCTCGAGGTAAGCAGCCTTATGTTGGCTCCGGAGCGCCATCACCGCGGACATGTCCACTTCATTAAAGGTGGTGAGGAGGGCCGCCTGTTGTTGCGCCTCGACCAGCCGCTTAGCGATGGTCTGCCGCATGCGCGTCATCGGCACGATCTCCTCTTCGCGTGCGCCGCCCCCGCTGGGCGTCGATGCCGGTGGTGGGGGCGGTGACTGCTTTGCCTGGGCGACTGCACGCTGAGCGTCCTCCTTGAGCACGCGGCCCCCCGGTCCCGTCCCGGTCACGACGTCTGCAGAGACGCCGCCTTGCGCCAAGACGCGCTGCGCAGCTGGCATGACGACGTCCGAGGCGGCGTCCGCGCGCGGCGCGTTCGCAGCTGCAGCTGCAGGAGCCTCGGCTTCAGGGGGAGCGTCGTTGTCTGCGTTCGCGGGCTTCTCAGCCGCCTCGATCATCCCCAGGGTGTCACCGATGCCGGCCTCCTCGTCCACGTCCTTCGCGACGCTCTTCAGGATGCCGTCGATGGGGGCGGGGACCTCCACGCTGGCTTTGTCTGTGTCCAGCGCGACGACCGGCGTGTCCGCGGCGACCCATGTGCCGACCGGGACTAACCATTTGCTTACGACCACCTCGGTGATGGACTCACCGACCGAGGGTACGAGGATCTCGCCTGCCATCACTTGCCTCCAGCTGACTCAGTATTCGTGGGTGAGAACGCCTCGGCCATCAGCCGGGCCTGCTCGATCTTATGACTCGCGCCAGACCCTGTGGCGGGGCTCGCCGACTCGGGTCGACTGACGCGCTTTACGGTCATCCGCCCTAGGACGCCGTCCCAGGTTTGGTCCCGTAAGAAGCGCCATGCCCCCATGTTGGAGGGCTCCTCCTGGACCCAGCGCACCTCGGTGCCATCGGGGCAGTTCGCGAGCAGGCTCTCTAGCTCCGCCTCAGGGAAGGGGTAGAGCTGCTCAATTCGAACGATGGGCGTCCCATGACCGTCATTGGCGTCACGGCTTGCGAGCAGGTCGTAGTAGACCTTGCCCGAGCACAGCAGGACGTAGGGGGCCTCGCTGAGGTCAGGGACAGAGGCGTCCGGGATCAGCCGCTTGAAGCCACCCTTCGAGAGGTCCTCAAGAGAAGAGGTCGCCTGTGGATGTCGCAGCAGGCTCTTAGGCGTCATGATGATGAGGGGCTTACGGTAGGTTGAGACGACCTGACGGCGCAGCGCATGAAAGATCTGCGCGGGGGTCGTCAGGTTCACGACGCGGATGTTGTCCTCCGCGGCGAGCGTCAAGAAGCGCTCCAAGCGCGCCGAGGAGTGCTCAGGCCCCTGACCTTCAAAGCCGTGCGGGAGCATCATCACAAGACCGCTCAACCGTGACCACTTGTCCTCGGACGTCGTCACGAACTGATCGATGATGACCTGCGCGCCGTTGGCGAAGTCACCAAACTGCGCCTCCCAGATGACGAGGCCCTCTGGCCACTCCAGGCTGTAGCCGTAATCGAATGCCAGGACAGCGGCCTCGGAAAGCGGACTGTTCCACACCGAATACTCGGCATGGTCGCCCGAGAGCGCGTTCAGTGGGGTGTGGGTCTCTCCCGACTCTTGATCGTGGATCACGCTGTGGCGGTGCGTAAAGGTACCGCGCTGCGCGTCCTGGCCACTCAGGCGGATGGGGTGCTGTCCGCCGAGCAACGTCGCGAAGGCCAGCGCTTCACCTGCCCACCAGTCGAGCGGCGCATCACCAGACGCCATCTGAGCGCGCTTCTTCATCAGCCGACGGAGCTTGCTCTGGACCTTCAGAGTGTCCGGGAGCGTGGTGAGCTGTGTCAGCAGTGAGCAGAGCGTGTCTTGTGGGACAGCGGTCTCTACCAATGGCGTATCTGACTCCGCGCCACCGTGGTAGCCCGCCGACCAGACGCCTCGATAAGGCTCTTGCTCGCCTGTTGAAAGGGCCTCTCCCCCGCGGGCACTCTCGAGGTCGCTCTCCAACGACGCCTTGCATTGCTCGGCGATGGCGTCACTGTCTGCTTTTGAGACGACGCCGAGGGCGACCATGTTCTCCACGAAATTCTCGCGGACTGTGGGCTGCCTGTCGACCCATTGGTACATCTGCGGCTGGGTATAGCGAGGCTCGTCGCCTTCATTGTGACCATGACGCCGGTAGCAGTACATATCGATGATGACATCTCGGTGCCACCGCTCTCGGAAGTCCATCGCCAGCTTGATGACCTGAGCGACGGCGTCGGGGTGCTCACCGTTGACGTGGAAGATAGGGATCTGAAGGAGCTTGGCGACGTCGGTCGCGTAGCCCGAAGACCGTGAGTCCTCGGGGTCGGTCGTGAAGCCGACTTGGTTATTCACGATGACGTGAACGGTGCCGCCGGTCTCGTAGCCGGAGAGCTCGCTCATGTTCAAGCTCTCTTGGATCACGCCTTGGCCAGCGAACGCTGCATCACCGTGGATGACGAGGCCCATGACCCGCTCACGCTGCGTGTCGTTAAAGCGGTCTTGCTTGCCCCGGACGCGCCCCTGCACCACGGGGGTGACGAAGGCCAGGTGGCTGGGGTTAAACGTCAGGCTCAGGTGCACGTCCTCGCCACTGACTGCCTGGTGCTTGCTCGAGTAGCCCATGTGGTACTTCACGTCACCACGGCCGAGGTACTTGTCAGGGTCGGCGTCCTCGAACTCCTTGAAGATCTGGTGCGGCGCCTTGCCCATGATGTTCGCGAGCACGTTCAAGCGCCCGCGATGCGCCATCCCCATCACGATCTGCCGCACGCCGTGCTTAGCCGCTTCCTCGATGGCGATGTCCAGCAGGGGGAGCAAGCTCTCTGCGCCCTCGAGGGAGAAGCGCTTGGCGCCTAGATACTTCGCGTGAATGAACTGCTCGAAGAGCTCCGCTTGGGTGAGCTTTGTCAGCACCCGCACTTGCTCCTCGCGGCTTAGGTTGCACTGATTCTCGGTGCGCTCCATACGTGTTTGAAGCCAGGTCTGCACCTCCACGTCATCGATGTGCATGAACTGCACCCCGATGTGACGGCAATAGGTGTTCTTCATGCGGTCCACGACCGCGCCCAAGGTCAAGACGTCGGGGCTCTGTGGATCGCCGACGAAGACCCGCTCACCCAAGTCACTGGGGCTCAGACCGTGGTAAGCGAGATCTAACTCGGGGTGCTCCGAGGGGCGACGCCCCAACGGGTCCAGGTCGGCGATGACGTGTCCACGCACCCGGTATAGGCGCATCAGCTGGGCCACACGTTTCTGAAGTAGATTGGCCGCGCGGAGGCGCTTAGAGACCGTCTCAAAGAGGAGCCGCGCGAAGCCAGCGTGGGTATCGAGCAGCTCGTCGAGCGCCGCTTCACCAAGGTGCAGCATGTGCAGCGGTGTTTGCGCGATGACGTTGGCGGAGCGGACCTGATGCTTGAGGAAGGACATCTCACCCACGACCTGACCGGTGGTCAGCGTCGCCACGAGGTGCCCATCCCGCTCGACCCGGGCCTTGCCCTCGAGGATGAAGTAGGCGCCGTCTCCTGCGTCCCCCTTTTGCATCAGGAGGTCGCCTTCGGGGAGCCTGACCTCGGTGGTGCGGGAGGCGATCGCTGCCAACTCATCATCGCCGAGACCGGTGAAGAGGGACGTGGCCCCGAGCAGCGCCATGTGAGCCGGATCGGCCTCGCCCACTGAGACTGTACGGGCCTTCTTCGGGCGCGGTGGTCGAGGCGCAGCACGCAGAGGTGAGGAGCCGTTGACCGGAGCCGCTGCCGCTGCCGCGAAGATGCTACGCGCCGCGAAGCTGGGGCCGATCGGTGTGCGGCTCGAGGCTTCATACGCCGAGAAGTAGGCGCGCCACTCTTCAGGCACCGAGGAAGGATGGTCCTGGAATCGTGCGTACATCGACTCGACGAATGCCAGGTTTGCGACGGGCGGGGCGTCCTCCATGAGAACTCCTTCCTCTGTACTCAGAGGTCCACCGGAGTGGACACAGTGAGCCGGTACCGTAGCTCCGGTCTGCGAACTCTACAACCGTTGATCGGCGATCCGCCGGTCGCGCGGATCTTGGGCTGATGTCTACAGGCCTTGGCGGCCCCGCCGTAAGGGTGTCAATCTGGGGCTCTCACCGCCCCGATGACCCAAGGATGATCTGGTCAGATGACGTCCGCGCACACCGACACCCCGGATATCCTCGTCATCGGCGGGGGCATCATCGGGACCGCCGTGGCCCGTGAGCTCAAGCGGCGCCACAGGGACGCGCAGGTCGTCGTCTTAGATAAAGAGCAGACCGGGCACGCCCACGGCAGCGGTCGCAACAGCGGTGTCCTCCACGCGGGCTTCTATTACACGGCAGACAGCCACAAGGCTGCCTTCACTCGGGAAGGCAACCGTCGCCTGACAGAGTACTGCTTGGAGCGCGACCTGCCGCTTAACCGCTGCGGCAAGCTGGTGGTGACCCGCTGCGAGTCGCAGCTCGACCAGCTCGACGAGCTCAAGCGCCGCGGCGAGGCCAACGGGGTGCCCCTCGATGTGCTCACTGCCGCCCAAGCACAGGCGATTGAGCCGCGCGCCAAGACCGTCGAGCGTGCGCTCTTCTCTCCGACGACCGCGACCGTCGACCCGATGGCGGTCGTCGAGGCGATGCAATCGGACGCGACCGCCGAGGGGGTCGAGTGGCGTCGAGGCGTGGCCTATCAGGGTCGTGATGGTGATCAGGTCCTGACCTCCGACGGGGCGATCACGCCCGGGTATGTGGTGAACACCGCCGGCCTCTACGCAGACGTCATTGCGCGAGACTTTGGGTTCTCCGAGCGCTACCGAATTCTGCCATTCAAGGGGCTGTATCTTTACGCGGACGCCGCCGAGCCGCCCTTGGCCTGCCACATCTACCCGGTCCCTGACCTCGGTAACCCCTTCCTCGGTGTCCACTTCACGCTCACCGTTGACGGCCGAACCAAGCTTGGTCCGACCGCGACGCCTGCCTTTTGGCGCGAGCAGTATCGTGGGCTCGAGAACTTCTCATGGCGCGAGCTCTTCGACATCCTAGGGCGCCAGGCCGGGCTCTTGATGCACAGCGAGTTCGACTTCAAGCGCTTGGCGGTCCGAGAGCTTCGAAAGCTCCAGAGGGGGCACCTCCTCGACCTCTCGCGTGCGCTCATCACCGACCTTGACCCCGCCCGCTATCCGACCTGGGGCAGGCCGGGGATACGGGCACAGCTGCTCGACATCTCCGAGCGCCGCCTGGTCATGGACTTTATCTTCCAGGGCGACGCGCGTTCATTTCACGTGCTGAACGCGGTCTCCCCTGGGTTCACGTGCAGCCTGCCCTTCGCCTCTCACGTCTGTGACGCTGTGGTCAAAGCCTGGCGCTGAGGGCTCGGCTTCTCTACTTGGACATCCCATTGGCTTTATCGCAGGTCATCCCTTGGGGGCACTCAACGTCCTCGGTTCATCCCCCGCCCATGTCTGGTTCACAGATGCCGCCCATACAGACCTCGCCCGCTTGGCAGTCAAAGTCGCCTATGCATGTTCCGTCACCACCCATGTCTAATTCACAGGTGCCGTTGTTACAGACCTCGCCCTCTGGGCACCCGCAAATGTTGCCGCAGCTGTCCACCGTATCGCACACGCCCTCGCACTCGCCGGGGTCGGGCTCTGTGCCGCAGTTTGGCTCGCAGTAGTAGCCGGCCTGATCAATCTCGGGGATGCTGTTCATGCAGGTCTCGTCGATGCTGCATGCGTGTAAGTTGGGATCGGCACACTCATCGATATCTGTACAGTTCCCCGGGTTGCCTTGGTAGCCAAAGGCACATTGGCAGTAGCTTCCTCCGCCGAGCTCTTGGTGCACGCAGGCCTCATGGTCACCGCATTGATTATCGTTCTGGCAGGGCGTCTGGTCTTCGCCTTCGTTCGGGCTACACTCGCCACTCGCGGCATTACAGAACTGGCCCGGGCCGCAGTCCAGGTTACTGGTGCAGGAGGGGATCGACTCACACTGGTTCGTGGCCACGTTGCAGTTTTGGCCCTCACCACACGCGCACACTCCACCACAGCCATCGTCTCCGCAGTGACCTGGCGCACAGTTGGGGGTGCACTCACAGGTGACACCGCTGCCGATAAACCCGACATTGCAGGTGCACCCGTGGGAGCCGTCTGTGTCGACGCAGGTCGCCTCGGGGCTGCACGGTGGGTTCTCTTGCGCAGCGCACTCGTTGATGTTGGCGCAGAAATTATCCTGGCCACAGACCTCCCCGTCATCACATCCGCAGAGCTCTCCGCAACCATCAGGCAACCCGCAGGCCCCTGAGATGCAGCTGGGCTCGCACGGCGCCGGCTCGCTCACACAGAAGGGATCGCAGCCATCACCGCCCGCGTTGTTGCCGTCGTCGCACTCCTCCATGCCCGGGAACAGGATGCCGTCACCGCACATGGTGTAGACGGGGTAGCCGCCTGACAGCGGGACGCTAAACGTGCAGTTATTGGAGCTGCAGAGCCACCGGCACTGACTCGACCACTCTGCGACGCCAATGATGTCGTTAGTGAGGTCCGGCTCCGTGACGCTAGCTGCTCCTTGACACGCTGCGGAACTGATGCCGCTTCGTCGCGTGTAGCAACCGTACCAATCGTTGCTCCAGCTCCCTGCGTACTCTCCAAGGTTGTTTTGCGCTGGGCAGTGGTTGTGACCCTCGCGCTCGATGACGATGAAGGTGTTGTCATCTCCCGTCGTGATGTACTCCTCGCCGACGCAGGTGAGGCTCGTCGTGTCCTCCGGGCACGCGTAGGTGTTGCAGTCGATTGGCTCGGTCGAAGATGGCGAGCAGGCGATCGATGGCGGGGCTTGGCAGACGCCCTGCTCGCAGGTCTCTCCTTGAGTGCACTCACAAGGGGCGCCGCATCCGTTGTCTCCCCCGCAGGTGCCCTGTTGGCATTCAGGCGTGCAGGTGACGCAGCCGTCGTTCCCTGGGGTGAGGTTCCAGCTGGTGAGAATGTTAACACCATCGATGGTGCTCTCCAGGGTGTGCTGGCATAGCTTTGCGTTGTGCGTGATGTTGACCGCGCCAGCGACCACCATCTCGATCTCGACCGCGAAGGTGTCGAGCAGGCCGTTGCTGTGGATCACGAGGTCGCCCCCGAGGATATTCAGATACTGAATGCCGATCTGCGTCAGGTACGGGTTATTCCTGATGACAAGGTTGCCGTGGATTTCCCCGATGCCCATGAGCTCGTTCCCGATCTGCGTGAGGTTCGTGCTCTGGATGGTGAGGTCCCCATGCAGCTCCGTGCAGCCTTGAAGCGCGCTCAGGTAGGCTGAGGGATCGCCTTCAACGACGTGGCTCACGTTGCAGTCCACGACGCATTGGCCATCCTGGTTACAGAGATGCCCAGCGTCGCAGCCGCCCTCACAGATACACGCTCCGTTGTTGTTGGAGATGTTCCCAACGGTGGCGTTTGGACCCAAGCCCTGGACCCAGGCCACGACATCGGCATTACAGAGGTAGTTATTGAAGATATCGAAGCTGACCTGGGAGGTCAGGTTCAACGCCGCGAGGCCGAGCGTGGAGAGCTGCGTGTTGTTCGCGACATGGACGTCGCCCCCGACCGATTCGAGCACCGGGAGGCTCACGGTGATCAGATTGAGGTTGTCGTTGATGGTGAGGGCCCCGGTGATCGTTTTCAGGTCATTCAGCGCGTTGAGGTCGCCGAAGTTGCTCCCCAGGATCCGGAGATCGCCCTGGATAGTCTGACAGTTAGAGAGCGCATCGAGGGCTTGGGGGCCCTGCGTACCTTCGATCACGATCGCCAGAACACCGTTCTCATCGAGTTCGCCGACGCAGGGATTGCTGCATGGGCCGGTGTTCCCGGTGTTGTAGATGACATCTCCTTGGACTTGCAGGCTCGCTGAGCCATACCAAGCGTCGATGTCGTCTTGGCACAGCGCCTGATTTGACACGATCGTGAGCCCGCCATGGACGTGAGCCAATGCGGCTAGTCCGAGGATCTCAAGGTTCGCGTTCGAGCTGATATCGAGCATGCCCGTGATGTTCGTCAGCTGATTGAGGGCCTCAAGGCTTACGAGGGTAGGGTTGCTGAAAATCTTCAGGTCGCCGACGACCTCCTCTAGGTTATCCAGCCCGTTCAGCCCGCTAAGGTTGGGATTGGAAGAGATCTCCAGGGCTCCGGCGACCCGTTGGAGGTTGGAGAGGGCGGCTAAACTGCTTACGGAGGACTGTATTGTTACGTTCCCCGTGATCTGGGCGCAGCCCGACACCGCCTGTATTTCGTTGGTGGTGGTAAACACGTAGTCGCTGATGCACTCCTGGGCGCCTTGGGCCAGACAGTGACCGCTCGAGGTGCACGTTTGGTCGTTCTTACATGTCCCGCAGCTACCGCCACATCCATCGTCTCCGCACGCCAGGTTGGTGCAATTTGGGGTGCAGATAGGGGGGCAATCTTCCTCACAGTTGGCGTAGTTCTCACCGCCGGCATCACTGCACACGCCGTCGCCGCAGACGGCGCCTTGACAGTCGAAGCCATCGTAGTCGTGCTTGGCGCAGTTGAGGTGGCCTTGGCAGATCCCGTTTCCGACGAGGTTCACGTCCACACATTGCTGATAGCAGTCGCGGACCTTGTACCCGCCGTCGCCCTCATCGGACCCTCCACTCCCGTCATCAACGCCCGGGTCATAGGGGCAAGGCTCCTCACAGTCACCGCCGTCCCAGTCGTACTCCGCGCAACCCAGTGTGCTCTGACATGTGCCATCCCCGATCAAGGAACTGTCTATGCAGCTGTCGGTGGTATCGCCGTCATGCCCCGTCCCCGTACACCTACTGACCTGACCTTGGTCACACGCTGCGCAGTCCCCTTCGTCATTCTCAAAGTCGTGGCAATTAAGGCTGGGATCACAGACGTTATCTCCAGGGTAAGAGGCGGGAATGCAACCGAGATAGCAATCGAGGATCTGGCCGGCGCCGCACGTCGCCGGGGAGACGCATGCGCCCCCAGCGCAATGGGTGCCACTGCTAGCTGCGTTGCACTCTTCGGCGCATGCGCCGCAGTCTGCGTTGCAGCTCACGTTGGTCTCGTTGACACCGCAGACCCCGTCACCACACACCACTGCGCAATCGCTGGGGCAGCTGTAGGCCGCTTCATCGTTGGCGCAGTGGCCATCGCCGCACACCGATGGCGCAAGGAAGTCACAGTCTCCATTGTCCCAGTCCATGGCTCCACAGCCGAGCTTGGCCTTGTCGCAGCCTCCGTCACCGAGCCAACCCGCGGGGACACATGTTGAGTCGCATCCGACGATCTCAGTGGGGAGACAGTTATCCGGGCAGTCGCCGCCATCCCATTGGGTGTAGGGGCACGCCATGTACGGTTGGCACTGGCCATCACCCTTGACCTCGGGCGCGACGCAGTTCCAGTTACAATCGTGGATCAACCCCTCGGGGCACGGGAGACCGCAGTCGCCACCGTCGTAGGCCATGTCCGCGCAGTTGAACTCTGGATCACAGACACCGTCGCCCGCGTGGCTGATCCCACAGGTGTTCTCGAAGCAGGTGCCGACATTGAGGTCGTCCGGGTTATTGGGGTCGATGCAGGTGTCTTCTTGACACCAACCATGCTTGCAATAGGTCCCAGCTTCGCAGCCGTCACCACACGTCCCCCCACAGCCGTCGCTGCCGCAGACGATCCCGAAGCAGTCGGGCACACACTCGTAGGCACAGTTGCCCCCGACACATTGGATACCCCCCTCACACTCGCCGCAGATGCCACCACAGCCGTCGTCGCCACAGTTGAAGCCATCGCAGTCGGGGGCACAGGGCGCGATACAGGCGCCCTCGATGCACGTATTCCCGCCTTGGCATTCGCCACAGCTGCCTCCGCATCCGTCGTCACCGCAGACCATATCGGCGCAGTTTGGCGTGCATGGGATGACGCACTCACCCGACGTACACTCCGCACCAGGACCACAGGAGCCGCAGGAGCCCCCGCATCCGTCGTCGCCGCAGGCGGCGGGGCTGTCTACGCAGAGGGCTTGGCAGGACTGCATCACGACGCTGTAGCGAAGCTTGAGCGGCTGAGTCGCGCCCTCAATAGGCTTGATCTCCAGGCGGTAGAGCGGATCAGTTGGGTCGGCGTCGAGGAACATCGTGACGCCCTCCCCGCCCTGATCGCTGTACTCGTTGATGAGGAAATAGCCCCCTTCGAGTGGTGTGCCATTGACGTCGCTGACGATGATCTCAATGGGCTGGGGCGTCCCCTCGTGCTCAAGGTTGACGCCCAACGTGACGACGTCGCCGTAACTTGACTGATCGTCCGAGGGGCTCAGCCACATCCTGTCTATGTCTGCGACGTCGCAGATGGCGCGCATCGCCAGCACAGACTCCGATTGGTTGATCTCATCACCTTGAATGGCCTCAGCGGTGTAGAGCCCTGGTCCCCATGCGGTGTCAGGCTCTGCATGGTCGAAGCACGTGGTGCAGGTCTGCCAGGTGTGCTGAAGATCCGTGCAAGGCTCGGCGGCCAAATGTCCGTGCTCTTCGCTGCATTCAAAGCCATTCCCGTGTTGCACAATGCAGGTCGCCAATGCGTCGAAGTCCTCGCTGCATGCGCCATCCCACTCTGAGGGTTCGAAGTGGTCCGCACACATGGACTCGCACTCGGCCTGATCATGCTCGGCGTTGTCGCTGACAGGGCCGGTCTCTCCGGTCTCTCCGGTCGCCCCTTCCTCACCCGTATCGGATGCGTCGCCATCCGCCGGCGCCTCGGTGTTGTCTTCTCCCTCAGACGGGTCGCTGGGGGTCACATTATCGTCACAACCCTGCGCGAGTAGGGAGGTGCAGAGCTGCTGGCAGGAGCTCCCGCATAGATCTGCCTCAACGTGGTCTCCATCACAGTCACTGTCGACACCGTCGCCGCAGCTCTCCGGTGCGCCGGGAAAGACCCCATTGTCTTCGTCGTCGCAGTCGCCTCCCTCGGTGACCGTGCCGCCCGAGAAGCACCCGAAGAACTCGGTCGCCGGGTCGCCGTAGCCATCGCTATCGGCATCGCCGAAGAGCGCGACCGGGAAGGACTCGGGATCTTTATCATTACAGTCGAAGGGCTGCTGGTTCGTGAAGTACTCATCGCCATCAGCGTCGTTGTCGCAGGCGTCACCGTGACCGTCCGCGTCGAAGTCTTCCTGCAAGTGGTTCGCGGTATTGATGCAGTTGTCCTCTGCGTCACAGATCTCGTCGAAGTCCATGTCGTTACAGGCGTTTTCACTGTCGACGAACTCCACCAGGAAGCCCGAGGCCGTGCCATCGCAGCTCGCAGCTTCCCAACTGAATGACCCAGCGTGCTTCAACCTCAGGCACGCATTTTTAGGCAACTCGACGCCCTCTAAGGCGTCGAGCAGCGGCTGGAGATCAAAGCTCTCGCCTGTGACCCAGCCCCACGTTCGCTCCTCTTCGCCATCGCCTGAGATGTCGTTGGGATCGTCCGAGCGTGCGCCAATCCATGGACCCGAGCCATTCTCGGAGAAGTTCGTGGCGACAAACGTCGCCTCACCAAATGAGTTAAGGGTCGCGAGGTGGCCGCCCATGGCCTCGGCTTGCGCCTTGGCCTCGTCCCAGGTGATCCCCTCGGGGACCGTGACGCCCTCGTAGTAGTGACCGGTGGGGGCGTCCTCGCCGTCTCCTGTCTCTTCGTCTGGGTGCCATACGTGGCAGGCGTCGGTCTCTTCGCAGACCTTCTCGGGCGCGCCGCAGGGGAAGAGGCCGTCGGCCGGGCAAGCTCCGCCCGTCATCAAGTCGACCTGACACTGCAGCTCTCCATCGTTGGCCTCGAGATCGAAGCCACCGGCGGCCTTGAACCCCGTGCAGCCCCAGACGCAGAGCTCCGGGCTAGCGCTCATGTAGTAGTTCAGGTGGTTGCCATAGGGCTCCTCGACGAGGGTGTCGATACCGTTGGGGTAGCAGGCCGTGAGCGCGTCGCAGTAAGCGGTGCATTCCGTGGCGGCGGGGAGCGTGCAGCCTCCCGGTGCGCACACTTCCGCGATCTCGGCGTTGCCCTCACAGGCGTCGGAGGCGTCGGGGTTCTGCTGTGCATACTCGCCCTGCTTGTTCGCGATGCAGGCAAGGGTGGCCGCCGCGCTGACGTCGGCCATGACGGTCTGTGTGCACTCAGCGATACACTCCACGTCTGCCTCGGGCTCGCCGTCGTCGTTTGATACCCCGCAAGAGGCTTTGAGCAGGCACAGACCCTGGCAGACTCGGTCAGCGGGGCCATCGTCCGAGGTCACCACCTCGGGGTTGTCGACACACGCACAGCCAGCTTCACTCGCTGCGGTCTTGTCGGCGTCGCTCGAGTTGATGTGGACCAAGGTGCTTGTGCACTGACCATCGTCGACCCCGCAGAGGTCAGTCGTGCAGGGCTCGTCGTCCGCGCAGAAGGCATGGTCGAGCGCGCCAAAGCAGGCGCTCTCATCGTTACTCCCCGCCTCACAGGTGCCCATGCGACAGTCGGTGTTGAGGGCCGAGCAGTCGATCGCCTCGTCCTGACACACGGCCGCCGAGCCGTCGGCGCTGCAGCCGATGACGCCCGAGGCGCAGGTGTCTGCGTCGTCGCCGTCACAGGCGTCACCGAGGCCCTCAAAGCCCTCATCGGTCGCCGAGTCACAGTTGTCGTCGATGGTGTTGCATAGCTCGGCTGCTGCGGGGTGAACCGTGGGGTCAGTCGGGGCGCAGTCGTCGTCATTGAGGCTCCCGTCGTCGTCGATGTCATCGTCACAGGCGTCGCCTTGACCGTCTGCATCGGTGTCGGTCTGCTCGGGGTTGACGACCGTCGGGCAGGTGTCTACGTCGTCCTCGACGTCATCGCCGTCGTCATCGGCGTCGCAGGCGTCTCCCTCGCCGTCGCCGTCGAGGTCGTCTTGGTCGACCTTGTCGTTGAGTGGGCAGTTGTCGTCTACGTCCTCGATACCGTCATTGTCGTCGTCGGTGTCCTCGCCGGAGTCTTCACAGCCGTCACCGTCGTGGTCGGTCGCCTCGCTCGCCCCCCAGCCTGTGGAGCCACTGGGGCATGCGTCCAGGTCGTCCTCGACGCCGTCGTCGTCGTCGTCGGCGTCCTCGACGTCGTCTTTGCAGCCGTCGTCGTCGTGGTCGGTCTCATCGTTCTTCTCCCAGCCGACGTGGCCGGTGGGGCATGCATCGTCGCCGTCGCCATGGCCGTCATTGTCGTCGTCATTGTCCTCGTCAGAGTCTTCGCAGCCGTCAGCGTCGTGATCGACGGCTCCGTCGACTTCATCCCAGTCGACTTCTCCCAAGCTGCACTCATCGCTTGAGTCAAGGACCCCGTCGTTGTCGTCGTCGAGGTCCTCATCAGTGTCGTCTTTACAGCCGTCGCCATCCCAGTCGGAGGAGCCATCGGAGGTCCAACCGAGCTCGCCCGTCTCGCAGCTGTCCTCAAAGTTCTCGACGCCGTCGTTGTCGTTATCGGTGTCTTCGGTCCCGTCTTGGCAGCCATCACC
Organism: Myxococcota bacterium; assembly: GCA_049602155.1. Lineage (GTDB taxonomy): Bacteria > Myxococcota_A > UBA9042 > PHBI01 > JBMYRH01 > JBMYRH01. The sequence continues at coordinate 113,800 of JBMYRH010000017.1, read as the reverse complement.
GTCGTAGTCAGGGCCATCGGTGGCGATCCAGCCCTCGGGGCTATCGTCACAGCCGTCGACGTTGTTGAGGATGCCGTCTTTGTCCGTGTCGTCCGAGACAAAGGGCTCGGCGTCACACGCGTCTCCGATCCCGTCGTCGTCGCTGTCGAGCTGACTCGGGTTGGCGACCTCGTCACAGTTGTCTTCGCAGACCGGCTTGTTATCACCGTCGTAATACTCTGGTTCGGTGGGGCACGGGTCGATGGGCAGGCCTCCGACAACGCAATCATAGAAGCCATCGCCGTCTTGGTCGTTGACCGTGAGTTCAGGGCAGGGGTCGCAGGCGTCGCCCAGGCCGTCGCCTAGGCACCCCTCATCTTTGATCCCCGGCTCGCACGTGCCGTTTTCAGCGCCCACCTCGGCGTCTGTGTTCTTCTGGTCTGTGTTGGGAATCTGTGGGCAGTTGTCGTCATCATCGAGGACGTCATCACCGTCCTCATCGTCGGCGGGGGCTTCAAACTCCTCACCGAACGGGGTCGGGTCACAGAGGTCTCCGAGGGTGTCCCCTGAGTCGGCGTCGCTGTTGGTCTGCATCGGGTTAAAGAGCCCGGGGCAGTTATCGGTGACGCAGTCTGCGTCTGAGCTTGGGTCACACTCGAAGGGGTAGCAGTCATAGACACCGTCGCCGTCTGGGTCATTCGGGTCGGCGCCCTCCTCGGGTTTGGTGCCCGGGTTGTTGGCGTCGGCGACTGGGGCGTCCGTGCCGAACTTGCATGGGTCGCATGCATCGCCGATTAAATCCGTGTCCGCGTTCGCCTGATCGGCGTTGGCGATGTCTGGGCAGTTGTCGTCTGAGCGGCACACGCCGTCGCCGTCGAGATCGGCCTCATCGTTCGGGTCGAGCTTGCACCAGTCACAGCTGTCCAAGATGCCGTCGCCGTCGGTGTCGGGTTCGTCGGTCACGCAGGTCAGCTCGCCTGTCTCTTCATTGCAGCTCGTGCCGTCTAAGACCGTGATCCCCTGCTCTGAGCAGGTCCCTCCGCAGCAGCACGCCTCGTCGTACTTCGCGGCCGTCGTCGTCGCGGTGACCTCGTTCTCGGAGTCCTGCTGGTTGACCAAGCAGTCGAGCTCGTCGTCTTGAAGGTTGGACTCCACGGCGTCGATTGCGCCGTCACCATCTTCATCCAGGGGGTTGGCGAGGTCGGTGCCGACCTCATAGCTGTCCGGCAGGCTGTCTCCGTCCGTGTCGGGGCTCAGAGGGTTGGTCCCGAGGTTGGCCTCGATGGCGTTGGTTAAACCGTCTTTGTCATCGTCTTGTGCCGGGTCGAGGCACTCTGACGCGTAGCAGAGGTTATCCTCGCACTCGCCGTCTGCTGCGCAGGTCTCGCCTGCACTCCGAGGCACAAAAGGTTCGGCCGAACAGCCCCAAAGGCTGAAGCCCATCCAAACCACAACACCCAAAGAAAACCACCGACGCGTGTCGCGCATGTCCCTCTCCTACCCGCTGAAGTCGCTTTTTAAGCGTGCGGGCAGGCTAGCGCCGAGCCACCTCGGGTTCAACAGGTGTGAGGCGAGTATGAAATCTCCTCCGCGAGGGTGAGGCTCTAAGTGTGTGACTGCTCCGTTGTTTACGCCACTTGGCCGGCGCCTTGGCGTCTGCAAAATGCGGATCAGGGGTTTGGCGAGGCCGTGAGGGACGATCAGCGCCAAGGCGCCCCTGCATCAAGACCTCCGCGTTTCCTCACTCAGCGCGGTCGGCAACGAGGACTCGATATCCGAAGCCTGAGAGCGTGACCCCCTTGGTGATATCGAGGGCCGCCTGAGGGGTCGCTGCTGGCGTGCCATGAGCGTGCGAGAAGCGGTGGTCTCCCCCGAGCATCTCCTCGGTGAGGGTGACAGTCACCTCGCTCTCAGTGGGGTTCAAGAGGACGAGGAGCTGCGCGTCGCCAAGCTCGCGGTAGAACGCCACAGCGCTCCCTGTCTTGGTCTCCGGGCTGAGCATCCGTACCGACCCGCGCCGAAGCGCCGGGTGGGCGGCCCTCAAGGCGATGAGGTCTCGGTAGCGTGACAGGAGGCTCTCGGGGTCGTTCGTTTGGCCTGCGACACTGTCAGCGAGCGCGAGGCTCTGTGGTGCAGCCCAAGGGGTGCCCTCGGTGAAGCCGCCGCCGGGGCCGTCATGCCACTGCATGGGCAGGCGCTTATCGATGTCGTCCTGCGTGGGGCCGTTGAGCAAGCCGAGCTCTTGGCCGTAGTAGAGCCATGGGGTGCCCGGCAGGGTCATGAGGGCCGCCGCGATGAGGTGGAGCGCGCCGGGCCCTGCGCTCTTCAAGCGTGAGGCCAGGCGACGCATGTCGTGGTTGGTCGCGAAGGTGCCCGCACGTCCATGGTTGGGCCACCCGTCGAGCCTCGCACAGAGCGCACTCCTGAGCGCAACACCTTGGCCCGTGACCAGGGCGGTCTCCAGCCCGCTGGCGGTCTCAAAGTCGAACGCCATGTGCATCGCTGGCTTGTCCTCATCACCGAAGTAGGCGGAGACGATGGATGAGTCTGCCCAGGCTTCGCCGAGGAGCAGGGTGTCCGTGTCGACGGTGTCGGTCGCTTCGCGGAGCCTGCGCCAGTAGGCGAGGGTCTCGTCGGTGTCTTTCTGTCCATCACCGCCCCCCGTCTCGACGAGGTAGCGTACGGCGTCGAGGCGATAGCCGGCGACACCGCGCCCCAGCCAGTCACGGGCGACCTGCGTCATCGTGGCTTGCACCGCCTCGCTGGCGAAATTGAGGTCCGGCATTCCGCCCCAGAAGAGGCCGTAATAGTACCCGGAGGGTGTGGGGTGCCAGGTCCCGTTGCCGCTCCAAGGTTGAGACCACCCTGGGTCGTTGTCCGACCAGACGTAGAAATTGCGATAGGTGGCGCTGGGCTCCGTCTGTGCGTCGATAAACCACGGGTGCTGTGATGAGCTGTGGTTGAGGACCAAGTCAATGACGACTCGGATGCCGCGGGCCTCGGCGGCCTTGAGCATGGCGGTCAGGTCTTCTTCGGTGCCGTAGTCGGTGTCGACGCGGTCGTAATCGGTCACGTCGTAGCCATGGTATGACGGGCTCTGGTGAATGGGCATGAGCCAAAGCAGTGTCACGCCTAGGTCGTCGGTCGTCTCCGGATCGCCGTCGTTTAAGTAGTCGAGCGACGCGGTGAGCCCAGCCAAGTCGCCGATCCCATCGCCGTCACTGTCGCGGAAGCTGCGGACGAAGATCTCGTAGCCGACCGCGTCGTCGTACCACCGAGTCACCGTCGGTGCAGGTGCGCTGCATGCCGAGGGCGTGGGCGTCTCCGTGGCAGTCACAGCGTCGTCGCCACCCCCTTGAGCTTCAACGCGAGGGGGCGCGTCTTGAGTGGCCTCTGCGCCATCCATCGCGACGTCGGTGTCGACGGGGGAGCCGCTCGAAGCACAGCCGACGAGGAGGCAGAGGGCGACAAGGCTCACCGCGTGAGAGGGCAGGGGATGAGGCGGGTTGTGGCGACCATACATGAGGGCAATCGTCTCTGCGTGTAGCTGGCTGGAGGCGTTACCGATGTTTATCTAACGCTCGTGAGGTGGTAGGCAAGGGCTTTATCGCAGGGGTGGGCGATGGTCAATCTCTCCACTGACCGTTATCGTCGAGGCTGCCTGACCCCTGGAGATAGCGCACATGACGGCCGAACAACAGACCGATGGGGGCGCGCCGACCGCCTGGATCTATGACGCGATCCGCACTCCGCGTGGTCGCGGTCGGGCGGAGGGGGCGCTCGCGCAGGTCTCGCCGATCCACTTGGTCGGGGGGCTCCTGAACACCTTGACCGAGCGGGGCCTCGACGCCTCGGAGGTCGACGATGTGGTGCTGGGGTGTGTCACCCAAGTCGGTGAGCAAGGGACGGACATCGCCCGGATGGCGACCCTCATGGCAGGGTGGCCTGACGCTGTCCCAGGGATGACCGTCTCGCGCTTCTGCACTTCGGGGCTGGACGCCGTCAGTCAGGCGTCTGCGCGGGTGATGTCCGGGATGGACACGCTCGTGGTGGCCGGCGGGGTGGAGTCGATGTCGCGAGTGCCGATGTTCTCGGACCGGGGCGCCTGGTTCGCGGACCCTGCGGTGGCGCGCGGGACGCGGTTTATACACATGGGGCTCTCGGCGGACCTCATCGCGACCCGCGACGGCCGCAGTCGCGAAGCGCTCGATGCGTGGGCGCTCCGCTCCCATCAGCGCGCGGCTGAAGCGTGGTCCAAGGGCCACTTCGACCAGAGCGTCATCCCCGTCGTGCGCGACGGTGCGCCGCTGGTGGAGCGCGACGAGCGGATCCGGCCCGACCTGACCATGGAGGCGCTCGCGGAGCGCCCAGCATCCTTTGCAAAGATGGGGGCCGAGGGTGGGGATATGATGCTCCGCGCCGCGTACCCTGACGTCCGCGAGGTGGCGCATGGACACACGTCTGGGAGCGCACCTGGGATCGTAGACGGCGCCGCGCTGGTCTTAGTCGGCAGTCACAGCGCGGGTGAGGCTCATGGGTTGCGTCCCCGAGCCCGCGTGCTGTCCTTCGCGCAGGCGGCTGTAGAGCCGGTCATCATGCTCACTGGCCCCGTCGCCGCGAGTCAGAAGGCGCTCGCTCGGGCCGGGTTGACGGTCGATGACATCGCCCTGTGGGAGATTAACGAGTCATTCGCCGGACCGACTTTGCACGCGATTGACGCGCTTGGCTGTGACCCTGAGCGCGTGAACGTGGACGGTGGTGCCATCGCCATGGGGCACCCACTGGGCGCGACCGGGGCGATCTTGGTCGGCACCCTCATCGACGCACTCGAACGCCGAGGTGGCGGTCGCGGGGTCGTGACAATGTGTGGCGGCGCGGGGGTGGCGGCCGCCCTTGTCCTCGAAGTGTGAATCGATCGGCTGCATCTCTTGTTGTGGGTGTGATAGAGACACGGTCTCTTACGGTCCCCGAGGTACGCTATGCATCCGTCACGCCTTATCCCTTCGCTCTTGCTCTCAGTAGCCCTTGTGTGGACCGCCGTGATGGCCGCGTCCTGCGAGGTCACGGTCACCGTCGATGATGAGGTCCTCGATGCGCTGACCTGTGATTTGGAATTCGACGGGAACATCGATGCCACCTACGACGCGCCTGCCTTTGACCACCTCCTCGAGGCCACCGGGCACCTGAACAGCCGTGCATTGGCGCTCCAAGAGAACACAAAGGCCGCGTGTAACGCCTTTGGTGAGAGCTTGGGGGCCGAGGCGGGTGCCGACGCTCAGACCGCTTGCACCAACGCTCGGGCTGCGGCCGAGGCCATCTTGGCGGCCAACGCGGACGCCGACATCAGCTCTGGCTACACCGGCGGCGGATGCTCGATGGACGGTGGTGTGGCCATCGAGTGCACCGGGTCCTGTGACGCCACCTTTGACATCGAGACGACCCCCTTGGTCTGTGAGGGTGGAACCCTCTCTGGCACCTGTCAGGGGTCGTGCTCGGGGCAGTGCACGGTCGACATCGAGGCGACCTGCGAGGGGACATGTTACGGAAGCTGTGATGGCGTCTGTCAGGTGACGGCCGCGGACGGCTCTTGTGCTGGGACGTGTGAGGGGGTCTGCAGCGGCTCATGCAGCGCCAGCGTCGACGCGGCTTGCTCGGGCACCTGCTCGGGCTCCTGCGACGTGACCTGGGAAGAGCCCCGCTGCGAAGGCGGCACCATTGAGATCGAGTCAGACGTAAACTGTGAGGCTGCGTGCGAGGCCGAGGCGTCCTTCGCCGTCGTGTGCGCCCCCCCTGTGTTCGAGGTCACCGTCACAGGGACCCCGAGTGACGCCGAGCAGATGGACATGTTGGCCGCCGCTGTCGCGGATACGATGCCTGACGTCATCGCGGTCCGCGAGGAGGCTGAGTATGTCGTGGCTGCGGCCATCGGTGTCGCTGCAGCGCTCGGTGATGCCACGGGTGAGGCGCTGGACATCGGCTTGAACGCTTCGGCGTGCCTCGTGAGCGCGGTCGCCGCACAAGTCGAAGCGGTCGAGGCCATCGAGGCGTCGGTCTCGATGAGCGTGGAGGTTGAGGCCTCGGTCTCGGCCACCGTCAACTAGGCGCTGAGGTTCAGCGCGCTGTGGCTGACCAGCACCCAGGACGTCGCAGGGTCATCGCGGTCGTCGGCGACGCCGTCTTGCCGGAGGGTGACGTGCGCCGTGAGCACGCCTACGCCCTCGGTCGCGGTATCGTTGACCAGGGCTGGGTGGTGGTGACGGGTGGCCGTGGTGGCGTGATGGAGGCCGCCGGGCGCGGTGCGCGAGACTCCGAGCGCTGGGGCTCTGGCGCGAGTATGGCGATCTTGCCCGGGCACGACCCGAGCGCAGCGAACCCTTATGTCGACATCGCGCTCCCGACGGGCCTGGATGTGGCGCGCAACACGTTGGTCGCTCATGCGGACGCCGTCGTCGCGGTGGGCGGGGGCGCGGGGACCCTGAGCGAGATGGCGCTCGCTTGGCAGCTCATGCGCCTCGTCATCGGGATCGAAGGAGAGGGCTGGGCGGGGCGCCTCGCTGGAGAGCCGATGGATGGACGCCGACGTTACCCGGAGATCCCTGATGACTGCGTCCGTGCCGCGCGAGGTGCGGACCACGCCATCACGCTGCTGATGAGGTGGCTGCCACAGTACGGGCAAGACCACCCTGGGATCGGGCGCTGATCATCCGGCGCCAAACGAGGTCTGCGAGCGCGTGCGGCTCTCTCTAGGTGCGGTCGCCGCAGCTGAGCCGCGTGAGGCGTATGATGACGTCTCGTATGCAGCGCAGCGCGCTGGGTGAGGACCTTGAAGATCGTATGACACGCACGTCGTTCTGTGGTGGGGATCTGGCATTGCGATGTCTGAGGTGAGCATCGGTGGAGGGCTTTGCGAGCTTTCCGTAGCACGATTGGTGCCGATTTACTCGCGGCGTCCACTTCCGTAAGGCGGTGGGACCCCGCCCCCTTGGGTGCCAAATGGTGCTACCCTTTCGGCTTCCTTTGAAGTTTAGCCCCGCATGCTCGCACTTCATGTGTGAGATGCACCGTGTGTCAATGGCTGATGACGACTCCTTAGAGGGATGCGACGGCATCTCATCGTTCCACGCCCGGTCTCAGACCGAGGCGTCTGTCACGCTTGAGTTGCAGAGAATTCGGGAACGTCTCAACCTCGTGATGGCTCGGTTAGAGCCGATTGAGGCCGAGGTGCAGGCGCTTGAATTAACGAGCGTGGAGCGGTCCCAGCAGAGGGAGACCGAGCCGAAACCCAGCACTCTAAGTGCACCTGCGAGCGCACCTCCCAACCAGGAGGTAGGGAGCGCCCTCGATAGGTGTGGCGGCGCCGAGCTTCGGGCGCTACCAGAGCCGCCCACTCCTCCGCTCTTATCCCCGGTGGTGTCGGTGGACGCATCGATCCCCGAGCGTCGCCCGCCGCGTCCCCCCGAGTCCGTGACGACACGACCACTGACGCGGCTCTCCGTCATCAAACAGCCGCCGGCGCCTGTGACCTCGCCCTCCGGCCCCGCCAAACCGCGACGCCTGGTCCAGTCGGCGTTCATGCTCGCAGCCTTGGCCCTGTTGGGGTGGGGCGGACTGAGCGTTGGCGCGTCGATGCTCGCAGAGCGGCTGGAGGGTCGCCTCGTAGCGGCAGGGCTCACCGGCCATGTGACTGTCGACCTCGGGCTTGAGTCACGCGTCATGGTTGAGCAGCTCGCGACGCGAGAGCCCATCGTTAAGCGCGGCATCGCGGCGCATGTCGGCGCAGATGAACTTGTGGTCTCTGTCGATCTGGTGGCGAGTCTGCTCGGCGGCGCGTGGCTCACTCAATCGACACAGCTTCATGGTCCACGGGTCGCGTTATCTCAGGTCGCCGAAGGACAAGAGGGCAGCGCTTCGTTTCCTGAGCTCTCAGGGGCAGCGCTGCACGACAGACTGCGGGGTGCTTTGGCGCGCTGGTGCCCTAGGGATTGCCTGGTGTCGATCGCAGATGCTTCGGTGAGCTGGGATGGGGCTGGGCTCGCGTGGCCCGGATGGTCAGGCGTCGACGGGGAACTGAGGGTGACCTCACAGGGGACCGGACGGCTCGCATTACGGGATAGACAGGAGCGAACGCTGACGCTGAGCGCTGGCTTCACCGATTGGCTCACATCACACACCTTGACCCTGACCGGGCGTCACGAAGGGCAGCTTAACGTCGCGGAGCTTGGGCTCGACAAGCGCCTCCCTTGGCCAGAGGGGGTCGCGCCGCTTGAAGGGAGCCTCACCGGTCTCACGATTGTCGATGGGGTCTTGAGCGTGGAGGGGCTAGAGGCCCGAACCCAAGACGCTTCAGGGAGGAGATATGGCGCCCATATCGCGCGGCTGAGCGTCCCACGACGTGGCTCTCTCACAGAGACGTTAGAGGGGCTAGTCATCGAAGGCGTGAGTGCCACCGCGGACCTGTCGAAGCGAGGCGGTCACTTAGCCAGCGCTGAGCGGATCTCGTTTGAGGGACCAGGCCTCTACCCTTGCGTGACAGAGCGTTGGTGTCCTTCGCGCGTCAAGGGGGCGCGGGTGACGATGCCTGCGCACCCAGAGCGATGGTCTGCGCTCGCGATGGAGGCCGGCGAGGTCGCGGCGTGTGGTGCTGAGTGCGTGTCGGTGCGCGACGGTGCTCTCGAAGTGCGACGAGGTACAGAGAGCCTGAATACAGCGTGGCGCAACGTGAAAGCGTCCTGGGAGGCGGGGGCTTTAGCGCCGTATGACGTCCACCTGGATGGCGGTCACGCAGACGTACGCTTGGCGTTCGAGGGGTTGGCTAAGGACCATCAAGGCGCGCTGTTGGCGGTCGCGCCACAGGCCTTTGATGCCGCGAGCGCGTTGTCGGCCTTCAGCCTTCGGCCCACAAAGCAGAGGCGGGGGAAGCGTCCATCGAAGGAGGAGGAGACAGGTCGCCTCATTCGGACCCTCGTTCAGACCTTGGACGGTTTGGTTGAGGAAGGATTGGCTCGGTGGCCAACACTGCAGGCTCAGGTCGCGCAGTGGAGTGACTCGGAGCGCGCAGAGCTATCTTTAGCCGACGCGCGCTACACGCTGACCCTGGGGGAGCTGCCGGAGCTCGCCGGGCGGGTCGAGCGCCTTGAAGCGCGCGTGGTGGATGGTCTGGTCACAGCCTCGAGCGACGCGCGACTCGTCGTGCCTGAGGTGCTTCATCTCCCCGAGAGCGTTCGGACGACGTCCATGCCCGCGTCGTATCGTGGCCTCTGGGGAGGGCCGGGGTTGTTCGAGGGGCACGTGAGCCTCACCTATCGTGATGGAGACGCGCTGCGCTTCTCCTTTGACGGGCGGACACCATGGCTCTACCTCGCTCACGAGCGCATCGCGCTCGAGCGGATCGAGGTGGCGCCGCTTGAGCTGCGAGGCGCCATCGTGCGTCGTCAAGGTGACGCAAACCTCAGCTGGGAGCTCGATGGGTTGGAGCTGGTGGCGACCCGAGGGGGGCGCCTGAACCTGAGCGCAGGGGTGACGCTTGAACGGGATCGCAAGCGAGGGCGGTTGGCGCTCGCCGCTGAGCTCCCGATGCAAGACTGTGGAGCGCTTCACAAGAGCATCCCGCCAGCGATGCTCTATGGCCTTCAAGGCGCCCGATTTCGGGGCGAGGCGGGGCTCTCGGTCTCCGTCGACTATCCGCTACACGCGGTGGAGGGGCTGAAGGTCGCGATAGGTGCTGATTTTGAAGGGTGCGTGGCCGAGACCTTGGGGGAGGGCATCGACGTCGCCGACCTGAACGCATCATCTTCGGTCTTTCACGTTTACGATCATCGCTTGAACAAGGCGATTCGGGTCGGACCGGGGACGGGGAACTGGGTGTCACTCTCGAGCATGCCTGCGCATGTGTGGGGCGCTGCGATGGCGACAGAGGACTTCAACTTCTTCAGCCATGAAGGGTTCTCTAAGACCTTTATTGGGCGTGCTCTGCGGCTCAATCTTCGGACCCGTCGCTACGCGTACGGCGGGAGTACAATTACCCAACAGCTGGTGAAGAACCTCTTCCTGACGCGGCACAAGACCCTCGCGCGGAAGCTCGTCGAGGCGGTGTTGGTCTGGCAGGTTGAGCGGCATGTCAGTAAGCGGAGGATCTTGGCGCTCTATGTGAACTGCATCGAGTACGGGCCCCGTATTTACGGCATTCGAAACGCCGCGAGGCGTTACTTCAACACTGTCCCCTCTCGGCTGTCTCCTGTGGAGTCCGCGTTCATCATGAACATCAAGCCCTTCCCTTGGACGGGCTATTGGATCTTCAAAAAGCGCATGCTGACGAGCTTCTTCGCCAAGCGCGCCGAGGTCATTAAGCAGCGTTTGCTGGGGCGCGGATATATCAGCGCGGAGCAAGCAGAAGGGATGCTCGCCACGAACCTCTACACCCGGTTCATGGACACGTTCTGAGAAGCGGGCTGTCGCAGTGCTCAGCGTCGGAGTGAGCGCACCAGCGGCGAGAGCATGACCGACTGGCGCAGCTCCCAGGAGCCCCCTGAGCGTCCTCGGTGCGGCATAAAGGCTGTCCGACCTGGCGCCAGAGAAGCTCTTCCAGGGCGCTTGGGCATCCACCCACAGAGCTCTGGGGGCGCTCACCAGCGGTCGAGCTCGACTGGCGCGGATCGTGTTGACCACGATGTACGTTTGTTCAGATAGTTCAGTGAGTTCAGTGTTGACTGAAATCTCGTCCTGGAATAGTGTTCTGCGAACTTTCAGGGAGCCTGGCATGACGCCCTTGCTCGAGAACCCCAGGCTAAGTCACTTCGTAGAGGAGTCGGGTGTCCTCTTCGAAGAATGGGGCGCTCCGAGGATGCTCGGGAGGATCGTCGGCTGGTTGCTGTGCTGCGATCCTGCTGAGCAGACTGCAGCGCAGCTGTGCGAGGTCCTGCGCGCGAGCAAAGGCAGCATCAGCACCGGGACTCGGAGTTTGCTGCTTATGGGCGTCATCGAGAAGCTCACCCGCCCAGGTGAGCGCGCGGCCTACTTCCGCATCGGTCCAGGTGCTTGGAAGAACTTGATGCGCCGCGACGCCATGCGCATCAAGCTGATGCATGAGTGGTCCCTGCGCGGGCTCGACATGATGGCATCTCAGTCCGAAGCGCACCGCGCCCGCCTTGATGAGCTGTCGGGGTTCTTGCGCTTTATCGATGAGGAGTACCCGGCCTTCCTGGAGCGTTTCGATACCTGGTGGACGAACCAGAAGGAGGAGAGATGAATCGAGTCAATGCGAGTGTTGTCGCAGCGCTGTTGGCTGTGCTGGTCGCCCCAGCGGCGTGGGCGGAGGCCCCGGCGCTGCCTGAGGTGAAGGCGGTTACCGAGCACCTCGACGCGCTCTATCAAGCCAAATCCAGTCACGCGACGATGACGATGGAGATCACGACCAAGCACTTCAGCCGTACGTTGGAGCTTGAGTCCTGGTCACTCGGCAAGGATATGATGCTCGCCGTCATCCGGAAGCCAGCAAGGGAGTCCGGGACGGCGACGCTCAAGACGACCGACGGGCTTTGGAACTTTGCGCCCCGGGCGGACCGGTTGATGCGGGTCCCCCCGGGGCTCCTCAGCGAAGGCTGGATGGGGAGTCACTTCACGAACGACGACTTGGTGAAGGCGAACCGGTATGAGACGGAGTACGACACGACGTGCGCGTGGGTGACAGAGGAGGGCGAGCGGATGTTGCGCCTCACGATGATCCCTAAAGAGCACGCCGCGGTGGTCCACACGAAGGTGGAGTTTTACGTCACAGCTGAGGGCTGGATTCCACGTCGCTCGGTCTATTGGGATGAGGCCGAGATCGTCCGGACCGATTACTTCAAGGACGTGAAGACCTTCGGGGGGCGGCAAGTCCCCGCCGTCATGGAGGTCGTGCCGACAGACAAGCCCGGCGAGAAGACGCGTGTCACGTACACGTCGCTTGAGTTCGACGCGAAGGTCAGCACGTCCCTCTTTACACCGCGCGGCTTGAGGAAGAAGGCGCAGCAGCGATGAGCCTCAGCCTCGCTACGAGAAACGTCCTGAGGAACCGCTGGAGGAGCGGCCTCACGACAGCTGGGATCGCCGTCTCGGTCGCCATCTGTATCTGGTTTGCGCACATGATGAACGCCATGCTGGACGAGATGGTCGACAGCATGACGGGTAGCGAGATCGGCGACGTCCAGATGACCAGTGAGGCGTACGTCGAAGAGAGCAACCTCTTTAACGCGATGTCACTCAAGGACGCCAACGTGGACGCCGTGCGTGCCTTGCCAGAGGTCGAGGCGGTCTCTGCGCGCCTGCAAGCTTTTGGCCTCATCGGTGATGAGAAGAACTCTCAGGTGGCCCGAATCTTGGGGGTCTTTCCGTCGGATGAAGCGGGCGTCTCGAAGCTCTCTTCAGCCCTGACAGAGGGCAGCTGGTTGAGCGAGACCACGCAGGTGTGGCCCGAGCCTGCCGAGGTGGTCCTCGGGAAGATGCTCGCCAAGCAGCTCAAGGTGAAGACGGGTGACACGCTCGCGCTCTTTACCAACGGGGCGGATGGCTCGCTGGGCAATGACAAGCTGGTCGTCAAGGGCATCGCGTCCACGGGGACCAGCACCCTCGATCGGATGGGGGTGTGGATGCATATCGAGCGCTGCCAAGAGCTCGCGGCGCTCGATGGGCGTGTCCACCTGGTCGTCGTGAAGGGCACGAGAGGGACGGAACTAGAGGCGCTCGCGACCGCGGTCAGGGGCGCCACCGGCTCAGGTGTCGTCACCCGAACCTGGCGTCAGGTTGTGCCCTCCCTCGACGCCACGATCGAGGTGAGCAAGGGCTCGATGGGCATCATCTACTTCATCATCTTCCTCATCGCCGCGCTGGGGGTCCTCAACACGCAGCGGATGAGCGCGCTTGAGCGGCGTCGAGAGTTTGGGGTCTTAATCGCGATCGGTACGACGCCGATGCGGCTCGCTCGCCAGGTCATGACCGAGGCGGTCGTCCTCTCTGCGATAGGGGGCATCTTCGGGATGTTGCTCGGGGTCTTGGCCGTCTACAACAACCAGGTCAACGGCCTCGACTTCGTCGCGATGCAGGGTGGCGCTGGCGGCGAGGAGATGAACTACATGGGCGTCGCCCTTGGGACCTTCTACTTCGACCTGAAGCTCGTCGACGTCCTCTTCCCGACCGGCATCATGATGCTCGTCGGGTTCGTCTGTGGCCTCTGGCCGGCGTTCACGAGCTCTCGGACCGATGCGCCGAGCGCCATCGCAGGGAGGAGCTGAGATGTGGCGTCTTGCCTGGCGTAACCTGTGGCGCAACCGCTCACGGACCGTCATCACCGGGACCGCGATTGCGTTCACCCTTGGGATCCAGCTCATGAGCTACGGCATCGCGGAGAGCTCCTATGAGAACATGCGCAGCTCGGCGCTTAAGTCGGTCGGCGGGGCCCTCTTGGTCCACGCTGATGGCTACTGGGAGACGCTCCAGACCGACAAGGTCATCACGGACAGCGCCGCGGCGGTCACCGCGATCAAGGCTGTGCCCGGTGTCGAGCACGTGATCCCGCGTATCGTCGCGCAGGGCCTCGTGAGCTCGGCGCGGGGCAACGCTGGGACGCGCCTCTTGGCGGTCGAGCGCGCCTCGACGCTGGCCTTTGATAACCCCGCCAAGTTCTTGGTGGCGGGCACCTTCTTGGAGGAGACGACCAAGGCGCTGCGCTTTCGAGGGCCGCTTATCCTCGGCAAGAGCGTGGTGGATGACTTGAAGATCGAGCTCGGAGACCGCCTCGTGGTCGCGGTGACCGGGCCCGATGGCGAGCCCGTGCGCATGCCCTTCAAGCTGACAGGGATCCTCGACACAGGCTCGGAGATGGGTGACGCCGTGGCGGCCTATACGAGCCTCGACTTCGTACGTGAGCAGTTGGCGATCCCTACGGGCGTGGTGCAGCTCGGGGTGGTCACCGCCAGCGCAGCGTCGCTCCCGATCGTCCAGGCCGCCGTGCGTGACGCGCTCGGGTCTGCGGGTCAGCCCTTCGAGGTGCTGCGCTGGGACGAAGCGAACCCGGAGCTCGTGAAGGTGATCGAGGCGGACAAGAACTTCGGCGATAAGTTCGGTCTGCTGCTCTTCATTATCGTGGGCTTTGGCATCACAAACACCTTCCTGATGGTGGTCCTGGAGCGGGTCCGCGAGCTCGGCCTCCTCGCTGCGCTCGGGCTGACACCGCGACGCATCGCCACGATGGTGTTGATCGAGTCGATCGTGCTGGGGCTGCTCTCCGTCTTCTTCGGAGTGGTCATCGGCTACGCGGGTCACCTGACCATCGCCCATTACGGCATCAACTACGGAGAGATGGTGGGGGGCGAGATCCAGATGGCAGGGGTGGTGATGGAGGACTTCATCCTCTACTCCCACCTCAACATCGCGCGATGGACACAAGCGTGTGTCGTGGTGCTCGTGATGGTCGTCCTCGCGGCGACGTATCCAGCGCTCAAGGCCACCCGAATGGAACCTGCCACTGCGATGAGGACGTACGAATGAGCACTGTGATCCAGGGAAGTGACCTGAAGAAGGTCTATCAGCAGGGCACCCTTGAGGTGCATGCGCTGCGTGGCGTTGACCTGACGGTGGAGGCCGGCGAGTTCGCGGCTTTGGTCGGCCCCTCGGGCTCTGGAAAGTCGACGTTGCTGAACCTCGTAGGGACCCTCGATAAGCCCACGAGCGGCTCGATCCAGGTCGCTGGTCAAGAGGTCTCGGGGCTCGACCGCGCGGCGTCGGCGAAATTCCGCCTGAAGCATATTGGCTTCGTCTTCCAAGCCTACAACCTGCTGCCCGTCCTCACCGCTTACGAGAACGCTGAGTACACATTGATGCTGCAGGGCGTCCCTGTGTCCGAGCGCAAAGCTGTGGTCACGCCGTTGCTCGAGCGCGTCGGGCTGAGCGGCATGTTCAACAGAAAGCCGCATGAGCTCTCGGGGGGCCAGCAGCAGCGGGTCGCAGTGGCTCGCGCGCTGGCGTCGAAGCCCTCCCTGGTCCTCGCGGATGAGCCGACGGCCAACCTCGACAGCGAGACCGGCGAGGCGCTGCTGGACCTGATGGTCGAGCTCAACCAACACGATGGCGTGACCTTTGTCTTCGCGAGCCACGACCCTGCGGTCGTCAGCCGCGTGCGCCGAGTGGTGACCCTGCGGGATGGCTTAGTCGTCTCCGACGAACGGCTGTAGCCTGTGACGCTTCTCCGCATGGGGGTGGCGTTGTGCGTCCTCCTCCTGTCTTCACCGGTCTCGGCACGGACGACCATCTACGAAGATGAAGACGTTCAGCTCTACTACGGTGGCTACATTCGGGACTTCCTCTCCTGGCAGCACATCGATGGGGCTGCGCGCGAGCTCATGGCGACCTCAGGGCAGGAGTATGGGCATGTCGCCATGCAGTCCCTCATCGGGCGCAGTGAGTTTAAGCTCTCTGCCGCGGATTGGTTCACGGCCGAGGTGCACAGCCGCTACGCATGGACGATGGCGACAGAGCCGGTCTTCGATGGCGCACAGATGGGCGCAGGGGCCGGCATCTCGGTGGTGCCACGTCGGACCCTAGACCTTCAGACCACGCTCATCTCCGAGCCGAACCATCGCCTAGAGTTCGATATAGACCGTGCGCTCTTGAGGTTCTACCTCGGCGACGTGGACATCAGCGTTGGTCGTCAGGCGGTGACCTGGGGCAACAGCCTCCTCTTCGGGGTGAGTGATGTTTGGACGACCTTCAGCCCCTTTGATCTGGACACGAGCCAGAAGCGTGGGATCGATGCGTTGCGCATGGTGTGGGCCGTGACGGATTGGGCGGAGTTGGATGTCATCGTCGCAGACCGAGGCAGCGTTGAGGACCTCTCTGGCGGTGTGCGCGCCCAGTTTTACCTGAACTTTGGCGAGGTGTTCGTGGCCGCCGCGAAGAGCTACGAGGACCTCGCGCTCGCGGCGGGGCTCTCGGCGGACGTCGACACCGTGAAGTTGCGCGGCGAAGTGATGGCGCGCTTTGATCTCGATAAAGGCGAGCTTGAGCTGCCGCGGGCCACCGTGGGGATGGACTGGTTTTACTCTGACAGCTTCATGGGCGGCGTCGAGCTTCACTTCAACGGGTTCGGCACCGACGACACGAGCGATATGGGCTACCTAGCGCATGCGGCGCAAGAGCCCGCGCTTACGCGGGGGGAAGGCTACCTCTTGGGGCAGCTCTACGCGGGGACCTTTCTCAGCTATCGGCCCCATGAGCTGATCACCTTGAGCGGCAGCGCCCTTATGAACCTCTTGGATCCGTCAGCGCTCATCAGTTGGAGTCTTGGGTGGGAGGTGTTGCAGTCCGTGGACCTCTCGGTTGGTGGCTACCATGGGGCAGGTGAGGGGCTCGAGTTCGGCCTCTCGGGGCACCTGGGTTACCTCCAGGTCTCTGCCTATTTCTAAGGTCCCTCGCGACATTCAGGGTCTGTTAAGATGCTCAAATTATGCGGAGGCCGGGCCTCTCTAATTGCCCCTTATCTGTCGCTAGGAGGCGCTTTGAGTCGAGCAACGATGGTCTTGCGTTGGAGGAGGGCAGCCCTCCCTTTGACCGTGCTTCTCTTGGTGGGCGCCTGCGCCGACGACGGTGACTTGAGGGGGAGCGGCGCCTGCACGCAGGAGGAATGCGAAGCCAACCTGTGCTTCGACAGCAATTGCATCCCAGTGGCGCCCTCTGAGGACGATGATTATCTCACGCGAGAGCAGGAGGTGCGCTTGGGGACAGGGTTCAGTGACCCTGATACTGATGGGGACGGTTGGCTGGATGGGCTGGAGATTGTCACCGTCGATGTGCCGCACGACGAGGATGGTGACGGGAAGAGCGACGCACTCGAGAGCACGGAGAGTGACGCAGATGGCGACTGCTTGGTCGATCAGAAGGACCCAAACGATCTCGAAGTCGAGACCGACCTTGCGCGCTTGGCCGAGCTCGGCTGCTGTTGCTATGGCCCCTGCAGCGCTTGGGGGATCGAGGTAAGCGAGGCGGCCTGTGAGGTGGACGAGGACGGCACCGCAACCCTCATCTGTCCGGAGTCACTTCAAGCGGACTCCGATGGCGATGGGCGCGCAGATGCGTGTGACCTTTGCCCCTATGACGCCAATGATGACTGCAGTTGGGCGCCTCACGGGCTGCGTACCGACCCAGTGTCCCCCGCCAGCTCGGTGACCCCGATGGTGCATGGCTACGCGTTCTGGGCGCAGTCTGTGAGCTTGCACGCGCTGGAGTGCGGCGAGGAGGTCCTCGTGGCTGAGGACATCTCCGTGGCGTCGAACGGGCGCTTCTCTGCGCCGTTGACCGTCGAGGAGATGAGCACGACGACGCTCATCGCGCGCGCACACCGGATTGGAGGTCTGGTGTCTGGAGACTCGGAGCCGTTGGTCTACTCACATGTTTCACCGCGTCCGGCGCTGGAGATCAAGGATGACGACACGTGGCGCATGGTCCACGTCTCCGGAGATCCTGAGTTGAGGCTCCGCGTGACGACCGAGGCGGTCGGCGATGAGTGGTTCCTCTTCCCCACCTCGAACTGTGTCCCTCAGGGCAAGAGCTGGAGTGCGCCGATGTGGGAGTCCACTGAAGATGAGATGGTCTTAACCAGTGGGCACATCAATCTTGGCTCCGACGGTAAAGAGACCGTCTTCACCACGCGGGTACGCTACGCGGACGGCAGTGAATCACCGTGCTCGCGCGCGGCCGTCTATGTGCGTCAGCAGTCCACCCCAGCGATCGCGGCCTGGTGGGTGTACCCGGAGAGCGGCCTCGCGGACCACATCGACAAGGTGCTTCGGTATCGTGTGCCGTCGGCGACACTCCGGCTCGCTGCCAGTGACGATGTCACCGCGCTCTCTGTGTACGACGGGGAGGAGTGCGCGGGTGAGCCGCGCCTCACTCAGGAGAGCGGGCTCGATACGGAGTCGGGCTATGCGGACGTTGTGCTCTCCTTTGATGCGCCTGATGACGCTGTCACGGCCTTTGACCTCTCGGTTCAGGCGCGTGATGCCGCGGGGGAGCTCTCAGAGTGCATGTCTGGATTACGCTTTGACTACGACCCGCTCCCTCCGCCGACCCCAGAGGTCACCTTGAGCATCTCGGCCGCCTCAGAGGAGACGTGGCTTGTGTCGGGTGACGCGGGTGATGCGGTCTCACTGACACTCTATGCTGGACTCGGGTGCGGTCCTTGCGTGGCGACGATGACTCACATGCTTGAGGCGGATCGGGAGCCCCCTGGTGCCTTCGAGTTTCCGTGGGGAGAGGTGCCCGAGTCTGAGGGGTTCAGCGCACGCTCGACGGATGAAGCTGGGAACCTGAGCCCGTGTCTGGAACTCTTGACCCCATGACAGGGGAGGGCGAACAGTCAGCGCGTCGCTGAGCCTGGCGAGCGTACACGTGCAGGAGGCGCCGGCGCGCCGGCCTTCAGGTTGTGCGGGTTGCGTTTGCTTGAGCGCCTTGTGATAGTTCGCCGGTGACTCCGGTGGGTGTCTGCTCACTCAGGTGCGAGCTTTGGGGAACGGGGCCTTACTACTCCGAACGGAGATGATATGAAGATTGAGAAAGATCGAGTGGTTACGATGAACTTTCACCTCACCGACGCAGACGGTCAGGTCATCGATAGCTCGCGTGAGAGTGGGCCCAGGCCTTATCTGCACGGTCACGGCAGCTTGGTCTCAGGGGTTGAGAGGGCGCTGGAAGGGAAGACAGTCGGTGCTCACTTCGATGTCGTTCTCTCCCCCGAAGACGGCTACGGCGTGCACGATCCTCAACTCGACGTCGCCATCCCTAAAGATGCCTTTCCGGAGGATGTGGTCAGCCAGCTTGCCCCTGGGGTTATGTTTCAGGGGCCTCACCCGCGCGATCAGCGCCAAATGGCGATGTTCACTGTCGCGGAGGTCCTTGATACCGAGATTCGCTGCTCTGCAAACCATCCGCTCGCCGGTGTCACGCTTCACTTCAACCTTGAGGTTGTAGCTATCCGTGAGGCGACGCCCGAGGAAATGGCCCATGGACACGTCCATGGACCTGGCGGTCACCACCATTAAAGGTGCTGGGGGCGAGATCCGCGGGTGTGATAGTCTCCACACAGCGTCCTTGGTACGACTAGTCGCTTGTTTCTGCGCGCTATGCTGTGCGGCCGAGGCGGCCATCAAAGGCCGGTATCGCGCGCTGCCTTGTTGCGCTCGAGCCGACCATAGCGACGTGTGATTAGACACCGGAGACGTGGGTCTCGGTCAGGGACGAAGGACGAGGTTCTTATGAGGTCGTATCCTCTTTGGGTTGCAGGGATATCCGTCCTTTGTATGACGCTGACGGCCTGTGGAGACGCGGACTCCTCTGGGAGTGTCCAGGGTGACAGCGCCGTGGCCCCAGAGGAAAGCGATGGTGCGTCGAGCTCGGATGTCGCTGGGGGCACCGACGGCGCCCCCAGCGAGTCGGACGACGCCTCATCTGATCCGGTCCCTGACGGTGACCTTGACGAACTTCAGGGTGACGGTCTGGTGACCGAGCCTGACACGACCACAGTCGAGCCGGAGCCGGAGCCGGAGTCCGAGGCGCCAAGCGGTCCGTCTGCCGATCAGGCTACGCCTTATTTCGACCCAGAGCGTGTGCTTAACGTCGACATTGAGATGCGCGTTGCGGACTGGATAGGCATCTGCCAGGAGACGCGAACGCTCGCGGACATCCTGGGTGGGGACTGCCTGGATGGGCCACCGGAGCAGAAGTTCGAGTGGCGCCTCGCGAAGGTGACCGTCGATGGCGTGACTGTCGACAAGGTCGGCATTCGCAAGAAGGGCTACTTGGGCTCGATGAGCGACACGAAGCCCTCACTCAAGATCCGCTTCGACAAGTACGAGGACCAGTTCCTTGAAGACGGCGAGGGGGGCAGCCTTAAGTGGTTGACCCTCAATAACGTCCAGCAGGATCGCTCGAAGTTGAACACCTGTATGGCCTATCATGTCTTCGCATTGGCGGGCCGCCCAGCCCCCAGATGTAACTTCGCGAAGGTGACCGTGAACGGTCAAGCGCTGGGGCTCTACGTACACGTTGAGAGCGTGAAGGACGCCTTCATCGCACATCACTTTGATGACGCGACTGGCAACCTTTATGAGGGGACCCTGAGTGACTTTCGTGAGATTTGGTCGAACACCTTTGAGAAGAAGAGCAACGCTACAGAGGCTGACTGGTCCGATATCGAAGGGGTGACGGAGGCGCTTGCTGACAGCTCGCCCGCAGGGCTCGAGGCCCTCGCTGACGTCGTTGACTTGGACCTCTTCATGACCCACTGGGCGCTTGAGGTCCTGGTCGGACATTGGGATGGCTACGCGGGTAACCGGAACAACTTCTTCGTCTACGGCCCATCGGGCTCACCGTTGACCTTTATCCCCTGGGGCCCAGACTCCTCGTTTACCCCGATCGATAATGCCTTCATTGATGGGGCCGAACCTCAGTCCGTGATGGCCCATGGCGGTCTGGCGCATCGCCTGTATCAGGATCCAACCACCCGTGCGCAGTACATTGCGCGGATGCTTGAGCTTCTCGATGCGATCTGGGACGAGGTAGCGCTCAACGCAGAGATCGACCGTATGGCCGCCATTGTTCAAGCTCACGCCGGGGCAGATGCTGCGGCGAGCGCGGTCGAGGATACGCAGCGACTCCGAGACTTTGTGAACGGACGTCGCGCGGTGATCACCAACGAGATGAACGGGGGCGGGATCTCTTGGGACATGCCCCTCGCGGAGCCCAACATCTGCTGGGAGGTGCTCGGCACAATCGATGTCGACTTCGAGTCGACTTGGGGGACCAGCGAGGTGGAGGACTTCATGGGCGTGGGTGGGGCCGTCATCAACGACTACGAGTTCATGGGCGAGACGCTGACGTTCACCGATAGCGGGGTGACTTCGGGGCACGGAGAGGGCTTCGCGAACGTCGCGATTATCCACAGCGAGCCGACGGGCGCATTCGACGTCATCAGCCTCTACGTCCCTTACGCTCAGTTTAGCTCCGGCGACGTAAAATTCGATGGATGGTCGCCTCCTGGGCATCGGATCCGCTTTGCTCCCCCGGCTTGGCAGCCCGAGTATTTGGGGCGCGTTGACTTTGTCGATGGGTGGTTGAACCTCGATGAGGCATCGCTCGTTGACGGGGCGACCGTCTCGGGGAACCTCAGGGCGACCATTTACGGTTTTGGGGGCTATGTGTCCGGGAGCGGCTCGAAGGGCGTGGTGACAGCAGATAACGGCCTTGTCCTCAACGAGGTCGCTGCGAAGGGAGAGCCATTGGACTGGATTGAGCTTCACAACACGAGCGCCGTCGCCATCGACCTCTCGACCTTCGTCGTGGCGGATAACCTCACCCTGGAGACGGAGCGCGTCGCATTCCCAGAGGGGACTGTGGTGGCGCCTGGCGGCTACTTGGTCGTCGAGTTTGATAAAGACGGCTGGCCTGGCTTCGCCTTGGGGGCTGATGAAGAGGTCGGGATATGGACCGCTGATGGCGTGCTCATCGACAGCGCAAACTGGTCGACCGGCTTCTCCGGAGACAACGCGACCTACGCGCGGATCCCTGATGCGACAGGCCCCTTCGTGCCGGGCTCGTCGCCGACCCCAGGTACGTCGAATGACTGAGCGTGTCGTTTGCCGTTGAGACGCGCCGCGCCTTATGCTCCGCGGCGAACATAAGGAGCGAGCCATGAGGGGACGGTCATACGGTGTGTGGATGGTGCTGGTGCTTTTGGCGGGCTGTGGGGACGCGGTGACGTCTGAGCCAGCCACACCAGACGTGTCGACAGCTACAGATGATGTGGTCGTCCAGAGCGATGCCTCAGGCGATGCCGAGGGGGCGACGACGACTCCAGACGCATCGACCCCGGACAGCGCTGTCGAGGTCGACGATGTCCAAGTCGATGCACCCTCGGAAGACGCTGTAGAGCGCGCACCCGAGGATGTGGTGGAGCCCTCCGAACCGCCTCCAGTGAGCGGTGAATGCCAGGTGCTCTGCGCCAAGTTTACCGACTGCCCGTTGATGACTGAGGCCATCTGCCACGCGCGATGTATGTCGGCAGGCACAGAGGGTTGCGCCCTAGACTGCTTGAACCTCGGGACGTCTTGCGCCGCCGCGGAGTATTGCCTCGACTTAGACGCCGACGCTGCGCTGCCTTGGACAGAGGGCCCGTATGGGGGGGAGTGGCGCGACCTCGCCGGCCCCTTCACCCTCGATACGCTCGATGGCCCTTGGTCCTTTGAGGAAGAGTGGACGGGGAAAGACAGCTACCTCTTCTTCGGTGGGATGACGGGCTGGACGTACACGGAGGACCTGCTTGGGCAGAGCTTCTCGACCCTCTTCACGACCCTCCCAAAGAACGTGCACCTCTTCTTCATGTCTCACGACCAAGACCCCGCGCCCATGCTCCTCGATATCCAAGAGAAGGTCGACGAGGCCCTCGACCAGATGAACCCCTTGGGCGCGTGTCGTTGGCGTCACCGAGTGCACTACGTCGCGACCCCGAGCTTCCAGGACACCGGCTGGGTAGGGGAGCGCTTCTACGGCACCGACGCGGAGAGCGGCCAGACCATCATCACGCGCCCCGCCTTCGCCGTGGACAGGCTGCAGCGGGTGAGGCAAGTCGGGATGCTCGCGAACGTCGCGACGGGGGGCGCACCTGACCTGCGCGCGCTGAGCTACGAGCCCGTCTTCTTTAACTTTGAGGCCGAGCGCGCGGCGACGCTCGCCGGCGAGGAGCGCTTCGAGGTCACCGCCCTCGACGCTGTGAAAACGGGGTCGACCACGGTCGATGTGACCTTCCCTTCCGCGGAAGAGATGCTCAGCTACGACACGATGCAGATCGAGGTCGCGCAGTTCTGTGATGGGCACGATGATGCGAACTGCGGCGAGTGGGACCGATTGGCGCACCTCTACGTCTGCTCCGAGCCCGAGGAGGCTGTGAATGCGAACGTCGACACGGCTTGCCAGGCGGCGGTCGACAACGAGGCGCCCGAGGAGGACATCGCCGCGGAGACCCTCCCCTGCGTCTGCGCTGTCCCGGACGGCACGACCGTGGCGTCGGTTCAGACCTGTCGCGCGGATGGGAGCGGCTTTGATGCATGCAACTGTGGGTGCAACACGGAGACCGCGCGTTGGATCACGACGTATGGACGTGAGGGCCGCTGGGTCTTCGACATCTCGGAGTACCTCCCGCTCTATGCCAAGGGTGGTGTCATCCCGGTGCGCTTGAACCCAGGCAATGGTGGTTATGTGAACACCATCCGCTACCACCTCTCCCATCGAGGCAAGGCGGATCGACCAGCCGAGATGACCTACCTGTACAGCGGTGGCGGCTTTAATCAGACCTATAACGACAAGTATGAGCCGCTCACTGTGACCATCCCAGAGGATATCACGTCGGTCTCATTGGTGGCACTCATCAGCGGTCATGGGTGGGGGACGGAGCTCGCGAACTGTGCTGAGTTCTGTAACCACACGCACCACTTCACGGTCGGAGGGGATGAGTATGTCCGCAGTCACGAGGCGTTCTACGCGGTCGGGAGCTCGGTAGGCTGCGCAGGATCGGTCAATGTCGGGGTTGTCCCCAATCAATACGGCACATGGCCTCTGGGCCGCGCCGGTTGGTGCCCTGGTCTGGAGGTGCCGCCATGGGTCGCCGATGTGACTGACTCGGTCACACCTGGTGAGACGGTCACCATCAGCTACCAGGGGCTCTACCAAGGGGCGGATTACGTCCCTGAGCCGAACCCGAATTCCTCCGGAGGCTTTGGGGCGAACGTCAACATGACGTCGTGGTTGGTCTTCCACCGTTGATGACCGTCGGGAGCGTCGGTGTTCGGGCGAGGTAAGTCGGGAGTCTCTTTATTTTAGGGACGTTCATGCTACGGTTCGCAGCCGCTTGACCGACTCAGTGCTGCACTCCGGCTCTCGAGATTGGTTGAGGCCTCCGCGACGTGGGTTCACGCCGCGTCAGGCGACCTCGTGTTTGGAGTGACTGCTTGCTCTTCA
The DNA here is from genome assembly GCA_049602155.1 of Myxococcota bacterium. Classification (GTDB taxonomy): domain Bacteria; phylum Myxococcota_A; class UBA9042; order PHBI01; family JBMYRH01; genus JBMYRH01. The sequence continues at coordinate 89,788 of JBMYRH010000017.1, read as the reverse complement.
ATTCCGCCGAGTTTCTCTTCCTGTTCTTACCGATCGCGCTCTTCGGGACCTTCGCGATCCGCAGGGTTGATCGCCGGGCATCCTTTGGATGGTTGGTGGCGTGTTCGCTCTCCTATTACGGTTATTGGTCACCTCACTTCGTCGTCCTCATCGTCGCCTCTATTGGAGTGAATTATGGCTTCGCGAAGCGGCTCACCGCAGAGGCCGGTCGCGCCCGAGGGCTGCTCACGCTAGGGGTAGGGCTCAACCTGGCCGTCCTCGCGTACTTCAAGTACTTCAACTTCTTTGTCGACAACCTGGCGTTCCTCACGGGAGAGACCTACGAGGTGATGCGCGTCGTGTTGCCTATCGGCGTCAGCTTCTTCACCTTCCAGCAGATCGCGCTCTTGGTTGACAGCCATCGCGGGTTGGTGACACGTCTCACATGGCTCGACCACGCGCTCTTTGTCTCCTTTTTTCCGCAGCTCGTCGCGGGGCCGATCGTGCATCACGCCGAGATGATGGGGCAGTTCCACGAGCCCCCTGATAAGGCGCGACATCGGCGCGGTCTCCTTATCGGCGCGTCCCTCTTCTCGATAGGGCTCTTTAAGAAGGTGTGGCTCGCCGACTACATGGCCCTGAATGCGACCCGCATCTTCAGCTTCGCCGACGCCGGGGGGACCCTGACGTCCTTCGATGCCTGGGTTGGCGCGCTGTCTTACACGTTGCAGATCTACTTCGACTTCTCCGCCTACTCGGATATGGCGATCGGCCTTGGGCTGGCGTTCGGTATTCGTTTACCCCTCAACTTTGACTCCCCTTACCAGAGCAAGAGCATCGTGGAGTTCTGGCGCCGTTGGCACATCACGCTGTCGCGCTTCCTTAGGGACTACCTCTACATCCCCCTCGGCGGGAACCGTCAGGGGCCATTGCGGCGATACCTCAACCTCTTCATCACGATGCTGCTTGGTGGGTTGTGGCACGGAGCTGGTTGGACGTTTGTCGTCTGGGGAGGCCTCCATGGTCTCTATTTGACGTTCAATCACGCGGCGGCGCGCTTGGTGCGTAGCACTGGGTCCAAAGTCGCTGAGTCGAGGCTCTATCAGTTCACAGGGTTCGCCCTCACGATGTTGGCCGTGGTCGTGGCTTGGGTGTTCTTCCGCGCGGAGAGCTTTGACGGGGCTTGGCATGTCCTCGGGGCGATGTTCGGTTCAGGTGGGTTCTCGATCCCCGAGTCGTTGATGCAGGTCGAGCCACTCCACGAGCTTTGGGCCGCGCTTGGGGTCGCGTCCGGGCCGTCTGTGGCTCGGGATATGGCGAGCATCCTCGCGATCCCCGGGCTCTTGCTCGTGACGTGGTGTGCCCCGAACGCCTGCGTCTACGCACTGAGCCTCTATGACGCCGAGGCGGCCGAGGGCGCGGTGACCGACTCAAAGAGCCCCTGGCCAGGTCGCTTCGCGCTCGCCGGAGGCGTGGCGTTTGCTCTCGCATTGCATGCCCTCGCGGCCCCCTCAGAATTCATCTATTTCCAGTTTTGAGCCTCTCCATGATGCATTTCCCTCTTCAACGTGGGCGCCTAGTGCGCTCGCTAGGGCAGCGCCAAGCACGATGACCACCCGTGGCTACATCCTCCGGCTCGCTTTAGCCTTCGTCATCACGCTCCTCGTGATGGGGGCCGTGAAGTCTCTGCCCACCAACGATGTGCGTGGAGCGCTGACCTGGTGGGAGCTGAAGGACACACGCTTTGACGCGATGGTCGGGGATGCTCCTCGGGTCATCTTTGCAGGGGGATCGGCCACGCTCTTTGGCCTCAGTGCAGAGGAGTTCACTGCGCAGACGGGGCAGCCCGCGTTCAACTTCGGTCTCCACGCTAACTTTGGGCAGGAGGTCTTGGTCGACGCGGCGCTCGCCAAAGCGCGGCCGGGAGATCTCTTGGTCTGGAGCCCTGAGCTGAGCGGCTTGACCGGGAGCTTCCCGACGATCGCCATCTACGGGCGCCCGTTGGAGCCCTCGCCACAGAGCGCTTGGCGCCTGGTCGAGCACTGGTTTCGTACCCCTCCTGACCTCATCGCGCGGTGGCCGCGTCCGATCCCCAGGGCCTCTGTGTACCACGCGGACGCGATTGGACCGCTCGGTGATCAGCTGCGCAACGTGGGGCAGGTCAGTGATGCACTGTGTCTGCAGGGTGAAGAGAGCGACATTGTCTGGGAGCTTATCGACCGGGTGGTGTCGCGAGCGGAGGCCGAGGACGTGACGCTCGTGGTGCGCATGCCCGTCATCGCTGACCTGCCCTGTAACGATTGGGCAGATCCCATCCTCGCCGCCCTCGCAGAGGGCCTCACCGCTCGCGACCTCTTGGCCCTAAACCTCGAGGCGATGCGGCGCCCGACCCATGAGTTTCACGATACGCACTATCACCTCAATCAGGAGGGCGTCGCCAGGGCGACCCGCGCGTTGGTCGAGCAACTCAAGCAAGCAGGACGGCTGCCGCTGAGCCCACGTTGAGCCCCTGAAACGACAAAAGCCCCCGGGGTAAACCGGAGGCTTTTACGATCCTTCGCAGGCCTCTTTGTGCCTTAACTTTTAGCGCCCCGCGCAGTGCGCGGCGCTGTTGGGTAGATTCGGCAGTAGGCTGGTCTGCGTGATCCCCTGGGGATCGAGCTAGTCGCGACCGCTGATCCCGCCCAATGGGGTGGGGTCGGTGGACGGAGCGCCCTGGATGTTCTTCATGTTGACCTTACCAGCGACGTCCTTGGCGCTCGTCATGGCGCTCGGGGACACTGGACGCGCCGCCTTGGCGGTGCGAGCTGCGGTCTTGCGAAGGTTAGCTGCCGAGAGAGAGACAGCGCTTAGGCGGCGGCCGCCCGTCACACCCTCAAGCTCGTCGTCGGTCAACTCGTCGTTGTTCACATCTTGTGTTTTGTCGTCGCTCATTGTGGGCTCCCCCATGGTTCGCTGGCGCACGTTCACCGTGCCTTAGCTTCAGTTTGTGGTGTCACGCATGCGTGCGCACACCCCTCCACGCACAGAGAGTTTGGCAATTGGCCCCACTCGGGTCAAGGGTGTGGCGTCACAAACTTAGATCGTGTCTCCAATTACGCGGCGGCACACAGCTGGAGTCGCGGCGAGTTTCGACGGTCATTGAGGCCGTATCCGATGCCTCTCTCTGATGGGGAATCGGCGGCGAGAAGGCCTGCAGGGGGGGCGCCCGCTCAGGCCCGCAAGGTTGGTGCGAAGTCGCCGCACTTTCACCGTGACTGTGCGCCGATGCACAACCCGTCGACTGACGATCGGCTCGCGGTCCGCCACGATCAAAGTCAACGGGTTTACCGGCCGGGGCGAGGGGCACAGCTCTACCGTGGGCTCGCCGCGCCGGCGTGTGGCGGGCGTCGGCTAAGTGCTCTTGCGCAGCAGGCGCTCAAAGCGTGAGCCAGCGAGGTGCACAGCCCCCAAGATCTCCGGGCTGAGCTGAGACTCGGCGTCTTCCTCTTCCAGGGTCTTCATCGCGTTCTCGTCACCATCGACGGCGCCGACCAGCGTAAAGGAGCGCATCTTCCCGGAGAGGACGAGGGCCAAGGCCCGGTAAAAGCGAGCTGCGAACCCGGGCTCGTCGTCGAGCTGCCAACGGATCTCGTCCGTGGAGACCTGGAGCACGACAGCTTCGCCCATCGCCGACACGGTCGCGGAGGTGGGGCGTGAGTCCAAAAAGGACATCTCGCCCAGGACATCGCCGGTGCTCACCACGGCGACACGTTTGCCACCAAAGCGCTCTAGGGTGATCGCGAAGCGGCCCTCCAACACGATGAAGAGGGACTCGCCTTCGACACCCTCTTGGATGATCACTTCGCCGTCAGGGATCCGTCGACGCTCACCGGTCTCGACCAACCACTCGATGTCGCTGTCGTCCAGGACACCAAATAAAATGAGCACCTTGCGCATCGTCTCGCCTCATAGGAAGGGCCGACCGTATCGGAGCGGTAACCGCAGTGTAACCGGCCCAGCCGGTCAGGAATAGCCCCACCTCAGTCAATCCTCAGCGCCGCACCTCTGCAGAGTCGGTGGTCACGTGGTCGAAGCTGAGTGATTCCTTTCGATTTGCTATCATCACGTTCAGCTCTGGAGGGGGTCGGCATGCGCGAACGCTTAGCGATGTGGTTTGGCACTCAGGGGATCGTCGATCGGCAGATATACCTGCGGACCGGGCTTGGCTTGATGGCTTTGAAGTATGCGTTGGATAACGCGGTTTTTTGGACCATGGCAGGGGAATTCCTTGTGCCCTGGACGTACCTCAACCCCGTCTTGCAATACCGCTTTGATGAGCTCGGAAATCACCCGGGGGTTGTGGTCGTCTTTGGGCTCTTGAGCCTGCCCTTCATCTGGATCGGTGTGAATATGAGCGTGCGCCGGGCAAAGGACGCGGGGTGGGCTCCTTGGACAGGGCTCATGTTCCTAATGCCTGGGCTCAACTTCCTGATGATCATCGGACTCTGTAGTGCGGGCAGTGTGAGTGATGGGGCAGCGGTAACCTCGACGCGCAATGCCGCTCAGTCCGTCGCGACCCCTGGTGTCGTCGGCGTGGCGATGAGGGCTGTCGCCGCCTCTGTGGCCCTGGCGCTCGTCTTTGGGACTTTCAGCATCTTCTTGCTGGGGGAGTACGGTTCGGCGCTCTTTGTCGGGACACCGTTTTTGATGGGGACGCTTGGGGCCTGGATGGTTCACCGCGATGGATATCGTGGCCGCAAGGTCTCATATGCAGTCGCGCTCATCGGCTTAGGGTTCGCCGGGGGGGTGTTCCTGCTCTTCGCCCTCGAGGGGGTCATCTGTATCGCGATGGCGGTGCCCCTGGCGGTGCCCTTGGGTCTCTTAGGGGCGGCGTTGGGTGACAGCATGGCGCAGAGCGCCAATCAGTCGACCGGTTCAGCGACGGCGATGGCGATCGCCTTGCCTGTGCTCGCGCTCTTCCCGGTCGTATCGCCGATGCCCGCAGAGGTCGCGCCGGTGGTCACGCAGCTTGAGATCGATGCATCGCCCGAGGCGGTCTGGCCCCATGTGATCGGGTTCGCGCCCCTGGCCCCCCCAGAGCATTGGCTCTTCAAAGCGGGGGTCGCGGCCCCGGTGCGAGCGCGCATCGAAGGGGAGGGGGTCGGCGCCATTCGATACTGTGAGTTCACGACCGGTGCTTTTGTCGAGCCCATCACGACGTGGGATCCCCCCCACCACCTCGCGTTTGACGTGACCGAGCAGCCACCCTCGATGCGAGAGCTCAGCATATGGTCGACCGTGCACGCGCCCCACATCGACGGCGGACTCGTCAGCGAGCGGGGGGAGTTCCGCCTCGAGGCCTTACCCGGCGGCCGTACCCGCCTGATCGGGACGACTTGGTACGCCCTGGACTTTGCCCCGGAGCCGTACTGGAGGCTCTGGTCCGACGCGATTGTCCACCTGATCCATGAGCGTGTGCTTGAGCACATCGCGACCCTCGCTGAGGCGCGCTGAGCCTCGTCTCTGTGCTCTTCGGCTTGGTTTAGTCACGGCCTGAGCTGCCTGATTGCCGTTGTCATCGGGGAGACGGGGTGACACTCTACAGTCGCCTCAGGGATGAAGGAGCCGTTGATGTTGACCGCAATGTGGAAGCGCATGTGTGTGGTGTTGCTCGTCGTTGGAGCGCTGAGCGCCTCGGCGTGTGATCTGATCCTCCTCGTGTTGACCGTGAGCAACGACTCACCGGTCGATGTGTGTGAGGTTTACGTGTCGTCCTCTGCTTCAAACAGCTGGGGCTCGAACGAGCTCTCTAGCGGCGCCGTGCTGTCGACTGGAGAGACCTTCGACATCCTGATGGTGTCAGGGACCTATGATCTCAGGTTCGTCGACTGCATGGGCACGGAGGGCACCGTCATGGGGGTTGAGCTCTATGACGACACCTCGGTGTCGTACCAGTACTAACCGCGGCTCGTGTCACGATCTGAGCTGGGGCAGCTGGTCCCTAGCACTCCGCCAGGTCGTCATCAGAGCAGGTCACCCTGGAAGGCAAAGCCGAGCACGATGTACGGGATCGCCTGGCTGACATCTTGACCGGTTCGGTGGGGGTGGTCGAGGTGCCACTGCACAAGCGTGAAGGCGGTTGGTGCGTCGAAGGCGGCCCCTGGCTCCATGAAGAAGCGGTACGCGACGAGGGGGCCGAGCCGGTGCGTGGTCTCGCTGCCCATCTCACCGGGCCATAGCGCCATCGCCATGGTGTGGCGTGCGCCTACGATGAGGTGCTCGTCGAGGAGGTAGACCAAGACGTCTGCGTCGTTCATGAGCGACCAGCCTGAGCGGGGGCGCAGCAGGTCGTAGAGCGGATCGTAGAAGAGGCTGTCACTCACCGGCTCTGCGCTGCTCAGCTCGCTGCGCATCATCGTGAACCTGTTGCGGATGACGAGGGGGCCGACTTTCGCCCGAAGCTCGGCGATGAGGTCGAGCTCCCATCCGCTTGCGGCGCTGGGATCGCCCAGGGCCTCTGCCGCGTCGGCGACGCCGGTGTCGGAGTAGTCTCCTGAGGCATCAGGGTAGGTGCGCGGGTGACCGAGGACGCCGTACCACATCATCCAATTCCAGCTGGCCTCAAGGTAGAGCACAGCGAGGGGTTGTGCCTGGGCTGATATCCCGAGTCGGGTGAATGCGGGGCTGATCATTGGCTTGACCGCGACGCCGACATAGCTGTCGCGGAAGAGCACCGAGTCGCTGTCGAAGAGGCGATAGTGGAAGGCCAGCTCGAAGCCGTTTTGCAGGCCGCTTGGATTGATCCGCGCGACGAGTCGGTTGCGATAGAGCAGACGATGTCGCGGAGGTTGCCAAGGGCTGACCTCCGCGGCGTCTTCCTCTTGCTCCTCGGGCGCCGCGTTGGGTTCGGAGGTCGTCGCCTCCTTAGGTAGGGGAGCGGGCTCCGCTGAGTTGGTATCGGAGTCAGGTGCTGGCGCCTTGACCCCTGGTGTCGTGGGAGCGATCTCATCCAAGCTCTCCGGCTCCTGAGCGAGGGCGGGGCCGCTGAAGAGGAGGAGGCAGGCGAGGATGAGTATCGAACTGGTGTCACACTTCATGGGGACAGCGTAGCACGCTTCATCTATCCGCGACGCGACGGGGGAGCGTCGATGAGGGGTCCCCGGCGCGAGGGTCTTTGACTTCGACGCCGTGCGGGGCTCAAGGTAGTCCCATGTGGGGCGTTCTCAGGATGATGAGTCGTTGGATGACGCGGTGGTTGCTCGCCGCCTCGTGTGTGGTTTGCTTGGCCACCGGCGCGGCCTTGGCCGACTCAGGGGAGCCCCGGTATGTGCTGCCGCCTCAAGCAGAATCCGTCCTGCGTGCAGCGCTCGTCGGGCCGAAAGGGCCCACACAGTTTCCCATCTCCAAGGTCACGCTGACCCAAGATCACGTGACGCTGACCTTCGAGGACCGCAGCCTCATAGTGACCTTGAGGCACCCGAGCGAGGCCTCCGGCGCGCTGAAGGTGCTCAAGGGGTTTAGTGTCCATGGAGAGGACATCCCGAAGGCGCTCGTGACGGCGCTCGCGTCGCGCTTGATCGATGTCGCGCAGAGCGCTGTGTGGCGAGAGGTCGCGCCGGCCCCGTCAGCAGAGGTACCATCTCCTTCGTCGCGCCGGGGTAAACGCGCCGACCCCCCTGGCCTGGTGGAGGCGCTGCATGGGGCGCGTGAGGCGCTCCGGCTCGGTGAGCGGGACAAAGTCGCCGGGTTGATGGCGCCCTTTGTGGGGACGCAGCAGACGCTCTCAGAGCCTTCACGGGTCGACATCGCGACGATGCTTTGGCGCAGCGGCGACACCGTCGGTGCGGGGCGCATGGTGACTGGTATCGGGGGAGAACAGAGTGGTCGAGCTGTCCAATGGCAGGCCGCGATTTTACGTGGCGAGATGCCGACATTAGAGGCGCTGATCACGTCCCTCGAAGCTGCCGACGATCCTTGCGAGGGGCTCGCCGTGGCCACGTTGCTCGACGCTATCGAAGAGCGTGCAGTCGCCACGGGGCTGATCGCTCACCTCGCAGAGCTCAACCCTGCGTGCCCTCAAGCGACCGTACGGCAGGTGCGTCATCTGCTTAACGTGGGGGACGTCGCGGCGGCTGAGAAGCTCTCACAAGGGGCCTTGAAGCGCCACCCGAGCGTGAAAGAGCTCGTGAGCGTTAGGGCGCGCGTGCTCATCGCCGCGAATCGCCCGGAGGAGGCGGCGTCTTTGTTGGAGTCCCACGCCCGACGGGATCCGCGTTCAGTGGCCCTCTCGTCGCTCTTGGGCGCCTACAACCGCGTGGAGTCACTGGATTGGAAGCGGCAGAAGATGGCTGAGATGGAGGCGAGCGCGAAGGCCGATCCCAATGACCACGTGGCCGCATTCATCGCTGGTGTGCTCCTCCATTACGACGGGCGCCTCGCGGACTCGGACGCGATGTTGACCCCGCTGCTCGAGACGCCGCTGAACGACCAAGCACGGCTCTACATTTACCTGGGGATGAACGCCTTTGATCTCGGCGATCCGACGCGCGGCCTGGAGCTCGTTGATCGGGCCGCGAACGCGCCTCACCCAGACCCTGACGTCCACTATTGTCGGGCAGAGATATTGCGCATGACCGATCCTGTGGCCGCGCGCGAAGCCTTGAAGCTCTACCTCTCTTACACGGACACGAGCGCGACCAAGAACAGCGCCAAACAGGGGCGTGTCGCAGAGCTGCTCGAGAACCTTAATCGATGCGTGGCCGAGGGCGTGGAGACGCCCTGCCCGGGGCCGTGGGAGCACCCGCGTGGCGAGGGGATTAGCCTCTTTGATTACCGGACGAGCCACCCGACTCCGTATGGCGAATATGCGCTGACCGGGCTGGTCGCTTTGCTCCTCTTGTGGGGGCTTTGGACGCGTCGGCGACGGACGTCATGAAGCCCCGGGTTCGCTCAGCCTGGCAGGGGGTCGTGGTCCTCTGCGTACTCCTCGGGGTGTCCACGGCGGTGGCCGCACCGGTCGTGCTCAACCCTGGGCAAGAGGCCTCGGCGCGGGCGCTCTTTCAGCTTGAGCGGCCGGACCTAGGCGAGGGCTACTCCGTCCTCGGGTTGACCCTCGTCGCGGACCGCGTTGAGGTTCGAATCCAAGGCCCATCAGAGGTCATAGAGGCGCGCCTTTATCCCCTCGAACAGCACCCCCGTCGGGCGCTCAAGACACGCTCGGGCGCGCTTGTCCTGCCTGAGGGGAGCGCGCTCCCTGCGGTGGCCCAGCGCGCGCTCGTGGCGCGCCTGGAGAGCGGTCAGCCGTTGGCCTATCGCACGCTCCAGGCGACGCCGTCACGGGGGCCCCCTCGCCCCCCTGCCGTGGCCTTGGATGGCGTCCAAGCAGACGCTGAGGCGCAGGCCATCATGGCGCGGGTCGCGCGTCGCCTCGCGGGCGACGCAGTGGATCTCCCTGATGGTGGATTGGATGCCCAGGTGCTTGAGGCCCTTCAGGCCTTGAATGCCGGTGACGATGATCGCGCACGGTCACTCCTCCGTATGCGCCTCTTGGAGACTGAGGAGCGCCCCCCTGTCGGCGCGATCTCGGTCTGGATCGCGGCGGGAGGGTTGAACGGTCCAGAGGGCTGTAAGCCCGGTGTGACCTGCGCGATGAGCGAGATACGTCGCACCTCGAGTGGCCACTTCTCTCGCATCAACCCACAGGCCTTGGGGCGCCTCCTGGCGGAGCCTCGGGCGCTGAGCATCCTCGCCGCTCAGCTCCTTGAGCAGGGCGAGACGGCCGCGGCCTCTGCGACGCTTTGGTCGGCCTTGGCGACGCCTATGGCGGACCCCGCTGCGGTGACTTTGGCGCGCGCATGGGGCTGGACGGATGCCTCCATTGCGTCGGGAGCGCGCCTCCCTGATGCGGACGTGACCCGCGCGGCGAGCTGGACGATGCCTTTGGTGGCGGCGATCGCCTTCCTGTTGGCGTGCCTTTGGCTCGCGCTGCGTCTCCGAACGTGGCGTGCCATTTGGCTCGTCCTGAGCCTTGGGTGTGGCCTGCTGACGGCGTTGAACCTCGTCGATGAACAGCGCGCCCCGCAACCGCCGGCGATCGACGAGGGGCTGCTGAGCCTTGGGAGGGGAGGTGGCTGCAGCTTGAGCGCGCCTTGGATGACCCCCTCGATTTGGCGCGCGACGGGGCGCTGCGAGGGACGCGATGTCACGCTGACGGTGCGACGCGGCGCCCAGCCTGACGAACGCACAGGCCATGATGTGCGCGCCATATTCTCACCCTCTTTGAAGCAGCCGTCTCCCGAGCTCACGAGCTGGAGTAGAGCGTTCAACGCACAGGTCACTGAGCGCGAGGCGCTCGGGTGGCAACTCGACGCTGAGGTGCGTCATCTGAGAGGGACGATCAAAGACAAGGTCGCCGGGCAGACGCCCTTGATGCGCCGTGGGTTGATCGTGGCCGCGGTCATCGCGGCGATGGCCTTGCCGGCGCTCTTGTTCTTCCTTTGGCAGGTGTGGTCTCGATGGACCTCCCCGGTGCACCTCCCCCCTCATCGGCGAGTGCTCTTCGGGGCCCTCTTGGCGGGGGTCGTCCTGACGCACTTGGTGGCGCCAGGTCGCATGGTCATGGTCTTCGGTGGCTATGACCAAGTGCAGCACTTGGCCGAAGCCGAGGCGCTCCGCTACGGACCCGGTGCGGTCTGGATCTATGGGCCTTGGTTATGGCTGAACACGGTCGACCATACTGTCGTTCAGATGGTGAACCGTGGCCTTGGGCTCATCGGGTTGCTCCTGCTTTGGGCGCTCGCAGGTCGGGTCGTGCCAGGTCGCCCGAGGGTCCCGCTCATCTTGGCAGGCATGACGGTGTTCGCCCCCTTGATGTGGCGCGACCACGCGTCGGAGTCTCTGTTGGTCGGGGGGATGCTTTTCGGGCTCGCAGGGCTGTGGGGGTTGGCGCAACAAGAGGATCCCCTGGACTGGCTGCTAGCTCTGCCATGTTTGGTCTTGGCGTCCCTCACGCGGCCTGAGTTCGCGCTCGTGCTCACGGCGCTCAGCCTGCTCCTCGTGCTCGGCCCTGGGCGCCGGCTCATGCTCGCCCATCGGTGGGCGTCCTTGTGGCTCTTCGTTGCGGTCGCCGCCATCGGCTGGGGGCACTACGAGGTGATGGCGGCTTGGGTCGACGCGCTGCGCTCTTCGAGTGCGCTCGAGTCTGTGGGGCTCTTTGAGCTGCTTTGGCGGGTCATCAGCAGAGACACCTTTGAGGTGGTCTGGCGTTATGGGCCGCTGGCGCTCATGCCCTTTGTTATCGCGGCGTTCTGGGCGCGCTCTGCGCGAGGGCTCGTCGGTTCGCTCTTTGTGATCGCGTGCATCTGGGCTGCGCTGACACGCATCGATCTCCCTCAGGTCTCGATCCCGAGGGTACACGCGCCGATATGGCTCGCGTGGGCGCTCATCGGGGCCATCGGTGCAGACCACATCGTCGGTCGCTTGATGACCCAGGAGCGTTCGAAGCGGCTCTTGGGCGGAGGGCTCCTCGTCGGGCTCTGGTGCGTGACGGCGGCGATGACTTGGCCGACGCTCTACGCACCTACGAACGAAGACGCCGAAGAGGCCCTCATCCAAGACGCACGAGGGCACCTCGGTGATGCGCCCTTTGGGGCGATCGCGACGATCCTCTCGCAAGATCCACCCCCGAACGGCAAGGCCTCACGGGCCTTCCCGGGCTACCTCTTTAACCAAGAGGGCGCTCCCCTTGTGCTCTCTGGGCTGAGCGAACTCGAACGGATCTGGCCGGTCCCCGGCGGTCCCGTCTACGCCTTACTTGGTGTCCGTTGCTATGCAGAGATGCGCGAAGACACAGGGGCCCCGGCGCCCAAGGTCGCGAAACCCGTAAAGGCCTGCGCGGACTTTCGCGCCCAGTGGCGCCTTGAGCCCATCATCGAGAGGACGCTCATCAATCGTGGTGACCGCGCCTTCCCGATGTACCCGGACACCGAGACGTTGGACGTGGGTTTCTATCGCGTAGAGGGGCCTCGCTGACGCATCGCTCAGCGCTGGGAGAGGCGGAAGTCTCGTTGGAACTCCGGCGGTGATTTGTGTAGGTGAGCGTGCTTCGCGCGCCCGCTCAAATGACGTCCGGCGTCGTCATAGGTCCACCATCTTCGCGGGCCGGTGTCGATGTGGACGGTGCGGTTTCCCCAGCCGAACGCGATGAACCCGGCCTCCTTTGCGGCGCTGTAAAACGCCGGGCGTTCGTCTCGCGTGACGACCACATCGAAGGCTGTGCCTTTGACGTGTTTGCTGTGCTTGGCGCCCCCGACGGCGGCGTTGTGAGCGCGATCCCGGAAGCCTGAGACGACGGTCCATCGTGTGTGACTGAGGGCACGGAGGCGGTTGAGAGCCTCAAGGGCTCCCGCGTGAATACCGGGGCCCCCGACCTCTTGCGCAGTGTATGGGACACGCCACGCTTGGTGGGTGAGCACCCCGGGGACGAGCGCGAAAGCGACGGCCGCCGTGAAGAAGCTGCGGCGCGTCCACCAGGGGCGCTGTTCATTCTTCCTCGTCTGCGGCATTGCGTGTCCTGTGTGTCGTGGATCCCTAAGGCACAGCAGGCGAATGATATTTCATGAGCAGGCTACCATTGGGTGCTCCCTCCCCCTCGACTCACCCTCCGTTACACGGGTACAGGAGCGCGTCGAGCGCAGAGAGAAGCTCCGCTTGCTCTTCGACCAGACCGACACCGATGCGAAGGTATGTCGGTAGCCCGTAGGCCCTCATCGGTCGGGTGAGCACGCCGCGCGCGCGGAGCCCTTCGTAGACCTCTCCCGCTTGTCCCCCGAAGTCGACCAGCACAAAGTTGGTCTGACTCGGTGTCACGGTGAACCCACGCCTCCGTAGTTCCGTGCTGAGCCAGCTTCGGTTCCGACGGTTGAGCGTCACCGAGGCTTGAAGGTAGTCCTCGTCGCCGAGGGCCGCGAGGGCCGCCTCTTGTGCCACCATGCTGACGTTAAAGGGCGCACGGACGCGGTCCAGGTGACGGGCGAGCTCGGGGGTGGTGACCGCATAGCCACAGCGGAGCCCGGCCAACCCATAGGCTTTTGAGAAGGTCCTCAGTACGACTGTCCTGGGGCGTCGCCCTAGCATTGCGATGCTGTCGAGCGGCGCTGGCTGGTCGACATACTCGCGGTAGGCTTCATCGAGCACGAGCACCGGTGGATGCCCCTGGGTCTTTTGATCGAGCGCAGTGATGAAGTCCTCGAGCTCCTGGCCGCCTAAGTACGTCCCGGTGGGGTTGTTTGGGTTAGCGATGAAGATGAGCCGGGTCGCGGGAGTGACCATGTCCAGCATCGCCTCGAGGTCGTAGCCCAGCTGTTCCGTCAGATCAGTCTCGCGGAGACACAGCCCTCGGGCTTGCGCGGCGAGGTGATACGCAATGAAGCTGCCTCGACTCGTGAGCACCTCGCTCCCTTCAGAGGCGAAGGTCGTCATGAGCAGCTCGATGAGCTCATTAGAGCCGTTGCCGAGCACCAGCGACGCCTCGCTGACGCCGAGGTGCGTCGCTAGCCCGCGCTTCAAGCGTGAGGACCCGCCATCAGGGTAGCGGTGGACATCTATCGCTGCGCGCCCGATGGCCGCCACAGCTTTCGGAGACGGGCCGAGCGGGTTCTCGTTCGAGTCGAGTCGTATCAAGCGCTCCAGTCCGAGCTCCTCTTGGAGCGCGGCAGGGGGCGGCCCCGGTGCGTAAGGCGTGAGAGCACCGATGTGCGCGGCGACCAGGTCTCTATCGTGCATGGTGCACCTCGCAGGGCGCGCCGCGCTCTAGACGTCTTCGGGCGGTATGGGCAGCAAGAGGCGGAAGGCCATCGCTTGAATGCTGGCGACGGCCGTCGTCATGTCGAACTCGGTCTCGACCGCCGCACCACGAAGCAGGAACCCGTAGATGAGCTGCATCACTGCGTCTCGGACTGGGATGCCCGGGGCGCCTGCACCGCGCTGCGTCAAGAGGCCGACCAACGCGTCGACCAAGAGCTCGAGCCCCTTGATCGCCGGGCTCTCCTCGCTCTGGGCGCTGAGGAGCTCCCTGACCACGAGTCGCAGGAAGGTCTGCCGCGTGGCGACTAAGGTCCCCAAGGCCTCCGAAGTGCGCGCGACCTGCTCGAACAGAGTCTCCTCTGCGCTCATGTTGTCCAGGACTGCGGCTTGCAGATCCGAGAACACATGGCCGATCACTGCCGAGTAGAGGGCTTGCTTGGTGGGGAAATGATAGAGCAGCGAGGGCGCTCGAATACCAACGTCCGCTGCGATCTGGTTCAGGCTGACGCCGTCCCGACCGTGCTCTGCAAAGGCTTGCTCGGCGGCTGCCAGGATGCGTTTGTCCGTCGGCGTTTGTCCCGCCACTTTTCGGGGTCTTCCCATGGGCTACTCGTAGCTCGTTTTCTGGTGGAACACAATGGCTGCTGAGCAGACGGTTGACTGGTGTACGGAGTGTCATGGTGTCTCTCAGGCCGCCAATTGGCCGCGAGGTCCACGCCAAACCGAGACCTCTACCCCGTCCGCAATGTCGTCGCTGTACTCCATTCGGGTCGCGAAGTGAGTGCTCTCCATGTGCTCTGAGGTGCGAACGTAGTCCAGGTAAGGCGCGAGCGTCTTGCTAAAGATCCCCACGTTATCGGCGACGATCCGGGCCCCAGGGCGGAGCAACCCAAGCTCTTCTAGCTGACGCAAGTCCGATAGATAATCGTCCTTCCAGTGATCGATGAACACGAGATCGAAGGTGCCCTGGAGGTTACGGATGGACTCCGAGGCACTTCCAACCTGAATGTCGACGGTCTCTGTGAGGCCCGCGTGGGCGACCACGCGACGCGCCAACTCAGCATTTCGACTCGATGCCTCGATGCTCACCAGCTGACCACCAGTGCGCTGCAGCTGGGCGCCCATCAAGACCGCGGAGTACCCGCAGTACGCCCCGAGCTCGAGGACGCGATTTGCGCGCACGGAGACGAGTTGATCGATGAGGATGTCGCCCTTCTCTTCGCCGACGTTCATCAGGAAGCGGCGCTCCTTGGCGAAGGCGTCCATCGACGCGATGACGCTCTCTGGATCGCCTTCGCGCGCGGTGCGCTCGACGTGCCGGGTGACTGCCCGTTCTCTGCCTTGTGCCCCGACCATGAGGGCTTTGAGGATGCGCCAAAGCTCGGTGGAGCCGAACTTGAGCCAATGGACACTGTTGTCACGATCGAGGGTGATGGGGATCATAAGGTTGCTCCTAGTTACGCGGCGCACGCGACGCGTGCTGTGGGAAGTGCTGGGGTAAAATTATTGAGCTGTCCGACCGGTGCGTCGGCGTCGAGGAATGGGGTGAAGGGGGGGACCTCTTCTTGGCGCAGGACGAATTCCAACAAGGCAGGGCCGCGCCAGTTCCACTGCTTGAGAGAGCTGAACTGTTGATGAAGCGCTGACTCGCTGTCTGCAGAGCCGACCCAGAGCTGCTCAGGGCTGCCAAAGCCCCTCGCGAGGGTAGCGATGGAGGCTGAGGCGTATTGTGAGCACTCGATACGGCTGTCGAAGTAGAGCTGCTGACGAGTGACGCACATGCCATGTCCGCCATTGTTGAAGACCACAAAGAGGATAGGGAGCCCCAGATCGACAGCCGTGTGGACCTCCATCCCCAAGAGGAGGAAGGCCCCATCACCACAGACCACAGTCGTCTTCGTCCCGCGCTTGGCGCCGAGCTGGGCCCCCACGGCGGCAGGGATGGCGTAACCCATCCCCCCCATCCCAAGTGCGATGGTCGTCTTTGTTCCACGGGGGGGCGTCAGATAGTGAAGCGCGCTCGCCGCGCAGTTCCCCGCATCAAAGATGAGCTGGCCTTGCTCGGGGAGCGCGGTCTCCAAGAGTTGAATCGCCCGAGATTGGAGCAGGGGACTCTCGGAGCCAAGTTGGTGAGTATCTCTGCGCTCTACGGGCTGCGCGAGCTGAGGTAGGAAGCGCTCGAGTTCGTAGCCCTTTGGTCGACCGGCCGCGAGGGGCTCAGGTGCGCGCCTGCTCAGGAGCTGTTCGAAGGCTGACCCGACATCCGCTTCGATACACAGCGCCTCAGGGGTGATGCGTTGGGTGAGCGCGACATCGTCATCGATGACGATCACATCGCATCGCTTTAGCCCTTCAAGGATAGGCATCCGATGCATCAGCTCAAGGCGGGTGCCTGCGACCAAGAGGAGGTCTGCCTCTTCGTTCAAGTAACGGTGGGCAGAGGGGTGCCCGGTGGTGCCGATCGCGCCGAGGAAGAGGGGGTCTTGGGCTGGAAATGCACTGATATCTGCCAGGGTCGTGACGACAGGGAGCTGCGTACGTCGTGCGAAGGACGTGACGGCCTGACGCGTGGCACCAGCGCGGACGCCCGCACCGGCGATGAGCACAGGGCGCTTGGCCTGTTGCAGCTTTGTATCAATCGCGTCGAGGGCGTCTTCGCTGAGCCGGCGAGGTGCGCGGAGATCCGCCAGGGTCGTGGGCCAGCTCTTCGGGCGTGGCGGGACCACTTCTGCAAAGACATCGCGAGGAATTAGGAGCACCGCAGGGCCGCGCCGCCCCTCTAAGGCTGCCGTGACGGCGCGCCGGAGATCCTCCCACAACGTCGCCCCGGAGCGAATGACGCACACCTCTTTGGAGATGGCGCGCCACATGGCCTCTGCGTTGACAGTGCGTCCGATGCCCGACGAGTCCTGGAAGCCCCCCATGCCCTCAAAGAGGCGAGGGATCTGGCCCACGATCGCGAGCACCGGGATCCCCTCTTGGTAGCTCTCGGCGATGCCGACGGCGAGGTTCATCATGCCGCCCCCAGAGGTGGAGCAGCAGACTCCGAGTGTGTTGTGCATGCGCGCATGCGCGTCGGCCATGAAGGCCGCTCCGCTCTCGGAGCGGGCTGCGATGCTCTGCAGGCCCTCGTCAGCGCGGCGATGCACAGCGTCATGGAGGTGCTCGATATTGGCGCCGCTGACACCATAGAGCGCGCCGATTTGCCACTCGGCCAGGCATTCAGCGATCGCGTCGGCGACGGTGCGGGGCTGAGGTGACGCGTCAGCCGCGCTCACGGATAGTGGTGTGTTCATGCTTCCGCCTTCCAGCGGATCACCGCGGCTCCAGCGTAATCACCGGCGTGGGAGAAGCCGCCGAGGATGACGTAGCTACCATCACCGAGTTTGCCCTCGGTTCGAGCGCGATCGAGGCAGACGGGGATGCCGGCGCCGAAGAGGTTGCCGTGCTCTGCGAAGGTGTCGACATGACGCTCTGCAGGGACTTGCAGGGCCTCTCGCCAATTCCTCAGGAAGACCGGGTTGGGTTGGTTGGTGATGAGCGCGCCAGCGTCCTGGGCGGCGATGCCCGCTTCAGCGCAGACCTGTTGGACCATCTCGGGCACCAATCGGTTGCCGCGCTGGACGATCTTGGCGATCTTTGAGCGGCTGAAGTCGATGTGGAATTGACGCTGGCCGGGCTCCCACCATTGGCGACCATCAGGGCTGGAGATCTGCATGTCCGAGGCGTACTCGGAGAAGCACTTCACAGCCATCGCTTCGATCGGCCGCTCTTCGCCCGCGACGAGGAGCGCGACGCCGCAGCCATCTCCCGGTACGGCAGCTTGCGGGTTCTTGCGCACTTCGGGGTCTGAGAAGATCCGACCGGCCGCGGTCTGGACGTTACAAATCAGTGCACTGCGTGCGCCGGAGGTGCTCATCAATGAGCGCGCCAGCGCCATCATCGAGATGAACGAGACGCAGCCGTGGTTGTGGAGGTCGTAGACCGATTGAGGGCGTGCTCCGATCGCCTTCGCAACCTCGGCGCCGCAACCCGTGAAGGGGAGATCAGGCATCGAGACGTTCGTCAGGATGATGTCGATATCCTGCGCGATTCGACGATCGAGCTGAGCCTCGATGTCGGCTGTCGCGGACATGATGAGGTCGACCGCTGTCTGCCCTGGGGCCATATGGTGCCGCTGCTTCGCGCCGCGAAACATGCCGCTTTGGGGGGCATCACTGCCGTCGCCGAAGAAGTCATTGGTGACAACGTCGCTTGGAAACGCGCTCGCGATAGCTCTTAGACTGACTGGTATCATGACGTGCTCCGGTGCTTAGGCGGCCAGGGCCGGTGAGGGTGAAGGCGCCGTGGTCGTCTCCCACGGCACGATGGGGAGCCCCTCGGCGTGGCGGTGCTCGAGGATGGCCTTGAGGTTCTTCATCTCGACGACGTGCCCGGCGTAGAAAAAGGGCCAAAGATCGCCGACCCAGACCTCACGCTCTGGCGGCGCTGCGTCCGGGCGCGGGTTGGCGCCGTAGTTGGGGTGCCGGCAGTTGGACCAAAGGACGACAGAGCCGGGTTTACCCAGGACCAGCTGAGCCGGCACGACGCGCATCAGGTAGATCATCCAGAGCTCGTCGCCTTGGTCCCACGCGCAGTGGTAATCCACCGTGCGCGCATCCGGGTTGCTGTGCGTGCGACAGAAGATCCGCGTGTCGTCTTCGAGGCGATCCCAGCCTTTGACTAGGGTCGGATCATCGGTGGCCTCTAAGCCGCGTGTACTCCACGTCCACTCTTCGAGGGAGCGGACGTCGGCGAGGTATCGGAAGACGTCGTCGGGGGGGCAGTCGATGTACTCTTCAATCGTGCAGTACGTACCGAAGACTTGCTCGTGAGGGTAGACCGCATGAGTCCACTCCAGGCACAGATCGCCCATCTCATCACGGCTGAACGTCTCGATGCGTCGAAGCCCTTCTATGTTTTTTAAATCACTATGTGTTTTTGACATTTTGACTCTCCTCTGTGGCGCGGTTTTTCTGCTGCGTCCTGAGTCAATACCTAACGTTTGGTAGTTTTAATCTACTGCTGGATAGGTTTTGTCAAGGTTCGGATCAAAAAATAGTGAAGTTGGGTTGGGATGACCTGCGTCCAGGGTGCCTTTGACCCCTTATTGGCGTGACATCCGAGGGGAGCCCAACTCGGCAGTAAGGCGGCTCGATTGCCGTGATCGCTGTCCGTTTTCCACCCGCCTGGGGGCCGCGTCGATCGCCGCGTATCGAGGGGGAGACGGCAGACGGATAAGAAATGGAGCGTTTTTTTTTGTTGATTATCTACCGATGAGTAGGTAAGTGGGCTTCAGTTAACTACCTCTTGTTAGATAATTGGTGGGTTGCGTTGCGACTTCGCGGCGTAGGGAGAGTCAGGATGCACATCAACAGACCTTCAATATCTTGGGCGCGACACGGTCGTAGAGCCTCTCTACGCGTCGCGCTCTCGACGCTTGCCCTTGTTGTATTTGCTGCTCTTGCCGCTTGCGATGCCGGTGAGATCGCAGCAGATGATGTGGAGATGCCCACGGCGTCTCCAATGGGCGAGCGCCTTGGGGAGGCATCGACTGGAGAGACCTTGGCGCCTCCGGCCGCCGGGGATCCGCAGCCCGCGGCTGAGCCCGAGGATCGCGAGATCCCCACGGAGCGTACCCCGCTGGACGATACAGAGGCGCAGGATGAGGTCGCCACGGACCCGGTGGTTGAAGAAGAGCGTGCTCCCCGAGAGCCTGAGTCGAGTGACATGCCGGAGGCCGAGGTGGAAGAGGCGGCCCCTTGTGTCAGCTTTGAGGAGGCGGTCCTGCCGGTCATCGAAGCGGAATGCGCAGGGTGCCACAGCGCCGTGCTCTCTATGGGGAGCCTGGATCTCAGCGCACCGGCTGCGTACTTCAACCTCGTCGAGGGGAGCTCGGCGGTGACGGGGCAACCCTTCGTGGTCCCTGGCTCGCCTGACGAGAGTTACCTGATGGTGAAGTTCGGTGCGACTCCCCCCGCCGGCGTCAAGATGCCCCCAGAGCCTTCATCGCTCACTCCTGAGGAGATCGCGAGCGTCAGCGCGTGGATCTCTGGCGGCGCCAATCTCAGCTGCGAGCCGGTTGCACCTGAGCCGCCCGCGGTGGAGGGGCCGGTCTACGAGCTTGAGGTGAACCTGACCAATGACGAGAGCTTGAGTGGCAACCTCCGGGTCTCGCTCTTTGCGTCGTACCCTTCGTCGGAGCCTGCCCAGGTGATCGAGACGGTCGACGGGGCCGTATTTCCGTTGACGCTCACCGTCGCCGGCGTCCCTGAAGGGGCGTATATCGCCGAGGCGGTCTTGGACCGCATGCCCTTCAACGCAGCCAGCGTGGGCCCTGAAGATCGGCTCGCGATCGCTGCGCTGACGATCCCCGACGTGATGTCGCTCTCCCTGACCCTCGGTGCGGCGCCAGAGGGCGACGCCTCCGACTCAGTCGGCGGCTGCCAGGAGTGCGCTCCTGGACTCGTGTGCGGCGCGGACCCCGCCTTCCCGAACTACTGCGCCGGCGGGCCAGGGTCATGTGGCGAGATCGACGGCGCAGGGGTCTGCCTAAGCGACACGTTGGTCGCTTACTGTGTGGGAGAAGGAGCCTCGGCGCACCTGCTGTCGCTTGACTGCACAACCAACCCCAAGGCGACGGTCTGTGGTGAGGCTGGCCCCGGGACCTTTGACTGTGTCGTCCCGACAGAGGCTCCCATCGTGGAGCCGGAGCCGGAGTCGAGCCCTTGCGGGACCTGTGCCTCGGGGCTCGCGTGCGGTCAGGATCCAGCGCTGCCCGAGGCATTGTGCACGGGTGAACCCGGCGCGTGCGAGGGGTTGGACTACGCGGGGACGTGTGTGTCCGGTGACGTGCTCCTTTACTGTTCCGACGATACGGGGGCGGGCACGCCGCTGTCCTTCGATTGCACCTTGAATGAGGAGCTGACGAGCTGCGGTGAGACGACCCCCGGAGTGTACGACTGTGTCTTGCCTGGATCTGCCCCCCCACCTGAGCCTGAAGTGGACGAGGATCCGGTGACCGCCTTTGAGCTCTTCGCTCAGGTTCATCCTGTCCTTGAGGCGTCTTGCAGTGGCTGGCTGTGCCATCAGTACAGCGGCTTCGCCCAGCCCGATCTAGAGGGGGCGTACGCTGTCGTGCAGGACAAGAACTTCGCCGACAACATCCTCGACGCGATCGTTGAGGGTCGGATGCCCGCCGGAAATTTTGGGCTCCCGTTGTGCACAGGAGATCCGAGCGTCGACACTGACCCGAAGTGTCTCACGCAGGCTGAAATTGACCTGGTGACTCAGTGGGTGGCGCTCGAGAACGGAGAGGCCCTGCCCCCTCTGACCGATGATGCGCCGACCGATGATGCGCCGAGCGATGATGTGCCGAGCGAGCCCGGGGTTCAGGTGACCTTCACCGAGGTGCACCCCATCCTGAATGAGGGCTGCGGCGGCCTCTTCTGCCACAGCGGTGGCTTCGCCGGTAATGACATCCAAGCGGCGTTCGCGACTGTGGAGGATAAGGGGCTCTGTGAGCCGATCCTCGAGGCCGTTCAGAACGGGTCAATGCCTCCGGGCAAAGGGTGCACTGGCGACCCTATTCAAGACGCCAATATCTCAGGATGCCTCGGTCCAGAGGAGCATGCGCTCCTCGTGGAGTGGGTGCTTGGAAGCGACTCTCCCTGTTCGGGACCACAATAAGAGGACTCTCATGATTCGAATGCTTACCCCATGGCTAGTTTTGGCCTTTACCGCTGTGCTGTGTGTCGGATGCGACGCCGAACTCGATGTCTCTGACGATGGCGTCTCCCAGGAGGCGCCAGCAGAGGTCGATCCCGACCTTGAGCCCGATCCCGAGCCCGATCCTGAGCCCAGCCTCGTGACGGCCCCAGAGCCTCTCGCGTCGCTGAGCGGGACGGTCTCGCGGACTGCCTCGATCCAGGAGGACGGTCAGGGCGACCTCTATGTGGCGCTCTTCGATAGCAACCCGGTGTCGATGGACCCCACGGTTGAGCCTGTGTTGGTCGGCCGCGCAATCCTGTTCACACAAGACCTCGTCGCGGAGGACGCTGTCGTCGACTACCTCATCGAGGAGGTCCCGCCGCGCAGCGAGCCCTACTTTGTCATCACCTTCTTCGACGACAACGGGACGACCACCGATGACGACCCGAGCCCTGACAAAGGGGACCTTGTCTCCCTCGACGGCTTCTCAGCGTTTGAGGTCGTCATGGATACCGCCGAGCACTTCGAGCACGACCTCGTCCTCAACGCCGTGATGCCCCTATGAGCGGCGCACGACTTTGGCTACGAGACCTGGCTATGGGGGCCCTCATCGCCAGCATTTGCATGGCGTTCGGTGGTTGCGCGTCAGGTTACCCGGATGACTGCTTGGGCTTAGGCCCACAGGACGCTACGGCGTGCGTGGAGGAGGGCTTTTGGCCTGCCTTTCAAGCTGACTTCACTGAGCGCGAGCCCGTCTTTAACGTCATGAGCGGCGTCATCGCCGAGCAGAGCGGTCAGGTCCCGCGTATTCAGTTCCTCAGGGCGCTGCTCGGGGTGGCGATTCAGACCGAGGAGCTGGCGATGAACCCGAGTGAGATCGAGGTGACGGAGTTCATCGCGAACATGCGCGGCGATCTTCACAGCGCGAGTGAGGCCTACCCGGACAATGATTTCTATCGCAGCTGGCGCCTGTCGGCGGACCTCATCACGGCGATGTTCCTCAGCGATACGGGTGCCGTCGATGCCCTCTTTGAGGAGTCGATCGATCACGCGCTGAGTGACTCCGAGAACATCATGGCCATCGCGAGCACATGGATGCTCTTCCCGATGGAGACGGGGTTACCCGATCGAGGCCTTGAGATCATGGACACATGGGTCCTCGAAGGTCACGCCTATGACATCCAGAACACCGAGCAGGTGCCCTACAGCAAGCCTGGAACCTTCCTGATGCTGGGCGACCTCTATGCGCGCATGGGAAAACGGGACATGGCCGCGATGAACTATGAGCAGTCGCTGAACGTCGACGGCTCAGCGGATTGGCCCTACCGCTACCTCGCTGAGGGTGCGCTGAGCACAATCGATGAGACGATGGCCGCCTTCGAGGCGCTCCCTGACGATGCCATCGCGGCAGGTCAGATGATCAGCTTTGGCGCAAACAGCTGCAAGATGTGCCACGCCCGCCCGGGGCCCGTGCGCTAGACGACCCTGGGAGCGCCCTGCGCCCTGAGGCACGTCGAGATGGTGTACGCTCAGGCCCTCCAATGACGCAGGGGAGAGCGTGCGCAAAGTCGTTGTACCGAGAGCCGGTGGCTATGAGCGGCTCATCATCGAAGACCTCCCGACCCCCTCACCGGGGGAGGGAGAGGTCCTCGTCGAGGTCGAGGCCATCGGCGTGAACTACGCAGACTGCGTCGTCCGCATGGGCCTCTACGAGTCGGCCAAGCAGTATGTTGGCTGGCCGATCACCCCGGGCTTTGAGGGCGCAGGGCGTGTCGCGGCGGTCGGTCATGGCGTCAATGACCTCACCGTGGGCGATCCCGTCATCGTCGTGACGCGCTTCGGAGGATACGCCACCCACATCGTCGCGCCTCGTGGGCAGGTGTTTCGTCGGCCAGAGGTGTTGAGCGCGGCGCAAGCGGCGGGCATCCCATGCGTCTACCTTACGGCGTACTTTGCCCTCTTCTTTTTAGCGCACCCACGCTCCGGGGACACGCTCCTGATCCACTCCGCAGCGGGGGGCGTGGGGACCGCTGCGGTTCAGCTGGCGAGGGACGCTGGCCTGCGCACGGTGGGCGTCGTCGGTGCCTCACACAAGGTGGCGGCCTGTCAGGCGGATGAGGTGATCGACAAGTCGACCTCGGATCTGTGGACCGAGGCCGAGCGCTTGAGCCCCGCGGGCTACCCGGTGATCCTCGACGCCAATGGTCCGAGCACCCTCGCGCAGAGCTACGCTCACTTGGCGCCACCAGGGAAGCTCGTCGTCTACGGGTTTCACAGCATGATGCCGCGGAAGGGCGGCAAGCCGAAGTGGCTCAAGCTCGCCATCGATTACTTCAAGACGCCGCGCTTTAACCCCCTCGACATGACGGGCTCGAACCGTAGTGTCCTCGCGTTCAACTTGAGCTACCTCTTTGATCGAAGCGACATCCTGCAGGAGGTCATGGTCGCCGTCTGCGAGCGCTTCGACGAGGGGCGATTGACCCCGATGGCGTGCACGACTTATGACTTCGAGCGTGTGGCCGATGCGCATCGAGATCTGGAGAGCGCTCAGACGATCGGCAAGCTCGTATTGCTCACGTGAACAAGCGCTCAGGGTATCAACCGCCGGGTCCTCGACACACCCTTCGGATTCCTCCACGATGCTCTGGATGGTGGACGACGCGCACGTCGCGCGTCACGCCAAGTGAGGGCGAGGTTGTTCATTGAGTGCGCCGGAGATACGCGCCTCGGCGCCGTGGATCGCGAGCAGCCGCGGGTGACCTTCAGGCCTCTGAGGCTGAGCTTCTTGGCCGCGCTCGCTGTCCTGGGCAGCGCCTGCGTTGAGTCGATACAGGCGCCAGCCCCCTCGCTCGAGAGCACGCGCTATGCGCCCTCAAGTGGACCCATGTCAGGTTACTTCTCGGTCCAGCTCACCCTAGACAGCGTCGTCGACGCGGCGGAGGTTGACCGGGTGACCTTTGGCGGCGTCCCTGCGTTCGGGCTCGAGGTGCTCCCGAGCGGCGCGCTTGAGGTGTGGACACAAGGGCACCCCACCGGTGGAGAGGTCGCTGTGCAGCTCGGGGCCGGGGAGGTGACCTATGACCTGAGCGAGCCGTTCAATTACGAGTCACCCCGTCTCACTCAGGTCACGTCGATGCACGCCGTCGGCGCGAGCTTGACCCAGGGGACGCAGCGCGGCCTGCCCACTCAATGGTCGATTCGACAAGGGCCTGCAGCGCAGCTGGCCCGACAGCTCGGGGTGTATTTTCCGCTGCCGCTCCTCATCGAGGATGGGTTCCAGGAGATGACCCCGGACCTCATCGGGCCTGCGCCGTACTGCGTGCCCCCCGAGCTGGACGCTTACCAGATGGATCAGGCGCTTGAGCTTATCCCACAGCTGACAGACCCTGAGACGGACCAATTCAGCTTTGCGCGCGTCCGCACGAGCCCGAACCTGACCGCACACAACCTCGCAGTCGGTGGTTCTCGGGTTGGGGAAGTGCTCGATGGACCGGTCGACGGGGACATCGCCATGGAGTTCCTCTCTCACATGGTCTACGAGCCCATCGCGACC
The DNA here is from genome assembly GCA_049602155.1 of Myxococcota bacterium. GTDB lineage: Bacteria > Myxococcota_A > UBA9042 > PHBI01 > JBMYRH01 > JBMYRH01. Next base: position 64,722 of record JBMYRH010000017.1, on the reverse strand, counting down.
ATCGGTGATCCGGTCAACGAGAGTCAGCTCGAGGTGCTGGTCGCTGCAGAGCCTGAGCTCGTCGTCTCCTTTGACCTGCTCGGCAACGACCTCATCGACGGGATGATCGACAACAAGGATTTCTCGCTCATCGGGATGACCCCGCTAGCCACCTTCCTCGAGGACATCGACCGTGGGGTCGCGGCGTTGGCGGAGACTGGGGCTGAGGTCTTCCTCGCGACCCTCCCGAACCCGACCGAGCTCCCCTTCTTTCGAGCCAAGCGCGCTCGGTTGGCGGAAGACGGGATGACGGAGAATGCAGACCTGGTGTTCGCCGCGATCGACGAAGGGGTCGTGGCTGCAAACGCGCGCCTGAACGCCAAGGCTTCGGAGTACGCGAACGTCCACGTGGTCGACATCGCCGGGCTCCTGACGGGGTGGTTGAGTGCCGGGGTTCAGGTCGGCGATGAGACGCTCCTGGTGGCCCAATATGGCGGGCTCATTGGGCTCGACGGGTTGCACTTCAGCGACACGGCCTACGCGCTGATCGCCAACGCGATGTTGGCCCGGATCGCCGAGGTCTTCGAGGCCCCGCTCCCGCCGATTGATGTGGCCGCCGTGTGGCAAGCGGATCGAGAGCGGCCTGAGGCGCTGATCGCAGCGGGCCTTGAGCCGGCCGCGTGCCAAGCCGAACGCTAGGACGGTGACGGGTTGTTTCATGAGGCCACAGACCACTTTAGGCTAGGGTAGGGGTATGACACGACGCGCTCTGCTTGGCCTGCTGACAGGCCTCTACATGCTGCCTGGTTGCGCGGCTCAATCAGATGAGGTGCCTGACACCCTCTCTGAGCAGGGAGACATCATCGCTGCGGATGACGCCATCGATGCGGCGGACGTCGCTGAGGCAAGCGCGGAGTCCTCGGCGGAGTCCTCGGCGGACGCCTCGGTGGAGGACACTGCGACACTAGTTGCGGACAGCTCGCAGGTTGAGGGGCCGTCGAACCGGCCTCCTGCCACGCACAATTGCGTGACCTGGTTGGATGACGCAGAGGATCCCAGCGCGGCCCTCTTTGATCCCGAGTGCGTCTTAGATGTGCGCATCGAGATGTCACCGGTAGATTGGCGCATGCTGCGTAATCAGACGCGCCCGCTCGCCGATATTGTGCAGGGGGATTGCTTGGACAGTCCGCCGTCGGAGGTCTTCGATTGGTTCGAAGCGGAGATCTCCGTCTCAGGTCGGGAAGTGAGCACCGTGGGGCTTCGCAAGAAGGGGTTCTTGGGGTCGCTGTCTGAAGAGAAGCCATCACTCAAGGTCCGCTTCGACAAATATGTCGATGACCAGAGCTTGGCGGGGCTGACCCGGCTGACCTTAAACAACATGATTCAGGATCCAGGCCTCGTAAACGCATGCCTTGGTTACGCCGTCATGTCGCAGGCCGGGGTGCCAGCGCCGCGGTGTAACTTCGCGAGGGTCCAGGTCAACGGGGAAGTCCTAGGCCTCTACGCCCACGTTGACAGCATTAAGAAGCCCTTTATCGCCAGGCACTTCGAGAGCGATGAAGGCAACCTCTACGAGGCGACCATCAGTGATTTCAGGACCGAGTTCCGTCGCACGTGGGAGAAGAAGACCCACACGGCTGAAGACGATTGGAGCGACCTAGACGCCGCTGTCGCGGCGCTTGAGTTGCCCGACGATGAGCTGATGCCGGCGCTCTCTGTCATCTTCGATCTCGACGCCTTCTACACGTTCTGGGCTGCGGAGGTCCTCGTAGCGCACTGGGATGGCTACGCGGGTAACCGCAACAACACCTACATCTACGCTGATCCGAGCGATGGGAGGTTTCGCTTCATCCCTTGGGGGCTCGACTCAGCCTTTGTCGATCCAGCGCTTTTCATCGGGTTGGATGGCGAGCTCCCTGATTCTGTCTATGCGTTTGGACACCTCGCGTCGCGACTTTACGCCCACCCAGAGGGCAAGGCTGCGTACGTCGCTCGCCTCTTGGAGCTGCTTGACACGGCTTGGGATGTCGATGCGTTGACCGCAGAGTTGGATCGTATGGAGGACATGCTCAGTGAGTACTTGAGCGAGGAGGAGGCGCAGGAGTTGACGGTTCAGATTAGCGCGAAGCGCTCTTGGGTGACCTATCGGGAGAACCGGATCCGCACCGAGCTGATCTTGGGCGGTGAGGCTTGGACGTACCCCCCTGCCGAGAGCATCTGTTGGACAGAGGGCGGCACATTATCTGCGACGTTTGATACGCGCTGGGGCACCTCTGGCGGCGACTTCTTCGACCAGCCGGGGAGCGTGAATCATGACGTGACCACCCTCGAATTCATCGGAAATGTAGCCTCGAACGCGCGCCTTGGCGCAGGGCCCACCGAGGGCCAAGCCGTCATTGAGCTCATCGGAAACAACACCCAAGGTGAGTACTTCATCGTCTACATCTTTGGGCCCCTTGAGTTGTTCACACCGGGGACGACTCAGCCGCTGGACTGGAGCGTCTTTAGCGGCTTGGTCGGTCGTATTGAGATCTTTGAGTTTGAGTTCGAGCCCGTGGCCTTGCTCGTTGAGGGCGTCATCTCTTTCGAGGAGGCCTCGACCTATCTCGGGGAGACGGTGAAGGGCTCCCTTGAGGCGACGGTGATTCAACCGCCCTAGGGCTGGCTCAATGGCAGACGCCCTCCAGGGCGGGGCGTCATGCGGGGGGAGCGATGAGTGCGCCTACGCCAGGCCCGCGCTCCCGTCGCATCCCTCGTCCATGCAGGGTACGTCGCTGGGGTCGCTCATCGTCGGGCTCTGTACGCTGTCGACCTCGTGCTGGACAGCGCTGGTGGCGCAGGTCGTCCCTTGGCAGTTGGCCATCCCGTCCGAGGGGGTCTCCGCGCTCCCGCTCTTGACCAGTGGGCTGTGTTGACGCCGGGTCGTCTTGGCTGCGCCGCTGACCTGAGAGGGGTCGGAGGTTGGGGAGGCGACGGGTAGCGCTGACCCACCGATGGTCAAGGCCCCCGAGTCGATCTCGGTCCCAATTTGAGTCGGAGCGTGGTCCCAAAGGGACTCGATGTAGATCTCGATAGGCGCTTGCTCGTTCGTCACCATCGTCGGGATCTCGGAGAGGCTCATCTCCTCTTCCACGGCCTGGTCACAGGCGCCAAGGGTGAAGCAGAGGCCGGCGATGATGAGGTAAGGGCGGATGAGTCGGTGCGTCATGGTGTACTCCTTTGGGTAGCCCGGCTGTCTCCTCGAGACCCGCGGCTTTGCGTCCCCGCCTCGCGACGGGTTTGCCTTGTTTCCTGGGGTGCTTCGGCGCGCTCTTACAACCGCGCTGCACTCCACCCTTCGTCATCGACCTCGAAGAACTTGAAGCGTTTCTTCTGCGTCATGGCTGGAGCAGCGCGAGCCTTGTCGCAGTCGAACGTTTGCGGAGCGCTGGTTACGAACGCGAATCCCCACAAAGGTGGGCATGAGCGGAGGTGGTTTGACCTCCGGGAGGCGCGACGAGCCCTGTGCATTTGTCCCAACGAAGTCCGATGAGGAGCACGCCCCAGTGAGAGGGGTTGAGCGTCCTCAGAGGACGCAGCGCATATAGTCGACGATGGACGCCGCTTCTGCCTCTGTGATGTTCACGGCAGGCATGCTGCCCTTTCCGTCTAACATCACTTGAATCAGTTGGGAGTCAGTGTGGTGCAGCTCGTGGAGGATGCCGTAGCTTGAGCCCCCTAAGCCATCGGCGCCATGGCACGGGGCGCATTGGGCCTCGAAGAGCACTTGGGCGTCGCTATAATCGACGCCCTCGGGGCAGCGAGGTGGCGTCACGATGTCCTCATCACAGCCTGCGGCACCGATGAAGACGGCGATGAGCATCACGCGCAGCAGCGCCAAGGGGGCGCGGGGGATGATGTGGGGAGCCCTAGGCATGTCAGTTGAGCGGTATGTAGTGCAGCGTTTCATGCATGCCTTCAGAGAGCGTCAGGTACCCGGAGTCATCACGATGGAAGCACGCCGCCTCGCCTTGGGGCTCGCCGGTCGCCTCCACATTACATGGTTCCCCTGCCAGTGCCTCAGCGACGGTCTCATTCGGTCCCCGTTGCCACACCCAAGCGTCCGTGTAGGTCCGAATGAGGACACGGTCACCGGTGGGTGAGAAGGCGCCCGCTGTAGTGGACTTCGAGCCGGTCAGCGGTGCAGTCCCAAAGAGGAGCTCTCCCACCCACTCAAGCTCTGTCTCGCTGCCGTGGGTGTGTGGCGCCGGTTTTCGGAAGATTGGGCTGACGCCGTCGCTGCTCTTGATGACCAGGTAGAGATCGCCGCTTTGGGGATCTCGCATCAAGGTCTCACAGTTGTGGGACGCGCCGTCGGGGTAGGTGAGGGTCATCGAAGACCACGTGTTGACGGCGTGCATCTCACCTTCAGACCCTGTGTCCACGTCAGGCTCCGGGACGATGTAGATGGTCACTTTGTCTCGAGATTTCGCGTTATCGCCGACGTCTCCAACGTAGAGGACCTCCGTGTTCAGAGTCGCGTCAAAGCCATAGGCCAGGTCCTCCCAATCCTTGATATTTGTGTCCAAACTCCAAGTCCCTCGATCGGCGCCATCGAGGCCGATCGCGAATAAGCGGGCGCTGTCCCCTGAGTCGTTATGTGTCCACAGGAGGTCATCGTGTTGTGTGCTCATCACGAGGCCGGAGGCTTCGTTCACGTCATTGTTGCTCACCGTCCCCCAGTCCTCTGCCGGGCCTGGGCTGGGGCAGCCTGCAGGGAGCACCTCGATGGTCTGCGTGGTCGCGGAGATGACCCCCTGCAGATCCGCCACCGTCAGGGTGACCTCCATCTGGGCCGCCTCTAAGAACGTATGAGAGGGGCTCGACTCAGCGCTTGGGGTGCCTCCGAGGTTCCATTTGACCCAGTCGATCCCCTCGGGGATGCACGCGGGATCGGCCTCAAAGGTCACCGTCACTGGGGCCTGTAAGGTCCCCTCGGGGCTGACCGAGATTCGCGCCTCGGGCGGGTCGCAGCTCTCGAGCTGTTCGAAGGGGTGCATGCTTATGACGCCCTGCACCTCGTCTGACACCGTGAGGTACCCGTGACCATCGGCCGAGAACGTGATCGCCTCGCCGCCGCTCTCCACCGCGAATGGCCCCGCGCACGGTGTGGCACCCAAGGCGCTCTCAAGGGGGCTCCCTCCGTCCCGCAGCCACAGGAATGCGTGGTCGTCAGTCCGAACCATGAGGCGGTCTCCAAGTGGACTGAAGGCGCCTCCGCTCGGGATCGACGGGCTCTCAAAAGGTGGTGCACTGAAGTCCACCTCTGCGATCCAAGTCAGGGAGGTCTCGGAGCCTGGGGTGTGAGGGGCGGGCTTAAGGAACACATGACTCACAAGGCTCGCTTGGTCCGTCGCCACGATGACCAAGTCTCCGGTCTGCGGATCGACCATCAGGGTGTCCGAGTTGAGCGCGGCCCCATCCGGGTACTTCAGCGACAGCGACGTCCACGCCAACGACGGGCTCGGCGACTGGTCCAAGCTCTCTTGAGTTGGCTCGGGGACCATCAGGACCTGAACACTGTCTCGGGTGCCGTTGTTGTCACCGCCATCCCAAATGTAGAGGACCCCGGGGCCGTCTCCCGAGGGATACCCGATGGCGATATCCTCCCAGTCTACGTTTTGAGCGCCGGCTAGAGGGAAGCTCCCGAGGTCTTGGCCGGCAGCGTTGGTCGCGTAGAGCGAGGCCTCAGAGCCGCTGTCGCTGACGAACCAAAAGGTGTCGTCATGGACATGGCTCGCACTGATCCCGCTTGGTCCGGCGGGTTGATTGAGCGCGAGGGTCCCCGTCGTGAGGGACGCCATCGGGGTCGGGCAGACCCCGGGGGCTACGGTGACAGGCATGGTGACGGCGTGCGCTCCCCCCTCGATGTCCGTCAGCGTGAGGGTCACGACGAAGCTCCCGCTCTCCAAGTAGGTGTAGGTGGCCTCAGCGCCAGACGCCACGGCGTCGTCCACACCAAAACTCCATAGCGTCGAGGCGAGCGCGATTGGTGTGCATGACTGGTGGGCATGGAAGGTCACCGTCATCGGTACGGTGTCGAGGTCATACTCGGCGTGGATGATGGCAGTGAGGGTCTCGCAGCTGTCCGGTCCGACCACGGTCACATCGTCAATGTCTTGCACCTCGGTGTGCGTGGCGTCGGTGTGTGGCGCGTCGCTAGGTGAGGGGCCCACCTCGGTCTCCGCTATCGTGTCGCCCGGAGACGTCGCTGAGGTGACATCGTCACCAGGAGTGGGGGCCGAGGTGTCAGTGACCGATGAGGGTTGATTGGGCGTGGGTGGCACCTCGAAGCTGACCGCGAACCGCGCATCGTCGGTCGCATCCGTTGTGGACGCGCTCGGGGCCCCCATGCAGCCAGCGCTGACGACGAGCGCGAGCGTCACCATCACGCCGAGGGGGGCGTGCCGGAGGTGGGAGAGTTGTCGACGTCGTGTCGGCATTAGGCCTCAGCAGCTCGGTGTCGGGGGCGCCTCCGAGCGGCGCCATCATAGGTAACAAATCGATTTCAACAATGTCGGGACGAGGAGGCGGGTGCGAATTCAGCTTGGCTGCGCGCGAGGGGTGACCTCAGTGGGCGGCATGGCGCGCTTGGCGCACGAGCCCGCCGGTGACCCGAGCGACATCTGGGGGCCGCCAGCCGAGCGGGAGGTGAGGCTTCAGGTCCTTTGGAGTCTTCCTGCCGTAGGTCCGATGAAGGTCACCGGCGACGAGGAGCGCGGCGTCCTCTGGCGTCATCTCGGTTGCCTCGGTGAGGTGCTCGAAGAGGGCGACTGCGAGGGTGTTCAGCGCCAGGTGATGGGTGCGGCCCAGCGCTGCGTAGAGCGCCTCTGAGAAGGTGTAGAAGCCCGTGAAGGCCGAGTCGCCGGCCTTCAGGATGTGCTGACAACTGTCTCGGAAGTTGCCGCTGTTGGCGATGAGATCCCAGAAGCGCGCGAAACGCTTCATCGCGTCGATCTCCTCCTCCGACATTGTCGAGGTAGAGCGCACCTCGTAAGGGGGGCTGGCGCTGTACCGCATCGCGTGGGAGGTGTCGTGCATGGCGATCGGGGTGCCTCGGAGGCGCTTCAGGATGCCGACTTGCACCTCTTGTGGGCCGAGAGCGACGAGGCGGTCGAAGCCCGCGGCGAAGGTGCTGAGATCCTCCCCCGGGAGCCCGACGATGAGGTCGGCGTGGACATGTACGCGGGTCTCAGCGGCCAAGAAGCGGAGGTTCTCCTCTGTCTTCTTTGGGTCTTGCCGCCGCTCGATCAGTTTGCCGACCTCCGGGCTCCAGCTCTGGATGCCGAGCTCGAGCTGTACGGTCTGCGGGGGGAAGGCCGCAAGCAGCCCCCTCAACGAGTCCGGTAGGCGGTCCGGGATCATCTCAAAGTGCAGCGACAGTCCCGGTCGAAGGCGCTCAAGGAAGAAGCGCAAGATGGCGACTGAGTCGTCGATGCGCAGGTTAAATGTACGGTCGATGAACTTGAAGTCGCGGGCGCCACGGTCGAGCAAGGTCTGCATCGCCTTGAAGAAGTCCTCTCGCGGGACCATTCGCACGCCGCGGTCCAGGGACGAGAGACAGAACTGACAGCGAAACGGGCAGCCTCGTGAGGCCTCGACGTAGATGACGCGGTGGGCGAGGTCGTCATCGCTGTACAGGTCGTAGGGCAGGGCGATGGTCTCGAGGGCTGGAGAGCCACCGTGGAGGATCTGAGGCTCCGGAGCCTCCCCCTGTAAGACCCCTTCACACAAGGACCGAAAGGCATGCTCTCCTTCACCCGTCACGGTGTAGTTCGCGAGGGACACGATCTCTTGGTCCCCCCACTCGTGGCTGACCTCGGGGCCCCCCAACACGATGACGAGCTCGGGCGCCTTGGTGCGCAGGAGGCGGACGACCTCCAGGGCACGGACAGCGTTCCACACGTAGACCCCGAGGCCGACGATGCGGGGCTTTGGGGCCAGGATGAGATCGACGATCGCCTCCGCAGACTCCTTGATCTGTGTCTCCACGAGCGTCGCCTGATCCGCCAATTCACCGAGGTTCGCCAGGAGGTACCGCAACCCAAAGGAGGTATGTCGGTACCGCGCGTTGATCGCCGCGAGGACGATCGCGCTGGGCGTGATGGGGAGGGGCTCTGACAAGTGACTCCGTGGGGATGTGGGGCACCGCGCGGGTCTCTACCATCTCCTGTCCCTCAACGCCCGACTCGGGTGTGCTTTCTTGAGCGAGGTGTCGGTCCGCAATCGATCCTTTCGACCTGATAAGCGCCAGACTGCGGGGGGGCAGTAGGGGTGTTGAACTTCTATCCCTCAGAGGAGACACTGAGCGCTATGCAAAGCGACGTCCCTACGATCCTCAGTCCCTTCCCCAACCAGTGGTATCTCGCCGCCTTTTCGCACCACCTCAAGGTCGGTGAGGTCAAGACGCTGAAGATGCTTGACCGGGAACTGGTGTGCTTCCGAACCCAAGACGGTAAGGCGCATGTCGTTGACCCGCATTGCCCCCACTTTGGGGCTCACCTGGGTTACGGCAGCAAGGTCGTGGAGAACTGCATACGCTGCCCGTTCCACGGATGGCAGTACGACGCTGAATCCGGTCAGTGCACCCACATCCCGAACGGTGATCCCATCCCCCCCAAGGCGAGCCTGACGCACTGGCACGTGGATGAGGTCTCCGGGATGGTCCTTGTTTGGTACCACGCGGACGGCGCTCCGCCGGAGTGGCACGTCCAGCCCTTGCCCGGTTTTGATGACGGCAAGTGGACGTCGTGGGTCGAGCACGAGTGGATCGTCGACGCACACATCCAGGACATCAGCGAGAACGACGCGGACACGAGTCACTCGCCCATCATGCATGACTTTATCGATCACAAGCCGGACGCTGAGTCGGCGATCGACGGGGCGCTCTTCACCTGGAAGATCTCCATGCGGCCCAAACTGACCGCCTTCGGAATTCCACTGAACGTCGGCATCCCTGAGGGGATGTCGACGCGCGTGACGAGCCACCGTTGGGGGCTGGCGATCGGGTGGATCACTCAGGCCGTGAAGCTCCTCCCTTGGCTCCATATGAGGACGCAGAGCCTCGCGCTCACGACCCCTATCGACCGGACGCGCTGTCGACTCAACATGATTCACCGCGTCCATAAGGTCCCGATCCCCTTCCTCACGACCATCATGCGGCGCACCTACGCGAAGACCTTTGGCAAGACCGTGGAGCAGGACATCAGCGTCTGGGAGCATAAGGTCTACCTGACGCGCCCCATCGCCTCCGCGTCCGACGCCGGGGTCATGCAGTTCCGTCGTTGGGCCCGCCAGTTCTACAGTGGAGATAAGACCCGCCGCTCGGTCCGGCTCGAAGAGCAGAGTGTGCAAGCTGTCGCCAGCTAGTGTCCAGAAGACCACGACCGGAGCCTTGCGCTCCGCATAACCCTGGGCTATCAGCGCCGCAATTCAGCCTCCGATAGCGCGCATTTAGCATCCTGTCGGTCGGCTCCCACGCAGCGCCGCGCTGCATACAGAGGTGCCTGCGATGGACCACCAGCACGCTCAGACCTATCCCCCGCTTCGCCGAGAGAGCGCTGTCGCTCGCGGCTGGCTCCCGAGAGCCGGAGAGGCGCACGATCCCGAGCGTCATGGCGTCGACTTCGTCTTCGTCTCCGGTGATGCATACGTGGATCACCCGTCCTTCGCGAACGCGGTCATCACCCGGCTGCTCGAGGCCCAGGGTTATCGCGTCGGCGTGCTCTCTCAGCCTGACTGGCACTCGGCGGAGCCCTTCAAGGCCTTCGGCGCGCCACGCATCGCGTGGTTGGTGTCTGCAGGCAACCTCGACTCGATGCTCAATAACTACACGGCCCACAAGCGCCTGCGCTCTGACGACCAATATTCGCCGGACGCAGAGGGGGGCCGTCGCCCGAATTACGCGACGGTCGTCTACGCGCAGCGCTGCAAAGAGGCCGCCAAAGATGTCCCTATCCTGGCGGGCGGCGTCGAGGTCTCGATGCGCCGCTTGGCGCACTACGATTACTGGCAGGAGAAGGTGCGCCGCTCGATGATCGTCGATGGGCGCGCCGACCTTGTCATCTACGGGATGGGTGAGAGGCCCCTCCTTGAGGTCATTCGGCAGCTCAAGTCTGGTGTCCCGATCCGGGAGATCCGAGACGTGCCTGGTACGGGTTACGCGGTGGGTAAGAAGGGGCGCCCGCACTTTGTGCCGCGCGACTTGGATGAGGAGCTCGCCTGGCAAGACCACCTCCCGGAGGGGGTCAAGGTGCTCCCGAGCTTCGAGGAACTCAAGGGGAGCGACGCCGAGAGCAAAGCGAACTTCGCAAGAGCTCAGCACATCTTTCATAAGGAGCAGACCCCCGGCTGTGCACCCGTGCTCGTCCAGGCCCACGGCAGCTTGACCGTGGTCATCAACCCACCGCAGCCTCCGCTGACGACGCCCGAACTCGACGCCATCTTTGCGCTCCCCTACACGAAGCTCCCGCACCCCGACTATGGCGGCGCCCGTATCCCTGCTTACGAGATGGTGCGCTTCTCGATCAACGTGATGCGCGGTTGCTTCGGCGGCTGCACGTTCTGCGCCATCACTGAGCATCAGGGCAAAGCCATTCAGTCGCGTAGTCGAAAGAGCGTCTTGAAGGAGGTCCAGGGCCTCTCAAAGATCCCAGGCTACACAGGCGTCATCAGTGACCTCGGTGGGCCGACGGCCAACATGTACCGCATGACCTGCAAAGACCCCGAGGTCGAGAAGGTCTGTCGTCGCCCGTCGTGTGTCCACCCGACGATCTGTAAGCTCTTGAAGACGGACCACGCGCCGATCAAGCAGCTGATGCGGGATGTCCGCAACACCCAAGGGGTCAAGAAGGTGCTGGTCGCCTCAGGGGTCCGGATGGACCTCGCGAACCTCGATCAAGAGTACATCAACGACCTGGCGGCTCATCACGTCGGTGGACACCTTAAGGTGGCGCCCGAGCACGTCGATTCAGACACCCTACGGCTGATGAAGAAGCCCGGCATTGACGTCTACGTCGACTTCGAGCGGCGCTTTAAGAAGGCGTCGGAGAAGGCCGATAAAGAGCAGTACTTGGTGCCGTACTTTGTCTCCTCTCACCCTGGCTGTGACAACAAGAGCGCCGTGAATTTGGCGGAGTTCCTTAAGGCCAGGAACCTGCGCCCGCGCCAGGTCCAGGACTTCATCCCGACGCCTGGTACGCCGGCGACCTGTATGTGGTGGACCGGCGTCGAGCCTCACAGCATGAAGACGGTGTGGGTCGAGAAGAAGATGCGCAATAAGCGAAAGCAGAAGGCGCTGATGCAATATTGGATGCCGCAAAACGCCGACCTCGTCCGCGAGGCACTGCATGATGCGGGGCGCCAAGATTTGATCGGTCGCAGCCATAACAGCCTCGTCCCTCACCATGAGAGGAACCATGGGGGGCGCCGCTCAGGCCCTCGGAAAGGCAGCCCGTCTGGCGGTCAGCCGAAGGGCGGCGGGAAAGGACCGCGTCGCTCAAATCGTGGTCGGGGTAAGCCGCCCCGACGCTAAGGGTCATGCGCCTCGGAAGCGTCGCCGTCCGCGGGCCAACAGCCACACCGCGAAGAGCAGGGCGAAGATCCCGAGCACCACGATGCGATACAGCAGTGGGTCGACGCCTGGCGAGAGGAGCCCTGCGAGTAGCCACCCGAGCCCAGCGCCGCCCGCGCTCACGATCAGGGGCTCCAGTGTCCCCCACTCGGCCAGCTTGGCGCCGACAATGCGCCTCGCGAAGGCGAGCTCTAACAGTGACATGACGGTGAGCGAGCTCGCGGTCGCGAGGGCCGCTCCGAGCACGCCGTAGTCTGGGATAAGCCACAGGTTCAGGCCTACGTTAAGGGCAATGGGGAGCACGTGATTGAGCAGCATCAAGTCAGCGCGCCCCGCGCCTGCGACGATGGTTGAGGCCAGGCCTGCGACGACATGGATAAGCGTCCCGAGGCAGAGCACGATGAGGGGCCAGCTCCCAGCGCTGAATTCGGGGCCGTAGAGGGTGAGGAGGGGCTCGGAGAAGGTCCACAGGGCGACGAGGATCGGGGCCGCGAGGCACGTCATCAAGAAGACGCTCTGCCCGAGCGCGCGCTGGATACGTGCCGTCTGTCCACGGTAGGTGGCCTCGCTCATGATGGGCGTGACGACCGGGGTGAAGGCGTGTCGCAGCGTGCGTAAGGCTTTGGAGAGCGACAGGATCACGCCATAGAGCCCGACCGCTGAGGCGTCCATGAAGGCCGCGAGCATCCACACGTCGACACGCACCATCATTGTGCTCAGGAGCTCTGAGAGTCCGGCTGGGGCGCTGTAGTGCAGCACGGCCTTGGGGGGCCAGAAAATGTCACGCGCCAGGGTCGCGTTGACCTGTGTCATGCGGCGCTTGAGCAGCAAAATCGCGACGCCCAGCGCGGCGAGGTTGCCCAGCATATGGCCGATGGCGATGAGGGTCTGTGGTGCGGCGAGGTCGGTCGGCCATAGGAGGAGCGCGAGGGGGAACCCACGGGTGATGAGTGGGACAGTGATCTGCTGCACAGCGACTCTCGGTCCCACACTTTGAAGCCCCTGGGCTGTGAAGATGAGGATGCTTACGGCGACCGAGATCGGTGTCGTCCATAGGATCACACGGGCGGCCTCGAGCGCCTCTGGAGCTTCGAAGACGTCACCGACCAACCATGGGAGCACGAGCTGCCCGATCGCCGCGACGGTGAAGCCAGCGGTGGCCCCGATGAGGAGGGCCCCTTGAAGTCCTCTAATCCGATAGGTGTCTCCGTCTCGGGAGCGCGCTGCGTCCCACATGAGTCCGCGGTCTAGACCGACCGATGCGAGCCGGGTCGCTACGTACCCGATGGACTCCGCGAGGAGGAAGAGCCCCCACACCGCTGCCCCGGTAAGGCGGACTAGGACGAGGGTGAGCAGGGGCTCAAAGACGTTGATGAGGTGGCCAAGGCCTGTGAGGAGGAGCCCCCTCACGACGCTCTCGCGATCGCCATCAAGCTGGGGTGTCGGGGGGCTATCCACGTCGTGCCACGATCGCGTCGAGCGCTTGCTGAACGGCGTCACCTGCCTCGGGGCCCCAGGGCTCGGGTGGGCTCTGAGGTGGCCGCTTATCGAGGGAGGTCAGGAAGGCGGACGCAGTCGCATCGTTGAAGGTGTCGAGTGTGCAGCCGGTCCCAAGAGAGTGAGCCTTCAATAGCGCGACGTTGAGGCGCTGTTCGTCGTCGTTAGCGTCGTACAGCGAGAGCTGCGGAATGCCGAGCGTCAGGCATTCACCGATGAGCTGGCTCCCCGCCGAAGAGACCACCGCGCGGGCGCTCAAGAGGGCTTCGGCGAAGCGGACGGCGTCGGGGGGCTCCCATGCGACCTCGGAGAGCTTAGGATCCTCTGAAGAGAACAGGCGTATGGGTTGGCCCTGGTCGCGCAGCGCGCGCACCACGTCGTGGCAGTTGGGATCTCGGAAGTAGCAGACGAGGTGCTCTCCCGGTGTCCGCGGGCTCCGCAGTGCATGGCGCAGGGTGGGGCGGGCGATCGTGGTGGTGGCCGAGCGTGGGGTCAAGCGCGTGAAGCTCACTGCGACCTGGCGTGTGGTCCCCATGGACGCGATGCGAGCCTTTGCGGCCTCTCGAAGCCAGGGCAGGGCGGGGAGCGCTTGCGGACGCTGGGTGTGACTGAAGATGAGCCCGTGGCCCAGGGCGACCGACGGGATCCCCCGGAGTCGTGCAGCTAGTACAGCAGGGAGATCGCCGTCACTGACGACGGCCGCGGGGGGCTCTTCGTTCAAGAGCCTGGAGGCCTTCGACACGCGGCGCCTCAAGAGCGGGAGTGTGCGCCAGCCTGCGCGTGGCATCAGGGACTCCACAGGCTCAGCGTCACCGGGTGCGAATGCGTCCAGGGCCCCGCGCCCCGCGAAGACTCGCACGCTGTAACCAGCGCTCCGGAGGTGTTCACAGACAGCCTCAGAGCGCTGGCCATGTCCCCACCCGCGGCCGTGGACGTAGAGGTGAATGGTGCTCACGGGGCGAGCCCCCAAGACCGCCGGTTTTTTGTGATGCGCCGCTTGGTGAGGTGATAGCGGAGGTCGTTGAGTGCCTTCTGTATCGGCCAGCGATGTCGGTTCGAGGGGTGCCATTGATGCATCATCGCCGTGCTGCCCTCGACCCATCGATGCGTGAGGCCGGCTCGGGCAGCCCTGAAGGTCATGTCTGTGTCCTCCTGGCCCCAGCCCTTGTAGCCTTCATCGTAGCCTCGGACACGCTCGAAGAATGCCCGCGTCGCCATCTGACAGGCCCCGGTACCTTGTCGTGCCCGGTACTGTGATTGCCCGACCAAGCTTGGGAGGTCGTCGACGGTCCAGAGGCGCTCTGCGAGCCCCTCTGGGAGGTCACGACTTTGGCAGAGGACAAAGGCGCGATCGCCGCCTTGGGCTTGAACATCAAGCAGCGTCTCGAGGAAGTTCGGGGCGAAGATCATGTCCGCGTCTGTGCAGAGTACATAGTGACCGAGCGCCGCACGAACCCCGATGTTCAGGGCCCGTGACTTGTTCCAGCGCTCTCGGGTTTCCGTGTAGACGACACGGGCACGGTGTTGCTCTGCCAAGCGGACCACCTCGGCGCGTGAGGTCGGGTCCGAGCCGAAGTCGCTCAGCACGATCTCGAAGGCCTCCGATGCGAGGGTTTGCCAACGCAGCGCGCGTAGGCAGTTCTCGAGGCGGAACCCTGCCCGATCGCGCAGCGCGATGACCACCGACAGCCTGACAGGAGGTTGAGCGTCCACCAGCCGCCCTTACCACGGCTCTGCGATGTGCTGCCAGGCGTGAGCGGTTCGGTGATGTACCGACAGAGCGGCAGCCTAGGGCTCCGGTAAGAGGCCCTCAGCCTCACACACGCGCGTCAGCATATCCTCGACAATTTGGCGCGCTCGCCCGCTCTCGCTCGCGAGGTGCGCGTGGAGCGCTGCGTCCTCAGGCTGCTCATCATGACAGCTAAGGCTGTATTGCTCGAACTCATTGAGCTGAAGCGCGAGCGTCGCGAGGTGCCGTGGGCACTCGCAGTTCACATTAGAGGGGAGCTCTCGCAGTGTCGACAGCTGCTCCGTCGTGAAGCGCGCGGGCGGCACCTCGCTTGTCGGCTTCGGCAGCGTAGTGGGGACGCGCTGCGCCCGGCGAACGCTCAGCGCCAGCTCCGTGATATCTCCGAGGGTGAGGGGGCCTTGTACCGTGCGGTAGCCCCGGCGCTTCAACCCCTCGATGACGGCCCGCTTCGTGAAGCCCGTCTCGATGACGACTTGGCGGTTGCTTCCGGCTGGGGCGACGCGTGCGAGGGTGACCATGGGATCGTCGCCCAGGGCATCGAGGCGCGCGATGACCAGGTCCGTCGCAGGCGGCACGTCGGGGCCGTCCGTGTCCAACCTGGGGACGCTCAGGACGACGTCGAACGGCACTCGGGCGTCTGGGAAGGACTCAAGCGTTTTGGGGAGCGTCGGGTGCGCGAGCGTGACTTGTACGCGCGTCTTCCTTGTAGGGCCCGCGGACACGCCGGGGGCGGCGCCCGCTTCGCCCACGCGCTGCCGCAGCTCTTCCGTGGAGCAGGTCGCGAGGTGGGGGAGAGGCTCCCCACGCAGGCGCAGCACTTGCAGCAGCTGGAGCCGCTCGATCGTCTCCGGGTCATAAAGCCGATATCCCGAGGACGTCCGGAGTGGAGCGATCGCTCCATAGCGTTGCTCCCACGCGCGGATCGTGCTCGCGGTAAGCCCCGTGACGCGCGCCGCGCCCCCGATGCGAAGTCCCCGCGGAGCCTGCTGTGTGGGTGTCCCGTCTGTGTCCATGGAAGTACCTCCGATGATCAAAGACATAGCCTGTGCAGATGCCTTGTGCAAGGTTTTGAGGCCTCAAATGGCCCATATGTAGGGTTTGTGCACTTTTTTTGAAAAAAGCTTGACCGGCTGTGCGGTGTTTGTGCAAGCTTGTCTACACAGGGGTTGCACACCGCGCCCCGAGGTTAGCAAGACAATCAACGCCAGCACGCGAAACCAAGCCTGGCACACATTGTACAAACCTTAGACACCGGAGAGTCATCATGCAGTCCCCATTTGTACCCTTCGCCGCCATCGCCACGATGCTGGTCTTGGCGCTCTCCAGCTTCCCCAGCTTCGCAGCAGAGGTGCCAGTCACGGCATGTGGTGCGCCCGAGACTGCGTCCGCAAACCTTGAGGCGCGCGCCCAAGAGACCGGACAGCTCACCATCTTCTTAACCGCCATCGAAGCTGCGGGGATGACCGACCTCCTAAAGACGGAGGGGCCGTACACGCTCTTCGCGCCCTCGGATGCGGCCTTCGCGAAGCTGCCGGCCGGGACCGTCGAGGCGCTTCTGAAAGATGAAGAGAGCCTCCGCGCGATCTTGATGTATCACTGGGTGGCTGGCCAAGTGTCGGCCTCCGAGGCGGCGCACCTACGGACAGCGCAGACCCTCTACGGTGAGGCGCTGACGCTCACCCTCGAGCGCGGTGTGCTCTTTGTAGACCGCTCGAGGGTGACGCGGGCAGACCTCCGGGCGCGCAACGGCGTCATCCATGTCATCGACGATGTCGTCGTCCCCACCGGGACACGCACAGCCTCTTATTAAGGATTGGGGCTCGGTTCTTCTTTCACGCCGAGTGCCACTCGGCCGGGTGCACCCTGACTTGACGGACGTATGACCGCCTCTCTCCCTCCTCTACGTGGCGAGCGGCATCCCGATAGCACTGTGTACTCGGCCCATTTTCACCCCACGGGGCTCGCCACCCACGAGCTCCCTGACCCCCCCTTGACCCAAACCGGAGATTCCCCATGTGTTTGTCGCGTTCGCTCACCGTCTTCATCCTCAGTGTCGCCCTAGGCGGCCTGTCTGGGTGCGGGGGGAAGGTCGAGGCACCGAAGGCGCCTGCCGCGACACCCGCGGCGGCACCTGCTGCGGCCCCTGCGGCGCCGGGCAAAAGTCTGGCGTCGCTCGAGGAGAGCCGCGTCACAGAACTCGGGCAGCGGCTGTTCAGCGTGAACGGGGGGAACACGTGCAACGATTGCCATGGCATGACGGGGCACAATGGCCGCTTGAAGCAGGCGGCCGACCTCCGGAAGCCGACCACGTGGAAAGCCTACGCGGCCACTGGCGGGGACGGAGCGAAACTGAAGGCGCACATCATCGAGCTGATTCGGACCGGTGCAGGGCCGTGGAACGCGGCCCACCCAGAGCTTCAGTACGACGTCAACATGCTCGGAGTCTCCCAAGGGGCGACGAAGGTTGCGTTGCGGAAGATCCGCAAGGAGCTGAAGAAAGAAGACGGCATCAAGATCACGATGGACGAGGCGCTCGATTTTGGCGCCATGGCGACCTACGCCTACGTCCAAACGCTGTGGGAAGAGGACCTGACGAAGCCGGCCCCCGCCCCCGCAGCAGATACACCACCCCCAGCCAAGGAGGGGGACAAGGCTCCCACTAAGGGGAGCTGACCATCCGGGGGAGCGGTGGCCCCTGGCGGCGCGTGAGGCAGGCTCGCGTCGTCAGGGGCCCGCGGCCCTATAGGCGCTCGAACCCCATGTTGTGGCGGTTTGGGCGCCACTAGCGAACAGACTGAGAAGCGGTGGCATCAACGTAGCGTGTGGCAGGCGCGCTAACCTGTTGCCTCGCATTTCGGTTGGCGCCCGCGAGTTACGGACAGGTAACTCGTGGGCGCTCCTTTTTTTGGGATCCAAGAGGGGCCCTTCAGCAGGCTGTGACTCAGACGGGTTAAGCGGTGGGCCAAGGGCCCGTGATGGCGACCGTCAGGTGAGTGGGGGTTTGGAGATTCACAAAGAGGGTGCGGCCGTCTGGTGAGAAGCATGCGCCGGTGAACTCGGAGCCAGGTGCGCTCCTCTTACGCCGAGACTCGTTATTGCGTGCGAAGTCAGCGATCTCTCCTTTCGCGTTCATCACCCGCAAGTACTGATGGGTGACGACGCCTCCGCCGGTCTCGTAGTTGTCCTCTGCGAGCAAGAGCTCGCCCCAAGGGGTCATCACGATGTTGTCCGGGCTGGAGAGCAGTGTGCGGTCCTGCACCTCGTGTTCGAGGATGAGTTGCCCGGTCTTTGCGGTCTTGGGGGCGTAGCGGAAGAGCTGTCCGCCATGGCTACAGCCCGCCGTCGACGCCACAAACCAGACGCCAGAAGCATCGACCGTGATGCCCTCTGTGCGATGAAACCGAGTGGCGCCAAGGCGTGCGGCTTGCTCTCGGCATGGCTCATCTTTGGCTGCGGGATCCGGGACTGGGATCCAGCGCGCTTCCCACGTCTTCTTCTGCGGCCAATGAAGAGGGACCGGGGTGGACCCTTGGCTGTGTGTATAGGGGTGAGTGTGCGGCACGCCATCGATGACCAACGCTTCGACGCGACCTTTCCCGGTGGGGGCGCTTGGGGTGTCGGGGACGAATCGGTAGAACACTGCGTCGGCGTGGTCCTCGGTCATGTAGATCACGCCGGTCTTAGGCTCTTGAGCGACGGCCTCTCGTTGGAAGCGGCCCCACGCTTCGATGCGCCGCGGAGGGGTGAGGGTGTCGTCGCTTGGCCGCGTCATGAACGCATACCCGTGACCCGGTGCGCTCGACTCTTCACAGGAGACCCAGCCGCCGTCGATGACGCCCCCAGCGCAGTTCTTATCCGTCCCAGCCAAGACGAGGTTCGACGTCACAATGGAGGTGCTCTTCTTGCCCGGCGTTTGCTCAAAGTCCCGGGTGAGCTTGGCGGGGTCCAGCACCACGCGAGTGACCCCACCGTAGACGCCATCACGGTGCCGAGGGCTCGGGACCACTCCATTGGGGTAGGGCATCAACTCAGCGCCCCATTTTTTTATAAATTTCGCGTCGCCAAGCTCTTGGTTGCGCAGCAAGACGAGCCGCCCTAGAGCATCGGTGAAGCAGGCCATACCGTCAGGCTGTGGTGGCATTCGGTTACCATCACTCATGGGATCCCCGGACGCCTGGATGATGACGTACTTGAAGCCCTTGGGCAGGGAGAGCGCCGGCCCTGAGTGGGTCGTCAGCGGGCCGAGGCGGTTCACGCGCGGCAGCCGGGTCGGGGCCGGGCGGCAGCTCAGGGTTGTCGCCATCATCCCGAGGGCTGAGCCAGCGGCGAGGGTCAGGAAGCCCCGACGGTCGAAGGGTGAAGAGGAGTTAGCCATCAATGCATCTCATCGGTGTCAGGTGGCAGCCTCGCGCCGCCTCTGTGAAAGAGGTGCACACACGGCGGACGTGCCTATCGGGTAGGGTGTCGCGTATCGATCAGCGATACAAGGCGATGGTGCGGCCGACGAAGGCTTGGCCTCCACAGTTGTTTCGATACTCCATGCTGTCGGTCGCCCCCGGGGCCAGGATGATGGTCGAGCCATTCCCTGTCCCCAGCGTCAGTGTCCCACACGGCGCATCGATGCCGCATTGGAAATTGTGATAGCAGGCCGAGCCCCCGCCGGTGGTCGTGAAGAAGGTCGTCGAGCCGGTCCAGTTCGTCGATTTGAGTTTCGTGACGCTGCCTCCGAGGTAGTTCCACTCTTGCCAGGAGCTCACGTTAGCGTCCTCCGAGTACACGTCTTCCTCTAGGACGCCGTTATGCCAGACCCGAATACGCAGTCGATTGTTGCTGTTCAAGCAGCCATCGAGCGCGGTGTCGCTGACATCGTCACCCGAGGTGTTGATCCAGCCGGCACATTGCGCCCAGCCCGACGGTGGACTTGGGTCGCAGAAGCCGGAGCTCGGGATGAGGACACCGCCGCCCACACTGCAGTTGGAAGTCTCGCCTGCGCATCCACCTGCGCCGTCACAGACATCAGAGGAGGTGGCTGGATTACCGTCATCACATGCGGTCCCGGCGGCGGCGAACTCAGGGACACAGCTCTCGCCATCTTGGGTGAAGCTTGGAATGCAGGCCGTGGTGCCTGGGCAGTCGTAGGGCGTGCCTTGGCATGATCCAGAGTCATTACAGACGTCGTTCTTTGTAGTGTCGATGTCGTCGCTGCAGGCTGTGCCCAGGGCCGCGAACTCAGGGACACAGCCCTCGCCATCTTGGGTGAAGCTTGGGATGCATGGCGTCGGGTCGGCGCACGTGTAGGGCGTGCCTTGGCACGCTCCGCTGCCATTACATTGGTCATTTTTAGTCTGGTTGAGCGTGTCGTCACAGCTTGTGCCCGAGCCCGCATAGTTGGGGATGCAGCCCTCGCCATCTTGGGTGAAGTTTGGGGTGCAGGGGCTCGGCTCAGGGCACGTGTAGGGTGTCCCCAAGCAGCCCCCTGCACCGTCACAGGTGTCCTCTGCTGTGGTGAGGTCTCCGTCGTTACAGGGCAGATCGGCGGGGCGAGGGATGACTGTGCAGTCGACACCATTTGGGGTCGAGGAGATGTCGCATTGCCCGGGTTCACAAAGGATTGGGGTGCCTTGGCAGCCCCCTTGGTCATCGCAGAGATCGGTCGAGGTGGTCAGATCATCATCGTCGCACGTTGCGCCCGCGGCCTTGAGCACCACATCGCAGTCCACCCCATTGGGGGTCGAGGAGGTGTCGCAGGGGCCGAGCTCGCAGAGGAACGGCGTCCCGGCGCACACGCCGAAGGCGTCACAGCTGTCGCCCGCCGTCGACAGGTCATCATCACTGCAGCTCGCGCCTTCAGGGTAGTGCACGACGTCACAGTCCACGCCGTTTGGGGTTGAGGAAGCGTCACATGGACCGGGGGTGCAGGTGATGGCGATGCCGATGCAGCCGCCTTGGCCATCGCAGTAGTCTCCAGCGGTGGTCAGATCGCCATCATCACAATGGGCACCTTGCTGGGCGAAGGTGGGTACACAGACGCCTCCATCGGGTGTGCTCGCGGTTTGGCAGATGTCCGGTGCGCATTCGAGCGCTGCCCCGACACACCCGCCGACGCCATCGCAGGTGTCGTCCAAGGTGTTGGGGTCCCCGTCCGAGCACGGTGTCCCCGCGTCGAAGTGGATGACGTCGCAGCCCACACCATTGGCGACAGCGCTGACGTCGCAGACTGATGGTGTGCACGTGATGGGGGTCCCGGCGCAGGTCCCTGCGCCGTCGCACAGGTCGACTTTGGTGCCGAGGTCACCGTCATCACAGGGGCTGCCGCTGAGGGAGTAGGTGGGGACACAGGCGCCGTCGATCGCCACGTTTGCGCTCTGGCAGACCCCTGGCTCGCAGGTGAGCGTCACTCCGATACATTGCCCGGCACCGTCGCAGGCGTCATTGAGGGTGTTGGGATCGCCGTCGGAGCAGAGGGCCCCACTTGGGATATGGACGACGTCGCAATCGACGCCGTTGTGGGCGGCGCTCTGGTCGCAGTTGCCTGCGACACATGCGTAGGGCGCTCCTCCACAGTGTCCCGCACCGTCACAGATGTCAGCCTTAGTCGTGAGGTCTGAGTCATCGCACGGTGCACCGGTGAGCGCATAGGTCGGCACGCAGACGCCACCAACCGCGACGCTCATCGTCTCGCACAGGCCTGGGGTGCAGGTCAGCGCGGTGCCGACGCACGCGCCAGCACCGTCACACTGGTCGTCCAGGGTGTTGGGGTCTCCATCCGAGCACTGGACGCCCGCGGCGACATGGATGATATCGCAGTCGACGCCGTTGGGCGTCGCGCTGATGTCACACAGGCCGGGTGTGCAGGTGAAGGCCGTGCCGACGCAAGTGCCCGCGCCGTCACAGTTGTCCTGTGTCGTCCCGAGGTCACCATCATCACAGGCTGTGCCCGCAGCCTTTGGGGTGACTTCACAGTCGGTGCCGTTGGCGATGGCGCTCACTTCACAGGGGCCTGCGCTGCAGGTGTAGGGCTCACCGACACAGCTGCCCGCTCCGTCACAGGCGTCACCCTTTGTCTCAGGGTTCGCGTCGTCGCAGGCCAAGCCGGCGGCCATGGGCTCTGTCACGCAGCCCACACCATCGGGAGTCGCGCTGGCCTCACACTCTCCGGGGGTGCACGTGTACGGTGTGCCCGCGCAGCCGCCATCTGCATCACAGATGTCGTTATGCGTCGAAGAGTCCTCGTCGTCACAGACCACACCGGCTACCTTATAGACGGTGACACAGGCGCCGTCGACGGGGCTGGATTGCAGGACACAGGGGCCCTCTTCACAGGTGATCGGGGTACCCTCACAGCTGCCGTCAGTCGTGCAGCTGTCGTCGAGTGTGTTGGGGTCTCCGTCGTCGCAAGGGGCACCGAGGACGATGTCGTGCACGCACCCATCTGCTCCGAGGCACGCATCACTCGTGCACGGGTCTCCATCGTCGCACGGGGTCCCCTCATCGCTGTCGCCATTGCAGTTGTCATCTTCGCCGTTGCAGCTCTCGGCAGCAGGGATCGCTGCCTCGCAAGGCGCCAGTCCATCGGCTGTGCAGGCACGCAACGCGCTGCATGTCCCGTGTTCATTAGTGACGCTGCACTCGGTCACGAGGCCGAGCTCGATCGCCAAAGTGGAGCAGGCACATAGCGCATCATCTCTGACACACTGAGCGCTCATTCCGCCGCGCATGGAGGTGCTCTCTTGGCATACAAATCCGTCTGGGCAGTCGCCATCTTCCGCACACGAGGCGCCGCAGAACGCCCCATCGTCACCATAGGAGACGCAGGCGGTTTGGCTCGTCTCCGAGGTGCAGTCATCGGCACCAAGGCAGGGGCGGCAAAGGTGTTCGAAAGACGAGACGCAGACGAACGCTTGGTCACTCCCTGAGAGGCTGATCTGCTCGCAACTCCAGCCGGGGGGGCAGTCCTCTTCGCAGGCCTTCGAGCAGACTGTGCTGCCTCGGTGTTCGACGCACAGCCCCGAGTAGCAGTCCGCGTCCTCTTCGCAGGGGGCGCCGAAGTTACCGCTCTCCTCTGCGACCGCATCCGTCAGGTTGTTCGTGTCGAACTCGGCGTCGGTGTCCGCTTCCGTTGTGGTGCTGGTGTCCGCCTCGGACCGACCGGCGTCCTCAAAGGGGGCAGTCGGCAATGCGATGTCCGCGGCAGCAGCTGCGTCCGTAAAATTAGCGGCGCTGGTGTCCGGGGCAGGGGGCGTGGACTCGAGCTCCGTCCCCAAGCCAGAGCCCGTGCAGCCCATCGTCAAGATCGCGGCTGCGGTCATCCATAACATCGTGCGCATGCAGACACCTCATGAACTAGGGTTCTCTCTGTCGATAAGGATACGAGAAGTCGGTGCCTCGTGGCGAGTCAGCTCGTAGAGGGCTGGTGGGCTCGAAAGGACTGGACCCTCTCCGCACTTACGGGCAGGTTCGTCCATGATGGCCATCGACGACGTTCACGCTGCAGCCTGCGCTGCCGGAGAGAAGACCTACCGGGACCCCAAGACGGGGTATCAGGTCTTCACTGCGGTTGGGTTGAAGGCACGGGGCACCTGCTGTGGGTCGCGCTGTCGTCATTGCCCTTTTGACCACGTCAACGTCCCGGAAGAGGTTGAGCGTCGTGCTTCTCGGAGGACGACTGACTCTCATTAAGGGGCGCACACCGGGCTGTCGCATGGGCAGCCGGTCGTCCCGATGTCAGCCTCTATCTGTCCGATGTCGTCGTCGTCGATGACTCCGTCGTCGTTGAGGTCATAAGCAGGGGGGAAGCTGCCGTCCTCGAGCGTCAGACCACACAGCAGAGGGTAGAGGGCCACGACCATCGGCTCGAGGTCGTTGATGTCGACGACCCCGTCCTGGTTCATGTCGAATTGCTCAAGGTAGGCCCCGTCAGGGGGATCGAGCGCATAGAACCAGTCATCAGAGTCGAGGTCGCCGTCACCGTCCGCGTCGTAGAGGAGCGCTTCAGCACTGCACAGTTGGTAGGGCCGCACCTCGTTGAGGTCCCAGTCGGTGACCGAGCCGTCGACATCGACGTCGCTGATACAGCCCTCGGGGACCACGTACTCCACACCCATGGCCCGCAAGTAGGCGTACGCTGAGAGGTGCTCGGTCGGTGTGTCTGGCCGCCAAGCGCGTAGGCGGATCATGACGGGCTCATCACCGACAGCGTCGTGGATGGTGTCGAGGTTCAGTGGCAGGTTGCGGATCGCCCCCTGGCCGCGTGTCAGGGGGGACCAAGCGTCGCTCTGCGTGCACAGGACTTTGTCGTTCCCCAGGCAATAGTCCAGATGCCACGTCAGCGTCAGCGCGTGGTCGGTGCCGTTGAGCGCTGTCAGCTGTGGCAGCTTAAGGGCAGGCGTGTTCTTCCAGAATTCGTGAGGCGTGCCTGTGTCCATCTTGTACCGGCTCTCTGAGTGGATCGAGACGCCATAGCCGCGATAGAGCGGATCACCATAGACAAGCCCCGCCTTTGCGCCGGTGTAGGCGGTGGCCTCACCGAGGGTGCGCGTCACGAAGAGCATCGTGGTGGTGTAGTAGGAGTAAAATGACCAGCCTCCGGTCAGGTGATGACTCGAGCTTCCCCAGTAGGCGATGCCGTTCATGCGGTCGATCACATCCGCCGCGGATTCCCCGAGCAGGTTCGCGCGGTCTTTCACCCACGAGAAGCTGAGCGGTTGTTTGTTAAGCAAGGTCGCGCCTGTCTCGGCGTCGAGGACCTCGATGGCGTCTAGGTCGAGGAAGCCTCGGATCTTGCGGTTTAGGTTGCCATTGAGCTGCAGGCTGATGTGGTCGATCTCGGCGTAGTCCTCTTCGGCCGCCACGATCTCGAATTCCGCTGTTTGCCAGGTGTCATGGCTCTCGGAGAGTGGGATCGCGGCGAGGGTGCCATCTGCCTGACGGAGCACCGCGCCGTCACGGTTCACGAAGAGCTGCGGCTGCAGAGAGGCGCCTGGGTACCCTTGGTTGCGATAGCGGAGCCGGAGCACAAAGATACGCTCGCCGACCACGGGCAGCACGGGGGAGATGTTCTCGGAGCGACGCAGGGTGACAGCGACACGCTCAGGGCAGGGCTCGACGCTCCCGTCAGCGCGCACGCATTCGTCGGTATTGGGAGCACCGACGCCTGCCTTCCCTATCCTTAGGTAATACGGGTCGGTGTAGTTCGCGTCGTTGTAGGCACCATCGTCTCGGATGGTCCCAGCGGTGTTGTCGCCAGCGCCGCTCCAGCTGCCGAACCAGCCGGGGGGTAAGAAGCCGTAGTAACCGACAGGGTACGAGCGCAGCTGTTGACCCATGAACCCCGGCGCCACACCGACGCAGTCTGTGTTGAGCACTCGAAAGTAGTCCGTCGAGCTCTCTTCACACGCCGCTATAGACGCCTCGTCGGGCAAGTCGTCACACTCTGGCGTGCACTCTGCGTCACTCTTCCTCCAGTTGAGCATCGTGTTGTAGTTGTAGAAGGCGCTGTGGTTGTTATCGACCGGCTCGGAGAAGGGCTCGCCCCCATTGAAGAAGGCGACGTTGACGGCGCGTGGGACTGTCGTGTTGTTCATCCCTGGCATCAGCTGCGTAGCGCTGCCCTCGGCCGTGGAGCCCGTCGACCCCCACCGACAGGCCTCGTGAGGCCAAGTGCTCTCCTCTGAGCCAAAGTTGAAGGGCTCATGGCTCAGGTAGGCGCTGCACTCTGGGGCATAGCTGCTCGTGAGAGCACGCCCTGGGTTTCGTGAGTCCGAGGCGGTCACTTTGCTCTCGCTCAGGATGTTCCCTGCGAGCCCGTAGGCTTCGCTGGTGAGGGTTCGGTCGATGAGTGAAAGCGTACGCTCTGCTGTGATCGCTTCGACACGTGAGAGCGCGAAGTAACCGTGGTCAGCCGCATCAATGGGGGGGCTCCAGGTCATCGCGCTGCTCACGTAGGGGTAGTCCAGGGTGTGGTGACCGCTGCTGCCCCCCTCGAAGAGTGGGAGGTCTTGAGCCAGCAAGACGCTGAAGTAGAAGTCGAAGGAGGGGTTCTCGAAGTCCGTGCTCCACACGGTGCCGTGGAGTCGTGCAGGGAGACCGCGTATCATCGCGAGGTGAGTGATCGGGAGAGACTGGATGATCTCCGGCAACGTGGAGACGTCACAGGGCGTGGGAGCGCCCGCTCCGAGGATGGGGCAGAAGCAGTCTTGGATGACACCCGCGCGTGCCCCAAGGAGCTCGTCAGGGGTGGCGTACATACCCCGCGGCAGGCTGACGGGGCAGATCTGAGCGGCGTCGATATCACGGGAGACGGCGTAGTACTGCGCGACGTCGTAGGCGTCGGGGTCGTTGGCGTTGTAGACGACGAGGGTCGCCTCTGGCCGCTCGTCATCGGCGAAGTGCTCGCCATGGAGGGTGAGCGTACCGGAGCCCGGCTCGTGCCACGGGGCGCTCGCCGAGAGCGTCATGAGCCCAGCCTCTGAGCCTCGGCTCCAGACGTCACCTCCGAGAAATGCCCCATCCAGCGGCGTGGTGCAGCTGCTGTCGCTGAACACGCCGTCGCCTGTGGTCTTTAGGGTGATGTCCTCTAAAGGCTCACTTGAGCCCTCCGCGGTGACCTCGGCATGGACACACGCGCCGGGGATCGCGATGTCGACACTCCAAGTCACGCTGACGGTCCCGAGCGTGACCTCATTGCAGCTAAACCCGTCGCCAGCAAACCCATCGAGGCAGATGCACTCATAGCCCCCAGGGGTGTTGTAGCAGCTCGCATTTTGGTCGCACGTATGGGTCTCACCCCCACACTCGTCGAAGTCCGTACAGCCCAACCCTTCGCCGAAGTAGCCCTCTTCACAGCTGCAGCTGTAGGAGCCGGGGGTGTTGTCGCAGGTGGCGTTCAGGCCACATGGTGCGTCGGCGCACTCGTCGATGTCCTCGCAGGTCTGCCCGTCTCCGGTGAAGCCGGTGTCACAGGTGCAAGTGTAGGCGCCGGGGGTGTTGTCGCAGGCGGCGTTCAGGCCACATGGTGCGTCGGCGCACTCGTCGATGTCCTCGCAGGTCTGCCCGTCTCCGGTGAAGCCAGGGTCACAGACGATCACACACTCACCGGCTTCGCAGGTCGCGCTCCCGTGCTCGACTGCGCATGGAGACGTGCACTGGCCACAGTGGTCGAGTGAGGTCTGGGTGTTCGTCTCGCAGCCGTTGCTGAAGTCCGCGTCGCAATCGGCGGCGCCGGCCTGACAGCCACTCACTTCGCCGGTCAAGGCGACGACGAACTCGCTCGTGTCATTGTCGCCTGAGACGACGATGGTGACGGACTCGCTGAAGGGCCCGGGCATGACCCCAGCGACGGTGATGGACACGAGCACAGGTGGGGCGCTTTGGATAAGGTGGGGCAGCGTGAGCGCCGCGCCCCCCTCTGATATAGAGGTTCCAATGGTCTGAATCGAGGCGTCGACGCTCGTCAAGAGGGCGCTCATGTCGCCGACGTTCGTGAGTTCAATGATGGCCGTCTCTGTATCGCCAAGGACGAGCGCATCGAACGTCACGCTCAGGTCCT
This sequence comes from Myxococcota bacterium, assembly GCA_049602155.1. Taxonomy (GTDB): domain Bacteria; phylum Myxococcota_A; class UBA9042; order PHBI01; family JBMYRH01; genus JBMYRH01. The sequence goes on along the minus strand of JBMYRH010000017.1, from coordinate 37,338 downwards.
CATTGCAGGTGGCGCCGACCCCTAGGGGGCTCTGAAGGCAGGCCTGGACCTCGAAGACGGGGGCGGCATCATCGGCGTCGTCTAGTGAACTCGCGTCGGTGGAGAGCGCATCTGATGTGCTCTCCGCATCAGCCTCTGCGTCGCTTGTCTCGGGGCCGACGTCCGCGGTCGCTGTGTCGTCATCGGGAGAGCCAGGATCTGCGATATCAGTCGAGCTGTCGTCCCCAGCATTGACCGCATCGGAGAGCGCCGCTGTGTCCTCGACGGCCGCGGTGTCCTCGACGGCCGCGGTGTCCTCGACGGCCGCGGTGTCCTCGACGGCTGCAGTGTCCTCGACGGCCGCGGTGTCCTCGGCGGTCGCGGTGTCCTCGATGTCGGCGAGCGACGAGGTCGCATCGTCGCTGACTGTGGCGTCCGGGGCTGCTGGTTCGTCCGGTCCATCTTGAGTGTCCGCGACCGTGCCAGTAGATGCGTCCTCGGTTGGCGTGGAGACGTCCGTCGTCCCAGTCTGTGGTTCGCCGACCTCTGTGGCCGAACCACACGCCATGAACAGCATACAAATCGCGATTAAGGGCAGTCTCACGCACCCTCCTCGGTGAAGAGCGCCGATGCTATCATCGCTGAATGGATGGTTCCAAACGGACGACGATTGGGGCCTTGGGGTACCACTGCTGTGCGCTCGGTTTGAATTCCGTGGGCGGTCATGGTCTGAATCGTGAGACTCGTGTGGAGGACCTTATGTGGCGAAGAAATTTGTTGGTGCTTGGGGCGTGTCTCGCTCTCGTGAGCGGATGCGGCGATGCGGACACCGATACGGACACGGACGCTGTACAGGCCGGTCCTGCGGACGATGTGGGCGCCGCGCCGTCCGCTGATGCAGCGGGTGCTGAAGACACGATTGTGGCGTCAGATGCAGGTCCTTCGAGTGCACCTGATGACACGGTGGCCTCCGATGAACTCGCGAGCGCGCCAGGGGATCCCGGGGCGCTGGGGGACTACGCCGTGGGGCACTTGGAGGTGACGATTCAGGATCCGAACGATCCAGAGCGCATGCTCCCGACCCAGGTCTGGTATCCCGCAGAGAGCCATGACGCCGACGCGCTCACGACCTATGTGATCGGCGCGATGGGGCCCTTTGAGCTCGAGTATCCTTCTGCACATGCGCAGCGCAATGTCGCTGCCGCCGAGGGCACCTTCCCCTTCGTCATCTTCTCGCATGGCTATGGTGGCATCGCGAACCAATCGCTCGATCTGTGCGAACGCCTCGCCAGCCATGGCTTCGTCGTCGCCTCACCGGCGCACACCGGCAACACGGCCGAGGATGACTTCAACGGGACCTCGGTCCCTCGGTCCGAGGCCGCCGCGGACAGGATCCACGACGTGACGACGCTCATCGACGCGTTTACCTCGGCGACCTCAGCCTCTGAGTTGCTCGCAGGGCATGTCGACGCCAGCAAGGTCGGCGTCACCGGGCATTCCTTTGGTGGCTACACCTCGTTGGCCGCGGTCACCGGGCACGCGACGCTGGGGTTACCGGCTGACCCGCGGGTCTCCGCGATCGCGCCGATCTGTCCCGACTCTAGTGAGTTCATTGACGCGGAGCTAAGCGACGTCACCGTGCCGGTGCTCTTTGTCGGCGGGACGTTGGACACCGCGACGCCCATCGACCCGCAGATTACCCGGGCTTATGACTTGATGAGCAGCCCTGTTCGAATCCGAGTCGACGTGATGGGCGCGACGCACACACACTTCGCGAACATCTGCACCCTCGGCGCGGCGCTCACCGAGATGGGCTTGGCGCGTGACACCTGGGAAGAGATCGGCGCGGGGGCGCTCCTCGAGATCCACGAGGAGACGTGTGGTGAGGATGCCTTCCCGATCGATGAAGCGATCCGCATCCAGACCCACTATGTGGTCGCCTTCTTCAGGACACACTTGCTCGGGGAGTCCGAGTGGGAGGGGCTGCTAAGCCCCGAGTACGCCGAGGCGTGCGAGCCGTCTGTCGAGTTCTATAGCGAAGGCCTCTCGGCTGACGCGCAGGCTCCGACGTGTCTTGGGCGTGAGGACGAAGAGGTCCGCTGAGTCCAGCGGCGTGTATCGGCCCTCAGGCCCCTTGAGCTATTGGCAGATCGGGTAGATGCAGGCGCTCCCATAGGTGCTCGTCGTCTCTGCAGTGCAGTAGGCGCCGCCATAGATCCAATCGGCGTCGGCAGGGTCGTAGGTGCAAAGCCCGGGCTGCTCGCCGCAGGCCATTGGGCTCCCTGGCTGGCAAGGTGCGTTGGTGACCTTCAGGACAACCTCAAAGATGAGGTCTCCGTAGGCGCCGGCGCCCGAACGGTAGAATTGACCGCCGTTGTAGATGTTGCCTTTCTGGATGCGGAACCCGCCCAAACAAGAGACACCCTCAGGCAACCCCTCATCGCAGCCGCCGTTATCATTGTCGTTCGAGAAGTCGACGAGCTGAATCGCGTACTGTTGTCCTGCAGTGAGCGTCACAGAACTGCTCAGCGTGTAGGTCGTCTCGCCCGCGCCGTTCGCACCGAACGACCACTGGGCCGATGACGTGTAGAGCGGGGTGCCAGTGTCGTCGGTGCCCTCGCGGATCACCACGGTGGCGCTGTTCGTCGTCTGGCTGGTGGTGTCCAAGGTGAAGGACTCGAAGACCCCGTCTTGCGTCGCGGTGAAGCTCTGGTACCAAAGGGGGCCGTTGGCGGCCAGGGTATGACCTGCGGCGTTTTGGTCGACGTCGACGACGCTGATGGGCTCCGTGCACGCGAACGTCTTAAAGGCCCACGCGTCTTCGTAGTCCCAGGCCTGCCCTTGGCCGTCGACGTTGACGTCCCCGAAGGTCTCGATGACCGCCCCGTCTTTGAAGAGCTCGATGGCGTCGTTGCCGTTCTGCTCGATGGCGCCGTTTCCGACGATGACGCGGTCAAAGGCACCGAAGCAGTTGTCGAAGTAGGTCTCAAGCGCTGCCTCGTCACGCACGATGAGGATGTCATCCCCGGCGCTCGCTTGGAGCTGAGGGAGCTCAAACTCCTCGCCATCACTTCCGCCACCGTTATTGGCCACGCCGAGGCCATAGATGCTCAGGTCGGCGATGTCTTCGAGCGCGACGAGGTGGATCGCCTTGCCGGTGAATCCAGCGAGGGCGATGTCGATGATCCCCGCGAGAGACAAGGCGTCGGGGCCGCAGCTCAGGCCGTCGCCGGTGAAGCCCGGGTCGCACGTGCACTCAAAGCCGCCGGCGGTGTTCTCGCAGCTGGCGTTGTCCGAGCAGGGGGCGCTGGCGCACTCGTCGATGTCGTTGCAGACACCACAGCTGCTCACAGTGCTCGAGCAATCCACATCTTCGTAACCTGAAACGCCCGCCGCACAGGATGCGCAGAGGTCGTCCCAGTTGCTTGCACTACACCAGTCATCAAACACCGCGACCGCTTGCCAGCACGCGGGTACGTCACACGAGTACGAGGAGCTCCCCTCATCGCCCTCGTATTCCCCGCCGTCATTGTCACTGGGGGTCACGCACACCTCGGAGCCCAGCGCGTAGCCCACGGCGCAGGTGTCGCAGGTCTCGCCGCCGTAGCCCGTGGTGCACTCGCAGGTGAAGCTCGCCACGCCATCGGTGCAGGTTCCTCCGTTCAGGCACGGCGCATCGGCGCAATCGTCTATGTTGTTTTGGCAGGTGTCGCCGTCGTAGCCGGGGGCACACTCGCAGCTGAAGGCATCCTCTCCGTTGACGCACGTCCCGCCGTTTAAGCACGGAGCACCTGTACATTCGTCGATGTCGTTACAGACGCCGCAAGAGGTCACTGTGCTTGAGCAGTCCAGCCCTTCGTAGCCCTCCTGACCAGCTGCGCACAGGATGCACCATTGATCCCAGCTTTCGTTACACACGGGGTCGAGGGCTTTGACCGCATCGGCGCAAGCCGGGACCTCGCATTCCACCTTGTCCTCAAGGCAGACCTCGGCTCCCAAGGCGTAGCCCGGCACACAAGGACACTCAAACCCTCCAAAGGTGTTCTCGCACACGCTGTGTGAGCCGCAGCCGGCGGTCTCCTCCTCACATTCATCGATGTCGGCCTCGCAGGTGTCGCCGTCGTAGCCCGGTGCGCACTCGCAGGTGAAGCCGTTGACGGCGTCGACGCATAGGCCCTCGTTAAGGCACGGTGAATCGATACAGTCATCGATGTCGACCTCACAGGTGTCGCCGTCATAGCCCGGTGCGCACTCGCAGGCGAAGCCATTGACGGCGTCGACGCATAGGCCCTCGTTGAGGCACGGTGAATCGACACAGTCATCGATGTCGTTGTCGCAGGTGTCGCCGTCGTATCCGGCGGCACACTCGCAGGTGAAGCTGTCGACGCCGTCGATGCAGGCGCCCTCGTTCATGCAGGGCGTATCAGCGCAGTCATCGATGTCGTTGTCGCAGGTGTCGCCGTCGTATCCGGCGGCACACTCACAGGCGAAGGTGTTGACGCCGTCGACGCATATGCCCTCGTTGAGGCAGGGTGCGTCTGCGCAGTCGTCGATGTCGACCTCACAGGTGTCGCCGTCATAGCCTGGGGCGCACTCGCAGGTGAAGCTGTCGACGCCGTCGATGCAGGCGCCCTCGTTCATGCAGGGCGTATCAGCGCAGTCATCGATGTCGTTGTCGCAGGTGTCGCCGTCGTATCCGGCGGCACACTCACAGGCGAAGGTGTTGACGCCGTCGACGCATATGCCCTCGTTGAGGCAGGGTGCGTCTGCGCAGTCGTCGATGTCGACCTCACAGGTGTCGCCGTCATAGCCTGGGGCGCACTCGCAGGTGAAGCTGTCGACGCCGTCGATGCAGGCGCCCTCGTTCATGCAGGGTGCGTCGACGCAGTCGTCGATGTTGATCGTGCAGCCCGCGCCGGTGAAGCCAATGGGGCATTCATCGTCGTCTTCGACGTCGTCTTTGCAGCCATCCTCGTCGTAGTCTGTGGTGCTGTCAGGGCTCCAGTTGGTCGCACCTTCCGGGCAGCTATCGACCGAATCCTCGATGCCATCACCGTCGTCGTCATTGTCCTCGGTAGCGTCTTGGCAGCCGTCCTTATCGAGGTCCTCATCGCTGTCATGCTCCCAGCCGATTTCCCCCGCTGGGCAGTCGTCGTCGCTGTCTACGAGGCCGTCGTTGTCGTCATCGATGTCCTCGGTGGCGTCCTGGCAGCCGTCTTGGTCATGGTCGGCGTCCTCGCTCTCCTGAGCCCAGCCGGTCTCCCCTTGGGGGCACTCATCGTCCCCGTCGCTCAGCCCATCGCCGTCGTCGTCATTGTCTTCGGTGGCGTCTTTGCAGCCGTCTTGGTCGTGGTCCTCGCCAGCGCCCTCCTGGTCCCAGTCGAGCTCCCCTTGGGGGCACTCGTCGTCGCTGTCTGCGAGGCCATCGTTGTCGTCATCGAGGTCCTCTCCAGCGGCCTCTGCGGTCGCGCCGTCGTCCTTACAGCCGTCACCATCGAGGTCGGTCGTGGCGTCCGAGAGCCACCCAGTCTCTCCCGCCTCGCAGCTGTCTTCAAAGTTGAGGACACCGTCGCCGTCGATGTCGTCATCTTCGTCATCACGACAGCCATCGAGGTCGAGGTCTTGACCGTCGGTGGCGAGCCAGCCGGTCGCCCCCTCGGGGCAAGCGTCTTCACCATTGGGGACCCCGTCCAGATCGCTATCAGCGGAGAAGGGCTCTGGGTCACAGGCGTCACCGAGTCCGTCGTTGTCATTGTCGAGTTGGCTGGGGTTTGAGACTGCTGGGCAATTGTCCTCGCACACGGGCTTGTTATCGCCATCGAAGTACTCGGCCATGCTGGGGCAGGGGTCGTCGCAGATGGGGATCGGGTCGCCATCGCTGTCGTCCTCGACTTGGTCCGGACAAGGATCACAGGCGTCCCCGAGGTCGTCGCCGTCGGCGTTGGCTTGATCGGGGTTGGCGTGAAATGGGCAGTTGTCGGTCGTGTCGTCGATGCCGTCATTGTCATCGTCGGCGTCGCTGTCGTTTGCCTCCCCGTCCCCGTCGACATCGGTGTCGCAGGCGTCGCCTTCGCCATCGCTGTCCATGTCACTCTGGTCGGGGTTGTAGGCCTCGGGGCAGTTGTCTTTCACGCAGTCGGCCGAGGAGCCGGGCTCGCACGCGTTGGGCCAACAGCCCAAGACGCCGTCACCGTCGCTGTCGTTCTCCATCGAGGGGCAGGGATCGCAGGCGTCGCCGATCAGGTCACCGTCTTTGTCGGGCTGAACGAGTGTTTGGTCCGCGGGGTTAGAGATCCCTGGGCAGTTATCGAACTCGTCGCACACACTGTCGCCGTCTTTGTCATCCTCTCCGGGGGCGAATTGTGGGCACCAGTCACAGCCGTCTTTGATGCCGTCACCGTCGCTGTCCGGCTCGTCGGTGACGCAGGTCAAGACACCCGTCTCGGGGTCACATTCGGTCGCACTCTCGTCGATGAGGATCCCAAGCTCCGAGCAGGATCCGCCGCAGCAACACGCCGCGTCGTAGAGCGAGACCGTCTCCTCTGCCACGATCTCGTCCTCTGCGTCTTCTTGATCGACCAGACAGTCAAGGTCACCGCTGTCGACCGTGTTGGACTCGAGCGCGTCGATGCGACCGTCTTGGTCTTCATCGAGCGGTGCCAAGATGTTGTCACCGATCTCGAAGGGGTCGGGGCTCCCATCATTGTCACTGTCAGCCATCTGGGCGGACGTACCGAGCTGCGCTTCGATCGCGTTAATCAGCCCATCGTTGTCGTCGTCGCTCGAGGGCTCAAGGCACACCGACTCGTAGCAGAGGTTTGATTCGCACTCAGCGCCTGCGACGCACGCGGAGCCGCTGCTGCGCGAGTCGGTCTCGCCGGCTTCACTGGCGCAGCCGATCGCGAGTGTGCTTGTCAGCATCGCAGCGAGAAATGAAACCACTGGAAGAGTGAAAGGATGGCGACGTGAAGTCTGCACGTATCCCCCGATGTGTTGAAATGCCCAGGGTGACGCTATCCCGCACGCTGGGTGGGTTCAATGAAGACTTGCATGAGTTAGCCACTTTCTCGGTTGATGCATCATCACCGGCCGCAGCGCTCAGGGTGACGGGGTGATGGGGGAACCCAGGCGGCGACGCCGGGTGATGGGGGTGATCGTCAGAGGTAGCCGTGCCCGAGGTGGGGTTCGCCAACGCCGGCAATCTTGCTAGGATGCCGCCTGTGACCTACCTGTTGCCGATACTCGCTGCGCTATTGTGGCTGGGTTGCGACGCCTCCGACACCCAGGAGGTGGTCGAATCGCCGGTCGCGCTCACCCTTGACCAAGTGGCGGCCTTGGAGCCGGTCTCGATGACGCGAGAGCCTGCGGCGGACTTTGTGCCGCCGAGCGCCAAGCCGGCCTGGGTGGTCGACTCTTTCGGGTTCCTCTACAGCGACGAGGAAGGCGCTGTGAACGCGATGGACATCGATGCGCAACGAAGCCTGGAGGGCGAAGAGCCCCTCGCTGGGACGTGCGGTCACGGGGACTTTAGCGCTGCGGATGGCGCAGTGGGCATCGATCACCAGTTCCTGCGGGTCACTTCGACCTTCGAGAGCCTGTTGCCTGGGGGCATCGCGGATCAGATCATCAGCAACTCCGCCAAGGACGGCTCGATGACCCTCGTCATCACAGCCGATGATGACGCGGTCCAGCTCATCATCGCCGAGGACGCACCGCTGACGGGCAACGATGGCGAGGTGCTGCCCTTGAGCTCTTTCCGCCCTTTCAACGACACGGCGTATCACGCTGACTTGGGGGCCCCGGAGTGGGTCGACGGTGCCTATATCGCCGGGCCGGGCGATGTCCGACTGCGGTTGAACATTCAGATCGTCGAGGCCGACCTCTTCTTGACCGACGCGTATGTGCGGGTCGTTGTCGCCGAGGACGGGAGCGCGCACGGCGTGATTCAGGGCTACTGGTCAACGGAGAGCATCGTCGAGATCCTCGCGTCGACCTCGGCGCATCTTTTAGCGCTCGGCTACACACGCGAAGAATTCGAGGCGGTCCTGACAGAGCACGCGGACGGCACACGAGACGAAAGCGGCATGTGTCATTCGCTCTCCGCGGCCTTCCGGTTCACTGCGCTGCCGGCGTTCCTCTTGAGCGAGGAGGGGGCACGATGAAGACACGCATGCTCGGTCTGGCCTTGGTCGCGGCGCTCGCCGGCTGTGCAGAGCCACAGAAGATCGATGACGGGGGGCTAGTGGCCCCCACGCCCCTCGAGCTCCTCGAGGCGCAGGGCATCTCTTCGGGACCCGTTGCCATGCGTCGGCTCACCCAGTCTCAGTATCGGCAGAGCGTGCGCGATGCGCTGGGGGCTGACCTGGAGATCGCCGGCCAGCTCGAGCCGGACCTGCGCCGCGACGGCCTGCTCGCTGTCGGGACGACCCACGTGACCGTCACGCCGCTTGGCCTTGAGCAGTACGAGGCGATGGCCTACCGGGTCGCGACCCAGGCGCTCGACGTCGACCACCGTGACGCCAACGTGCCCTGCACCCCATCGGATCCCGCGGCCGCAGATGACGCCTGTGCAGACGCCTTTGTGCGCGCTGTCGGGCATCGCTTGTTCCGCCGGGCCTTGACCGACGAAGAGGTCGCCTCGCGGGTGACGATCGCCGCGGACGCAGCGACGACCCTAGAGGACTTCTACGGCGGCTTGGAATTCGCACTGGCGAGCTTGCTCACCAGCCCAAATTTCCTCTTCAGGGTGCCTACGATTGGGTTTGATGAGCACGGGGCACCTCAGCTCAGCGCCGACGCCATCGCGTCACGGCTGAGTTACACCCTGTGGAACTCGTCCCCGGATCAGCCCTTGCTCGACGCTGCGGCGTCCGGGGCGCTGCTCACCCCCGAGGGGCTCACCGAGCAGATCACGCGGATGCTCGCCTCCGACCGCCTCGTCGACGGCGTGCGCGCCCTCTTCAGCGACGTCCTGGCGTTTGACCAGCTTGATGACGGCTTCCGAAAAGACGGTGCGCTCTTCCCGGCCTACAATGGCGGCCTCATCGCGGACGCCCGCGAGCAGACGCTCCTGACCATCGCGGATCACATCACCTCTGGCCGCGACTATCGTGACTTGTTTACGTCCAAGCGGACGTTCTTAACCCGCCAGCTCGCGACCCTCTACGGCGTGCCGGCCGAGGTCTCCGAGGACTTCCAACCCTATGAGTTTGATGAGGAGAGCCCCCGCGCCGGGCTCCTGACTCACGCGAGCCTGCTCGCGCTTTACGCGCATCCAGGGCGCAGCTCGCCGACCTTGCGAGGGGAGTTCGTGCGCGCCGCATTCCTGTGCCAGCACATCCCCCCACCGCCCGGTGACGTGGACTTCTCACTCGTGGAGCAGCCCAGCGAAGAGCTCCCGACCCTGCGAGACAAGGTCGAGATGCACATGAGCGCGCCGGCGTGCGCCGGCTGCCATAGCATGACCGACCCCATTGGGTTGGCGCTGGAGCAGTTCGATGCGATCGGCGCCTTCCGGACGCTGGAGAACGGCGCAGTCATCGATCCCTCGGGTCAGCTGGACGGCGTGGAGTATCCGGACGCTATCGGGCTTGGTGACGCGTTGAGCGGTCACCCAGGGCTCGCGGCCTGCATGGTCAGCCATGTCTACAAGAGCGTGGTTGGCCGCGACGCGACCGATGAAGAGACGGCGGAGATCGCGCGCCTCGAGGAGGTGTTCGTGGACGCGAACTACAGCCTCCCCGTGCTGATGTCCGCCATCCTCGGGAGCCCCGCAGTGCGATGGACGACCGGGCCTCAGGAGGTGTCGCCATGATCTCACGACGGCGATTTTTACGCGGGATGTTTCAGGGCGCAGCGGTCACGGCGTCTTTGCCGCTCCTCGACATCTTCCTCGACAGCCGGGGCCGCGCGCTGGCCGACACTGGCGTCGTGATGCCGACTCGCTTTCTGACGTGGTTCTGGGGCTGTGGTGTGAACCCCGCCCGTTGGGTACCGCAAACCGACGGCGCGGACTTTGAGCTCTCCACAGAGATGGCGGCCTTGGCACCGATTCGCTCGCATTTGAACGTCCTCAGTGGCTTTGATGCGATGCTCGATGGTGTGGGGAACATCCCTCACCACACGGGGGTCGCGGCGACCCTGACCGGGATCGCCCACGGCATTGAGGATGAGTGGCCGGCGGCCTCTCTCGACACGCTCATCGCTGCGAAGCTTGGGAACGCGACCCGCTTTCGCTCACTGGAGATCTCGGCGGACGGTGTCCGTACGCATTCCTACAGTCGCTTGGATGCGAACGTTCAGAATCAGTCCGAGGTGTCCCCACTCGCGCTCTACGAGCGGCTCTTTGGGCCTGAGTTTGTCGACCCGGATGCCGCGCCGTCCGAGCCCGATCCTCGGGTGATGTTGAGGCAGAGCGTCTTGAGCGCCGTGATGGACGACACCGCGCGCCTCAACGCCACCCTCGGCAGCCACGATAAGGCGCGCTTGGACCAGTACCTGACCAGCGTGCGCGAGCTTGAGAAGCGCCTTGATTTCATGCTCAGCGACCCGCCTGATTTGGCGTCCTGCAGCAAGCCCGAGAAGCCGGGCAGCGGCAAAGATGGCGCCGACGTGGAGACGGTGACAGCGAACCACGATGTGCTGACCGATCTGCTCACGATGGCCCTCGCCTGCGACCAGACGCGCGTCGCCAACGTCATCTTCTCGTGGGGGTTGAGCGAGCTGCGCATGGCGGGCAGCAACGCCACGCATCACGACTTGACCCACAACGAGATCATCGACGCAGAGCTGGGATATCAGCCCACAGTCCTGCCCTTTATCGAGGCGTCGATGCAGGCCTGGGCCAGCTTTGTGCAGAAGTTGGCGGCGGTCCCCGAGGGGGACGGCACGCTCTTGGACAACTGCCTGGTGATGGCGCACTCGGACTCCTCCTTCGCCCAAACTCACGACATCCGCGGGTTGCCGGTGATGACGGCGGGGCGCGCGGGGGGCAAGATGAAGACCGGCTTGCACGTGCGCGGTAACGGTGACCCCATCACGCGGGTCGGGCTGACGATGCAGCACTTGAGCGGGGACCCGGTGGCGACCTGGGGGGCTGGATCCATGGCCGTCTCATCACCGATCAGCGAGATCATCGTCTGACGCGGCCAGGGCCATATGCCCTGGCGATAACGACTGTCCTCGGAGGCACCCATGTCCGCTCTAAAGCTCTTAGTGTTGCTTGGCCTGACGGGAGCATTGTTGGCCTGCGGAGAGGCTACGACGGAGGCGCACACCGAGGTCGCCGATGTCACGGCGGAGGGCGGGGCTGAGGACGCCCAGGGGCCGCCCGATGTGACCTCGACGGACGCCTCGTCCGAGGTGCTCACTCCGGACGCCCCGGAGCCGATGGAGGTGGAGGAGCACGCTGAGGTCGTCACAGAGGCTGACGACGCGACCGACGAAGAGGCTGAGACCTTGGGCCCTAGCGACGGTTCGAGCGTCTCGGATACGGCCGCGCCATTGCAGGGCACAGAGACCGCGTGGGGCCTCATCACGGGTGCGTGCGGCGAGGTCACTGCCGCGGTGCAAGCTGGCGCCGCCGGTGTACTGCAGACGACCTACACCTTCGACGATGCGGAGGACTTCGACATCGACGGCCTCAGCGGGCAGACGCTCAAGCGCTACGAGGAGCCCAACGCCGGCGGTAGCAGCCGCTGCACCGAGGTGATGAGCATGCAGTTGCTCATGGACTGCGAAGAGGCGAGCGTCCTGAAGACCGAGACCGAGATGGTCTATGACACGGAGGGGAAGATCGCGGACTACCTGGTCGAAATTGGTGGGGTGACCACGGGGGTCTCTGTGACGCGCGCTTACAAGGGCCCCACCATCGATGTCTACACCCTCGAAGACGCGACGGACCTCCTGGAGAAGAAGCTGGAGGGCATCGCTGAGGCCCGCGCTAACGTCTCCCTGGCGGACGCATGGGATGCCTCTTTGGTGCACGTCTGGACCTTGCACCCGGCGTGGGCCGAGACCGTCGAGGCCGCGTGGGGCGCGCTCAGCACAGAGGTCAAAGCCGACACGGTGATCGTGGTCACGGTCGAGGTGGGGAGTGACTACATCGTCACGGACAGCTGCGACGATTAGTTGACGTCGGGTCTTGGGGGCTTTTCAAGGAGGGAGAGGTGATCTTCGCTAGGCACATGAACAGTCAGCGCCTCGTCGCCCTCGCAGTGTCACTTTGCGCGGCGTGCGCAACCCCGGCGGCCGAGCGCATGCCAACGGTCGCCGCTGTGTCGGCACCGGAGGCTCGCCCAGCGCCCTCGAATTTCACCCTCGCCTTTGGCTCCTGTGCGCACCAAGATCGGCCACAGCCCGTGTTGGACGCCGCCATCGCCGCAGAGCCTGATGTCTTTGTCTACCTCGGTGACAACATCTACGGAGACACCGAAGACCGGGCGACTCTCGAGGCCACGTATGCGCGCTTAGCGGAGCGGCCAGAGTTTCAGAGACTGCGTGCAGCGGTCCCCATCGTCGCGACCTGGGATGACCACGACTATGGAAAAAATGATGGCGGTCGTGAGTATCCGATGCGCGAAGCCTCCGAGGCGGTCTTCCTCGACTTTTGGCAGGTCCCACCCGAGGGGCCCCAACGCCAGCACCCCGGCGTCTACGGCGCATTCACCTATGGCGAGGGGGACCGCCGCGTTCAGCTGCTCGTCTTGGACACGCGCAGCTTTCGAGGGCCTCTCGCGCCAGCTGGGGACGATCCGCGCTTTAAGCATCGCTATCGCCCCGACCCAAGCGCCGTGCTCCTCGGAGACGCCCAATGGGCGTGGCTTGAGGCCCGCTTGGAGGAGCCCGCGGCGCTGCGCATTATCGCGAGCAGCATTCAATTTAGCGGCGACTACACCGGCTTTGAGAGCTGGGCCAACCTGCCGCGAGAGCGCGCGCGGTTGGTGGCCTTGCTCGGTCAGTCAGGTCCGAGCCCGGTCCTCTTCTTGAGCGGTGATGTGCACCACGGAGAGCTCTCACGGCTCACCCCCTCGGGTCAGCCGCCGATCTACGACCTCACCTCGAGCGGCATTAACCAGGTGGGCACCATCCTCGAGCCCAGCAATACCCGGCTAGGGGAGGCGGTCTTTGAGCCGAACTTTGGGCTCCTCAGCGTCGATTGGAGGCATCGAGAGGTTCACTTGGAGCTTCGTGGTGAGGAGGCGCAGACGCTCTTTGAGCACTGCCTCACCTTTGATGAACTCACCCAGGCTCCGTAAGCCCTATGGTGCCGCCTCTAGGCGCTTCGCCCAGGCCACCAGCGAGAGGGACTCGTCAGCGTTGGGCCACGCGGCCCAGAACTCACCGAGCAGCGCCTTCGCCCGGGCCTCCTCACCGCGCACTGTGTAGGCCTTGATGGCCATCGTGCGGGCCTTGGCTTGCTGGATGCCGAGGTTGGCGTGGGGCACACATGCCCCTTTGAGTATGAGGTCGACTGCCTCGGTGACGAAGGCTTCGTCCTTTAAGACGACGCCGGCCCGCGTCTGTGCATCCAGGACCTCGCAGGTCAGGGCACCGTGGGCTGCTTTGGCGCTGGCGAGTAGCTTCGCGAGTTGTCCACGCAGTTGCGGCACATCACCCTCGACGAGCGCGAGCTCGAACCGGATGCGAGAGAGGAGCCAGCGCTTGAGCCCGAAGGGTAGGGTGCCCTCTGAGAAAGCCTCCACCCGAGCCACGAGCGCGTGCGCCCCGGCGACTTTCGTTGGGTCCGTCTGCATCGCGCTCCATGTCGTGTTCCACAGCAAGAGCAGGCGATGGAGTGTTCGGGCCGAGGCGTCAAGTTCGGGCTGATCGAGCACCTCGCTCATGCGGATGTGCCACGCTGCGCTTTCGTCGTGGATCTCGAACCAAGCGAGGGCAGTGAGTGCGCTCATCCCGCAGCTCGCGGACCGCACAAAGAAGCGCTCGTCGACCCCGATCCGCATACAGAAATCCCAGAGTTTGGTGGCGTCCTTTAGGCGGCCTCGGTTCGCCATGATGCTGGCGTGATGTTCCAGGAAGCGCAGCTGGTCTGAGACCGCGGTGGTGTCACTGAGGATGTGCATCATGGCGCTCATACGCTCAGACTCACGGTCCGTGACGAGGTAGAGATCTGCGAGCGCCATGCGCGCACCGACCAGGCTGCCGTCTTGAACGAGGACGGACTTCAGGCCGCGCTCTGCGTCTTCGTATTGACCGAGTTCGACCATGGCTTCGTACCGCACGAGCTGAATCGCACTGGAGGCGGGGTGGATTCGAGCGGCCTCTTGGGCGGCCTCGAGGACCTGCTTAGGCGCGCTCCGCGCTTCGAGGAGGCGCAGCTCGAGGAGCCACAGCGCGACCACCTCTGGGTAGCGCTCCTTTGCCTGGTTCAAGGCAGCAGCATGTGCAGCTGGCGCGATCAGGTAGCGCGCACCGGTGAGGTACAGGAGCGTGAGCACGGGGTCGTGATGCACCTCGCGCAGCGCCGTCCACTGAGTCAGCAGGGCATCCGCGTTGTCGTGCTCTCGCCAGCTTCGATCCGTCAGGCGTAAGAGCTGACCTTGAGGGGTGGTGAGGTCGCGCGCCAGGAGCGCTGCCGCCGCAGAGTCCTGCATTGAGAGGTCATCTTTGTGCAGGAAGAAGCGAGTGAGTGAGCGGAGTGAATGCGGCATCGCCGCCTTGGGGTGCGCCTTCAGGAGCGTGTCGAGGAGGCGCTCTGCGCGAGGAAACTCCCCCTGGGCGATCGCAGCCTTCGCGGCCTCGAAGCGTCGCAAGGAGGCGGCCTCGGTCACCGCGTCCAAGTGTATCAACCGTTCCGCAGGTGGGACCGGGGTCGGGGCGACCTCGGGGCTCACTTCGACATTGGCCTGGGGTGGTGAGCGGTGTTGCGCTGTCGGGTCGGGCGTCGTTGGCTTGAGCACCCACGTGATGGCGACGGTCAGCAGGAGCAGCAGGAGCAGCCCCCCGACCAGCCAGCCGGTCCGTGAGGGGCGGTTGGGTTGGGTCTCCAGCTCGGGTTTGAGGTCGGGGCTCATCGACCCGGAGATGGGGGCTGGAGGGGCCCCCTCTGCCATGGTGTGCGCGAGGCCGAGGGTGTCTGACAGCGCCGCCGTGTCGGGCTTCGTGGGTGAGCTGGCGAGCGCCTGGATCTCCTCGCGGACGGTCTGTGGCCAAAGGTCTGCGGAGTCGATGACCGAGATCGAGGGGCCGCCCTCGGGGCCCTCAAACCAGGTGCTGAGCAGTGAGTCGACGTCCTGAATTCGCTCGTCAGGTTCGGTCCTCAAGGCGCCATCGATGGCGCGCACCATGCGCTCGGGAGCGTCCGGTTGCCGCTCCGTTATCGCGGTGTATTTCCCCGCACAGATGTTACGCCACAGGGGGATGACTTTCTGGCCTTCAAAGCATCGCGCGCCGGTGACGAGCTCGTAGAGGATCGCTCCGAGGGCGAAGATGTCGGCGCGGGCGTCGACGGTGCTGGAGTCCTGGATCTGCTCGGGGGCCATGTAGGCGGGCGTCCCCATCGAAGATCCGGTCTGCGTGGCCAGAAGCCCCTCGCCTCCTTGTGCGAGGACCTTGGCGAGCCCGAAGTCGGCGATCTTAGGGACTAACGCATCGTTGGTGAGGGAGACGAGGATGTTGCCCGGTTTCAGGTCGCGGTGGACGAGGCCGTGGGCGTGGGCGGCGGCGACCCCTCTTAAGATCCCTGACGCGAGGGCGTCGATCTGCTCCATCGAGAGCGGACCTTTCTTCAAGAGCTGCTGGAGCGTGGGCCCGGCGATGTACTCCATGACCAAGGCCGGCATACCGGCGACCTCGACCAGGTCAGTCACGCTCACGACGTTCGGGTGGCTGAGGGTGGACTGAAGGCGCCCCTCTTGAACCAAACGCTCGCGGACCTCTGCGTCGGGGCGAGTCAGCTGCTTGAGTGCGTGCATGCTCCCAAGGTCACGATGCTTCGCCTGATAGACGACCGCCATCGCCCCTTCGCCAATCACCCCTTGAATGATGTAGCGCTCGACCGACGTGCCAGGTTTGAGCGTCATGCATCGAGGGTAGGCTGAAGGGTGAGGGGAGGGCAAGGTGAGCGCCTGATGACCCGCAGGTGTGAATCGGGGAGAGACGCGGTACAGTGCACCATGCGTTTCGTGATCAACATCACCGTGGGTGACAAGGAAGCTGGCATGCCGCTCGTCGAGTGGCTCGTTTATCACCTGATTGACGAGCGCCGAGCTGGGATCCTGCGCGCGATTCAGGCGGGACGCGTGGCGGTCAACAGGCAGCCGGTCTTCGACTCGGACCATCGGCTCGAGCCGGGGGTCGAGGTCGGCTATCAAGAGGCGGGAGATGATCCCGACTCCGCCGAGCCGTGGACACCTCTCCCAGGGGTGCGTGTGGCGCTCTCGGATGAGCCGGACCCTAGCAGCTGAGAGGGATCAGCGGCCTTAGGTGAGCCCCCGGCGCACAGGCTTCGCCGTGCGCTCGGGGAGGCGAGCCGCTAGTAGTCCGAGGGGGGCGCGCCCCAAAGGATCTTCTCTGGCACAGGGTTGGCGTCGGTGAGGTCTTCCTCTGCCCACTCGATGCCAGCCGGGGGCTCGCTCACACCACCCATGAAGCGGTAGACAAGCTCCGTGTCGCCCAAGTCCGTGCCGGTAATGTCAACGTTGAGCACGTTAAAGAGGAAGCCACCATAGCGAGGGACAGCGAAGAGGCGGCTGTTGAGCAGCTCAAGGGTCTGGGCGCCGCAGATGTGGAAGGCGTCTCCAAAGTCGACACCGCTCCCGATGGGCGTCGGTACCATCTTGTCGTCGCAGCCGTTGGCGGCTTGCTCCATCCCCTCCGGGCAGCTCAAGGTGACCCCGGTGTCGTCGGTGAGCCCTAAATCGCTATCGGCGATTCGGACGGTTAACCCCGCCAGGTAGGCCGCGAAGCCCACGTTACCAAAGAGCGCGCTCTCGGTGATCTCAGCGATGGGCTGTGGCGGCTTGGGATCGGCTGCTGACGGGGGCTCTTGCACCCACAAGCCTCCGAGGCCGTTGCCTGTCACAGTGGATTGAGTCACGAGGAAGCTGCCCGAGGCGGCGTCACCGGAGCTGACGCTATGGCCCAAGAGGCCAGCCCCTTGATTGTGGCCCAGTTCGACCCCGGAGATGTG
Organism: Myxococcota bacterium; assembly: GCA_049602155.1. GTDB lineage: Bacteria > Myxococcota_A > UBA9042 > PHBI01 > JBMYRH01 > JBMYRH01. Next base: position 20,210 of record JBMYRH010000017.1, on the reverse strand, counting down.
TACCCGAGGAGCCGCAGATAGATAGACGCCGTGACCGACGTTGCCACTGTCGGCCGTGACCTCACCGGTGAGGCTCTCCGTGGTGTTGACCTGGCTGTCGCTCATGACGAGGTTCGCGCCGTCGACATGTACACCCACCACTGCGTTCGCGCTGACGGTCACTGAGTCACTGAGGATCAAGGTCCCGAAGCGCTCGCTAATCGAGGCGCCCTCTGGGAATGCTTGAGCCCCCGGGAATGTCGACTCGTTCGATGGACCGATCGGCAGGTAGGTGTCGCCGGGGATGTATGTGTCGCCGGGGATGTATGTGTCGCCGGGGATGTATGTGTCACCCGGGATGTAGGTGTCGCCGGGGATGTATGTGTCGCCCGGGATGTAGGTGTCGCCGGGGATGTATGTGTCACCCGGGATGTACGTGTCGCCTGGGATATAGGTGCCCTCAGGCAGGTAGGTGTCGCCGGGGATAGAGAGCCCCTTGGTCGCGTTGGCGCGGATGCCAGGCGTGTTGCCGCTGATGACGCTGTCCGACAGCCACGCCAGGGTGTCGTGAACGCTGACGCCTGCGCCAGCGTTGTCATGGAGGGACACCGCGTCGAGCCTGACCACGCTGACCTCAGCCGATAAGCCGGCGCCCCCGGTGTTGTCCGCGCCTCGAGCCATGGTGTTGACCTCGACGTTGTGAACGATGGCCGCCGCGCCCATCAGCGCGATGCCGGGTCCAGTCGCGGTCCCACCACCAGAGATGACCGAGTGTTGCATGGCCAGACCATGCATGTCGGAGAGGTTCACCTCATCGCTCCCCCCGCCGTCGCTCGTGATCACCGCCGAGGTGGTGAACGACTCGGCGTGAAGCCCGGAGGCGAAGACATGGGTGTCGGTCGCGTGGACACCCTTGGTGACGCGCCGCAGTGACACGGCGAAGAGCGTGAGTTTGCCGACGTCGGTCGCCTGGACACCATGAGCGGCGTACTCAGCACTCTCGGCAGACGCTCCATCACCGGATAGGACGCTGTTGAGGATGCTGGCTTGGCCCACCTCTGAGAGGTTCATGATGCCTGAATCGGGCCCGACGAGCTCCACGCCGGCGATCAGCACTCGGGCCGCGCCGCTCACACTCAGGGGCGCCGCCAATGTCACGCTGGTGTCCTCCCAACACGGGCTGACGACCATCACGTGAGCAGCCCCAGCGGCGCCCTCTAAGGTCCCCGCGGAGGTGTGGGCGCCTGGCAGCAGTGACAGGACTACGGTGTCTGCGTCTGTCGCTGAGGTCACCGCTTCATCAAAGGACAGCGGGCTGTCCGAGGTCAGGCCTGTGCCGTCCGCGGAGGCCTCTGCGCTGACGTAGCGGACCGCGACGTCCCCGAAGGCTTCAGGCCACGCCCCGTTGATCTCGTAGAACGTATCGGGTGTGCAGGGACGAGCCCCTGCCCAAGTTGAGCCGACGACCCGACCGACGCTCTCCTGGAATCCGCTCCGCTCGCAGGTCGTCGAAGCGAGGCATCGTGTGGTCACGCTGACAGCCTCTTCAACTTCTGGGGCTACGCGGTCCGGGGGCGTCTCGATGGGAGGGGTTGGCGTCGAGGGTGCGTCGTCCTCCCCTGGTTCTGCGCTCTCCCCCGGCTGCGTGTCGGTCGTTTCGTCGGGCTCGGGTGGGGATGACTCCGCACAGCCTCCGACACACATCACCCAGAGTAATAGGAACAGTAATCCCTGCAACCGCATCACGACCCCTTCGACCTATATGTGCCCGCTCGCTGAGGGCCGTTGATGGACGTCTCGCCATCGACCGCTCTCGAATCAAAAACCAGATCAGCTCTGAATGATTACCATCGGTAGAGTTTGCACGACCCTTGATAGAAAAATGAAGAGCGTCTGAAAAAAAAATGATGCGAACGGGGCACTGCGGCACGAGTGGAGGGCTCTATTTCTGAACGTCGGTGGCGAGTCGGAAGCCGTAGTGCCCATGCCGGAAGGTGACTGGGCTCGACATGCCGAAGTCGAGCGAGCAGACAAAGGACGCCGAGTTGTACGCAGAACCCTCAAGGATTTGTGTCATTACCTCGGACTGTCCTGCTGGTTGACTGGCCTTTTGAGAGGGGGTGGACGTCCACTCGACTACGTTGCCGGCCATGTCGCGCACGCCGTAAGGCGATGTGTCGACTTCGAATTCGCCGACCGGGGTTGGCATCGCTCGGCCTTCGGCGCTGTCACGCATACAGCAGAACGTGGCGTCGAAGTGGTAGCCCCAAGGGTACGTCCTCCCGTCTACACCCCGGGCCGCCTTCTGCCACTCCATCGAGGTTGGGAGGCGATATTGATGCCCGTCTTTTGCCCCGCGCCATGCGGCGTATGCTAGGCAATCGGCATAGTTGACCAAGATGATCGGCCAGTTGGGGTGCCAAGTGTCGCCTTCAGGATCTTTCTCTGGAAGGCTATAATGTCCACTCTCGTCTTGCTCGAAATAGCTCGGCGCGTCCTCATGGATTCGCGGCGCATGACTGCTGGCGAGTTGAGGCGACTCAAGGCGGATGTCGTTGAGGAACTCGAGGTACTGCTCGCAGGTGACCGGATAGGTCATGATCGCGAAGGGTGGCAGGTTCACCTGCTTTCCGCTGGGCTCCAACCCGACGCGGAAGGCACCACCATCGATATAGACCCAACCCTCAGGGATCTGGGCGCTGGAGGGCAGGGTGAGCTTCACTTCGATTGACTGTGCGCGTGCGACCGTGACCGGGATATGGATCGGAGCGCCAGACTCTTGTGCTACGGAGAGTCGATAGCTACCTGGTTTCAGGTCTTTGGCCTCTAAAGGGAGGTGACGATCCTTGAGGACAGTGACTGGGAGAAGGCGTCGCCCGCTCTCCGTGTAGCGCTGGAGGCTGACACGCACGCCCGGCATGTCGCTTGTCACCAGGATGTTGCCTCCGGCTTTGAGCTTCGCGCGGGTCGCGGCATCACCGTATTGAAGGATGCGCCCCTCCCAGGCGATCGACTCCGCCGTCTTGTTGAACGACTCCGCCTCCTCTAGGCGCTGCCAATACATCTCACCAAGGGCTTTGCTAGCCTTCGGGGCCTCCACAGAGTGGGTCAAGGCTTGGCTGTAATGACGAGTCGCTTCGGCGAAGGTGCGCTCAGCCTCCAGCTCCAGGTGGTGGATCTCCGACTTCATGGCCCACAGCTGTTTCTTCTCTTCCGCCGGTGCCCAAGTCGGTAGGGTCGCCTCAAGTGCGGCGCACTCTTCCCTGAGCCCCCAATTCTCGCACAGCAGACTGCCCCATTTGAGTCGCGCTGCAGCCCCCCGGGCGATGTCCTGTTCGACGGCTGCGAAGGCCCGTGAACGACGCTTTTCGCCGGCCAAAAATGAGCCTAGCTCATTCGCCATCTCTTTTGCCGACTGATACCGCTCGTCGGGGTCCTTCGCCATCGCCTTGAAGCAGATGTCTGAGAGCTCTGGTGGGATGCGGTGACTTGGCGCTCGGCGTTGTAGGGGCTCGGGGGACTGCTTAAGGACGGCACTCCGGAGCTCTAAGAGGTTCTCCTCGAGGAAGGGTGCGCTCGCGGTCAATGAAAAGTAGAGGAGACCGCCGAGCCCATAGACGTCAGAGCGTGCGTCAATCGAGGCAGTGTCACCCCGAGCTTGCTCCGGAGACATGTACTGCATCGTCCCCACGATGAACCCCTCGGGTTCTTCGTATGTGCGGCTCAAGCCGAGGGTCTCGTCGACCACCCTAGCCACCCCCCAGTCCACGACATAGACCTCGCCGTAGTCGCCCAGCAGGATGTTGTCGGGCTTCAAGTCTCGATGGATCACCCCGCGTTCATGAGCGTATTGAACGGTCAAGCAGACTTGGCGAATGGTCGCGACCGATTCCTCAAGTGTCATCGCGATCTGAGCGTTGGAGGGGCCGCTGATCTGGTCGGCGAGGCTAGGTTGAGTCACCGCTCGCATGGTGTAGAAAGAGAAGCCGTCTTGATCACCCCCGATGTCGTACACAGGGACGATCCCAGGGTGGTCGAGCAAGCCCGTTATTCGGGCCTCGGTCAAGAGCAGCTCGGCCGAGTTTTGGAGCTGTAGATTCTTCCGGACAGCCTTGAGCGCGACTTCACGGTTCAGGACGCGGTCGTGAGCTAGCGTCACGTTGGCCATCCCACCGCGGCCTAAAAGTCTTAGGTCGCGGTAGCGATCTCTACCACTCATCGCTTGCTGAAGCGCTGGTTCGACGATGTCGTCTTGGTCAGCGCTTTCCTCTGTGTTGCTGAGGCCTGTGCTGTCTGTGGACAGCGGGGTTCTGCCGTCCTGCACAGTGTCGGAGATACGGTATCGCACGGTCGCGTCGTTGCCCGCGACGCATTGCGCCATGCTGCGCTCGAGCACCTCAATCTCCACCTGACCCGATTGCACGAGGAGGTCGGTAAGCGATTCACCGCTGTCCCTGGCGAGCGTGACCAACTCAAGCACGTCGTTGGGCTGGATCGCCCCTCTGGTTAGCAGAATCGCGACGAGCTGAATTTCGAAGTGCTCAGATTGCGGCACTTACCCTCATCCGTGTCTTAGTCTACGTGGAGCGTGCTCCGTAGACTGGCCCTGTGGAGATTATAGAGCCCACTCGGGAAACTCGACAAGTGTAGCCGCATAATCGGGGCGCCCTTAGATCGCTCCAGGAGCATCGGAGGACTCAGCGTGTATGGTTAAAATCTATGTGAATCCAGTTTCTTACCTCCATGAACGGTAAGGTGAGCAGTCACATTGGACACAGGCTGAAACGGGTGAGTCAAATACTTGCTCATAACTGATTCATGATGGCGGGATCAGGGGACTGCGAGGGAGGGGGGTGCGTGTCTATGACGTGTTGGCGGTATGCGCTCTGGGCCTCTTTGTTCCTGTTGCTGAGGAGTCAAAAAAACCTATCCGTAAATGGTTTGGGTAGATTTTGCATGGCTTCCGTTGTTTAATCTGAGAACGTTCACCCAGGCTCGGTTCATGGAGAGGCTCATGGCAGATCTTGTTGCAGCGGAAACACACTTGGTCAGGTTCGTCACCGTGATGGGAGTTTTGATGTTCGCCTCCTTGCCCTACCTGACCTGACCTGAGCTGTGCTCCCGAGGGCGCTCAGCCTCCGAGTCGGCGCCCCTCCCTCGAGCATGCAACCCCCGGCCGATGCAGCCGACGCAGCGAGGGCGACCGCCTCGCCACACGTCTGTGCCGCGTCGCCTTGCGCTTAGGTGAACGATGAATTTTCATGAGCGTCCTATCTGCCAAGGCGTGCGGCGCCGCGGCCAACGACACTGACGGGACACGACATGAAGCGACTTTCAACCATCCTTGTGTGTACAACTGCAGTGGCCTTGACGGGTTGCGCGACGACTCAGGCGAGCCACACCGACATCAAGGCCGAGGCCACAGCGCACACGACCAAGGAGGC
>JBMYRH010000017.1:0-14777 GCA_049602155.1 Myxococcota bacterium | reverse complement strand
TGTTGTAGCTGGCATGTTATTAGTGTTCTCTTCATTTTGTGATATATTTCGTAAAGTGCGGAGCCGGAGGCGCGGACCTCGCCGGCTCCCGCCGGCAACTTCACCGCAGAAGAAATCGCGTGGAGGCCATTCAACCCCGAGAAGCCCGAAGGGATCCACGTCTACATCATCAAAGGTGACCCCTCCAAAGGCGCCTTCTCAGCGCTGGTCAAGATGCCCCCGGGTGCGAAGGCGCCTCTTCACATCCACAGCGCCGACTATGTCGGCGTGTCATTGACCGACGGGTTCGTCAGCGGCGCTGATGAAGCGACTGCCGCGATGTTGCCCAAGTTCTCGAGTTGGGTTCAACCAGGTGGGGCGTCGCACTTCAACGCGTGCCAAAGCGAGGCCCCCTGCGTCTTCATGGTCAGCTTTAAGGGCGCTGTCGACATGAAGCCGGTCGAGGCTGCGGTCGAGGGGACCTTCGAGAAGAAGGAGACAGCGGGTGACGCGATCCCCTGGAAGGTCGTGCGCGAGGGGATGGAGAACAGCCCCAAGATGTTTGTGATTCACGGAAACCCGAAGGAGGGCGCCTTCGAAGCGATATTCTGGTTCCCACCGGGGATGAGCACAAACATCCACACCCACTCTGCGTCTTTTGCAGCGGCTGTGTTGCAAGGAGAGCATCACCGTGGTGAGAGCGCAGAGGCGGTCAAGGCGCTTGGCCCTGGTTCGGTGTGGCATGAGGTCGCCGGCTCACCCCACATGGAGAAGTGCGCGGGCCCCGAGGCCTGCATCTTTGCGGTCTCCTTTGACGGCCCGCTCGACACCCAGAATGTGGAACTGACGACCGAGTAGGTGCGTCACCGCGGAGGGGCTGCGGGTGCAGAGCGCCGTGACGAGACCCCCGGGTTCAAAGGCGCGGGGGCCCTGAGCACGTGCCCTTTTGATGCGCATGCTTGGAGAGCTCAATGGCAAGGCTGAACCGCGTCCGACCCCAAAGGTCTGCAGACGTAGATGTTTTCGTTGAGCATTGGCTCGCAGATGACGTCGTAGCCGCAGCTGTCGAGTAGGAGCCCGCTGTGGCCGCACGCCGGTGGCGGTGTCAGCCAGTCGTCTTCGGTCCCTACGGCGATCCAGCCGGCCCCGATAGGGTTGCACTCACCCTCGTAGCCGACGGTCACGGTGTCTGGACAGGAGGCTGTCCCTGATTCGCCCAAGGTCTCTTCGCCATCGCAGTCGTAGTCGTAGTCCCCACAGTCATTCGGCACCGTGGCGCTCAGGCCGTTGTCTGGGAAGGCATCTGCGTCGCTGTCGCAGCAGCCGCTTCCATCGGCGATGTAGCCTGAGATAGCGCCACAGGCGGACATCGCGTCATCGGGACCTCCGTAGCCATCGCCGTCCGCGTCTCGACAGACGGTCGTATCTTCGCAGCCGAGCTAGTCCTCAATGTAGACGTAGGCGCCCTGGTCGAAAGGCCCAGCAGGACGCGCCTGACCGTCGTAATCGTCTGTGACGAGGTCGCTCAAGTCCTCGCCTGTGCCGACCGCTGGTGAGTCCGCTAGCAGGTGATAGTCGCCTTGGTGGAGGGCAGCGAAGCCCACATCTTGTGAGTCTTTGAGGTAGAGGTTGCCGGGAATCTGTTGGTCGGTGTCCGGTCCGTTTAGGTAGATTTCACCGTTGATGGGGCAGTTGTCGTTCTGGTCGCCGATGATCTTGCTGTACGCCACGCCGTCGACGTTTTCATAGATGAAGGTCCCGACGTAGGCGTACTCGGTGAAGATGTTGTTGGTGATGAAGAAGGGCTGCTCCCAAGCCTCTGCGCAGGCGATCGAGAGTGTGGAGCTCCTCTCGGGGTTGAGCACAAAGGTGTTGTTCATCACGTACACGGGGCTCTCGGGGTTACCCATGCGGTTGAGCTTGAGGAAGGGGACCTCGCTGCCGATGACGACGTTATTGTAAATATAGGTCGGGCCGTCGACGCCGCCAGCGACCTGAAAGGCGTTATCGAAGGTCTCAAGGCCGGTCGCGTCGATATGATTGTTGAAGACGTGGCCGACTGAGCCCGGGTTGATCTGGATGCCGCCGGTGTGGCCCCAGTCGCCTTGCAGGGCATAGCGACGGATGATGTTGTCGTGGATGCGCATCCCCTCGATGGCCGCGCCGACCTGGATGGCGTCGCGCCCGGTGTCCTCGATGACGTTGTGGTGCACCTCGACGCCGCGAAGCGCCGCCTCGGGGAAGCCCTCAGGGCAGGCCGCTGAGATGGAGGTCGGTGAGATCTCCTCGTGATAGTGAGAGGGGCCGAGATAGAGCCCCTCACCGGAGACGCCGTGGACGTAGGAATGGTGCACGTGGGTGTCGTACTGGGTGAAGGAGTCGCGCCCAAGTGACGCGTCACAGTAGGGGTAGGCCTGAATGGCGATGCCTGTATAGCCAGGTCCTTCGACCTCGACATAGCCGATCTCGATATGGGTGGCGCCCTCCTTCATCTTGATGACTGCGGTCCAGGAGCCCGCGTTTTTGAAGTGAAAGCCGTAGGGCTCTCCCGGGTCGCCCGTGCCCAGGATACGCAGGTGGGCGGCTCTGTCGGCGCCGAGCGCCGCGTAGGCGCCCTCGGCGTCGATGACCACCCGGCCTTGGCCGCAGTTGGTGATGAGGATTGGCGCCCCCTCACTGCCCTTGAGCCCCTGGAAGTTCATGTGGCTATAAGCGCCGCTTGGGATGCACACGGTCTGACCGGAGAGGTCTTCATCGGTCACCTCCCAGCCCCCTTCTCCTTGGAGGATGAACTGACCCTGATCATTGGGGACGAGCACCTTGTCGCACTCACCGACAGCGATCTCGCACTCCAGCAGCGTCGTGCGGCGCTCATTATGGCAGTTCGGACCGAACCAAGCGTCGCCTCAGTGACAGAGGCTTGGCTCGCCTTCGCACTCGAAGTTCGCCTCGATAGCGCAGGTGTCACTGCAGCCATCACCGTGGGTAAGGTTGCCGTCATCACAGCTCTCATTGCCGTGAATGAAGCCGTCACCGCAGGTCTCCGTGCTGCTTAAGACCGGGCGCTCTCCGTCATGAGCGAGGTGGATGGTAGTGACCTCTCCGTCCAGGGTGAGAGCAAAGCAGGCGTCGTCGGTGTTCGCACAAGGGGTCACCTCCAGCGAGGCCTCCGGGAAGGTGTCTCCGCTAGAAGAAGCGATGAGCGCGAAGACCCGGGTGTCCTGGGTGAAGGGGGCCTCAGGGGTGTAGCGAACCCGATTGTGGATGGTGCTGCCGCTCCATTGTTTCCGGTTCTCGAAGACCTCGGGCTCGTTGAAGGCGCCGGGGACGATGGAGGCTGCGAGGATCTGCGCCTTTGTCGTGCTCTCATCGGCATAAAAGAGCGTCACGCATGAGGGCCTGAGTTCTACGGTGCCATCGTCGATGCGCGTCACCTCGACGTGCAATTCGTTGTACTTGCAGGCCTGTGCTGGATCGTCCATCGGGTCGTGGTTGAAGACCCAGGTCTCCGCCGCGCTCACTGGACCGCGGTCTGCGCGCGCGACGATGCTGTCGACGACCAGAAAGTGGCCGCCCGGGAGCTGCAAGAGCCAGCGGTCAAAGGACTCTAGCCAGCCATTGGCCTCGGCCTCCGCGTAGGCAGGGTTACCCTCGACCTTGCCGTAAACGAATGCGCCGTCCATATGGACGCCTTTGAGGGCTCCCCACTGAGACGCCTCGATGGTGCCAATGCCGCCCTTGATCTGGCTCGTGTTCTGCAGCAAGCCGGTGCTTGAATGCTCGAAGGTCGCCTCAGGGATGTAGAGCGTGCTGTGCCCCATCGGGTTGTTGTCGCTCTGCTCGTAGGCGACACCGTCGATGAGCTTCTCGACGGAGTAGATGTCCTTCGCCTGGCTGCCGTAGCCGATATCGGCGATCAGCCGTGACCCAAAGGCTGACCAGATGAGCGAGCCGAAGTCTGCCTCCATGTGCGAGTAGGTGTTCGGGACGGAGCTCGCCGCGAGCATCGTCTTGTCGGCGTCATGCCCTTTATGGTGCTCCTCCAGCGCATCGGTGAGCCCCGAGCTCTCCGGGTTGTGGCTCATCAACATGGACCAGCCGCCCACGGGGTAGGTGGCGATCTCGGTCGCCGGGGTCTCGATGTCGCATTCCGCCATGAGGCCGAGCCAATCCCGAGCCATCCACGGCTGCATCATCCAGGGGTCATTGAAGCCGTGGAAGTAGTACTTACGCATCCAGTAGTCTCGCACCACGCAGGCATCGACCTCGCTCGTCTGGTCAAGCGCCCATTCATGAGCGAACTCGCCCAGCAGCGGTGCGCTGGTGTTCCAGGCGTGGTGCGTATTGGAGTCACCGAAGTCGAGCGTCCAGCCGTCAGGGGCCATCGTGTCGACGTACCAGCGACCTGTCCCTTTCAGGTGGGCCCAAGGCATGAAGTGCGGGGTGCCAAAGCTCTTCTTGTAGAGCTGCACGACCTTGTAGAGCAGGGTCATGTCGTGTCCGCCGTAGGACACGCCCTCTTCATAGGCGCCGTCGCTTTTCCACATGTCGAAGTGCCACCACATCGTGCCGATCCCGAGCAACGCGACCTCGGGCGCACGGGGGTCCTCATGGTAGTAAGCGATGGCCCAGGCGAGCGCCCCGTGCACCAGCGCTGGCGTCCAGTTGTTGCCATTGAAGAGCGCCCAGTGATGGCTCTCAACGAGGGCGAGGAAGTTGTCGATCATCACGCCGAGCTTGGCGTCGAGCACCGCATGGTCATCGGGGGTCAAGTCACCCCACAGGGTGTCGGCGAAGATGGCCCAGCGGAACATCAAGGGGCCGGTCTGTAGGTCGAAGCCGACGCTGCACGCGGTGGCGCACCAGGCCGCATCGTCGATGGTCGCGAGCTCCTCGGTCTTGAAGGCGGCGATGAGCGTGGCGAGGTCCTCAGGGGTGCTCTGACAGGCCTCGGGCTCAGGTCCTGCCAAGCACGCTTTAGCGCGCCGGATCGCGTGGAGGGCTCCGAGGGGGTTCGGGTCCCATGCGTCGGCCTCTTTAAGCGCCTCGATGTCCTGCAGGTACGGGGCGGTGTCGGGGTGGTCGGCCAGGGTGGGCACCTCCTCATCCTTACAGGGCCGCGCACCTAGGGTCGCGATGTCCCAGAGGTTCTTGATGTTCTCAAGGTCGCCGATGACCCCATCGGATTGTGGGATGTTGGCGCACGGCATCTCCTCAAGGGCCGCGTGGTCTGCGAGCCACTCCGCATCGGTGCCGAAGAGCCTTGGGTGCGTCACAGGGGGACCTTCATCGGCCTCAGAGATCTCCTTGGCCTCGGTCTCCATGGTGATGGCGTTCAGGCGCAGGTTATGGCCCGCGTAGCCATCGGCGCAGGTCTTGATTGGCTCACCCTCGTCATCGAGGAGGAGTTCACCGGTCTCAGTGTCCACCTTATGCCAACAGACCCTCGGGTACTGTCGGTAGACGAAGAGGGTGACGACGAGCTCCTCGGCGTCCGCGAGGGCCTCGGGCACCTCCGGTGAGAGCGTCACGGTCTTCCAGTCCCCGGGCGCCTCGGTCGGCAGGTGAGGCCCCGTGACCTCGTAGTGACTCGCGCCAGGCACGGTCCACAGGATGTACAGGCCCGCGTCGCTGTCTCCCCAGGGCTCGAGGGTGTTGTAGTCGCAGCTCCCGTCTTCTTGTGTCCAGCTGTCAAAACACAGCTCCGGCGGGAACCCGAAGAGTCGAAGGGTGTAGAGCTCGAAGTCGACCGTACGGATGACGTGTCCAGGCGGGACGGGGAAGCGCGCTTGGACCCAAGCCGGGTCACCGACAATGGGGTCACTCAGCGAGTTTTTGTCTCGGTTACGGAAGTAGAAGTAGCGCGCATCGGAGCCGCCATAGAAGCTGCCGTTCCCCACGGCAGCCCAGCACTTCTCTTGACCGTTGGCGCCAAGGTACTGCGCGCCTGCGGTGATCCGCTCGGGGTCCCACAACCCTGAGCTGCACCCTGGCTCTGCTCCCCAGCCCTGGGGGAGGTCTTGAGCTTCGAGGGTGTCCCACCTGAGCTGCGCGATATGCTCTGGCCATTCGATGTCGAGCGTCGCCTCGGGCGGAGCGGGTAAGAGCTCAAGCTTGTCGAAGAGGCTCTCGCTGATGAGGCCCCACTCGGTGGTGCACCCTTGTGGTCCTGGTGGTCCAAGCTCGTGCTGACAGCCGGTCAGCGGGTCGCAGGAGTCGATGGTGCAAGGATCGTTATCGTCGCAGTCGAGCGCCGGACCCAGGGCACAACCCTGCTCAGGCATGCAGACCTCGGTCCCGTTACACAGGTCGTCATCCAGGCAGAGGCTATCGTTGGGTGTGTGCACGCAGCCGGTGACGGCATCGCAGCTGTCAGCGGTGCACGCCAGCGCGTCGTCGCATAGTGCCCAGTCGGGGTTGAGCTGCGCGCAGTCCACAGCGCCCGAGTCGGGCTCAAAGGACACGGGGCCGGTCGAGACGACGAGGTCGTCAAAATCGACGACCTCATCGGCCGTCGGCGCCCAGTCTTCGCCGCTGCCGCCAAAGAAAGTGCTGAAGTAGATGGTGTCGAGCGCCAAGGTGTCGACATCACGCAAGCGGACATCGCCCCTATCGAGCGCAAGCTCACCATCGAACCATGATTGGATGATGCCGTCGCTCTCGCCCGGGGTGTTCATCACGATGCGGGTCTGCACCTGATGCCAAGCACCTGGGTCGAAGTAGCGCTGACCACCCTCGGACCAATAGAGGTTGTCACCCCATTGGTTCACCTGGTCAGGCATGTACATGTACTGCATGACGTTGCCGCCGGTGCGCCACATCAGCCGCGCACTGAAGCCATCGGTGCCATCGGGGACGTCGCCACCGGTGTTGCAATCTCCGCCACAGAGGCCGGGGAGTTTCCCCCCTTTGACGAAGTCGAAGCCTGCGCCAAAGCGGATGCGATAAGAGATGAAGAGCTCTTCGTACTGGCCACCGAGCGGCACCTTGAATTGCGTCCCCCCGAGCGCGGTCCCGACCCCGCCTGTGGGGTAGCTCACGCGCATGAAGCGCTGACCATCCTCTTCAATGATGGTGACGCGACCCTCATCAAGGCCGTTACTCCAGGACTGAGCGTCCTCGAAGTCTTCGGGGAGCATGGCTTGGGAGTAGCTCCCCAGCGCCTGGTCTTCAAAGTGGGCGTGGACCAAGACGTCGGGCGGGGTGGTCCCTTGGCAGCCGCCATCACCATCGCATGTGTCGTAAATCGAGGCGGGGTTCTCGTCATCGCAGCTGACACCAGAGGCACTGTAGATGACGTCACAGTCGACGCCGTTGTGTTGTCCGCTGGCCTCACACTGCTGCGGGGTACAGCTGTAGGGGGCGCCTTGACAGCCGCCGTGCGCTCCACATGTGTCGTCTTTGGTGCTGGCGAGACCATCATCACATTGGGCGCCACTCTCAAGGCCTTGTTCGGTACATCGGGCGTCCGCGGCGACCTCATAGGCGCCGATGTCGGTCGCCATATCAAGGGGGCGCATGGTCCCTTTGGCGTCAATCGGTGGCGCGCCTTGGGCGGTGCCGGCGTCGATGACCTGCCAGGAGGTGGAAAGCGGAGTGAAGTCGAGCTCCAGGCTCTTTAGGACGCCGTCGATCTCCGCGGCCGAGCTCGGGCCTATGAGCGCGTTCGGGTCCGGGGCGATGTCCGCAATGCCGGTGACCTGCGTGAAGAAGTCATCGAAGGGGGGAGCATCGACCATGGAGACGATGGTGTTGTCGCTCACGCTCCCAAACTGGGTCTTCCCGACCACGTAGTTATGGGTCGTGACGACCTGACTGGCGTTGCCGTTGTTCTTGATGGCGTAGTCGCCGTCTTCGCGCGCCCAGACGATGTTGTTGCGTATGAGGACGTCATCCGCGGTGTTGAGCGTGAGCCCTGTGTAGCGGCTCGTCCCTGGGTACGAGCCGTTCATGAACACGAGGTTGTTGACCAGCTCACCGCGGTCGGTCTTGTGATAGACGACGCCGCCGAAGCCGTTGTTGAAGGCGACGTTGTTCTCAAAGCGCATGCGCCCGTGGAGGTAGGTGTCGTTGTTGCGGGTGACGTAGAGGCCTTGGCCGTCGATGATGCCGCCTGTGTAGTGGTCGCAGTTGCCGTAGGCGTCCTCGGTGCTGCCCTCGAGCGGTCCGCTGCAGAACTCCATGAAGTTCCAGTTGTTGTAGACCGTGTTACCGGAGTAGAGGATCTTCACGACGTCGAGTTCGTCGACGTGCTCGGCGGTCGCGACCACGATGCCGCTCTCCGCGCTCGATGACCACCACGTGGCGTTTGAGACCGTGTTGCCCTCGACCAGCACGTAGTCCGCCTTGTTGAAGCGGATGCCCGAGTTCGGGGTGTGGTGCACATCACAGTCTCGGACGACGATGTGATGCACAGGGCCCCAGGTGAAAAAGCCCCGGCCGATGTAGAGGGCCTCTTTGCTCCAGCGATGCGCGTGGGCCCACTCATGGCGGATGACTCGGTTGGGCCCTTCAATCTCCAAGCCCTCGATGATGACGTGGCTCGACCCAGGCTTGAGCTGGATGCCGCCTTCGCCATCAAAGCGCAGCAGCGGTCGGGTTGCGTTGCCGTCCGGGTAGGCCGCGATCCGCGTCCAGGTCTCGGCGTCACCCGAGACCTCTACCTGCGCGATGACGCCGTTGTCATTGTGCGCGGTGCCGTCCTCACCGTGGTCCTCGCTGAACCCGGCGTTCAAATAGGTGCCGTCGTGCACGAAGAGGGTGTCACCGGCCGAGAGGACGCTCACCGCAAACCCAAGGGTCTTAAACGGCGCCTCAAGCGTGCCTGCGGCCGCATCGTCGCCGTCCTCAGCCACGTGATAGACCGCGCCCGGCGACGGCCCGTGCTCGACGAGGGTGACCGTCGCGCGTGCCTGACCGTCGATGAGGATGATGTCGTCGTTGGGCTCTAAGGTGAGCGTCAATAACTCAGTGCGCTCCATCTCCGAGGTCACTGTCGGGGTGATGGCCAAGACCACGCTGTCTGTCCCCGCCGGGATGGTGACCGTGTCGCTGACAAGCGCTTCGCCTACGCTCAAGGTGTAGTCGTCGCCTGAGAGCGCGCTGCCGCTTGTGGTGATCGCGACGTGCGTGTCGTACGTGACGGCCTCGACGAGATCCAAGCGCACCGTGGCTGGGACAGCGCCCCCTTCGTAGGCCATTGGCTGAGTGACGGTCACTGAGACCTGAGCGATGAGGGTGCAGCTGTCTGTACAGGCGAGGTCACCATCACAGGCTTCGCCGGCCGCGGCGTTGACGAGGTCATCGCCACAGGACGGGGCTGTGCAGTCGGTGTCACAGCTCTCAGACTCAGCGCCGTCATCACAGAGCTCGCCCGCGGTCACGTTGAGGAGCCCGTCTCCACAGGCGACTTCGCTGCAGTCCGAATCACATGCCTCTGATTCGCCCGAGTCATCACACCCCTCCGCCTCTTCGGTGATCCCATTGCCACAGCAGCCAAGCGTGACGCTCTGGACACACCCCTCAACAGGGTCGCAGCTGTCTGTGATGCAGAGCTCACTGGCCTGACACGGGGTGTCATCCGGGGTGTGGACCACCATGTCGGCGTCCTCGTCGCAGGTGTCGACCGTGCACGCGACCCCATCATCAAGCTCCGGCGCTGTGCCGGCTAAACACCCCTCAGTTGCGTCGCAGGTCTCGGCTCCGTTACAGAACGTCTCATCGTCACACGCGGCGTCATCGACCGTGTGGAGGACGGTGTCCGTCTCTTCGTCGCAGGCATCGACAGTGCAGTCGACGCCGTCGTCGAGGTTGGGCGCTGTGCCTTGGAGGCATCCGTCTGTGGCGCTGCACGTCTCTAGCCCGTTGCAGAAGGCACCGTCGTCACAGGTGACGGTGTCACCACCACAGAAGCCCAGGAGGCATTGATCTCCATCCGTGCATGCATTCGAATCGTCGCAAGGCGCGCCGTCCTCTGTGGGGACCTCCTCACAGGCGCCACTCTCGGGGTTGCAGGTCGCGGTGTGGCAGAGCTGAACTGCGGGGCCACAGATCACTGGCGAGCCGGCTTGAATGGCGCACATCGGTGTGTCGCCGGAGGTGTCGCAGAACGCGATGCCGTCACAGAGGTTGCCGGGTTGGGCGCAGTCGCTGTCGGCGTAGCACTCGCAGGGGGTCTCCGGGAAGCAGAGTCCACTCGCGCAGACGCCCGTCTCCGAGCATGGGTCGTCGATCTCGCAGGGGCCGTCGTCGAGGTCGCCGTGGTAGACCTCGCCCTCTAGGCAGAGGTCCTCGGTGCATGGGTTCCCGTCGTCGACGTCCATGGGGGTTCCGGTACAGGCTGCGATTCCCTCAGCGTCCACGCTGCAGATGTCGTCGACCGTGCATGGGTTCCCGTCGTCACAGGGCGCGCTGACCTCGCAAGCAGGCGTGACGGCGTCATCTGGCTCGGTGGCGTCGTCTGGCTCGGTGGCGTCGTCTGGCTCGGTGGCGTCGTCTGGCTCGGTGGCGTCGCCTTCTGTGGCGTCATCTGGCTCTGTGGCGTCGCCTTCGGTGGCGTCGTCTGGCTCGATGGCGTCGTCAGGGGCGATGACGCTCGTGTCGTCGGGCGTTTCAGGCGTGTCCGCAGAGGGCACAATGTCTTGGGTGGCTCCAGCGTCGGCTGCTGCTGCCACATCAGGGCTTTGAGCAGCGTCTGCCGCGCCTTCGTTTGGGCTCGTCGGGTCCGCGCCACTGCAGGCTGAGAGGAAGAGCAAAGATACACAGCCAAATCGCCACACAGCTCTCATGAACGCTCCCTGAACATCCGAAGGTTTAGTGTCGTCAATCCTGCGGGGTCTGTCGAGGAGCCGGTTGTCGCTGTGCAACTCGCTTTGCGCGTGCCGTGGTCGTATCGATTCGGGTGACGTCGACTGAGTGTTTCGTGGTCAGGGCTGCTTAAGCCGTCGTCAGGGGGCCTCTCTCCAGAAGTAGACATTCGAGAGGTACAGGTACGTGAACTGACCGCTGCCGGGCGCGTTGATGTTCTGGATGAGGAGCTGCCCTAATCGGCGTGTCGTGCCTGGCGTGAAGAGCTCGTTGAGATCGATGTCGATTGTGCGCCATTGACCCGGCGCCAAGTTGTCGTCATTGGTGATGGGCTTGGCGAGCTCCACATCATCGCCCGCGGCGTCCCAGACCAAATTGGGGCCATAGTCGCGCACTTTGACCGTCAACGCCGTGATGTTGGGGCTCCAGATCTGGAAGTGCAGTCGGTCGTAGTCGTCGAGCACCAGCGGCGCGCCTCCAGGGAATTCGAAGAGGCCCACGTAGTCGGCGCCGGCGGGCAGCACGATTTGCAGGACGCGGGTGTCGCTCTCTGAGAACTCGGAGGCGTCTGTGAACTCGAAGTTGACACTGGATTGCGGGGACCACGCTGGGAACCAGTCGATGGCCCCGTCGACCTCGGTCAAGGCGTCCTCAAAGAGCCAAGAGAAGAGGCTCAGGACATTCACTGGCGCAGGGTGTCCAGCTGGGGCGCCGGGCGGTGCGTCCGTCGGCGCGACCTCCCCAGGGTCGATCGGGTCGATTGGATCGACCGGTGGTGGGGCATCGCTCCCCTGATAGGCCCCCTGGATGAACGCCGAGTATGGGTGCTCGAGCGGCCAGGCCATACCGCACTCGTTGTACCAGGCACCGGCCGCTCCACTGACGGCGCCATACGGGGTGATGAACGCACGGTCATGGACCGAGGTGATGGTACACGGCATGGTGCTGTCCATCAGCGCCGTACCGCTGAGCGCTCGGAACGTGACCTGTGTGCTTGGCGCCATCTGGGGTTCGGAGTACTCCACCGCCAAGAGATCGTAGAGGGGGGTCTCTGCGGTCAACAGCTCGCCGAAGCTCAGGCTCACCTCGGCCTCCTCGGGCAGGACGAAGACGTACCCGGAGGTCTGCATATAGTTGGCGCACCCAGGGCCTGAGCAGTTGGGGATGTAGCCCATCTTGGTGGCGCCTCCGCTCCGCTCGCCATGTTGGATGTATGGGATGGTGTAGCTGGCGTCGCCTTCTCCGTGATTGGTGAGCGTCAGATCACCGCGATCGGGGGAGTAGATACGCACGATGCGCAGGTTCAATGCGGCTGCGCCCTGACTCCCGGGGAGGGTGTCGTCGCAGACGTACCACCCCTCCTGGCTGAAGAACTCTGTGGCGAGGCTGCAGCGGCCCGCGTCGATCTCAGCGTCGAGGTCAAAGCCCAGGCTGTTGAGGGTGCTCGAGCGGTGCAAGAGCGTGCGCTGACCGTCGAGGAAGACCAAGCTCGCGGTAGGGAGCTTGCCGGACCGGAAGCGTGGGCTCCCTGGGAGGTAGGTGTTCGTGGGAGGATCGTGAGTGAAGAAGCTCCCGGAGCGGAAGTCGAAGTGCGACGCGCACAGTCCGCCGGTGTCATTGTCGACGTTGCAGTGGTGGTTGAGCTGAATGTCGTTGCCGCCATGGAAATAGAAGTTGGACGCAGCGAACTCGACGTGGCCGCTCCCACCGGGCGCCTCGACCCCTGTCCGGATGAAGCTGCAGTCCTCGCAGAGCGGCCCCGAGTTCAGGCCGCGCCGATAGGTCTTCCAATAGAGCCCCTTGTTGCTCCCGTAGACGGTGTAGTCCTCCATGGACACGTCGCCCATGTCGTAGACGCCGGCTGAGAAGTCGTTGAAGTACTCGAGGTGTTGCTCGATTCGCACGTTGAAGCTCTGGTCGTCGCCAGCCTCGGAGTAGGGCAGGCAGAGTGACCAGTCAGCGACGGTCCCCGGAGTGCCGCTCTCACCGGAGGGGTCGGTCACCAGACCACCGAGGGCCAGCATGTCTTGGGGGTAGGCCCGGTTGGCGTACCAACCAAAGCCAGCGTTGTTGTGAAAGACGTTGCCGATGGTGCGCCCGAAGGGCATCGCGGTGGGGCAGATTTGCCCCTGGGCTTCACCGAGGCCCGCGTGGCCTGAGGTGTTGACGTTGACGTACATTCCGTTGTCGTAGCCCGAGACGCGGTTGCCTATGGCGTGGTTGGCGGGCGCCAAGAAGTAGAGCCCGGAGACCTCGTCGTAGTCGCTGTCCTTGGTCTGATAGCGGTTGGAGACGTTCTTGATACGGCAGAGGCTGTTGCGGTGGATACCGCCGATTTGGCCCGCTGCGGAGAGCTCTGAGCAGATGACGACGTTCTCCTCGATGACGTTGAAGAGCTCGTTCCCGTCTTCGATATAGATGCCGGGGCCCCGTTGGTTGAGGACAACGTTCTGCTGAACCAGGGCCCGATGCGTGCCGTGGACGGTGATCCCTTTGTTGATGCCGTCACTGACTGCGTTTCCGATGAAGTACGAGCTGTGGGACGCCTGGCCGGACTCGACGAGGTGTGTGACGTCGCCGAGGTGGTGAAAGTGGAGGCAATAGGCGGCCAATTCACGCCTCCCGCAGTGACTCACTGCGGCGTGCGAGACCTGCATGCTGCCACCCCACATCTGCATCGTGGTCACCCCTTGGGCGCCGAGCGTGCTGCACCCGGGGCCGCAGAACTGTTTCACTTGATTTTGGTCGTTCTCTTTGTCGCCGACGTCGTAGGAGAGGCACTGGTCTGGGCTGTCGCAGTCGGGGGCGGGCGCGGCGCAAGTGCGGCACGGTGTCGGCTCGTTGTTGGGGCCGTAGCTCGCCATCGGTGCGCCGTCGTTCGCGTAGTCGTAGGAGGTCGCGACGCGCGTCGAGGGGTCGGTGGGATCTTCGAGGTAGCCCCCTGTGATCATCACGCTGCGGGTGTGGTTCATGACCTCGGCTTGGAGCCGGGGCATCGCCGAACCTTCGGCTGCGGGATCGCCGCGGTGATTCACCCGAAGCGCGCTGTCGAGCTCCACGAGGCAGGTGCCCTCAGCCTCCGTGACGACGGACGCGATGGCGCGGCGCTCGGCTTTGAAGTTGAACGCAGGGGAGCAGTCCTCCTCTGCGCAGCCTGGCTGCGCGATGGCGCTGTGCCAGTCCATGGCGTCGCCGCCGGTCGCGGCGATGGTCAGCGCGTCGCCCAGCTGCCATCCGTCGCAGGCGTCGACTCGGATGCTCTGGGGGCTGACGAGGTGGGTCGCCGCCGAGTCCTCGACGAGGAGGCTCCAGGGGGTCTTCGGGGTGCCGGCGATCTTCACGAGCCCTCCCATCGACATCAGCTGACCCTTGGCGCGGCAGGCCTGCGTCGCCTCGTCCAAGGGCTCGGGGTCGTCTTCCGGTTTGCCGCAGTAGCTGTGGCGCAAGAAGACCTCTGCATCGCTCGCAGGCGTCGCAGCGTCGGCCCCTGTCACAAAGAACGCGCCGCTCTCCATGACGTGCACCGCGTCGGTCACGAGGAGCGTCTTCCCTGCGTCAGGTGACGACTGCATCCACAGGAGGCCGTGCACCATGAGCGTCCCATCGCAGAGCAGGGTCTCCCCCGGCGCGATGATCGCGCAGCTCCCCTCAGGGACCATGCAAGTCCCGGCCTGGCTCGGGAGCGCGATGGCGTTCATCGAGTTGCAGAGGGCGATGGGCACGGGGATTGCCTCTGGCGTGGGCGTATACGTGGCCCCCGGGGTGCGTGCGTAGTTGTCGTAGTCGACGGGCGCTGTCCCCGCTGTGCAGGTTGAACCGAGCCCCTCGTCGGTGTCGCCATCACAGTCGTTGTCCATGCCGTCGCAGATCTCGGTCGTCAGCACCGTGCACTCGCCGCAATTATTTAGAACTGCGGTGCCGTTGCAGTCCCCAGCGCAGTCCTCGACTGCGGTGCCGTTGCAGTCCCCAGCGCAGTCCTCGACTGCGGTGCC
>JBMYRH010000016.1:81979-135558 GCA_049602155.1 Myxococcota bacterium | reverse complement strand
CGTACCCGACGACGTTAACCAGGGGACCCAGGAGCCAATGCCCCTTCCAAGGCCTCACGGGCCAAGAGTAGAGGGCGGCGAGCGCCACGCAGAGCACCAAGAGGGCCCCGGACCGATCGAGCTGTGACAGCCCCACGACCGTCGCTCCGACGAGCGCGAGGAAGGCGAGCTCCCCCGTCTCGGGGTGGACAGGTCGGGCGGTGCCCATCGCGATAGGGCCAACGTCTCTGTCCCTCCAGGCGTTCGAGAGGATCGTCCCGACGTGCAGCGCCATCCACCCCAGCCAAAGCGTCAGGAGCTCTCCCCCTCGACGCGGGTTAAGCGCGTAGTCCCAATGCGCGAGGCCGTAGCCCAGGGCCAGGAGGGCGGACACGTAGAGCCCCAAGAGCGGTCGAGCCAAGTGCACGAGGTCACGCCAGGCGCTGGGCGCACGGGGCGCGTCAGGCGTCGGGGCGCGCCTGGCGATAAAGCGTCGGGCGACGTGATGCGCCAAGGCAAAACCGAGGCCGTACGCGAGGACGTCGGTCGGATCGAAGGTGCCGCGAAAGACGCCCAGCCCCTGGCCTGTCTCGTGCAGCAGCCCGGTACCGACGCCGAGCATCGACCAGCAGGTTCGGCCTCGTGGGGTCGTGCCTGGCCCCAAGACATGGAACGAGGCGGTCGCCGAGTACACCCACAGGAGGTCGGGGAGCGCGTAGAGGACATCGCGGGGTAGCGAGCGGCCCCAATGGGCGGCCGTCTCACGGGCAGAGATCACCCACGGGGTCGCGCCCAAGGCATCCAGCCAGCCGAAGAGCACGATATCGGTGCTCCGCCAGAGGATGTAGATGGCCCCTCCGATCAACAAGGGTCCGATGACGTGGACGCCAACGAACCGGGTGACCTTCAGACCCATGACCGACCGCCGCTCACCGGGCACTGTCTGCCTCGTCCAACCCAGCAGGCGGGGCGAGGCAGGACACCACCCTTGGCGATCACTTCGTCACGATGGCCGGATCGAGCTCGAAGTTGCGCATGAACGTCCCGTTAATCACACCCTTGACGTTGATAACGTCCTTGGTCTTGAGGCCAGGGACCATGGCAGCGACGCCCGGATCGTCCGCATTGCACGCCTTGATGAACGTGCCCGGGTAGGTGTCGGTACCGGAGGTCTGAATCTTGTAGCAGGACTCGCCGTCGGCATTGACCTCGTAGACCTCAACCTTCCACTGGACCACCTTGCCCTTGAGCTCCTTCTCCTTGGCGTCGCGCTGGAGGTCGGTGTTGTCGCTCCCCATCTTGAACATCGCCACGAGCTCCTTGGTGTTCAGCTGCTCGGCCGTCGCGGACTTCAGGCTCGCGACCTTCGTAGCGCGCTCCTCGGAGCTCTCTCCACCACTCCCGACAAGCAAGAGTATGTAAGCGCCAAACATCAGGGCGGTGACGAAGTACTTGATGGACATATCGATCTCCTCAATAGACTAGATGAAGTCATCGACATCTGCCGACGACGCTAAGCTAAGGACGCCAAAGTAACTGGGTGAGCACTACTCAACTCGATCCAGCGGGGAGTTGCAACCGCCCCTCTCTCCAGAAATCCTAAGTCTCTGTAATCAGGACAAATGGCACCCTCTCGCCTCGGAACGCCCCCCCCCGCGATCACCAGGCTCCCAGCTCCGACCTTTTGTCCGCGCGTCAAAGACATCTCTTCACCCAAAAAAGGACCGCTTACGGTGTGCATTCCGGGGGCTAACCTAGCATAGGTCACGTTCAGCGTGACCAGGCGCTGCAGCGTCACGACTCATGAAGCGGTGCGCGAGAGCTGACCTCACATTTTGGACCTGCCCGTGACCTGAAACCCACTCACAGAGACCGCTCAATCGGCCTTTCATGCTGTTTAGCGCGCATCGCTTCTGATCAAAATGCGGTGCTTCGGGCCTCTAAGGGCTGGGAGGGGCACTGCCTTCTAGGAGTCCCTGGTGTTAAATCGCATCTTGATTGTGCTGACGTTGGCGGCGTTGGTTGGCCTGCTGAGTGCCTGTGACGATGACGGCTTCACCGAGTGTGCTGAGCCGAGCGAGGCCGCGCTCGCTGCTCTGCCTGACGCGTTATCCGACGCTGGGCTCTTTACCGACATGGCCACCGAGGCCCTCTCAGACCGTGTCTGGGCCTATGAGCCGCGCTTTGAGCTCTGGACCGATGGAGCGACCAAGCGTCGATGGTTCTCGATCCCCGAGGGCGCCGTCGTCGACACCACTGACATGGACCAGTGGCGCTTCCCCGAGGGTACGATGCTCTTCAAGGAGTTCACCCGTGACGGCATCCGAGTCGAGACCCGCATCTTGAAGAAGACAGGCCCCGAAGACGATGCATGGTCCGCCAGCGCGTACCTCTGGACTGAGGACCAAAGCGACGCCTTCCTCATGCCCGAAGGCGGGGACAACCAGGGCGGCACCGCGCATGACGTGCCGGGCGCCGCGGACTGCTCGGGGTGCCATGAGGGGCGCGCGAGCCGAGTCCTTGGGTTCAGCGCGGTGCAGCTCGCCTGGGACTCACCCGAGGGCCAGGCAAACGTGAGCGACCTCAAGGCCGCGGGCGTGCTTGTAGACTCAGTCCCAGAGCAGATCGTGCTGCCGGCCTCTCAGCTAGACGTTGACGCGCTCGGCTACCTCCACGCCAACTGCAGCCACTGCCACAACACGACGCGACCTATCACCGATGGCCCGCGGTGCTACGACCCTCAAGAGGACTTCAACTTCAGCATCCCCGCAGCCGGGATAGCCACCGTTGAAGAGGCCCCGGCCTACGTGACCGGGGTGGCTCAGAACGTCCTGACACCCGGGAACGCGACACGGAGCGACCTTGTTCAGCGCCTCTCAGGCGGCCCCGGGCCTCAGATGCCAGCGCTTGGCACCGAGCTCGCGGATCCCCATGGCGACGCACTCCTGACCGCTTGGGTCGACGCGCTCTAGGACCTGGCAGCGGAGTGGGTGTAAGGCTGACCGCGTGCTCGGCTTCTCGTCGCGTCCATACCTGAGTACAATGACCTCGAGCCGACCGCCACCTATCTGGCGACTCGGCGCTGTCATGAGGAGGCCTGACGTGGCTGAGATCGAGTATCGCGTGTTCGAGGGGCCCCTCAGTGATGAGGTCCTCGCCGAGGTCGTTGAGTTGGTCGCCCTGACCTTGCACGTGCCTCGGAGCCCGCCGGCCGAGCCGGCTGCCTACATGACGCTCATCCGCGCGGAGCTCGCGGGTTACCGTTGGGTCTACCTGTGCTTGGCCTACGAGGGCCCACTGCTGGTCGGGTACAAGCTCGGCCGGTCGAGCGATCCCCGGACGTTTGAGAGCCGACTTGGCGGCGTCCGACTACGAGCCCGCCGACGCGGCATTGCCACCGAGCTCGCGCAGCGCCAAGAAGACTGGTGCCGCACCCATGGGTTCCGGTTCGTGGTCACCGAGGCCCATCAAGACAACGCCGCGATGCTGATCTTGAACCTCAAGCGCGGCTTCAAGATCGTGGGGACAACCCTCTCCCGAACAGAGCACCTGAAGGTACAGTGCGAAAAGGCGCTCTTCGATGACGGCGGCAAGCGCGAGTCCACGTGAGAGCGGGGCTCGAGGAGGCCCTTCGAGCCTTGAGGTAGCCCGTCAGCACCTGCGCCCTCGTGGGGCCCTTCTGCGGCGCCCGTCGACTCATCGAGGCTCATCGCCGCCGTGACGCCACACAGCGAGGCCTCTGGGTGGAGGTCGTCAGGCCCATGGACATTGCGCTCGGCGGCGGGCTCGCGTGCGTCAGCGTGGTCATGAGCGGCGTGGGAGGCTGCCCGGCTTCAGCGAGACCTTGGAGGCGCTCGTGAAGACGGGGCGAGCCGTCGCGCACGCTCAATCGATGGCGCCGTAGAGGTCATGGGCCGAGAGGAAGTCCCAAATCAAGCGGTCGAGGTCGGCACCCTCGACGTCGATATCAAACCAATCATGACCACCGCCGATGACCTTGAAGAGGGCGACATCCGAGCCTCCGCCTTCGCCGCTGAAGACGCGACGCTCCACAGTCACGCCGTTGGTGTTGAAGCTCTCAATCGCGGCCGCTGAGGTGATGCCGTTGTGCGTCACCCAGAAGTCGACCGCGTCTTCGACGGGCATGAACCAAGGCGGCATCCCGGCGTAGGGGCGCGCCTCGTCCTCTGTGCCGTTAAAGACCACGACCGCTGTGGGGTGAGTCGCCTCGCACCCCTCAGACATCTCGAAATACATCGAGCCCGAGACCGGCGCAGCCGCCGCGATACGGTCACTCAGGTAGCAGAGCAAGCCGTAGGCCATCCCTGCCCCATTCGAGTAGCCCGTGGCATACACCCGGGTCGCGTCGATGTGGTGGCCTTCGGCCATCGCGTCGAGCATGACCGCCACAAACCCGAAGTCATCGGTGTCGCTCTTCGAGTCCGCCGACGGTGGGATGGGGTTCCAATGCCCGTCTCCCGACTCCAAGAGGCTCCCCTCGGGGTAGACGAGGATGAAGCCCTCGTCCTCGCTGAGTTGCCGCATGTCTGAGGTCCACTCCATCATCGCCGACGCGTTCATCGCCCCGCCGTGGAAGCTCAAGACGACGGGCACTGCGACGGCGCCGGTGTAGGACGCTGGGACGTAGAGGAGGTACTCACGGGTCAGGCCGTCATGCATCACGGTCTGGGTAGAGAGCCCGTAGGTGGGCTCAGGCCAGGCGAAATCGTCAGGGACCGCGGCCGTGTCCGCTTCGTCCGCTACCTCGAGGTCGGGCTCGGAGCCCGTATCGTCGGACTCGGGACCGGTCGACACAGCGTCTGAGGTGGCCTCGCTTGTCTCCGTCGACTCAGCGGCGTCGCTGGACGACGTGCTGTCGTCGTCACCGGATACCATCGCAGTGTCAGTGGCAGGCACCTCGCCTCCATCGTCCGAACAGGCGAACACAGCGATTGCCAAGACGCACACCAAACCAAGACGCAATGGACCCATCATGACTCGTCTCCTCGCTCTCCAAAAAAATGTACCGCAGGCTAACGAATGAAGTGTGAGGAACTCAAGAGAAAGAGGGGGGGCTTCGGGAGCGAACTCTTCATGATAACGATGTGTTAGGCGTCGATCGGAGTGGCGCCCGTCTCGGACTGGACGATCTTCCCATCCTTCAAGCGGTTAAAAGCAAGCACCGCCTCTCGGCTGCCATCCGCGAAGTCCATCACCGAGTGCTCGACGAAGACCTCGTCATTCTCGTAGAGGCAGCGGTTGCTATGGACCACGACCTTGTCGTTGGACATGAACCCGCGGAGCATCTCCGACATCTCGGCCTTGTTCATCGTGCTGCCCGACTGGTGGCGCACAAAGGCGAAGTCCTCGTGCAAACACGCGATGAGCGCATCAGCGTCTCGATTCTCGATACCGGTGGACCATTGGGTGTAGACAGACATGAGAGGCTCCTGGGGTAGATAGGGCGGTACATGGGTCACTGCGACGACGACCGTCTTTACAGAACCGCGTCACCTTTGACCAGCACGTCACAGAGGGGTCACCTCCGGGTCGGCCGCGAGGTCAGTTGCTTCCCATCACCAGCTTTGCGCTATCCTTGCCAGGAACGCGGAGGGATCGATGTCACGACCAACTTATCTGCTCGCCCTAGGGCTCACGCTGTCACTCCTCACGGGGTGCGCCTCCTCAGAGGGCGCTGATACCGACGCAAGCTCGGCGGATGCGGCGATGAACGGGGTGACAGACGCCACGGAGAGCCCCGCGCCCAGCGACGACGCAGAGTCACCCGGAGAGGACGCTGAGGCCTCAGCGCCCAGTGACGACGCCCACGACACCGAGCCCGAAGAGGACACTCAGGACCCAGAACCTCAGCAGGACACTCAGGACCCAGAGCCTGAAGAGGACGTAGAGAGCCCCCCCGAGGACGCGGGCCCCTCCGACGCGACTGAAGCGCCGCCTGAGTGCGCCGATGGCGACACGCAGAGCGGGACAACACCATGCGGTGAGACCGGCCAAGGGGTCTTGCTCCAAGAGTGCATCGCGGGTGCATGGGCCGACACGGCGACCTGTGAGGGCGAGCCTGAGCAGGGCCCGGAGCTGAAGGTCGGCGAGACGCCATGCGGCCCGGAGTCTGAGGGCACGGTGGTCCAGGAGCTCATCGACGAGGTGTGGACAGACACGTCCCTCTGCCTCGTGAACGGGCCTAGAGAGTACGATCAACTCAACCTCCTGGCGGGCTATCACTCAAGTGAATGGGACTATGAGCAGGCCACCTTCCCGGCGAAAGGGTTGTACGGCTGGAGCTACTACATTCGGGCCTTTGATCTGCTGCGCGACACGCCGGTCCAAGAGGTAGGTTGGGGTCAGTGGAGTAAGCCCTCGATGCCGGCCGACGGGCTCGACGTCTGCGGCGTTCACCCTCACGGGTTCGTCTGCGACGAGGAGGCGCCGTCGGCGACAGACATGGCGGGCGAGCTCCAGGGGTGCGGCTACACCGACTACGAGAGCATGGAGGGGTGCAGCGTCTGGTGCTGCGCTGAGGAGGACAAGTGTGGCGTCCGAGGGTCTATCGAGGGTGGCATGGGCTACTGGATGTACACCCTCGAGACGCCGCAGGTGAAGTGGATGTTGCCCGGCGCGACCAACGCCAACTACGAGATCTTCGGCGGCACCTTCCTGAACGACCGGGAGCAGCCTTGCGTCACCCTCGGGGGCGCGGTGCGGATCGCCAACACCTTTGTCATCCCGAACGACTTCGTCAGCTTCGCCGACGACACGGTCAACGGGTTCTTGGGCTACATGCTGAGCCGCACCCCTATCGGCAAGCGCTCTGAGACCGACGACGCCAACTATTGGACCATCCTCATCGACGCCGGGAACTTCTCTGGCCCTGTCATGTATATGTCGTCGTGGTTCTGGGACTCCCGCATCAACTGGCACCCTGAGAGCGTCAGCTGGTCGGATCCACGGGCGCTCGTGGGCTACGTCGCCCAAGGATTTGAGGGCCGCATTGGCGGGATCCAGGTGGTCGACGACGACGGGGTGACCTGGCGCCGCACGAACCGCTGGGCCTTCCCGAAGGACCTCGTCAATGGCGCCATGAAAGACACCAGCACGCTCTTCACCGGGCACTCTCAGTACAACACTGACTGGGCGGTCGAGGCGATGGAGCCCATGCTGTCTGGCACCGGAGAGCCCGAGGCCCAAACCGCGGCTGCCATCAAAGCCAAGGCCTTGAGTGAGCGCCAAGCGCCCGGAGGGGGGTGCAACCTGCCCGATCCGAACCACGCCGAGCTCAGGCTTGAGATGGAGACCGAGGACGGCGAGGTCGTATGGCAGGGCTTCGGGGTGAAGGCTCCCGACGCCACTGGCGCCGCTCAGGCCGCGACGGACGCCGCCCACTGCCACACCCGCCTCGACCTCGACCCGAGCAAGCTCGACTGCGACGCCACCGAGGGGTGGTGCGAGGGTCACCGCTACATCAAACTGAACGCCGACGGCACGGCCCCAGCCGCGATCCCGAGCGCCGAGGTGCCCCTGGACATCAAGGCCGCGCTCGAGCTCCGCGCGTTTGAGGGGACACGGAAGAACGACGGCAGCTTCCTCGGGCCCCCCGCCGAGACCGAGCAAGCGTGCTTTGACACCCCCGGCCCGGCGCCCGCCGATCCGCGCCTGTACTGCACCCGCACCAAGTCCGGGAACTGGCTCGGCTTCCGCTGGTACCGCTTCGTCGACCAACCAGAGCTCAACCAGGTGTTCGCGTCGCTGCCCGAGGACGAGCGGGACGCCGCTAAGTGCTTCATGCAGGCGCGCATCGAGCGCCTCCACGCCGCGCAGCAATCGGGCGATGAGCTCCCCCGCTGGTTCGACGCACCACAAGGCGAAGCGGCCCTGCCCGGTACCAAGGTGGACATCGACCCTGCGCTCCTCGTGACCCCTCCGGTGGGGATGGAGGTCGGGTTTGTGCCCATCCCAGTCTACGAGAGAAAGCGCACCAAACCCCTGGACTGTGAGGTGACCATCGGGAGTCACCAAGAGGAGCCTGACCCGCTGCCCGAGGACTACTACGAGGGCTTTTACACCCACAGCGGCGGCTATGACATCGAGTGGTGCCCTGCCAACTCGGAGTCCGGCGAGGCCTTCAGCTACCCCGGGACGGTCTTTGGTTACGCGCCAGGGGGCGATCAATCCGAGCGAGTGCCCTACCAAGCCCCGACCCGGGGTGAGGTCGGCAGCTCACTGAGTGAGACAGCGGTGGTCTGTGGGCTCCCCTCCGATCCCCCAGCGAGCGACGAGTAAGGCCGCGCTTAGCGGCGGGGGAGCACACGCTGTCGCTGGGTGAGCCCAATGAAGAAGTGCACGAGGCCGGGCCAGAGCCTGAAGTTAAGGAAGAAGAGCTTGAGCATGAAGGGCGCGATGATCTCCCGCTTGCGTGACCTGATGGCCTTGACCAGGACCTTGGCGCAGGCCTCTGGAGTCATGACCCCGACAAGGGACGCGATCTTGGGGATCTTGGCCTGCGAGTCCGGGTTAGCGTCGAAGTAGCTGGAGCTCACCTCGCCAAAGGTCACGTTCGAGGTCCACACGCCCGTGCCACGCAGGTCCGCGCAGAGCGCCTCGTTAAGGCCGCGGAGGGCGAAGCGCGCAGTGACGTAGCCCGTCGCCCCACCCCAAGCCATCACGCTCGCTGGGGAGTTGATGTGGAGCAGTCGCCCGGTGCCTCGCTCGATCATCGCGGCCAAAAACGCATGGTTGATGTGAAACGCAGACCGAAAAGGCGCAGCCATCATGCGGTCGAGGTCGTCGGGAGAGGTGTCCTCGATCTCCTTCCACTGACCAGCACCGGCACAGTGGACGATGACATCGGGGACCCCGTCGGTCGCGAGCACATCGTCAGACATCCGGAGGACCGCCTCGCCATCACCGCCATCACAGACGACGGGGATGATCGCCTCGCCGACCTCTTCGGCAAGCTCGCTGAGGACCTCAGCGCGCCGCGCCAGGGCGATAACGCGCCAGCCCTTTTGAGCCAAGAGCACCGCGGTCGCGCGCCCGATGCCGCTCGACGCGCCTGTCACTAACGCCAACTTGCTCATCGTGCTCTCCGTATGAGGGGTCTCACCTGTGGGCTCACGCGTGAAAAAAGACCGAATAAGAGGCTCACAAGCCTCCCCTCGGCCAGCCAGATAGCCACCACTTAATCATGACCGAGGTTGACGTTGATCCGCTCGCCGATCTTCTCATATCCAATCCGCAGATAGACGCCATTTGAGGTCGGGTTGCTGAGGTCGGCGTGAAGATTACACGCCCGCTTCCCCTTCTCTAGTTGAACCTGTGACAGCGCGGCGACGATCCTCGCAGCGTAGCCCTTTTTCCGATGGCTCGGGGGCGTGTAGACCCACGAGATGCTCGCGGTGTTCGGGGACTCTCGGACCACGGCGGCCATCGCGACAAGCTCTCTGTCGCTCGTCTGCCAGAGGTAGAGTCGCCTCTGAGTGATGAACCGCGTGACCCGCGCGTTGATCATCTCACGAACGATCGGTTGCTCGGGGAAGCAGTCCCGACAAAACCCTATGACGTACTCCGTCAGCAGCTCTCGGTCCGCCTCTGTCGCCTGGTACAAGCGCCCACCTTCAAGATCGATCCGCTTCACGTGAGTCAACTCGTAGAGCCCTAGGTTCAGCTGAAGGCGATGAGACCGCCCCGCAGTGAGCGCCCACCCCTGAGCGAAGGCCAGCGTCGCCTCCCGCGGACCCTCTACGAGCCCAAGCGATATCCCCTGAGAGTCCACAATCCCCAGCAACTGCTCGGCTTGAGGAGGAGACATCTGACCCAGCACCAAGTGCTCCTCTTCACCGTTGACCTTGATGAAGGCGTGGGCGGACGAAGATTGCTCGTCATCAAAGGTGAGGAAGGTGTAGTCATCACCGTCCGGTCCCTCTAATTGTGAGCGCTCAATGGCAGCCCAGGCCAGGCAATTGGCTGACTCATCAGAGAGCAACACCTGGCGCCTCTTCTCCAAGAACTCATCGGCATCCGCACACAGTGACCAGCTCATCGGCTCCTCAAGGTCATACGAGTCACCCCGCTACACATCCATCCCCATGGCGATGAGGTCGTAGTGCTCACCGTCCACGAAGAACTGCTTACGCAGCAGGCCCTCTTCGATGAATCCCCGCCCCCGGTAAAGCGAGATGGCCCTGGTGTTATCGGCGCGCACGCGCAGATCGAACTTGGTGAGGACAGGGTTTTCTCTCGCCCACGCAATCAAGTAATCCAGCATGGCCGCCCCGATCCCCAGGCCCCAAGAGGAGCGCCTGACCGACATGCCAAACTCAGCACAGTGTCTAAGGCGTGATCTGGCGCTCGCACTCACGTTGGCCGTCGCGACCAGCGCGCCATCGATAAAGCCAAGGATATAGGTCTGGTTGACGCTCCCATGGCATCCGCGCAGAAATTCAGCCTCCTGCTCGACCGTCATCTCGAACTCACCCGGCCCGAACGTGAGGAAGGTGCTCTCGCCGCTTCTCTGCGCGATATAGGCGAGGATCACCTGGGCGTCCTCGGGGGTCGCGACACAGATCCTAAGCGTTTGACCATCCTTGAGGGTGGTCTCCATCGGCTCCCTCCTATCAGTCGCACGCAGCAGAGAGTCGCCGCCCACTCCAATCACCTTATACAATCTACCGAGCTTCGACGGGCCCGTCGACTGCCCACCTCGGGTCAATCAGCCAAGGTCGGATCACCGGCGCTCCAAGCCACGCCACCACCTCGATTCATCTCCGCGATCTCCGCCATGTCACCGGCGTCGAGCTCAAAAGAGAAGAGGTCGATGTTCTCTCGGATACGCGCGAGATTCACGCTCTTAGGCAAGACCGCGTAGCCCCTTTGAACCCCCCACCGAAGGAGCACCTGAGCCTCTGTGACCCCGTACTTCGCCGCCATAACTTTGAAGGGTGAACTGGGGTCGGCTCCCGCGTGTCGCATCGCCTCGGTCTTGGCGCTCCTCTGCCCTTCGAGAGCGCGCCACTGAGCCAAGGGCACGAGGCTGCTGTAGGCGATGGCCGTGATGCCCTTGTCGGCCAAGTAGGTCGTCAGCGCCGGCTTCTGCGACCAGGGGTGAAGCTCGATTTGATTGGCGGCGGGCATGGGTAAGCCCGCTGCTGCGATCTCGTCGAGGTGGGCCTGGTTGAAATTGCTCACCCCGACCGCGCGCACCTTGCCTTGCCTTTGGAGCTCGAGCAGCGCCTCCCACTGCTCCAAGCGCTGAGGGCCCGCGAAGGGCGCGTGGATAAGGTAGAGGTCGACGTGATCGAGGCCGAGCTTCGACAGAGAGCGTTCACAGGACGCTATCGTGGCCGCGCGGTCCTTGGCCGTGCGCCCCCGAGTAGGCCGCCCTGGCCAGAGCTTTGTCGTCACGAATAGCGCGTCGCGCGCGATCCCCGAGGCCTTGAGCGCCCGCCCCACGCCCGTCTCATTCCGGTAGCCCTCGGCGGTGTCGATGTGGCGATAGCCCGCCTTCAGCGCCGCCCTGACGCACACTTGAGCCTGCCCGTCTTTGATCATGTACGTGCCGAAGCCGACCGCGGGCATCGAGACGTCGTGGTTGAGCGCCATCTGCATCAGCTGTTCCTGGGGGGCCCCGTGGCTTTCATCGCGCAAGGACAGGGGCCTCGAACTCGCTCAGGTGGAGCTCATAGCCTCCGTCAGTTCGCTGCGTCCATGCGACCGCGAGAGTCCCCGCACCATACGCGATCGCCGGTGGGTAAGGAGGGAGCGTTGGATCATCACCGAGTGACACCATGCTCGCTTGAGGCTCAACCCCCTCACCGAGCAACTGAACCGTCACCGAGGGCTCGCCGGCGCCGATGAAATTCGTCAGCATCGCGAGGGCCACGACGTCCTCACCATCGAGGAAGGTCACCGCGGGCATGCCTGCGATCCCCGTGCTCTCAAAAAGCGCCTCCATCGGCTCAAGCGACTGGGCAAACGGCACCTGAAAGAGCGTCACTTGCGTGCCGATGTTCCCGGCATAGGCAAAGGCGCCCCCCGCGCTGACAGCCACCGCTGGCTTGAGACAGTCCGTCCCCTCAAGCGACAAGACCGAGAAGGTGTCACCGACCGCGCCCGAGGCGTCGATGCCGCGCGCCGTCAGGGCGTAGCTGCCGTCCGCAGGCGCGTCTTCATAGATCACCACGCCAGTGCCGCCAGGGCCGATGCCCACCACCGGCTGCACCTGCGTGCCTTCGGGTGTTGGGTTGACGCCAAAGGCTGCCCCAAGCGCCTCTCCGGCTGCATCAAAGTGCTGCGCGAAGACGCCAAAGGTCGTGTCATCCGTGTCTGTCCTGCTCCCGACGACCGTAAATCCACCCTCAGGGCTGCACCCGACGGCACCGAGCCAGTGGTTCCCCTCGACCTCGGTGGTGACCTCGAAGGCCTTCACCACCACGCCGTCGCTATCGAAGACGGCGACCTCGACCCCGAGGGTGTAGCCGTAGGCCTGGCCGTCATAGGCCCACGCGGCAGCGAACCCACCGCCGCTTAGGCGACACACTGAGGGCTCGTTGCGCTGCCCTGGGGGCTCGGTCTTCACGGGGATCGCCGCCTGACCCGCGAGCGACGCGTAGATCCCCAAGTCGCCCTCCGCGCCAGGCGTGGCAGTGAAGACCACCAAGGTCTCGCCCTCAGCGCTCACCGCCACCGCAGGCTGCACCGCGATGAGCCCCGGCATCGGGACCACCGAGTCGGTGCGCGCCCCCATGAGGTCAGGGAGGCCAAAGGAGATCGGCGTATTCGCCTCGTCGTCCGCGTCAATGCCACCAGCGGCCACGTCATCGACCTCCGCGCTGTCGGACGGCGGTCCGGCGCTGTCCTCGGGCATGACGGTGGACGTCACGTCGTCAGAGGCGGTCACATCAGCGACGGCATCGGAAGCATCAGCGCCAGGTTCAGCGGGCTCTGAGCCGCAGGCGACGAGCAGTAGGGAGAGGACACACAGGGTACGTAAAGCAATCATGGGCGGACTCTACGCCAACGGCACGGACGACCTCAAGGCGTCGCCACGCCGCGCGCATCATCGCCATCATGTGGCCAAACAATCACCCGATGAAGGCGTCCCAAGGCCGGAATTGACGCTCCAATCGGGGGGGGTGCTCACCAAGCGCGAGGGCGACTGAGGACCTAAGCGAAGGGCAGCTTGACCGAGGATGCGGGGTCAATGCAGACGAGGCTGACGCCACAGCGCGGCACCTGACGCGGAGCCCCTGGAGCGGCTCCTTAGGTGAACGCTCCCTTGGCTCACACCCCGAGCAGTCGCTCCAGCTCATCGACGGTGTCGACCACCGGCGCCCATGGGCTCAGTCGCTCGACGGAGTGATGACCCCAGCTCACCCCGATGGCCTTGACGCCGGCGGCGTGGGCCATCTCGAGGTCAAAGGTCGTGTCGCCGATCATGACCAGGTCTTTGGTCCCCGTCTTCTCCATGATCGCGTGCAACATGTCGGGGTTTGGCTTGGGGCGCGGCACAGAATTTCCGCCCAAGACGACCTCAAAGCGGTCCTCTAGGCCGAAGTGCCTCACGACCCGGTCGGCGCCACGCTGACTCTTGCCGGTCGCGACCGCGGCCCGAAAGGGCTTGGCTAAGAGCTCAGCCATGCCGTCAAAGAGACGCTCATGCTCAGCTGACGCGGCGACATAGGCTTGGGAGTAGGCTTCGCTCAGCGCCTCTGGGTCATGTTCAGGCCCGAGGGTCGCCATGATGTGTGTGAGCGGCAGCCCGATGAGCTCCAAGATGGCCTTGTCCGAGGGCCGCGCGCGCCCGACGCTCGCCCAGGCAGCGTCATGGGCCTTAAGCAGCGCCTGGGTCGAGTCGACCAAAGTCCCATCTAAATCGAACACGACGAGCATACGTAGCCTCTGGCGAACCGAAGGCGCTCAGTCTCACACGTTCGCCCACCCTTTCACAGAGCAGTCATCTGTGGGGTTGAGCTTTTCGCCTCACCACGAGCGCCAAGTCAGCCCCCACGGCTCGCCCCTCCTCTCGCTTATCTCCATCGCGTATTTCAGCGAAGCCAAGGCTCCATGACCTCGACCTGCTTTCCGTCAAAGTCCACTGACACCTTAAGGCCCAAGGGCAAGGTGAGCATGGGGTGGGTATGGCAGCAGTCAAAGCCATCGACGATGGGGAGGTCCTGGCCATTTAGGACCTCATGGAGGACATCGATTGGCGCCCTGCCCGTGCCGCCATCATCGAAGAGCTCATGCTTACCCAAGAGGACAGCGGAGACCTTATCGAAGACGCCGCTCAACTTGAGGAAGGCGAAGAGGCGCTCGACAGTGGCGATGGACTTTAGGCTGTCCTCGATGAGCAAGACATCGCCCTCACAGATCTCAGGCATGTACTCAGAGCCCCAGATGCTCCACATCGTGTTGAGGTTCCCTCCGATTAGCCGCCCTGAGACAAGGCCATCACCGAGGAACTCAACCGGGTTGGGGCTAAGAGCTTTGGCGCGCGTCTGCTCCTCCCAGGGGATCATCTCGTCTGTCCAAGCGTCCGGGCGCGCACAGACATGCTGCGTGGCATCTTTGGCCATCACGAGCGATGAAAAGTAATCGAAGGTCTGGTCAACCAGCGGAGCAAACTCACCAAAGGAGGCGACCAAGGCTGGCCCGTAGAAGGTGACCAGACCCGTCTTCGCATAGACGCCCAAGAGGACCGAGCTCACGTCCGAGTAGCCGACGAGGATCTTGGGGTCAGCGATAAGCGCGTCATAGTCCAAATAGGGCAGGATGGCGTTACTGTTACTGCCGCCGATGGTCGACATGATGCAGCGGACATCCGGGTCACGGATGAGCGCGTTAAGCTCGTCAGCGCGCGCCTGAATCGAGCCAGACCGATAGTGGTCCGATTGGCCCGCGAGGCTCCCAGACACGAGAGTAAACCCCTTGTCCTCAAGGTAGGCCCGAGCCCGAGCGTAGCGCTTGGGGGCAAAATGGGTGGCGGGAGCCGATGGGGAGTAGTAGCCGATGGCGTCTCCGCGACAGAGCGCAGGCGGCAGAATCGCTTGAGGTGTGGAGCGCACTTTCATCGGGTCCTGTCCAGCCTTGAGTCATCGCTTAATGGACTCCTGCACCTCTACACACCACCTATGCCCGCGTCAAAGCTCACCCAGTCGCTCCCCAGGTGGCTGTCCCGCTGACAAGGTTCAGACCGGGCTGTGAAGACATGACGCGGAGCAGCTCAGCCGGCTCAAAGACCGCACGCAGCCCCCTGAGCGCCTTGAGCTGAACCTCAGGGGAGCGGTCACGGGCGACCTCGGTAAATGCGTTATAGAGAGACCAGGCCGTGCGCGGCTCAAAGTCCTGATGCGGAGGGCGCCGCCACGCTCGGTCGACGTGACGCAGCGCGCTCCACGAGAGTACGCCCTTTCTCGCGCCGGCCATCATGACGAGATCAGCCTCTGCGTCAGTCACCTCGGTCCTCTTGAGCCGCCTGACCCAGGCGCCCATCTCAGCCATCTGCCCGATGGCGTCGCAAATCCCGTCACGGACCGCCTCTCGGAGATCGAGGTCGTGGGTGTGACGTCGGCAGACCACACGCTCGCCCATCAAGAGCCCATTGGTGCAGACGATGACGTGGCCACCAGTCACGAGGTTGAGCGCATAGCGGCCGGCATTCGAGTGACGCACGCCTATCGAGAAGACGATGTCATCAGGGACCTCAAGGCTCGCCGTCCGATAAAAGTCGATGCACCCATAGAGCTCAGTCAACTCAGGGCCGGTCGCTACCCAACGGTCACGCGCGACGCGTAGCCCTAGCGCCTCAGCCTCCTCCAAGAGCGCGTAAGCGAGCTCGCCATGCTGAATGGGCTGCCAGCGGCTGTCTTTGGCCCGAGAGATCCAGCGGGCCGTCTCAGGGACAGGGACCGCTAAGAGTTCATCTGGGGTACGGGGGGATTTGGATAGGTTGAGCATGGTGCACCTCCACGGGTCGGCAAGAACTGAACGCTGACGACAATAGCACCATTTATCAATAATATCAATAACTTACAGTTATTGCTTTTCTCTTTTGCCTCTCGCCCACACCGCAGCGTGATGACGTCAACAAGACCCCATCGCGGCATCAAATACTGGGCCTGAGTCTCCGGGCAGGGGCCCCCTCGGAGGGGGTGAAAGTGGCCCACTGTCAGGCTGTGCGCCTGACAGTGGGCCCTTGAGGTAAGAGGCCTCAGGGCGCGATGTCGCCCATCGTCTCCACTGCGTGGTCGATAAAGGCACGCACCCGCGGGGCCAAGTGCCGGCTTTCAGGCCATATGAGGCTGGCTGTCGCGCCCTGCTGCGCGTAATCCGGCATGACCCGCACAAGCTCGCCGCGCTCCACCAGTGTCTCTCCGTCGATGGTCGAGAGGAAGGTCAAGCCGGCTCCTGACAGCGCCAATCGCTCCAGCGCAGCAGAGTCATTGATGAGCCAACGTGGCGTCGGGAGCGCCTTGGGCGTAGAGAAGGGTTCACCCTTGTGGTGCCACTGAACACCGCGCACATCGACGATCGAGTGCGCAGCAATTCGGTGCTGCTCGAGCTCCTCGGGCGTCGCCGGGGCCCCCATCTCCGCGATGTAATCAGGGCTCGCGTACATCGCCCTGCCGAACCGAAGCAGTCGGCGAGACATCAGCGAGGGGCTCCCCGGGAGACGGCTCGTATGGAGTCGAAGACCCACATCGAAGCCCTCTTCGACCAGGTTGACGAGCCGCGTCGTCAGCTCGAGGTCGATCGAGGTCTTTGGGTAGCGTAAGCCGTACTCCCGAATACAGCGGAGGAACTGTCGGCTGTGGCCGAACCCGGGCACCGTCGTGATGCGGAGCGTACCCGTCGGCTCGGTGTCAGCGTGAGTGATGGCGTCGGCGGCCGCTTGCAGGTCACGCAACGACGGGGCGCTCCGCTGATGCAGGACCTTACCGTGCTCGGTCAATGCCACAGCCCTCGGCGACCGGCGGAGCAGCTCGTGACCCAGGGCATCTTCAAGGCGCCGCACACGCCTGCTGACCGTCGACTTTGGGACCCCCATACGCCGAGCTGCGGCACTAATCGTGCCCATCTCCGCGACCAAGGAGAAGGTCTGCAGGTCGGTCAGGTTCATCACGCCAGACCTTATGGACTGAGTTGCGCCAACGCAACCAAAGGTATCAAAAACACCATAGCGTTCTTTCCTGGCAACGATATATCGTCGTGTGCAGTTCGGGCCGTCGGGCTCCCCTGAGCCCCTCTTAGGACGGGAGTGCCCAGGCCCCTTACACCGTTGATACAGCGACAGACCCAACGCGACAGAGACCCCGTGGAGTTCCTTATGACCGCACGACAGCGTACCCTCAGCACCGCCCTCGCCATCTCCGCAGCCTTGGCGCTCGCCATCACGACCAGCGGGTGCGCGAAGGACCCCTCAGAAACCGCACCAAAGGCCGAGGTCGGCGCTGCAAAGGCGACGGCCCCCAAGGCGGCCGCCGACCCCAAGCCAGCCGCAGCTGCTCCAGCCGCCAAGGCTGCCCCCTCCAAGCGCGCCTCAGTCGCGCTGAAAGGGACGGTCGGGTTTGTGGGCTCTAAAGTCACGGGCTCCCACAGCGGCATCTTCAAGACCTGGTCTGGCACGGTCGAGATGGGCGACACCATCGAGAGCGCGACGCTGACGTTCAGCGCGGACGTCGCGTCAGTCTTCTCCGACCCTGACAACCGAGGCGCCTGGAGCGAGAAGCTCGATGGCCACCTCAAGAGCCCAGACTTCTTCGACGCCGCGAAGTTCCCCAAGGCGAGCTTCAAGAGCACCGCGATCGCCAAGGCAGCCAAAGGGCCAGGTACCCACACCATCACGGGCGACCTGACGATGCGTGGGGTGACCCGCTCGGTGACCTTCCCAGCGACCGTAACTCGCAGCGGCAAGGCCATCACAGCCAAGGCGGAGTTCACGATTCAGCGTGGCCAATGGGGTATCAACTTCAAAGGCAAGGCCGACGATCTTATCCGTGACGGCGTCGTCTTGAAGATCGACGTGCAGGGCGCACGCTAGGGCCCCTGGCGCTGTCGTGAATAGACGGCGCCGGACGCCGACCGTTTCGAGCACTCGGTGGGACCCTTCGCGTCCCTTCTTCTCCTCCTCGGGGCCCGCGAGACGGCTCACCGAGTGCCTCGAACTGCGCCATGAGCAATCACCTCAAACAATCCCCTGCCACCACGAGAAGACCCATGCTCAAAGCCCTACCCGTGCTGCTCACCTGCCTCGCGTTAGGCTGTGCTGACTCAGGACCAACCAGTCAGCTCGACAACGCCGCTGCGGCCGCTGACGGCGCTGTCACGAACGACGACACCTCGGGAGTGGCCGACACAGAGGGCCCTGACGAAGGTGATTCGTCGGCAGAGGATCTAAGCCAAGGGACGTCGCTAGTCGAGCATGTCATGCCGATCATCGACTCGGCTTGCGGGGGCTGTCACACAAGGACGGACGCTCCCTTCCCCCCCGCGGTCGCCAACGGCGTTTTTTACGACGACGCCGATGATCTGCTCGCCCTAGTGGGCACGTTCATCGTCGCAGGCGACTCGGCAAACAGCGGCTTTGTCGCTATCCTGACCCAAGCCATGGCCGTCGGGCAGGGGCCCACTCTCATGCCCCCACCGGACATGGCTGACGCGATGTCTGACGACGATGTCGCGGTCGTCGCCGCTTGGATTGATGAAGGCGCCGAAG
Source organism: Myxococcota bacterium (assembly GCA_049602155.1). GTDB lineage: Bacteria > Myxococcota_A > UBA9042 > PHBI01 > JBMYRH01 > JBMYRH01. The sequence continues at coordinate 116,849 of JBMYRH010000016.1, read as the reverse complement.
ACAACTGAACCGACCTAAGAGAGGACTATCATGAGCCAAGCCAAGATCGCCCAAGCCAGCCCCTTCGCCGTCGACCTCGTCGAAGGCAAGCGCTACGCTTGGTGCACCTGCGGGGAATCCGCCAATCAGCCCTTTTGCGACGGAGGCCACAGCGGGACCGAGTTCCGGCCGGTTGTCTTCACCGCCGAGGCGACAAAGACGGCCTACCTGTGTGGCTGTAAGGCCACCAAAAAAGGCCCATTCTGTGACGGCACCCACAATTCACTGACGACCTAGGGCGCCGGGCAGCCCTGCTGTTCCATGCGGCGCAGGAGCGCTCGGTACTCGCGCTCTGAGTAGGGGTACTCGTTCGCGCAGGTCATCCACTTGCCACAGCTCGGCGTGCCCACAGGGAAGGGGGACGAAAAGAGCCCGGGGCCCATGGCGCGGCCGCAGTGACGCCAGGAGCACTTGGTGTCCCAGTTGACCGGCAGGATGAAGAGGGTGATGAGCCCGACCGCTGAGAAGACTGCCAAGCCGGCTCTGACCTTGTAGCCCCAGGGCACGCCGCCTTCCGCCTCGATGAGCCGACGGTGCAGTCGACCACCGCGCCAGGCCCCGATGCCTCCTAGGGCGAGGTAGATGACCAGCGGCCAGAAGCTGCAGAAGAAGTTGAGGAGCAAGTCGGTCGCGACGAGCACCGAGATGAAGGCCCCGGCAGAGACAAGGCGAGAGAGACGGAGCGATGACGTGTCCTCTTTAGAGCTGGGGTCATCGTGTGGCGGATCGTTATCGTCCATGTCTCACTTCGGCAAAGTTGAGCGTGGGGCTGACATCTCGATGATGACCCAAGCGGGAACTCACGGCCACTCAGGGGGCGCTGAATAAGTCACGACCTGGTTAAGGATCGCCGAGGCGCAGTCGAGACGAGAAAGCGCGCGGCTTGGATTCCCAACGCCTCAACCCAGTCACGCGATAACGTCGCGCAACGCCTTGGCCACGTCGCCCCGAACCGCCTCTCCGTGGGCGACGCATAGCACCGAGAGGTCTGAGATCTCCGCCAGCTGCTCAAGGTGAGCACGCCAAAGGGCCCTATCTTTCAGCAAGAGCCACCGCCCCAAGCGCGTCATCCCGAGTGGCCCGACGCTGCCCATCCACTTCAGCATCATCCCCCCGAAGCCTCTCGGGGGCTCTGCGCCGAGGTTGAACAAGGCGTCGGTCACCAGCAGGGCCTTGGTGCCATCCTCTAAAGGGCACACCAAGTGCAGCTCAAAGGGCTTCAGCCCCTGGGGTACGTACACCTCAATCCCAAGCCCGGGGAGCGCCGCCTCGCAGACCCCGTCGACCTGCACCACCTCTTCGACCTTGGCCTTCGCGGCTGATGGACACAGTAGCTCAGCCTCTGGATAGCGGAGACGATAGGGCAGCGCGTCAGCGCGGTGCATGGGGCATGGGACGACGATCCACCGCACCTTTCCCAGGGCATCCAGCCGAGCCATCCCCTCTGCCTCCAGACAGATGGCGCTCTGAATGAGAAGCTCACCCGAGGGCGCTCGCCAGACCTGCATATTCCTGGGCAAAGGCCCCCGGGCGAGGCTGCCGGTGACCTGCCAAAGCCCCGGCGCCAGTCGCTCTAAAGCGCCGTGCGGATGCACATGCTCATCCCAGTTCGACATCTCCCCCCCTCACCCACCAATGGGTGTGGACAAGGCCCACGCCCTTTAGCGTGATCTGTCCGCGCTCCTCAAAGTTCGCCCTGTCCTCCAAGCCCGCTCTGAACGCGTCAGACACGTGGATACGTCCAGGTTCACCGCTGGACTCAAGGCGTGACGCTAAGTTCACCGTCTCTCCCCAGAGGTCATAGGCAAACTTGGTGGTGCCGATGACGCCGGCGACCACCGGTCCCCGGTGGAGCCCTATCCTGAGCTGGAGCTGATGGCCTGAGAGCACACTCACCTCTTTGACGATGTCGAGCATCCCCACAGCACAGCGTAAAAGGCGCTCGGCGTGATCCTCTATCGTCTTTGGCACACCACCGGCCACCATGTAGGCGTCCCCGATGGTCTTGATCTTCTCCACGCCGCACTCGGCGATGAGCCTATCGAAACGCTCAAAGACCTTGGCCAAGAGCGCCACGACCTCTTCGGCCGGCATCGACGCTGACAGCGGGGTAAACCCGACAATGTCAGCAAAGAGGAGCGAGACGTCCTCATGCCGAAGCGCCTGTGTCGTCCCTGTCTCACGGAGCTCCCGGGCGATCTCATCGGGCAAAATCGCTCGTAATAGCCGCTCGCTCTGCGCCTTTTCCAAAGAGAGCGCCGCCTCAGACTGAGCGAAGCGGCGATGCATCATCCCCACGAAGACGACCGTGAACACCATCGCCAACACCGTCGAGACCTGCCGCGCCATTAGCTCATCAGTGGCATCGCTGAAGAGACCGTCCCAGGGCGCCATCTCAGGGTGCATGACCTCAAAGATGGAGAAGCTCACAAGCGAAATACCGACAAGGCCTGATGCCCAAAGCCACTCCGATGGCTTGAAGGCGAGCATCCCCAAGACGGCCATCGGGATGAGCCAGAGGTGGGTCGGCGCGGTCGATCCAAGGACGAATGAAAAATAAGCCGCGTTCGCCGTCACCACCGAGATGATGAGCACCTTGGCGGTCAAGTGACGCTCACTGCGGTTGAGAAAGAACCCGAGCACGCACAGGCACAGGCTGGCCACGTTGACCTGGAGCTGGGTACCCAAGCCGAGGGTGACCAAGAGCGGTAAAATCGGCGCCTGCGCGAGCGCAAAAAGCAGCAAGGTCGCGTTGATAAAGCGCACATAGCGCGCGTCCGTCCCGGACGTCTCCGACGTGACCCCAGAGTCTACAAATGAGGTTATCGCTCGTGTGAAAACCCCCATCAACGTCCCTCTAGGGCTCTGGTCATACGCCTTCCTTCACAGACTCATCGTGGGCGACCACTGTAATGCAGTTGAGCCATTATTTAAGCTCACGCGCCTGGCTAAGGCTTGCGTGATTACGAGATCCCACCACGCTGAGCCCTGCTGAAACGGATTGCCTTTGGGGTGACCAACGATAACTTCTCCATCTCCTTTAGCGTCATCCCTTCGACTTCCGAGCAGCTCAGGCGCGCGACGAAAGTGTCACGCGCCTGAGCTTTGGAAATCAAGGCGACTCGGTGGCCTCGAGCGCCTCTGAGGCTTCGGCGGCTCCTCGCGCCACCTCCGCCAACCCAATGGTGATCCATCGCCCCGAGCGGACACGCCAGACCCCGAGGATCGTCAAGACCGTGATCTCAATGGTGAGCGCACTCCAGGCCCCCGCGGCGCCCATCTGCGCATCGAAGATGAGCACCCAGGCCAAGGGCAGGTTCAGCACCCAGCTGCAAAAGAAGCTCGTGACCAACGTGAACTTCGTGTCCCCCGCGCCGTTGAGCGCCCCCTGAGTGACCATCGCGAATGCGTCCACGAGCTGGAAGGTCGCCGCGATTAGCAACAACTCCGCGCCGATTAGCGCCACGGCCTCGCTCGGCTCAAAGGGCGACATCAGCCACTGAGGGAAGAGGAAAAAGACCACGGCACACGAGCTCATGAACGCGAGCGCAAGGGCACAGCCAGACCGCCAAGCGCGGTTGGCCCCCCAGGGCTCACCCGCACCCAGCGCGTGACCGACCAAGACACTCGTCGCCTCGCCGATGGCGTAGCCTGGCAAGAAGCTCACCGACACAATCCGCGCGACCATCACGTGGGCGGCTAAGGCCTCGTCACCGACGAGCGCCAAGAAGCCCATGAAGATGACCCATGCGCCCACGTCCGACAGCCCCCGCAAGGCCATCGGCGCACCGACGCGCATGATGGCGCGCAGCAACGGCACATCGAGCCCACGCCCCACCACCGTGAAGCAGATGCGACCGCCCAGTCGCCAGGCCAAAAACACCGTGGCCAGGCTGACACCGAGTACGGTCGCCACCGCTGCACCGCCGATCCCGAGCGCGGGGATGGGACCCAGACCGAAGATCAAGATCGGGTCGAGGACGATGTTGGACCCATTGGCGATGAGCGCCGCGACCATCGGAGTGCGCGTATCACCACGGCCCTCAAACCAGCAGCTGACGCCGGTCATGACGAAGGCCAACGGCGCACCAAGGAGTCGAATGGTCACGTAGGTCGCCCCCAGCTCTTGCACCGCTGTGCTCGAACCAAAGAGCGACATGATGAACGGCCCTAAAGGCGCCATGCCCCACGCCACGAGCCCGAGCCCACCGGCGAGCCACATCGACTGCCACAGGGCGCGCTCGACCGATATCTCGTCGCCGGCGCCGGTGCGCTGAGCGACGATGACCTTGGCTCCACGTAAGAACCCCATCGTGAAGGCGTAGATCAGGTACATCACGCTCGTCGCCAGCCCGATCGCCGCGAGCGCCTCGGTACCGAGCTGCGACACGAAGATGGTGTCTGTGACCAGCATCGCCGTGAGCGACAGCATGTTGACCATAATCGGCCAGGCCAGCTGCGTAAGTCGGCGGAGCCCGTAACCGTGAGCGGACACGTCCTGCGAATGAATTGTCTCAGTGGATGACATGACGACACCTCGTCGGCATGTCGGGTCAGACCGACATCATGACCCGAACGCAACATGGGTTGTCATGGGCAGGGCCCATAACAGGTTCACTCCGACCCGGGCTCGTCTATGTCGGGTCCCGAAAAAATCGTCGAAGTGAAGAGAGGAAGGCTTTTCGGCGAAGCGCAAGCTACGCCATCAAACTGCCGTCCGGATTCCACTGAGCGCCCTTAGACAGGGGGTTCGTCACGGCATTCGGGCGGCGAGTCATCGCGCATCGAATCATGTCGGGTCTCCTGGCGTAAGAAGGGCAAAGGCGCGACCGTCGCGCTGCTGACCACGACGGTAGAGATGTCCGAAGACTTGAGTCAATTCCTTTCAGGCAAGCGCTCTATTTTCTCATCCGCGTGATCAAAGGTCAGGGCGTAGAGGGGGTTCTCATCGCCTGCCACTGCTGTCGCGTCAGGGCGTAAGTGTATTCATCACTCGATGCGCCCTTGAAGAAGTCAGCCTCTAAGGTCGTGGCGACCCGGGTGAGCCCGAGCGACTCGACGAGCCGTATAGAGCCGAGGTTGCGCGTGTCGATTTCGGCATAGAGGCGGGACTCCTCATAGGCCTCAAAGAGGTGATTGAGGCCGCAAGCGACCATCTCACTGGCATAGCCTTGCCTCCAGTATGAGGGGAAAATCACGTAGGCGAATGACCCCTCACCGGTCTTGGGAAGCGTCGCTTGAAAGGTCCCGACGGGCGTCATGGAGTCGAGGAGAAACGCGACCCAGTTGAGCCACAGTTCTTCCCCGTCTGGGCTCTGACCCTTCTCCAAGAACGTATAGCGTCGCTCAAGGGCTTGAGCGGTGGGCGGATCTTCGGGGAGGTAGGTGTAGATCTCCGGGCTCTGCAGCGCAGACCAAACGCTTTGCGCATGGGCCAAACAGAGGGGCTCGATTCGCAAACGCTCGCTGTTCAGATTTGCCACGACCACTCCCCCCTCACCGCACCGTCGACGTCTTAAGCAACGCTGCTTCCAGGTCACTCTTCGGGGGTGGCCGCTTCCATGAACGCTTGAAAGGCCTCCATGGTCTTCTGGGTCTGCTTTTTAAACATCCCAGGCATGAGCATCGTCATCAGCCGCATGATGCCCGTACATTTGAACTCCGTCTCCATCACCCACTTGGTGTTTCCGCCGTCTGCCTCTTCGAAGCGGTTGATGGCCTGATTCCACACCCCGTCGGCTTCGTAGGTAGCGATGAAAAGAGACGGGTCCTCACGCTGTCTGATCGTCTCAAGCATGACGACCTCGCGTTTCCCCATCTTGTGCGCCAACCGGGTCTTTGTGCCGACCTTGCCGGGCTCGCCCTCGAGCACCTCCATGCTAACCAGGCTCTCCATCCACGCACTGTAATGACGTGAGTCGGCGAGTCGCTCAATCACCTCGGGCCTGGGCCGCGCTACCGTGATGTGCGTCGTATATTTAATCGCCCTTCAACTCCAACCTTCTGGCTCAGCCACAGTGTATCACGCAGATTAAACCGATGTAAAAACAGCGTAATACGACCCACCCAAGTCGTTCATCACGACGTTTGCGCTGCCACAGGAACAACTGAATTCGTGATTGGACATAGGCTCCTTTAGGCAGTCATGCCTGACGGCTCTCCCTATCGAAGAGGGTGATGGTGATCAGCCACTCATCGAGCCCGAACCACCGCTTTCAGATGCATGGCCTCAAAGTCCCTGCTTGCACAAGGCCACCTTCTCCGGCCCCCTGGCACACGGACACTAGCGAGGCCACCATCACTTACCGACGCGATCGTGTACCATCGTCAAAAGCGCTTGCTTGAGCCCACGACAGCAAGTCATCAGGTCGCTGCGCTCTCCATAGACCAGCGCTGCTGACCCTTATCCATCACCGGAGAGAGTGACGATGGCGTTCGACATGGAGAAAGCCGCGGCACAGCGACTGCTCGGGGCGTTAGAGGACGGCACGCTCGGGGCGTCGGACACCTTCCATCTGGTGCAGGAGGCCGACCCGACCCTGGTCTACTTCGTGTTCACATGGCTGCGAGCCTGGTACCCACCGAGCCACCCGGCCTCGGACGCCGTCCTGGGCCGCTTAGGCGAGCTCTGCTCGCGGCACCCGAAGGCGGCCAAGATGGCCAAAAATGGCAAAGAGGATGCGCTCGTCTCGTGGTTCGAGGGCTCCTACAGCTACCGAGATCTCCGGGCGGCCGAGTTCATCGACCTGGTGGTGGAGAAATTGGAGGGCTGACCCTCGCCCCACCGCCCACACATTGAACCGAAACGTAAACCGCCAGGTTCGGTTTTAAGGACAAGCGCCTGCAGCATACCCAGCCTTTCGGCGCTCCCAATCGGGGCGCGTGATGGCGAGCATCCATTCATCAATCCAGACACCACGCTTGAAGACGCACCGCCTCAGGGTGCCCTCGTGCACAAAGCCCAGCTTCTCCATGACGCGTCGAGAGCCGTCATTGCCGACGAATACCTTGCCGAAGATGCGCTCTGCTCCGCGCGCGCTGAACGCTTCGTCGACCAGGGCGCCGACCGCTTCGGTCGCGTAGCCTTTCCCATGAACGTCAACCGCAAGGGCGTAACCAATGTCGATAACCTGAGGAGCGTCATCGACCGGGCACAGGCCCACGCCACCGATATAACGGCCTGAAGCCTTTTCAATCACGGCGAGGCTGAGGCTCAAACTGAAGTCCATCGGGTCGAGCGCGACGTTGTGAGCCCACCAGTCGTAGAGGGCCTGGGCATCGACCGGGCCATCCCAGAGGATGGTGTCGAAGATGGTCGTGCCAACAATGGCGTTGTAGTAGCCGTCGATCTGCTCTGGCGTAGGCCAGGTCAGAAGGAGACGCTGAGTCTCAATGTTAGGTGGCGTCGACATGTTGACTCTCTCCCCGCGCTCACGACGTGAATCAGTCTGAGGCCTCCGCACCGTCAAGCATGCCACATCTTAACCCACCTCAGAGGTGACCCGTATCGGACCTCTGGAGGAGGCTAGCGCGAGGGTTTTAGTTGGCAGAACTGTGTGGCGGTACCGCGAAACATGCGGTCTCTTTCCGGCTCCGTATAGCGCTCGGTCCACTCCTCAAACACCGCGTCTTGGCGGTCTGCGTACGGCCCCCCCGAGGGGCGTGCCGAGGTGGTTGTTTACGATGTGTACGCTCGGGAACGCGCGCGCCAACTCCGTCAGAGACCGGTTCTGATGGTGGTAATGATACGCGTCGAAGGACAACCCCATGTCGGCCAACACAGCGAAGCCTTCGTGCTTTAGCCCCCACAATGTGGCCTGTTTATGAGGTGCTACTTAAGTGCGTGATGTCGCCGTCTTTGGTGAGGTGCGCCTTGCCCGCGACCGCCCGGTTGCCTGCCCCCTGAGGCGCTGACTCGGCAGCTGCGCGCCCTCAGAGCGCGCGCCCAAGGGCCTGCCCCATCTTGAGGTAGCCCTCAACACCCTCACTGGTGTGCGCTAAGAGGCGCTCATCGAGCGTCCATTTGCCGGGCTCCCCGAGCACGATGACTGTGGAGCCGCCGAAGAGGAACATCCCCTTCTCATCACCGCGCTCAAAGGACGCCTCGTGGTGGGTCTGTTGGATTTTCCCCACGCAGGTGGCGCCCACCTCGACATAGGCGAGCTTGCCGAATTGCTCGGTCTCCAAGATGGTCACCTCGCGCTCATTGATCATGAAGATGTCTTCACGAAAGGCGAGCGCCCAGGGGTTCACCGAGTGGAGCGCCCCGGCGATGCGCCACGAATCAAGGACGCGCCCCGTGTCGGGGAAGTGAAAGCGGTGATAATCGACTGGGCAGAGGCGCGCGATAAAGCCTGGCCCTTGGTCAAACACCCCGTCCCACTCAGGGTGATTTAAGAGCGCGCTCGCCTTAAAGCACGAGCCCTTCACAGGGATCGAGACCTCGTCGTTCAGTGAGGCATAGGCGAAGTAGCGCGCATCACAGGGCGCTGGGAAGTCTTTGCCTTCGGCGAATGGGCGCGCCGCATCGGTGACCCGCCGGGTGAAAAACGCGTTAAATGAGCTGTAGGGATCTTCCGGCGTTCGACCCTCTTCGGGGAGAAAGTCCTCCATCTTGATGCCGAAGCGCTCGATGAAGGGCTTCACCTTGCGCTTTGAACTCGGGCGGTCCTGCAGCCAGCCGTAGAGTCGACTGAACGGCGGCGCCGCGATCAGCGCAGAGATGGCGCGACCCAAGAACGTCCCGTAGAGGAGCTTAATCCACCCCCCTCCATAGACGCGCTCTTCTTGGACAAGGCCACTATCAAGCTCCACAAATCGTATCGGCCTGAGTTCACTCACAATCCCACCATTTCCGTGATACGCACGCCATCTACAAAGAGGGTGTTGCTAGGCATATTGAAACCTTGAGCCATCGTGTCACGTTTTCTCAAAGCACGTGCAATGAATGCCTCTCCTGAGCCCCCTGACCGCTGCGGCCCCGGTGTGCCTCGGAGGCTGCCCGCTCTCACCATCGCGAAGGATAAAACCTTACCTTCTGCGCGAAGGCGGCCGGGTGTTGTACCCACGTCGACAGGCAAAGCACGAGATGGAGTGACGTGGACCTTATTTGATGCCGCGCTCATGGCGACAACCTTGTCATGTGCGTATGCCGGGTATCGCAAAGCTCTCGGATAGCGGGTTTTTGCTGACATTCCAACGGACAGACGGCGTCATTCAAAACAGACAGCCGGCCTTTATGTGCGTCTGGATCGGCTCTGTCGTCTCGACAATCTTGATGTGGGCTGTCGGGATACTGGAGCTAAGTGGCGTCGAACTCTATCTGATGTGGTCTGCATCCGGCCTTTGCCTGCTTGCGGTTCAGGGACCAACAATTCGAATCCCCCCCTCAACCACGCAGTCCAAGTGCTCGATATTGGGTTGTTGAGCGCTCCGGACTTGGCTGAGGCACGCGCTCGGTTTGAGGCACCGTGGAGCCGCTTTCGTACCTTGACTGCCATCGTATCTGTTGTTGCCCTGCTGATGCTTCGGTCGCTGCTCCCTTAACGGCGCGACGCTTTGAGGGCCTTCGTCCATCTGAGCTGCCACATTGGGTACACACTAAGTGCCTGTCATAAGGCAACGTATCGCCTTGCGGCCGCCACAGACGTCCCCATGGTTCTCAGGCACTTCGGTTCTCGGATAGGTCGAACTTGATTTGAACCGTCCGCCCCAAACCGGCTTCAGGTGGAGGGGCTGTCGAGTGGCTGAGGTCGTCCATGAGGCCCTCGAACCTTTTGCCAGTGCCACCACCCGAGGATGGCGCTTGCGATGATTAGCGCAGTGACAGCGGGTCCTGGACCCGCCTCACGCCACACCACGTAGCCAGCCGTCAACAAGACCACGCAGGCAAAGACCTTGCGCAGCGTCTGTGCGGGGATGCGCTCAGAGAACGCAGCGCCTACAAAGCTCCCAACGACAGCGGCCGCGGCGACCACGAGCGCGAGAGGTAGCTCGATAGGCACGTGGCCCGCGTGACCGGCAAATGCCGCAAGCGACTTGAGCGCGATGACCATGAGCGAGGTGCCCACCGCCTTGTGCATCTCCATGCCGCCCAGGAGCACCAGCGCCGGGACCACCAAGAAGCCCCCACCGGCTCCCACCAGCCCGGTGGCTGCGCCGACGGCGAGGCCCTCAGAGACCACCAACCCGACCGGCATCGGGGTGTCCATCCTCGGCTCCAGCTCTCCCCGACCGCGAAACATCGCCAGCGCCGTGACGACCATCATGGCGGCAAAGAGCAACAAGAGCGTGGTCCCAGAGAACCACTCAGACATGAGCCCACCCAGGTAGGCCCCTCCCATCGCGGTTAAGGAGAAGATGCCCCCGGTGCGCCACTCCACGCAGCCGCGCCGTGCGTGGGGTATCAGGGCAAAGAGCGCTGTGGTCCCCACCACGATGAGCGAGGTAGCGATGGCCTCCTTGGCCGGCAAGCCGGCACCGTAGGCCAGCACAGGCACCGCCAGGATGGAGCCACCACCACCCAGCAGTCCGAGGGAGAGACCGATGAGGGTGGCCAGCAATGTGACCATCAACATGAGACCCTCTCCCGCGTCAGCGCCCCCGTCCGTGGTCGATGCAGGATCTCCTGCAGGTTCATCCCCGAGAGCATGAAGAGCACGAAGACGCCAGCGGGCGCCCCGAACCCAGCCAGAGAGACGAGCCCAGGGCCCGGGCAAACGCCACCCAGCCCCCAGCCGACGCCGAATACCGCCGCCCCACCGACGAGCTCCCAGGTGAGGTCGCGACGGGTCGGGATGTGGAAATGGTCACCGAAGAGCGGGCTCTGCCGACCAAGGATGAGCCGGTATAAGGCCAGGTGCACGCCGATGCCACCGACCATGACGAAGGCCAGGCTGGGGTCCCAGTTGCCGGCGAGGTTCAAGAACCCGATGACCTTGTTGGCGTCGGCCATCCCTGAGACGCCGAGCCCAAGCGCAAAGAGTAGGCCTCCAAAGAAGGCCGCGATGAGGCGACTCATGACGGACCTCCTATCAGCCCGAGGAGCGTGGCGGTCGCCATGCCCGTGGTCATGAAGGTCAGGGTCGCCACCAGTGAGCGCGGCGAAAAGCGCGTCAAACCGCACACTCCATGCCCGCTGGTGCAGCCGCTGCCGAGCCGGGTGCCGTAGCCCACAAGCGCGCCTGCGAGCGCCACGAGCCCGAGTGAGCGGTCGGTCGGCGCCGCCATCATGTCGGGGGCGACGATCATCAGGATGCCCCCGCCGACCAACAGACCGACGACGAAGCTCATGCGCCAGGAGGACTGGCCTCCCCATGGCCCAAGCAGCCCACCAACGATGCCGCTGACCCCGGCCACGCGTCCCTGGGAGAGCAAGAGCCAGGATGCGGCGAGGCCGATCAAGCCACCGCCGATGGTGGCCCACAGAATCGAGCTCAACATGCCGACACCGCCTGCTGCGAACGCCACGCAGTCATGCCACCGGAGAGGTTAGTGACATCGGAGAAGCCGAGCTCGGTGAGGACCGTGCAGCCTTGAACCGACCGTCGGCCGGTGCGACAGACGACGAGGACGGGCTCCTCACGCGGCCAGGATTGGGCGCGCTGGGCGAGCTCGTGCAGCGGCGCGAGGACAGCGCCGGGGAGGTGTCCCAGCTCGCCCACGAATTCACCAGGGGTTCTCACGTCGATCACGCGTCCGCCGGCAAAACGGCTCAGCGCGGTGACGTCGGCCACCTTGAAGGCGGGCTTGGGTTGCTCGTCGGGTCCCGTTCTTGAGACCCCGCATTCCATGTTGGCCGGGAGCGCTTCGTGGATCCGCTCGGGATGACTGAGGTTCAGCCCGCCCATGATGTCGACGAACCGGGGTTCGCTGATGGTCATCTTGAGGCGCGGGTTATGCGCCTGCTCTTCGGCGACCGTGCTCGCGCTGTGACCGCGGTAGTCGTGCCCCGGGTAGATTAAGGTGTCGGGGGGCAGGGTGTAGATTTGCGCATGCACGGAGCGGTAAAGGGTCGCTGCGTCGCCCTGTTGAAAGTCGGTGCGACCACACCCCCGCACGAGGAGTGCGTCGCCGGTGAAGGCCAGGGTCTGACCGTCGGCCTCGACCACGAAGGTCAAGCAACCCTTGGTGTGCCCAGGCGTGCTTCGCACTTCTAGGGCGTAACGCCCAAAGCGCAGCACATCACCGTGCGCGAGCTTACGGTCGGCACAGGCCACCTCTGCGGCGGCTGACACGCCGCTCAGCGCGCCCGTTTTCCGTTTCAGCTCGCCCGAGCCGGTGACGTGATCTGCGTGGACATGCGTGTCGAGGGTGTAGACGAGCTCTAAGCCAAGCTCGGCGATGAGTGTAAGGTCACGGTCGTTCCGCTCGACCACTGGGTCGATGATGACCGCCTCACGGCTGTCTGGGTCCGCGAGTAGGTACGTGTAGGTCCCGGTGTCTTGGTCGAAGAGTTGCTTGAGCAACATGGTTTCCTCCAATGGTTGGGTCGCATCCGCTGCCGTCCACGACCGTCTTCATTGGGGGAGAGCCAAGCTCTCGAGAAAGGGTTCAAAAAGAGGCAGTCTTTAGCTTCCCCGTTGCTCCAAGGCTTGGCGCAGCGCCTCTTTCACGCGCAACTGGACCGCGGCAGGCACCTCGCATGTGGCGGTGCTGCACGCGTTAAGCGCCGAGCGCAGCCCCTCACACTCCGCGGCGCAGGGTAAGCATCTCGCCACGTGCGCTTCCATGGTGGAGCAGACATCGGGCGAGAGGTCGCCCTCAAGGTGTTGAGAGAACACGGTGCGAATGTCGGGGCAGCCTGCCTGTGGTCGATAGGGGGTCGCGGCCAGGTGCACTCGCAGTTCAGCTCGCGCACGGTGCAAGCGGCTCTTGACGGCCGACACGCTGATGCCCACCACCTCGGCGACCTCCTTGGCGGCCAACCCTTCGATGTCGCGCAGGACGAGGACCTCTCGATAGGTGAGCGCGATGCGCTGGATCCCAGCTTGGACCTGGCGCCAGATCTCGGCCGACTCAGCCTCTTCATGAGGGTCTAGCGCCCGTGAGCGCAGCTGCGCCTGCTCAGCCATGCTCAATTGCTCCAACGACTCTTCTCGTTCGGGTGCAAAGGCGCTCTTGCGTCGCTTCTTGATGCAGAAGCTCCGCGCAATAGTAAACAGCCAGGTCGACAGCGAGGATGCGCCACGGAAATCCTGAAATGAGCGCGCTAAGGTCATTAAGGAGTCCTGCAGGACGTCCTCAGCGTCTTCGGTGTGGCGACACATCTTCATGCTGAAGCGGTAGAGCTGCGGTTGCACTGCTCGCAGCAGCTGCTCCAGCGCCGCCTCGTCTCCGCTGCGCGCACGCTCTAGCAGCACTGATGTGTCGCCTGCCTGGTCCATCACCTGATCTCCATTACCGTACTGCATCGTGTGGGCGCCTTGGTGTTCATGAGTCCCGTTACGCAGGTCCGAGCCAATCGGCTAAAGAAAGGTTCAGATTCCTCCACAGCGGCCCTCAAGGGGCGATCGATTACTGCCGCACATAATCTGATGCATGACCATGTGTCACAGCACAACCTGTAAAATCAGCGTTCTCTTAGTCACCTAATTTCCGCAGGACCGATGCTGCTTCGGGGTCGGCCATGAGGTTCGCAAAGTCCGGGTCGGTCAACATGACCTCTGCCTCGTGCCCGAGATCGACGGAACGCGTTGCGTAGTCCAGGGCACGTTCAAGTTGGCCAGCGCGCGACGCGATGCAAGCGAGCGCGTAGTAAACGTGTTTGGTCGTCCACGTCAGGACGGCTTCGAGCTTGGTGATGACCTCGGACGCCTGTTCGATGTGCTCGGGCCGCTGGGTGTCGAGCATGCAAGAGAAGCCCTGGGCCAAGTAGGTCTCACAATGCCCGCTCACTCGGTGTTGCAGTTGGGTCAGCTCGACGTCTTGCACGCAGCGCAGGAAATAGTCGACGCCTTCATCGTTTCGTTGCTGGACGCGACACCACGTGAGGTAGGCCTCGGACCCGCGCACCTTAAACTTATCCTGGAGACACAAGGTGTCCGCTGCTTGTTCCCAACTCGGGTCGGCGCGAGGCGGCAGCACCGACATCCAGAAGCGGTTGAGCCGTGCCTCAGCGTCAATGAGCTTCTGGTCGTTGCCTTTCAGGTCTGGGCTGTTTCGCTTGTACAGAACCTTCGGCAGCAGGTCCTCATAATGTTTGGCGATGTCGGCGGCGTCCTGAAACGCGGAGGAGCCGCCACCGAGGATCTCGGTAACCCGGCGCAGGCCCCCGTGCGTCGGCGAAAGTTGCAGGCCCCTTTGGGCGTGCTCCGCCGCCTCTACAGGACTCGCGCTCAGCGCGGTGGCCATCGCAAAACACAGCTCAGCCGTGTCGCATCGCGGCAACACCAAGCCGTTGTAGATGGGTCGGAGGTGGGCGGGCTGCAGCTCCAACAAGCGGCCGACCGAGGCCGCGTTCTGCAAGGTCAGTTCGCCGTCGCTAGTGGCCTTGGCGAGCTTCGCTTTGGCCCTGGCTTCTAAGTCGTCGAGGATGGAAGCTGGGACGTCCTCCGGCAGCAGAGCGAAGGCGTGCTGTATCGTTTTATCTCGCAGCCTTTGGCGAAATGGCGGCTCGCTGTACTCATCGAGGAACGTGCGGACGAGGACAGCCGCCTGTTGGGTCATTATGCCCTGCTCATGAGCGCTTAAGATCGCGGTGAGAGCGTCACAGAGCGACTGGCAACCGAAGGGCTGGACCTCCGGCAACCGCGGCAGCGCAGCGATATCCCGGCACATCGCTGCGACCATATGCGCTTTATCCTCTCGGTCGCTCTTCTCGAGGCAATCATAAGTCCGGTCGATGTGCCCTCGGACGAGCTCGTGGATGAGCTCGGTCACGCGCTCCCTCAGCCAGTCCGGAAACTCCCTCGGGGTGCCCAGATGGTCATGCTGTCTGCGGACATGACCGTAGACATATCCATCACGGTACTCTTCGACGGATTGTGAATCATGATACGTGCCACGCTCCCGCTTGAGGTCGACGAACAGGCCCCAGCTGTCCTGTGGAGCCTGGAGATCGACCTTATACATCCCCTCTTCCGACGATACCGGGTACAGAGCGAGTGCCTTACCGCCTAGAGAAAACTGGAGATCCGACAGGTAAGCAGGCAGCGAAAGTACGGTCATAAGCCCCCGGCTAGAGACAGCGCGAGAGGTCTAAACTCGTGCATCAGGTGAAGTCCAGGGCTGGCTGACTTGACCCAGCGCCCCGTCACATCATTGTCGGATTGCGCGCCAGCAGAGTAACCCGGGCTGTCTTTCGCAACCTCAGCCATCGAACCGACACGGCGTTTAATCGGTAACCAACTGTAAACCTGAGACTTTTAAAACCACTCTCACCGCTTCTCACCGTGTGTCCACCGGAGCAGGGGGTTGAGTTCCGGTTGTTTCCTCTGCAGTGCAAAGGCTTCTTGCCTCGTTATCCCCTAAGGATTGTGGTCATTGGCCGCCCTTTGGCTAACTCGTCAATCAACTTATCAAGGTACCGAATCTCACGCATTGTCCCCTCTTCAAGCGCTTCAACACGAACACCACAGACAACACCTGTGATCTTCGTCCTCAGAGGATTGAGCTTGGGAGCTTGGACAAAAAAGCTCTCAAGGTCCGTTTCGTCTCCTAATCGTGCTTCAAGACCCGCCTGATCATAGCCAGTAAGCCACCGGATGGTTTCATCCACTTCCGCTTTCATCCGGCCTTTTCGCTCTGCCTTTGCGACATAGAGCGGATAAACCTTGGCAAACGTCATTGCGTAAATTTTGGGTCTGCTCATGGGTATCCACTCTACACATTGAACCGGAAGTGCATGACGTCGCCGTCTTTGACGACGTACTCCTTGCCTTCCACGTTCATCTTGCCGGCCGCTTTGCAGCCTGACTCGCCGTCGAGCGCGATGTAGTCGTCATAGGCGATGACCTCAGCGCGGATAAACCCGCGCTCGAAGTCCGTGTGGATGACGCCGGCGGCCTGAGGGGCCTTCATGCCGTCCTTAATGGTCCAAGCGCGGACCTCTTTCGGGCCGGCTGTAAAGTAGGTCTTGAGCCCGAGGAGCGCGTAGCCCTCGCGGCTGAGGCGGTCGAGGCCGCTCTCTTGCAGGCCCATGCCCTCTAAGAAGTCGGCCTTCTCCTCGTCTTCCAGCTCAGCGATCTCGCTCTCGATGGCTGCCGAGATGATGGCGGTCCTGGCGCCGACCTCTGCGGCGTAGACCTTGACCTTCTCGACCATATCATTGCCGTCGACGACGCTGTCCTCATCGACGTTGGTGACGTAGAGGACCGGCTTGGCGGTGAGCAGACACAGGCCCTTGAAGATCTCCGTCTCCATCTTATCGTAATCAAAGGTGCGCGCCGGCTTGCCCTCATTGAGGTGCGCATCGAGGCGCCCCAAGAGCCCCGCCTCTGCGATGGCCTCCTTGTTACCGCTCCTCGCCATCTTCTTCGACTTTTCGAGGCGCTTCTCGACCGTCTCCATGTCTTTCAGCAAGAGCTCTGTCTCGACGACCTCGATGTCACGGATGGGGTCGATCGAGCCCTCGACGTGCACGATGTTCTCATCCACAAAGCAGCGCACGACGTGCACAATCGCGTCCGTCGCGCGGATGTTGCCCAGGAACTGATTGCCCAAGCCCTCACCCTTGGACGCGCCGCGCACCAAACCAGCGATGTCGACAAACTCAACGGTCGTCGGGAGGATCTGCTTCGGGTTGACGATCCCAGCGAGCGCGTCGAGGCGCGGATCTGGGACGGTCACGATGCCGACGTTCGGCTCGATCGTGCAGAAGGGGTAATTGGCGCTCTCGGCGCCCGCGGCGCTCAAGGCGTTAAACAGCGTGGACTTGCCCACGTTCGGGAGTCCGACAATACCCAGGGTCATTCCCATGACATCACTCCAAATGCTCGGTTCGGCGGCTCTCTAGCACGAACGCGCACGAGAGGCACGGGGGTCTTTTCATCGACCCGCAGCCTCGCGCGAGGTCAGCCCTGAGAGGACGCCTTACTGAAGAGATGAATCACCGCGACGCCCGCCATGATGAGCCCCATCCCCAAGACCGCTGGCAAGTCGATGCTCTGCCCATAGAACATCGCACCGGTCGCCGTAATAAGCACGATGCCAAGGCCACACCAGATGGCATACGCGACGCCGATACTGATGAACTGAAGGGCGAGGGACAGGGTGTAAAAACAGACCACATAGCCGACGCATACGATGACGCTCGGCCACAGCACGGTGAAGGACTCCGAGGCCTTCAGCGCGGTGGTCGCGACGACCTCCGCGACGATCGCGATGCCGAGGTAGAGGTAGCCCATGGTCACTCCTTGGTCAGGCGAAACGCGGGCACTGCTCTGCCCCTGAAGAACCCCACCCGGTCACGCCCCTAGCTCGCCGCGGCCCGCGTGGACTTGACCCGCTTGCCGTCCCACTGCTTCTGACTCGCCGCGGCCTCTGCCGCGGCTGTGTCGGCGTGGGTCTCGAAGATGCGGACGTTCGCGTCGTAGTCCTCAGACCGGTACTGGTCCAGGTAGTCGCAGAAGTGCGCACCGTCGAGGTAGTAGAGCAGCTGACCGATGTCGCTCTTTTGTCCGGGCCGCTTGAGGCGCTTCCAGCCCTCGTCGAGCATCCAAGCGAAGCGCTCGGTGGCGTTCTTTCGCTGTTTGCGTAGGCGCCACTTGATGAAGAGGTGGTCGGTGAAGCCCGATGCGACTCGCCGATACTTCCGCCAATAGCGGTTCAGCCGGTCGAACGCCCGCTCCGATGCGTAGGCCTGCTGGTAGAGGTAGCAGTAGCCGTCCATCAGCTGGTCACGCGACATGTTGTTCGGGTCAAAGACGACGTGACGCGTGTCGTAGCGCGCCCAGTCGGTGTGATCGAGGCGCCCGCCCTCGACAAACTCATCGTGGAGCGCTGTGCCAGGCATCGGCGTCAAGATGCTGAAGAACGGATAGAGGATGTTGTTGTCATCGACGAAGTCGAGGATGTCCTTAAAGACGCTCAGCTTGTCGGTGTCGAAGCCGACGATGAAATTGCCGACGATGGCCATCCCCGTCTGGTGGATGCGCTCGATAGCGTCCTTGTAGCTCAGGCAAAAGTTCACCTTCTTGTCCATCGAGAGCAGCGTCTCCTCGTGGATGGACTCAAAGCCGATGATGAGCGTGGAGCACCCGGCGTCGGCGAAGAGCTGAACGAGCTCCTCGTCATGGGCGACGTTAAGCGTCGTCTCTGCGGACCACTCGCCGAGCTCGCCCGATTCGTAGAGCGGGATCAGGGCCTTGAGGAGGTCCTTGGTGTAGCGGACTCGCGAGATGAAGTTGTCGTCGACGAAGTAGAGCGCCTTCATGCGGTCTTTCAATGGACCGGCTGAGGGGAGCGCGCGGATCTCGGCGACGACGTTCTCGACCGGCTTGAAGCGGAATGAGTTGCCGGAGATGTCAGGCACAGAGCAAAAGCGGCACATAAACGGGCAGCCGCGCGTCGTCTGGATCTGGTGGAAGAGGTAGGCCTCGCTCGGCATGTGCTTCCAAGAGGGGACCGGGATCTCGGCCATGGGCGGGAAGCCCTTGCTGTCCATCCGCCGGGGCGCCTCGCCCTTCTCGAAGGCCTCGACGAATTTCGGCCATGTGCTCTCGGCCTCGCCGGTGACCACGTAGTCCACGTGCTCAAGCGCCTCGTCGGGGCGAAGGCTCGCATGGATCCCTCCGAGCACGACAGGGATACCTCGATCTCGGAACTCTTTCGCCACTTCGTAGGCGTGGGTGACGCATGACGTCTTCGCGCTCAGCGCGACGAGGTCGGCGTCGGTGGTGTCGTAAGGGATAGCGTCCACGTACTCGTCGACCATCTCGACGGTCACGTGCTCCGGCGTACACGCCGCGACGGTCACGAGCCCAAGGTCGAGGAGCGAGCGGCCAAAGCCGAGGACCTCGTTCATGAAGTCCATCTCGTACATCTCACGATCGGCAGGATCGGAGTTCTTACGCGTCTGGACGAACAGTATCTTCAAAGGGTCCCCCTCAAATCCGCGTGGCGGCCAAGAGGCCATGCTCGGAGATCTTGCCGCGCCACCCTTGGAGCGTCATCTCGCGCCCTTGGCGGTCGCCGTCCTTGCGCATCTGAGAGCGCAGGTGAACGTTTTTCGGCTGACGCCAGCGGACGATCTTGTCCTGTACGCCGCTCCAAAACCGTGTCCGGGCTGCCAGCGAGCGCATCGCGCCCTGATGGATCTGTGCCTGCGCCTCAGGCGTCGTGGCGTAGTCGACGAGCGCCTCTTCGAGCCACGCCCCGTGGTCCTCGTCCTGCTCCATGTGGAGCGTGAAGTAGAGGATCTCCTCCTCATCAAACTTCGCGCGCCGGAGCCCCTTGACGATCTGCGGGAACATCTTCGGGATCGCCCACTCGTGGCCCGGCCCCACCGCCCCCAAGCCCACGAGGAAGGGCTCCTCGCTGCAGAGGTGGAGGTGGTCGGCGATGAAGCCGGTGATCTCCTCATGGAGCATCGTCTGCGTCATCTGCGCATCCGAGGCGCCGCACGCGCCCAGGAACTCTTGGTAAAGCTCGGCGTGGTCCTTATCGTCGGACCCTTCGCCGTACTCATCGATGAGCACCTTCGCGATCCACTGCTTGGCGTCCGAGTGGGGGGCCCGCAAGAGCAGGAGCTCGAGGTAGGTCGTGAACGTCCCGACCAGCGGGTAATGCTGCAGCCCCATCACGAGGTAATCCTCGCGGGTGAACGGCACATGCGCAATGCGGCCCAAGAGCGGATGATTCACGCCGACGTGGGTCTCCACGGCGTGGCGCAAGTGCTTCAGGAAGACCCGAGGGTCCTCTTCGTAAGGCAGCGGGGTGTAGGTCTCGCTGTGACTCAGGTTCACGCCGCGCTTGCCCGTGAGCCAGCCCTGAACGGAGACGTTCATCTCATGTCGGCGCTCACGCAAGCGGTCGCTGATGTGAACGAAGCGGGAGACTAAGGTTGATTCAGCCATCGTAATTCCTCCGCGCCTTACGCCGTCTTCGAGAGCGTGACAAAGGGCTTATTGAGCTCCGCCGGGGTGGCGATGACATCGGGGGCGATGATGCCGATCTCGTCCCGGAGATGGCTCTCGGCGTCCTCCACGATACGTCGGTAGTTGTTCGCCTTCTTGATGAACTTCCGTGTCCCCTCTCGGGCTTTCCAGAAGAAGGCCGGTCTACGACGAATCGCGGCCCAAGTCCCCTTCTCAAACGACGGCCATACCGCTTGGTTGTACTCGGCCAGCTTCTCGTAAAAGCGTCTGCGAGGGAGCTTGGTCGGGAGCACGGAGTGGAGCAGATCGAAGAGCCTGGAGTCCCGCGTTAGCAGGTCGTCTTTGCGTTGCTTGAAGAGTTGAGTGCCCGGCAGCGGCGTGTAGACGGTGACGAGCGGCATCGCCACTCCAAGCTCGTTGATGTGGTTGTAGAGCGTGTCGAAGTCGGCTTCGTCGAATTCGGGGCGGATCATGAAGATGCCTGTCGAGATGATCCCCAAGTCCCGCATGATCACAGCGGCGCGCTTGTTCTGGTCGACCGTGTTGCGCTTCAGCAACGCGTCGAGGGCGTTCTCGTCGTTGGACTCATAGCCGCTGAGGACCATGATGAGGCCTGCGTCCCTGAGGCGCCTCATCGTCTCCGGGTTGTCCGCGATGAAGTCAGTGCGCCCTTGAGTCCCCCAGTACTTCTTGATGCCGCGGCGCTTGATCTCCGCCGCCAGCGCCTCGAGGCGCGCCTTCTTCGACAGGAAGTTGTCGTCGAGGAAGAAGACAAAGGGCTCCTCGATCTGCTCGAGCTGGTCACAGATGGCCTCCGCGCTCAGGTAGCGCGTGCGGCGCTCATAGAATTCCCAGATCGCGCAGAAGTTGCAGTCGAAGCTGCACCCCCGGCTCGTCGCCATCGACGCCATCGGGTTCGCGACCGTAAAGAAGTAGTCGCCGCTGTACTTCTTGATGAGGTGCCGTGCGGGCACCGGGAACGTGTCTAAGTCCCGCTCTTGACCGCGCTTAGAGGACTGAACCCACGTGTTCGCGGAATCTCGGTAGCGGAGCCCAGGGATCGCGTCGAGCTCCCGGAACGATCCCCCGCCCTCGAGGTGGTCGACCAGCTCCCGGAACGTGTCCTCACCCTCACCGATACAGAGCGCGTCCACGCAATCCTCATAGAAGTCGGACGGCGCGAGCGTGGGGTGATGCCCACCCACGATGGTAAAGCACGAGTCCCCGAGGGTGTTCTTCGCAATGTGCATCAGCGCCTTGGCTTGATAGCAGTCCGTCGTCATCGACGTCGTGCCCACCAGGTCGGGCTGAAACTCCTGCAGCATCAGGTTGTAAGCGAGGTCCTCTTCGAGCCGCATGTCCATGATGCGGACGTCGTGGTCCGGCACCATCGCGGCGATCGAGGTCAACCCCACTGGCTCGGAGAGCCAAATGACGTTCTCCAACCCCAAGCGGCCAGGCTCAAAGGGCGCGGGCTGAACCAACAGAATCTTCATGCAATCCTCACCAAGCTAACGAACATTTGGCCCACCAGTCGTTAAGGAAACGCCGGTGCGGGGAGTATGGTCGTTTCAAAAAGAGCGTGTCAAGACTCAGAAATAGTGGCCGCTGGGACGGAAAAAACGTCACCGAGAGCGCGTTCGACGCATCGAACAACACCGTCCAAACCGTTTTTCATCCCTTGGAAAAAACGTCCAAATCGTTTACGCCTAGAAGATGAGCGAAGAACGCCTCTCAAGCGCCGATGCGGCTGAATTCCTGAACGTTGGGGTCTCGACGATTAAACGTTGGGCGGATCAGGGAATCGTCCCCTGTGTCCGAACAGCGGGAGGTCATCGTCGATTTGAACGTTCTGCGTTGGTGGCGCACGCGAGTAGGGCGCTGGCGACGAACCTATCTCAGACTGAGACCGCGCAGTGGATCGACACGCTCCTCGGTGGCGGTGGCGCCCACCAAGTCGCCGGGGCGCTATACAGCGCGCGCCACCGACTCGGGTCATGGTGGCGCGTCGCGCGGGAGCTCGGGCTGGTCTTGGCTGAGATCGGCAGACGTTGGTCCGAGGGCGAGCTGTCGATCATTGAAGAGCACTCCGCATCCGAGCGCCTCGTTCGAGGGCTGACCCTGGTCATGGAGGCGATCCCCACGCAAACCCAGGGGAGGCACGTCCTCTTGCTCACGGCCGAGGGCGAAGAGCATACACTGGGCCTCGTGCTGGTGGAGCTCTGCGCCCGTGAAGTAGGCTGGACCAGTCAGTGGTGCGGACGAGGGACGCCTATCATGGAGCTTAAAGGGGCGTTGGCCGGTGGAGACATCGATCTGGTCGCAGTCTCCGCCTCACCCTTCGCGCACGATCCCGAGGACCTCGCACTCCAGTGCGCGCAGCTCGAGGCGCTCACTGAGCCCTACGGCACGATGCTCATCCTCGGTGGTGGCGGCGCGTGGCCGAGTGTGCCGAAGCACGGCATCCGAGTGCGCCGGTTCGAGGCCCTACACAGGCTCCTCTACCAGCGGCTCGCCACATGAGCGGACGCACCCGGCTCATCATCTTGGGGATCGCCCTCTTGGGGCTCGGCGTCGGCTACGAGTTCGTGAACCAATGGGTCTATCATGAGGTGACGCCGCCTCTGCTCGCGCCGATGGACCCCGTCGACGGCGTGGGCAGCCTCTCAGCGACAGCCTGCGGAGGCTGCCATGTCACCATCGCTGAAGAGTGGCGAGGTACAGGGCATGGTCGGGCGACGACGGACCCCCTCTATGTCGCAGACCTCGAGGCCAACGGGGCCCCGTACTTCTGCGACCATTGTCATGCCCCGCTCGTGGAGCAACGCACAGAGACGACCAGCGGCTTGTGGGCGGTGTGGCCGACGCTGACGCCGCGGACAGCCCCGAACCCGCGGCACGTTGAGGGGTTGCGCCATGAGGGCGTGACCTGTGTCGCCTGCCATCAACGTGACGGGGCGATCGTCGGCACCTTTGAGACGGCCCTGGCGCCTCACCCGGTCACCGTCAACAAGGCCTTAGGCACGGAGGCGACATGTCGACCGTGTCACAGCATGGACCTCCAAGCGCTGGGCACCCTCGATAGACCGCTCATGGACACCTTCGCCGAGTGGGAGACCTACCGCGCCGCCGGAGGTGACAAAAACTGCGTCGACTGTCACATGCCCGCGGTCGCAGATCGACCTGCCGCGAGAGGGGCGCCACCGCGGCCCGCGCACAGTCATGCGCTCCGCGGCCCCTACGAGATCGACTTCGTGCGTGAGGGGGCGCAGGTCGAGGACCTGGCGCTGAGCGCGGACGCAGCCACGGGGGCACAGGCCACCCTGACCCTCATCAACGGCACAGGCCATCGGATGCCCACGGCCGAGCCGCACCGGGCTCTCCACGTTGTCCTCGAGGCTGTCGATGGCACGGGGGCGCTCTTGGCCGAAGATCGGCAAGTCCTCCAGCGGGTCGTCGACCTCCACACGTTGGTCGAAGTGCCTGGTTCGGACACCTCCCTGCTCCCAAGAGAGCGGCGCCCGATGACCTTGGAGATCTCGGGACCTCTGCCGAGGCAGACAGTTCAGGTCAGGGCGGTGGTGAGGTGGATCCTGTGGGAGCCCGAGCACGCGGTGGCCAAAGCCGCTGGGATGACCGAAGACGACCTGGTCATGACGCTCTATGAGCGCCAGATCTCTGTTCAACCAGAGGACGGGGAGGGACCATGATCGACCACGCCTCGTTCATCGCCTGGGCGGAGCAGCAGGATCCGGTCACCGGATATGGCGTCCTCGCGGCGGCCACCTTCCTGGAGTACCTGATCCCCATCTTGCCCTCGGAACTCATCCCGACCCTGCTGGCCGTCGTCAACTCCGCCGCTGAGCGCCCTGTCCTGCCTCTGATCCTCGCGGGCGCCGTCGGCTCGACCCTCGGCGGGATGCTCGACTACGCCGTCGGACGCTATATGGTCTCCACGGTCCACGACACATGGCTGCATCAGCTCTTTCGGCGCCCCGCAGTGGTCGCCTGGGTCGAGACCTTGACCTCCCGATTTGAGCGCCACGGGACCTGGTACATCCTCCTCAACCGCTTCTTGCCCCCCATCCGGCAGGTCCTCTTTGTCGTCGCCGGGACCTCAAAGCTGCCGGTCGGTCGCGTGACAGCGGCCGCCTTCACATCTGCAGTGCTCTGGATGCTCGCTGTCGTCGGGATTGGCGCCGCCCTCGGCTTCCAGCTGGAGTATGCGTTGGTATGGTTTCGCCGCTACATGCTGTTCATGACGGTGTTGGTGAGCATCGTCGTGGCGATCTGGTTCATTCAAACGCGTCGTGAAAATCAATCTTTCAAACGTGACACTGAGCAGAAAAAGACGTCATCATGACGCCCCAGCCGCCTTCACGGCGTCGCCCGACCAGGTCGACCCGCCCGCCCAAGCCGCCTCGTTGCCTACGATTGGAGCCCTCCATGTCCTCAGACTTCCTCTCCCGCCTAACCCTCATCGGGGCCCTCATGGCCCTGACATTGGTCGGCACGGCCTGTGACGAGGCGATGGACTCGCCATCGACTTTGGAGCGACCGCAAATCCTCGCCGTCCAGTTCACCCCGCGTGTGCTGCAGCCGGGGTCGCCTCAGACCGCCGTCATCTTGGGGCATGATCTCAGCACGACGCCGCTCACCCTCGAGGCGTGTGTCCTCCCGTGGACGACCGAAGAGGAGGGCGTACGTTGCTCGGCCGAGGACGTCCCAGATCTGCCGGCATTCCTTCAGACCGCGCTGCCCCTTGGGTCGGGCACTGAGGACGCGCCACACGAGGTCACGTTCGCTCTCCCTGAGATCCCGCTCCCTGAGTGCACAACGGACGCAGACTGCTACGGTTTGGGCGCCTGCGTGGACGGCACCTGCCCCCTCCGCATGTGGATGCGCATCGACGATGAACCCGACGGTGGTGCCCTGAACACCATCGCCCAGATCGCAACGGGCGACGTCATAGACAACCCTGCGATCACAGCGCTGTCCTCCGAGGACGCCGAGACCGCGCTACCCTCCACCGTCGCCGCCGGAGAGGAGCTCGTCGTGGTGCCCACGCTCACCGACCCCTTCGGCGAAGGCGGGCGCGTCGTCACCTACTTCGCCACGGACGGACGCTTCGACCCCTGGCGAACCAATGAGGGGAACCCGTCCACGTTCACCGCGCCCGACGACGCGGGGGACGTGACCCTGACGGTCATCGTCCGCGATCCAGGAGGTGGCGTCGGCTGGCTCCAGCACACGATGACCATCACGGAGGCCCCATGAACCGCCTCCTGACAATGACCCTCGCACTGAGCCTCTTCGGGGCGACGTCTGCGTACGCCGAAGACCCGCCCCTTGGAGAGCCCGGTCCCGCGAAAGAAGACGCGGCGAAAGAAGACGCGGCGAAAGAAGACGCGGCGAAAGAAGACGCGGTGAAAGACGAGGGCGCCGCAGAGAGGGATGCCCGCTCCACCGTCGGGGTCGTACCACCGAAGCTCATCGGTGAGCTCCCTGTCATCGAGGGGCTCCCCACGGACCAAGGGCTCCGGCGTGTCGTTGTGCAGATCACGATCGGGATCGACGGCACGGTCAGTGACGTCGTCGTCGCTGAGGGCGCTGGAGACCCGTGGGACGCCGCGGTCGTCAAGACGGCGGCAACGTTGACCTTTCAACCTGCCCTCCGCGATGGCGAGCCCATCGCGGTGCGCGTCGCCTTGCCCTACACCGTCGGGACCCCTGAGCCCGAGCCTGAGCCCGAGCCTGAGCCTGAGCCCGAGGTCCCCACAGTCAGCCTAAAGGGTGTGCTCCTCGAGAAAGGTAGCAGGAAGCCCTTGGCGGGCATCACCGTCCTCGTCGAAGGCACGGAGCTTCAGGCGATCAGTGACGCTGACGGTCGCTTCGTCATCGAGGACATGACCGAAGGGAAAGCCTCCCTCGTCGTCCCTGGGTACGACTATCTGGAGGCCCGCCTTGACGTGACGGTGCCCACCGACGAGGTGACGATTCGCCTCGAACCCAAATCGACGGCACGCTACCGGACAGTCGCCCGCGGGAAGACCGCGGACGCCAGCCGCATCTTGATCCCGGTAGAGCAAGCCCGAGAGGTCGCCGGCACCTCGGGCGACCCCCTCAAAGTGCTCGAGGCCCTCCCTGGCGTCGCGCGTCCATCATCCGCCGGCCCTGGCGCAGGGGCGCTGATCATCCGTGGCTCGGCTCCGGAGGACACCAAGTTCTACATCGACGGTATGCCGCTCTTTCAGGTCTACCACTTCGGCAACCTCTACTCCGTCCTGCAAGACGAGTGGATCCGAGACATCGACTACCGCGCTGGCGGCTTCTCCGTCGAGTTCGGCAACGCGACAGGCGGCTTCCTCGGCGTCACCCTCGGGGACATCAAGACCGACGGCGTCCACGGTCACTTGGACGTGAACGTCTTCCACACTGCGGCGCTCATCACCGCACCCGTGAGCGACCACTGGAGCATCGGGGCCGCCTTCCGACGCAGCTATATCGACGCCATCTTGCCGGCGGTCATCCCGGAGGACAGCGGCTTCGGGTTCGGCGTCGCGCCACGCTATTACGACTATCAAGCGCGGGCGGACTACGTGCCTAACGAGCGCTTCAACCTGCGCCTGCTCGCCTTTGGTTCCGATGACCTCTTCTCCTTCGTCTTCGAAGAGCCCCCTGACCAGGACCCCTCCTTTGACGGGTTCTCCTTTGGACGAGCCTTTCATCAGATTCAGGGCACGCTCAACTACGCCATCAACCCGGAAACAGATCTCTTCGCGGGCTTGATGAGCGGTTGGCAGAACATCGACATTCGCCCCGGCGGGACTGGGATCGACATCTCCTTTTGCCCGCTGGTGCTGCGCAGCCACGTCACATGGCGTGGCGTCGACAAGCTGACGCTGCGCTCGGGCGTCCTCGCGACCCTTCAGCGCTTCGCGGTCTACGCGAGCATCCCCGCGCCAACCAAAGAGGGCCAGGTGCAGCTCCCTCTGGCGAGCCAGGAGGTCATCGAGGCCGAGGAGATCGGCTACTCCGGTGAGGTCGCGCTCTGGGCAGAGGCCATGTGGCGCCCCACGTCAGAGCTCAACATCGTCGGCGGTGTCCGGGTCAATGGCTGGCTCGGCACCTTCACCAACGTCGCCATCGACCCACGGCTCACCGTGAACTGGGAGGTGGCGCCGGGCAGTCAGCTGACGCTCGCAGGGGGCCTCAACAACCAGGCACCGTCGCCTGACGAGACCAGCGAGACCTTCGGGAACCCAGACATGGGACCTGAGCGCGGCGCATATGTCAGCCTCGGGTACCGCCAGGACATCCTCGGGATGCTCGCCATCGATATCCAGGGCTTCTACAAACACATGTTCGACCTCGTCAGCCCGACGGGCGCGAGCTTTGGCTCCGATGAGCCACGCTACAATAACGGCGGCGTCGGCTACGTGGTCGGCGGTGAGTTCCTCGCCCAGTGGAACGTCGACTGGTTCGACGGCTGGGTCTCCTACACGCTGTCGAGCTCGCGACGGACGGACCAACCAGGCGACGAGGAGCGCCCCTTCAGCTACGACCAGACCCATGTCTTGGCGGTCGTCGCCGGCGTAAAGCTGCCTTGGGGCTGGCGCATCGGCGCACGCTTCCGCTACGCCACAGGCAACCCGTATACCCCACTTGAGCCGGGCTACTATGACAGCACAGCGGACATCTACGTCCCAAAACCGGCAGGCCCAACGCTCTCGGGCCGTCTGGACGACTTCATTCAGCTCGATGTGCGTGTCGGCAAGACGTTCACCTTCGAATCCTGGACCCTCAAGATGTACTTAGAACTCCAAAATGCGACGAATCAGCAGAACGTTGAGTTCATCAATTACACGTATGATTACCGTGAGCCAGAGCCCGTGAATGGGCTCCCGATCATCCCATCAATCGGGATCCGCGGCTCGTTCTAGGCGAAGACATACCGCCCCAAGAGCAGGCTTAGGAGCGCTACGGGATGAGGGTCTTGGTCTCGCGCCGCTGATAGGACTGCGGGATGCCGTTCAGGAGCTGACAGTAGTAGCGGGTTGTCAGATCCTCCGGGCTGAGCACCATGCAGGCAGCGAAGCGCACCTTAGCCTCGGTCAGGTCATCTCGCTCAAACGCCTCCACACCCTCCTTAAAGGGGACAGCGATACGGTCACGGGACGCTCTTGCCTCGTCACTCAGGGAGTCCATCACCTCATAGACGACGACCTGTTCAGCCTTGCCTTTGACGCCGATCCGGCCAATCCGACGCATCGCGAATTGGTCGGGATCGCTCAGGCCATCTCGGGTGGTCTCGGTGATGAGGAGATCGGCCCCGAAGGTCTTCGTAAGCCCTTCGACCCGAGACGCCGTATTCACAGCATCAGAGATGACAGAAGAGTCCCAGCGCTCTCCTTCGCCCACGAGGCCCAGCGCGAGGTGACCATAGTGCAGGCCGATCCCCAAGCTCAGAACGAAATTTGAGGGCATCTTCTGGTCACTTCGCCACTCACGGATCCTGCTCTGCATCGCGATGGCAGCTAGGATGGCTTGAGTCGGCTCCTCAGGGAAGAGCGCCATGATGCCGTCACCGAGGTAGTGAAGAACGAAGCCGCCGTGCTCACGAATCGCAGGCGCGATGTTGCCGAGGTAGGCGTTGATGAAGTTGAAGATCTCCTTAGAGGACAGCTGCTCACTCAGTCTGGTGAAGTTTCGGAGATCCGCGAACATGACGTTCTTATAGACCCCGACGTGCGCCCCGAGCTGAGCCTCTGTCGGCGAGTTCAACCCCAGCGTCTCAAGGTAAGGACCGGGGACGAAGCGCGAGAAGGCGTCATTGATCTCCGTGATCTCTCGGTTCGTCTCCTGCAAACGCTGATTTATCTTGCTGGACTCTTTGAGCGATACCTGTGCCGCCTCATTCGCGATCAAGAGATCGCCCAACCCGATGTGGAGGGGCAGATCGCTCAACGCGAGCCCCAAGTTCTCAAGGTCGATCACCCGGCTCACATCGGGGCGACCTACGAGGAGCCATCCACCGTCTTGGAGCTCCGTTAACTCTCCCCTCAAAGTGTGTTCACGGCAGGTGCAGCAGACATGAGTGACTGAGAGCACCATACCGCTGATCTCTCCAAACCACTTGGACTCCAGCGGCGCGTTAAAGGGACGCACTAACAGCAGACCGTCGAGCTGCTCATCGGCGGGATAATGCCAAAATTTACGCAGCGAGTTAGACATGCTCTGGAGCGCGCCATCTGCGCCCCAGTGGGCATGAAAGGGGACCAAATACTCAAAATCAGCCCCCACGAGGGAGATGACATGCTCAGTCATTCAGTGCCCCAATCGCACGATGATGCACCGTCATCCTCTTGCACGGCAGGGGGTGACTCGCGTCATCGTGGTCCTCGATCTCAAGGCTCACGTCGAAGTGCTGACCCAAGCCCATGAAGAGGCCCTTCACGAAGGGCAGCAGCCCCTCTCTGTCCGAATAATAGTCGACTTGAAGCGCGCCCTCGCTCAGGTCCTTCACCCGAAATGACGGGGGGTTATAGTCGGGGAAGGTCACGCGGATCCGCTGATGCATGTGGTCGAGGTTCTTCACGAAGTCGAGGAACCCACCCCCGGATGCGTTCATCAGCTGGGGGTAATGCACGGTCGCGATCTTGAGGACCCAATACTCTCCGAACGCATGCAGGATGTCCTGCGCCGACATCTCAAGGTGAACCTCCGCGGCCGCGACCAGTCCGTAGGTGATGCTGTCGTCGTACTTCTGCATCGAGACAAAGGACTCAGGGGCCCCCGCCTCTGTGTGAATCGCTTTCCACGCGTCGTCTCCAAACGCCTCGCAGACCAGCCCCCGTACCGCTTGATTGACCATTCCGTACATCGAGTCCCTGTGACAACACCCTCTTAAACCTTAGCCATCCTGCGGATCAGAGATGCTGTGCGTGGCTCTACAATAAGCGCTGGCTGCCTAGGCCGTCCAGCCACCGGCGTGACAGCGCGCGAACAACCTGACTCGATGTGCACACACGTCTGTGACGAACTGCCCCTCCCTAGACCGGCTCAACAGCTCCTTGCCATCCACCTCGCTTTGTATGCTGCCCATGAGGCGTGGTGGTCGGCTCGAAAGCGAACATAAGAGAGGGTAAGGTGCGGTCATGTACTTGGTCGCCATCCATGGCATCGATCCTAAAAACACCACCCTCGCGCCGACCCTGGCTCGGCTCTTGGGCTGCACGGCGTACGAAGCGCGAGGGCGACTCGTCAGTGTGGGACCGAGTGTGATCGCTCATGGCTCAGAGAGTCGCCCCCTTCAGACCCTAGCATCGCAGCTGAAGGCAGCTGGCTTTCGAGTTTTGTTGCTGAACACCGCAGCCATTGAGAGGTCGGGCTTATGGTGGGATGCGCGCTCCTTCGAATTATCCCCCACAGCGTGGCGCATCACCACGCGAGACGGGGAGCGGACGGTGATGAAGTGGCGTCAGGTCAGCCTCATCGTGCGAGGCAAGTCGCGCATCGAGACCTCCACTACCGAGGTCCACCACGGCAAACGCTTCAGCGCCGCACGAGCCGTGGCCTCCGGCGGCATGGTGCGTAAAAAGAAGGTGCGCACGGAGACGACCAAGGCGGGCACAGACCACGAGGGGTTCCTGCACATCTACGGGCCAGGCTCGGTGATCGTGATCCGAGAGAGCGACATTACGTACACAGGGCTCGGGGCACACCTCAAGACCACACGAAACGCGAACTTCACAACCTTGATCGAGGTGCTGAAGCGGCGCACATCACACGCCCCCTTCGACGACCGCCTGCTTCGCCACGCTGGGCTCGTTCAGATCTTGGGGCCCACCCTCGACCCGGCCAGCCACACCCACCTAGCTTCCGCGCTCTTGGCCACGGTGGCAGCGCTCTAAAACGACATGATCGGCGCACAAAGAGGTGCATCGACCGCGCTTTTTAGGGAAATGAAGAGGCACAGTGACGCCTCCTCAATCGTGGACCAACTTAGAAGCCGTTCTTCGACTGGGTGATGACCAAGCCTGCGTTCACATCGGCCTGCATCGCGTCACCCGTCAAGTAGGTCGCGAACTCCGTCTCCCCCTTCAAGGTGACCTTAAAGAACGCCGTCATGTAGCTCTGAGTGAGGACCCGTGTGGTCGTCGGATCATCGGTCCCTGCAGGGCAGACCGAGCAATCGAGCCCACAATTCGGGTTATCCAGGAATGACATGTGGTTCGCGCCGACCATCTCGATCTCGAGCGCAGGGCCGGTCGCCCCCGCATAGTACTGCTGAAAGTTCTCCTCGAGGGGTGCACAGGGGGTCAGCGTGGCGCCCTCTTCGTCCCCGTTCGTCGTCTCCCCGAGGAGGACGACAGGGACGTCGAGGAGGTCCATCAAGTCGGGTGCTACCGAGGGGTAATCTTCAGGGTTGGCCTCGACAAACGCGGGCGCCCCATCGACGGGATCGATCGCGAAGACCGCCCGCGGGCGAGCATCGTAGAGCGCCACATGGACTGCGGCGGCGGCGCCGGCGGAGTGACCCGCGACGGCCATCTTACTCACGTCTGCTTTACCGTTGA
The DNA here is from genome assembly GCA_049602155.1 of Myxococcota bacterium. Lineage (GTDB taxonomy): Bacteria > Myxococcota_A > UBA9042 > PHBI01 > JBMYRH01 > JBMYRH01. The sequence goes on along the minus strand of JBMYRH010000016.1, from coordinate 85,195 downwards.
GGGCGTTGTTGGCCTGCGCCTCGACCCAGTCAAAGGTGGCCCCGAGGTACGAGACGAGCTGAACCGGGGTCTTCGAGAAGATAAAGTTGTTGGGGATGTCGGCGAAGACCACCACGAAACCCCAACTCGCGAGGTGCTCGCCATAAGAGGTGTAGAGGTCACCGGCGAGGTTGAAGCCATCGGTCATGACGACGACGGGGAAGGGACCCTCACCAGCAGGGATGAAGATCCCGAGCGGGATGTTGGTGCCGAAGAGGCCACCAGGGACATTGAGCGTCGCGCTCGACGTCACGACACCCCAAGGCCCTAGCTCCATCGGATCGCCCTCTAGGACACCGGCCTCAGAGTCGGTCTCCGGGTCCACCTCGGTGTCGGTCCCAGGCTCAGTGTCCGGTTCAGTCACCGGGTTAAAGGGCTCCGGCTCGATCATGCCATCCTGAATGTAGGCATAGACAAAGGAGCTCACACCAGACAACCCAGATTCGCCGAAGACACACCAGACGTAGTCCATGTCGCCGTCTGCATCCAAATCCATCATGACGTGATCACCAGACATTGTCTGACCGTCATCGATCTGAACCAGCTCAAACTGACCGGGGGCCTGCTGGATAAAGAGGTAGATCCCCTCATCACCATCTCCCGAAGCGCTGACATCCATATCGCCGTCGCCATCTACGTCTCCGGCGTGGATCACACCTGGGGCCCCCTCTTGCTCGGGGTCGGGGGCGGGGATGTAGAAGCCCTCATAAAGCACGTTCATCTGGCTGTCCCAGCTGCTGAGCCCGTCAATGACGTCGCTCGACGGGACATCGAACCAGTAGATCCCCATGACGGTGTCCTCAGGATCCAATGCATCTTGGTGATTGTGATTGCCGTAGAGGATCTCCACCTGACCGTCGCCATCCAAGTCCAGCACCTCGGCGGTGAACCCTTTCCCCGTAGTGTCGTTGATGACGTGCATCTGCCATGCGTCAAAGGGATCCCCAGGGTTTTGCATCCAGATCAGCGACTCTCCGCCAAAAAACTGAGGCAGGATGACGTCCTCATCGCCATCTTCGTCGAGGTCATAGGTCGTGAAGAGTGCGCCCCCCACGTCCGCGATCGTGTGCGCGATAAAGGAGGCCTCGCCGGGGATCCCCAGGTTCTCAAACCACTCCAGACGGCTCGTGCCGTAGGCGAGGCCATCAAACCCGTCGATCTTGGTGTCATTATTTGTGGTGATAAAGTCGAGGTCTCCGTCACCGTCCAAGTCAACTGGGACGATCTCGTGGTACCAGCGCGTGGCATCAGGAATGGCGATCTCCTGGATGTCACCGAAGGTGTGTTCGGCGCCATTCATCACGCCTTTCATCCAAAGAATGTAACCGGTCGGCTTCGCTAAAAAACCGCCAGCGAGGACCCAATCCTCCACCCCGTCGTTGTCGACATCGTACAACGTTGAGGTGTTCGGGAACCCGTAACCTGCGCCTTGATCAAAGCGCTTCTCTGCGCTCCAGGTGCCTACCGGGTCGCCGGCGACAGGCGCGCCATCATCACGGCTGAGGACGTACGCTCCGCCGTTGGCGAGCGGTGGGAGAGAGAGAAAATCCAACCCCTCTGAGAGGCTCGAGAGGAGGAGCTCGTCAAAGCCGTCGCCGTTCAGGTCAGCCGGCTCAAGCCAACCTGCCCCCGGGAGGTCTGAGAAGAGCGTCGTGCGCGTGAAGGTCGGGACGGGGCCTGAGAGCTGTGGGTTCGACTCGGAACCGGAGTCCGCCCCGGGATCAGGGTCTGAACCGGAGCCCGAGCCCGTCTCAGAGCCAGACTCTGTGTCTGAGTCTGTCGGTGGCCCAGTAGGCTCACCACCCGGGACGAGCGCGATCTCGATCGGCTGAGAGACGTTGATGGGGCCACCGTCAAAGGTGATGGCCTCCGATGACCCTTGATAATCCACACCAGCGACCGGCATCCATGAACCACCTCCTGGCATGTAGACCGCGACGTAGAGGTAGTAGGTACCGACGAGCTCAATGTTAGCCAGGCTGATCACGAGCGCCTCGCCAGGGATCAAGGCGGGCTCCGTGATCTCAACGCCCACCGCGTTAGGTGGACCGGCCGGAGGGAGCTGCGCGTAGAGGGTCACGGCCAAGCGCTCCGCGCCGTTGGGGTAGTCGCTAGGCACCGCGATCGAGAAGCAGACCTCACCCGGTGCGATGCAAAGAGGGACCTGCCGCGATTCATTGGGGCGTGAGGGAGCGTCGGCAGGATCCGTCACACCATCCCCTGCGCCCGGCGTCTCCACGCCGCTACGATTGTCGTCATCCACGCCAACGACAGGGCGCTCCTGCCGGGGGTAGCTTTCCTGGGTGGGCACACCACGATTGCGTTCGGACGACTCAACCGGTGTCTCTCCCGAGAGGGCATCCTCTGTGGCTCCGTCATCGGCACAACCTGGTGCAGAAACGAGCACGCAGAAACCAAGAAAAAACAACAAAAACATAAACTTAGAGATCATGGCGGACAGCTCCTTGAGTCGATAATGACAGGATGTGTTCCAGAACGTGCGCCACTTATCTACCGATTGATAGATAAAAATCAATATTACATTTGCATTCCCTGAAAGATCGTAAGCAGTCCACCGCTCCCATCGGTCGTGAGTCAGGAAAAAGGTGCATTCTCCAGCGACTTAGGCTAGGTCCGCCGCTTCAAAAGTTGCGTACTCGATCTCGGACCAAGCACGTAGATCGACGTTCCCGATGAGCCGCGCTCTTGACGTCACGAGCGCGGCTCATCGGGACTGAAGCACATGCGAATAGATTTTTGAGGGGACCAACGCTGCTGGCTCGAACGACTTACTGAGAGCCGACAACACATAGCCTCACCATTCAAAAGCAAGATTGAATAGAAAATTCACGACTGTTTGAATGGATTTTTCTGTTCAATATGTGTACAAGTTTCGTGCCGGTCAGGAATAAGGTCGAGTGACTTCCACCTTCCCTTCCCCTGGTGACTTGAGAACGGACCAAAAACAACTCGGACCAAACCGAGACGGACCAAACCAAAACATACCCCCGTACGACAGGCCCTTACGAGAGGCCTCTGGAGAACCTCAATGAGACGAATGACCTTCACCCCTGCCCTTGCGCTCTTGCTTGGGCTCACTCTGAGCATCGGCGCCTGTGGCGACGATGACGCGACACCGACCGACAACGGTGATGCGACCGAGACCACCGACGACAC
>JBMYRH010000016.1:0-81881 GCA_049602155.1 Myxococcota bacterium | reverse complement strand
GCCACCGAGCCCACTGGTGACGACGACGCCACCGAGCCCACTGGTGACGACGACGCCACCGAGCCCACTGGTGACGACGACGCCGGACCGTCCGACGACGACACCACCGAGCCCGGTGATGACGACGTCGTCGAGCCACCTGCGTCGACCTTCTGCGATGACTACGTGGCCACCTGCGGTGACTGGCCGGTCGCAGAGACCTCCTGCGCCGACTGGTGGGCAGCAGCCGCTGAGGGCACCGAGGGCGACAGCACTGGCGCGACTCAGGCCTGCTACACCTACCACCTCGACGTGGCAGCCAGCATGACCGAGCAAGCCGACATCGACATGCACTGCGCTCACGCGCTCGGCATGGCCGACATGAACGGCATGGCTCCATGCATCGGCAACATCATCGAGGTCGCAGGCGCCAACGGTAGCTTCGGTCTCCTCGCAGCGGCTGTCGAGGCCGCTGGCTTGACCGAGACGCTCTCCACCGGTGAGTACACCGTCTTCGCACCGACGGATGCGGCCATCACGACCGCACTCGAGACCCTCGGCCTCTCCGTCGAGGAGTTCGTGGGTGACGCGGACCTCCTCAACAGCGTCCTGACCTACCACGTCGTCGCGGGCACTGTCCTCGCCTCTGAGGTGGTCACCATGACGAGCGCCACGACGCTTCAGGGTAGCGACATCATGATCGAGGTCGTCGACGGGGCTGTGGTCCTGAACGGCTCGGTCAACGTGACCGCGACTGACGTCATGGCAAGCAACGGCGTCATCCACGTCATCGACGCAGTGCTCATGCCTCCGGCAGCCGAGAGCAACTTCTGTGACGACTACGTCGCCACCTGTGGTGAGTGGCCCGTCGCGGAGACCTCCTGCGCTGACTGGTGGGCAGCAGCCCCAGCCGGCGAGGCTGGCGCAGCTACTGGCGCGTCGCAGGCATGCTACACCTACCACCTCGACGTGGCAGCCAGCATGACCGAGCAGGCCGACATCGACATGCACTGCGCTCACGCGCTCGGCATGGCCGATATGTCCGGTAACGCACCGTGCCTCGGCAACATCATCGAGGTCGCTTCGGGCGCAGGCTTCAACCTCCTGACCGCAGCTGTCGCAGCGGGCCAGTTGACCGAGACGCTCTCCACCGGCGAGTACACCGTCTTCGCACCGACGGATGCGGCCATCACGACCGCACTCGAGACCCTCGGCCTCTCCGTCGAGGAGTTCGTGGGTGACGCGGACCTCCTCAACAGCGTCCTGACCTACCACGTCGTCGCGGGCACTGTCCTCGCCTCTGACGTGGTCACCATGACGAGCGCCACGACGCTTCAGGGTAGCGACATCATGATCGAGGTCGTCGACGGGGCTGTGGTCCTGAACGGCTCGGTCAACGTGACCGCGACTGACGTGATGGCAAGCAACGGCATCATCCACGTCATCGACGCAGTGCTCTTGCCGCCGGCGGCCCCTGAGACCACCTTCTGTGACGACTACGTCGCAACCTGTGGTGAGTGGCCCGTCGCGGAGACCTCCTGCGCCGACTGGTGGGCAGCCGCCGAGATGGGCACCGAGGGCGACACCACCGGTGCCACCCAGGCCTGCTACACCTACCACCTCGGAGTGGCAGCCAGCATGACCGAGCAAGCCGACATCGACATGCACTGCGCGCACGCGCTGGGCATGGCCGACATGAACGACTTCGCACCCTGCACTGCTGAGTAGTCAATGATCTTGGGGCGTACCGGCTGACGGGGAATCAGCCGGTACGTACCGCCCCCGACATCCCCATGAGATCGGTGTATTTCACGCCGGTAACACTGCCGAGCGAGGTCGTCTGATACGCCCTCACTCGGCATTTTTTTTTCTACCGTCTGCCCATGAGGCAGGAATCGCTGGAGGCTCAGGATGCGGGTGTTCATGACAGGAGCCACAGGGTTCATCGGTCAAGCCTTGGTCAAGCGGCTCAGAGCTGATGGCCACGATCAAGTCGCCTGGGTGCGTGACAAGAGCCGCGCCAGAGCGCTTCTGGGTGACGACGTCGAGCTGGTGGAGACGAGCGAAGATGACGACCGGCTCTCGGAGGCCTTGCAGACCTGTGACGCGGTGGTCAACTTGGCCGGCGCTCCTGTGGTCGCTCGGTGGACAGAGAGCTACCGTAAGGCGCTCACCACCAGCCGCGTCGACCTCACCCAGCGCCTCACTGATGCGATGGCGCACTCGAATATCCGCGCGTTGATCTCAAGCAGCGCGGTGGGCTTTTACGGAGACCGTGGAGACGAGCGGCTCACCGAGCAGAGCACGCCTGCTGAGGGCTTTTTGGCGAAGCTTTGTGTCGATTGGGAGCAGGCCGCCGTCGATGGCGCCCCCGAGTCATGCCGTGTGGTCATCTTGCGGACCGGTATCGTGCTCGGCAAAGGCGGCGGAGCGCTCGACAAGATGCTGCTCCCCTTTAAGGCCGGCCTCGGCGGGCCCATCGGCACAGGGCGACAGATGATGCCCTGGATTCACCTAGACGACATGGTCCAGATCATCGTCACGGCGATCGAAGATGAGGCGTACCGCGGTGTCTTTAACGCCAGCGCACCCACCCCAGTGACAAACCGGGTCTTCTCTAAGTCGCTCGGTCGGGCACTCGGGCGTCCAGCGGTGATGTGGGTGCCCACGATGGGCCTCAAGGTGATCTACGGCGAAGCCGCGAGCGTCGTGGTCGCGAGCCAAAACGCAGTCCCTGAGGCGCTCCTCGCGAAGGGCTTTCAGTTCTCATATCCAGAGATCGACGGCGCGCTGTCCGCCATCTGTAGCTGAGCGCTTACTCGAACACGACGACCGTCGCGCCCTCCGTCTCGGACGGCCACGCAGGGACGACCACCTCACGACCGTTGAGATCGATCGTGAAGCTCCTGCCCGGCGTGGCAGTCAGCGCCATGTCGACACCGGCGAGGAAGGGGAAGCTCTGGAAGAGCTCCACCGGTGCGTAGCTGCTCTCGCCATCCTCATCGACGTCGTAGAAGAAGAAGGCGATGGACGAATTTTCGGGGGCCGCGTTGTCTGCGCTCAAGACCTCTACGCCATCGATCTGGAGGCTGTCCTTCCCGAAGGTGAGCGCACGGCTGCTTGAGAAGACCACGAGCATGGCTCGAGCGTCATCGAAAGGTAGGCCGGCGAGCAGGAGCCCCACGAGGCTGTCCTCTCCCGGGAAGCCACGCAGGTAGACCAGCGGGTTATCGCTCGCGTAGGGCTCGGCGTAGTAGTGCACAGGCCGATTACCGGGCTCCTGGATGCGGAACTCATACGGGGTCCCCGAGGCGACACGCAGGGGTCCAAAGTAGCCCCCGTCAGGGATCGCGCTGCTCATCACAGGCTCGTCCACGCGGTCCCCCGTGGTGGCGTCTAGCCCATAGACGGTCAGCTCACCCGCGATGGGGGTGTTCTCACCAAAGGTGACCACTCGCCCCCAAAGCATCGGTTGCGCAACCGGGTTGGGCTCCAGCACCGCCGGGACCTCACCCGCGTTGAAGTGAGCGAAGATCGCCGCGAAGGTCTCGGCGTTCGTCGCTACGCCGTAGTGATCTGCCTCGACCTGCCGCAGGTTCGTGGCGCCCGGGATGTCGGCCTTCTCCTCGATGGCCATGTCCCCCTCCGACCACACATTCAACGTCGGGACGTCCCCCTCGGGGCCTGCAGGTCCAGACTCAGGGAACGACCCCACGTGGGCATAGTTCGCGACCTTGCCCGCTCGCTCAGCGTCTGCCAGGTACTCATACGCGATCCCACCGCCCGCAGAGTGGCCAATCAAGTCGACTTGCTCGGCGCCCGTCTCTTCAAGGACGCGCGCGATGAATTCCGCCAGCTCGGTCACCTGAACGTCGGAGGTGCCAGTGAACGCCGAGACAGAATTCCAATCAAAGGCGCGCACGTCGTCCCGACAATACCCATTGGCCATAAAGCGGCGGGCATGAGGGGCCCAGGTGTCCCCCGACGCGATGAAGCCATGAGCCGCCACAACCGGTCGCTTGGTTGACGTACACGTCGGCTCCTCGACCAAACCGGTGCCGACCAAGTCTGCAGACGACGTGTCAGCCTCCTCGACCTCGACGAAGCGCGCGCTATCCGACCCGAGGTCGGCGTCCCCCTCAGGCACGGTTGAGTCCTCTGAGTCGACCGCGTCTGAGGCCACCGTAGGCACATCCCCCGAGGGCGGGGCAGCATCCGAACCACACCCGAGAGCAGACAGGCCTAAGAGCCCCCATAGACCAAGGAAGAGTGTGGAACGCATGTGGGCTCCTCTGCGCGTGACGGCGCTTGATTCGGGTGCGCCCAGCCTGCGACAGGGGTCGAGCTGCGGTCAAGACTTGCGTCGGGCTCGATCAGGACACTGTTCCGGCGCTTTCAGCCGGTGTAGGCTCGCGCCGGAGAAGCGTCATACAGCGATACAAGGAGCCAAGCGCGCAGTGAACCCGATACGACACCATGATACCGCGACGCCACAAACGAGCGGTCGACCGAGATGAGTAAGCGCACCCGCTTCTGGCGCTGGGTGATCCTCGTGCTCGTGATCGTCTTCGGGGTCTTAGAGTTGGCCGCGCGCGGCCTCTCAGTAGGCGGCGGTGACGTCGGCTTGGTCGAGCCAGATGAGACCCTGGGGTGGAGGCTCGCACCGAACCACGTCGGTGAGATGGCTGGGGTGGCCGTCTCGACGGACAGCCACGGCGTGCGGATCGCCGACGTGGACACCCCCACAACTCGGCGAAGCGCAGGTACCGTCGTCTGGCTGATGGGCGACTCCTTTACCTTCGGATGGGGGCTGCCGTGGGAAGAGACCGTCGCGGCGCAGCTCGCCAAGCTGATGCCTGAGTCGAGCGCCATCTACAACCTGGGGGTCCCTGGTTATGGACTGACGCAGTCACTCTTAAGGCTGCGTGAAGAGCAACACCTGCCCGAACCAGACATCGTGATCTTGCTGGCGAACCCCATGGACATCGTCGAAGACACGCTCTCAACGTCGCTCGTCTATGAGCGTCCATCAGCGCTCTGCACGACCGACAAAGAGGCGGAGTGTGAGGTCGACACGCCGTCGATGATCACGTGGACACTGTGGACCCAGAGTGCGCTCTATCGCACGCTCCGCTTCATGCTCGAGAGCAGCCTGCACAGCGGGACCATGATCCCCGGAGGCGGTGGACTTGAGACCGCCCTGACCGCCTTTGAAGCGGCCACCAAAGATCGCGGTGCCGTGCTCCTCCCAGTGCTCCACGCCCCACCCCTCTGGGACGGGTTTCGCGAGATGCTGGAGTCCGAGGGGGCCGAGCGCTGGTTCGACATCACCCGCATGCTCCGAGTGCGAGCCAAAGGCGAGCGCATCACCATTGATGATCGGATCCACTGGAACGCCGAGGCCTCCACCGATGTCGCGCGCCTGCTGCGCGCCAAGCTCGGGAGGCACCTCGAGATCACCCGAAGGCCAGTCCGCTGCTCTGGGTGGCAGTGCACACAAGATAAGCAGGGTCGATGGACCCGCACCAAGACCCTCACCAACGCCGCCGGCGAGCCGATGACCATCACGCAGCGCTTCATCCCGAGCGGGCCAGGGGTGATGGGGTCAGAGGAGGCCGATCTCGTCGCCGCGACGACCTCGATCAAGAGCGTCTATGGCGATGAAGGGACCCGAGACTTCTTCGTCAACGAGACGCCCCCTCAGGTCGTCCACCTCGATGGCTTCTGGATCGACCTCACCGAGGTCACCCGCGCCGCTTACACCTGGAGCCGCGGCGCGGGCTCCCCCACAGTCGCAGAGCAGCGCGGCTATGAGCAGGCCTACCGTGGGAGAGGAGAGTTCGACTCCCGACAAGGCGGCTCCTGGCGCACACCGAGCTGGCCTGAGCCGCTGCCGGGCAACGCTGGCGCGCTCCCCGTTACCAGCGTGACCTGGCGCGAAGCCCGCGCACACTGTCAGGCCATGGGCCTCGATCTGCCTACTGGCGCTCAGTGGGAACGCGCCGCTCGTGGTCCAACAGGGCAACGCTACCCGTGGGGCTACGACACACCCAGCTGCGGCTTGGCCAACAAGGGCTACTTCCCCAACAAGGACTTTTGCGAAAAGCGGCCCATCACGGTCGGCTCAAGGCCTGATGGACAGAGCCCTTATGGGGTCTTAGATATGGCCGGTAACGTGTGGGAGTGGGTGCGGGACTGTCGCACCGATCGCTACGATTGGATGGACGGCGTCACCGCGTGGATGACCCTGCCTGCCAACCCCGAGCCCCCAGAGAGCGCATGGTCAGATGGATGCAGCTCTCGCATCCTGCGAGGCGGCTCCTGGGCGTTCGGGTATGACGCGTATATGCGCCCCGCAGCGCGGGCCTTCGAGTCCGGAGATACGATGGCTGAATGGAGCTTAGGCTTCCGCTGCGCGGGTCAAGACGGAGGCTGAGCGCCCCTCACTTCACGGCTCCCTCGATGCGGTAGAGTCCATAACGGAGCGTCGGCGAGCGTCCGTAGAAGGGGAAGTCGGCGTTGCCAGCGTTATCGACGTCCTCGAGCGCGAGGGCCTTGAGTCGGAACTCTGCGTCCATCCGCGCACAGATTGGCAACGGGTCGGCCTGCTTGGGGGGCGCTGCGTCAAAGCCAAAGAAGCGCGCGCGACACTGCGGTCCCTCTAAATAGAGCGGCTCACAGTGCCCATCGAGCACCATCTCTGGGGCATCGAGGAAGGTCGTCAGGCTGAAGACCTCGAGGCGACCCGAGCGCTCGGCGAGCTCGTAGAGCGGATAGAGTCGGATGACCGAGTCCCGTGGGGGGTCGCTCATGTCCAAAGCGACGACGCAGCGATCTCGCCCGTCTGCGTCTATCGAAGCGATCGCGCCATCCCACCAGCGATCAAAGCGCTGCGCATTGGTCGGATGCCAGAGCAACTCCAAGGTGGCACTGGAGGGGATGAGCATCACGAGCGCGAGCAGCGGCGCCACGAAGCGACCCCAGCGGTGCATCCGCGTCAGCAAAGCCAAGAAGACCGCCGCCAACATCGCGGCCCAGAGCATCGCTGGCGCCTGGATCCGAGGCGCCGACACGGGGGGTAAATCCAAGGTGCTGAGCGCCTGCCAGCTGAGGATAGCGACGAGGCACCACCCGATGGACAGGCGGCGGACACGAGGCTGGAGGAGCGCGAAGAGCGCGCACCAGGCGGCGAGAGGAGGGAAGAGCGCAGGCCACCAGAGGGCATTGAGGCCGATGAACCTCTCAATCAAACCAGCGAGTTCACCGTCCGCGAGGCCCGGGACATCGCCACTCTGACTCGCAGCGGTCGCGTAGTGCAGGAGACTCCACAAGCGAGGTAAGGCGAGCACCAACGCCCCGAGGGCCAGCCGCACCCAGCCCCGACCGTCACTGTGGAGCGTGACGACAGCGAGCCAAAGCATCGGGAGCACCACCCAAGCCTCGGGTCGCGCGTGAAGGGCGAGCGCCGCGCACACCACGGCCCCGACCGCGTGACGCCACCCCCCCGCACGCCGCCATCCGTCAAGATGAACCATCGAGGCCAAGACCCAGAAGGTCATGGGGACGAGGATGCTCTCCGACGCGCGGTCACGGAGGAGCGCAGGCAGCAGCCCGACGAGGAGGACACCCCAGAGGCCACTCGCGCGGTCACCGCCGAGGCGCGCAGTGAACGCGCCGGCGACGAGCACCGTGCCGAGCCCGAAGGCGAGGTTCGTGGCGATCATCACGTCCGTAGATGGGCCAAAGATGCCCATCAGAGGTCCGTAGAGCGCCGTGGTCGCAGCGCCGTACTTCAGGACAGGGCGCAGGGCCCAAGCTTCGTTGACCGCGCCATAGCCCGCGAAGACCGTCACGAGCTGCTGTGGCACGAGCCAAAGCTGCACGACCGCGACGACGACGAGGAGCCCCAGCAAGGCCACCCAAGCAGGGAGGCCGATGATCGGCGACGCATCCGCCACCAAGGTCCGCCAGCTCGTGCGCAGCAGGTGTGGCGAGAGCGCGAGGCTGAGCAGCAAGAAGACGATGCAGAGCCAGAACTCTAGCGGGCTCGTCTGCTCGCCCGAGCTGTGGCGCTTGTGGGCGCTGGGCAAAGAGGTCGCGCCATCAGGTGGGCCTCTGGCGCGGTCGGGATCTGCGTCTGCCTGAAGCCGACGCAAGCGCGGACCGCGGGGCGCATGCCCGCTCACGCGCGCGACCAAAGCGTCTACGGCACTGGTGAGGGCTTTGGAGGCGTCCCCCGAGGGGGTGGTGATCGTCACTTGGCCGAGATACGGACCGAGCGAGAGGGCACCATCAGGGGCAGCGCCCCCAGGGTTGGCGCGGGTGAGGCGCAGGGTGACTGCGTCGCCTTGCGGCGTCTTAAAGCCGAAGGTGATCTGATCCGGGTTCCAGTCGGTGCGCACGTGGGCGAGGGGCGCCAAGCCGCCGGCTATCTTGCCCGCCCCATCCTTCAAGAGATCGTCGGCACCCAGCGTGCCCGAAGCCCCTGAGGAGGTCGCTGGTTGGGGCGTATCGCTCGCGGCATCCTCACCGGATTGACGGCGATGGTGGGCCTCCGCTGGTGGGGGGATCTCGCCACGCTTGAGCATCGCGAGTTCGTGGTTCACCCGCCCGATCTTCCCCTGTGAATGCCAGCCGCGATGGGCGACTGTCAGGAAGCGCTCAAGGTCCGCGACCGCCCCCTCTCTGTCCCGCTTCATGCGGATGAGGGCCCGGCAGTAAAAGACGTCTGGATCGGTCGCACCAGAGATGCTGGCGGCCTTAGCGATGAGGCGATCGGCGTCTGGGACCTTGTCCATCCAATAGCTTGAGATCGCCGCATACATCGGCACTCGAGGCTGGGTGGGGAGCCGCTCAATGAGCGCGTTCATGTGCGCAACGCAGGCGTCGTGCTTGGCCAAATAATGAGCGATCACGCCGGCCAAGAAGCAGCTCACGATGTCGTCTGGATCTTGCCGACAGGCGTCATCGAGCTTGGCGTATCCCGACTCAGACGTCCGCGTCATCGTGTAGAGCGCCGCCAGAGAGCTCATGGGCCCCGTGTCTTGGGGGTTCTTGCGGACCTCTGCCTCAAGGACATCCCGAGCCTCATCGTTGCGGCCCAACCCCCGGAGGGCGGTCGCTCGTTGAATACGGAAGTCGCCGTGCTTGGGGAAGGTCAGGATCCCGTCGTCAGAGCGCTTAAGCAGCCCAGGCCAATCCTTCTCGCGCCCAAGGAGTTCGCAGACAACTCGATGGGCATCGCGGCAACCAGGCGCGACGATCAGCGCGTCCTCCGAGAGCTGCCTCGCGGCCTTGGGCTGACCCAGGAGGTCGAGCGTATCGGCGAGCCGAATCGCCGCGCAAGCCGCCTTGGGGCCGCGAGCCACCAAGGCTTGACCAGCGTCGGGAGAGAGCGTCCCGTCGATCGCCGCGAGCGCCAAGCGCTCCGCCTCTTCATAGACTGTCCCCCCGGTGGCGGGGAGCTCCGCGCGCGCGCGGTCGAGGAGGCCCTTAGCCTCTTCTGTCTGCCCTGCAGCCTGCAGGAGGACTGCGCTCTGACGCAAGACCGCGACGTCCCTCGGCGCAGCGGCGATCGCGGCCTCTAATGCGCTGCGGACACCATCGACGTCGACCATCACCAGTCGGGCACGCGCGACCTCAAGCGGTGAGACTTCCCCTGCGGTTCCGGCAAAGCCCCAGCGAAAGCGGTCGTCGATCCCGCGACACGCGGCGAGAAATGCGCGGGTCAGGGGGTGGCTCTCGGGCAGACTCGCGCGGATCGAGAAGGGCCCAGCTTTGAGATCATCAGGGCCCGCTTGGCTCGGGTGACCGAGGGTATAGGTGACCAGCTCCCCGGAGGCCGTCTTGAACCGCACGGTGATCTGCTGCTGCTCAAGCTGAGCGCCAGCAGACTTGGTCCCCTTTGGGGCCCCGCTCGGCACCGTCATCAAGGGCCGAATCACCGGCTCCATCGTCGGCTCGACGATATAGGCGCCCTGCGCCGGGAGCGCGACCAGGAGGAGTAAGCCGAGGAGGAAGAGCCGGACCATAGAGGCATCATACACGGGCGACGCCAGGTGGGGAGTCAGCATCCCAAAACACCCCTGATGACCGAGGGGCTCGACGGCCATGGGCCACCTCGAAGGCGAGGGACGCTCACCCTACCAGGTGAAGAAATCACCTATCAGCGAGAGATAACGGGGCACATTCCTGGGGACAAAGCTCAGGACACTCAGCGCCATCATAATCAGCGCGCCAATGCGTAACCTCGTGTGCCCCTCTTCGATGTCAGCCAGAGACATCGTCAACACGATCAGGGCGAATGCGGGGACCGTCGCGATGGGGTAGACGCTCAGGATGAAGAGCCACAAGAAGGCGTGGCGCCACCATGCTCTGACGCGCTCTCCGAGTAAGAACACAATCGCGATCCCCCCCTCCACGGCGAGCGTGTAATAGGACGCGAAGAGCGAGACATTGACGATGGCATCGTCGGTCGGGAGGGGCGTCACATCCTGAGCCAGGATGCCCGAATCGAGGGCGCGCAGCGCCGCATCACACGCCCCCAATGTCTCCATTGATACGCCCGTAAGCCAGTGGGTCCAGGGGACAAACTTCTGATTACAGAGCATCAGGTAGTGCATGTAGCTGCCATCCAGAAAATGGCCGCCAAAGAGCTTCCAGCTGAAGGCCGCCAGGAAGGTCAGCCCGATCAAGAGGCGCGCGCTCTTCGCCAGGATGTGGATCGTCATCGGGCGGCTCACGGCGAGCGCGCAGGCGATCGTCCAATACGTGAAGAGGATCTTGTGGTTATAGATCCAGAACCACTTTGCACCGTGAAACACCACGGTCAGCCCCACAGCCGTCCACCAGAACGCTGGCCGCCTGAGCACCCTCGGGAACACCACGCCGAGGCCTCCGAGGACCGTTAAGAGCCCGAGAAGGGCCTCAGCCTGAGCACCGTCGATCATGAGCATGACGGCGCTCATGCGCAGCACCAGTTCATCCCGAGGGAGGCCCCGGATCACAGCGGTGAGGGCCGTCATGGTAACGCCTCACAGCGCCCGCGCTTCCACTCAATCCCTTGCCCAAGAGGCTCTCGATGCAGGGCGCCGGTCGCCGCACTGAAGCGCGTCTGCCAGATCCGCACCCTGATCGAGGCCGGCGTGACGATAGAAGCGCTCGAGTGCGTGTCATCCGAGGTCACCACACTCTCGCTCGGGTCGGCTAACGTCAGGTCAGCCCCCCATTCCTCGTCCGACTCTAACCACCCGCGCGCTGCCTGTGCGGAAGGACCCAACATGCTGTCTGTGATCGGCACTCGGCGGAGTGTGCTCTCACGCCAAGCGCTCGCGACAGCGCAGAGCAATTCCTCAGAGGGCATCATCATTGTGCGTTGATAGAGGCGCCAATGAGACGCATAGAAGCTCTTGTGGTCCCCGCGATATGTCTTGGAGTCGCTGTCGGTGACCTCGAACTCAAAGAAGCGATGGTCCGGCGTGCTGTACATCCCAAAGCCCCCGCCCTTCGAGGGCAGGAGATCGTGCGTCTGCGTCAGCGCCACCTGGCACAGGTAGACGATCACTAGCAACCCCGCTGGGATCAGAGCGACGCGACGCGCAAGCGACGCTTGTGAGCGATTGCCTCTCAATGCTGAGGGCCTCCGAACCCCCACGTAGAGCGCGAAGGCGTCCTGAGACAATGTGCGACACAGCGTCGCAGAGGACGACGAGGCCTCACCTTGCCAATCCAGGGGGCTCTCCGCAGCGATCACGGCGCCCGCTGGATCTCCTCGGAAGATCGCACAGCGCGACAACGTCAGAGCCTCCTGCCGCCTGCCGCGCCCGAGAACCTAAGGTGCGCTCAAGTGAGCCCGTGTCCGAGCACCTCGGCACAAACCGCGAACTGGGTACGGGGGACATGCAAGAAATTGAGCCTTGCATCCTCACTCCGCGGAACGGTATCCGACCTCATGCTTACACACTCAAAACGCCTCCTCCTCGCCCTCACCTTGACCCTCGCCGCCTGCGGTGAGGCGAGCCCTGACGGCAACCCAAACGAGCCTCTGCAAGGCGACACCAGCGGCGCGGATGTCCCCATGACCTCAGACGCTGCTGAGGACGCCGAAGGGGGCGCTGATGTCGACGACAGCGCGGCCTTAGCGCTGAGCTTCGGCCAGCCTGGGCAGCTCTCCGGTGAAGACGGCAAGGGGAGCTTCTTCTTTGGCGTCGCAACAGCCGCCGCGCAGATCGAAGAAGACAACACGGCCAGCGACTGGTGGCTCTGGACCGGGGCTGAGCCCGAGGGCCTGGCGAAGAGCGAGTTCGTCGGTGACGCCGTGATGGGCTACTCAAAGGCCATCGAGGACATCGACATGATCACGGCGATGAACCTCGACACCTACCGCTTTAACGTCAATTGGCCGCGCGTCGAGCCCACACGAGACGCCATCGACGAGGACGCCCTGACCCACTACAGCGCGCTGCTGGATGCGCTCGTCGCTGAGAGCGTCCGCCCGATGATCACCGTCCACCACTTCTCCAACCCCGTGTGGGTCGACGACCCGCGTATCTCCGATTGTGAGGGCGGCCCAACAGACGCCCACCTCTGCGGCTGGGGCCACGAGACCGGCGGTGAGCTCATCGTCGAAGAGCTCGCCGAGCACGCCGCGCTCCTCGCGCAGCGCTATGGAGACCGTGTGGATGACTGGGCGACGCTCAACGAGCCAGTGAACTACGCTGTGGCGAGCTACGGCGTGGGGCAATTCCCCCCCGGCCGCAGCCTCGTCTTCGAGGACATCGACGCCTTCGTCCGCGTCTTCCGAAACCTCATCGCCGCCCACGTGGCCATCTACGACGCCATCGCCGCCAATGACACGGTCGACGCCGACGGCGACGGCGTGGCCGCGAATATCGGGCTCACGCTCAGCGTGGCGGACTGGGTCCCGGCGCGAGAGAACGCCTCGAGCGATGACCCAGACGACATCGCCGCAGCCGCCCGAATGGCTTACCTTTATCACCTGCTCTTCCCGAGCGCGATCGTCGAGGGAGCGTTTGACCCCGACCTCGACGGTGAGGCCGACGAAGCGCACCCCGAGTGGAAAGGGAAGATCGACTGGCTGGGTATCCAGTACTACTTCCGCGCGGGCGTCTCCGGAGAGACCGCGCTCATCCCGCTGCTGGACCTCACCGTCTGTGCCGGCGGCTTCGACTTCGGGGCATGCCTGGACGCCGAGGACCCCACCTGGTGGGTGCCGTCAATGAGCTACGAGTACTACGCGCCAGGTCTCTACACGGTGCTGCGCACCATGGGCAATGCGTTCCCGAGCCTCCCCATGGCCATCACCGAGGGCGGGATCGCGACCGAGAACGGCGAGCGACGCGCAGACAACATCGTCCGCACCCTTGAGCAGATCGACCGAGCCATCCAAGAGGGCGTCGACATCCGCGGCTACTACCACTGGAGCTTGATGGACAACTTCGAGTGGTCCGAGGGCTATGAGCCACGCTTCGGGCTCTACCGTGTCGACCTGGACACCTATGAGCGCACGGCGACCAAGGGCGCAGAGGTCCTAGGCGAGATCGCACGCGCCCGAGGCGTCACCCAAGCCCAGCTCGACACCTACGGCGGAGAAGGCCCAATGCACCCAGAAGAGGCCGAGTCGTCCGAAGGGGCCGAGTAAGCACCCGGTCAAAGACCTCAGCTCAACCACCCCAATAAGCGCGCGCCATCGAGGGCGAACTGGCTGGCGAAGACGGCCATCGCCAGCGCCAACATGCGCATGATCCAGCGATACGACGGACCCAGCAGCGCCTCCCGATAGCGCCCTGTGAGGGTCGCCACGGCGATCTTCGCCCCGCACAGGCACGCGAAGAAGCCCGCACAGAATGCACCCACGCTGACGCCGCCGACGTCCCACGCCTCGGCCACGATCGGACCACCGACCGCGAACCAAAAGAGATAGGGGTGAGGGTTCAGGAAGTTCGCCACCAGCGCCTTGGACGCTGAATTCGCCTCAGAGGTGTCCGTGACCTCCACCTCGGGCGGGCTGGCCCGCGCCGTCTCCCACGCCAACCAAAGTAAGAAGAGGGCACCCAGCAGCCCGATGACGCCCAAGACCCCGTCGAGCCCCTGAAGAGAGGCGATCGTCAACGCCCCAATGGCCACCAAGGGTCCATCGGTGCACACCGGAACCAAGGCGACCTTGAGCCCCTCTCGGGTACCGAACTGCAGCGTTTGTCGGATGACTAAGGCCGTCAGAGGGCCAGGCGAGAGACCGCCAGCCAAGCCCAACACAGCCCCGCTGGCGAGGTAACTCAAAGCGTCGATAGGGGTGCCGTCCACGCCGGCCATCTTGTCCGGCCGACGCGGTCGTGACAAGCCGCCTAGAAGTCGTCTGGCGCGAACTGCTTGATGCTCTCATTGCCCTCGGCAACGAGCGCTGCGTACGCATGGCGCTCGGGGAGCACCATCTTGAAGAAGTAGTGCGCGGTCTTGCGCTTCATGTCGTAGAAGCGTCCCTCGCGATCGCCAATGGTGGTGAGCTGCTGCAACCAGATGAAGCCCAGGGTTGAGAGCGCGAAGAGGTTCAAGTAGTTCGACGCGACAGCGCCGATGACCTCAGGCTCCTGGGACGCCTTGCCCATCATGGTGCGCGTGACCTCATCGAGGTCAGTCATGGCCTTGCCGAGATCCATCGCGTAGGGGGCGAGGGCCGGGTTCTGGCTCGCCTCACCGATGAGCGCTTTGGCACGCTTCGCGAAGGTCATCATCAATCGACCACCGCCCATCGGGATCTTGCGGCCCACGAGGTCCAAGGCCTGGATGTGGTTGGTGCCCTCGTAGATCATCGCGATGCGTAGATCGCGGTAGTACTGCTCAATCGACCAGTCGGTCGTGAAGCCAGAGCCACCGCACACCTGCATGGCGTCGCTGACGTTCGCGCAGCCGCGCTCAGTGCCATAGCTCTTCATGATGGGGGTCAAGAGCGCCACGATGTCGTTGGCTTCTTGGCGGACAGCCTCGTCGGCGTGGTGATGGCCGACGTCATAGAGGTTCGCGATCCAGGTCATCAGTCCACGGAGTGGCTCTGTCGTCGCCCGAATGTTGGCGAGCATCCGCCGCACGTCCGGGTGCACGAGGATCGTGTCCGCCGACGCATCTTTGTCCCGCTTCGCCGGATCCAGGGACCGGCTTTGTCGGCGGTCCTTCGCGTACTCGACGGCGGTCTGATACGAGATCTCGCCGAGCGCGACGCCCTCGAGCCCCACGCCCAAGCGGGCCGAGTTCATCATCACGAACATTGTGCGCATGCCCTTGTGAGGCTCGCCCACGAGGTAGCCGGTCGCGTCCTCGAGGTTCATGACGCAGGTGGGCGACGCGTGGATGCCCATCTTGTGCTCGAGCCCACCACACGCGATGCCGTTCTTGGTGCCATCCTCATTGATCTTCGGCACGATGAACGCGCTGATGCCCTTGATGCCTGGAGGGGCGTCGGGGAGCTTCGCCAGCACCAAGTGAATGATGTTGTCGGTGAAGTCGTGCTCACCGAAGGTGATCCAGATCTTGGTGCCCGTGAGCTTGTAGTGGTCTCCCTCCGGCACTGCTTTGGTGCGAATCAAGCCCAGGTCTGTCCCACATTGGGGCTCGGTCAGGCACATGGTGCCCGTCCACTCACCGCTGATCAGCTTGGTCAGGTAGACCTCTTTCTGCTGATCCGTCCCATAGTGAATCAGTGACTCGATGAGCCCGTGGCCAAGGCCAGGCGCCATGGAGAAGCTCTTGTTGGTCGAGGTCACCATCTCGTTGAGGAACGTCCCAACCACGTGAGGGGCGCCGCCGCCGCCGTGCTCCTCGGGCTTGGCGATCCCAGCCATCCCTGTGGCGACGTACTTCTTGTAGACCTCAGGGAAGCCACTGGCGGTGGTCACAGCGCCCGTCTCCGGGTCAAATTGCACGCCCTCGTTGTCCCCGGTGCGGTTCAAGGGCAAGAGCTGCTCAGTGCAGAACTTGCCGCTCTCCTCGAGGAGGGCCGCGACGGTCTCAGTGTCGAAGAAGCCGTAGGTCTCGTTGAGGGCTTGAACAGCGTCGAAGCCGTGAGCTTCGAGGCAAAACATCATGTCGCGAACGGGGGTCTTGTAAGTCTGCATTCTTGGGGCGCTCCGCAATCTAACTGTTCGGGCCACTGAGTCGCCTTATAGGCCGGCGAGATGACCACGCAATACAACGTCGGGGGATAATGAATGAACGCTCATTCAGTTGGCAAGTGAAACCCGACCAAAGTGGGGTACTATTCCGGCGTGTTACCCACCACCTCACGCCTCGGGCTTGTCGCCTCTCAGATCTCCAAAGACGCCACCACCGTCATCGATATCGGCTATGACCACGGGCACTTGCTGACCCACCTCTCGGTCACCCGGCCCGAGCTGGTGCTCATGGGGGGCGAGGTCCTCCCGGACGCCCGAGAGCGCTTCGAAGACACCTACGGCACTGGGATTGCGGACCTCAGATGTGGCGACGGCCTCGCTGTCGCCAGCCCCGGTGAGATCGACGTGGCCATCTTCTGCGGGCTCACCGACCGGACGATCATCCGGCTCCTCACCGAAGGAAAGGCCCACCTCCCCTACCTCAAGCAAATCATCTGCTGCCCGCCCGCGCTCGAATGCCACCTGAGACCCGGGCTGCATGCCCTCGGTCACGTCATCACCGAAGAGACCATCGCGTTTAAGCGCCACAGAAGCTACGACATCATCGTCGCTGAGCCTGGCGAGGCAGAAGACCCGCCTCACCCCTGGGGCCCCGTGCTCGTCAGGCGCCAAGACCCCCTCCTCATCCGCCACCTTGAGATTCAAAAGAAGCTCATGGCGGGCGACCTCAGCCAGGGCCTCAAGAGCCACAAGCAAGCTGACGGCACGCTCGACCGCATGGGTCAGAAGCTCAGCATGCTGGAGGGGCTTCTAAGCGAACTCAGCGACGCTTAAAGGGTTGAGATGCGTCTGCCTAAAAGGCCGCAGGCGGCCTTTTCAACGGCAAGCATGGCGATCCATACTCCAAGCTCACGCAGAACTCAGATCGCAACGAGGTACCAAGCATGCCCTGGGGTAGAACAGATAAACCGCTTGAAGCAACTTCAGACGACAAGCTCAAAATCGGTCCCTACGCAAAGGGGCTCGCGAACTTCATCGAGACGACGACCACACCGATGACCATCGGGCTTCAGGGCGAATGGGGGTCTGGCAAGACCAGCTTAATGCAGCTCGTCAAAAAAGACGTGGCACCACATAGCGATGGACCCAAGCAGCACGATGGCCCAGTTCGCGCTGTGTGGTTCGATGCATGGCAGTACGGTGCGCTCGGTAACGCGGACATGCTCGGCTTACTGATGCTGCGTGACCTCTCCTCGCTTCTCTTGCGCGACATACGGGACGACGACAGCGTGGGGCATCGCTTTATGCGGCGCCTTGGGGTCGCATTCAAGTCCGCGGCGCCGGCCGTCGCCGGCACGCTCACCAACGCAGTAACCGGCGGCGTGGGCGGAGATGTCGCAACGAACGCCATGCAAGGCATGCTCTCGGACTCAGGCGGCGAGTCCGACCTACGGAAGGCCTTTGCTGCGCTTGTCGCGGAGTCACTCAACAAAACGAACCAGAAGCGCATGGTCATCTTCATCGATGACCTCGACCGCATCCAGCCCGATAGGGCCGTCCGCCTCCTTGAGGTGCTCAAGAACTTCATGGACGTCGATAAATGCGTCTTTGTCGTCGCCTGCGACTATCAAGTCGTCCGCGAAGGCGTCAGAAAGCTGATGAACATCACAGAGAAAGAGGACGAGAAGGTCGACGCCTTCTTCCACAAGATCTTCCAGGTCCCCTTCCACATGCCGAGCAGCTCCTACAGCATCGAGAGCATGTTGATCGGATACCTCCATGACCGGTTAATAAAAGCGGAGCAACACAAAGGGCACAGCAAGACGTTCCTCGATAACGGCAAGAAGCCCGAATCAGGGGCGTGGTTAAGCAAACTCGTCAACGTTGTTCGGCTTGGGATCGGGACGAACCCTAGAGCCTTCAAACGTTATATGAATCTGCTCGACTTGATGTCTTGCGTCGACGATGCATTTGAAAAGGAGACCCTATCGCGTTGGAATACAGCACGAGCTCACCAAGACGAGACAATTAAATGGATTATCAGTCTCCTCCCCATCATCGCGCTACAGCAACGATGGCAGAGGAGCTCCCCCTTTATCCTTCGTAAGGCCGGGGATATCGATAAGCGCCTCG
Source organism: Myxococcota bacterium (assembly GCA_049602155.1). Taxonomy (GTDB): domain Bacteria; phylum Myxococcota_A; class UBA9042; order PHBI01; family JBMYRH01; genus JBMYRH01. The sequence continues at coordinate 63,645 of JBMYRH010000016.1, read as the reverse complement.
CAAGAAAACATCCAGAGCTCAAGGAAATCACGCTTTTCGAGCGGCGGATTCGCACCCTGACCCAAGACTGGAGCGGGGTTGGCGACGAAAACCACCCTGACCGCGACAACCACGAATCTAGTGTCTACCCAGACGGTCGACTGGCTGGTCATCTCAGAGCGCTCTATGGCGTGGGTGAAGAGAGTGTTCACGAAACTGACGGCCGGGAACTCATGGCGCTCCGAGACTTTATGACAGCTTGGCGCGACCTTCTCAATCGCGGTCAGAACCGAAAACTTCTGACACGTGATGAGCTTGCAAAGATTATTCAGTGGTCCGAACGCATGATGGCGATGGGCACCACCGACGCGGAGGTAAGCAAGCTAGAACTCTTTGAAGACGCATGCGTCGAAAGTTGTGAACTCTCAGGTGATGATATTTCCGCAATTCCAGAACGCATTCTGAGTGTAACGAAAGTGTCGAGGGCTTTTCCGAAGGCCTATCCGACCCCTGAGACCTTTCCGCTGAAACTCAATTTCAACAACATCGCGACAACCTTGCTCAACATTTCCTCTAAGAGCTTGAAACTGACCCTCCACGTTGGACAGTCCAAACAGGACTACCTCGGCCTACCGACATTACACAGCCTAGGGATTACCTTTGTTGAAGAGATTGAGGCGTTAGGGATTAGCTGCAAGTGGACCGGTCAAAGCTCAGCCGAGCGTAGGGAGAAACGTAACAGCGTCATCATCGAGCTAAAGGGCATCAAAGACGCCAATGGCCTCTTCTCTCAAGAGAAGCTCAACGAGATGTTGCACGCACTTTTCAAGTTCTTGCGCGGCCTACAGGAAGACGTACGAATCTTTGAACAGCGGCTTGAAAACGGCGAGTCGCTGGACTCACTGATAAGTCACATAACGCCAGCATCAGAAATGAGTGGCAATGTACTGACTCAAGGCGACAACGCTCCCGAGGTGCTTGAAGAGCCCGTGCCCGCCTAGTACGCCTTCGCGAAGACGATCTTCTTCTGGCCAGCTTCACCGGTGAAAATGCAGGTGCCGAGGGTCTCGTTATCGTCGACAGGGATGCACCGCGGGGTGACCTTGTACTTGCCCAAGACCGCCTCATAGCTCTCGTTATCAGCCGCATAGCACCAGGCGAACCCTGGGTTATCGCCTGAGAAGTAAGCCTCGAACTCTTCCTGAGTGGAGACCTCGACGGTGGCCTCTTCGCGGCGGGTGAGCGCGCGCTGAAAGAGCGTGTCTTGGATCTCGTCCAAGATGCCCGTCACCGAGTCGATGAACTCAGCGCGGCCCACGCCCTTTTTATCTCTCGGCGCGAGGTCGCGGCGGCCCATGAACACGCTGTCGCTCTCGACGTCACGGGGGCCGACCTCGAGGCGGATCGGGACGCCCTTCTTGATGTGCTCCCAGGTCTTCTCGCCACCGCGCAGGTCGCGGTCGTCTAGGAGCACGCGCAGGCGGTTTTCACCATAGCGTATGTCGGTCAGCTGAGCCTTGAGCGCCTTGCAGTACTCACGGATGGGCTCTTGGTCTTGGCCCTTTCGGTAGATGGGCAAGATGACCACGTGCTGCGGCGCGATCTTGGGCGGTAAGACCAACCCATCATCGTCGCTGTGGCTCATGATCAGCGCACCGACGAGCCGCGTTGAGACCCCCCAAGAGGTCGTCCAAGCGAGCTCGAGCTGCCCCTCGGCTGAGAGGTATTTAATCTCCTGGGCCTTTGAGAAATTCTGACCCAAGAAGTGGCTGGTCCCCGACTGGAGCGCCTTGCCGTCCTGCATCATCGCCTCAATCGTGAAGGTCTGGACCGCGCCCGGGAAGCGCTCTGTCACCGTCTTCTCACCCTTGATGACCGGCATCGCCATCTGCGTCTCGGCGAACTCGGCGTAGACGTCGAGCATCTGCCGGGTCTCCTCGATGGCCTCTTCAGCGGTCGCGTGGACGGTGTGACCCTCCTGCCAAAGGAACTCGGCCGTGCGCAGGAACATGCGGGTGCGGAGCTCCCAGCGGACCACGTTCGCCCACTGATTAATCAGGATGGGGAGGTCACGGTAGGACTGCACCCACTTCGAGAACATCGCGCCGATGATGGTCTCGCTGGTCGGGCGGACGACCAGCGGCTCCTCGAGCTCGCCAGCAGGCACCAAGGTCCCGTCGGGGCCCTCTTCGAGGCGGTGATGGGTGACGACCGCACATTCTTTGGCGAAGCCATCGACGTGCTCTGCCTCTTTCTCCAAGAAGCGCTTCGGGATGAAGATCGGGAAGTACGCGTTGACGTGACCGGTCTCCTTAAAGCGCCGGTCGAGCTCCGCCTGCATGTTCTCCCAGATGGCGTAGCCCCAAGGCTTGATGACCATGCAGCCGCGCACCGGCGAGACCTCAGCCAAGTCAGCGGCTTTCACCACCTGCTGGTACCACTCAGGGTAATTCTCGGCCCTCGTCGGGCTGATGGCGGTCTTGTCTTGCTTGCCCATGATCACTTCCTCCGCGTTCGCAGTCAGCGGAGTAAAGCGGGAGCTTGCGATGGGGTCAACGACGAGTTGTCAGAGCGCCCACTCTCGGCGGCTACTCAGACTCCTCAGGGCTGTCCGGCTCACCGGGCCCGTCGCTCGATCCGCTGCAAATCCCCGAGGAATCTGGTGCGAAACATTGCGCCCCACACGGACAGACCGTGCCACCATCACAGGTCGCATCACCGGGGCAGCCCGCGTCGGTCCAACAGGAGAGCGCCGGGAACGCTGGCGGCGGAATCGGCTTGCAGACTCCGCCGAGCACGCCCCCTGCGTGAACGCAGAGCTCGCCGCTCGCGCAGTCCTTATCCTCGTCGCAACAGCCATCGCTGGGCGTATCCGAGACGCAGATCCCGGGCACACAGTCTTTCGTACAGTTCCAATGCGGCTCACCGTCGAGCACCACACAATGGCAGCTCGACGCTTGGCAACCGGTCGTCAAATCGCAGGTGCTGCCCTCGGGGCATGAACCCTCGGTACAGGCCTGCGGGTTTGGCTCATGAAACTCATCGCAGAGATCCCCTGGCTCCTCCTCAGGGACGCAGGTGCCGCCTCCGCAGTCCGCGGTGCACATCACTGCGCCCGTCTCCGGGTCACATCCACAAGCCGACGGCACACAGCCCTCGGTCGTGTCACACACAAACCCGTCGTCGCAGCCGCTCGCCACGCAGCCGGGCTGCTCGAAGTCAGCGCAGAGGTCGACCGGCTCATCCGGGACGCAGACCCCAGGGACGCAGTCCTTGGTGCAGTTCCAATGCGGCTCACCATCGAGCACCACGCAGTGGCAACTTGAGGCTTGGCACCCTGTCGTCAAATCGCACGTGCTGCCCTCAGGGCATGAGCCCTCTGTGCATGCCTGGGGGTTCGGCTCGTCAAAGTCGGCGCAGAGGTCAACCGGGTCCTCCTCTGGGACGCAGGTCCCGCCGCCGCAATCCTTGGTGCACACCCAGGCGCCCATCTCTCCGTCGCAGAAGCAAATCGAGGGCGTGCAATCGAGCCCATAAGCGCAGACCTCGCCGTCCGCGCAGCCCGTGTTCTTACAGCCCGCTGGGTTTGCCTCTTCACAGCTCTCAGCGGGTGGGCAGAGGTCGGCGCAGCCGTCGCCATCGGTGTCGATGGCCTCGCCGATGAGGCACAGCATCGGCTCGCAGCAGACGCCCTCGTGGTCCAATGACACCTCAGCGCGCTTCATCATGCAGAGGTTGCGATAGGTCTCACCGTCGCAGCCACACACGGGGTCGATGTGCTTCGGGCAAACCTTTGGGGGCGCCTCACAGACGCCCATCTGATCGGCCCACTCACAGGTCCCCTCGTCGTAATAACAGACCTCGGCGTCGTCGCAGGTCAACCCAGCGCCGCCGCCGCAAGGGGCCGCACATGGGCCCTCATGGTCCAGGCCAACCCCCGCCTTCAAGCGGCGGCAATCGTTGGAATAAGTCTCGCCATCGCAACCACACACCGGGGCCCACATGCGGTTGCAGTATTGGGGTGCTTTGACACAAGCCCCCGGCATCGCGGCGTCCCCGCACCCGAGCACATTGCACACGCCGCTGCCGCAGTCGGCATTAGACGCACAGCCCGCCTCACAGGCGCCCATCGCGCTCAGCGAGACCCCGGCGCTCATCATGGCGCACTCATTGCTGTACGTCTCACCGTCACAACCGCACACGGGATCGTAATCGGCTGGACACATCTCGGTGACAGGTGCGCACCAACCGATGGTGATCTCGCCACAGACGCCGTCGTGCTGACGGCAATAGGTGGCGTCGGGGCAGTCATCGGCCTTGAGCGCACCGCAAAGCTGGATCGCCTGCGCCGGTCCGGCAGGGCTCAGCGCTTGAGAGATCGTCGTGACCTGCTCACCCGGGGTCACCTCGCCACACGCCACGGACGTCAGGCCCAAGCTCACCACCGCGACTACGCACATCCACGTCTTGATGCTCATCTCACTCCCCTCACGTTACGTTGCGCACATCGTCCTTTACGGACGGGCAGCGCGCTCGTCGACAATTGCGCTCTCTTCGGCGCCGACAGGTTCGGCCACGCGGCGTCCGCCTCCACGGCTCTTGCGTACACTACTGAAGTGCATCGATTCACGCCAGCATCGCGCGCGGTGAAGCCGACGGTGAAGCGCCCTCTACGTCAACGACGTTTCAAGGCCCGCAGCGCCTGACGCACAGCCCCCTCGACCGACTCGCGTTCATCGGCGAGCGCGCAGGTTTGGAGCGCCTCGACAAGCGCCGCTGTGGGCTTCGCCACGTCACCGACAGCGCGGATCGCGATGCACTTGAGCGGCACATCGCTCGACGCAATCACGGCCATGAGCGCCTTCTCGGCAGCGGCGCCAGCGGGCCCAAGCTGACCCAAGGCCAAGGCTGCGTTCTCTTGAGCGCGAGGCGACTCAGAGGACTCGAGCACCTTGGTGAGCGGCTTGAGGTAGGTCTTGGGCGACCTCGATGCGATGACGCCAACGACCTTGGCCCTCGCAGATTCAGCCTCGAGGAGCCCTATACACGGCGTCACCGCGTCCCCCCCGAGCGCGTCCAGCGCGCTCAACGCCGCCTCACGGACGTCATCGCTGCGATCACTCCCCGCCGCGTTCACCAACCCAGGGACCACGACGCCCGCATCCGACTTCAAGCGACCTAGCGCTTCGGCGGACGCAACCCGCACCACCGGCTCACTGTCTTTCAGGGCCACAGTCAACGCCCCCACAAAGGCCTCTGCCCCTTGACCGGCATGCCCCAGAGCCCGCGCAGCGTTCGCCCGACATGGCGTCCGGCCATCAAAGAGCAGCTCACCTAGGCGCGCAGCGTCCATCTTGGCTGCCCCCTTCTTGAGCACGGCGTCGTCTAAGACCTTCTCCTCAAACTCATCCAACGGGAGCGCACCCTCTTCGGCGACCGAGGGCGGCGGCACGCGCCCATCGATGGCATCCAGAGCAGCGCTGCAGGCGCGCAGGAGCTCGGGCGCCTCGGCGGCGTCAAAGGCCGCCGCGACCGCCTTGCGCGCAGCAGCCCCGGCGCGTTGACCAAAGCCCCCTAAGCCACGCGCACCAGCCACCCGCAAGGTCAGCGCGTCATGGCTGAGCAGAGCGATGAGCGCCTTCGCTGCTGGAGCCCCAAGGGTCGCTAGGCACGCCAAGGCATCCTCGTCGACTGTGGCGTTGGACCCGATCAGCGCGATCAACGGCGGCACCGCTGCCGCCCCATAGGCGCCGACCGCGGCGTCGAGGGCTGCGAGCAACGACTCGGACGCCCCTGGCCGCCCGTGGACCAACGCAGGGACAGCGACATCGGCCTCAAGGGTCAGCTGACCGAGGGCCCCTGCGGCCTTCAGGCGGACACCCGGATCGGCGTCTTTCAAGCAGAGCACGACCCCACCGATGGCCTCGGAGGCTGCCTCACCTAGCAGCGCCAGCAGCCCCAAGCTGTTCATCCGCACCATCGGTCGCCCATCGAGCAGCAGCTCATCGAGGGCGGCGACGTCGGCCGCCTTTACCGCCGATTCAAGCGCAGCGCTGTCCAAGAGCGCCGTGTCGAACTCAGGCACTGGCAGGACCGCAGGCTCCAGGGTCAACGGAGGTGGGACGCGCCCATCGAAGGCGTCGAGGGCGCGGCTACACGCGCGCAGCACCGCGTCATGGGTCGTCGCCTCAAAGGCAGCGCGCACCGCGGTCCGAGCCGCGTCCGAGGCCGATGTCCCCAACGATACGAGGCTGAGCGCGCACGCGCTTTGGACGTCGCCGCTCTCGTCAGCGAGGCCCGTCACGAGCGCCGAGGCGGCGGCTTTTTGAGCGGAGGCGAGGCCTCCTAGGGTGACGCCAGCGAAGACACGAGAGGGGATGGTGGGCGCATGAACGAGGGCCTCCTCGAGCCCGGCGACGGCGTCCTTTCCGCGCTGCGCCATAGCCGATGAGACGACCTCCTGGACCGGCGCGGGCGCGGTCGACGCGGCGACGATGAGCGCGGCGATGGTCTCGGGGGGCAAGGCCCCCAAGGCCTTAGAGGCGGCCTCTCGCACCTCCAACTCTGAGTCGCTGAGGGCGATCACGAGGCCGGCGGGCCCCCCAAGGGGACCGAGGGCTCGGGTCGCCGCCACCCGCACTTGAACGTCAGCGTCTCTGACCAAGGTCGCGACCACGCGACGGGTCGCCTCATCAGGGCCCAAGTGGCCGAGGAGCGCCGCTGAGTTGGCGCGGAGGATCGGATGGGAACCCTCGGCACCCCGGAGCAATGACGCGCGATCGGGTTTGGCGGCCGCAAACCCTGCCAGGAGCTCGGCGGTCTGAAGCACCTCGCCGAAGTCGTCGGCGGGGTAGATCGCGGGGCCGAGTGGCGGCTCCGGCGGGGGCTTCTCTAGGAGGCGCCGGGCGGCGCGGGCGAGGTCTGGTTCGGCCTCGTTGGCGGCGTGGGCTTCGAGCGCCTTACGAGCGGCGCCACTGGCTGCGGGTAAGAGGTCGAGGAGCGCCACAACACGAAAGCGACCTATCCGAGTGGGTAGGCCCGCGATCAAGGCCCCCTGGGCTGCGATCCCGAGGCGCTCAAGGGGTACACGGGCGGCGGTCGCCAGGCCAAGGTCGTCGCCCGTGCAGGCGGCCACGAGCAGCGGCGCAGCTTGGTCAGCGATGCGGAGCAGCAGGTCTTCGCATGTCACCGCCACCATCGGCCGGCTGTCGGTCAGGTGTGCCACGAGCAGCGGCGCGAGGGCAGCCGGCTCGCTCTGAACCTGCTGCTCAAGGCCCGCCTGGGCCGCTTGCGAGACTGTCGCGTCTCGATCTGCCAAGCGGTTCGCCAAGGCATCAAACGCCTGCTCAGGCGTCAAGCCCAGGGTCGGGACTGCCGCAGTGACCAGAGCTCTGACGAGTGGATCGGCGTCCTTCGTGGCGACCACGACCCAGTGGAGGTTGTCTACGGCCAGCGGCCCCATCTTGCCTAGGGCGACGGCGGCGTTGCGGCGGAGAAAGACACGACCATCAAAGAGGTACTTCTCAACGAGGGTTGTGGGATCGAGGGCCTTTGAATCGACGACCTCTGCCACGCGCTCTGAAGAGAGCTCGTCTTCGAGGAAATCGTTCAGGCTGCTGGCCATCGTAGACCTCTGTGCACCGCAGGGAGACTGTGTCGTAGCACGGGGTCAGGAGGAGCGGCAACTGGTCGACCACGAGAGGGCGACCTAGGCGCCGAGTTCGTTCATCCTGAGCCGAATCGTGTCGGGGATGGGCGCCTTCTGGTTGGTCGCATAATCGAGCATCACGATCCGACCGTCACCCTCAGCGGCCACACAGTCTCTCACCTCACTGACGACCCGGTAGATCATGGTGAAGCGGTCCGCGCCCATGTCCTCAATCCGCGTCCCTAAGTGCACCGTGTCTGGGAAGGTCAGCGGCGCCATAAAGCGACACTGGGTCCGCGCCAAAATAGGGCCCACCTGATGCGCGTCCATGTAGTCAAAGATGCCACAGGCCTGAAAGTAGGCCATCCGGACGTCCTCAAACCACCTGAAGTACTGGGTGTTATTCACGTGCGCAAAGGCGTCCATCTGCCCCCATGTGAGCGGCACCTGGACCGCGACCGGGTAACCTTCGAGGAGGCGATGAGACGAGGAGGCCAAGCTCACGACGGATCCACACCGCGATAGGCCCGAGACCAGTAAATGAGTGGGCTGCCCTCGGAGGCCGAGGTCGCCTCAGTCACTCGACCAACGACCACCAAGTGGTCGCCGAGGACCATCGTGTCGTGCAGGTCACAGGCCAAGGTGCCGAGGGCACCCTGAACGAGCGGAAGGTCGTCTGAGGTCGCCGTCATCGGCACGCCATCCAAGACCGCCTTGGGTTCACGTCCGCGGCTCGCGAAGTGATTCGAAGCGGCCTCTTGCCCACGCTCTAGGACGCTCACTGCGAAGCGCTTCGAGGTCTGAATCATGGCGCAAAGCGGGCTCTTGTCGTTGACGCAGACCAGGACCAGCGGGGGATCGAGCGACACCGAGGTGAAGCTCGAGGCGGTGATGCCATGGGCGAGGCCATCGGCGCGGGTGGTGACGATGGTCACGCCGGACGCCCAGGCGCTCATCGCGTTTTTAAAGTCATCTGACAGGGCCATGGAGACCTCCTTGAGGGCGCCCACTCTAGCAGACTCGGCCCCGGGCACCAGACCTGCCTGACTCAGTCGAGATCGAGGTACAAGACGCGCACCTTCTCGAGCGGGGCCTTCGGGTTCACCACGTGGGTGTGACCCGGCACCTTCTTCGCCTCCATGACGCCTAAGTCATGCACTGCAGGCGTGCAATCCGGTGTCAGACACGTGGTCTGAAGGACGCTGTTCGAGCTCGACCCGGCGATCCCGTTGAGGCTGATGTGAAAGTGGTGGTGATGGAAGTAGTACCAACCGAGCCCCTCATCGGTGACCTCGAAGGCCAACTTGTACATGTTGTTGCACGCCTTGTTCGGCAAGAAGCCACCTGTGCAGAGGACCTGCATCGCTTGCTCAACCAGCGCGCCGACCTTCCCGTCTAGCCCGATGACTCGGACCCGGTCACTGGTGAGCATGGCGCCGAGGACGGTCGCTGTGCGCCAGACATCCAGGAGGTATGGCTCTGAGATGCAATGGTACTGGTCGGCGCCACCGCTGACGTGGTCGCAGATGGAGCGGAGCTTATTGTCCGCCGTGTTGACCTGGTAGTAGGCGATGTCCATGTCATAGCCGTTCTCGTGGGTGTTCGGGGGGTGACCCGGCTGTCCGACGGAGGTGCCCGGGATGGTCCCGTTCTCCTCGCTCATATCGCCGAGCCCAAGGGCGCCGCCGTTCCCAGGCCACTCACTGCCCATGCACGTGGTGTACGAGGTCGCATAGTCGACGAGCAACGCCATGTCCCGACGCGGCCAGCTGCGGTACTGGTTCGCGGAGGTCTCTCCGTTGATCGGGTAGTCGTCATAGTCGATGGTGGTGCGCGGATCGAAGGGCACCAAGTCGCCGCAATACGTGAGGCTGCCAGTGCAGTCTTTGGGCGGCAAGGCGCTGTCAGGGCAGTTCGCCGGCGTCCCGGTCGGCTGCCAGTCCCAATCTAAGGTGCAGTCTCCGTTGGTGCAGACCAGACCGTTGGTGCAGTCGGCATCCGAGGTGCAGGGCTCCTTCTCCGCACAGTAGCCATCGTCCTGGCACTCTAGGCCGCTGTCGCAGCCAGAGTACGCGCACCCTGGCCAGCAAGTGTCGTCACTGTCACAGATGTAGCCCGAGCGGCAGTCGCTATCCGAGGTGCAGTTGTCGAGGCAATAGCTCGCGCCGTCCTGGAAGTTAAAGCACGTGCTGTCGCCCTCGCAGCCTGCTGTGGCGCAACTGGAGATCGTGCAGTAGCCACCAGGGAAGTCGAAGCACATGGCGTTGGTGCCACCAACGCATTGACCATCCGCGCTGCAAGCGGCGCCGACTGGCGCACCGTCACCGGTACCTGGATCCGTGCCGGGACCGGTACCTGGGTCGGTCCCGGGGTCCGTGCCTGGGTCGTCGCTCGCTGGGATGCAGGCCCCAGCCGAAGCGCACTCATACCCTGCGCGGCAGTCTGCGTTGGTGTCACAGGTCGCGAGGCAGACCGTGGTCCCCTCTTCGTCGATCTGAAAGCACGAACTGACCGTGTCACAGCCGTTGTTCTGGCAATCTGCGATGGTGCAGTAGCCGTCCGGGAAGCCCGGATCCTCAAAGCAGTAAGCAGCGGCGCCACCGTTGCACTCGCTCGCTGCGAGGCACGGGGTGCCGACCATGCCGCCCTCACCGCCTGGGTCGGTGCCTGGGTCGGGCTCAGGATCGGTACCCGGGTCGGTGCCTGGGTCGGTGCCTGGGTCGGTGCCTGGGTCGGGCTCAGGATCGGTACCCGGGTCGATAATAGGGCCGGACGGGTCAAAGCAGTGCCCATCAGGGCCACACGCCTCGCCGGGGCCGCACGCAAAGCGCGTGCAGTCTGGCCAGCACGTCCCGCCGTCCGCGCAGATGTACCCCGCCCGGCAATCAGCGTCTGCGTCACAGAGCCCGAGGCAGTATGTGGCACCGCCCCCCAGGTCGACGCACCCTGTGTCAGCCGGGCAGCCGTCGCCACACACCTGCGTGCAGTATCCATCAGGGAAGCCGGGGCTCCCACTCGGGAACACATCCGGGAGGCAATTCGCGCTGTCGCAGTCGCCACTCCCTGCACAGGGATCGCCGATCGCACCGGCCGCGACGACCTCGCCTGGGGTCGCGGTCTGGGTACCTGAGCCCTCACCCTGAGTGGCGGACTGCTCGCCGTCGACTCCAGAGCCAGCACCCTCACGTCCGTCGGGGCTGCCAGGATCTGCAGACTGCTCGGGGCCATCCGTCGCTCCGCCGCTCTCACAGCCGGGCGACAGGAGAGCGACAGTGGTCATCGAGCAAAGTAAGACGAGGAGGCGGGGGGTCATAAGCGCTCCGGGCACAGCGGGAGGGGTCCTGAGGGGTGCGTGCTAGCCCGCCGCGCCTATTGGCTGCAAGGAATAATCACCTCATGAGCTGCTCCTCCATAGGCCTCATCATGAGAGATACGCTAGCCTGGGGCCATGGTCGCCTCAAACCACCCCCGAACAGCCCTGCACCTCGGCCTCATCGCCTCGGGGCTCTGCCTGATCGTGATGAGCTGTGGAGGGGCAGAGACGACGGGGGCAGACGCAAGCGACCCTTGGGTCATCGGCGCCCCGACCGATGCACATCCAGCCGCGCATCCCTCGCCAGAGGATGTCGGTGAGAGCGACGCCTCGAGGGGGTGCCAGCCTGACTGCCAGCTCGGTCAATGTGGCGACGATGGGTGCGGGGGCTCATGTGGACCGTGCAGCGTCTTGACCCCCTTCTGCTACGCTGGCTGGTGCCAGCTCGATCCTCCCCCTGCGGGCCCCGCCCTCGCGCTCTCTCCGCCCTTGGTCGACTTCGGGTTGGTCGCGATAAGCGACATGCAGGAGCGGACATTGACGCTGAGTTCCATTGGCAAAGAGGCGGTCGAGGTCAGCCGCTTTGGGATCTCGGGGGACGGCGCCTTCGTGGTCGTCCAGGGTGACCAAGGCTGGCGCTCAACATCGGGGACCGAGGTGGTGGTCGAGCTGATCGAGCCTTGGCGGCTTGAGCCGGGCGAGGACCGAGAGATGACGCTCCGCTATGCACCGATTGAGGCGAGCGCGGGCCAGGCGACGCTGCGCCTCATCAGCGATGATCCGAGCGCCCCCGATGGGCACACCATCACGCTGCGCGGTGGCCCACCAGTCGGCTGCATCGAGTGGTCGGCCACGAGCCTCGACTTCGGAGCGACCGTCTATGGGACGAAGAGCGCCAAGCCCGTCACGTTGACCAACTGCGGGACGCTCCCCATCACGATCGACAGCCTCAGCATCTCGGGGGACAACGCCGGGGCCTTTACGCTCCTGGAGACACCCCCGACCTCGCTTGCGCCCGGGGCGGTCTTCGAGAGCGCGCTCCGATACGAACCGACGGCTGGGAGCGTCGGCGCCCTCGGAACCCTCGAGGCGACGGTCCACTGGGAGGGTGGCGAGGCCGTGGTCTCTATGACCTTGACTGGGTTCGTCGTCGTCGAGGATTGCCCCGTGGCGGTGGTGAGCGTCGCAGAGGAGACGCCTGTGGCGCCGGGGACCGTCCTCCACCTCAGTGGCCTAGACAGCTACGCACCGGTCTCGACCATCGCCAGTCACAGCTGGAGCGTGCTCGAGCCGCAAGGCAGCGCCGGGCGGTTCAACCCGAACACAGAGACAGCGACCCCGACCTTCGCGGCAATGGTGGCGGGGAAGTACCAGTTCAACCTCTCCGTCATCGATGACGTTGGAAATGTAGCCTGTGTTCCGGCCTCGACTGTCGTGCGAGTCGCGCCAACGACGGCGCTCTACGTCGAGCTGACATGGGTCACCCCGGGTGATGAGGACCCGACGGACCAAGGGCTCGCGGTGGGCACCGACCTCGATCTCCACGTGGCGCACCCCAACGCGAGCGGTCCCGATCTCGACGGAGACAATGAGCCCGAGCACTGGTTCGATCCGGTGTGGGACTGCTACTGGTTCAACCCCTCCCCTGACTGGGGCCCTTTTCAGCCACCGACAGACGACGACCCGCACCTGACGATCGAGGACATCGACGGGGCGGGGCCCGAGGCCATCACCCTCGACCTGCCCGAGATCGATGTCACCTATCGCATCGCGGTCCATTCGTGGCAGGACCACGGCATGGGCCCCAGCGTCGCCACGGTCAGGGTCTACCTCTTGGGGGATAAGATCTTCGAGTCCCAACCCGTCACTCTGAACGCGCTGGATCTCTGGGAGGTCGCCGAGATCACCTGGCACGGCTGGCCCGACGCCACGGTGACCCCAATCGCTGCAGTGGTCGGTGGACCTGTCATCTTCCCAGGTGCGACACCGTAAAAATCGTCATCGCCATCTGAGAAATTTCAACGATTTGCGGTCCCTACTGGGAAGGGAAAGGGTGAAGGGTAAGAAAAAACGTGGCGCCGAGCGTTTCCCACAGGCTCCCGGCACAACGTTCAGCGAACTCTTATAAAAAAAAGATCATTTTTCCCTAAAGCCGAGTGCCCGAGATGCCGACACTAGAGACTGGTGGTGAGAATTCATCGCCGTGGAGGGACACATTAATACGCTGCTAGCCAAGCTGCGTCCGTTTGTAATTCCGCCCGTCTTTCTGGACGAGGAGCAAACGCGGCGCGCTGGTCTTGTCAATACAGTGACGCTCACCGTCATGGGCATCGCGCTGCTCTGTGGTCCGCTCTATGCGCTCGCGCTCGGGAGCACCGCAATCCTAGTCCCCGCGGGGCTGATGATCGCCATCGGCGGGTGGGCCTGCCAACTGAACCGCCGAGGCCACGTCCACTGGGCGGCAGGGACGGTCACGGCGACACTCTTTGTCACCCTCTCGGTGTGCATCCTCGCCTTCGGAGGGCTCCAAAGCCCCCTCTACTCGGCCTACGCGGCCTGCATCGTCGTCGCGGGGCTCCTGCTCGGCGGAAAGTCCGCCATGGTCGTGGCGCTGCTCAGCATCTTGGCTGGTTGGGGCATCCTCACCATCGGAGAGTCAGGGCTGCTGGGCTCGGTCCCCTCTGGCCAAACACCCGACGCCATCTGGGCTGGCGCGAACACCGTCTTCGCAGCGACAGGCCTGCTCTTGATGCTCTCGGACAACAACATCCGGGATGCCCTCGACCGATTGCGCCGCGTCCGAGGTGCCCTCCAAGACAGCGAGGAACGCTACATGCTGGCCTCCCGTGGCGCCAATGATGGCATCTGGGACTGGAACCTGAAGAAAGACACGCTCTACTGCTCGCCACGATGGCGCTCAATGGTCGGCCTAGACCCGGTAAGTGAGCACGTCCGTTTCAGCGACTGGCTCGGCCGGGTTCACACCGATGACCAAATGCGCCTCACGGCCCAAGTGGACGCGCACCTCTCGGGTGTCACAGAGCACCTCGAGACCGAGTATCGGATGCGCCATGAAGACGGCAGTTTCCGTTGGGTGCTGACCCGTGGCCTCGCGGTCCGCAATGAGCGTGGTCGGGCGTACCGGATGGCCGGGTCCCACGCCGACATCACTGACCGAAAGCGCATCGAGACCGAGGTTCGGCATCGCGCCCTGCACGATACGCTGACCGATATGCCGAACCGCTCGCTCTTTATGGAGCGATTGAAGGAGGCCATCGCGCGGTCCCAGCGCATCGGAGAGACGACCTTCGCGGTGCTCTTCATCGACTTAGATCGCTTCAAGATCGTCAACGACAGCCTCGGCCACTTGGTCGGTGATGAGCTGCTCATCGCCGCCTCGCGGCGCCTGAGCGCCTGCCTGCGACCCGCTGATCTGGCGGCGCGCCTCGGCGGCGACGAGTTCGCGGTCTTCATCGATGCGCCACAGAGCGACACGGTGGTTGATAAGGTCGCTCAACGCCTCCAGTCGGCCATCTCGCAGCCCTTCCGTCTCGACGGACGTGACCTCTACGTGACCTGCTCAATCGGCATCGTCATGGGGCTACCGTCATACCAGAGCGCCACGGATGTCCTCAGAGACGCCGACATGGCGATGTATCACGCCAAGGAGCAGGGCCGCGCGCAGCACGCCCGCTTCGAACCTGACATGCACACGCACCTCGTGGACATGCTCGAGCTAGAGACCGACCTGCGACACGCTTTGGAGCGCGACGAGCTCCACGTCGTCTACCAGCCCGCCATCGACATGCGCTCGGGGGCCGTACACGGCTTCGAAGCGCTGGTGCGGTGGAATCACCCCACCCGGGGGCCGCTGTCCCCCGGGAGCTTCATCCCGATGGCCGAGGAGACCGGGCTCGTGGTCCCGGTCGATCGCTGGGTTCTCAGGCGAGCCTGTGAGCGCATGGCACAGTGGCGCACCACGCACCCTGCAGCCCAGCTGATCACGATCAGCGTGAACCTCTCCACGCGTCAGTTCTCGCGCAAAGACCTCCTCGGGACGGTCCAAACGGTCCTTGAGGAGACGGGCATCCCACCGTGCAGCCTCGTCTTGGAGATCACCGAGAGCGCGTTGATGTCCAACCTGGCCCAGGTCTCGGAGAACATGAAGGGGCTCTGGGAACTCGGCGTCGGGCTGGCCGTGGATGACTTTGGGACCGGCTATTCGTCACTCAGCTACCTGCACCGGTACCCCGTCAACACCTTGAAGATCGACCGCTCCTTCGTGAGCAACATGGAGAGCGACCAGGACAAAGAGACGCTCGTGCGCACCGTGATCGGCATGGCAGAGAGCCTGAACCTGCACGTCGTCGCCGAGGGCGTCGAGACCCCTGCCCAGCGCGACTCACTCAAAGGAATGAACTGCGACATCGTTCAAGGGTTCCACTACTCCAAGCCAGTGGACGCGGAGACCGCGAGCGACTACCTAGCGGGGCATTGCCCTTGGAACGCGACCCCAAATGCCGAGGCCCGGACCTCGTCATAAGCTCGGCGTTGAAGCACGGGGCGACCCCCTTTAGGATGCGGAGCCCCGGCACCCCTCGCCGGCACCTCGGAGGTCTATATGTCCAGCGATAAAGCCGTCCTCTACCACCGCGAAGGGCACATCGGGGTCATCACCCTGAACCGCCCCGACAACCGAAACAGCATGACGCCAGAGCTCCTCGCCGCGTACCAAGACGCGACAAAAGAAGCAGGCGCAGACACCGAAGCGCGCTGCGTCGTCCTCACCGGTAAAGGCTGGTGCTTCAGCGCTGGGGCTGACTTCAAGTCCAACATCCAAGCCCAAGGCGAGGGGCGACCCCTGCAACCTCACGAGTCGTCCTACGCGATGTACACGCCCTTCCTCTCGACCCTCGACATCGAGGTGCCGGTGATCGGCGCGCTCAATGGGCACACCGTCGGCGGTGGCTTCGGGCTCTCCTTGATGTGCGACCTCCGGGTCGGGAACGCCGAGTCCAAGTACGGCGCCAACTTCGCGCGACTCGGGCTACACCCTGGTATGGCTGTCGGCTATGTGTTGCCGCGGGTCATCGGCCCAATCAAAGCGGCGGAATTGCTCTTCACCGGGCGGCTCATCCGTGGGGAAGAGGCGGAGCGCCTGGGGCTCATCAACTACGCGGTGGCGCCCGAGGAGGTCCTCCCGAAGGCGATGGAGTTGGCCGCTGAGATCGCCGCCAGCGCGCCCATCGCGGTCCGCATGATGAAGCGCACCTTTTACCGAGGCTTAGGCTGGGATGTCCGCGGCGCCGCCTTTGACGAGGCCTTCGCTCAAGCGGTCACCGTGCAGACCGAGGACGTCAGGGAGGGGATGGCCGCGTTGCTCGAGAAGCGGACCCCAGAGTTCAAGGGGCGCTAGAGGAACGAGACAGCGAGCCGCACCAGGAACGCTGACCCCATCAACATCAAGCCGATCATCACGACCCGTCGAAACGTCGCCTCGTCGATGCGGTGATGGAGGCGGTCGCCGATCCAGAGCCCGAAGAGGAGCAGAGGGAGCAGCATGAGGTTCCACGTCAGGGTCTGGGTGTTGATCAGCCCCTTGTAAGCGAACCCCGAGATGGTCAACACGCCCTGACACAAGAAGAAGGCCTGCAGGGTCCCGACGGTCTCCCCTTTGTTCCAGTCCTGGAGCGTCGCGTAGAGCACCACCGGTGGACCGGAGGAATTAAACGCGCCCCCCAAGATGCCGCCCGTGACCCCGAACACCGGGCCCCACTTGGGGGACAGCCGGACTGCATGGTCGGCCCCGGCGAAGAGCGACCATGCGCCGTAGGCGATCAACACCACACCCAAAGCCGCCGTGGCGTAGACGGGGTTGACCCCCTGCAAAAACGCCATCCCGATCGGGATGCCCGGGAAGAGCCCCAAGATCAACGGGAGCGCGTAACGGAAGCGAACCTCTTGTCGATGTCGCCACGCGACGGTCAAGACCGTCAGGTAAGAGAACACCGCCGCGAGAGGTACGGCCAGGGTGATGTCGATGAACCAAGGGAGCGTGCTCACGAGCACCAAGCCCGAGCCAAAGCCGCTCAAACCTTGTACGCAGCCTGCGAGAGCGACAGCTGCGCAGATCACAGCGATGACGGCGGGGTCATCCATGGCGCGCCCTAAGGTCAGCGATGGTGTCCCTCAGGGTCTCATCGGTCGGGCGCGGAGTGAAGCCGAGCTCGGCCTTGGACCGCTCTGAGTCGATGTACCAAAAGAGCTGTGACATCTGCGCCGTCTCATAGTCAAAGTCCGGGGTCTTGCCGAGGCGCCGAAGCACCCCCGCCATCACCCGCGCTGCGACGAGCTCGACGGGGCGCGGCAATCGAATCCGCGGTCCCTTTTGACCAGAGAGCCGCTCCAAGTCCTTCAAAAACTGGGCGACAGTGCAATTCGTCGCGCCGAGGGGGTAGCGTGTCCCGACCTCACCCTCTGTCGCCGCGCGGACAAAGGCGTGGGCCACGTCTCGCACGTCGACGTAGCTCAGACCACCCCAGGGGATGCTCGGCAGCTTTCCATCGAGGAAGAGCTTCACGTCGCCTGTCGACGAGATTCGATCGTCACCAGGCCCCAAGATCAACGAAGGGTTCAGGCTGATGACTGGGAACCCTGTGCGGCGATGAAAGGCCTGAACAGCGCGCTCGGCGGCGATCTTCGTCACGTAGTAGGGCCACGTGTGAGTGAGGTCATCGCAGAACTCAGCGGTGTGATCCGCGATCCCATCTGGGCTCTCAAAGCACCCGATCGTGCCCGAGGACGACGCATAGACGACCCGCTCCGCGCCGGCAGCCTGAGCGGCTTGGAGGACGGCCTCGGTGCCATCGACATGGAGGCGCCGCATCGCCTCTGTGTCCTTGGGGTCTCGGCTCACCATCCCCGCCAGGTGATACACGATCTGCACCCCCTCGAAGGCCTCGGCGAGCGCCCCGGAGTCCAGCACCGATGCACCGGTCTGGGTGACCCCCAACGCGTCGAGCTCCGGGTGCGTCGAGCGCGCAACGATTCGAATCTCATCAGGCGCAACCCCTGACTCGACGAGCGCGCGCACAACCGCGCGACCGAGGAACCCGGTACCTCCCGTGATGGCGACGCGCATGGCTGCTCCAGAGCGAATAAGCGGCCTGAGCCTGTCACCCTGGGGACCACGCGGTCAACCGTGTAAGATGGCCGCGATGGACCTCGACCCCACTGCGCTCACCGACTGGCTCGCTGCCTTCTTGATGGCCGACTACGACGCCACGAGCGAGGACGCCCCTGAGCGGCGGGCGGCCTTCTGCTCCGCCGCCGTCGCCGAGGGGCTCGCGAGCTTGCCATCCCCCGAAGCTCCCATCATCTCGCGGGTCCTCTTCAAGGCCACCTTGCGCACTCACCCCCGGTCGGGCGCGTGGCTCGGGGCGATAGTGAGCGAAGCGACGGGGGCCCGCCGCGGCGCGGGTAAATATCACCTCCTGCTCGTCGTTCAAAGGCACCTCGGCGCCCCTCGGGTGACCGGGATCTATGACGTCTGCACGGCCTGCGTCGCCCTGGGCGTCGACGGTCAAGGCGCCCAATGTATCGAATGCAGTGGCCTAGGGTGGGAGCCATGGTTCGGCGTCGACCTTGGCTCAAGCTGGGGCCCGCTCACCGCCGTTCATCGCGCCACGCGACCCTCCACACCGCTCTACCTCCCAGCCTGGAAACGAGGAGCCGCCCCATGATCACACCCCGAACCTCCCGAGCCCTCCTCGGCTTGCTCGTGCTCGCCTGCGCCTCATGCGGCTCAGAGGACGTCGCCTCAGGAGACGGCGACACCGTGACGGCCCCAAGCGCCGGAAGTGATGGCAACGTCACCGATGCGCAAAACATCAACTCCCCGACCGGCGATGGCACCACGCCCGCACCAGACGTCGCCCCCGAACCATCAGGGCCTCACCCTTTCGTCTACACCACGGCGTGCCAGCTCCCCCCCGAGCCCCCCTCGACGAGCGACGTGACGCTCGTGAACGCGTTCCCTGTGTTGCTCCCTGGCATGATCAACTACCCCCTCTTGCTGACCCACGCTGGGGATGACTCGGGCCGCCTCTTCGTGGTCGAGCGCTTCGGCCGCATCAAAGTCTTTCAGAACAACGTCGCGACGACGACCACCACCACGTTCCTCGACCTCTCAAGCGCCATCGCGACCAACAGTGAGGGCGGACTTCTCGGCTTGGCGTTTCACCCCAAGTACGCCGAAAACGGCCACTTCTTCGTCCACTACACCGAGCTGGACAACAGCGGGACCATGCACAGCATCATCTCGCGCTTCACTGTCAGCGCCTCAGACCCCAACCAAGCGAACCCCACGAGTGAGGTGCGCTTCCTCGACATCGTGCAACCGTATTACAACCACGACGGGGGGATGATCGCTTTCGGGCCCGATGATCGCCTCTATGTGGGGATGGGCGACGGCGGCGCCGGGGGTGATCCTCTAGGCCACGGGCAGAACACCTACACGATGCTCGGCGCGATGCTGCGCATCGACGTGGACACGCCCGAAGATGGAAAGAACTACGGGATCCCAGAAGACAACCCCTTTGTGGGTGGCGGGGGCCTCCCGGAGATCTGGGCGTGGGGGCTGCGCAACCCTTGGCGCTTCTCCTTCGACACCTTGACCGGCGCGCTCTGGGCCGGAGATGTGGGACAGAACGCCTGGGAGGAGATCTCGGTCGTCGAGGGCGGAAAGAACTACGGCTGGGCCACGATGGAGGGCTTCGAGTGCTTCCCAGCCAACGTCACCAACTGTGACAGCACCGGCATGGCGCCCCCCGTGATGGTCTACCCGAATGCCGGGAAGGGCTCGGTCACCGGCGGCTATGTCTACAGAGGCTCGGCAGCCCCGAGCCTCTATGGCACCTACATCTTCGCAGACTACGAACAAGACAGCCTCTACCTCCTGCCCACCGATGGCAGCCCGCCAGACGGTCCCGCCATGGAGACCCCAGACAGCGTCGCGGGCTTCGGTCAGGACGCCGAGGGCGAGGTCTATCTCCTCGGCCTCCTCACGGGGACCATCTACCGATTTGAGCCCGCGGACGCCCCCACGCCGCAGCTGCCGGAGACGTCGTTCCCTCAGACCTTGAGCGCCACAGGGTGCTTCGCCAGCCTCCGGACGATGACGCCGGTCTCTGGCGTCGTCCCCTATGAGCTCAACCACCCCTTCTGGTCCGATGGAGCCGAGAAGTCGCGCTGGATGGTCTTACCCGACGGTGGTCAGATCACCTTCAGCCCCGCCGGAGAGTGGGAGGTGCCGCTCGGGACCCTCTTCATCAAGCACTTCGAGATCGACACCGTCGAAGATGGCGTCATGACGCGCACCAAGCTCGAGACCCGCTTCCTCGTGCAAGAGGACAACGGCGTCCGCGGCTACACCTACCGATGGGACGATGACGGCAGCGACGCGACGCTGCTCCAGAGCGGCGCGACCCGGACACTCACCGTCCCCGACGAGGTCTCGGGTGAGGTCACCTTCCAATGGCAGTACCCAGCGCGACATCAATGCAAGGCCTGTCACACCCCTGAGGCCGGGAGCATGCTCGGCACAGAGACCGCGCAGCTTAACCGAGTCGTCGACCTTCATGGGGTGACCGAGAATCAGATCGTGACCTGGGCCAATTGGGGCCTCTTCACAGGCGCCTCGAGCCCCGCTGACCTCAGCGGCCTCGCCGCGCACCCGGCGCTCGACGACGAGACCCAAAGCGTCGAGTCGCGCGCCAGGAGCTGGCTCCACGTCAACTGCGCAAGTTGCCATATGGGCGAGGCCAGCGGGGCAGAGATGGATCTGCGCGTGGGCACGGACCTCGCTGAGATGGCGGTCTGCAATGAGACCCCCGGCAAGGGTGACCTCGGGGTCACGGATGCCGTCTTGCTCGCCCCCGGCTCACCACAATCGAGCATCCTCTATCGCCGCGCCGCTGGGGAGCCCCCGGCGCGCATGCCACCGGTCGCCAGCGCGCGACACGACGCACAAGGCGTGTCCTTGCTCGAGGCCTGGATCGCTGGGCTCTCCGCCTGCCCCTAGAAGGCATAGCCCAAGGTCATCGTCGGGAGCCCAAGGGGCAGGTACTTGGCCACCTCGGCATAAGATTCATGTGCCGGGATGAGGAATGAGACGTCACCAAACCAAGCGTCTCCGTGAAAGCGCACGCCGTACTTGATGAGCCACATGTCGGCGCGGATCGCGGCGTCGCCAGTGCACGATGACGCGGCGCAGAGCGCCTTTGACAGGCTCTCGCCAGTCACCAAGGGGCCGGCATCCAGGTGCAAGACCGCGAAGTCGCTGACCCGCGCAGCGCCACCGACGGTCGGGTGGACCATCCACGCGACGGGCTCCTCCATGCCCAGCACGCTAATCCCGTAGGCGTGAGCCCCTGCCGTGACGTGCAGATCTGGGCTGCCATAGGTCACCGCAGCGTGACCACCATAGCCAACGATGGGCGCGACGCCCGGGAGGAGCAGCGTCGCCGCGCGGACCGTCACAGCCCCATGGACGTGCTCAGCGAGTTCGCCACCGAATTTCAGCTCAGCTGCGACCCCAAGGAAGCCAATCGGCAGCGCCATCATCACGCCCATCTGAACACGATCATTGATGGCGTAATCCAGCCGATGAAGGCCCAAGTCCAAGCTCGTCCAGGCCCCCCTGCCCGCCTTGTGCATATGCGCCGACTCATAGAGCCCCATGCGACCCGGGGTCAGCTCCCCGGAGAGCGTCGCGTCCTCGTCCCGGTCAATCGCATCACTGACCGCTGCGAAAGATGGTTCAAACGCCTCGTGAGAGGTGACCTCAGCCAGCACAGCAGGAGGGAAACCGGCGAACAGAATACAACAGAGCGACAAGGTCCGAGGGCTCAACATGGGGCGACTCCTTGTGATGGCAAATGCACCGTGTGCACCGGGACCTAAGAGCAAGGGGCGTGCCAGGGTTCGGTGCCCGGCTCTTCACATCCCGTGAACGCACTACAGGCTGGCGCATGGCCCACCTCATCGTCAGCGGGAGCGAGGTGTATAGATGGTTTACAGCGCCGCAGGGATGTCGTGATCTCGTGGCGTTGCTGATGCAGAGGGGTGCGTGACGACAGCGCTCGGGCGTGGGCAGCGAGGTGTCGGCCCGGTGACTCAGGTGTGATACGGTGAGCAGCGTCCAAGCAAGGAGGACCAATGACACGCCCTTGGATCCCATTATTCGCTGCGGCGGCGCTGCTCGTCTCCGGGTGCAGCAAAGCCCCCGAGGCAGCCCCAGCCGAGGCCTCCGACAAGGCGGTCGAGGTGAAGCCAGCCGAGACCAAAGTGGCCCCAAAGCCAGAGGCGACGCTCACTAAAAAGCCAGCCACGAAGCCGGCGGTGAAGCCGCTCGCGAAGGCAGCGGTCAACAAGGCGACTCCGCGACCGGCGGCCAAGAAGCCCGCGAGCAAGCTCGTCGCTTGGGACGCCCCGATCGCTTGGATGGACTGGGATGCTGGCCTCGCGAAGGCCAAGGCCGACAAGAAGCCCATCATGCTGCTGGTCTTCGCCGATTGGTGACCGAAGTGTCGTTCGTGGGGCCCCGCCTTCCACGACAAAGAGCTGGTCCAGCTCTCCAAAGACCTCGTGATGATCAAACTCGACCAGACCGCCAAACCGGCGGCGTTGGCCAACTTCGCACAGCACGGAGGCTACGTGCCGCGCTTCTTCTTCTTGAAGCCCGATGGGAGCCTCAACGAGGCGCTCAACAGCGGCCACCCACGCTTCCCGTACTTCTTCGCGTCACAGAACGTCGGCCGCTTGAAGGCCGTCATGAAGAGCGCAGCCGGGAGCTAAACCGCTACCCGCACAGCCCAACGTCTCAGTTTCATCGCCCCGAAGGACCACGCCCTATGCGCCTACGCACGCTCCTCTCGTTCTCTCTTCTCTTCACCATGACAGCCTGTGGTTCAAGCGATGACCCATCGAGTGATACGAACGCTGACGCGGCCCCGATCACCGAGGACACGGTGATCGCTGAGGACGACGCGGCGACACCGATGACCGACGACACCGCGGCCGCACAAGGAGACACTGCGTCCCCCGTCGAGGGAGACACGGTGACGCCGGTGACGACAGACACCAGTGTGGAGGATGCGAGTGGCCCGGCCGCGATGACCTGGGCGGACTACGCCGCGGAGATCCCCGCCGTGAAGCGAGAGCGAGTCGCCGCCGAGGTCTGCGCGGATGGCTTCATCGAGGGTGGCTTCGAGGCCGGCCAACATGACGGCTACCTCGCCGCCGCTCAAATGCGCGGCTTCTACCTCGGCCTGCCCGACCCTGACGTCTACCCCGGACCTCGCCCGCTCCTGCTCGCGCTCAACGGCACAGGCGGCACAGGCCAGGGCGCCTTTGATGGCTATGGTGCGGCGGCCTTTGTCGCAGACGGCTACATCGTCTTGGCGCCGGACTCCAACGCCAACGGTGTGGTGTGGCCCTCATGGTACTCCATGATCCCCCCCGGCACGGCCGACGAGAACAACCCCGACCTGATCTACATCGACAGCCTCCTGGACTGCGCCTCTGCCCACCTTGAGGTCGACGAGAACCGCCTCTATGCAGCCGGACAGTCCGCCGGCGGCATCATGACGAACTTCGTGCTGCAGCACCGCCCCGAGGTCTTCGCCGGGGGCGTCCCAGCGTCCTCGATCTTCGACCTCACCAGCGCCATCCCGCCGCTCGAGATGCAGCCCATGGCCATCGTCGTCATGTGGGGTGGGGATAACGACATCTACAGCGGAGGCTCCGAACAAGAGAACGTCAGCGTCCCGGAGATCGACTTCCGCGAGCAAGCGGCCATTGCGTCCGCCTTCTGGGAGGGCGTCGACGGGGGCAATCAAGTGCACTGTAAAGGCGCAGAACTTGGACACTCCTGGGTCCACGGCGCCAACGACTTCGTGCGCGAATTCCTGACCGCGCACCCCAAGGGCTTGGCCCAAAACCCAGGCTGGAGCTTCGACGAGGCCCCCATGGTCATCGACGGGACGTGCTCTGAGGACGTCTACGAGTATGAGGCCGCCGTCGTCGTCGAGTGCGGCGAGTCCGAGACCGAGGGCTGCCAAACCTTCTGCCAACTGCTGGGTGACTGCCTCGCCGAGAACGGCACCGTCGCCCCGGTCTTGGGGCCCTCGCTCGAGGTCATTGGCTTCAACGAAACCGACTGCTCAGGGTGCCTGACGACCTGTGAAGCTACGGTCGTCGATACCGACCCCGCGATGGCGTGCTTCCAAGCGGAGGCAGAGACCGCCCAGTGCGGCGACGGCATCACGGGCGCGCTGCCGGCTATCAACGCGGTCAACAGCTGCTGCTTTGACAAGCCAGAGAGCGGGCTTTGCGGCATGGTCTGCGGCGCCATCCTCTCGGTGTCCGTCGCCCTGAGCTTCGTCGAGGACGGCTGCGCGCCCTGGATCCCAGAGGTGCCCTGCGCGACCAACGCCGACTGTGGTGACGGCCAACACTGCGACTTCGATGACGACGCCTGCGGATGGCTCGGTGGCGACGGCATCTGCGTCGACACCCCGGAGAACAACTGCGACGAGGGTGGCCCGGGGGCCTGCGGATGTGGCCCAGGCGCCCTGGCGACCAACGGGTGCGAGATCGAAGCCAGCGGCGCTGACATCTCAAGCCTCGGCGGCTGCTCCCCCAACGACGACGAAGAGGTCATCTGCGGTGACACGGTGTGCAACCGAATGACTGAGTACTGCATGATCACGATGAACGACGTCGTGGGCGACGACCAGCCCGCGTGGTTCGCGAGCTGCGCGAGCGCTGCGTGCGTCGAGCCAGGCCCGCCAAGCTGCGCGTGCGTACCGGAGGGTGAGCAAGGCTGGTGCCACGACACGACGGGCTACCCGATGGTCATCAACCCCGGGGGCTGAGCCCCATCAAGAGGTCACCACGATGATGCGACGACTCTTCACCATCACGCTCTGCCTCCTCGTCATCGGCTGTGGCGACGATGGAGCGACCCCCGATCCCACCGACGTCGTGGCCGAGCCCGAAGGGGACGGCTCTCGCTGTGAGCAGACACACGTCTGCTCTCCGCCAACGGGCTGCTCCAACGCGGCCTTCTCGAACCAGAACCTCTGCGAAGAGAACGGTGGCGCCTGGGTCGCGCTCGAGACTGAGGCGGCCTGCGATGAGGCAGGTCACGACTGGGTCGCGATCACCACCCAGGCCGAATGCGTCGAAGCCGGCTATGAGTGGCTCGACCCGAACACCCCCACAGTGAGCTCTTGGGGGGACGACGCCGACGCCAGCGAGGAGCCTGAGACGACGGGCCCTACAACAGGACCCACCACGGGGCCCACCACGGGGCCCACCGAGCAAGACACCGTGGTTGAGCCCACTGAGCCCGATGTGAGCCCTGCACCTGACACTCAGACCCCGGGTGAAGACAGCGGCCCCGACGAAGAGGACGTGGCGCTCCCCAACATGGCCCCGATCGCGGTCGACGATCACTCCGCGGTCTTCGCCGGTGACGTCTTACACATCGAGGTGCGCGCCAACGACACGGACCCGAACGACGACCCCCTGAGCATCATTGCGGTGACGGACGGCGCCTTCGGGACCGTCACCGTGACCGACGGCGGCATCAAGGTTGGCGAGCGACTGACCTACACCCCGAACGACACGACCAGCCTAGGCATCGACACGTTCACCTACACGATCAGTGACCCTGAGGGGCTCGAGTCGACCGCGACCGTGACCGTGAACCAGGTCGAGGTGATGGACGCACCGATCTTGACCATCCTCTCCCCCGAGCACGGCGCCGTCATCGAAGACCACACCGTGACCATCGCGTTCGAGGCCCCGGGCTGCTACTTCACGTCACCCTCGGTCGACGAGGCGGGCTGTCATGGTCACAAATGGCTCGATGGCGAGAAGTGGGCGAGCGCAGAAGGAGGCGCAGTCGGTCATTACAACACCTCGAACTTTGAGCTCGGCCCGCTCACCGACGGCATCCACACCTTCGAGTTCATCCTTCATAAAAACGACGGCACCGATGACCCGTGGGACCCCGCGGTGACCGTCGAGGTGAGCTTTGAGATCCAAGGTGGGTACGTGCCGCCTCTGGAGCCCATCGAGCCGGTACCGACCACCCAGCAAGTGCTGACGATGCAGCCCGCTGGCCAAGACGGTGACCTGCTGCTCGGCACACCAGAGGGCCTCTACCAAACCCAAGGCCAAGACCTCGTCGTCGGGGTCTTCTTTGGCCCTCGTATCACCGCGCTGGCGCGAGACCCGTTCAGCGTCATGACCTACTACGCGAGCGGCCAATGGCCCGAAGCAGGGACGGAGCTTTGGGGCCTCGCGACGTCCCTCAATGGCGGTCAAAGCTGGGCCGAGGTCGGCCTCACCAACGAGGCGATGTTCGAGGACATCGCGGTCGCGACCGACCAGCCGGGCATCCTCGCAGGTGTCTGGGCCTCGCAGGTGCACGTGAGCGAGGACGGCGGTGTGAGCTGGACGCCCACGCCCCTGACGAGCTGGGTCGACGATCTCATCTTCCAGTCGACTGACCCCATGGTCCTGCTCACGGCCGGGCCCGATGGCCTGCGGTCCACGGACATCGCCACAGGCGAGAGCATGAGCGTCACGACGACCCCGGTCACAGCGCTCGATCGCGTGGGGCAACAGATCGGGTACGCGACCTCCGATGGGGTGATTCACCTGTGCGATGCGCAGCTCGAGTCGTGCACCACTGGCCCGACTCCGTCCACGGACACGGTCATCCAGTTGGCCTCTGAGATGGCCAACCCGGAGATCCTCTACCTCCTGACCCAGGCGAGCCAAGTCTTCCGGAGCCCAGATGGCGGCGCCAACTGGGAGCTCTTCGTGGACGGCACCCCCTGAGCAGGGCTAAAGCGGCACAAACTCCTCAGCCCCAAAGCGCATCAAGTAGCCCTCGGCGACCCCTGGGCATGTCTTGACCGCGCGGCAACGCTGGCAACTCTCAGGGTACGCGCTGAGCGCCGCCTCGATGTGATCGATGGGGTACACCCGATCGCCGGTGACGTCGTCGAGGTAGTGCGTCTCACCGAAGCCAGAGCGGCTAATGTTTCGGTTCTGTGGGTCGTCGAGGATGCAGCTTGGGAAGGACTCAAAGACCAACCTCACCCCAAGCTCGCGCGCCGCCTCGCGCATCGCCCGCACCTCATCGATGACCTCGGAGTAGCGCAAGCCGAGCCCATCCCACTCGCCTCCCTTCCCCGTCGTCGAGGGGAACGCGAGCTTCATCACGTAGCCCGTGCCAAACCGCGCCACGCACCATCGGAGATACGCCTCAAGGTGAGGGGCGTTGTAGGTCGTGACCACACAGTTGAGCATCAGCCATATCCCCTCACTTAAGAGGTGCTCAATGCCCTGCACGGTCTCATGATGCGCGGCCTCTTTGACCCCAAAGATGAGGCAACTCGTCGCGATATCGTGGCTATGGAGTGACACGATCGCGCGCTCCAAGCCTTCTTGGCGGGCACGCGCTGCAAACGCCGCGTCTGCAAAGGACCGGCCGTGGGTGTTCACGTCCCACGTCATGCCTTGGTCGCGCAGCGCCGCGACGACCTCCCAAAACCCAGGGTGAATCGTGGGCTCCCCGCCCGTCAGCACGACACGGCGGAACCCCTGAGCGTAGAGGAAGCCGACCCGCGCGATGAGCCCCTCGGTCTTGGTAAACCAGGCCTCCGGGCGGCCTGAATTGCTGCACATCGGGCAATCGTTATTGCAGGCCTCTGCCAGGCGAAAGAGCGAGATGCTGCGGTCGTTGACGGCGCGCTCGGAGGGGCGCAGCTTGCGCATGAGCCTTACGCCTTGGGGAGGCGAAGGTGGGTCCTGGGAGATCTCAGTCACGGACTAAGGGTACACGACCCCGCGCAAAGAGGCCCAGCATCCCACCAGGTCTCGCCCTCTTCGAGAAAGAGAGCGAGACCTGAGAGTTGACCGGGCCTCGAGATCGTCGCAGCTCTCTCGGTGGACTAGAGCGCCTCGCGGCGGCGCGTAAACACCACCGTCAATAGGCCGAGGACGATGACCCATGGCATCAGCGGCGCGTCAGAGGCGTTACAGCCCCCCTCATCGCCCGCCTTGTCTTCGCCACCTTCAGCTGCGCCATCCTCACCGGCTGTGCCCTCAGCCGAACCGGACGCGTTATCGTCGCTGCTCAAGGCTGAGTCAGAGGAGACGCCGCTCTCCGCGGCTCCACCGCTTGCTCCGACCGAGGTCTCAAGGCCCACCATGGCCCCGGAGGATTCCATCGCATCCATCCAAGCGTCACTCTCTTCCGTACAAGGCTCGTCTTCACAAATCGTCTCGCTATCGGCCGCCTCAAGGCAGGCATTCAAGGTCGCGAACTCTTCGAGAGCTGCCTCCATGTAGACGCCGTAGCTGCAGACCTGGTTGCAGAGCATGATGGCCTGCTCCATCGCCTCAGGGCTCATCTCAATCGGCTCTGACGAAGGAGGGGGGAGCTCGGAGTGATCCAATCCAGTGATGCACTGTCCGTCGATGCACTCGGCGTCTTCCTGGGCGCAATCGCTCGTGGTCTCGCAGCTCTGAATCGGGACATCGGCCGAGGGCATCTCCGCGTCTCCACCCTCATCCTCAGAGCCCTCTCCCTCCTCTGGCGCGAAACCGGAGCTAGAAGCGTCGCCGCCTTCACTTCCATCACCATCGCTGCCCATGGACGAACCCGACGAACCGGTGTCGTCAAAGCCGCCGCAGGTGGACAGGATGCTGCAGAACGACTCGCAAGCTGGATCGACAGGGAGGGCGCTGAGGTCCACGACACAGTACTTCTCAGCCTCCTCAGGCTCATCAGGCTCAACCGGCTCAACGGGCTCGGTGGGCTCATCGACGCCCTCAGACATGCAGACCCCATCCACACAGGTCCAGTCGCCCTCACCGCAGTCGTCATCGGTGTCACATGACTCGATCACAGCTTCATCAGCTTCGGTCGTGACAAGGACAACCTCCTCGTCGTCGTGAGCGTCGCCTTCCACACAGACGTGGTATTCGCCGCAGTCCGCGTCGGACTCGCAAGGCGTCATATCAGAGTGGTCGTCGGCCAGAGCGGGCAGGCTAAAGGCCAGCATGGCTGAGGTCAGCAGCGTAAGTTTGGTCCAATCTCGCATCGTGTTCTCGCTTTGTCAGAGGGCCTGGAACGGGACTATCCTCATAGATTCATTAACGTAACGCCAATAAACCATCCTGCCAGACCCTTGGCGGGCGAAAGA
The DNA here is from genome assembly GCA_049602155.1 of Myxococcota bacterium. Lineage (GTDB taxonomy): Bacteria > Myxococcota_A > UBA9042 > PHBI01 > JBMYRH01 > JBMYRH01. The sequence continues at coordinate 34,415 of JBMYRH010000016.1, read as the reverse complement.
GGCGACGGCGCTCCGAACCGCCAAGCGCGTGAGGGAGACTCCGATGGCTCCCGCAAGAGGAGCGGTTAAGCGACTCAGTCGAAGCGCTTAAAGAACCCGCGCAACCTCTGAGCCAACTCTGGGTCCTTCATGGCGTAGGCGAGGTTGGCCTCGATGAGGCCACCGACGTCACCCGTGTCGTACCGGTCACCCTTTAGGACATGGCCATGCATGCCCTCTTCCTTCATCAAGGCGACCAGCGCATCGGTGAGCTGAATCTCGCCGCCCTGGCCGACCTGGGTCTGCGCCAGGTGATGAAAGACGCGGCCAGGGAGCACATAGCGCCCGACGATGCCTAGATTAGAGGGCGCCTCGGAGGGCTCCGGCTTCTCCACCATCCACGAGCAGTTCACCAGGCCCGGTCGGACCTCGTCTCCCTGCACCATTCCGTAACGTCGCTCGTGCCCTGGGGGGACCTCGACGAGGGCGAAGACGCCGGTCCCTACCTCTTGATAAACGTCGATGAGCTGGCGAGTCGCCGGGGTCTCTGCGTCGACAATGTCGTCCGGGAGCAGCACCGCGAAGGGCTCGTCATCCCCGAGAATAGACCGTCCACAGAGGACCGCGTGGCCCAACCCGAGGGGTCTATTTTGTCGCACACTGACAATGTCGACCATCGAGCTCAGTGACTCGATACGATCGAGGAGCTCGGCTTTCTGCTGCTGACGCAGGGTGTCTTCGACCTCGTAAGCGACGTCGAAATGATCGGCAAGGGCACCTTTGTAGCGACCGCTAATCAGCACGACGAGCTCGATGCCCGACGCGACGCACTCCTCAAGGATGACCTGGATCGCCGGTTTATTGACGATCGGCATCATCTCTTTCGGGACTGCCTTGGTGGCAGGCAAGAGACGGGTGCCGAGTCCGGCCGCCGGGATCACGGCCTTGCGGATCTTCATCAGGCTCCTAGGCACACCAGAGCGGCGCGCCAGACCGTCTTACTCGCCGGCGTTCTGCTCGGCGAGGAAGGCGCGGACGCCAGTGTGCTCGCTCTTGCGGAACTTCTTCGTGTCCTTCGGGCCCAAGTCGGTGATGACCTTCTTGAGCGCCTTGCGCTGGGCGCGCTTGGCGGACTTTCGTTCCGTGCGATCTGAGATGTTCTTCGTGTTCGCCATCGACGTACGCTCCGAGCGTTCTACGAGTTCTGGGACGGAGCCTTCTACGCGATCCATTCACCCCCCGCAAGAAGGAATCACTCGGAACACATAATCCGCGTGATGGCGTCCCTTAAAGCGAGCGGTCACGACCGCTGACTCAGATAAGCACACCACTCACACCTACCTGTTTCTAGGCACTTAGGGCGACGCCCAGGGTCGCTCGGCATGCGACTAGGCGACCCAACGCATCACCACACCCTGTGGGCGCGGCACCACGCCTTTGGATGCGGCAGACGGCTCAGCGTGGATCGCGAGGGGGCCGTGCGCGGTCATTACAGCGCGCGCCATACCCTGGCTGGGGCTCCGAACTGTCAGGTGTGCCGGGGCGAGCTGAGCCTCACGCGAGGCCGCTATCAGCGGCCAATCAAAAAAAATTCCGCCCTCTCCAATTTGTTTTGATCAGTTTCCGCTGACGTCGGCAACTACATAGACAAGCCCGCCTCGGGCGTTTGCGACATATCGTCGGCTTCGGCCTGACCATCACCCGTAGCAGGTTCTATCCTCTCCCCCTGCGTGCACTGCGGGACCGCTGGTCAAGACATATGGTCATCGCGGATACTCAGAGGCGGGCTCATGCTTTCCACAAGGTCTCGGCATGCTGATTCGGTTTAAGACGTTCTTTGCAGCGCTCTCGCTCCTCGTTGGGCTGGTCGCACTCACGCCACCCTCCGCGCAGGCGGCCGGGCTCCCAGGGGGCTTGTCTGTGCCGGAGTTCCTCCAAGAGCTGAGCCCTGAGAACCTCTTGGAGCCCCCCGACTTCAGCCAACTGGTGACGGGGCTAGAGATGCTCCCGATCAACACCGCGCAATGGCTCGCGCGGCACCTCCCTGCCACGATGCCCATGGTGGGGCTCGGTGCGGGGTTTGACCAAGAGGACGGCTTTGGGCTGGGGATCGGGATCATCCCGCTTCGGCTCGGCTTCTTTAATCAGTTCGATCGCGTCTTCGCGGACTTTAAAAACGAAGAGGAGCCCGGCACGGGTGGCCCCTTTGAGTACATCGCAGACATGGCCCCGGCGCTGATGGCGTGGCCACAGTTCGGCCTCACGGTCGGTGGATCGATGCACTTCTTCGAGGTGGCCGCCGAGGTCCACGTGCTGCCTGAGATGGATCTGACGTTGGTCGAGGGCGTGGAGTTCTCGGCCGAGACCTTCTCCGCCGCGGGGTCCATTCGCTTCCGAATCAACGACCCTTGGAACTTCGTGCCGGCCTTTATCATCGGGTGCAGTGGTGGCTACTACACGGGCTCGATGATGTTCTCCGCGCGGATGGCCGATAACCTGCCCCTGACCGAGAACCTGTCGGTCGAGGTGCTCGGAGAGACCTTGGCGATCGAGGGCTCCTATGCGTTCCACTCGGTCACCAACGTGACGTGGGATCTCTACATGGTCAGCCCAGAGTTCCGAATGGCGTGGGCCATCGGGCCGTTTAAGCCATTTGTCGGCTTCGGTGTGGGCTTCACGTTCGGTGAGATCATCGGCGAAGCGGACGTGAGCACCTTTGTGGAGCTGACGGCGGTCGGTGGTGAGATCATCGGGGACGAGGGGATGAACCCGACCCAGAGCGAGAAGTCCTCCGTCGACGTCTACAAGCCAGCCCCCTATGTCGTGCACCCGCACGTCGGCTTCGATCTCGATCTCGGTCTCTTCGCGATGACCGCCCAGGTGGAGCTCGCAGTGATGTTCGACTCCGAGGAGGAGTTCAGCAACGCCAACGCCGGTGCGATCATGAGTGACGCCACGTCTAAGGGCGCCACGACCTCTGTCGCGATCGTCAGCACCATCGGCGCACGCATCCAGTTCTAAACGGCGGCATAGACACCCTTGGAGACGGCCGCTAATCTCCTGGGCATGTCAAACGAACTCAAGACGCTCCTCTCCGCCGATCTGCTCGACCTCTCCGCGCTCGCCGCGCACCTCGACGGACTCGAACCCACCGCACGTGTCGCTGCAGTGCGCACCATCACAGGCGCACAGCAGCAGAAGATCTGGGCCGCCACAGAGGGCCAAGGCGCGACCCTCGCCGACCTCGTCCCAGAGGACGTCGACGGCGCCGTCGAGGTGATCAACTACGGCAAGAACTCGCTGCCGGTCTTCACCCACTTCGAAAAACGCATGTGCCGCGTCGCTGGCGAGCCGGACAAGCTCTACGGCTACAACGAGGGCGCTACGCGGCCCTTTGTCGGCCCCGGCTACTTCGTCGCGCACAACTTCCCGGAGCGCGGTGAGGTGGGCATCGACTATCGCATGGTCCCCCCCGACGACGCGCAACTCCCCGACGCGTGGCCCAAGATCAAGCCCAACGAGAAGGGCGTGCAGATGTTCGTCTATAAGGGCATGGTCGACTACATGCGGCGCGTCAGCCAGACCGTCACGATCGGTCGCGCGTACAAGGGGGGCGACAAAGACCTCGGCCACACCTTCTTGCTCTGCCGCCACTAGATGGCCCATTGGGATCCTGACGGCTACAACCGCGCCCTTGAATTCGCCGGCATCGCGCACGGCGACCAGCGGGTCCCAGGGACCCCTATCTCTTACCTGATGCACCTCGCTCAAGTGTGCCAAGAGGCGACGGGGGCCGTGTTGGTGGATCCAAGCTTGGACGGCGACCTCGTCGTGCAGTGCGCCCTCCTCCATGACACCCTCGAGGACACCGGCGCGTCCCGCGCGGAGCTCGTGGAGGGCTTCGGAGAGGCCGTCGCGGCTGGGGTCGACGCGCTGAGCAAGCGCCCCCACGGGCCCGATGGGCAACCCTGGGGCAAGATCGAGAAGATGACGGACAGCCTGTCTCGAATTGTCGCTCAACCTCGAGAGGTCTGGGTGGTGAAGCTCGCAGATCGGGTCACCAACCTCCAAGTCCCGCCTGTACACTGGCCCAAGGCCAAGATCGCGGCGTACCACAATGAGGCAGAGGTCATCCTAGCCACGCTCGGGAGCGCAAGCGATCACCTCGCAGAGAGGATGCGCTTCAAGCTCAGCGCCTACACTGCGCGTTGGTCCTAGAGCGCAGCCTTGGTAGCTTAGCGGCTCAGCTCATCGAGCAGCTGATGGAATTCGGGGAAGCTCGTCGCGACGGACTCTGCGCCCTCGATCCGAGTGTCGCTCCCCGCATGCCGCGCGAGCAGCGCGCCACACATCGCTAGGCGGTGATCTCCACGGGCATCGACGATGCCGCTGTCGAGCGGGCGGTACGGATCGCCATGAACGGTCAAACCGTCATCGTGCTCATCGACAGGTACACCGAAGCTGCGGAGCATCTCAGCGGTCCGGGTGATGCGATCGGACTCCTTGAGTCGCAGCTCCTTCGCGTCGCGGATCTGGGTCGGCCCATGAGCCCGCGCAGCGAGGGTCGCGATCAAGGGCAGCTCATCGATGGCGCGCAACGCGAGGTCACCCTCGATGCGCGCCCCGCGCAGCTCTTGATGCCGTGCATTCAAGTCCGTCCAAGGCTCGCCATTAACGATATCTTTGCGAGCGCGGCCGATCTTGCCGCCCATCGCCTTGATGACATCCAAGAACCCAGTGCGCGTCGGGTTGATCCCGACGCCCTCGATCGTCAGCTGACTGCCGGGCTCCATGATCGCACCCGCGAGCAAAAACGCCGCGCTGGAGAGGTCCCCAGGCACGTGAATCGGCTTGTCCACGAGGGGCGTCCCAAGGTAGGCCAGCATCCGCTCTGTGTGATCCCGGCTCAGGCCAGGCTCATCCACGGTGGTCTCTCCAGAGGCCCAGAGGCCCGCCAAGAGCACAGCGCTCTTCACTTGAGCGCTAGCGATAGGGGACTTGTAAGCGATCCCCTTCAGGTCTCGGGTCCCCTTCACGGTGATCGGAGCCTTGCCCTTCTTGTTCGCGAGGACCTCGAGCCCCATCTTCTTGAGGGGATCGAGGACACGCTTCATCGGTCGGTTGCTCAGGCTCTCATCGCCGATGACCGTCGCCTCAAAGGGCTGCCCAGCCAAGACGCCGAGGATCAGCCGCATCGTGGTCCCTGAATTCCCGCAATCCAGGGGGTCGGTCGGGGCCATCATCCCCTCGAGGCCGACGCCGTAGATCCGCGCGCTGGTCCCCTCACGCATGATGGGCACACCGAGCTGACCCAAGATCCGCTCAGTCGAGGAGATATCATCCCCTGTCCCGAGCCCCGTAATGTCTAGGGAGCCCTCACAGAGGGACGCCAATATCAGCGCGCGATGGCTGATGCTCTTATCGCCCGGAACCCGGGTGGTGCCTCGAAGTGCCAAATCTACCGTCCCATGACCACATCGACCGCCTCGACGAGCTTTGCGTTCTCGTCGGGTAAGCCCACGCTGATTCGCAGGCAGGTCGGGAGGGCGTAGCCGCCCATGGGTCGCGTGATGACACCTTCGGTCATCAGTCGTTGAAAGATGGGTTGCGCGTCGGTGTGAAAGTCCACCAGCAGAAAGTTTGTCTGACTCGGGGTCACACCGAGACCGCGAGAGGTCAGTTGCTCATAGAGCCACGCCTTGCCCTCGCGGTTCACCGCGACAGCGCGCGCTAGAAAATCATCGTCGTCCAACGCGGCGATCGCACCAATCTGGGCCAAGCTGTTCACGTTGAAGGGGGCTCGAACCCGGTTGATCTGATCGACAATCTCAGCCGAAGTGAAGCCATAGCCGCAGCGGATCCCAGCCAGGCCATACGCCTTAGAGAAGGTCCGCAACACCACGGTCCGCGGTCGGCGACGCAGGATCGCCATGCTGTCCGGGGCGCCCTCGGCGTCCACGTACTCAAAGTACGCCTCATCGAGGACCAGGATCGGCGGATCACCACCCGCGCGAGCGTCCATCTCTTCGATGAAGGCGTCGAGCTCGGCGGCCCCCAAGTGAGTCCCTGTCGGGTTATTGGGGTTCGCGATGAAGACCAGGCGCGTGTCCGGGTTGACCGCTTGGGAGAGGGCCTGAAGATCATACCCGCGGTCAGCGCCCAGGGGCACCTCGCGGACTTCGCGCCCACGGACCTTGGTCGCGAGCTTGTAGATGACGAAGGTGCTGGCGCTGGTCACCATGTGCGTGCCGGGGAGCACGAAGGCGTGCACCAACAGCTCTATCAGCTCGTTCGAGCCGTTACCCAAGAGCAAGGTCTCAGGGGGCACATCGAACTTCGCGGACAGCGCACGCCGCAGGTAGTAGCAGCCACCGTCAGGGTAGAAGTGCAGCTCCTCTGCGGCTTTCTTAATCGCATCGCGAGCTTTCGGAGAGGGACCTAAAGGGTTCTCGTTGGACGCAAGCTTGATCGCATAGTCGAGCCCTAGCTCGCGCTGGACCTCACTGATCGGCTTGCCCGGTGCATAGGGCACCAGCTCATCGATGTATTCAGGCACCAGTGGTCTCGAAGCCAACGACCCACCTCCGTTCGCAGGTTGTCTAGCGCTTTCCGGGGGCGTTGTGCAACCGGTCGTTGCGCTAAGTCACTCTAGAGGGCTCAAGGGATGACGTATTCACACCCTTTGAGACCGCAGGATTGGACCGTCTGCGCGACCCCATCGTCGCAACCAAGATCGTCAACGCAAGGCTTGGGCAGACAGGTTGATGTGATCTGAAGATCGTCGATATAGATGCCCGTCGACTCGTTCGCGACATCATCATGAGTGTCGAACGAGAACCTCAACTGAAAGGTGTGCCCAGCGAGCGCACTAAGATCGACGCTGTAGCTGTGCCAGGTGTCCGTCGTGATCATCTCGGTCTTGTCCCAGACCTGGATCTCTTGGCCATTGACCACAGCGTAGAGTTCTAAGGTGTCGTAGACGGTGTTGGACTCCACATCCAAGTTGGCATCGAAGATCAGGGTGTAAGCCACGCCAGGCATCAGCGTGATCTCAGGGCTCGTCGCGGTCCCTGCGTTGTGGCCGCAAGCGAAGGTCATGGAGGTCAGGTCTCCGTAATACATGGAGATGACCCCCGAGGAGGCCTTCCCCGTGTTCGTGATCTGCCAAGCGCACGGGGGAGATGTCTCCGTCATCGTGAAGTCCAGCGATGACTCGAAGTCCCAGAAGATAGGCTCCGAGAGACAGCAGCCAGCGAGCCCAGTCGGCGCGTAATCACAGAAACCGTCGACGCAATCATCGACGGTGCAGATGTCGTCGCCATCGTCACAGTCGGCGTCATTTTCGCAGCACTCGTTGATGTGAGCACAGACGTTCCCGAGGCACTGATCGGACGTGCATGGGTCGCTGTCGTCACACTCCGCCGAGGCATGGCAACAGCCATCGATCTCGGGGAAGAAGCAGGACCCTCCAGCTCCTGTGCAGACATCGAGCGTGCAGAGATCACCGTCGCTGCAATCCTCGGAGGACGCGCAGCAAGCAGCGAGGTGGTGATTCTCACAGTGCTGATTCACGCAGCTGTCTACCGTGCAGGGGTTCCCATCGTCGCAGGCCGTGTCGGACTGACAGCAGATGTCGGCGTATTCACAGGTCCCGGACGGCGCGCATGAGCCCACCAGGCAGCTGTCTGTGCTCGGACAATCCTCGACGCCCTCGCAGGATCTCGGGGAGCAGCTCGTCGTCAACTTCAGGTTGTCGAGGAGGACCCCCATCCCGCTGTTGTCTTGCGCGGTGATCGTCCTGAACTCAAAGGCGAGCTGGACTGCGTAACCGGCGAGCGCTGAGACATCTAGGGACACTTGCTGCCACTGCCCGACCAACAGAGAGGGCTTCTCCACGATCTCCTCCCAGCCCGACGGCCCATGAAGCAGCACAGTGAAGAGGTCCGTCGCTGAGCCCGCTTGCACGTCCAGTAAGAGGTCAAAGGAGAGGGTGATCTCAGTGTCCAATGGGAGCATGAAGAAGGGGGTCCAGACTTTGCCGTCGTTGGTGCCCCCTGAGTCGTAGTTCCAGGTGTCTGGGTTGCCGTAGTAGAGAGCCGCAGGGGGGCTGGGCATCGTCATCTCAGACGGGGTCACGACGGACCACCCGACCCCGCTGCTGATCCCCTGAAACGACCACCCTCCGAGGACCAATCCCCCGTCGAAATTCTCGACAAAGATGTCCTCAAGGCAGCAGCCCAAGACTGGCAAGACCGTCGTCAGGCAGAGCTGGTCAAAGCAGGTCGAGACCGTGCACGCGTTCCCGTCTTCGCAGTCCTCATCGGTCTCGCAGCAGCGGTCGACGTAGACGCACTCATTGCCCTCGCAGGTCCCCTTGAAGCAGGGGTCCTCTGAGACGCACTGAACCGAGCCGCCACAGCAGAGTGGCCGATTCTCGCAGAGCGCCCCGGGGTAAGGGCAGATGTCTTGAGTACACGGGTCCGTGTCGTCGCAATCTGAGGAGGCGATGCAGCACTCTGGAATCGGCTCGGAGCCACAGGTCCCCCCCGGGCCAGAGCACGTCGGTCGCAGGCATGGCTCGACCTGAGGACAGTGATCTGCTTCGTAACAGCACCCCGGGACAGGGGTCCATTCACACATGCCATCATCACCACAGGCACCAGTCGCGCAGACGTTGCCAGTGACGCAATCGGCGTCCGAGAGGCAGCACCCTGTCGAGAGCATCACGCCGTCGATCAAGGGGCCTCTATAGTTGTTGATGATCGCGTCCCCGGTGTCGAACTCGAAGGCGAGGCGTGTCGGGACATCGGGGGGCCCCTGAACCTCGAGCTGAATCAAACGCCACTCGCCCTCAGTCGTCCCGTCGATCCACTCGGAGCTCCACAGCGTCTCCTTGCCTCCGGGGGTCAGCAAGAGGACGGTCAAGATGTCGTAATTCGGGGTCTCCTCGGTCTCTAACCAGAGCCAAAAGCGCAGCGAACCAGACACCCCAGACGGACCGCTCATCGCCTCCGTGGTCATCCGACCCCAGGATCGACCGCTGCTCACATAGTTCTCGCTCTCATCCTGACCGAAGCGCGCACTGAAGCCGCCCTGGTACGCGTCACTCTCTGTGCGCCGCCACGTCGCCTCAGGGGCCCCGTAGACCTCGACCCAGACGAAGGGCTCCATGCCGACCTCGAAGCTCGTCGAGTACCACACGCCGCTCCAATGATCCGGCGCGCTGTCGGCACGGCAATGCAGGCACGTGGAGTCCGGTGCTGGGGCATCGTCGGCGTAGCAACTCGCCAGCTCCCCCTCGAGATCAGGGATGATGCAGCCATCAAACTCATAGACGCAGGTGCTCTCTTGGCACATGCCACCGCCCGCGCAGCCGCCACAATCCTCGTCCTGCTCACACACCCGGATCGCCTTCCCCTCGGGCACGTCGACGACGGCTTGAGCGTCACCCGAGTCCGCGGTGTCCATGGCGATGTCCGACATGCCTCCATCGGGCACGGCCTCGACGAAGGAGGCGTCACTGACCTCCAGCGCGTCGCGATCCGATGCGGCCTCTATCGCAGCGTCCTCCGCCGCGAGCGCGTCAGCCTCCAGTGGGGCGCCTGCACCTGCGGGATCTTCAACCAATGCGCCGCCATCGGTGACGCTGCATCCGGCTAGACAGAGCGATAGCGCGAGGAGAACCAGGCTCCATCGTGCCGGATGTACGGGACGAAACATCTGCGTCGTTTTTAACAAGCGGGGCGCACTGAATCAAACGACGGACGTGCCGGGCGTCGACGCAGCCGGCCTCCTGAGGCTATAGTCGCGAGGTCCGGACCAGGAGCAGAACGCGGTGAGCTGGTTCACACGCTTCGCTATTCAGGCGATTTACCCGTCAACGGAGGCCTTACCCGGCGTCTCGGAGACGGATCTGCGCCCCTTCCTGAAGGACCTGAAGGCCAACGCGCCGCCGCTGATGCGGATCGGCCTCATGGCGGCCACGGTCGTCTTCATGATCACCCCCATCCTCACCGTCTACCTGCCCGTGCCCGCGTTCGTCTTGCGGGGCAAACTCCTCGAGCGGCACGCCAGCAAGCTGCTCAGCCACCGCTCTTATGTCCTCCGGCAGATCGTCTACCTGCTCAAGATGGTGGGGGGGCTGTGCTGGGGTGAACACCCAGAGGCCCGTAAGCGCCTCGGCCGCCCAGCGCTGCCGCCCGACCCACGCACCTGGCAAGGGATGGACGCTTGAACCACGTCGCATTCCAGCCCAAGACGGCCCCAAAGACCGAGCTGACGGTCGACTATGTCGTCGTCGGTAGCGGTGCAGGCGGCGCGACAGCAGCGGTTGAGCTCGCCCGAGGGGGCGCGAGCGTCGCCCTGGTCGAGGCGGGACCCTGGCGTCAACCCCATGACTACCCAAGCTCCATGGTCGGCTCTCTCCGCGACCTGATGGATGACTGGAATTCCAACGTGACCCGTGGGCGCGCCTTCTGGCCCGTCGTACAAGCGTCAGTGGTCGGGGGGACCACCGTCGTGAACTCCGCCATCAGCGTGAAGACCCCCGGGGATATCTTCGAGCTGTGGCGCAACGAACACGGGATCTGCCCCGAGGGTGAAGACGAGGCCATCTGGCGCAATCAAGAGGCCATCGCGCGCGAGCTGTGGGTGTCCACGACCCCAGTCGCGGCCGAGGGGCACTCCAATCGCCTCGCGAAGATCGGCGCCAAGGCCCTTGGGTATCACGACCACGACATGCACCGGTACGTGAAGGACTGCCTCGGGACCGGTCAATGCCTCCAAGGGTGCCGCGCAGAGCGGAAGCAGAGCCTGAACATCAACTATGTGCCCGAGATGCTCCGCTTAAACGGCCACTTGCTCAGCTGTGCTCCGGTGCACCGGGTGCTCCTCGAGGGGGCACAGGCCGTCGGGGTCGAGGGCCGCTTTCGACACCCCAAGACGCGGAAAAAGGGCGGCCGATTTGAGGTCCGCGCTCGGCGGGCCGTGATCGTGGCAGCGTCGGCGACGCACAGCCCGATGGTCTTGTGGCGCTCAGGGCTCAAGACCAAGGCGTTGGGGCGGTACTTCCAGGCGCACCCTGGGACGGGCATCTTCGGGGTCTACCCAGACCGTGTCGATCTGAACGACGGCGCCACTCAGGGCTGGTCCACGATGCACTTCCGAGAGACTCAGCTCTTGAAGCTCGAGACCTTGAGCATCCCGCTTGAGCTCATCGCCGGGCGCTTACCCGGGTCTGGGGCGACGTTGATGAAGCGCATCGAGGATTACCCCAACATGGCGATGTGGTGCATGGCGGTGCGCGCAGAGACGCTGGGGACCGTGCGGCCGGGCTTGGATGGGCGCCCTGTGGTCCGATACTCTTTTGTGAAGCGCGACATGGAGCGCCTCCGCCTGGGCGCGTATTACATCGCACAGATGCACGTCGCCGCCGGCGCAAAGGCCGTCGTGCCCGGCATCTTCGGCATGCCATACAGTGTCGCGCCCGATGACATCGACAGCATCCTTGAGGCGCCTCTCGATCCCCGCTGCTACACCGTGATCCTGAGTCACCTCTTCGGTGGCTGCGTCATGGGGGCTGATCCCAGCCGCTCAGTCTGCGACGGTCGCGGCGCTGTCCACGGGGTGAAGGGGCTCTACGTCGCTGACGCCTCGGCGCTCCCGACGACCATCGGGGTCAATCCTCAGCACACGATCATGGCCTTCGCGAGGCTACGCGCGCAGCAGCTGCTCGAGGCCGAATGAAGGCCTCATTCTTGATGCCAGGGACGGTCATTGACGACCGCTATCAGCTCGAGGGGATCATCAGCACCGGGAGCTTCGGGATCGTCTACCGGGCGCGTGACCTCCGGACTCAGACGGACGTCGCATTCAAGGTCCTCCACGAACAAGCCCGCGGGGTGCCCCAGCACGTCGGGCGCTTCAACCGTGAAGGGCGGCTTGGGAGCAGACTCACACACCCCCATATCGTGCCGCACCTCGACTTCGGCACCATCGACGAAGCGCACGGCGGCGGTCCCTACTTGGTCCTCGCCCTAATCCAAGGGCTCCCCTTGGGCGACATGATCGACCTCCGTGGCCCGCTCAACGTACAGGAAGCTGTCCACATCTTGGGGCATGTCCTCGACGCGCTTCACGCAGTGCACTGCTTGGGCGCCATCCACCGGGATCTGAAACCGGACAACGTCTTGGTCGCCTTGCCCGATCTGCCCGAGGTCGAGCTCGACCTCGCGGGCAGCATCGCCGCGAGGGTCGGCGTGCCGGAGCCCAGTCACCCTTGCTGGGGCGACCTCACGGGGGCGCACGCGACCTTGTTGGACTTTGGGCTCGGGAAGTTCCTGACCACAGCCGGGCACGACTTCACCAAGATCACGACCACTGGGATGGCTGCGGGGACGCTCTACTACATGAGCCCCGAGCAGATCTTAGCCGAGGAGGACCTCGACTACAGAGCCGACATCTATGGCGCAGCCATGCTCTTCTTCCGAATGCTCAATGGTGACCCGCCATACGACGGTCAGATGATGGTTCAGATCGCGACGAGCCACCTTGAGGCTCCCCCACCGTCGCTCCCTGGCGGCCTAGACGACCACCCCGTGGGTGCCGCTTATCGACGCGCTGCGATGAAGAAGCGTGACCAGCGCTTCACCTCAGCAGCCGAGATGGCGTGGGCGCTTCGAGCCGCGCTCGATCCCGAGCTGGCGGCACAGCCGGCGCCGACGTTCGAGCCACCGCACGCCCCCGCAGAGACCAAGCGCAGCCTTTGGGCGCGCCTCCTTGGCAGATGATCAGGCGCTGAGCTCGACCGTGCCGCCCGGAGGTAACCGCGCGTCATCGGCGGCCCAGGTCATCGCCGCCGAGCCGAAGTCATCGGACTTGGGGTCGCCAAAGTACCGGTATGGGTCCTCAAGGATGCGGCGGAGGGCGTTGATCCCCTTGCCCGCGTTGAGCCCATCGTCTACGCGCTCATCGAAGCTGAAGCGGATATGGAGCACCTTGCGCGCGACGACCTCGCCGTCCTCGACCATCGCGCGGTCCTCGACCTGGCCCAACATCAAGAAGAGCGGGCAAGTGCCCCACTCGTAGAGGTGGTGGTAGCCCGCCTTCATCTTGAGGCTGCCCAGGTTCGCGATGAAGCCGGAGGTGTACATCACGTCGTTGTCGATGAACGCCCCTGGGAGGCAGTTGTGATAGTCGAGCCAGTAGAAGAGGCGGATGGCGACGTTGAGGATCGGCCGTGGGAGCTTCAGAAAGAGCCCAAGTTCTTTGTCCGTGTAGGTCTTGGCCTCGGTGCGCTCGAATCCAATCTTCTTGTTGATACGGCCGAGGTAACTCTCGAGCGTATCCCCTGACTCAATCCCCATCTTCACGACCGCGATCTTCGCCTCGCGACCCATCTTCTTGCGCTTCATGCTGAAGCTGACCTGGGTCTGCTTACGCTGGTAGAGCCGTCGCCCCACAGTGAAGCGATCAAGCTTCGGGTTGGCCTGGATGGCCAGCGCGTAACCCATCACCCCTGCATGGGTGATGTCGCAGTGAATCTTCTCTTTGGCCTCGCTGATCCACTCAAGCAGCTTCTCCACCCGCACGTAGTCATCAAAGTAGACGACGGACTCGTTCCGCGTCGGGAAGAGGAAGAACATCATACGACGGTAGGGGTGAGTCTTGATGTACGTGCCATCAGGGCGCGAGGTCTTGAAGCTCATCAAGAGCCAAACGAGGTACAGCCCGCCGAGGACATAAAGCACGTCGATCCCAGTCATCTCAACCACCTCCATGAAGACGCGCACCATGAGACAAAGCGTGAGACGCGTCAACGCTCACCCACGACCGAGACTTCTAGCTGCCACGGCGGCGACCTTCTGGCACGATGGGCCCATGAACGAACACGCCTTCATCGCAGGCGCCACCGGGTACACCGGGCGCGCACTGGTCGACGTCCTCCGAGCGCAGGGCGTCCAGACCACCGCCCACATCCGGCCCGACTCCCCAGCCGTCGACACGCATCGCGCCGCATTCGAAGCCCTTGGCGCCGAGGTCGACACCAGCGCATGGACCCAAGAGGCGATCACCGAGGCCCTGGCGCGGCTGCAGCCGACCCTCGTCTTCTGCCTCCTCGGGACGACACGCCACCGCGTCGCAAAGGAGCGCCGCGAAGGGGGGCAAGGCCTCACCTATGAGGCGGTCGATTACGGCATGACGATGATGGTCGTCCGAGCCGCTGAGGGGCTTGAACCTCCTCCACGCGTCGTCTACCTCTCCGCGGCCGGCGTGAAGGCGTCGAGGCCGGGGAGCTACATGGAGGCGCGCTACAAAGTCGAGCAAGCGCTCAAGGCCTCACGCGTACCTTGGACCATCGCGCGCCCCTGCTTCATCACGGGGCCAGATCGAGACGAGTCACGCCCCGCAGAGCGCATCGGCGCCGTCATCACCGATGGATTGATGAGCCTCTTCGGACGCCGCGTCAAAGCGCGCTGGGGCAGCCTGACGGCACCAGAGTTGGCGCGAGGGTTGATGCGACACGCGACCACCGCCGAGAGCGCCAACGCCATCATCGAGGCCATCGACCTCCGGGATCCTTAAGAGCAGGACTGGGTCCTGAAAGGGGCACCCGATCGGGGGTTAAAATCGCGAACACCGGCCGCCCAAAAAACTGGCGGTCAGCCCCGACGGCACCTGTCCATACAGGCGACCGGTATACGCATGTGCCCCTTGTCGATACAAGGTCCATGCCAACATCATGTTCGACTGACTGCGCCGCATTCAGGCCCTGGTTCCCCGGCCTCCATGTGTAGATAAAAGCCACACATGTCGTGTTACGCGACAATTTTACGAGACCGCCTTACTTGAACTTGCACAGCCTGACGAGGCTAAAGGCGTTCTGGTTCTCAGTCGTCTGAGTCTCGAGCCAACCGCTCACCAAGTTCACCACATCGAGTTTGCACTGCATCCCAGAGTTGGGGCAGTCGGCGTCGACGCTGCACATGCGCGTGCAAAAGCGGGTGGCATCTCCTGGGATGAGGGGGAGACAGTGCCCGGTCTGGCACTCGTTGTTGGTCGTGCAGACGGTCGAGTCGCTCTTAAAGCCGGTCCCGAAGGGCGTCGTGTAGCAGCCTGCTGCGCCGTCATAGGTGGGGAGCGCGTACTCAGGGTGGTACGGGACCGACTCGGGGTTCGTGTTATTCCCGTAGGGCAAGGCCCCGTGAAAGACGATGCCGCAGACTTGCCCGCTGGTGCAGTCGCTCTGGGACGTGCAGAGGTTAGAGCAGACTGCGGGCAGGTTCAGGGGCGCGGTCAGGTCGCAATGCCCGGAGGCGCACTGAGATGAGTCCCACGTCTGACCGTCATTGGAGCACGCGATGCCGTGCTGCTTGAGGCTGCCATCATCTGTGCATGCAGAGCCCACAAAGCCGATTCCAAGATCGCCGATCATTTGGCATGTGTGGTTTGGTGCAGTGCAGTGCTGATCGTCGAGACACCCGCCGGCGCACTTGTTATCGACACAGAGGCCTGTGCCGCACTCCACGCCAGTGGCGCAGGGGGCGTCCTGCCCACCGGCACCGATGGCCGGCTCGCAGTAGCCCGCGTTGATGCTTCCCGGGACCTTCGTGCAGACGAATCCCCCTGGGCAGTCTGAGTCTCCTGCGCATGGATCGCTGCACTCACGCGTACCTGTCGTGTACCAGTCACCACAGAGCCTCTCGGGGTAGCAGTCGTTGTGGTACTCGCAGCCCGTCGGTGACGCGCAGTCCTCATCGGTGGCGCCGTCGCAGTCGTTGTCCAACGCGTCGTCACAGAGTTCAACCGGTGGGGGGCCTCCGACACACACGCCGGCGTCGCAGCTGTCACCGGTCGTGCATACGTCTTGATCATCACACGCGACGCCGGTATCCGCCGGGACCATGTCACAGAGGTTGTCCTCACAGGCTGGGACCGTACATGGGTTGCCGTCATCGGGGCACATGGAGGTGCCGGGTGTGCACACCCCCTGCTGACAGGTGTCGCTACTCGTACACGAGCTGCCGTCCTCGCAAGGGTTACCGTCAAGCGCCGTCCAGGCGGCCTGATCGAGCCCAGGATCGCAGGCCTGACATGAGTTAAGTGGGTTCACCTCTCCGGCCGCGAGACACATGCCATCGATCGCACAGAACCCTGCGTCCACGACGTGCGTGCATGCTGCTCCGTCGCAGGCATCGCTCGTGCAGCTGAGGTCGTCGTCGCAATCGGCCGCTCCGCCGAGGCAATTCCCTTTGTCACAGGTGTCCCCATTGGTGCAGGGGTCGCCGTCATCGCACGGCGTGCCGGAGAGGTCTTGTGGCTCACAGACACCGGCGACACACCCCGCCTCCGTACAGGGGTTGTCGTCGTCGTCGACGCAGGTCACGGGGGTCGTCACGCAGGCGCCGCCTTGGCAGGACGAGGGGTTGCACAGGTCGGCGTCCCCGCCGCCGCAGGTCGCGCCATCGTTGTTGGACCACGTGGTCGTCGCGAGCACGGGGACGCATCGCTGACAGGGTTCGGCCTCGTTCGGTTGACCCTCTGTCCAACACGCACCGTCGATAAAGCAGAAGCCGTCGTCGATGGTGACCTGACAGATCCCCTCTATGCAGGCCGCCGTCTCACATGGTGCGCTTGGCTCATCCGCGCACGTGATCGACTCTCCGGCGCACACGCCTGCGGTGCAGACATCATTCTTCGTGCAGAGGTCTCCGTCGTTGCAGGCCTTCCCCTCCTCACACGCAGGGGCCGGCTCCTCGACGTCGTCTGCGACAGGGGGGACCGCTACGTCCGTGATCCCGGGATCTGTCCGAGGCGCCTCAGCGACGTCCTCAACGGCCGCCCCCGCGTCGGGGGTCTGGGTGGCAAAACGACCTGCCGCGTTGGCGTCCGGCACGCCAGCAGAGCCCGTGGTATCGCTCGCTGAACACGCTGAGCCGACGACGGCGAGGCTGAGCACCAAGGAGAGCCTAATCATCTTGCACAACCTCGGTCATGACGTGACGGAGCGCCTTGAGCTCACGCATCAACTGCGCAAACCGCTCGGGCTTGAGTGATTGCGGACCATCCGACCAGGCGTCCGCCGGGTTCGGGTGGACCTCCACGATGAGCCCGTGGGCGCCGGCGACGGTCGCGGCGCGCGCGAGGGGCGGGACACCGTGCCACAGGCCGATCCCGTGGCTGGGGTCTGCGATCACAGGAAGGTGAGTGAGCCGCTTCAGCATATGAACGGCGCCAAGATCGAAGGTGTTCCGGGTCATGGTCTCGAAGGTGCGGATCCCACGCTCACAGAGGATGACGTTCGGGTTTCCAGCGTTGACGACGTACTCCGCCGCCATGAGCAGCTCTTTGATGGTCGTAGACATGCCACGCTTGAGCATCACGGGGCGCTCTTGTCGTCCAGCGGCCTCTAAAAGCGAGTAGTTCTGACAGTTACGGGCCCCGATCTGCAGCACATCAGCGTACTTCGCGACCAATGGGAGCGTCTCAGTGTCCTTCACCTCGGTGATCACGAGGAGCCCGGTCGCCTCACGGGCGGCAGCGAGCAGCTGAAGCCCACCCTCTTTGAGCCCCTGAAAAGCATACGGGCTGGTCCGTGGCTTGTAGGCGCCGCCCCTTAAGAAGGTCGCGCCCGCCGCCCGGACCGCCTTGGCCGTCGCCAAGATCTGCGCCTCGGTCTCGACTGAGCAAGGCCCTGCCATCACTTGGAAATTCGTACCTCCGAGCGCCACACCGTTGTCGAATTCGATGACCGTGTCGTCAGGTTTGACCTCACGGCTCACCAGCTTGAACGGCGCAGAGACGCGGACGACGGTCTTCACCCCCTTCAGGGACTCGAACTTGTCGGCCTCGACCGCACCTTGATTGCCGGTCACCGCCACGGCCGTGCGCTGTGCACCCGGGAGGGGCTTGGCCTCAAAGCCGAGATCCTTCACCCGGGCGACGACCGCCCCGATCTCCTCGGGGGTCGCATTCGGCTTCATCACGATAAGCATGGCAACCTCCGACGTTCTTCCACGCCTGGATGTCATAACCGATCGCAAGAAGACGCAGCAAGAATCGCCCACGTGAGTCGGCTGCCCCTAGATGTCCTCGCGCGGTCGTGCTACCCCACCCACGATGAGTGAGATTACTCCACAACGCGATGTCATCACCCGCCGGTTCGGGTGGGCCGTCATATTGCTGCTGACCTGCTTTGTGTTGGGTCAGATTTGGCTCGCCATCGAGGCACGGAGCCCCGAGCGCCGGGTTCGAGAGCTGATGCCAGCGGTGGGCGCACAGTCCGTGGATCTGCCCCTGACCTCGCCCCAGCTCGACTACCCCTTGCAGGCCCCACCGCAACGTGGAGCGACCCGCGGTGGGACCATGACGCTCCGTCAATACACGGCCGGAAAGCTCGTGATCCTGAATTTCTGGGCGACCTGGTGCGAGCCCTGCGTCCGGGAGCTCCCGAGCATGCTTGAGCTGCGTCGAACGCTCGCCGACAGCCGAGTTGCAATGCTCGGCGTCAGCTACGATGACGGATGGCAGACCCTGTTGAGCTTCTTCCGCGAGATGGTCGGGGGCATGCCGCGGGAGATCGATCTCGCGATCGACCCGGTAGGAGAGGACCCGGGGAGCCTCCGCCTTCACTTCGGCACCCGTAAGCTCCCCGAGACGTACGTGATCGTAGACGGCCACGTGCTGGCTCGGTTCGTGAACGAGAGAGACTGGACAGATCCCGCGATGGTCGAGTACTTCCAGCGCCTGCTCGAGAGCCTGAATTGAGCGTCGAGGAGCAGGAGGTCGACGCCCCCCTGCCCGAGGGCGTCGCACCGACGGGCAGTCATCGCATTCAACCAGCCACAGCGGCGATGATCGGCATCCTCTTACTGCTCGGGCTAGGGACCAGCGTCTTGCGCATCGCGGCGCCGACGCGGGCTCAACCTAGCGATGTCGACCTCTCGGTCCCAGACTGGCGCCTCGCCCCCGACGAGATCGTCGCCTTGGGCAAGGTCGCCAGCGCGCGACGCGACGGAGCGCCTAGTGAGGACTCCAAAGAAGCAAAGGCACTGATGGAGGCCTTCTTAGCTTTCAACGCCGCCGACCTCGCGCACCGCGGCGATCGCAGGAGCCAAGCACTGAAAGACGCCCATGCGCAGTATGAACAGTGGTCAAAGACCGTCGCCCAGTTCTTGGGGATCGAGGCCTTCATGGGCCTCGGCCAACGGCTGGCCGAGCAATTTGTGACCGCGCTTAAGAGAGGCGAGGTCGAGCGCGTGCGCACACTCAGCGGTTCATACTCGGTCGCTATGCGAGCCACCGGCTTGATCGACGACCAAAATCGGCCCGTCTCCAGCCAAGCATGGCGCATCGCCGAGCTGGGCTTCTTGACCCACTGGTGTCAGACGATCCTACCGCTGCGCCCCATCGAGACCCTCTTAGCGCCCATGGAGCGGATCGCGCTGCTGCGATGGAAGCTCGGGGCGAACCCCTTGTTGCCACCGGAGCGACGCGTCGCAGTCGGCGAGGCGCTCAAGGCGCTCGGGAGTGACTATCCGTCCACCCATGCGATCGCCGCACGCGCAGCTAACGATAGCCAGTGGGCCATCGCCGCCCGGTTTTACCGGCTCGCCATTGAAGAGGCCCCCGACGACCCGAGCCTGCGCGCGAACGCCGCGTTTGCGGACGTACGAGCCGGCCAATAACGCCCTCAACGGGGTCTCACGATCGCGAAAAGCGATCGCCTCTGCGATCAATTTGATCCATTCCAGACCGTAAAATCGCGGTGTTTGACCTCGCCTGGGGGGAAAATAGCGAATGATCGATCGATTGTTTGGACAGGTCGCCGATCGCTCCTCATCCTGCAGAGTGCCTAGGGGGCGATCGATGAGTCTGGACAGTTTACTGATTCGCGGATTGTGTGTGGGGGTGCTCTTAGCAGCCCTCGCGTTCACGCAAATCGACCTGCGCAAGCGCGGGAGCGAAACTGCTACGACCACCGATCATACAGAGGTCATCGCCTCTCAGTCTTTCGATCCTCAGGGCAGCGCAGCGCCGCGTTAAGCGTTCGGCGGGCGCTGGCATCGCGGCGTCGATCGCGATTGAGGCAGCGCACTCCGCAGTCCACAAGCCCTCGATTCGAAAGAGCGAACCGGGGGTCCGACCTTGATCTGTCGATGGCAATTGAGGACAATGGGGGCGGTGCGTGGTGTTCAAAGTGATGTGAGTGCTCATTGAGTCACCGCCTCTCAGTCGATCATTCGACGAGGGACACTTCGAATGCAACGTGCCGGGCCGATGGAGTTCCGATGATAAAACGCGCACTCACAACTCTCGCGGTCCTGAGCTTCGTGCTCGGGGGCTGCGACCACGCCGATGAACCCGGTCCGGGGTTCATGTCTGGCACAGGGATGACCTCAGGGGCCTCTACGGCCAGCGCCGCGTACGGAATGAACGGCGGGTCAGCCACCTTCGGCTTGAGCCCATCTGGCGAGCTGCCAGCCAGCGACTTCGAGGACTGGATCGAGATCCCCCAAGGGCCCCCCATCACCGTGAATGATGGCGTGCTGAGCGGCGACTATGGTCACATCAACATCCCGAGCCCCGCAGAGGCGGCGGTCGAGGGCTACAGCGACGGCTACTGGACCGAGGTCAACTTGCTCGTCAACACGCCAGACGGCGTGTCGATGGCGATCTTCGAAGTGTGGGGCGGACTCGACACCTTAGAGGTCGGGACGACGCGCACCTACGATCGCTTCGGCACAGGCGACTCCGCGTCCGCATATGTCTCGGTGATCGGCTGCGCTGGCCGGGTGGCCTTCGACTGGGACTATGATGGCCCGGCGTCCAACGTGACGGTCACCGTCAGCGAAGACCCCAACGATCCAGAGCGACGCATCTATGACTTCACGGCGCAGTTCGAAGAGCGAAGCGAGAACTGGCGCGGACCCTCAATCCGTTACTCGGAGATGACGGGGCGCTTCGTCGGACCGGCAACCTCACCTGATCCGACCCCGTTCCTCGGGACGCAGCAGTACTGGTACTAGCGTCGCCTCCGGGCTAGAGCGACCAATGGGCGCGCTGCACATCGATGGCGCGGCGGAGCGCTGCTTCCCCTTGGGTCGACGCCCAGCTGGCCTCCGGCGGTGTCACGCCGTTGGCGACCTCGAGGCACGCTCTGACGCTCTCCTCAAGCGCCTGAAGGTCGTAGCCACCCTCTAGCACAAGCGCGAGTCGCCCCTCCGCGCTCTGTGTGGCGATCTCACTGACGACGCCCATCATCTGGGCGAACCCTTCATCACTCACGATCATGCCACCCATGGGGTCGCGACGGTGCGCATCAAACCCCGCAGAGACCAACACCAGATCGGGAGCGAACTGCTCGGCGATCGGCCGCAGCAGCTCCTCAAAGACGAGCGCATAGTCGCCGTCTGTTCCACGGGAGAGCATCGGGACATTGACCGTGTAGCCACGCCCCTCATCGTGACCCACCTCCCTGGCCGCCCCCGTACCCGGGTAAAACGGAAACCGGTGGGTGCTAAAGAAGAGGACATCATCGCGCCCCTCGAAAGCATGTTGCGTCCCATTCCCGTGATGCACATCCCAATCGACGATCAGCACCCGCTCGCAGCCGAGGTGGGCCCGCGCATGCTCAGCAGCGATCGCGACGTTATTAAAGAGGCAAAAGCCCATTGGACGGCGCCGCTCCGCGTGATGCCCAGGAGGCCGAACGAGGGCCATTGCTGCGCGATGTTCACCCGACACCGCCGCCGTGGCAGCGCCGATGGCCGCCCCAGCCGCTAAACGCGCCGCGTCGATGCTCCCCTCGCTCGTGGCCGTGTCACCATCAAGCTGCAAAGCCTGTCCGCTGCGCGCTAACATCCCGTCCACATAAGTATCTGCGTGGACAGTGATGAGTTCATCGCGGGTCGCCTTCCGCGGAGTCCGCCACGCCAACCCGTCCACGGTGCGCTCGCGGAGCGCGCGCTGAAGCGAGGCCAAGCGCTCCGGGGACTCTGGGTGTCCGTACCCGGGGTCATGATCCACCATCGCGTCGTCGGTAAAAACGACGAGTCTGTCTTCTGTGTCCGATGAATTCACTGCGCCTCTCTAATCTCGGGCGTACGCCTCAAGGGCGCCAAAGGCCAGGCACCGCACCGGCCAATGCCCCTCAGAGCGCCACCATCATACCCCGTCCATCAGGCGCTGACAGCCATGAGCATCGTCGGGCGGGCGCCTCTATCACTGGATGCGAGACAAATGTGACGCTTGGCCACCCTACTCCGCGAGCGCCAGCTCCAAACGAAGCGTCGTCCCCTCACCTTGGGTGCTGGTCAAGCTCAGCGTCCCGCCACACAGTTCGACCGCTCGGCGCGCCATCGTGAGCCCCACACCGATGCCGTCAGCGCGGCGCTTATCGAGCCGCGTAAAGAGCTCAAACACCGCCTCAGTGGCATGCTCGGGGATCCCTATCCCCGTATCGGCGATGGTCAAGACTCCACGGCCCTCTCGCGTGACGCTCCAGCCCACGATGACCTTGAGCGGGGCCGCCTCCGTGAACCGGATGGCGTTGTCGAACAGCGCATTGATCGCCACCGTCAGCAACTGCTCGTCCGCGTGCACATCGCCGATCTCGGGGGCGACTTGAAAGAATGGGAACCTGTTCGTATGACGACGAATTGCGTCCGCTGAGAGGCTGTCTATGAGCGAGCCAACCGAGACGGTCGTGAGGGTGGGGCTGGGGCGCCCTAAACGGACATAAGCGGTCAAGGCGGAGATCATCGAAGCCAGTCGATCCGCCTCGCCTTCAATCCGACCTGCGTAAGCGCCGACCTCCGGAAACACGCGGACCCCGGACTGCTCCATCAAGAGCCCAGACAGGCCGATGATACCCTGCAAGGGTCCCTTTAGGTCATGACTGACGGCGTGGACGAACTCCTCATGGTCCGCAGCCGCGACCTCCACCTCACGCGTCAAGGCGCGGAGCCTGTCTCGCACGCCAAGGGCGTTCTGTAGCGCCAACGCTGCGGCAGCCTGGTCCCACAGCGGGAGCGCGATAGCGGACGCCGCGAGCACCCCGTCTTCGGGGGTCTGGCAGCCAGCGATGACGAGGGTCTTGGGCAAGGGAGGGAGCGCCTCCAGGCGGTCCGCTGTGGTCACAATGACAGGCCACACTTGATCGGCTGCAGCCTCGATCACGTCCGTCACCGCGTCACATGAGATGAAGGTCACCCCGTCGGGGGCTGATGGGAGCGGTAGGCTTCCCAAGACGAAGAGTGTGACAGCGTCTCGCTCAACGTCCATGGCGCTGACCTCCAGGCGGCTGATTGGAACGTGGCCCAGCCGGGTATCGCACAAGCGGCCCGAACACAGGGTCTCGAAAGCGCGCCGCGCCGCGCTCGATGTAGAACCCAAAGAGGCTGCTCTCGGGGGCGGTCAGCCGTGATGCCAAGATATCATGGCCGTTGACCCGGACCACCAAGATGCCCCGGTCGACCGAGAGAGTCACCGTCGACCACTGTGAGGAGGGGAGCGTGAACGGACGTGAGGCCGCCGTGGTCACCTGCTCTGGGCTCATGACCCGCCGCACAGAGGCCTCACCCCCATCGAAGGAGACGATCGTGTGATACGGGTAGCCTCCTGGTGCATGGCGACCCAAGACGAGCCCGACACGCG
Source organism: Myxococcota bacterium (assembly GCA_049602155.1). Classification (GTDB taxonomy): domain Bacteria; phylum Myxococcota_A; class UBA9042; order PHBI01; family JBMYRH01; genus JBMYRH01. Next base: position 10,781 of record JBMYRH010000016.1, on the reverse strand, counting down.
CCCCCGGTGATGCCGCGACCGACACCGTCACGCTGTAGGCGCGGCTCAACGGGACGGCAGTCGTCAGGTAGCTCCAGCCAGTCTGACTTTGACCCACCAGGTGACCCGCCTCGGAGCGCCAAAGGCCACCGTCGTGGGCGGTCCAGGTCTCTAGCCTCCCTCGAGGAGCGAGGGAGCGCATCACAGCGGGCTGCGTGCCCAGGTCACGGGCGCGCCGATAGAGACGACGCTCCAAGGAGCGCAGGTCGCCACCGAAGACATCTCGGAATGCGAGCACGCCGTCTTGTCCGGACCGGAGCTTCGTGATCCATCTCGGGACCCCGCGGCGCAAATCCGGCTCGGTGAGGAGGAGTTCAACCAGCCCCCACGCCGTGGCGTACCATAGGTCCATGTCGCGCCCCGTAAATGCCGAAGCTCGCGCTTGAAGGAGTTGAGAGAGCGAGAGGGTCTTGCCGGTCTCAATGGCCGAGACGAGGGTCGCGATGCGCGCCAAATGGGGGGCGCCAAACTTCAAGCCCTCGGGCACGACCTCGAACGACGACACGTACTCAGCGAACCCCTCATCGAACCACACAGGCCAGCCAGGGCGGCCATAGCGCTCGTGCGCAGGATCGCCAAAGACGTCGCCGAGGGCCGCGTGGGCGATCTCATGAAACTGCAACTGAAGCGGGTTGGCCCGGCGGTGTGAGACGACTGTGCGCGACGCTCCGTCGTAGTACCCACCGTTGTGCCCCAAGCCCGGGGCATGTCCCCGGACGTGCGCCTGATAGTCGGTCGGCTCTTCATAGAGCAGCACGCGGATCGGCGCGTCATTAAGAGGAACCCCGGTTGCCGCCGGGACGAGGACATCGAGGACGCTGTGAAACGTCTCGAGGTGGCCCAGGAGCCTACGGCGTGTCTCTTCATCACAGCTCGCCGTGAGTTCGAAGTGATCACTGCGCTCGGTCACCATCCTCGGTGAGCCTGCAAACGCGGGGACATCCGTGACGATGATGGGGGCCAAAAAAACGAGCAGAACTAGGAGGCGAAGCCGCACGGTCGAGAGTATCCGGCCAGCGGAGAGGACCGGCAACAATCTGCGGGCGCTTTTGCGCGTGGTGCAGGCTGGACAGGTGCCCCCGCTCTAAGGCATACGAGCACCCATGCCAGATATCATCATGAACATGGTCGGGTTGAAGAAGGTGCTGCCTAACGGCAAAGAGCTCTTCAACGGTATTCACTTAAGCTTCTTCGACGGCGCCAAGATCGGCGTGGTTGGACTGAACGGCGTCGGTAAGTCGACGCTGCTTCGGATCGTCGCGGGGGTCGACAAAGACTTCCTCGGAGACCTCATCATCCGCGACGGCGTCTCGGTCGGCTACCTCCCCCAGGAGCCGGTGCTGGACACGAGCCTGACGGTGAAGGGTAACGTCGAGCTGGGCCTCGGTGAGATCGCCGAAGTGATGGCCCGCTATGAAGCGATCAACGCCGCGTTCGCGGAGCCTATGGACGACGACGCGATGATGAAGCTCATCGATGAGCAAGCGCGTGTCCAAGATCAGATCGAGGCAGCGGACGCCTGGGACCTGGACAGCAAAGTGGAGCTGGCCATGGAGGCCCTGCGCTGTCCCCCTGGGGATGCGGCTGTCGAGCACCTCTCCGGTGGTGAGAAGCGCCGCGTGGCGTTGACCAAGATCTTGCTAGAGAAGCCGGACATTCTCCTGCTGGACGAGCCCACGAACCACCTGGACGCCGAGTCGGTCGCGTGGCTTGAGCGCCACCTCAGAGAGTATGAGGGGACGGTCTTGATCGTCACCCACGACCGCTACTTCCTCGACAACGTGACCAAGTGGATCTTGGAGATCGATCGCGGCAAGGGCATCCCTTACGAGGGCGCTTACTCCGACTGGCTCGAGCAGAAGCACAAGCGGCTTGAGCAAGAGGAGAAGACCCAGTCAAATCGCCAGCGCGCCCTCGCCAAAGAGCTCGAGTGGGTACGCATGGGACAGAAAGCACGCCAGGCCAAAGGTAAAGCGCGCCTCTCGGCCTATGACCGGCTGGTCGATGAGGAGCGGAGCACCGAGGAGCGCCGCGGGGCCGCGCAGATCCAGATCGCCCCCGGACCTCGGTTGGGTGACATCGTCATCGTCGGCGAGGCGATGCAGAAGGCGTATGGCGAGAAGCTCCTCTTTGACGATCTGAACTTCCGCCTCCCAAAGGCCGGCATCGTCGGCATCGTCGGCGCCAATGGCGCAGGTAAAACGACGCTGCTGCGCATGATCGTCGGGGAAGAGAGCCCGGACAACGGCACGCTGACGATCGGTGAGACGGTCAAGGTCAGCTACGTGAACCAGGGCCGCTCCGATCTCAACGACGACGCGAGCGTTTATGAGGAGATCTCAGGGGGCGCCGAGGTCATTCAGATCGGACCGCGGGAGATCAACGCGCGCGCCTACTGCGGCCTCTTCAACTTCAAGGGCCACGACCAACAGAAGCGCGTTGGCGACCTCTCGGGCGGCGAGCGCAACCGCGTTCAGCTGGCCAAGCTCTTGGTGGAGGGCGGGAACCTCCTGCTCCTCGACGAGCCCACCAACGACCTCGACGTTGAGACCCTCCGCGGCCTTGAGGAGGCCATTCAGCGCTTCAGTGGCTGCGTCGTGATCGTCAGCCATGATCGCTGGTTCCTCGATCGCCTCGCGACCCACATCCTCGCCTTCGAAGGCGACAGCCAGGTCATCTGGCATGAGGGCAACTGGCAGAGCTACGAAGCCGACAGGAAAAAGCGCCTCGGAGTAGACGCAGACCAGCCAAGGCGCATCAAATACCGACCGCTGACACGATAGTTCACCACCAGGAGAGCGATATGACCGCCACGGCCCCGCAACGAGGTAGCGCCGCCATTCCTCAGGCTGAGAGCGCGATCGACGCTACCCCGCTCTCTGACTGCGACGTCGCCGTGGCTGACCTTCAGGCCCAGAAAGAGGCCTGGCTCGCTGTCGACATCCCCGAGCGTATCGCGATCCTCAAGGAGCTGATCGCTGGCCTAGAGGCCGTCGCGGAGGATTGGGTCTCCGCTGCGTGCAGCGCCAAAGGCGTCGCGCGAGGATCTGGCGGCGAGGGCGAAGAGTGGCTCGGTGGCCCCTTCACGACGATGCGCAACCTGCGCCTCCTGATCGGCGCGCTGCAGGATATCCAAGCCTTTGGTCGCCCGAAGGCTCCCGGCCCGGTGCGCACACGAGACAACGGCCAACTGGCCATCAAGGTGTTCCCAGCCGAGGTTTGGGACAAGGTCTTCTACGCGGGGTTCACCGCCGAGATCTGGCTCCAAGAGGGCCCCACGGCGCAGAATTTAGCGGAGTACCAAGCCAGCTGCTACCGCCTCAAGCGTGAGGGCAACGGCCCAAGCGCCAAGGTCGCCCTGGTCCTCGGCGCAGGCAACGTCGCGTCGATCGGCCCGATGGACGCGCTGTACAAGCTCTTCGTGGAGGACCAGGTCTGCGTCCTCAAGATGAACCCGGTCAACGACTACCTCGGGCCGTTCATCGAGAAGGCGTTCCGCGGGCTCATCGACCGAGGCTACCTGCGGGTCGTCTACGGCGGCGCAGCCCAAGGGATTCACCTCTGTCAGCACGACGGCGTCGACGAGATCCACATCACGGGGAGCGACAAGACCCACGACGCCATCGTCTACGGGGTGGGTGAAGCCGGACGAGAGGCGAAAGCGAACCGCGCGCCGACCAACACGCGGCGCGTCACGAGCGAGCTCGGCAACGTGAGCCCGGTGATCGTCGTCCCGGGCCCCTGGAGCGAGAGCGACCTCGCCTTCCACGGGACCAACCTGGCGTCGATGTTGACCAACAACGCAGGGTTCAACTGCAACGCGACCCGCGTCATCGTGACTCACGAGGGCTGGGACCAACGAGACGCCCTGCTGAACAACGTCCGCGGCGTCCTCCAAAGCGTCTCGCCACGAAAAGCCTATTACCCAGGCGCTGCGGATCGCTTTAAGAGCTTCGTCGACGCCCACCCAGAGGCCGAGAAGTTCGGGAACCCTGGAGAGGGTGAGTTGCCCTGGACCCTCATCACAGGGGTCGCGGCATCAGAGTCCGAGATCTGCACCACGACCGAGGCCTTCTGCTCGGTCTTCAGCGAGATGCCGCTCGCGGCCGACTCGGTCGTCGACTACATCAAGCGGGCGGTTCGGACGTGCAACGACGACATCTGGGGCACCCTCAATGCCTCGATCATCGTCCACCCCAAGAGCCTGAAGGACCCCGCTATCGCGGCGGCCATCGAAGAGGCTATCAGCGAGCTCCGCTACGGCGCAGTCGCCGTCAACCACTGGCCTGCGCTCGCCTACGGCATGGTGACCACCACCTGGGGTGGCTACCCCGGCCACGAGCTCCATGACATCCAGAGCGGGCGAGAGGTCGTGCACAACACCTTCATGTTCGACAAAGTGGAGAAGACCGTCGTACGCGGCCCCTTCCGGATGTTCCCCAAGCCCCCGTGGTTCGTCACCAACACGCAAACGGCTAACATCGCGCGGCGGCTCTTCGCCTTTGAAGCCCAGCCCAGCTGGCTGAAGGTGCCCGCCATCGCGATCGCGAGCGCCCGGGGCTGATCGCCAGCTAGGGATGCGTCCTTAGCGTCTGCGTGTTCTACTCCCGGACATGCACCGTACGCACCGCATCATCCCCCTCATCCTGCTCTTCATGAGCGCCGCCTCTGGCTGCGCCCATCACCTCGGTTGGGCCGGGCCGCTCACCACCTCCAACCTTGCGGACAGAGGACCTCTGGACGAGGCGGTTCAACGCTACTACACCGCGACGACGGCAGAGGCGCTGCGCGTGGCGGCCCAAGATGCCCTTCGGGTCGCCCCTCTTGACGCGATGGCCCATGAGGTCGCGGCCGACCTCGCCCGCTTTGAGGGTGATCTTGAGGGCCAAGTCAGCCACCTCTTAGCCGCCCTGGCCGACACCACGAGCGACGCCACGAGGCTGCACCTCCTGGCCCTCGGCGATCTGCGACTGACCAGCCCAGAGCGCCACCGTGCTTTGGCCAGGGCGCTTCAACTGACACGCAACGCGGCAGACCCCGCCGTCGTCAGCGCCGCGGCGTCGTTCGCCGCCAGCCTGTTCAGTCAGAGCGCGAATTACGGGCCGATGGAGGCCCTCGTCGTCGAGGAATTCCCGCCGCTCTCCATGGCCCTCATCGGGACTTGGGACAACGATCAAGGCAAGGGTTTTGAGACCATACGGCCCCCGGAGGAGGGCATCGACCTCGCGGCGGTCTATCAAGGCAGCGTGGTGGACATCCGGTGGCGGACGGACCCGCCGCGCTCGCGACAGGGGGACCTGTCTTTGGACTCACTGATGAGCCCCAGCAACTGGGCGACCGCTTACGCCACGGCCGTGATCGACGCTGAGATGGAGAGCACTCAAGAGCTCCGGATGACAACCAGCAGCCCCTTTAAGGTGTGGCTCAACGGTCAGCTCATCGCCTCGGTCGAGGAGCGGCGCGCGACGGTCGCCTTCGACGGCTATGTCCTCCCGCTCCCGCTCCAGGAGGGCTCGAATCGCCTCCTGATTAAGCTCGCGCATCGCAAGGGCACCTGGCTCTTCCGCCCCCGCCTCACCGGTCCAGGTGGTGCGACGCCGAGCGGCGTTCAGCTCGCCCCGGCGGCCGACAAGGCGGTCACGCCGAGGGCCGTGCCAGAGCTCCCTGTGCGAGGCGCTGAGGGGTTCATCGCGGCGCACACCACCGACCTGAAGGGCCCCCCTGCCCGGGTCCGCCACCTGACGACCCTGTGGGCCGAGCGGTTGGGCTTGCAAGCGATCGCCATCGGGCTGGCCGAGGACGCACTCGAAGCTCACCCAGAGGCCATCGTCGCGAGCTACCTCTTGGCTGGCCTCCATTGGGACCAGCAAGAGCGTGGTCAAGCCGCAGACAAGCTCGGGGAGCTCGACCGCCGCGTCGGAGAGGAGCTGCCCCATGTCCGGGCGCAGCAGGCGAGGTTTTGGATCCAGCAGGGTCGAAAAAACCAGGCGCGCGATCACCTGATGATGTTGCGGGATGCGTACCCGAAGCGTGCTGCAGTGTGGTTGCAGATCGCCGGCTACTTCAAGGCCGAGGGCTGGCACCACGAGCGATGCGAGGCCCTCGAAGAGGCCAACAGTCTGCGGCCCCGCTGGCCTCATGGCTTGTCACTCCTTGGGGACTGCCAGAGTCAACTGAGTGGACAAGGGCAAGCGAAGAGGACCTTCTCCAAGGGCCTGGAGGAGGCCCCTGGGAATCACACCTTGTTGAAGCGCCTGAGGGAGATCCATCAGCGGGCCCATCAGTGGACACATGCCCTCTCGGTGGTCAAGCGCATGATCATCGGGTGGCCCACGAGCTACAGCGCGCGAATGAAGGCAGGGGACCTCCACCGTCGCCTCGGTCACCCCAAAGATGCACAGCGACGATACGAGGAGGCCATCGCGATCGATCCGGCAGCGGCGTGGGCCCACAAGCGCCTCGGAGCGCTGGCGCGCGAGCAAGGAGAGCTCGACCAAGCCGTCGCCCACTGGCAAGACGCCCTCACCCGCAACCCAGACGACAACATGTTGTCTCGCTATGTGCGGTTCCACGGCACCGGTGACGATGAAGCTTGGCTCGTCGATGTCCCCGATCCGAGCGCCATCGAGCAAGCCATCATTGACGGACGCGAGGCGACCCCTCCCCCGGGCGCAGACACGGTGGCCCTCATCGATCACCGAGTCATGCAGCTCTTCAAAGACGGCAGCCGAGCCGGCGTCGTGACCCAAGTCGTCCTCGCGGTCAACGAACAAGGGCGGGACAGGATCACGTCGATGCACCTCGCCGAGCGAGGCCGCGTCCAAGTCCTCAACGCGTACGCCTCAAACCCAGACGGAGAGCGCATCGAGGCCACGCGCCCCAGAGACGGCAAGGTCCGCTTTCGTGCCCTACAAGACCGCTCGGTCGTCGTCCTTCAGTACCGCTTCGACAGTGGCCCTCAACCCTACCTCGCCCTGCACATGGCCGAGCTCTGGTCATTCCACGCAGCCGGTTGGGCGACAGCGTGGTCAGAGTGGGCTCTGTGGCTCGACACCGATGAGGTCGTCCACGAGCAAGGGCTCGGGAGCTACACCCGCGATGAGAGTGCACACGGCCCCCTCAAACGTATCAGCTGGTCGATGCGCGACGTGGCCCCTCTGATCCCAGAGCCCGGCGCTCCGTCGGTGCTGGAGGTGATGAACCACGTCATGGTGAGTACCGTCCCGAGCTGGGAGACGTTCATGCGCTGGGAGGCCGCCCTCTTAGCGGGTGCGTTCCGCGCAGACCCCCAGATTGAGGCCTTGGCGTCGCGCCTCGTGACGCCGAACGACACGGCCGCTGCGAAGGTCTCGGCGCTCCACAACTTCGTGATGAACGAGATCCGCTACGAGCAAGACTATGAGAACACCATCGCCGGGGTGAAGCCTCACGCTGCGCCCGTCGTCTTGGAGCGACGATACGGGGACTGCAAAGACAAAGCCGTCCTCTTCATCACGCTAGCCAGGTTGGTAGGCCTCGAGGCGCACTTCGCGGTCTTGAAGACTCGCCCCAAGGGGCCTGTGTATAAGGACGTCCCCTATCAGCAATTCGATCATGCGATCGTCTACGTTCCGGCTCAAGAGGGTATCGACGAGGGGCGCTTTTACGACCCGACGGCCGACGCATTAGACCTCGACGTGCTGCGGCAAGACGACGCAGGGACCCTCGCCCTGGTCTTCAACCCCGCGGACCAGACTCACGCCTGGATCCCGATCCCATTCCAGGCACCGACGGCGCATCACGGCACCTTCGACTTAGACATCACGCTCAAGGAAGACGGCAGCGCAGAGGGCACCCTGACCGTCCGTGGGCGCGGGACCATGGGCTCACGACTCCGACAAGGCGCTCGCAACAAGGCGAAATTCGAGAAGTGGATACAGGGGCTCGTCGGCGTCCTCGCGCCGGGAGCGACCGTGGACTCTATCCGCGCAGTCGAGGTCACCGATCTGACCAAAGACGCCGAGCTAAAGGCCACCTTCAAGGCCCCAGACGTCGCCCAGATAGAGGGGCGAGAGAGCAGCGTCCAGTTGCCCTGGACACGGCTTTACCGCGTGAGCCCAAGCTACAAGCTGCCAGTCCGCCGATATGACCTTGTGCGGGGAGCCCCAGAGACCGTCAGCCTCAACGTTCGATACACCCTACCGAGAGGCAGCAAGGTGATCAGGTTGCCCAAAAAAGAGGTCCTCGAAACGCCTTGCAGTCGATTCGAACGCCACGTCAAGGCGCGCCGAAATGTGGTCGAGTTAACGACGCGATCTGTGCGCACCTGCGAGCGGATCACACCGGAATTCTATGCGGTTCAGAGGCGCACCGCGAAGCGCATCGATGAGCTCAACGCTGAGGCCGTCGTCTTCAAGCGCTGAGGGTCGGTTGCAAGCGCACGACCGACAGGGTTTCCTCGACTCCAGGTCCGTGAGATAGTCTCTCACTGGACGCTAAAGCGACGCGCGCCGCGTGCGCGAGAGGTTCATGGACACAAGGGGTTCGTGAGCCAAATTCAGTCGACGAAAAGGCAACGCCATGATTACACAGCTTCGCAGTGCGCTACACGCCACGCTTCTCTTCGGACTCATCATGGGAGCCACCGCTTGCGGCGGGCTAGATGGGCTCACTCCAGGACCCGTGGACAACGCGGACACAAGCAACCCTGCGACAGACCCTACCGATGCCGGGAACGGCGAGGCTGAAGGCGCAGACGCCAACACGGTCGATCCCGTCGACCCGAGCAGCGTGAGCTGCACGGGCGACGGCGAATGCACCGCGGAGACCATTCAAGCACCTGAGGAGTGCATGGAGTTCTTCTGCGACACGGACGCCGGGACCTGTGCATCGCGCCACGTGGCTGATGGCACGCCATGCAGCGCAGGGAGTTGTCAGGGCGGGAAGTGTGTCGCGCCCGGCGAGTGCGGTGACGGGACATGCAGCGCAGACGAGAGCGCAGAGAGCTGCGCGGAGGACTGCACCGCTGCTGAAGGTTGCGGTGACGGCGTCTGCGACGACGAAGAGGACACCGAGACGTGCCCCGCGGATTGCTCCGTCGACCCGATCGACTGCGACCCAGGCCAGATCCCCACCTGCGACAACACGACCTGCGTCGACAGCAGCTGGCTGGGCGACACCATCTGCGATGACGTCTTGCGCTGTGAGGCGACCAACTGGGACGGAGAAGACTGCCCTGTCTGCGGTGACGCGATCTGCGATGAGGCGCAAGAGTCCTTCGAGATCTGCCCCGCAGATTGCGAAGAGCCTGCCTGCCCGGACGGTGAAGTGCTCGCATGTGACGAGATCAGCTGCGTCAGCGCCAGCTGGGCGGGAGACGGCATCTGCGACGAACTGCTGAGCTGCGAGGCCGCAGACTGGGACGGCGGAGACTGCTGCACAGACACACAGATGCTCGGATGCGACGGCGCGACCTGTGTCGAGACCACCAGCAAAGGTGACGGCAACTGCGATGAAGCGCTGCAATGCGAAGGACAAGACTGGGACGGCGGAGACTGCTGCACAGACACACAGATGCTCGGATGCGACGGTGAAACCTGTATCGAGACCGACACCAAGGGCAACGGCACCTGTGACGCGGCGCTCCAATGCGAGGACCAGGAATGGGACGGCGGAGATTGCTGCACAGACGCACAGACCCTCGGGTGCGACGGTGAGACCTGCGTCGACCTGACCTCACTCGGCGACGGCACCTGTGATGCGGCGCTCCAATGCGAGGGACAAGGCTGGGACGGCGGAGACTGCTGCACAGACGCGCAGACCCTCGGATGCGACGGCGAGACCTGCATCGACCTGACCTCACTCGGCGACGGCACCTGCGACACCTCGCTCCAATGCGAGGGACAAGACTGGGACGGCGGAGACTGCTGTACGGACACACAGATGCTCGGATGCGATGGCACAACCTGTGTCGAGACCGACACCAAGGGCAACGGCACCTGTGACGCGGCGCTCCAATGCGAGGACCAGGAATGGGACGGCGGAGATTGCTGCACAGACGCACAGACCCTCGGGTGCGACGGTGAGACCTGCGTCGACCTGACCTCACTCGGCGACGGCACCTGTGATGCGGCGCTCCAATGCGAGGGACAAGACTGGGACGGCGGAGACTGCTGCACAGACGCGCAGACCCTCGGATGCGACGGCGAGACCTGCATCGACCTGACCTCACTCGGCGACGGCACCTGCGACACCTCGCTCCAATGCGAGGGACAAGACTGGGACGGCGGAGACTGCTGTACGGACACACAGATGCTCGGATGCGATGGCACAACCTGTGTCGAGACCGACACCAAGGGCAACGGCACCTGTGACGCGGCGCTCCAATGCGAGGACCAGGAATGGGACGGCGGAGATTGCTGCACAGACGCACAGACCCTCGGGTGCGACGGTGAGACCTGCGTCGACCTGACCTCACTCGGCGACGGCACCTGTGATGCGGCGCTCCAATGCGAGGGACAAGACTGGGACGGCGGAGACTGCTGCACAGACGCGCAGACCCTCGGATGCGACGGCGAGACCTGCATCGACCTGACCTCACTCGGCGACGGCACCTGCGACACCTCGCTCCAATGCGAGGGACAAGACTGGGACGGCGGAGACTGCTGTACGGACACACAGATGCTCGGATGCGATGGCACAACCTGTGTCGAGACCGACACCAAGGGCAACGGCACCTGTGACGCGGCGCTCCAATGCGAGGA
>JBMYRH010000015.1:27061-143067 GCA_049602155.1 Myxococcota bacterium | reverse complement strand
GCGCAGATGAAAGCAGCTAGCTTTGACATCGACGCCTCCTGGACGCGCAACGATCGGGCAGGCGGTGGACGCTACGATCACGCTGTGTCCCTCGCCTTTGAGGGCCTAGATGGGGACCGCATCGCGACCCTCTTGAACTTCGCCTCACACCCCGAGGCGCTCTGGACCGACAACCGCCTCATCAGCGCGGAGCACCCCGGCTACTTCCGCGCCAAAATGCGAGAGCTCCACCCGGGTACGCCGCTCTACTTCTCCGGCCCCTTAGGGGGCATGCTCACGCCTAACGTGGCAGAGGATGGGGACACCGAGACACGGCAGGCCTATGTGCGCGAGCTCGGTCAACACCTCGCTGAGGCCACCGAGGCCGCGCTGAACCAAGCGCCATGGGAGACCGAATCAACCCTGCTTCATCACGCAGCGGACCTCACGCTGAAGAACGATAATCGACGGTTCACGCTGCTGAGCCGCCTCAAGCTGATCGGGGTCAAGCTTCGCCGCGGCCATGTCGAGACAGAGGTTCACCACCTCAAGATCGGCCAAGCCCAAGCGCTCACTGCGCCAGGTGAGATGCTCCCAGAGCTTGGCCATCAAGTGCGGGCGCTGATGGAGTGCCCCCACGGGCTCCTCCTAGGCCTGGCCATCGATGAGCTCGGGTACATCCTCCCACCAGAGCAATACGACGATCGTGAGTACCGCTATGAGCGGTCGATGTCCTTAGGCCGCGGGACCGCAGAGGCGCTCATCGCCGCGCAGCGCGCCCTCCTCTCATGAGCGGCGAAGCGAACGACCTGACGCCGCTCCAACGGGTGGCCTTCGCGACACCTCAAACGGGGGTCGCCATCTCCGGGACCATCATGGGATCCTGGCTGATGTTCTTCCTCGTCCCCCCGGACGCCGAGATCGACGCAGGGAAGGTCGCGCTGGTCTCCGCCGCGGCATACGGATGGCTTGAGCTGTGGGGCAAGCTGGTCGACGCCGTGGCGGACCCGGTGATCGGCCACTGGTCCGATCGCACCCGGAGCCGCTGGGGCCGACGAATGCCCTTCATCATCCTCGGGACTCCCCTCCTGATGGTCTGCTACCTGGCGATGTGGTTTTTGCCCTTTGAGCCAGGGAGCATGCAGAACATCTTGTACCTCGGGGCTGTGATGACCGCCTATTGGGTCGTCTTCACGGTCGTCTTAGGCCCCTACTCCGCGCTCCTACCTGAGATCGCGACGAGCTCTCGAGGTCGCATCGTACTGTCGAGTGTGATGGGGCTCTTCGGGGCCCTCGGCATGATCCTCGGCGGGATCGCCGGGGAGGTCATCAGCCGTTACCCAGACGGCGCGACGGTCATGGGGATCCATGTGGAGAGCGGCATCCAGCTCGTCGCGCTCTTCGGCGGCCTCGCCATCGCCCTCTGCGTCGTGCCGGCCATCAACATCCGCGAGACCCCACACACCGCCGCCAAGGAGGTCCAAACTGGGGTGTGGCAAGGGGTCCGAGACGCCGCTAAGAACCCCGCCTTCTTCCCCGTCGTCGGGATCGCGTTCTTCTTCAAGCTCGCAGGCACGATGATCATCGCCGTGCTCCCCTACCTGACCACCGTCGTTCTCGAACGCAGCCCTGGAGTCGCGGGCGTGGTCGAGGCGGGCATGGGAGAGGCCTGGCAGAGCCGGCTGCTCGCCATCGTCGTCATCGGCGCAGTCCTATGGATGCCCTTTATTCACAAGGTCTGCGAGCGACGAAGCCACAAGACGATGATGGCGCTGGCGGCGTCGATCTATGCCCTCGGGATGATCGCGCTCCCCGCGTCTGCGCTCCTCCCGGATCCCACTTGGGGCGTCATCGCCGTGATGCTGCTCCTGACGTTCCCGACCTCTATCGCGCTCATCATGCCGCCCGTCCTCTTCGCCGATGTCATCGACTATGACGAGACCATGAGTGGCCTCAGGCGTGAGGGGATCTACACGGGCGCCGTCGCGCTGCTGACCAAGTGGTCCGAGGGGTTGGCGCGCGTCCTGGTCATCAGCCTTCTGGCCCTTGGGAGCGCGCGCGATAATGCCATCGGTATCTGGCTGGTGACCCCCGCCGCTGGGGCATGCATGCTCTTAGGATTGTGGCTCTTCAGGCACTACCCCGAGGCCAAGATGAAGGCGGCGATCGCCGCTTTCCAGGCCGAGCAAGCAGAGCCACCAAGCGCGCCTTAACCAGAAGTAAGGCCAAGGGCTCGCGCGATAGGAGCCAACATCTCCGAGAAGCGCATGGGTGTGCCCTGATAATCATCAAAGGGGTAATCGAGACGCGAACTCATGTGGCTTGAGCGCTCGTAATCTCGCCCCTCGGGGACGGGCGCGAAGACCTCGCGGCGCCCATAATCATCAAAGGTGAAGGGCTTAAAGCGCAGCCATGACAAGCGCGCATAGAGGCCGATGATCGTCCGAAACTCCTCGATAATGCGCGCCTGTGTCGGGTAGCAATCCATCATCGCGTCCTTCGCCTTCCACTCGTCTTCCGTCAACTGAATCGCGTGGTAAGGCGCCGAGCGCCAGGGGCGAAAACGCAAGGGCACGACGATCAGCTCATAGGCCGGGAGCTCGAAGTACGGGAGCTCTTGTCCCGTCTCCGCGCGCCAACGGTTCACAAACCGCGTCGCGTACAGGTGCGTCAGGTCGTGCTCGGGGTGACCACCTTGGTAGGCCAAGGTCCACACGACGTCGGGCTTAAAGGCGCGCGCCTCAGCCTCGATCTCATCAGCCATCGTCAAGAAGCGCTCGGGGACCTCCTCCGGGTGCTCACCGCGCACCATTTGAGCGAAGAGCTCATAGAGCGCGTACTCCGAATGCCATAGTGAGTTGACCTGTGCTTCCTCAAGCCCGAGGTGCGACAGCGCGTCGAGCGACTCCTGATAACGCGCCTTGGCGTAGGCGTCCGGGGTCATGTCCGACTCGTGCGCGATACCATCACTGTTCGTCAGCCAGACGACGCGCACATGGGGACGCATGCGCGCGATGAGACCGGCGTAGGGCAGCTCGTCATCATGATGCGCGAGCACCACCAGGTGTCGACGACCGTCTGCGAAGAGATCGGCTGGATGGGGAATCTGCCGGCCCACTTAGACGAGCTCCGCTGCATGGGCTTTGACCTTGGCGATCGCCTCCAAGATGGCGTCGAGGTCAGTTTGGGTGCCCATCAAGTAAGGGTAGTGCATCCAGACGGCCTCTTCGTAGGCCGCCTTGCTCGTCACGGGGAAGTCGAGCTTGGCCTGTGTATCAGGCGCCTTAAACCCGTCACCGTAGCGCTCGCGTAGCGCTGGCCAGTGTCGCGACTGAGCGGTGAAGAGCTCGTGCTCATGCATGGGGACATAGAAGTCACCATCACAGCTCACACCTTCAGCCTCCAACGCGCGCAAAAAGACATCCCGATGGACACCAGCGAAGTGCTCGGGATCGTACTTAAAGATCCACTCATAGGCGTTCTGAGCAGTCACACGCTCATCGCGCTTGAGCGGCGTCAGACCTCCTATCTCGGCGAGCCGGGGCCGCATGTACGCCATCGCGGCTTCACGCTTTTGCGTGGCCGCGTCTAAACGCTCAAGTTGGCCTTGGAGGACCGCCGCCTGGAACTCACTGACTCGCCCGTTGATGCCAAAGCGCGTCCCCTCGAAGCCATCATAGCCGGGCTCTTTACGGCCGCAGTTGACGATCCAATGCAGCCGAGCGGCGAGCTCCTCGCTGGTGGTGATCAGCGCCCCACCTTCGCCACAGGTCATGAGCTTTGAGACCTGAAATGAAAAGGAACCGACGTCCCCCCAGGAGCCCACGCCGCGACCGCGCCATTTACCGCCATGACCATGGGCGCAGTCCTCGATGAGGGCTAGGCCGTGACGCTCACAGATGTCAGTCAGGCGGTCGAGGTCTGCGATGGAGGCGCCTAGATGGACAGGGATCACAGCGCGGGTGCGTGGCGTGATCGCCGCCTCGACCGCGTCCGGATCCATGCAGTACGTCTCTGGATCCACGTCCACAAAGACCGGCACAGCATTCACATGCACCGCGCACGCCCCGGTCGCGATCCAGGTATAGCTCGGTACGATCACCTCGTCGCCGAATTCCAAGTCCAACGCGACGAGCGCCATCTCCAGGCTGACCGAGCCGTTGACGCAGAGCACACCATGATCCGCGCCGTGGTACTTGGCAAAGGACTCAGCAAAGACCGCGGTCTTCGGCGACGGCTCCGGGTATCCACCCCAGGCCCGTGACTCCAAAACCTCAAGGAGGCGGCGTCCGTCGGCGGCCCCATATTCGGGCCATGGCGCGTGAATCAGTGTGTCGCGAACCGGGGTTCCACCATGAAGGGCGAGCTTGGACATCAGTGCGTCTCCTGAGATACAGGGGGGGCGATAAGCCCGCGGACGGTGAGCGCCTTTAGCACGTCTGCAGCGACATGCGCATCCGGTACCAAAGGATGGGCGACCAGCGCTTTGAACGCAGCATCAGGGTCTCCGGTCAGAGCCGCCTCGATCCCCAACTGCTCGTACGCCTTCACCGCCTGAATGAGCCCCAAAAGAGCTGGGTCGACGGCGCCGGAGTCAACTGGCTCAACCCCGTGTCGTGAGAGCTTGCAGGGCACCTCCACCGAAGCATCCACCGGTACACCAGGGAGTGAGCCGCCGTTGAGCGCGTTGACGATGTGGACGGTTGGCTCGTCCCCCTGCAGGGCCTGAATCACCTCGACGGCGAGCCTCGAATACCACGCCCCGCCGCGCTTAGAGAGCGCCGCAGGCAGCGCTGTGCTCTCCGGGTCGGCGTAGATCGTGAGGAGCTCTTCCTCGAGGACCATCACCTCCTCAGCCCGGGTCAGCGTGTTGCTCTGAATGCTCTCCAGCATCGCATCGGGGGCGTAGAAGAAGCGCACGTAAGAGGAGGGCAGCGCGCCGAGGGCACGTAAAAACCCATCCGGGTAGCCCAGCTCGGGGAGGTTCGCGGGGCCTGGGACCTGAGCCTCGATGTCCTCCAGGAGCCCGGGCAAGACGTCTCGTCCGTCGACGAGCACACGGCGCACCCAGCCCAAGTGGTTCAGCCCCACCCAGTCCAAGGTGACGTCCTCGACGGGCCGGTCCAGCACCTTGGCGATGTCCATATGCATCTCAATCGGCACGTTGCATAACCCCACGGTGCGGGTGTGCCCCGCGCGCAAGAGCGCCTCGGTGACCATCCCCGAGGGGTTGGTGAAATTAAGCAGCCACGCGTCAGGGCACCGTTCACGGATCTGCTCGGCGATATCGAGGACCACGGGGATCGTCCTGAGCGCCTTGGCGAAGCCCCCCACGCCGGTGGTCTCTTGTCCGATGAGACCACGGTCGAGGCCTAGGCGAATGTCCTCGTGGCGCCCTTGCTGACCACCAACCCGGATCTGAACCACCACAAAATCCGCCCCATCGAGCGCCTCATCGAGGGAGGTCGTCGTTCGCACCGTGACTGGGGCGCCCATCGCCGACACCATCCGTGCACAAAAGGCGCCGACCGGACCCAGCCGGTCCTCACGGGGGTCCTGCAGCACGACCTCACTCAGGCCCAAGGCACCCGCCCGCCCCGCCAAGCCGTTGACCAGCTCCGGGGAGTACGTGCTTCCACCACCGACGATCGTCACTTTCACGGGCTCACCTCCAGCGCTTCCAAGAGCCGCTGCCGAACCTCAGGCGAGCGCCCCGCCTCAGAGTCGACCTCATCGATGGCTAAGAGCACGGCGCCAAGGACGGGAGGGCCGCTCAATGTTGAGATCGTCGCCCCCGGGAAGGCTGCGCGGACGGTCGTCATGAACGCGGAGCGCATCGTCTCACCTTGCCCGCGCTGCCACACGGACCCTCCGAGTACGAGGGTGGGGGCCGCGTCCGACTCAAAGAGCTGCTGCCCCACGACGACTGCGGCCATGCCGAGCTCCTCCCCGGCCTCCTTCAAGATCGCCTGGCACACGGCGTCACCACCGAGCGCGGCCTCGAAGACCAGCGGTGCCAAGGCGCCCATGCTCGCCTGACCGTCCGGCGCGTCGACTAAGAAGTAGTCCACGAGGTCATAGAGATGCGCGAGGTCGTAGCGCGCGACCAGCAGTGGCCCGAGCGTGGTCGCCTCACCTCGGCCATCCTCTGCTCGAAACGCCGCACGAGCGCCCTCGCGGCCGATGTCCTCAGCGCTCCCATCGTCGCCAAACCCATGACCAAAGCCCCCGATGCGCGCCTCGGCGCCCTCAGGGCCCCGACCCAAGCAATTGCTCCCTGTCCCAGAAACGACTGCGACGCCTACGCCATCATGAGTCCCCGCCCGGAGGATGAGGCCCGTGTCGTTGAGCAAGAGCGCTCGGGTCCCTGGGCTGAGCAACGGAGTGATGATCTCCCGAAGGCGGACCTCATCGATCGGTCGATCTAAGCCACAGAGCCCAAACGCAGCCGACGCGACAATGAGCCCCCTTTGGCGCGCCTCCATCAACAGCGGTGTGACGGCATCTGCATAGACCTGGCGCGCTGCTTCGATTCCGATCGCCTGATAGTTCCCAGCACCCGCGCGTTCACAGCGGATGACTTGGCCATCAAGAGTCGCTAAGACGGCCGCGGTCTTGGTGCCGCCGACGTCCACACCGAGTACCGCGCGCGTCATGTCAGTTCATCTCCGCCAACATCTTGGCGGCGTAGCGTCGCGCGTCGTCGCTCTCCCACTCGAGCCCGGCTCGGGTCACGCCTTTGTCGATACAGCGCCGGTAGGTCGCGCGCGCCTTATCGAGCTGCTCGGTCTTGCGATAGGCGTTCGCGAGCTCCAGCAAGATCTCGGGCTCGTTGGGGGCCAACTTGTCCGCGCGCTTGAGCAGCTTCAGGGCGCGCTCCGGATCTCCAAAGCTCACCGGCTTGCCCGGCAGCTCGCGCATCAGGACACCGAGCATCATGTAAGCCGCCGCCCGCTTGGGGGACTTCTTGATCATCTTGGCGATGAACACCTTGAACTTCGGCGCCGCCTTCAGCGCATCGATCGGGTTCCGACCTGACTCGTAGCGGAGCCGGCAGAGAATCCACCACAGTCGGCCATCGTAATCCGTCGGGTCCGCGTCCAACATCCTCTGAGCGCACTTCACGCCTCGCCCGGCGATCTTCTGCTTCACCTTCGTGTCGAAGATGCGATGCGCTGCGTAGCTCGCGGTTCGAGCGCACCAGAACTGCACTTCGCGATCAGTTGGATGAGCCTTGGCGAGCTCTGAGAAGGCGCTGACAGCCTCGACATGCTTCGTGACCTCAGCGCGCTGAGCGTAGATGGCCATAGCCTTCGCGAAGCCTTCATCACGCGAGGTCGCGTCAGCCTCCGGGCTGATCACGCAAAGGAGCGCGACGGCAAGAAGTGCGGAAATTCGGTTCAAAGCTCCCCCCTGACAAACGCGGCGGACCGTAGCAGAGGTGCACACCCCAGCAAAGCAACGAACTGTGGTATGAGGTGCCGGCCTGACGACGGAGGGCCTGTGACAGCCATGCGTGTAGTCATCGCCGGGTACGGATATATCGCGCACCACCATGCACGCGCCGTCTGCGGCGCCGAGGACACAGTCCTCCATGGTGTGCTCGGCAGAGACGCCAGCAAGTGCGCCGCCTTCGCCACCCAGTATGAGGCGCCAAAGCGCTACACCTCGGTCGATGAAGTGGCCCAAGACGCGGACGTCGACGCGGTCATCATCGCTTGGCCCAACGCGCTCCACGCGCCAGTCGCCGAGGCGATGATGCGCGCGGGTAAGCACGTCTTGGTCGAGAAGCCGATGGCGATGAACGAAGCTGAAGCTCGATCGATGACCGCCGCCGCTCAAGAGACGGGGCGCCACCTGATGGTCGGCCACATGTGGCGCTTTGACCGCGAAGCTCAGGCGCTGCGGGAGGTCGTCGCGAACGGCAGCCTCGGAGACATCGTCAAGACCAAGGGCTACGGCGTCCACACCCACTGGGGCCCCACTGGGTGGTTCACCCAGCCAGAGCTCGCCGGCGGAGGTGCGCTTATCGACATGGGCGTGCACGCCATCGACACCGTCAGGTACTTGCTTGGCGATCCCGAACCCCTCCGAGTCTATGCACGGCTCGGGACACGGTTCGGTGCGTATGACGTCGACGATAATGGGCTCCTGGTCATCGAGTGGTCTGGGGGGACAACCTCCCTCATCGAGAGCGGCTGGTGGCACCCTCACAGCGACGGTGTTGAGGCCTCCACCCAGCTCTTCGGAACCCGTGGGTATGGCCGCCTGTTCCCAACCTCCTGGTCCCACGGCACCAAGGACGCACTTGTGAGCGAGGCGCCCGGCTTCCCGACTCGAGAGGAGCACTGCGATCAGCACATCTACGACGGGCAGGTCGTCGCCTTCGCCCAGCAGATCAAAGAAGGCATGCCTGCGATCCCCGGCCCCGAGCACGGGCGCATCGTGATGGCGATCTGCGACGCTGCGTACCGATCGAGCGAGCTTGGCCAGGCGGTGACCCCATGAGCGAGACCCCCGAAGCAGGGACCCCAGAGACCGAGGCGAGCGAGGCGAGCGATGAGACCACAGACGCGCTGAGCCTCGACGCGCGCTCCCTCGGCCTCAAGGTGCTCGTCGGCGGCGCCCTCTTCGCCGTGCTCGTCGTCGGGCTAGGGGCGACCTTTTGGGACGCCATGCACGCGATCAGCGAGGACTTCGTCACCCACCTCGGGGGGCCAGGGGTCTTCCTCGGCTTCTTCCTCGCGGACGCCTTCACCGTGCCGCTGCCCGTCGACGCCTTCAACACCTTCGCGCTCTTTGGGGGGATGAACTTCTGGACCGTGGTCTTGTGGGCGTCCAGCGGCAGCCTCATCGGTGGCGCGCTCGGCTACTACGTCGGCGGGTGGATCCGCCGTTTCCGATGGTTCAAGCGCTTCTATGGTAAGCGCGCCGAGCAAATGGATCAGCTGGTGGCGCGCTACGGCATCCACGCCCTAGCGCTCACCGCGTTGACCCCACTGCCCTTCTCTTTAGGTTGCTGGACGTGCGGCGCCTTGAAGATGCGCTTCTCGGTCTTCTTCCTCGTCTCACTGCTGCGGATTCCGCGCGTCGCGGGCTACCTCGCGCTGATCTATTTCGGCCTGCTGACCGTGACCCCGTGAGCTAGTCGGCGAGCAGGTCGTCGAGGATCTGATCGGCTTCAGCCTCGTCGTCCGAGTCCATCCCGAGGCCCTTCATATCGTCGTCGAGATCACCCAGGGAGTCGTCGTCGCCCCCGTCCGACGTCAAGATCTGGTCGGCTGCGCTGGCCTCAGCCTCCTGCTCAGGCGTCATCCTGAACCACTGCCACCACACCGCTGAACAGATGACCAAGAGGACCACGATGGCCGCGATGACCTTGAGAATACGCACAACTGAACCTCCAGACCCCTCCGGCTTACCCGACGGCGAGGCGACTCGCAAGCTCCCCTCGCGTGCGCGTGCGACCTCTCTGAAATGGGTCTCGCCCGAGGCCATCGTTGACCTGACCCAGTGTGGGTGGTAGCAACCGGCAGCCGCTAGCCAGGTGGAGAGTCGTCGTGAGCATGTCCTTTCAGGAGCTTATGCTGTCCCTGCAGGCGTTCTGGTCAAGCCAGGGCTGCCTTATTGTACAGCCCTACGATACAGAGAAGGGCGCGGGGACCCTGAGCCCCCACACCTTCTTGCGCGCCCTGGGCCCTGAGCCCTGGAACGTCGCGTACGTCGAGCCGTGCCGTCGTCCAACCGATGGCCGCTATGGGAACAACCCCAATCGACTCCAGCACTACTTTCAGTTCCAAGTCTTGATGAAGCCCTCACCGGCCGACATCCAAGACCGGTACCTGCAGAGCCTCGCCGCAATCGGCATCGACGCCCAGGCCCACGACATCCGCTTCGTGGAAGATAACTGGGAGAACCCGACCGTCGGCGCCTGGGGGCTCGGCTGGGAGGTCTGGCTCGATGGCATGGAGATCACCCAGTTCACCTACTTTCAGCAGGTCGGTGGCGTCAGCTGTGAACCGGTCAGCGCCGAGCTCACCTACGGACTTGAACGGCTGGCGATGTACCTCCAAAACGTCGACAGCGTGTATGACCTCGTCTGGGCACCGGGCGTCTCCTATGGCGAGGTGAAGCATCGCGACGAGGTCGAGTGGTCCACCTTCAACTTCGAGCTCGCTGATGTCGCCTTCCACCGCGATCTCTTCGAGCGCTACGAGGCCGAGAGCAAGCGCATGGTCGAGGCCGGGCAGGTCTTGCCTGCGTACGATTACTGCATGAAGTGTTCTCACGCCTTCAACATCCTAGACGCCCGAGGCGCCATCAGCGTCGCCGAGCGTCAACAGACGATCTTCCGGGTCCGCGCCCTGGCAAAGGCATGCGCAGAGGCCTACATCGCCCAGAGAGAGGCCATGGGCTTCCCCCTCTGTGCAGACAAGGGAGGCGCAGAATGAGCGCGCTGCATGAACTCCTCTTTGAGCTCGGCACAGAAGAGATCCCAGCGCGCCTCCTTGAGCGCGCGCGCGCCGAACTCGCCGAGCGCCTCACGAAGGCCCTCGATGACGCAGAGCTCGACTACGAAGGGCTCGTCACCTACAGCACGCCGCGACGCCTCGCATTGAGCTGCAAAGTCGCCTCCAAGCAGGCCGACCGCACCGAAGAGCTCCTCGGGCCACCCGCACGCATCGCATTCGATGACGCTGGCCAGCCGACCAAGGCCGCGATTGGCTTCGCCAAGCGCAACAACGTCCCGGTCGAAGCGCTCGAGCGACGCGAGACCCCCAAGGGCGAGTACCTGGGCTGCACCGTCGAGACCAAGGGGCAGGCAGCCGCGGACCTCCTCCCAGAGATGCTCATGAACGCGGTCACGAAGCTGCAGTGGCCCAAGGCCATGCGGTGGGGCGCCCGGAGCGACACGTTCATCCGCCCTGTCCACTGGCTTGTGGCCCTCTTTGGCGGCGAGACCTTGCCGGTGCGCTGCTTCGACATCGACGCCGGGTCCACGACCCGCGGTCACCGCTTCTTGAACCCCGAGCCCTTCGCCGTCACCGATCTTACCAGCTGGCTTGATGGGCTTCGTGCACGGCATGTCGAGCCCGACCCCGCTGTGCGCCGGGCCCAGATCGCCGAGGCAACGACGACCCTCGCGGCCTCCGTGGGCGGCGAGGCCATCATCGAGGACGCGCT
This sequence comes from Myxococcota bacterium, assembly GCA_049602155.1. GTDB lineage: Bacteria > Myxococcota_A > UBA9042 > PHBI01 > JBMYRH01 > JBMYRH01. The sequence goes on along the minus strand of JBMYRH010000015.1, from coordinate 131,904 downwards.
GCTCGAGGAGGTCACAGGCCTTGTCGAGTGGGTCGTCCCGCTCATCGGGACCTTCGACGCCGCAGCGCTCACACTGCCTGCCGAGGTGCTGATCACCTCAATGGCTGTCCACCAGCGCTACTTCGCCGTGCAGGCCGCCGACGGCGGCCTCTCAAATCACTTCATCATCATCTCCGGCATGGTCGTTCATGATCCAGAGGTCGTGGTGGCTGGCAACCTCCGAGTGCTCGCCGCGCGGCTGGCAGATGCGCGCTTCTTCTACGAGGCCGACGCCGCCAAGGGCATCGCGCACTTCGTCCCAAAGCTCGCGGGGCGACGCTTCCTCGAGGGACTCGGCACCATGCACGACAAGGCGGAGCGCCTGCAGCGCCTCTCCGGCACCATCGCGGCGCACTTGAGCCCGGGTGACGCACAAGCTGTGGAGTACGCTCAGCGCGCAGGGTTCCTATGCAAGGCAGATCTCGCGACTGAGATGGTCGGCGAGTTCGCCAAACTTCAAGGTCAGATGGGCGCCGACTATGCCCGAAAGAGCGGCGAACCCGACGCCGTCGCCGACGCCATCGAGGCCCACTACCTCCCCAAACATGCGGCTGACACGCTCCCCACCTCGACGGTCGGCGCGGCGGTGGCCCTAGCAGATCGACTGGACAGCCTCGTCGGCTGCTTCGCGCTTGGACTTGAGCCCACGGGCTCAGCGGACCCATATGCCCTTCGCAGACAAGCGCTCGGCGTCCTCAGGATCCTCGAGGAGGCCTCGCCCGCCCCGACGCTCTCCGAGGCGCTCGATATGGCGCACGGCGCCTATGGTCAGGTCCTCGACATTGACTGGGGAACGATTCGTGGGCGCCTGATGAGCTTCTTCCGTGGCCGACAGAAAGCCGCGCTGAGCCAAACCTACCCCTCAGACCTCACCGAGGCCGTCCTGAGCGTCGGCTATGACGACCCCGCAGACGCCCAAGGCCGACTTGAGGCCCTCTACGCCCTGAAGCAAACCCCCGTCTGGGAGACCTTGGCGGCCGCGGTCAAACGCGTCGCGAACATCGGCGGTGCCCACGATGGCGGCACTGTCGACCCAACCTCGCTGACCGAGCCGGCGGCTGTTGCGCTCTACGAGGCATGGCACGCTGTCCAGGAGAGCGCGACCCAAGCGCTAGACGCCTCGGACTATCGCGGGGCCCTTGAGCGACTCGTGACGCTCAAGCCCGCGATCGATCGCTTCTTCGACGAAGTGCTGGTGATGAGCCAAGACGCCGGTGAGCGCACACGGCGGCTTGATCTCCTCGCCAGCATCGACGCCCTCTTTCATCGAATCGCTGCATTCGACAAGGTGTCCACCTGATGATGCAACACGTCTACGACTTTGGGGCCGGACAGGCCGCTGGCGCTGTGGAGCTCAAGAACCTCCTCGGAGGCAAAGGCGCAAACCTGGCGGAGATGACACGGCTGGGCCTCCCGGTGCCCCCTGGCTTCACCGTGTCGACCGCGACGTGCCTCGAATTTATCGCCGCAAACGACACGCTGTCCGAGGCCGCGAAGGTACAAATCCAAGAGGGACTCACTGTCTTAGAGCAGCGCATGGAGCGCCGCTTTGGAGACGTCAGCGCTCCACTCCTCGTCAGCGTGCGCTCAGGCGCCGCCATCTCGATGCCGGGCATGATGGACACCGTCTTGAACCTGGGCCTCAACGACGTCACCGTCGAGGGCTTGGCGTCGAGCACTCAAAACCCTCGCTTCGCTTACGACAGTTACCGTCGCTTCATCCAGATGTACGCCAACGTCGTGATGGGGGTCGACAGCGAGCGCTTGGAGCACCACCTTGAGCGCCTGAGAGAGCGCGAGGGGGTCTACAGCGACAGCGAACTCAGCGTCGAGTCCCTCAAGGCGCTGGTCGAGACCTACAAGGCGACCGTGACCGAGGCGGCCGGGCGAGCTTTCCCCCAAGACCCGATGGAGCAGCTCTGGCTGACCATCGACGCGGTCTTCAGCTCTTGGAACAACCGCCGCGCAATCGACTACCGAGAGGCTCATGATATCCCCCACGACCTCGGCACCGCTGTCAACGTGCAGGCGATGGTCTTCGGGAACATGGGGGACAACTCAGCCACAGGCGTCGCCTTCACCCGGGACCCGAACACCGGCGAGAGGCGCTTCTTCGGAGAGTGGCTTCGCAACGCTCAGGGCGAGGATGTCGTGGCCGGGATCCGGACGCCACAGCCCATCAATCAAGAGTCCGGCGCCACGGAGGGTGACGAGACCCTTGAAGAAGAGCTCCCCGGGCCCTACGCAGCGCTGGTCAAGGTCTACGAGAAGCTTGAGCTTCACTACAAAGACATGCAGGACCTCGAGTTCACCATCCAAGAGGGCCGCCTCTGGATGCTCCAGACACGGAACGGCAAGCGCACCCCTCGCGCAGAGGTGCGCATCGCTGTCGACATGGCTAACGAGGGTCTGATCACCCGCAATGAAGCCATCGGTCGGGTCAGCACAGAGTCCATCGAGCGCCTCCTTCACCCACAAATCGATCCCTCCGCGAAGCGCGAGATCCTGACCCGCGGGTTAGGGGCCTCGCCGGGCGCAGCGACCGGCAAGATCGTCTTGACCCCAGAGGAGGCTGTGGACGCCGCTGGGCGTGGAGAGGCTTGCATCTTAGTGCGCCGCGAGACCTCCCCTGAGGATATCCACGGTATGTTGAAGGCCGAGGGGATCCTCACGAGCCGTGGTGGCATGACGAGCCACGCGGCTGTCGTCGCCCGCGGTATCTCCAAGACCTGCATCGTGGGCGCAGGCGAGGTCGTCATCGACGAGGCAGCTGGGATCGTGCGGATCGGCCAGACTACCGTCCGTCCAGGGGACATCATCACCCTCGACGGATCGGACGGCTCGGTCATGCTCGGCGCCATCCGGACCATTCAGCCCGAGACGCGCCCCGAGGTCGACGAGCTGATGAGCTGGGTCGATGACGTACGCCGCCTCGACATCTACACAAACGCAGACACTGCGCGAGACTGCAAGGTCGCGCGTGACTTCGGCGCACAAGGGATCGGCCTGTGCCGGACGGAGCACATGTTCTTTGATGCTGAGCGCATCTTGGCAGTGCGAGAGATGATCCTCGCCGAGGATGAGGCTGGACGCCGCGCCGCGCTCGCAAAGATCCTGCCTATGCAGAAGGGTGATTTTAAGGCCATCTTCGAGGTGATGGACGGCCTCCCAGTCGTCATCCGGCTACTCGATCCACCGCTGCACGAGTTCCTGCCTCAGACCGACAAAGAGATCCGCCAGCTCTCCGAAGAGCTCAGCGTGAGCTACGAGGCGCTTGAGGCACGGACAAGCAGCCTGGAAGAGGTGAACCCCATGCTGGGGCACCGAGGCTGTCGCCTTGGGCTCGCCTACCCCGAGATCTACGAGATGCAGGTCCAGGCGATCGTCGAGGCGGCCTGCGAAGTCATGCGTGACGGCGGCGTCGACGCCAAGCCCCGCATCATGATCCCCTTGGTCGGCCACGTCCTCGAGCTCGCGCACCTCCGCGAAGTCTGTGCACAAGAGATCGCGAAGCGCCTCGAAGACTTCCCGACGCTGAACCTCGAGGTCCCGATCGGGACCATGATCGAGCTCCCGAGGGCCTGCCTCACGGCGGACGAGGTCGCAGAGAGCGCAGACTTCTTCAGCTTCGGCACCAACGACCTGACTCAGACCACCTTCGGTGTGAGCCGCGACGACTGTGGCAACTTCCTGCCCCTCTATGTCGAGAGCGGTATCCTGCCGATCGACCCCTTCGTGTCCATTGACCCCGCGGTCGGGATGCTCGTCGAGATGGCGACGCAGAAAGGTCGAAGCGTCAAGCCCGGCCTCTCTGTCGGCATCTGCGGCGAGCACGGGGGAGAGCCCAAGTCCGTCGGCTTCTGCCACCGCATCGGGCTCGACTACGTGTCCTGCTCGCCGTTCCGAATCCCGGTCGCGAGGCTGGCCTCCGCGCACGCCGCGCTGGAGGACGCATGAACCTCGTGAACGACCTCAAGGCACTTGGCCCCTGGGGCCTCGGGCTCATCGGGCTGCTCTTCGTCGCGTGCGCCAACCCCGACGCCGGCGAACCCCATCCACCGAACGTCTTAGACTACCCCGTCGCGGTGACCGCGGATCCGTCAGGTCGCCACCTCTGGGTCACGAGCGGCAACTTCGACCTCTCATGGCGTGGCGGTGCCATCATGGCGATCGACCTCGTGACCAACCGGTTTGTCTCAGACCGTGAGGCGACCGAGGAGGGGCTACCGGGAATCGCTCAAGTGGGCGGCTACCCAGGCCCAGTCCACCTCCTTGCGAGGGACGGCGAGGCTGTATCCGGCTATGTCTTGAGCCGCGCGGAGAACAGCCTCTACCACGTGAGCATCACCGAGGATGAGGCGGGCACGCCTTGGCTCACCTGTGATGGTGGCATCATTCAAGACAACGGTGTGACCGCCTGCGGCAGTGATGAGGCGTTTCAGAGCGGCACCTTCAAGGACGACGATGCCCTGACCGAGGGCACCCTGGGGGAGGACCCCTTTGGTGCGCTCATTCACCACGCTCGTGAGGGTGAGGACCAGGACCTACTGCTCACCGGGGCGATGATCAACGGCGAGCTCGCCCTCTTCGGGCTGGGCGCTGACGGCGATCCCCGACTCCTCCAGCAGACGAGCCTCAACGGCGGCCTCTTCGCCTTCGCCGAGAACCCGGTCACGGGAGACATCTACACGTCACACAAGTCGAGCAGCGTCATCAACGTCCTTGAGGTCAAGCCCGCGCCCGTCGACGAGGTCGACCCGACCCTGGCAGACACGCCGACCATCACCCTCAAGAAGACCCTCGTCGTGCCAGGCAGCGTCATCGATGACTTCGCACGAGGGCTGGCCGTCTCCCCGGACGGCACACGGCTCTACGCGGCGTACCGCTCGCCGTCATCATTGCTGATCTTCGACGTCTCACCAGGCGCTGAGGATTCGAACACACTGCAGCTCCTGACCAAGGTACAGGTCAGCGGCTCACCCGGTGACGTCGTCGTCGTGCCGGCCAGCGCGACGCACCCCACCGAACTCGTCTACGTCAGCACCTATGGCGGTGACCGAATCGACGTGGTGGACCCAGCGCTCGGCGCGGTGGTGGACACCATCCGGACAGGTCGTGGCCCCTTTGGCATGGCCTATGTCAACCAGCCCGACCTGGGCATTGATAAGCTTTACGTTGCGCTCTTTCATGAGCAGTCGGTGGGCGTGATCGAGCTCGATCCCGCCTCGCCATATCACCACACTGTTGTCGCGGAGATCCGGTGAGACGCCTCCTACTGATCACCGGCGCCCTGGTCGCCTCCGTCACGGCGCTCGCCTGCGAAGAGGATGCACAGCTCGCCGCCTCTTCTTTCGGTAGCCCTGTAGACTTCAGCTACGCCTGCGCAGGTGCCAACGCGACGGTCAAGCCCGTGGGATACTCAGAGGCCACGTCAGAGGCCCTGTGCGCCTCTGACGACGGCGCATCAGCGAACCTCTTTGGGCTCGTCTTGACCCGCAACCCTGCGCGCTTGCACGCGGTCCAAATGAACACCGCGAGCGCCGACATGAGCGGCGTCATCGACGCAGACGGGTTCATCCCAGGGTTCACCGGGATCCCGATTGATGATGCGCCTCTTCGGCTGCTGCGCTCTGAGGACTGGTCGTCCTTCTTCGTCTTAAGCTCCGGCGGCCCCAGCCTGCAGCGCATCGTGATTCACGGTATCGATGACGCGGGTAGGCTGAGCTACACGGCGGACGCCGCGCTGCCGCTCCCGGAGCGCCCCTCCGACGCCTTCGTCGACGGCGACACGATCTGGGTCGCCTCCGCGACGAGCCCAACAGTTTGGTCGTATGCCATTGGCGCGGACGGTGCCCTGAGCGCGAGCGGCTCAAAGGCAACCCCCGCGCGCGTCCACACCATGGAGTCGGTCGGCGACCATGTGCTCGTCACCTGGACGAACTACCCCCGAGTCAGCCTCGTCGATGACACCTTTACGACCATCTCTGAGGTGACGCTGGTGAGCGCATGCCAGGATGGCTTGGACAATGACGAAGATGGCTTCGCCGACGCCGCGGATCCCGATTGCCAAAGCAGCGAAGACACCACAGAGGGTGGGACCGTCGGTGGTCGACCTGAGGGGATCGATCCCCTCAACGCTCCGACCGCTTACTACCCCCCCGAAGTCGCACCATGTCACGACGGTATCGACAACGATGGCGATGGGTTCACCGACAGCCAGGACACCGCCTGCGCCGACTCGATCTTTGGTGAGTGGCTACCAGCCTGCGCAGACGGCATCGACAACGACGGCGACGGGAGTATCGATACAGCAGACACCACCTGCTATGGCGCCCATGACACAACCGAGTCCCTCGCCACGACCCATGGCCCGTATCACGCCACGTTCGTCAACGGACGCGGCCATGACGGCACGTGGTACGGCCAGTTCGTCTACGTGCTGGATTCACAACGCGAGCGTATCCTTGTCTTCGAGCTCGGCGCAGACGGCCACACGCTGACCCCGGTGGATGTCCCCGGGCTCGCGACCGAGGTGCCCAAGCTCGACTATGTCGATTACCTCGATGGTACCGACGGCAGCCTCTCGGCGATCCCCCGTAGTGCCCTCCTCGGCCCCGCACGTGCCGGGGAACTTGGCCTCCCGATTGGCGCCCTTGGCGGCATCAACCTAAGCTCTGGCCAGCTCCGCGGCGAGCTCTGGTCACGCTTACTCCCCGATCGCTCGGTGACCCCCGGGACCATCGACTGGACCCCGATCGGATGCAGCCCTGATGACGAGGGCGAGGTCTGCACGCAGCCGACCCTCGATGACGCCACGTGGTACGTCTTCATGCCCACATTGAGCGGCGATATCTTGCTCATCGAGGCGATCCGTCGCGGCACGCCCGTGCATCGATTCGCTCAGCTCACGACCCTCCCCGAGAACCGCATCGTGACCATCGGCACACCCACGTTCGTGCACCGCGGGGTCTCATCGACTCTAACCTCAGCGCGCTCAAGCGGCGCGCCCATGTTGGGACCAGACGTCGAGGAGGAGCTCGCGAGCGCCGTCGAGGGCGTCTCGGCTCCCCTCTCCCGCTTCTATGGGGTGTGGCCCGCCGGGTACCCCGAGGACGTCGACAACGAGGCGGTCGCGACCGAGACCTGGTCACTGACCTACGAGGGGGCGATCCCCAAGACTGCGGCGACACTGGGCCGCATGAGAGACGGTCAAACCTTTGAAGACTCGGGGGCAGACTTCTGCAGCGCCGGGGTGATCGCTGGTGACTGGCTCACGCTGGAGGTCGTCCCCAGCAACGTCTCCGAGGCGCTCCGCACCGCAGTCGTGCTCGAAGACGCCTCCGGGCAGCTCTGCCCACTGGAGGCCGTCACGACGCTCTTCATCGATGTCCCGGTCACCACGGTCGGTCAAACGACCCTCGGGGTCGATCTGCAGGGCGCTCGGAGCCGTCCAGCGCTCCCAAGCCTGGACAAGGACGCGATCGAGAAGGACCCAGCGCTCTCGCTCTCAGATTGCCAGGCGGCCCGCCAAGCCCTGGACCTCAACGCTCAAGTCGTCCAGCTCAACGCGGGCGACGCTCCCATCACCATCACCCCGGCTGACTTACCCCGTGTCACGCAGTACGTCGTCCGAGTCGCTCAAAGCTGGGCGGTCGTGGGCACACGCTCTGGGTTCCTGCATGACCAACACTGGCAAATCGACGCAGAGACCGGCGAAGGGCGCTGCGAGGTCACGCCCCAGAGCACGCCGACCTACACGGCGAGGCTCACGCAACGCAGTGACACAAACACTTACGTCGCATGCCCACCGCCCCTTGAGCAGCTCAAGCACGACGCGAGCAGCCCCCTCTACACCGAGGTCGCTGACGGTCGGTTTACCAACGTCTCGTTCTCCCTCGACATCTTCGAAGGGTGCGAAGAGACCCCAGAGGGCATCATCGCACGCCCATCTCAGCGCGACATGCAGTGGATCTTTGAGGTCAATGGACCCGATGCCCCCAAGGTCACCGCAGCACAGCGCATCAATTCCTATGCAGGGACCGTCTTGCATACACCACGTATCCCAGTGATGCCGCTGATGCGCCAACAGGTGCAACTCGACAGCGGTGGACGGCGCGTCCACGTGCTTCAGGTTCGGGCGAATGCGCTCGACCACATCGCGACTTTCGAGTAGTCCGCCCCAGCGCGCGTTATCTGCGCTCCCGTTCGTCCTGGACCAAGGTGCCCCTATGTTACGTCTGACACGTTTGTCTCCGCTCCTCCTCATCCTCGCACTCTCCGCCTACGGATGCAGCAGCGACACAGCCGCGGGGGTCGACGCAGATGCGCCGCCTGTGGGCAGCGCCCTCGACACCCCGGGCGAAGACGGGGACGACGGCACGGACGGGAACGAGGACGGCACAGGGGACGACAACTCCGATCCAACCGAGGCCGTGGACGGCACCATCAAGGGGCTTCAGCTTACCGCAGAGGCAGCTGGATGCAGCGAAGACGGTGGGTTCCCAGCGACTGTCGCCGAGGGCGTGTCCATCGCCAAGGCCATCGTGACCAGCCCGCGCTTCGTCGCCTATGAAGACTCCAACGGGACACCCGAACTCGACGGCTACTACATCTGTGACGGCGACCAGGCTGACTGGTCGGGCATCTTGCTTCAGATCCCCTCAAGCGAGAACACCAACTTCCAGCCTGGAGACACCCTGACCCTGGTCGGTGACCTCAAAGAGGCCTGGTGCAACACGCTCCTCTCCGTCGAGGCCAACGGCTACGAACTCATCGACACCGTCGAGGTACCGCAACCCCTCGCCATGGACGCAATGAGCGAGGACTTTGAGCCCCAAGAGGGGATGCTAGTGCGGATCAGCGATGTCGCCGTAGAGTCCGAGACGACTTGGGGTGGCTATGTGCTTGAGGGTGGCATGGAGGTCAGCTACGGCTTCGACTTCTTCCTCTCGATGGAGGTCGGGAAGCGCTACGACATCACCGGCCAAATCCGCTACGCGTTTGGCGCCTATCAGCTCCTCCCACGCTACGAGTCTGACTTCGGTCTGGCGGGCGAGACCGACCCTGAGACCGACCCTGAGACCGACCCTGAGACCGACCCTGAGCCCGTAGACCCCACAACCCTCGATGGCACGATTCAAGCCCTCCAGAGCGCCGCGGAGGCCGCGGGCTGCAGCGAAGATGGTAGCTTCCCGACCACGCTCGCTGAGGGGGTCTCTGTCGCCAGCGCGGTCGTGACGAGCCCCCGCTTTGATGCCTACGAGAACTCGAGCGGCGAGGTCGAGCTCCACGGCTACTACATCTGGGACAACGACCAAGCAGACTGGTCCGGCATCCTCCTGCAGGTCCCCGCGAGCGAGAACACTAGCTTCAAGCCTGGAGATACGCTCACCCTTACCGGTGACCTCAAAGACGCATGGTGCAACACACAGCTCTCCGTCGAGGCGAACGGCTATGAGCTCACCGCGACGGTCGATGTCCCGGAGCCCGTCAGCGTGAATGTCCCCGTTGGAGAGATGGAGCCCTACGAGGGCATGCTCATCGCGCTCACCGGCGTGACCGTCGAGTCAGAGACCTCTTGGGGGGGCTACGTGCTCACTGGCGGCCTCGAGGTCAGCTACGGCTTCGACTTCTTCCTCTCAATGGACGTGGGGGCCAGCTACGACATCGTCGGTCAGCTCCGCTACGCATACGGCGCCTACCAGCTGCTGCCGCGCTTCCCCGAGGACCTCGTGAAGGTGAGCGACGCTGGCGACCCGACGGACCCGACGGACCCGACGGACCCGACGGACCCGACGGACCCGGGCCCCACGACGGACACAACCATCTCGGCGCTTCAGCAAAGTGATGACAGCATGACATGCCCAGACGTCAGCATCGTGACGATCACGGAGAGCGTCACCGTGGAGGGCGTCGTCACCGTCGCGAGCTTCGATGTACATGACACCCTCAACGGTTATGCCTTGAGCGACGGCACCAATGACCTCTACTCCGGCCTCGTCTTTGTGGTCGGAAAGGACGCCGATGAGGGGTGGTCAGTCGGTCAGACCCTCAAGGTCACAGGCGAGCACCTTGAGTTTTACTGCATGACCGAGCTCAGCGCGACGAGCGTCGAGGTGGTCGAGTCGGACACGGTCGAGACGAGCCCCCTCCCGGTCGACGACTTCAGCGCGAACTCCGAGGCCTACGAGGGGATGCTCATCACGGTCGAGAACGCCTCAGTGACCAGCGTCGAGAACGTCGAGAGCTACGGTGAGATCGAGACTGATGGTGGCTTCATCATCGATGACTGGGTCACAGGAAACGAGGTCCTCGAGACACCCGACGTCGGTGCGCAGTACTGCTCGGTCACCGGCCTCGTGTCGTACAACTTCGGGTCCTACCGAATCAACCCTCGCAGCCCAGCGGATTTAGTCCTCTGCGAGTAGGGGCCGCGCCTGAGGCGGAGCTCCGCCTCAGGCTGCTCGCACTCGCTCGACACTGAAGACGCCCTTCAGGCTCCGCAGGCGCTTGAGCAGCTGATTCACTTGCTCGAGGTCTTGTGCGTGAAAGGTGAAGAGGTTGTCTGCGCGACCGTCAGAGCCCTCACCACACTTCGCCGTGTCGATGTTCACGCGCAGGTCGGCGAACGCCTTGCTCATGTGCGAGAGCATGCCCGGGACACCGCTCTCGGTGACGACCCTCAAGGTCACAGGGTAACCCGCGCCCTTGGCACCCCAGCGCACTTCAACCTGCCGCTCGGGCGCCAAGTCCACGGTGTTGATGCAGTCTTTTCGATGCACGCTGACGACATGACCCGGCGTCACGAAGCCCAAGATCGACTCTCCAGGGACCGGAGAGCAGCACTTGGCGATGCTGTGCTTCACGCCGTCTAGGCCATCCACCACGATGCCCGTAGGCCCGCCGGTCATTCGACGAATCAATCGTGAAAGCGGATTGCTCGAGGGGGCCTCTGCTTCTTTCGGCTGACGACCCGTCACCTCGGGAGGAAGGACAGAGACCACCACGCTTTGGGGGGTCAACTTGCCGCTGCCCACCTGAACAATAAGCTCTTCGATGCCCTCAAAGTTATGACGAAGAGCCGCCTCTTTAAACTCAGCGCTCTTTCGGACCCGCGCCAAGGAGCGCGAATACCGACGAAACTCTTTGTCCAAGAGCTGCTCACCGAGCTCAAGAGAGCGCGCACGCTGCTCCTTCTTGATAAACGCTCGGATCCTCGTCTTTGCCCTGTTTGTGCTCACAAAGCGCAGCCAATCTTTCGACGGGCGCTGAGAGCGGTTGGTGATGATCTCAAGGACATCACCGTTGCGGAGCACGTAGTCCAGTGGTGCGATAGAGCCGTTGACGACAGCCCCACTGCACGTGTTGCCGACCTCCGAGTGCACGCTGAAGGCAAAGTCCACGGGCGTCGAGCCCCGGGGCAGCACCTTGAGTTCACCACGCGGCGTGAAGGTGTAGACCTCTTCTGCGAAGAGCTCGACCTTGACCGACTCGAGGAACTCACTGGGATCGTCGAGCTCTTTCTGCCACTCCATGAGGCGCTTTAGCCAGTCGAACCGCTCCTCATCTGCGGCGGTGATCTTCCGACTCGCCTCTTTGTACTTCCAGTGAGCCGCGATCCCCGCTTCAGCGATGCGATGCATCGCCTGGGTCCGGATCTGAATCTCGACAGGCTGCCCTTGGGGGCCAATCACAGTGGTGTGCAAAGACTGATACTTATTCGCCTTCGGGAGCGCGATGTAGTCCTTGAATCGCCCAGGGAGCGGCCGCCAGCGGTCGTGGATCAGGCCGAGCACATGGTAGCAATCGCTCTGCCTCGCCACGATGACGCGAAACGCGATGAGGTCATGCACCTTCTCGAAGGGGATCTTCTGCGCGACCATCTTCCGGTACGTAGACCAGAAGTGCTTCGGACGCCCCTGAACATCGGCGTCGATGTCCTCTTCCCCGAAGAGGGATTTCAGCTCATCAATTACGCGATCGAGGTACTCTCGGCGTTCGACTAGGGTCGCGTTCACCTTGCTCTTGATGCTCTGATAATCCTCAGGGTGCAGGTAGCGAAAGCAGAGGTCTTCAAGCTCGGTCTTGAACGCCCCGAGCCCCAGCCGATTGGCCAGGGGCGCAAAGATATCCATCGTCTCGCGCGCGATCCCTTGAGCCTTCGGCAGCGGCAGATGGTGAAGGGTACGCATGTTGTGCGTCCGATCGGCGATCTTCACCAAGATGACGCGCAGGTCTTTGGACATCGCCAAGACCATCTTTCTGAAATTCTCGGCCTGACGTTCTTCTTTCGAGCGGAAGCGGATCTTGCTTAGCTTCGTGACACCATCGACGAGCTCCGCAATGTCGCGATTGAAGATCTCGCAGAGGTCTTCAAAGGTCGCATCAGTGTCCTCGACGGTGTCGTGTAAGAGCGCCGCGCAGATCGCCTCTTCATCGAGCTTCAGCTCGGTCGCAATGCAGGCCACAGCCACGGGGTGCCCGATATACGGGTCGCCGTTCTTACGGCGCTGTGTCCGATGCGCCTGCTCAGCGAAGACAAACGCACGCGTGATGAGGTTCCGATCGACATCAGGGTTGTAGGTCTCGATCGCCGCGAGGACGTCTTGAATCGTCACATCGCGCGGAACTTCTGCGTCGACCGTAGGGAGAGGTCGTGTCGGCGCTGGTGCTGGCTCAGTGGCGGCCATGCCGAACATGGTAAGGATGCGTTGGCAATGGGGCAACGAACACGTGGCAAAGTTTTCGACCAATCGCTATGGTCCCCGCCATATCGCGACTTGACGCTCGGGAGACCAGCGTCGCGAGAGGACCATCATGTTGGCGCCCGATCACATTCTGTCCCGGCTCACCTCTGCAGCGGCTGCTGACCGGTCCCCACACCGCACGCGCACGATCGCGCTCGGCTCAGGCGCGGCTGCCGCGCTCTCTGGCTGGCTGCGAGAGGAGCGCCAAGGGGTCATCGATATCGTGATCGGTGACGCGCACACCTGGGATGTCGCGGGACAGCAGATCTTCGATGCCCTCAGCGCAGAGGGGCGCTCACCCCGGCGCCTGATCCTTGAGCCTCACGGTGACGACGATCATTTGGTCTGTGAGGACGGCGCTATCGCCGCGCTCGAGACCTTCTTAAGGACCTCGGAGCGCCTCAACCCTATCGCCGTAGGCTCTGGCACGGTCAACGACATCGTGAAGTCAGCGAGCTTCGGGGTCGGCAGGGGCTACCAAGTGGTCCCCACCGCCGCCAGCATGAACGGCTACACCTCAAGCATCTCGGCCGTCCTCTCCGAGGGGGTCAAGCGCACGTTGCCCACCCATCAACCCGAGGCTGTCTTCGCAGACGTCGACATCATCCGTGCCGCGCCGCCAGTGATGAACCAAGCCGGGTTCGGAGACCTGCTCTCTAAACCATTCAGCCAAGCGGATTGGCTCTTGAGTCATATCGTGCGCGGCGTCCCCTACAGCGACGAAGCAGCGTCTCTGTTAGACACGCCGTGGCGCCGCATGGTCGACCGCGCCGAGGGGATCGGGGTCGGTGACGCCGACGCCATCGAGGTGCTGCTCGAGACGCTCCTCATCTCCGGCTTCTCTATGGCCATCGCAGGCACGTCCGCACCCGCCTCAGGGGCTGAGCACCTCATCAGCCACTACTGGGACATGGAGCAGCACTGCCAGGAGCTCCCGATCCGAGGCCTGCACGGCACCCAGGTCGGGGTCGGCACCCTGGTCTCCGCGTACACGCTGAACAAGCTCGTCGCCCTCACGCCTGAGGCCTTCGCCGAGCGCGCCGCGCGCCCCGCAACGCGCAGCACCGATTGGGTCGACACCATCGGCGTAGACCACCCCCAACTGACCCCCGATGTCGTGAATGAGATTCAAGCCCAGCTGCGCAACAAAGAGAGACACGGAGACGCACGCTCCGAGGAACTCACGACCCTCGCCGCGCAATGGGCGAGCGTACAAGGGCGGCTCAAAGAGGTGCTCCTCACCCCTCAAGAGATGATGAGCGCCCTTGAGGCTGCGGGGTGTCCGCGGCGCGCAAGTGAGCTCGGCGTGTCGCAGGACGACTTCGTCCGGACCGTCCGCGTCTGCCGTCACATTCGCTCACGCTACACCAATTTCGATCTCGCCGATCACCTCGGCCTCCTTCACCCCTGGTCCATCGAAGCTGTCGACTGGGTTGAGCGCGGGGTCGTCGCACGATGAGCGACACACTCCTCATCACCGGTGGTGCCGGGTTTATCGGGTCGAGTATCGCCCGCGCAGCCCTCGAACGTGGAGACACGGTCCGTGTCATCGACGATCTCTCGACCGGCCGGCGCACAAACCTAGATGGCCTAGACGTCCAGCTCTTTGAAGCGAGCATCCTCGATGAAGCGACGTTGAAGACGGCCATGCGTGGTTGCCGCACCGTCTTTCACCTCGCTGGTCAGGTCAGCGTCCCGCGCTCCCTTGAGGCGCCTGAGCTCACGCACGCCGTAAACGCCACCGGATCGATGGCTGTCTATCAGGCCGCTCGAAGCGCAGGGGTCGCGCGCGTCGTCTACAGCGCGAGCTGTGCCGCATATGGCCAGGCCGCGACGCTCCCCATTCATGAAACGACCCCGCTGAGCCCAGAGAGCCCCTACGCCGCGTCCAAGCTCGTCGGGGAGCTCTATGGAGCAGCCTGGTCGGCCTCAATGAGCCTCGAGGTCGCCTCGCTTCGCTACTTCAACGTCTACGGCCCCCGCCAAAACCCCGAGGGGGGCTACGCCGCCGCGATCCCCGCGTTTATCACCCGACTGCTCAAAGGTGATCCGATCACCATCTTTGGCGACGGAGAGCAGACGCGCGACTTTGTCTTCGTAGACGACGTCGTCCGCGCAAACCTGTTAGCCGCAGAGGCGCCCGACGCCGCAGGAAAGGTCGTCAACATCGGCTCTGGGCAGCGCATCAGCGTCAATATGCTCGTCGAGACCCTCCGGACGCTCATCGCGTCCAACTCTACGGTCACCCACGGCCCGGGTCGGCATGGTGAAGTCCGCCACTCTGTCGCCGACACCCGCGCAGCTGCTGAGCTGCTGAACTTCTCCACGGCGATCCCACTCACACAAGGGTTGGCTCGCACCGTCGCTTGGTACAAAGAGGGCACCTGATGAGTGAAACCGTTCGAAGTATGACTGGGTTTGGCAGCGCAACCTTCGATGTCGAAGGCGCGCATTACCGTATTGAGCTGCGAAGCGTGAACCATCGGAACCTCAATATTCGCTTCCATATGTCCTCCGAGTTCTCCGCAGCCGAAGCCAGCGCCAAGCGGGTCCTTAGGGCCGAGGTCATTCGCGGCTCGGTCGACGTCACCGTCGCCCTGGAGGACCGCGCTGCGCGCCCGGTCGAGGTGGTCATTGACCACGCAGGCGCTCAGGCCATGAAGGACGCCTTGAGTGCGCTCGCTGAGGACCTGGGCTGCCCCGCACCGAGCCTACAGCTCATCTTACGCCAAGGTGACTTCGTCAACTTGCAGAGCGTCCAAACCCAGACGGAGACGCTCGTCGAGGCCTTCACCGCTGGCTTGACCCGCGCCACCGCGGACCTCAATACATCTCGGGCGACAGAGGGCGCTGCCCTCGCTGACGACCTCGATGCGCGGCTGGCCAAGCTGGACGGACTCCTCTCACAAATCGAGACCGCCAGCCCGGCCATCTACCAAGCCTTTGAGGCACGCCTTCGACAGCGGCTTGAGGAGGCCGTCACCGCCGTGGGTAAGACCCTCGACGAAGGCCGCGTCGCGAGCGAGTTGATCCTCTTCTCGGACCGATGCGACGTCACCGAAGAGACCGTACGAGCCCGCGCCCATATCCGCGCGTTCCGCGTCTTGCTCCAAGGCGAGGTGCCGGACGGTGAGACCTTGATGGGCAAGCGATGCGAGTTCCTGACCCAGGAGCTCGGGCGAGAGTTCAACACCATCGGTTCGAAATGCCGGGACTCCGACATGTCTGCCAACGTCGTCACCGCCAAGGTCGAACTCGAGCGAATCAGGGAGCAGGTGCACAACATTGCGTAAGGGAATCCTAATTATCCTTACCGCCCCCAGCGGAACCGGTAAGTCGACTGTCGCCGGCAAGGTCCTCCAGGTTCGTCCAAACATCGCCTTCAGTGTGAGCCACACGACGCGGCCCCAGCGCCCTGGTGAGGTCGACAGCGAAGACTACTACTTCGTCGATGACGCGACCTTTGATGGCATGGTTCAGGAGGACGCATTCGCTGAGTGGGCCCACGTCCATGCGCGCCGATACGGAACCAGCAAGGCTGAGGTCGAGCGGCGCCTTGAGGCCGGGTTTGATGTGCTCTTCGACATCGATCCACAGGGGGGCATCCAGCTGATGGAGGTCTACCCGGACGCGGTCACAATCTTCATGGTCCCTCCTGCGCTAGAGAACCTTGAGACGCGGCTCAAAGGCCGTGGTACGGAGAGCGCAGAGCAGCTCGACATCCGATTGGGTGTGGCGCGCAGCGAGATCGCTGAAGCTCACCGCTATCAATATGTCGTCGTGAACGACGTGCTCGAGCGCGCGGTTGACGACTTTATCGCCATCATCGACGCCGAGCGGCAACGCACCCGCCGCCAAGCAGACCACCTCCAACAGCTCATCGCCCAGCCGACAGAGGAGCCCTCATGAGCCAGAACATCCCTGTCCCCACCGATCGACCAGTCCGCGTTCGAATCGCCCCAAGCCCGACCGGCGATCCCCACGTAGGGACCGCTTATATCGCGCTGTTCAATCTGCTCTTCGCTCGAAAGCATGGTGGTCAGTTTGTACTTCGAATCGAGGACACCGATCAGACCCGCTCATCGAGAGAGAGCGAAGAGGCCATCTTCCGCAGCTTACGATGGCTCGCACTCGAGTGGGATGAAGGCCCCGACAAGGGCGGGCCTTACGGGCCATACCGACAAAGTGAACGGACCGCGCTCTATCGAGAGCATGCGGAGCGCTTGATCACAGAAGGGAAAGCGTACCGGTGCTTTGCGACAGCAGATGAACTGGCGGAGATGCGCCGCGAGGCGAAAGAGCAGAAGCGGAATATCGCCTACGATCGGCGCTATCGGGATTTAAGTGAAGAAGAGGTCACGCGCCGCCTGGACGAGGGGCAGACCTACGTCGTGCGGCTCAAGATGCCGACGGAGGGTGAAACCACCTTCATCGATGGCCTCCGAGGAGAGATCCGGATCTCAAACGACCAGATCGACGACCAGATCCTGCTCAAGTCAGATGGCTTCCCGACCTACCACCTGGCGAACGTCGTCGATGATCACTTGATGGAGATCACCCACGTCATCCGCGCCGAAGAGTGGATCCCGTCGACCCCAAAACACGTGCAGCTCTACGCTGCGTTTGGATGGGACCCGCCCTCATTCATCCATATGCCGCTGCTCCGCAACCAGGACAAGAGCAAGATCTCCAAGCGGAAGAACCCGGTCAGCCTCGACTACTACCAAGGAATCGGGATCTTGCCCGAGGCCATGGTGAACTTCTTGGGCCGCATGGGTTGGTCCATGCCCGATGAGAGCGAGAAATTTTCCTTCGAGGAGATGTTAGAGGCCTTCACCTTTGAGCGGATGGGCGTCACAGGGCCCACCTTCAACTTGGAGAAGCTCGACTGGCTCAACGGCCACTACGTTCGAGAGATGGAGGACGCCGAGCTCGTCACCCGCTTGCAAGAGTGGCTCCTCGGCAGCGAGTACCTCACCACGCTGGCACCGCTGGTACGAGAGCGCATCACGCGCCTCGACGGGTTCCTCGACAAGACCGCCTTCTTCTTCTCCGGTGAGTTCGACCTCAACGCCGAGGCCCTCATCCCCAAGAAACAGGACAAGAAGAGCACCTACAAGGCCATCAAAGCGGTGACCCTCGCGGTCGACGCTGAGCGCACGTGGACCCCTGAGTCCATCGAAGCCTGCCTTCGCGGTCAATGCGAAGCCTTGGAGTGGTCGCCTCGTGATCTGTTCATGCCCCTGCGCATCATCCTCACGGGCCGAAAAGCCACGCCACCGCTCTTCGAGACGATGGAAGCGCTCGGAAAGGCCCGCTGCCAAGCGCGTCTGCGCCGCGGGATGCTGACCCTTAGGCCTTAAGCAGCTCAGTAGTAAAGGTCGCTAAATCGACCAAAGGTGATGGCGCCAAACAAGTTCACGACGATACCGAAGACGATCACCGCCTTCACCCGCGTCGTGAGCTCCCGGCCGCCACAGGCCACGAGCGCCACCAAGTAAGGGAAGTAGTCCATCGCGAAGCGATAGCCGAACTGCTCCCAGCCCGTGTTTTGGTAGAGGAGCCCAGGGACCGCCGCCGCGAAGACAGTCGCCCAAAGCGCCGTACCCAGCGGGGCGTAGACCCTTGGGCGCACCAAGAGCAGCAGCGCGGGCGTCGTAAAGAGCAGGCTCAGGCCGTGCTTAGAGATGTTGATGAACGGCGCGTCAGGCATCAGCCGAGGCAGGTTGACGAACGCGGCGGACAGGTTGGCGTTGAGGTACCACGTGTTGAACAAGCCGTGGTCCCGGATGCGTGCGCCGGCCCCGCCGGCGAGAAGGCTGTGCCCAAACTCAAATGGCTGGCCAAAGCGGGCGTGGTTGTAGGCCATGAGCCCTGCACCGACGACGAGGATGGGGATCGCGAAGAGCGTCCCTTGGGTCAAGATCTCCCGCCAACGTCCTCGACGCCACTGCCCCCCTGGGAAGAAGAGTTGCCACGCAAAGAAGACAAAGCAGAACGCCAGCGGCGTCCGTGTCGCCATCCCCAGCCCGAGCAAGAGCCCCGCGACCATAGGGCGACGCAGATCGAGGGCAGCGAGCATGAAGCTCAAGTTCACAGTGACACCGAGCACAAGGGCCGTGAACCACACCTCGCCGCGCACCGAGACGAAGAAGGCCACCGATCCCAGCGCGAACATCACCGTCAACCATACGTTGTCTTCGAGAGAACGGCTCGTATGCCCTCGGGCCGCAAGCAGCTGCAAAAGAGAGAAGAGGAGCAGCGCATTCAACCCTCCGAAGAGGATCGTGATGAGCACATCATTGGTGTCGTAGCCCCAGATGGCCGCAAAGGGAAGCATCGTGAGCGCTGGACCTGGGGGAAATGAGACATAGTGCGTCGTCTCGTCACAGCGCTTCCCAGGCAAGCCCTCGCAGTCTTTGCGTAAGTCTTTGCGGACATCGACCTGCCACGACTCGCCGTCGAGCGTGTGAAATGTCCTCGAGCGCTCACCGGAGCTATCTGGCCAAGGGAAGCGCCCCGTCAACACGGTGCCGTCCACCATGGTCAGCGTGCGCAGCGCCGCCCAGTCATTCCAACCACCGGCGGCCTGGCTCCTCCGAATCGCGTCCCGGTAGCCCTTGGGGTCATCCGGGTTCGACGTATTGGCGCGCTGGCGAGGCGTGTCCGTGTGGAGCTCTCCCGCCATGAAAGAGTGGGCAAGATCGACAAAATGAAACTGCGGAGATGGTTCCAGCACTCGGTCCCATGCCACCAGCGCATAAATGACCGACACCACAGCAAAGAGCATCCAGCCCGTTCGGGTCTGCGCCGCGCTAAGCACGAACACCCTCCTGGGATCGCTTGAAACACCTGCGTGTCAAAGGTCGTCCTTCCCTAAGAAATCAGAGCCGGCGAACCCTAGCCAGCGGGTCCAACCTCGTCAATGACCCAAGCGACCGCTCGACGACTTTGAAGAGCGACGACACCTTTCAAACGAACGCCTCGCTCCCTTACGACGAGGCGCGTGCAGCGCAACAGAGGAGGCCGACATAAGCCACCAAGTGCATATGATGGCTTACACTATTACAGTTTGCGATGCAGAGAAGACGGGGTTACGATGGGGCTAGAGAGGACATTAAGCGACGCGTGCAATCCCCCTGTTTCTACCCCCAAGTGCAGGTGGCCTTTAACAACGTGCCTCTCGATTGATGCCTATGAGTGGCGTCCATGGAGAACCCGTGATGAGTACACGTATCGAAGTTGACAGTGGTCTCGTGACCATTCATTTCGACGGTCAACAAGTGAGCCTCCCAAGTGGACGAGTCGGGACGTATGCGTCCGTCGTCGAAGCGGCCAAATTGCTCGCCTCTGGGCTCGGGACGAAGGGCCGACCCTCCGCCCGCGACACAGCGGCTCGTATCAAGTCAAAGCCCCGACGCAGCCGTAAAAAGGTGAGCTCGGCGCTCGCAGCCTGGATGTCTAAGAACCCCGGATGGCATTCTGAGCAGGCCTTACTGGAGACCGTCATGAAGTACGAAATGACGGACGCGAACCCCAAACGTGCGCTCATGATCGCCCTCGGTAGACAGCGAGATAAGATGTTCGCCTACGACGGCGCGGGCCATTGGCAATTAAAGGATGCCAGCTCTTAGCCGTGGCCCCGTACTCAACGTGCTTGGGTCGCTTCCCATGCCTCGGCGACCCCAGCTGGTAAGCTGACTGGGTAGACAGCCCCGTCCACATGCCAACCGCGATTCAGATGCATCACGAGGATCGCGTGACGCCTGTCCGGAGATGGATAAATGCGGGCGTCACAGCTGACGTAGATCGAATCAAACTCACGACGCTCGATGACTTGGTCCTCAAAGACCAACTCCCAGGACAAGACATCCCCCACAGAGAGGCGCAGCTTATAGGTCCCCTCTAGCGCGACGTACCACGTCTCGGTGTCGCTGACCTCGAGCCTGTCGAGCTCGGGGGTGATGTACCCCCGACGTTCTGCGTAGCGCGGGATATGCTCCTTGGGGCCAATCGGCCCGGTACCACTAAAGCGGCCCGCCTTCACGCGACGGTGATGAGAGCGGCGCTTTAGGCGCGGCTTACCGCGACCTTTACGCACTACCGTGCGGCGCGTCCTCGTGTAGGCGACATACTGCGAATCAGGAGACCAACCGTGAAATTCAACGGAGGTGCCGCCGACAGCAGAGGTCGCCGAGGCTGAGTCACCACCACCTGCATTGGTGATGAGCACTGCGCTCAGCAGTACAGCCAGGTAGACGGACGCACGACGCCAACGACTCATGACTTCAGCTTCTTGACGACTCGCACTGCGATCCCGGCAGCAACCAGGGTCACCCCGCCATAAAAGAGCGCCGTGAATGCAACCTCAAAGACCGTCTTCACGACCATGAAGGCAACGCAAAAAGCGCCCGCGAGAGCGGCCCAACGGAAGAGGGACGGGGTGTTCTCTTGTTCAGACATGGGCAACCCTTACCGACGATGATCGAGGACAGGCGAGATCGGACAATCCCTAAGGCACGTAAGGACTTAACGCAAGATCGAGGCGACTCATTTCTTTGACACCATTCGGACCCAGATTTAATGTCCAGCCACTGTCGGAGTATCGGCGTTTTGTCCCCTTACGCCACCGACACCAAAGAACTCGTCGAGGCAGCGGCCCACGCGGGCGCGGAGAAGTAGCACCATGGAGCGAACCGTTCCAAAGACCCGACCTAGCGTCACGACTTATCGTGGCCTCTTGGGCACCCTCACAGCACTCCTCATCCTGACACTCACGCCCTCGACCATGGCGCGCGAAGACGGTGCACCGGCGGCCGCACTAGGGACCGCAGACTCCGTGCGAGCGACCGCTGTGGGCGCGTCAGGGCTCTACTTCAACCCAGCGGGGATGGGTATCGCGAGTCAATACGCCATCGAAGCAGGCTACAGCTACTCAGACGCCATGCAGTCTCACGCTGTGGGGGCCGCCGCAGTGGACTCGAAGACCAATCAGGCCTTCGCGATGGGCGTGGGTTACACGTTCCTCTTGGGCCAGGGTGAAGGTTACGAGCGTGATGGGCATCAAATCCGGGCTGGACTGGCCGGGGGCTGGGACTTCGGCGAAGTTGAGTTCCGCGTAGGTGTCGGCGGTCGATACCTGACCCTGGACCGACTCGCTGGTTCTGACCCCAACTTCTTCACGTTGGATGCAGGCATCATCATCGAGGTGATGCAGATGTTCAGAGTCGGCTTAGTCGGCCAAAACCTCATCGACACTAAGACCGAGTATGCACCACGCCAACTCGGCACGGGGGCCGCGTTCACCTATGAGTCGTTCCAGGCTTCATTCGACGTGAACCTGGACCTCCAAACGGATCCGGAGAACCTCTTCCCGCACTACAGTGCTGGACTCCAGTACCTCTTTGGTGGGGTCGTCGTGGCCCGCGCTGGGGTCAGCTTCGGTGGGATCGAGGATCACACATCCGTCGCCTTTGGAGTCGGGTATGTCTCGACGAGCCTAGCGGTCGATGCTGCCTTTTCGACCTACACGGACATCTCCGGTGGCTCCCTCTTTTCCATGTCACTAAGGTATTTTCTACCTTAATCCTAAGAGCTTAGTGCACACCACGACCGGTAGCGGCTCGAAGGTGCTCACGGACACACCTCACGTCCGTGTGCATGGGCGCCAGCGGTTGCCGGTTTCGCAGGGCGATCGCTGTTGACGGCCCACCCGCCTGCGAGTAGATAGGGCCCCAAAATTACGTCGATGCAAATCCCAAAGAAGGTGCCAGCATGGCTCTCAAAGACTTTATCTTCACATCCGAATCTGTCTCCGAAGGTCACCCTGACAAGGTCGCAGACCAGATCTCTGACAGCATCCTTGACGCCCTCATCGCCAAGGACCCGAACTCTCGCGTGGCATGTGAGACCATGGTCACGACAGGCATGGCGCTAATCGCTGGCGAGATCTCCACGAACGCTTACGTCGACATGCCGCAGATCGTCCGCAATACGATTCGCGAGATCGGCTACACCGACGCTTCAGCAGGCTTCGACGCCGCGACCTGCGCGGTACTCACCAGCATCGACCAGCAGTCCAGCGACATCAGCCAAGGCGTGACCGAAGGCGCCGGCCTCTACACCGAGCAAGGTGCAGGCGACCAGGGGCTCATGTTCGGGTACGCATGCGATGAGACAGATGTGTACATGCCCCTCGCGATTGAGACGGCCCATCGCCTGGTCCAGCGCATGGCTGATGTCCGCAAATCGGGCATCGTCGGCATCTTCCGTCCCGACTCGAAGAGCCAGGTCACTGTGGAGTACGAGAACGGCAAGCCCAAGCGCATCGACACGATCGTCATCTCCACTCAACACTCCGAAGAGGCCTCTTGGGAGCATGTACGTGAGGCGGTCGTCGAGACCGTCATCAAGCCGACCGTACCGGAGCAGTGGATTGACCGTGAGACGCGCATCCTCGTGAACCCGACCGGACGCTTCGTCATCGGTGGCCCGATGGGCGACTGCGGCCTCACCGGGCGCAAGATCATCGTGGACACTTACGGAGGCTGGGCCCGTCACGGTGGAGGCGCCTTCTCCGGTAAGGATCCCTCGAAGGTTGACCGCTCTGCTGCATACTACACGCGCTACGCCGCAAAGAATGTGGTCGCCGCCGGGTTGGCATCTCAATGTGAGATCCAAGTGGCCTACGCGATCGGTGTGGCTGAGCCCGTCAGTGTTTTGGTCGATACATTCGGCACAGAGACAGTCGAGTTGGCTCGCATTAACGACGCCGTCCGCCGCACGTTCGATTTCCGCCCAAAGGCGATCATCGACCAGCTGGATCTCTTGCGACCGATCTACCAGAAGACTGCTGCTTACGGGCACTTCGGGCGAAAGGACGCCGAGTTCTCTTGGGAGAAGACAGACCGAGTGGACGCACTCAAGGACGCCATCTAAGGCGCGTTTAAGCAATCCTGTCGGGGCGAACCCATCGGGGCGCCCCGTTTTGCGTTGACATTGGGGAGTTACACCCCTAAATAGACCCCCCCGCGCGGCATGTGAGACTGGCTCTAAGCCTTTAAACTCACCCAATGAGTCGTCGCTGCGGGGACACGAACACTGGGCACACGTCTTGGGCGGGTGGCCACTGGGAAGAGGATCAACAGATGAGCACCGTGAGCTTCAGAGACGAGACGATCGAGCGTGAATGGTTCGTCGTCGATCTCGACGGTCAGACCCTAGGGCGCGCCGCGGCCCGTATCGCCGCCGTCCTTCGTGGCAAGCACAAGCCGACCTACACACCCAACGCTGATTGCGGTGACTTTGTCGTCGTCATCAACGCTGAGAAGGTCAAGCTGACCTCCAACAAGCTCAGCACCAAGGTGTACAACTGGCACACCGGTTACTTGGGCGGAATCCGCTCCATCACGGCAGCTGAGCTGCTTGAGAAGGAGCCCACAGCGCTCATCACCAAGGCGGTCAAGGGCATGCTGCCCAGCGGCCCCCTCGGACGCACAATGTTCAAGAAGCTCAAGGCCTACGCAGGCTCTGAGCATCCCCACACGGCGCAGTCGCCCAAGACGCTCGATCTGAGCGCCAGCTAGTCCCGGGAGAGTTTCGATGTCGACGGATAACCGCATCTACGCCACTGGGCGACGTAAAGAAGCTTCGGCGCGTGTGTACCTCACGCCCGGATCGGGGCAAGTCACGGTCAACAAGCGCGAGGCTTCGGAGTACTTCCGACGCGGCAGCTTGTTGCTCCTCCTCAATCAGCCCTTTGAGCTGACCGAGACCGAGGGCCAGTACGACGCTACGATCTTCGTGCGAGGCGGAGGCCTGACAGGCCAAGCTGGCGCAGTGAAGCACGGCTTGAGCCGCGCATTGGCGACCGCCAACGAGGACTTCCGCGCACCGCTCAAGAAGGCTGGGTTCCTTACCCGTGACGCACGTCGCGTCGAGCGTAAGAAGTACGGACAGCCGAAGGCTCGTAAGCGATTCCAGTTCTCCAAGCGCTAGGTCAATCCCCACTCGCTTTGACCGAGGTGACCTCGATCGAAGCGAGTCAGTGAGGATCCGATGGAGCCAAGCGGCATGGTCATTCCGACAGACAGCGCGGAACCATCGTCGTGTGTGCCCATCCTCGCCGATGACGTCTTGGACTTGCCCGCCTGGAGGCGTCCCTCGAATGAGCGGCGCGTCCGGTGGACCTTGTTCGGCTTCTTGTGCCTGCTCTTCCTCCCCAACCTTGGGGCCTTCGGCCTCTGGGATCCCTGGGAGACCCACTACGGCGCCGTCTCGACTGAGATGATCGAGACCCATGAGTGGGTCAGCACGTGGTGGGGATACAAGGAGAAGATCGGGACGGAGAAGAAACAAGGAGCGTTCTTCTACTCAAAGCCAGTGTTCATCTTCTGGTCTGAGGCGACGATGAGTTCGCTGATTGGACGAGGTGAATGGGCGATGCGGCTCCCAATGGCGCTGCTCGCCATCTTGGCGTGCTTGTCCATCTACCTCGCTATGTCGAGGATCTGGTCCCAGCGGATCGGATTATTGGGCTCGGTCATCACCGCTACTGCCCCGCAATTCTTCATGATCTCGCGGCAAGCTCAGACGGACATGCCGTTCGTAGCGACCCTCATCGTCGGAATGTGTGCGCTGATGCTCGCTATCTTCGGGCCCAGGAGCGACCTGCCAGACGATGAGTCGCAACGACGCAAGCAGCTCCGTGGCTGGCTGTTGGGGACAGCTGCATTCCTGGCGCTCAACACGATCCCCCAGTACCTCATCATCGCGACCGACCTCAATGACGCGATCCCCAAGGAGGCTAGCGGCCTCACCGCCCTGCTCTATCAGGTTCGGACCACCGGGTTGATCCACGTCGTGGTCTACAGCCTCGTGCTCCTCGGGGTCCTGTTCTGGTTCTGGCGTCAGCTGCGCTCCGACCTCGCGACCGAAGGCGCGAGTGACGCGGTCTGTGACCGCTGGTGGCGACGCTGCCTCCTCGTCATCTTCTACATCTTCGTCGCCCAGAGCACCTACGCCAAGGGCCTCCTAGGCTTCGCGTTGCCTGGCTTCATCATCGTCGTCTATTTGATCTGGTCACGAAGCTGGAAACTCCTGCTCCGCACCGAGCTTATCCGCGGCACCCTCATCTTCATCACCGTCGGCTTCCCCTGGTACGTCGCGATGTTCGCCCGCCACGGCAACGCCTATTACCAGCGGTTCATCATCCATGACCACATCAAGAGGCTCGGTCAAGGCGTCCACCAAATCGACAGTGGCACCTTCGAGCACTTCATCAAGTGGCTTGGGTTTGGCCTCTTCCCCTGGTCCGCCTTCGTGCCGCTCGCCATTGGCGCGATGGTCTTCTTCAAGGCCCGTGAGGGCGGGGGGCGGTCTCAAGCGCGAAACTTCCTGATGTTCTGGTTCGTCTGCACCTTCGCGCTCTTTACCCTCTCATCGACGAAGTTCCACCACTACATCTTCCCAGCCTTGCCTGCCCTGGCGATGCTCATCGCGCTCTTCCTCGACCGCCTCCTAGAGGACCGAGGCTGGCTGCCACGGTTAGCGGCGTTGGTAGCGATAGGCCTCCACCTCATCACCGTCAACGACCTCTATGGAGACGAGCAGCAGCTGCGCAAGCTGATGACGTACAAGTACGATCGGCCAACACCGGAGTACTTCCCGACCGATCCCGACGCCCCAGTCTCAGAGATAGAGGGCTCACCGACGTGGCAAGAGAGCACATTCTGGGAAGAGAGCTCCCCGGTCCTGCTCCACATCCTGACCACGAAGGCCTTCGCTTATCACACCTGGATCCCGTTTATTGGTGGACTAGGCCTGCTCGCGCTCTTGCTCTTCTTAGGCTTCAAGACACGCCGACATGGGCTCATCGCGCTCGCGTTGATGTCGTCGATGCTGACGATGTGGTCACTGAACTACTACATGCCCTCGTTTTCGCCGCATTGGTCGCAGAAGTACCTCTTTGACACCTACTATGACTCCTGCACAAGGCAGCAGAACCCAAGCGAGATCGATGAGGCTTACTCTCCTTTGTTGGCAAACATCGGGTTAAGCGGCGCCGCAGAGTTCTTCGGCTGGGAGGGTAAGGTCGTCTGCGAAGAGGACGTCATCTCTTGGCGGATCACCTGGCGAGGAGAGACCTACTACAGCTATAACGAGTTGAAGCCCATCACGAAGGAAGCCAATCAATTCCTCCCCTACTTAGAGGAGACGAATCATGGCAAGCCCTTCTATGTGCTGATGGAGCGCGGGAAGAGCAAGACCGACGGCTTCAAGAGTAAGCTGACGACGTACTCGGACAAGTTGCGCCGAAAGGGCGTCGCTGGCTGGACGGATATCGACGAGTGGCAGGTCGATATCCTCGACGCGTCATCCGTCTACTTCCAGATGGTCAAAGCAACGCCGGTTCGAAAGTAACCCCACGCTTTCACTGCGTGATTAGGCTTCGAGTGAGACCAAAGCGATGGTCAACGCGCGGCCCTCTTCTGCGACTGCTGCGAAGGGGTGGTCAGCAGACTGACTCCAGACGCCGTGCACGTGAACCCCACGCCGAAGCCGATGGCCAGCGTCAGTCAACACGCGGAGGAACGCATCGTCGGAGATGTGCTGGCTGCCTGTGCACGTCAAGAGCAAGCCTCCTGACGTAAGAGACGCCAGCGCCAATGAATTCAAGCGCGCGAGCTTCTTGAGGGCGTCTTTGACGTGTGCACGTCCACGCGCAAAGGGCGGTGGATCGCACACGATACGCGTCCAAGTGCGCCCCTGAGCTCGAGCCTCCTTCAGGTAGACCATGGCATCTGCGCACTCGACGGTGACCTTCGCACTCACACGATTGGCCTCGGCATTGGCGGTCGCAGCAGCGCAGGAAGGCTCAGATGCGTCGATGCACGTCACCGAGGACGCCCCAGCCTTTGCTGCATGGAGCCCAAACCCACCGACCCCCGAGTAGAGGTCCAACACATCATGGTCCACGGAGAGCGCCGCAAAGCGGCGACGGTTCTCGCGCTGAATCAGATAGAGATCGGTCTTAGCGAGGCGGTTCAGATCGACACCGTAGCGTATGCCGGACTCCTGGACCTCGAAGGGCCCCGGGTCGGAACCGACAAGCACTTCAGTCCCTGTTGGGATCGCCTCCAGTTTGGAGGCGCTCTCGTCAACGCGAGACACGACGGTCTCGACGTCGAGGACACCCGACACAATGCGCGCCAAGTCCTCGCGGCTCTCGTACATTCCACGGGAGCGCAGGTTCATCACGGCGACGTCGCCCAGTCGGTCGACAGCGAGCCCCCCGAGGAGGTCGCCCTCACCATGACAGACCCGATAAGCGGTCGTGCCATCACTAGGGAGCCCGAGCGCCTGACGCCGGGCCACGGCTGCGACCAAACGCTGCCGTGCGAGATCCTTCAGGGTGCTTGGCGTGAACTCCAGGTCCGTAGAGCGCCGATGCTCCAAGATACGGACGGCAATCTTGGCGTGCGGGTTATAGAACCCAGAGCCAAGAATGTTGTCTCGCTCATCCACGACCACACAGGGGCCGCCCATCTCTCCTACCGTCCCATCGACACGATGAATCGCGCCGCTGAAGACCCAAGGATGGCCGACCCAGAAGGGCTTACTCCGTCCTCGCTTTAATATCACGCGGATCATCCCGCTCACGCCTCGGTCTCAGCGTCACCGGCGTCTGCAGCGTCAGCCTCGACCTCACCGGCCGCGGCGTCACCCGCGTCAACATCAAGGGCATCAGCAGACGCAACCTCCGTCGCGCCCTCAGCACCGCCCTCAGCCTCAGCCGCTTCGGCAGCCGCCAACTCAGCCTTCTCCTCTTCGCTCATCGCGTCCACGGGGTGGATAGAGACAACTTGCTCGCCGGTGCCAGGCTTGATGATACGGACACCCTTGGCATACCGGCTGTAGGTGTTCACTTGGTCTACTGGCAGGCGAATGATGGTCCCACCATCGGTGACAACCATCAGGTCTTGGCCCTGCGTGACGCGGGTCATGTCCACAAGTGGACCGTTCCGCTCCACGTAAGGGAGGGCCCGGAGCCCAAGACCACCACGGCGCTGTAGACGGAACTGGTTGAGGCGTACCCGCTTTCCATAACCGTTGACCGTGATCAACATCACCGTCGGCTCGCCCTCGTCCAAGACCTCCTCTTCGCCCTCAGCGCCCTCGGCGCCCTCGACCTCTTCGACCTCAGCGGCATCATCTCCATCCGCGTCGACGTCGTCATCGGACCAAGGTGAACTGCCAGGTTCGTCTGTGTAGACATCCATCGCGACGACGGTGTCTTCATCGCGGAGGCGAATCCCACGCACGCCGCGCGTCGCGCGGCCCACGGAGCGCACATCGGCGTTCTTGTAAATGATCGACTGACCACGCGCCGTCACGAGGATAATGACGCTGGTCTCATCCGCCATCTTCACGCCGACCAAGTCGTCGTCATCATCGAGATTGATCGCCCGAATACCGGAGTTTCGAACGTTCCTGTACTGATCCAAGCGGGTACGCTTACAGATGCCCTTGCGGGTCGCGAAGATCAACCAACGGTCCTGACGATCAAGATCGTCGGCGGCCACAATCGACTTGATGCTCTCACCGTCATGGAGAGGGATGAGATTGACGATCGCCTTGCCGCGCGACGTGAGACCGCTGTGCGGAAGCTCCCACACCTTGAGCGGGTACACTTGACCGCGGTCGGTGAAGATCATCAGCAGTGTATGCGCTGACGCGACGAAGAGGTCCGACACGGCATCTTCATCTTTCGTGTTCATCCCGCTTCGGCCACGTCCACCACGATGCTGAGTGCGATACTCAGAGAGCGCAGTGCGTTTGATGTAGCCCGTCGAGGTCATGGTCACGACCATGTCCTCGTCCGCGATAAGATCCTCCAT
Source organism: Myxococcota bacterium (assembly GCA_049602155.1). Lineage (GTDB taxonomy): Bacteria > Myxococcota_A > UBA9042 > PHBI01 > JBMYRH01 > JBMYRH01. The sequence goes on along the minus strand of JBMYRH010000015.1, from coordinate 102,221 downwards.
ACCGATGGCACCCGAGCTGTCGATAATGACAGTTCGGCGCATGTCGCCATGACGGTCCTGAATCGCACGGAGCTCACCGACGATGACCTCCATGAGGAGCTCATCCGACGCGAGGATTGCCTCCAGGCGACCGATGACCTCCAACAGCTCTGCGTACTCCGCTTTGATCTTGTCGACCTCGAGGCCGGTCAAGCGCTGGAGCCGCATGTCGAGGATGCTCTGAGCCTGAACCTCGGAGAGCTCGAAGCGCCCGATCAAACGAGTACGGGCCTCCAAGGGCGTCGGGCTCGTCTTGATGAGCTCGACGACCTCATCAATGTTCTCCAAGGCCAGGAGATAGCCCTCGAGGATATGAGCCCTCGCCTGCGCCTTCGCCAGTTCATGGCGACAACGGCGGGTGACGACATCACGGCGATGGTTCACGTAGTGGACCAAGAGCTCTTTAAGCGTCAGGACCTTGGGCTGCGAATCCACGATGGCCAGGTTGATGATGCCGAAGGTCGACTGCATCGGGGTCATCGTGAAGAGCTTGTTCAGGACAATCTGCCCCATCGCACCCTTCTTCAACTGAATGAAGATGCGCATCCCCTGTCGATCGCTCTCATCGCGAAGGTCTCGGATGCCCTCAATCTTCTTATCGCGGACGAGATCTGCGATGCGCTCCAACAGGCGCGCCTTGTTGACTTGATAAGGGAGCTCAGTGACCACAATCGCGTGCTCATCACCGCGCTCATCAAGCTCGATATCAGCCTTTGCGCGCATCTTGATGATGCCGCGACCCGTACGGTAGGCCGAGTCAATCCCGGCGCGGCCAAAGATGTAGCCCCCGGTCGGGAAGTCGGGACCAGGGACCAGCGCCATCAACTCATCGACCGAGATCTCGGGGTTATCGATGAGCGCAACAGTGGCATCAATGACCTCACGAAGGTTGTGAGGCGGCATGTTGGTCGCCATGCCGACCGCGATTCCACCTGAACCATTCACGAGGAGGTTTGGGAACCCTGAAGGCAAGACCTCTGGCTCGGACTCTGAGCCGTCGTAGTTGTCCTGCCAATCGACTGTCGACTTCTCAAGGTCCGCCAGCAGCTCCTCGGAGAGCCGCGTCATGCGGACCTCGGTGTAACGCATGGCTGCAGCAGGGTCGCCATCGACCGAGCCAAAGTTCCCTTGCCCGTCCACCAAGGTGTAACGAAGCGAAAAGTCCTGCGCCATGCGTACCATCGTGTCGTACGCCGCCTGATCACCGTGAGGGTGATACTTGCCGATGACGTCACCGACGATACGCGCTGACTTCTTGTACGCCGAGGAGTGTGTATTGCGCTGCACGTGCATCGCGTAGAGCACGCGACGATGGACAGGCTTGAGGCCGTCACGCACGTCAGGCAGCGCGCGACCGATGATCACGCTCATGGCGTAGGCGAGGTAGGACCCCCGCATCTCATCTTCAATATTGACCGGAATGCGAGTGCCGGAGGGCGGCTCTTGAGGCGTCGTCATGGGTGTCCCGTCTCGTCTACGCCCTGGAGGGGCTGTCTACAGGTCGAAACCGGTTGAAATCGTACCGGATCCGAAGCTGCTGGAACTTACTCCGTGCCCCCTCGACTGTCAACATCGAACATGCGCCGCAAGCACCCGTTTTTAATGGGGATTTCAAGCTTTTTTCGCGTGCGCGCGCGAGTGGCGTGATTCTGCGCCCTTAATCGAGGGGGTTCGCCTGGATAAGCTCTTGCGAGAGGACAAACCTGACGCGCTTCTGAAGGCTCTTTGTCGCCTGCGATAGGAGCTGGCTCACGCGACTCTCCGTCACGTCCAAGATGAGCCCAATCTCCTTGAGGGTCATGTCGTCATAGTAGTAGAGGGACACCACGGTCTTGGACTTATCACCAAGCTCTTCAATCGCTTGCGCCACCAGCCCATGCAGGCGCTTCATATGCAGCAGCATCTGAGGGTCTGCCGACTGGGGATCCTCCAACACCTGGAGCCCGTCGCGCTCGTCATCGCCACCGGTCAGGTCCTGAAAGCTCATCAAGTACACAGGCTTAAGCTTCTCCAGATGCGCGTGGTACTCCTCGACGCTAAGGCCAAGCTCTTTGGCGACCTCTTCAGGGGTGACGTCGCGGCCACGCTCCGCCACCATGCTCCGCGTCACCTTCTCTAGCTCGCTCGTCTGGCGACGGGTGCTGCGGCTGACATGGTCCATCGCGCGGAGCTCATCAAGGATCGCGCCCTTGATACGAATCTCCGCGTACTTCTTGAAGCTCTGTGCACGGGAGCGGTCGAACTTATCGACGGCATCGATCAAGCCGATTGTCCCGGCGCCGATGAGGTCATCCATCGTGACGTGGGCCGGCAAACGACGCGCGACCCCCGAGGCGACCAACTTCACCAGAGGGAGATACTCTTTGATCAGCGCGTGGCGTTCAGCCATGAGGTCGAGGTCTCCGCAGTCGAACCGGATGCCCACTATGACACGGTCCAGGTCACGCGCCAACAGAGGTCGTGACTCGAGAGACGACTAGCTTCTGCCGACGCCCGCGTACTGTAACCCAGCAGCTCTCACGTCCCCTGGTGACCACAGGTTCCGACCGTCATACACGCGCGTCCCCGCCAGGAGTTCACTGACGCGTGCCCAGTCCGGTGCGCGGTACAGTGACCACTCGGTGAGCAACACGAGCGCATCTGCGTCTTCAAGGCAGGCATAAGGGTCGTCCAAGTACTCCACTGAGTCGCCCAATTCGGCGAACGCGGTCTCATGAGCGGCTGGATCGTGAGCGCGGACCGTCGCTCCAGCAGCCTTCAGCCCACGAATCACAGTCAACGATGGCGCCTCACGCATATCATCTGTGTCGGGCTTAAAGGCTAAGCCCCAGACAGCGAATACACGACCCTCCAGGTTGGCCCCGAAGGACTCCAGGATTTGAGACACAAACAGCCCCTTTTGGGCTTCATTGACCTGCTCAACGGCGTCGAGGATCCTGAGCGAGAGGTCATGGGCGGCCGCCGTCCGAACCAGGGCCTTGACGTCTTTGGGGAAACAACTGCCGCCGTAACCCACACCCGCCTGTAAGAAATGAGGACCAATACGTCGATCGCTCCCCATCCCTTTCCGCACGTCCTCAATGTCTGCGCCCACACGCGCACAGAGGTTCGCCATCTCATTGGCGAACGAGATGCGCGTGGCCAGCATCGCGTTGGCGGCATATTTGGTGAGCTCTGAGCTCCGCACGTCCATGGTGACGAGGGGAGTTCCGGCCTCGACGAGCGGCGCATAGAGTCTTGAGATCACACCTTTGGCGCGATCACTTGCGACGCCCACGACGATGCGGTCGGGCGACATGAAGTCGCGCACTGCGACCCCTTCACGCAAGAACTCAGGGTTGCTCACCACATCAAAGGGCACGTCAACGCGCTCGGATACGAGTTCTCTGACGCGCTCACAGGTCCCCACAGGCACTGTGCTCTTCACCACCAGCACCTTATAACTGTCCAGCAGTTCACCGATCGACCGAGCGACCGCCTCGACATGCTGCAAGTCCGCGGCCCCATCCTCACCCGGCGGGGTCCCGACGGCGATGAAGACGACCTCCGCGGCGCCCATCGCGGTCGCCAAGTCTGTCGTGAACGAAAGGCGACCGGCAGCGAGGTTGCTCGGGACCATGTCCTCGAGCCCTGGCTCGTAGATCGGTAGCCCCCCACCCGTAAGGATGCGCACTTTCTCGGCATTCGTGTCGACGCACGTCACGGTGTGCCCCAGCTCAGCTAGGCAAGCACCGGCGACCAGTCCCACATATCCCGTGCCGATGACGGCGACATCCATCCAAGCGCTCCATCTCGTTAGGCCGAGCGCGTTATAGCGACGCACCCATCGAGAGGTCAACCGAGTCCTGAACCGACCTCGACTGCATAGACAGGCCTCTGGGGACAAGTACGAGAGAGCTCTTCAGACAGAGAGCGAAATCTGCGAACGGTCCCAACCGTTTCTCACACAGACAGCGCATGTGGAGAAAACCTTAGAACAAAATCGGACCCCGGCCGTCATAGCCATAAGAACGCACCCAGGATGAACGATGCGCTACATAGAGACTGCGAGTGACCTTCGCGCTGCATGGAAGACTATCGCGGCCCAACTCGCGACCGAGTTAGGGGCGATGCAACGGCTCGCCAAGGATCCCCTCGGGACCCTGCGCAAGATGGGCTATGAAGTTGGCCCCGAAGCGGCCAGTGTCTTGGCGAACGCGTTGCCCTAGAGGGTGTGATAGCCCCGGCCCCCTCAGTCGAGGGAGAACACGTCGACCTCAGCGGTGGGACCAATCTCTGCAACCGACCAAGACGGCAACACCTCGCCCCAATCGGTCGGGGCGTCCGTGAGGAAGGCCAGCGCACGGACGTGTCGGCCCGCACGACCGAGCGGCCCTTGCGTCGAACCCGTATCGTTGAGCGACCGCAGGGCCAGAGGGCGCCCCATAGAGAGCGCGTAGGTGTAGTCTCGGACATGCAGTACAGCGCCTAAATTCAAGTCCGGCCCCTTATCCGCCAAGCGCCTCAAGTCATCCGTGCCGGAGAACACCGCCTCGCGGAGCCGGCGTGTGTGTGCTCGGGTCCGGTCGAGCTCACCGACACGATGCAGCGCATTCATGTACGTCAGCATCGCGCTCTCAATCGGGCAGGACATCCACCGGCCTTCTGCAGTAAAGCCCTGGAGGGTGGATGAGGCGGCGTCCACGAAGTGATGAGGCAGCGCCTGTGCGCCAACCGCAGCGAAGAGCCAGTTGCGGTACCGATACGGCTGGACCTGCTCGAGGTCGAAGAGCCCAGGCCGCCGTGGCGCGACGTGCAAGACTGAGTGACGGGCCCCCGCGCGAACGATCTCTGCTGCAGAGTCGATGGCGACCGAGATCCGACGCTTCTGCACGAGCATCTCACCATACCGATGCACACCAAGACCCCAACCCCCGTCTGCGAGGCCCAGACCGATGTCGAAGATCCCCCGGTGCGTATTCACGACCTTTGACAGGAACGACGTATCGTTAATGGCGAACCCAAGCAATCGCTCCATGCGGCCCCTCCGAGGTTGGAGCTGCTATAACCAATTCTTTCTGCTGTGGACACCGGCAATCGGACAACGTCACACTCGCCCATGAAAGGAGACTTCGATTGACAGAATTTCCGTCCGATCCTGGCCCCGCGCCCCTCACCGATGGAGGGATGACGCTCCCCCACGCCATCGAGGCCGAGAAAGAGATCCTCGCGGCTGTGCTGCTAGACAACCTCGCGACGGATGTCCTGATCGAACATGGCATCGTCGCAGAGTCGTTTTATGTCCCAAGACATCAGCTGATCTATGCCTCGATGCGTACACTCTACGACGCCCACGAGGCGATCGACGAGGTCACGCTCCCTCAGCAAATGAAGGATGCCAACACCTTCGATAAGGCGGGAGGCTACAAAGCGCTCAGCGAACTCCTTAGCCGCTCAGGGACGACCGCGAACCTGAACGACTACTGTAAAATCGTACGCCAGAAGGCCGCCGTCAGACGCATGATCGACGCCGCACGAAAGATTGAAGCGGATGCCTTCCAAGCTGGAGAGGATGTTGAGGGCTTCCTCGACACCGCCGAGCGCAGCGTCTTCGCGGTCTTGGAGGACCGGGCGCTCTCCAACCTCAGGCCGGTCGCCGACGTCGTGCGGGGCGCGATTCAGCAAATCTCAGCGGCGTATGACTCCGACGAGAGCATCACCGGTATCGGGACTGGCTTCCGAGACCTCGACAAGATCACAAACGGACTCCAACGCGGCGACCTCATCATCGTGGCCGCTCGTCCGGCGATGGGTAAGACCTCCTTCGTACTCAACTTGGCCTCAAACGCCGCCCTAAAGCACGACGCGTCGGTCGCCATCTTCTCCCTCGAGATGCCCGCCGAGCAGCTCGCGAGTCGTCTGTTAAGCGCCGAGGCGCGTATCGACCTCAGTCGCCTGCGCGGTGGTTATCTGCGAGAAGAGGACTGGCCGAAGCTCACCAACGCGGCAGACCTCATCTCCCGAGCACGAATTCACATCGACGACACGCCGGGCATCACGCCCGCCAGCGTCCGCGCGAAGTGCCGCCGCCTCGCGCGCTCCACTGGCATTGACCTGGTAGTCATCGACTACCTCCAGCTCATGAACTCAAGCGATAATCAACGCTCCCGTGAGCAAGAGATCAGCATGATCTCGCGCTCTCTCAAGGGGCTCGCGAAGGACCTCAGCTGCCCCGTCATCGCGCTGAGTCAGCTCAACCGTGGCCCGGAGACCCGAACAGATCACCGACCGATGATGGCCGACCTCCGTGAGTCTGGCGCAATCGAGCAGGACGCCGACCTCGTCTCATTCATCTACCGAGAGGCTGTCTACAACCAGGAGCTCGATGAAGCGGAGCGAGGGATCGCCGAGTTCATCATCGGAAAGCACCGTAACGGCGCCACCGGCACGGTGAAGCTCAAATTCTGGAACGCGTGGACCCGCTTCGACAACCTCGCCGAAGAAGACTAAGCGATTAATAAACCTCGCTCCTCACCAGCACGACGGAGCGTGTCTGAGCACGTCACTAGGCGAACGAAGCCTAGCGGCTCCGTCCTCAAAGCGAGACGTCGAACCCCCTCCGACAGCAGCTCATCGGCCAGAAGTCTCGAGTTCGACACGTCATCTCCGGACACCACCCCGGCGAGCTGCGCCGACCACCCCGTCCCGAGCAACCCGAGCATCAACTCCAATCGGGACCGTGGGCTGACCACGATCGCTGGCCCTTCCTCGGGCAACGTCGCCCTGCGAGGGCGGACCATCTCCAGCGCAGAACCAGCCGTCCAAAACTTAGGGGTGCGTCCGAAGACCTCTCGATAGAGCCGCTGACCATAACGTCTCTCGGCGATGAGGCGCCTCACCAACGGCACCTCTACCGTCGCAACTGGGCCACCTGAGAGCTTCGAGATTAGCCGTGAAGCAATCGCCTCATCGGGCTCGAATGGATCCCCCAAAAGCGGGATGACCTCCACAGGTTTGACCCGCCTAGTCACCACCGCAGGGTACACTGTGACAGCCCAGGCAATCGTGACGGCTCGGGCCTCGCGATCGTCAAGGAGCACCTCCGAGCCCAAGAGGAAGCCTGTGTTCACTCCGCCTCCGGCTCATCGATATCGAACTCTGACGCGTCTTCTTCCGCATCGTCCCAGCTGTCTAGAAACCCGTGGTCGGTATCGTCAATCGTGTCGCCGTCTGCCATGCCGTGATCGGCTCCAATATCGTTTATAGCGTCGTCTGGACAGCAGCCTGCATCGCCAACTGCAGGACCGATCGTGTCGCCGTCTGCCATGCCGTGATCGGGTCCAATATCGTTTATAGCGTCGTCTAGATAGCAGCCTGCATCGCCGCTCAGCTCGTCTGTCGGGACAACCGGACCGCCCATCGCATCAGGCTCTGAACCCGTCGGTGCGCGCGAAGCCTCGTCCGCGGAGGCCCCTCGTTCTACCGCAAAAGCTCCAGCTTCAGACGCACCTATCTCGTAATCTTGATCCTCTCCAGCGGGATGAGGGGTCGGGTTAGCGATACAGCCCGTCGCACCGAAGCCAAGAGAAGAGCCGGCAGCACACCACAAGAACATGACAAGGCATCTTGTTAAAGATGGGTATTTATTCCACACTGTGCACCACTCCTATACAGTTTGGGGGGTCGTGAACTCGCAGCGCCAGCACATCGATCATCGCTTCAGTGTCCTGAAACTAGCGGGTGAAGGCAGCATGGGCCACGTGTTCATGGTCTCACGCACCGAAAGTAGTGCAGAGTCCGTGCCAACCGCCCACGATGATGTCCTCGCCATCAAAGTCCTGGACAACGTGACCCTGCGGAGGCGGTTCGTCGACGAGTTCTCGCGCCTGCGAGAACTCGGACATCCCGCGTTCATCACCGCCCATGAGCTGAGCATGGACACCGAGCTTGGAGAGCTCTTCTCCGTGCTGGAGTGGGCGGAGGGTGAACCTCTGACCCCTGAGCTTAGGCTGAAACGCCATGAGCTTGAGGAGCTGGCAGCCGCGGTGTTGCGGGGAGTAGATCACCTGCATCGTCATGACCTCATTCACGGTGATCTTGCGCCGCAAAATCTACTCTGGACCTCTGACTTAGACGCCCCTGTGAGGCTCTTAGATCTGGGAGCTGGCGGAGCTATCGGCAGCGGCGGTGGTCGCACATCAGGGGTCCTCGCCTACACCGCCCCTGAGCGCCTTGAGGCTAGGCCGCTGTCTATTCGCTCGGACCTCTGGTCTACCGGGGCAGTGCTCTTCGGGCTCGTTCATGGTTGTCATCCATTCCCGAACTACCCGCGTCGTAATGATGTAGCAAAGGGCCCGGTTCGAGACGGACTCGCACCAGATCCATTGGACCCATGGCTAGATCGCCTGCTCGCGAAGCACCCCGAGGATCGGTTCCCGAGCGCTCAATCCGCGCTAGAGGCGCTGAGCGAGGTCGTCGGACGCGATCTATCAGCTCTGTCTCCGGCCGAGCTCAGCGCGGGAACCAAGGTGCCACCATTCGTGGACGTGAACGCGTGCCTTGAACGGCTGAGTCACGAGCTCTCCTTGTCAGCCGATCTCTCCCGCGCCCACCAGACAACCGTCGGCGGGGAAGCAGGGACAGGAAGAAGTCGTCTCCTCGAGGAACTCTCCGCGCGTCTCTCCGCAGGGGGGCACCGCGTCTATCGTGAGCACGTTCTCCCTTCAGACGCACCAGGAGCCTGCCTCCTGCGTCTCTATGAGCGCCTGGCACCCAACGGGACCCGCCTCTCAAATGACTCGATGGCGCCACTCGCCATCGCTCGTTCGCTCTTGGCTGAAGCCAAGACACAGACACAACCCGTCATCGTGCTCCTCGACGATCTCGATCACGGAGGCCCGGACCTGCGGCGTGCCGTCACCTACATTCGAGACACCATCGCACGACAACCCGAGCAGGTGGGGCCACTGATCTGGGTCACGGTTGAGGACACAGCCGATCCACATGTCCGCCTGACGCCGTGGGGGACCGAGACCGTCGAGCGACTCCTGGAGGCCCTCTTCCCGCAGCGGCGTATCGGTCACCGCGTCGCCGGACCTCTGACCGCTGCGAGTCACGGGCTCGCAGGGCGCCTGATGCCAATGCTGCGTCAGCTTATCAAGCGGGGTTCGCTTAGCGTGAATGCCGCAGCGCTGCAGCTTGAGCGTGACTTTGATGCCGCCGATGAGAGTGGGATCGAGGCTGCGACGCGACAGCTCGACGGCTTATCATCTGAGGCCCGTAGAGCCGCGGCACTCCTTGCCCATGCCCGGGGCCCTCTGCCCGTCAGCATGCTCGATGCGCCAGTGCGACGAGAACTCGATCACGTTGGTATGACCGTGACCTCTGGCCGCGGAGCGTCGGCCACGATCTTGCTTCGTGCCCCCGAGCTGAGAGCAGCAGCTCAGCCCCACCTCAACGCGACAGAGGCCGCCACCCAGCTCGCCGACCTCTGGCTGCACCATAGCGACACGGGGAAACATGGATCAGCACAAGCCCTCACCTATCGTGTCATCGCTGGCGACCCGGCTGCGCTCGAGACCGCGCGCGCAGCCCTGCTCCGTCATACAACAGGCCACGCTGCCGAACTCCTCGACGTCCTGGTCTCTGAACAATGGCCAAGTACTCCGGAGGCGATGATCGCCGTAGGAGATGCCTACCGCGCAAAAGGGGACGCAGACCTGGCGCGCCATCATTACCTTGAAGCCAGCCACGCTGGTGGCGCACAGGCAGCTTTCGCCCTTCACTCCCTGGCCACGCTGGAGGCCCACCACTCTCGCCATGCACAAGCGATCGAAGCCTTTGAGCGCGCGCTCACGGACGCTGATGATGCCCTGAAAGCCTCAACGCTCGGCGGCCTAGCCAACAGCGCCATGTCCACAGGTCGGCTCGAGGACGCCGCAAAGTGGTGCATGACGGGGCTCCAACTCACCGACGTGGAGCGCGGACTGACCTGGGCACAACTCAAACGCACCGCAGGGCTCATCGCCTGGTACCGCGGCGAACTCACCGACGCCCAAAGCCACCTTGAAGATGCTTGGGAGTTTACACAATCCGTCGAGAACCTGACCGAAGGCGCCGCAGTCCTGACCGCACTTGGCTTGGTCGCACACCGCCGAGAAGACCTCGACAGCGCCGAGACGCATTACAGAGAAGCTCTCCTTATGGGGGAGAAATCAAACGACCCTTCCCGCGTCTTAACCTCACTACAGAACCTCGCTGTGGTGCAACACCAGCGCGGAGCGTTCGCCGAAGCGCTGGCGACCTACGAAGAAGCGGCAGCTATGGCGAAAGGGCTCGCCCAAGTCGGACGAGAGATACAGCTCGCAGGCAACCTCGGCAACCTCTGGCATTACCTCGGCCAACGCGAGGACGCAGAGCGCGTGCTCACCGCAGGCCTGGCCCAAGCCCGCGCTGCAGAGGATCAGCTCATGGAGGGCTCCCTTCTGCTCATCCTTGGAGAGGTTGCGCTCGACTTCGCAGACTGGGAAGAGGCAGAGACGCGGCTGCTGCATGCTTTGAAGGTGGCCGAGCTCAATCAAAGCGCCAATGAGCAAGGTGAATGCCTGCTCGCTCTCACGAGCCTGCGGATTGAGCAGGGCCAGACCACAGAGGCTGTGAAGGTCGGAAAGCAGGCGCTCGAGATCGCAGAGCGCGCAGAGCGAAAGGCCCTCACCGCTCAAGCGCACGCACGCTTGGCGGAGGCCTATGCAATGAACGATGAGAGCGAAGAAGACTCACAACACCATGCGGCTGCGGCACGGGAAGCGGTCGACGCGGTCTCCAACCCTGATCACCAGTGGGCGATCCATCGTGCGGCTTTTTTGGCAGCGAAACGCCGCGGCGACGAAGCCGGCATGGTGGCTGAGGCAGGTGACGTAAAGCGCCTCCTCCAGGCCGTCTTCGACGGCGTACCAGCCGTATACCGAGAGGCTTTTCAATCACAGCGCGAACGTCATCGCGCATGGCTAGAGGCAGAGAGTATGACCGTCACACCACTGCGACTCCCTGTGGACTCATCACAGAGCCGTGAGCGCTGGACAAGGCTCCTCGAGGTCAGCCGCCGCATGGCCGCTGAGCACGACCCAAAGCGCCTCCTTGAGTACATCATGGACTCTGCCATCTTGCTCTGTGGCGCCGAGCGCGGCTTCCTCCTCTTGGCCGAGGACAACGACAGTGCCGATATGCCCATTCGTGTCGCGCGAAACATTGATCAAGAGAACATCCGTAACACGCGCTTCAAGATCAGCCGAAGCATCGCCCGTCGCGTCATCGAGAGCGGTGAACCGCTCTTAACCATCGACGCGATGGAAGATGAACGCTACCGCGAACAACTCTCGGTCCATGATCTCAAGCTGCGCTCCGTATTGTGCCTCCCCATGACGGTTCGTGGACGCGTGATCGGTGCCATCTACATGGACAATCGCTTCCAGACCTCGGCATTTAACGACGACGACTCGATTCAGATGCAGGCATTCGCCGGCCAAGCGGCCGTCGCCCTCGACACCGCTCGCCTGCTCGAGCGGATGGAGGGCACTCAAGAGGAGCTCCAGAAGGCTCGGCGAGAGGTCGAAGCGCTTAATGAGAAGCTGCGGGAACAGCTGGACGAGCGCACGCAACAGCTCGAAGCCACACACAGAGTGGTCGTGCAGCAAAGGCAACAGCTCGAGGCGAACCACCAGTACGATCGGATCATCGGCACCTCCGATGCGATTCGACGGGTCTTCCAGATCATGGATCGACTGCTCGACAACACGATCCCCGTCCTAATCGAGGGTGAATCTGGGACGGGTAAAGAGCTCGTAGCGCGGGCGATCCACTTCAATGGACCTCGACGGCACAAACCCTTCATCGCCATCAACTGCGGTGCCATCCCGGCCAACCTCCTGGAGAGCGAACTCTTTGGCCACGTGAAGGGCGCCTTCACCGGAGCGACCGTAGACAAGATCGGCCTCTTTGAAGCTGCGCACGGGGGAACATTGCTCCTAGACGAGCTCGGTGAACTCCCGCTGGAGATGCAGGTAAAGCTCCTGCGGGTACTTCAAAGCGGTGATATTCAAAAGGTCGGTGACACCAAGGAGCGCCGCGTCGATGTGCGTATCGTCGCAGCGACCAACCGTCAGATGACAGAAGAGGTCGCAGCAGGTCGCTTCCGCGAGGATCTGTTCTATCGCCTCGCCGTGATCCCCGTGCGTCTCCCGCCACTCCGAGAACGTCGTGACGATATCCCGGCCCTCGTCCAACACTTCCTTGCGGCCAACCGTGACGCTGGTGTGGGATCTGTGGACGCTGTCAGTAGCCGCACCCTAAGCCTCCTCTGTCGCTACGCGTGGCCGGGCAACGTCCGACAGCTCGAGATGGTGCTGAAGAATGCGAGCCTCTTCGCCGATCACTCCGTCCTACAGCCCGACGACTTCAGCTCGTTCCCCGATATCACGGGGGTCAACACGAGCCGTCTCACGGGAGCGAGCCTCTCAGGCAGAAGCCTGGCAGACATCGAACGCGAGGCCATTATGCAGGCCCTTCAAGACACAAACGGCAACAAGAAGCGGGCCGCAGAGCAGCTCGGTATCGATCGACGCACGCTCTACAACAAGCTCGCGGCCTATAAAATCATCGTCGAGAAGAAGCTGAAGGTCCGCTGATCTTCGGCGGGGACCGACCGCTAATCTCCCGAAGCGGTGCGCAGCCGACTGTAGAACCCAGCGGGCGTATAGAATGCGAAGCTGACTCGACCTAAGCCTACAGTCGCCCCATTCACGAGCCGCCGCGGGGTCTCTGCTTGAAGCCACGCGTCTTCCAACTTGGTGCCATTACGAGAGTCCAAGTCCACCAAATCCCAAGCAGACTCCCCTGGCACACGAACCACGGCAGCGTGGGTTCGGGACACGGTAAAGTCCGCGACTACGACGTCACACTGCGCCACACGCCCGATGCTGATGGGTCCCGAGGCGGGCCGGCCCTTTTTATGTCGGATCCACACGAAGACAGGCTTGGACAGGGGAGAAGGCGCCTCAAAGGTCGCATCGGTATCAGGACCGAACACCTCACCATGAACGGGATCAAGCAACAGCATCGTGCCTGGGTGCTTCGCCGAGACCCGGGGTGCCGAGATGGTGCTGCGACCTGGCTTAACCCTCACAGTCTCTTGACGCTCCATATCCATCGCGACAAGGGGTTGCTTCAGGAGTTCACCTTGGACGAGACCTTGAACCACCAAGACTGGGTGATTGTGACGAGCGATGAACTGCCCTTCCGTGATCGTACGGGCTTCGTTCCTAAATTCATCGAGTTTGAGCACAGAACTCCCAGAGTTCATCTATCCATGTGATTGGCGCAGTCTACTGTTGGGCGCCCTCTGATGCACAGAAAACCGGCGCGCATCTGAGGTTCCCTAAACTGCGCTAGACGACAAGATCGAGCAACTGCGCTTGCGTCAGATAGTCCTCAAACGCATCTGCGTACTCGGCCATCAGCAAGTCGAGCTCAACCTCCATGGTCCCCTCTCCCGTGTGAGCCACGGAACCGCTCACTGGAATCTCAAGGTTAGAGGCCGACAGCACACCACTCCATGGCAGGCCGACCTCCGCTGACTGCTCAGTCTCAACTACCAGCCGAGTGCGGCTGATCCTGAGGATACGCTTCTCCTCTCTCCCTTCGCTCCTGACGACGACCGGCATCGCCGCAGGGGGCGCCAGCGCATAATTCACGCGCCGGTTGTGGGAGATCAACGCCTCCAACGTGTCGTGAAACGCATCGCTAAGCTGGGTCTCAGGCTGACTGAGGACCTCGTCCCGCAGCATCTTCATCGCCTTCTGAGTACGGATCAGGTTGTGACGCATTTGCTCCATCCGCATCCCGTCACGCGTCACCTTGTCGCTGATAATACCGAGGAGGTTGTGGAGCATCCGTGCTCCCGCTTCTGGCTCCACATCAATATACGATAACAGGTCACTTCGGCTGATCTTCCAAAGTTCACATGCTGAGACTGCTCGCGCCGTCGTGTTGCGCTTCAATCCAGCCGTCAATGCCCCCATCTCTCCGAGAGGCGACACGGGGCGGATACTCGCTCGAACCTTCTCTCCCTCCAGGAGGTCAATCTGCCCATCGACGAGGACATAGAGCTCGTTGGCCGCCTGGCCTCGCTCAAACAGGCACGTCTGCTCTTCAAGTCGCACGCGCTGGAAACGGGTCCCTAAGGCGGACATCGACTCAGGATCGACTCCCTCGAAGAGATGCAATCCCAACAAATACGGGGTTACTGTCGTACCAGACATGGTTTCCTCCCCTGTCAAACGTCATACGCAAGCCGCGCATACGATCGCAATCCCTCACGACCTACTCGCTCTTATAGACCAGATCAAAAGCGTCTGTCACGACGACGACGAGAGATCACTCACCTTCAGGGTATATCCCATCATGCAGGGGACCGTAGATGCACCTCTCAAGACCACGCCAGCGTCGCAGAATTGAAAAGAGGCGGGCAGCTAATGCTACCCGCCTCTGGTAGGGCGTACGGGACTCGAACCCGTGATACCGGCGTGAGAGGCCAGTGTCCTAACCACTAGACTAACGCCCCACATTTGATCGAGCTTCGGGGACTAGGATTCGAACCTAGATTGACGGGATCAGAGCCCGCTGTCCTGCCATTAGACGATCCCCGATCAGGACCTGATTTCAGGTGCCGGAGATTATGGTCCCGGCACAGCACTGTCAACCTGATTGGACGTCCTAAGACGCCTTGTCATCCTCTTCTTCTGTCACGGTCGCCTCAGCCGCCTCGACTGGGGCCTCTTCCGCCGCCTCGACTGGGGCCTCCTCGGCCGCCTCGACTGGAGCCTCCTCCGCCTCGGGAGCCACGTCAAAGCGCTCCTTCGTCTCTGGCACATCAGCGCGCTTCGTCACCTTAGGGGCTACAGGCCGCTTGCGCTGCTTTGCCTCTGGTGCCCCGAAAGGCATCAACTCGATGACCGACATAGGCGCGTTGTCACCTCGTCGGTTACCCAACTTGATGATCCGAGTGTAGCCACCCTGACGCTCAGCGAATCCACCTGCGATCTCTCCGAAGAGCTTGTGCAAGACGTTCTTGTCTTGAATCGTCTTCGCAGCGTGGCGTCGTGCATGAACCGTGTCGCGCTTACCCAAGGTCACCATACGATCCGCGATCTTACGCAGCTCTTTGGCGCGCGCGTCCGTGGTGCGAATGGAGCCGTGCTCGAAGAGCGACGTGACCATGTTACGAAACATGGCCTTTCGGTGGGCCGAATTACGGCCGAGCTTACGTCCTGATTTTTGATGTCGCATGGATCACCCTCCCGGCGTTCTGGCCGGCAGTCTCTCGACTAGTAGTCACTCTTGGGCGGAGCCTTCTCGGGATCGAAGTTCTCGATCTTCATGCCCAGGGCCAAGTCCATCTCTGTGAGGATCTCTTTGATCTCCTTGAGAGACTTCCGTCCAAAGTTCTTGGTCTTCAGCATCTCGGCCTCTGTCTTCTGCGCGAGCTCGCCGATGTAACGGATGTTCGCGTTCTGTA
This sequence comes from Myxococcota bacterium, assembly GCA_049602155.1. GTDB lineage: Bacteria > Myxococcota_A > UBA9042 > PHBI01 > JBMYRH01 > JBMYRH01. The sequence goes on along the minus strand of JBMYRH010000015.1, from coordinate 86,632 downwards.
GACAGTTAGCTGAGCGCACACTCAACTCGAGCTCATCGACCGTGCGATAGAGGTGTGGGTTGAGAGGTGCTTCGACCTCGACCTCCTCCTCCTCCGGCTCGATGTCCTCATCGAAGTTAATGAAGATCTGGACCTGGTCCTTGATGATCTTCGACGCCAGCGCCACGGAATCTTCCGGGAGCACCGAGCCGTTCGTCCAGACCTCAAGCGTAAGCTTGTCGTAGTCTGTGCGCTGACCCACACGTGCGTTGGTGACGCGGTAGTTGACCTTGTGGATAGGGGAGAAGATCGCATCGAGCGCGATCATTCCTACCGGCCAATCCTCACCCTTGTTCTGCTCAGCTGGGATGTATCCCTTGCCGTCAGCGACGACGATCGTCATCTCCAGCTTGCCGCCCTCGGAGATCGTCGCGATGGGGTGATCCACGTTGAGGATCTCCACATTCGGGTTCGTCGCCAAGTCACCCGCCTTAACCAGTCCAACCTTATCCGAGGAGAACTGGATCGTGATGGGCTCCTCAGTGGTCTTCTTGACCTGGACCTCTTTGAGGTTCAACGCGATGTCCGCCACGTCCTCAACCACACCGTCGATGTGAGTGAACTCGTGTAGCGCACCCTCGATCTTGACCCCAACCACGGCGCTGCCACGGATAGAGCTCAAGAGGATGCGGCGGAGGGAATTACCCAGCGTGATACCGAAGCCACGCTCAAGCGGCTCGGCGCTGAAGCGGCCATAGCGCTCGTTGAGCGAGCTGTGATCGATCTCGATCGTCTTCGGGCGGATAAGCTCTCGCCAGTTGCGGTACATGTCCGAACCTCGTCGGTCAGTGGGTAGCATGGGGTCTCGGCGGTGTGCCTGATTAGCACAGCGCCACTCAAAAGGAGCTCAATGCGGCGTTACTTGGAGTAAAGCTCGACGATGAGGGTCTCCTCGATGGGCATCGTGATGTCCTCACGCTCAGGGAGCGCGCTGACGGTGCCGCGGAAGTTCTTGGCGTCCAAGGTCAGCCATTGCGGCACCCCCCGGCGATCGACGTTCTGAACAGCGTCGATCGTACGGAGGTGCTTCCGAGCACGTGCTTTGACCTCGATCACGTCCCCGACGCGAAGTCGCATCGACGGAATGTTCGCTTTGCGGCCATTGATCGTCACGAGGTTATGACGCACCAACTGACGGGCCTCTGAGCGGTTGGCTGCGAAGCCCACGCGGAAGCACACGTTGTCCAGTCGGAGCTCAAGGAGGTGAAGGAGGTTCGCGCCGGTCACACCCTTCATGCGATCCGCAGCGGTGTAATACCGGCGGAACTGACGCTCAAGGATACCGTACATACGACGCACCTTCTGCTTCTCGCGAAGCTGAAGTCCGTAGTCGCTGCGCTTGCGATGTCCCTGGCCATGCTGGCCCGGTGCGTACGCTCGACGCTCGATTGCGCACTTCTCGGTGTAGCATCGCTCGCCCTTGAGGAAGAGCTTCATCCCTTCGCGGCGACAAAGGCGACATACTGGTCCGATATATCTAGCCATCGTTCTCTCCTAGACGCGTCGGCGCTTGCGCGGCCGGCAACCATTGTGCGGGATCGGGGTGATATCCTTGATGATCGTGACCTTCAGACCTGCGGTCTGCAGAGCACGAAGCGCAGCCTCTCGGCCTGCTCCTGGTCCCTTCACAAGGACGGTCACCGTGCGCATTCCATGCGCCATGGCCTCTCGAGCCGCATGCTCGGCGGCGAGCTGGGCGGCGAAGGGAGTCGACTTACGTGACCCCTTGAACCCACGGTTGCCCGCGCTCGACCATGACACCGCGTTACCCGACACGTCCGTGATGGTCACGATCGTGTTGTTAAACGTCGACTGGATGTGAGCCACACCGGTCGGGATATTCTTTTTGACCTTTTTACGGCCAGATTTACTGGGTCTCGAAGCCATGCTTCACCACCTTAGGTCCTCGGCATCAGCCGAAGCGTCTTACTTCTTCTTAATGGCCTGACGACGCGGTCCCTTACGAGTCCGTGCGTTTGTATGCGTGCGCTGACCGCGGACCGGAAGTCCACGACGATGGCGGAGGCCTCGGTAGCAACCGAGATCCATCAAGCGCTTGATGTTCAATGAGACGTCGCGTCGCAAGTCGCCCTCTACGCGGTAACCATCAGTGATGATCTGGCGGAGTCGAACGACCTCTTGGTCCGTCAATTGCTCAATCTTCTGAGTGCCGTCAACTTGAGCTTGCGCACAAATCTGCTTCGCGGTCGTTTGACCGATCCCGAAGATGTACGTGAGGGCCACCCATGTCTGCTTCCGGCGAGGAAGGTCTACACCTGAAATACGTGCCATATCCCTTATCCTTGCCGTTGCTTGTGACGCGGGTTCTCACAGATGACGCGGATCGCGCCCCGTCGCTTGATGACCTTGCACTTGTCGCAGATCTTTTTGACCGACGCTCTGACTTTCATCGTTATGACCTCAATCAACTCGGTGAGTTTATGCCCACTCGAGCAGTAACTAATTCAATGCTTGGAGAACTCGGGCTTCGACGTCGTCAAGATCGCCGGTCCCATCTACCTCGTGAAGAACGCCCCGCTCGCTGTAGTAGCTCTCCAGCGGGGCAGTCTTCTCTCTGTACTCTGCGAGACGGGCTCTGATGCTCGTCTCATTGTCATCGCTCCGCTGGTAAAGCTCACCGCCACACTGGTCACACGTACCACTCACGGAGGGCGGGCTGTTTACAACATGGAAGATGGCCCCGCAAGCCTTACATGTACGACGTCCAGAAAGACGAGACACAACCTGCTCTTCTGGGACAACGATATTCACGACGGCCTGCAAGGACGCGAACTCATCAAGCGCGCTTGCCTGACCCACTGTCCGCGGGAAACCGTCGAGAATAAAACCATTTCCGCAATCAGACTCAGCAAGGCGATCGCGAACGATGCCAATCACGACCTCGTCAGGGACGAGCCCCCCAGCGTCCATGTACCGCTTCGCCTCTAGCCCCATTGCCGTCTCTTGCCGGACCGCTGCGCGCAGCATATCTCCGGTTGAGATCTGGGGGAGGCCCTTACGGGTCACCAGACGTTTGGCCTGGGTGCCTTTACCAGCACCCGGCGCACCGAGGAGCATCAGCTTCATGCACGCCTCCGAGTACCCTTCGTGCGTGGGCCACCAGCCCCGCCGAAGCCCTCGTAGTTACGCGTGATGAGGTGGCTCTCGATCTGCTGCACAGTATCCAAGGACACGGCCACGACGATGAGCAATGACGTGCCACCGAAGTAGAACGGTACGCCGAAGTCGCTCTGAAGGAACGTCGGCAGGACACAGACAGCGGACATGTATACAGCGCCACCCAAGGTGATGCGCGTGAGGACCTTGTCGATGTGTTCCGCTGTGCGCTTACCGGCGCGGATGCCCGGGATAAACCCACCGAACTTCTTCATATTATCCGCAACGTCAATCGGATTGAACGTCACTGCTGTGTAGAAGTAGCAGAAGAAGATCACGAGGGCGACGTACACCACGTTATAAAACGTGCCGCCAGGCAAGAACGCAGTGTTGAACCACTCCACCAGCGGTGAGTCGGGGAACATCCCGAGGAGCGTCTGAGGGAAGAGCAGGATGGAGCTCGCGAAGATGGGAGGAATCACGCCCGCCATGTTCACCTTGAGCGGCAAAAAGGAATTCTGCCCACCATACATGCGCGTCCCAACCACCTTCTTCGCGTAACGCACGGGCAACCGACGTTGAGCACGCTCAAAGAAGCAGATGAACGCGATGACGGCGACGACGATGACGCCGAGCATCGCGAGCTTCGGGGCCTCCATGTCGCCACCACCGAGGGTGGTCATGTTCCACGTCTGTACCAAAGCGTCTGGAAGACCGGCGACGATGCCTGCGAAGATGAGGAGCGAGATGCCATTTCCGATGCCGCGCTCGGTGATCTGCTCACCCAACCACATCAAGAAGACCGTGCCCGTCGTCAGGGATAAGACTGTGATGAACTTGAACGCCATCCCGCCGCCCAACAAGACGCCGGTTGCACCGCCACCCGCCTGGTTCAACGAATCCAGCCAAACCGAGATACCAAAGCCCTGCACCACACCAAGCAGCACCGTGCTGTAGCGCGTGTACTGGTTAATCTTTTGACGTCCGCGCTCGCCCTCTTTGCTCAGCCGCTCCAGGGAAGGAACGACCACATTGAGGAGCTGGAAGATGATGCTCGCGGAGATGTAGGGCATCACGCCAAGTGCGAAGATCGAGAGCTGCTCGATCGCGCCACCGCTGAACATATTGAAGAGACCCAGGAACCCACCGGCGGCGTTCTGAATGTAGTTCGCCATCACCTCGCGGTTGACCCCAGGGACGGTGATAAACACGCCAATGCGGTACACTGCGAGCAGCGTGAGCGTATACAAAATCCGCTTACGAAGCTCAGGTATCTTCCCGAGGTTTGCGACGTTACTCGCCACCGAGCACCTCTGCCGTGCCGCCCTTGGCAGCAATCTTCTCCATCGCGCTCGAGGAGAACTTGTGAGCGGAGACCGTGAGCTTCACCTCAAGATCGCCGTCTCCGAGGATCTTCACCAAGGATGTCGGCTTGCGCAGCATGCCGGCCTCGAAGAGCGAGGTGGGGTTCACATCGGCGCCATCATCAAAGAAGTTGAGGTCAACCACGTTGATCACGGTGTACTCCACGCGATTACGCGGCGTGAAGCCACGCTTCGGGAGTCGACGCTGGAGGGGCATCTGTCCACCCTCAAAGCCAGGGAAGGTCTTTGCGGCGGCGCGCGCCTTTTGACCCTTCTGACCACGACCGGCGGTCTTACCCGTACCTGAGCCAGGACCACGTCCTACCCGCTTACGGTTCTTGTGCGCGCCCTTGGGCGGCTTCAATCTGCTGAGCTCGTTCATTTCCATGCTCCCATGAGCGGCCGATTAGCCGCTGGGGTTGGCGACCTAGGCGGACTCGATAGTCACCAGGTGATTGACCTTGTTGATCATCCCTCGGACGGCCGGGGTATCTTCCAGTTCACGCACTTGCTCGCGCTTCAGAAGGCCCAAGCCATCAAGGATCTTGCGCTGATGGCCATTGGCTTTGGCGCGGCTGCGTCGGAGACGAATGGTAACCTTAGCCATCTCTAGTACCCCGCGTGCCGGGACTTAATGTCCTCAAGTGGCAAGCCGCGGCGAATGGAAGCGGCCTCAGGGCTGTCGAGCCCCTTGAGCGCCGCGATCGTCGCGTGCACCACGTTGTTGGGGTTGTTCGTACCAATGCACTTGGTAAGGACGTTGCCGACACCCGCTGCCTCGATGATAGCGCGGACGGCACCACCTGCGATGACTCCGGTACCGTCACTGGCAGGCTTCAGCAGCACGCGACCCGCGCCAGCACAGCCCACGATCTCATGAGGGATCGTGGCGCCGACCATGGGGACCTCGAACATGGTTGCACGAGCCTTCTCTTTGCCCTTACGAATGGCCTCAGGGACCTCATTCGCTTTGCCCAATGCTGCGCCAACACGACCCTCGCCATCGCCCACTACGACAAGCGCAGAGAAGCTGAAGCGGCGGCCGCCCTTGACGACCTTAGAGACGCGATTGATGTTCACGACCTTGTCGATCAGCCCGTCATCAGGCTCGCGACGATCGTTGTGGTTCCTGTCTCGTGACACGGTCCTTCCCTCGCTTCTAAAGTTCGAGCCCACCGGAGCGAGCGCCGTCAGCGACGGCGGCCACGCGGCCGGTGTACGGGTAGCCATTGCGGTCGAACACGACCTGATTGATCTTCGCAGCCTTGCACGCCTCGGCGATTGCCTCGCCGATCTTGGTCGCCGCGTCCTTCTTATTGAGCTCCTTGACCGCGCCACGAATGGCTTCGCTCAAGGTGGACGTGGACGCGACAGTTGCGCCGCGGTCATCGTCGATCACTTGCACGTAGATGTGCTTGTTCGACTTGAACACGGTCATGCGAGGACGGGCGGCCGTTCCGTGCATGTTCTTGCGGACGCGACGCTTACGTCGTGCGCGCGCTTGGGCTTTGTTCTGAGCGTTCATTATCTCTTCCTCGCTGCCTACTTGGCGGCCTTGCCGACCTTGCGGCGGATGTACTCTCCGGCGTACTTCACACCCTTGCCCTTGTAGGGCTCGGGGGGACGCAGTGCGCGAATCTTTGCCGCGGCCTGGCCGACTGCCTCTTTGCTGATGCCGGACACCTTGACCGAGGTCTGCTTGTCGACCTCAATCGTGACGCCTTCGGGCATCGGGAACTCGATAGGGTGACTGTAGCCGAGGTTGAACTCGACGGAGTTGCCCTTCACCGCAGCGCGATAACCGACGCCGTTGATCTCAAGATCGCGGGAGAATCCCTCGGACACCCCAACCACCATGTTGTTGAGCAACGTCCGACCCAAGCCCCAAAGAGAGCGGTCAGTCCGGCTCATGGAGTCGGGAGTCACTGTGACAGCACCATCGGCCTGCGTGAACGTCACGCCCTTGAACGTGCGTTGCAGCTGTCCCTTGGGACCCTTGACGGTGACATCACGGTCGTTGATGCGAACATCGACACCGGATGGGATCTGAACTGGGAGTTTGCCAATACGTGACATGAGTCGTCTCCTCTCGGTCTAAGGCCGGACGCTACCAGACCGAACAGAGCAGCTCCCCGCCCACACGCGACTCGCGCGCCTGATGGTCGGGAAGAACACCTTTGGAGGTACTGACGATTGCCACGCCGAGTCCTGAGCGGACGCGCGGGATATCATCTGCACCGACATAAACACGGCGGCCTGGCTTGCTTTCGCGGCGCAGTCCACCGATGACGCCTGCGCCATCGTTACCGTACTTGAGAACAATCTCGAGCTCGTCTTGGGGAGACTTTTCAACTCGAGAGAAGTCACTGATGTAGCCCTCTGACTTGAGGATCTCTACGATCTGCTGCTTCAGCCGTGAGGCTGGAACGACGGTCGTAGCATGCGACGCCTGCTGAGCGTTGCGAATCCGTGTCAGGAGATCAGCGATGGGATCTGTCATCGACATGTATCGATCCTCCTACCAGCTCGCCTTGGTCACACCCGGAAGCTCACCCGCCAAGGCGAGCTCACGAAGCGCGATTCGGGAAACACCAAACTTTCGATAAAAACCACGGGGTCGTCCGGTCAACGCACAGCGGTTGCGTACGCGAGTCGCGCTTGCATCCCGAGGCATCTTGCGGAGCGCACGCATCGCGAGCTCTCGCTCGGCCGGCGCAGTACGCGGGTTCCTGATCGTCTCTTTAAGCTCGGCGCGCTTGGTAGCGTACTTGGCTACCACCGCCTTCCGTTGCTCGTTACGATTGATCTTGCTTGTCTTCGCCATCGACGAATCTCCTACTTACGGAAGGGCATGCCGAAGTAACTCAGCAGGCTCCGCGACTCATCATCGGTCTGGGCAGACGTCACGATGGTGATATTGAGGCCCAGGATCTTGTCGACAGAGTCGAAGTTGACCTCGGGAAAGATGATCTGCTCGCGGATACCGAGGGAGTAGTTACCCCGCCCGTCAAACGCGCGTGGCGACACGCCACGGAAGTCACGAACGCGTGGCAACGCAATGTTGACCAAGCGATCCATGAACTCATACATGCGGTCTCGACGGAGCGTGACCTTGCAACCAATCGGCATGCCTTCGCGAAGTTTGTAGTTCGCGATGGACTTCCGTGCGCGGGTCACGATCGGCTTCTGACCAGCGAGAGCGGCCATCTGCTTGACGGCGCCGTCGATAATCTTCGGATTGGCGACCGCCTCACCGAGGCCCATGTTGATCGAGATCTTCTCGAGCTGGGGGACCTGATGAATGTTTTTGTAACCAAAGTCCTGCCGAAGCTTCGGCACGATTTCGTTACGGTAGGTTGTATGTAGCCTTGGCATCGTACCGCTCCGTTAATCCAAATCCTCACCGGAGCGAAGCGAGTAGCGGACCTTCTGGCCCTCCTCATTGCTTCGGTATCCGATGCGGGTCGTGCGTCCTTCGTCCGTCAGAAGCATCACGTTGGAGACGTGAATACCCGCCTCTTTCTCAACGATGCCGCCCTGGGGCGCGGCCTGAGTCGGCCGACTGTGGCGTTTGACGATGTTTAAGCCCTCCACGAGGACCCGATTTCCGTCATGAGTGAAGCCGAGGATCTTGCCCTCTTTACCGCGCTCTTTGCCGCTGATGATTTTGACGTTGTCGCCTTTGCGTAGTCGATTCATGTCGTCGTCTCCTACAGCACTTCAGGGGCGAGTGAGACGATCTTCATGAAGCGCTTCGCACGGAGCTCCCGTGCGACGGGCCCGAAGATACGCGTGCCGATGGGCTCGCCCGCCTCGTTAATGAGGACCGCTGCGTTCTCATCGAAGCGGATACTTGAGCCATCCGCGCGACGAACTTCTTTGGCCGTACGAACGATAACCGCTCGCAAGACATCTTTCTTCTTCACCTTAGCGGTGGGCATCGCCTCCTTCACGGAGACGACAATGACGTCGCCCACGGAAGCGTACTTGCGCTTGGACCCGCCGAGCACCTTGATGCACTGCAAGCGCTTCGCACCGGAGTTATCCGCGGGCGCCAGAATGGACTGCATCTGAATCATAAGAGACCTCTACCTCTTCAAGGAACGCAGTGGGTTAAACCGCACGCTCCAGAATCTGCTTAACGCGCCAACGCTTACGAGCGCTGAGGGGACGACACTCCTCGATGAGGACACGATCTCCAGCTTTGCAGGAGTTCTCCTCATCGTGAGCGTGGTATCGCTTACGACGCTTGATGTACTTAGAGTAGACCGGGTGACGCATACGACGCGTCACCTCGACCACTACGGTCTTCTGCATCTTGTCGCTCGCGACAAGACCGATGAGCTGCTTCTTATTAGCTTGAGTCTGCATCGTTATGCCTCGCTCGTTGTCGTGGCTTCTACTGTGCGCTCGGCGAGAATGGTCATCGCGCGTGCCAGGGTGCGGCGCGCCTTCGTCAAACTCGAGGGGTCGCCCAGTTGGGCTGTCGCGTGTTGGAAGCGAATCTTGAAGATGTCCTCGCGAAGCGCGGCCACCTTTGCCTCCAAGTCGGCGATCTCCATCTGTCGGAGGTCATGTGCTTTCATGCCACCACCTCGTCACGCTTCATAAAGCGCGTCCGGAAGGGGAGTTTGTGCATCGCGAGGCGGAACGCTTCGCGGGCGGTCTCCTCGTCAACACCCCGCATCTCATAGAGAACGCGGCCAGGCTTGACCCGGCAGACCCAGTACTCAGGTGAACCCTTACCTTTACCCATTCGAGTCTCGGCAGGCTTCTTGGTAATAGGCTTGTCAGGGAAGACCCGAATCCAGACTTTACCGGAACGCTTGACGTAGCGCGTCATCGCGATACGAGCCGCCTCGATCTGTCGAGCCGTCATCATACCGTGCTGCGTCGCTTGAAGGGCGTAATCACCGAAGCTTACTTCAGTCCCACCCTTCGCCAAGCCGCGGTTGCGGCCCTTCATCTGCTTACGCCATTTAATTCGCTTGGGAGCTAGCATCGCTCTCTCTCCGCGTTAACCGCCCGCGCTTATGCGCGCGCGCTTCGTTCCTTGATGACATCACCCTTGTAGATCCAAACCTGGATCCCAATGGTGCCGTAAGTCGTCTTCGAAATGGCGTAGCCATAATCGATATCCGCCCGAAGCGTATGCAGGGGTACTCGACCCTCGCGATACCACTCTCGACGAGACATCTCAGCTCCACCAAGACGACCTGCTGCGTTGAGACGAATCCCCTTCGCGCCAAACTTCATGGCGGTCTGGACCGCCTTCTTCATGGCACGACGGAAGGACACGCGACGTTGCAACTGGGTCGCTACGTTCTCAGCCACGAGTTGCGCGTCGACCTCAGCCTTACGCACCTCATGAATGTTGAGATAAACCTTCGACTCTGTGAGCTTCTGGACCTGAGCTTTGAGGAGCTCAGCGCCTTTGCCCTGCTTGCCGATGATGATCCCAGGACGCGCCGTGTGCACGTTGATCGTGCACTTCATCGAGGATCGCTCGATGAACAGCTTGGAGATCCCTGCGTGACCGACCTTGTCCTTGATGAGCTGACGAATCGCCAGATCCTCATGGAGCCAGTCCGCGTAGTTCTTCTCCGCGTACCAGGTGGAAGCCCAGGTCTTTGAGACCCCGAGCCTAAATCCGATTGGTTTGACCTTTTGACCCACGATTGCGCTCCTAATCTTGGCTCGCGACCACTACGGTCACATGGCTGGTCTTCTTCTGAATCTTCGTCGCACGCCCCATGGCACGCGGTCGGAATCGACGCATCGTCGGACCCTCATCGGCCCAACACGCCTTGACATAGACCTCGCTGAGGTCGATGTCATCAACCGCTTGGCTCATGTTGGCCACAGCGCTGGCAAGCAGCTTGTGGACGACCTTCGCCGCACGACGATCCGCCATTTTGAGCTGCGCCAGGGCGAGCTCGACGGGTTGCTCACGAATGGCGTTCAAGATCACACGGACTTTCCGTGGCGCCATTCGAATACGTTTTAGTGATGCTTTCGCTTCCATGATTTGCCTCGCGCTTTCTAGCGCTTACCCTTCTTGTCAGCCACGTGACCGTGGTAGGTGCGCGTCGGAGAGAACTCGCCGAGCTTGTGGCCCACCATGTTCTCAGTGACGAAGACGGGAAGGAACTTGCGACCGTTGTGAACCGCGATGGTCAAACCGACCATCTCAGGGAACACCGTGGAGCGACGGCTCCAAGTCTTGATGACCTTGCGGCTTCCGGACTTAACCGACTCTTCGACCTTCTCCATGAGATGGTCATCGATGAACGGTCCTTTTTTAATTGAACGCGGCACGTGCTCCCCCGTTACTTGCGTTGCTGACGACGGCGAACAATGAGCCGGTCAGTCTTCTTGTTGTTACGTGTCTTCTTGCCCTTAGTCGGGATGCCCCACGGGGTCACTGGGTGACGACCGCCAGAGGTACGCCCCTCACCACCACCATGGGGGTGGTCGACGGGATTCATCGCGACACCACGCACCTTCGGGCGCCTGCCCTTCCAGCGAGAGACGCCAGCCTTACCGGCCTTGATGTTCTGGTGAACGGCGTTACCGACCGTACCGATCGTCGCGCGACAGGTCGCGAGGACCTTACGCAGCTCGCCGGAAGGCAGCCGTAGAAGAGCATACTTGCCCTCTTTAGCCATCAGCTGTGCCGACGTACCTGCACCACGCACGAGCTGGCCGCCCTTGCGCGGGCGGAGCTCGATGTTGTGGATCAACGTACCCGTTGGGATCGTCTCAAGGGGCATCGCGTTGCCGGGGCGGATGTCCGCATTCCGGCTCGAGATGACCTGAGAGCCAACCTCAAGGCCGTTGGGCCAAAGGATGTACATCTTCTCGCCGTCTGCGTAGTGCAGGAGCGCCAGTCGTGCGCCGCGGTTCGGATCGTACTCGATCGCTGCGACAGTGGCGGGCACGCCCACTTTGCGGCGCTTGAAGTCAACGACGCGGTAGCGACGCTTATGACCGCCCCCACGATGGCGCATCGTGATGCGGCCATTGTTGTTACGTCCACCGGATTTGGTGAGCGGGCGCAGGAGTTTGCGCTCTGGGGTCGTCTTGGTGACCTCATCGAAGGACGCGGCCGTCATATCGCGGCGGCCGGCACTCGTGGGCTTGAATCGTTTGATCGCCATCTTGGTCCCCCTTAGACGCCCTCGAAGACGTCAATCACGTCCCCGTCGCGTAGCGTGACAATGGCCTTCTTCCAGTTGGGCTTCTTGCCCATACCGCGACGGAAGCGCTTCATCTTGCCGCGGACGTTGATCGTCCGGACGGCGGTGACGCGCACGCCGAAGATCTCTTCGACCGCCTGACGGATTTCGATCTTATTCGCGGTCGGGACCACCTCGAAGACGTACTGGTTCGATGCGTCATGGGCATCGCGCGTCTTCTCGGTGTTCACCGGGCGCTTGATCACGTTGTAAATCGAGTCACTCATTTAGAGAGCCTCCTCGCGATTGCGTCCAATGCACCCTTGGTGATGACCAGGCTGTCGTGCCGAAGGATGTCGTAGACATTCAACCCTTCAGGCATGAGGTACGCCGAATCAGCCAAGTTGCTAGCGCTCTTCGACAAGGAGCTGTTGTCCACGTCGATGATGAGGTGCTTATTGCCGTCAAACTGACCCAGGACCTCAGCCACGCGCTGCGTCTTGATCTCCGCCATCTGGAAGTCCTCAAGGACCACCAAGCGCCCCTCTTGCTGCCGTGCAGACAGCGCAGCCTTCAAGGCTGAGCGGCGGGTGTTCTTGTTGACCTTCTTGGCGAAGGAGCGGGGCTTCGGGCCGAAGACCGTGCCACCGCCGACCCAGTGAGGCGCCTTCCGCGAACCCTGACGGGCGCGGCCGGTGCCTTTCTGCTTCCAGGCCTTGGTGTTAGCGCCGTGGACTTCTGAGCGCTCACGAGTGTTCGCCGTTCCTGCGCGGCGTGCTGCCAACTGGGCAGTCACGACCTCATGGAACAGGTGCTCGCGGACCTCAACGTCAAACACCTCAGCGTCGAGATCGACGGTGCCGACTTTCTTGTTGTCCAGATTGTAGACATCGACGACTGGCATGATCGATGGCTCCTTGATCGGTTGGTCACGTGTCCGGGCCGCTCAACGAGAGACCGCAGAAGGACGCGCGTGCTAGCACCAAGCCGGTGTGGCTGTCAAGCCACTGGTTGAGCTAGCGGGTGGTTCAGCACCATGCTGAACCTTGAGATTTTTACTTGCTATGGGATGAGACCTTTCGCCCGGCAGGGCACCATTGGAAAGGTCAGCGTCGACGGGTACGTCCCCGGGATGGAGAGGAGACGCCCTTCGTCTACGCACCGTCAGCGAAGAACTCGCCGACAGTGAGGAAGGAACTTGGTATTTTCAGGTCTTGATCTCAACGTCGACGCCAGCCGACAGATCAAGTCGCATCAACGAATCAAGAGTAGCCTGTGTCGGCTCAATGATGTCGATGAGGCGCTTATGAGTACGGATCTCAAACTGCTCACGGCTCTTCTTGTCGACGTGAGGTCCACGTAGCACCGTGTAACGGTTGATGCGCGTCGGGAGCGGAACAGGTCCGGCCGTGTGCGCCCCCGTGCGACGCACAGTCTCGATGATCTCGACCGCGCTCTGGTCGAGCAGCTTGTGGTCATAGGCCTTGAGGCGGATGCGAATCTTTTGGGACATTTGGGCGACTCCCTACACTTGAAGCGACGTGCTTCTCAGCCCGCAATTTCAGCGGCCGCAGGGTTGTACAGAGGGGACGGGGGGCTGTCAACGAGAAAGCGGGACACGAATTGAACGTGCGAGTCCATTGCGGTAGCAAGGAGGCGCATTGACCGCCGATATACAAAGAAAACCGTTTGTTTACAGCTGCTTACGCGGTCAACACTGTGCTCATGCGAAATCGACTGGGCCGCATCGAGAATGTCCCCCTGCCGGCCGTCAATGATCGTAACGCAGTCGCGTAGTGGATCATCTCGCCGAGCGGAGCCTCTACGTGGAGCACTTGGATCGTACCCCGGCTCTCGGATCCCAATATTTTTGCGCGACGGCGCGCAAGATCGCCGCTGACACGCCCGACGCTGCTCTCTGGAGTGGCTACCGTGACGCTCATCCAGGGTTCAGCCGGCGACACCTCTACCTGGGCAAGGGCTTCTAATACGGCGCCATGACCTGCGTCCCAGAGCATTCTGGGGTTGACGGCTCCCCCTGACATCGCGAGGGCCGTGATCTCGACGGAGACACCGACAAGATCATGGGTGTGAATCAACGCATGGAGGACACCAGCTTCCACTGCGCGCTTGGAGGGTATTTCGAGAGACATCGGGACGCCCCAGCTCACAGTCTCGATCTCAGTGGTATCCGAAGGGCGTAAGCAGACACCGACAGTCGTAACACCGCGCTGAGGGCCGTCCTGAACACACGTCGAGCTGGCCGTTGTTGCCTTCGCGATCATACGTCGCATGCGGGGTCGGGGGCTCCCTACCCTGCAGCGAAGACCCTCGTCCTGTTGAAGCCGCTCAAGGGCGAGCTCTAAGTGGAGTTCCCCCATCCCGGCGAGGAGGGTTTGGCCCGTGTCCCGATCATGAAGGACCTCCAGGGAGGGATCGTCGTGGACGAATTCATCTAGCAACTGACGCATCCGCTGGTCCTCTGCCTCATCCTCAGCCTCGAGGCTCGCAGAGATCACGGGGGTCGGGACCAAGAGCGACTCAAAGGTCACGTTGAGCTCGTGGCCCGTCGTCAAGGTCTGGCCGGTGCGAAGCCTGGGAGCCCCATCATGGAGGATGAGAGCACCCACGGTGCCAGCCTCTAATGCGGTCACCTCTAGCTCATCTGACCCCATCAGACGGACGAGCTGTGAGGCTTGAAAAGAGCCGTCCTCCCCGACCACACGCAGATGCTCCTCGGCACGTAGCGTGCCGGAGAATACCCGCAGGTAGGCCGCACGACGTCCCCGGGGGCGGCGCTCTGTCTTGAAGACAAAGGCAGCCGGGGCGAGCGAGTCATGTCGACCGACCTCAATGGCGGTGCCGACCTTAAAGACTCGGGGACTCTGGACCGCCTCGGGTCCCGGGAGGAGATCGACCACCGCATCAAGGACCTGCGCGGGTCCGGCGCCCGATCGCGCGACGCCGTAGATAAGAGGGAGCACCGCCCGGGCTGCTGTGGCGCGCGCAATGGCGGTGAGCCAGTCTTGCCGGCTGAGGTCGTCACCTGCCAAGTAGCGCTCGGCGAAGTCATCATGGCTCGACGCCACAGCGTCTGCGATCTGCTCAAGCCCCAGTTGTCGGACAAGTTGATCATGCTCATCGGTGAGCTGAGACACATCTGGAGGCCTTACGCCGGCCTTCTTCTGCACGAGGTTCCAGGTCAACAACTGACCGCTTAAGAGATCGATGAGCGAGAGTTCACTGCCCCCGAAGCGCACGGGGACTTGGAGTCGGAGGGGCTCAATACCCAGACGCTCGCGGATTTCCTCGAGGAGGGCGTCATCATCGTATCCCGGTCGATCGAGCTTGTTGACCAAGCCGATAGCGGGCAGATCGTGTTGGGCCACCTGATGCCACACGGTCTGCGTCTGGGCTTGGACGCCGTCTGGTCCACTAAAGATGACGACGGTACCGTCCAACACAGTAAGCGCTCTAGAGACCTCGATACTGAAGTCCACATGACCGGGCGTGTCGATGAGGGTCAGCTCGACGTCGTTCCAGCGACAGACGACCGCGGCGCTTCCGATAGTGATGCCTCGCTCTTGCTCCTGCCGCTGCCAATCGGAGACGGTCGAACCATCTTCGACTGCGCCAGGACGGCGGAGCACGCCTGTGGCGTGTAAGATCTGCTCAGTAAGCGTCGTCTTGCCCGCATCGATGTGGGCAACGATTCCGATGTTACGACGAATCCTCATAGCCATGACATGTAGCACGGACAAAAAAAACCGGCCGGGAAAGAACCCGACCGGTTAAAGAACTCATCGAAAAGAGGGTCCTACCAGCGGTAGTGTGCAAACGCCTTGTTGGCCTCGGCCATACGGTGCGTGTCCTCTTTCTTCTTCACGGCTGTGCCGCGGTTCGACGATGCGTCGAGAAGCTCATTGGCCAAACGATCAACCATCGCCTTCTCACCACGCCCTCGGGCGTAGGAGACGATCCAGCGCAGCGCCAATGCGGTGCGGCGCTCGGGGCGGACCTCGATCGGGACCTGGTAGTTCGAGCCACCCACGCGACGGGACTTCACCTCAAGCTGCGGCTTGACGTTGTCCACGGCCTTCTTAAAGACCTTCACGGGATCGTCGCCCGTCTTCTCGCTGATGACTTCCATCGCGCCGTAGACGATACGCTCCGACACCGAACGCTTGCCGTCTTTCATCAACACATTGATGAACTTCGCGACGAGGGTGTCGTGGTACTTCGGATCCGGGTTGATATGCCGCTTTGGTACTTCGCGTTTACGAGGCATGACGTTCTCCCTACTTCCCGCGCTTCGTGCCGTACTTAGAACGACCGCGCTGACGTCCGGCCACACCCGTCGCATCGAGGGTGCCGCGGATCACATGATAACGAACACCGGGGAGGTCCTTAACGCGGCCACCACGGATGAGCACCAAGGAGTGCTCCTGAAGGTTGTGCCCCTCGCCCGGGATGTAGGAGGTGACCTCCATCCCGTTCGTGAGACGAACACGCGCGATCTTACGAAGCGCTGAGTTCGGTTTCTTTGGCGTCGACGTGTAGACACGGACGCACACGCCGCGCTTCTGCGGGCAGCTGTCCAGCGCAGGCGCTGACGTCTTCTTGCGCTGCTTTTTACGGCCCGTTCGGACCAGCTGGTTGATGGTGGGCATCCTTAGCTCCATTGAATATGTGGGGTAAGCGGCCTCCCCACGAGAGGCGCGCATTGTAGGTAGCGAAAGCGCTAAGTCAAGGTCGATTATTGCGACGCACGATCCTTCATGAAGGAAGGCTCATCCGCATCGGGCGTGATCTCCAAGCCCAACTCGCCGTAAACGGGCACACCAGTGCCTGCTGGGATAAGGCGTCCCATCACCACGTTCTCCTTGAGTCCGCGCAGGTAATCGACCTTGCCGCAGATCGAAGCCTCTGTGAGAACCTTCGTTGTCTCTTGGAATGATGATGCGGAAAGGAAGCTCTCCGTGGAGAGGCTTGCCTTGGTGATACCGAGCATGATCGGCTCGGCTTGTCCCGGCTCACCACCACGTGCCAAGACCGCGTTATTCGCGTTCTCGAAGAGGTAGCGTGGCACCTGCTCGCCAACGAGGAAGTTGGTGTCGCCCACCTCGATGATACGAACCCACCGCAGCATCTGACGGACGATGACCTCGATGTGCTTGTCGTTGATGCGGACGCCCTGAAGTCGGTAGACCTCCTGCGTCTCATCCACGAGGTAGCGGCTCAAGGCCTTCTCGCCCTTGACCTTAAGGATGTCATGCGGGTTCGGTGAACCATCCATCAGGGGGTCACCAGAGCGCACGTAGTCTCCCTCATACACGGAGACATGCTTGGACTTCGGAATCAGGTAGGCCATCGGCTCGCCGACATCCGGCGTCACGATAACCTTACGCTTACCCTTCGTGTCCTTTCCGTAGGAAACCACACCCTCGATCTCGCTGATGATCGCCTGCTGCTTCGGCTTTCGCGCCTCGAAGAGCTCGGCAACACGCGGGAGACCACCGGTGATGTCCTTGGTCTTAGTCGTCTCACGAGGGATCTTCGCGAGGATGTCACCAGCGGCCACAGCGTCCTTATTAGCCACCGTGATACTTGCGCCGACTGGCAGCATGTAACGCAGGGGCTGAGGAGCCTTGTCGGGGACCTCGATCTTGATCGGCTTACCATCAGTGTCCAAGACCTCGACGTAGGGGCGAAGATCGCCCTTGGTCTCGGTGACGACCTTACGGCTCAAGCCGGTGACCTCGTCGACCTCTTCCTTGACCGTCTGTCCTTCAACGATGTCGCCGTAGCGAACCTCGCCGGCGTACTCGGTCAAGATCGGGATGGACCAGGGCTCCCACTCAGCGATCTTCTGACCAGGCTCAACCGCAGCACCATCTTGGACAAAGAGATCGGCACCGTAGAGGAGGCTGTAGCGCTCCTTCTCACGGCCCGTGCTGTCCACGATGACGACCTCGGCGTTGCGGTTCATGACCACGTGCGAGCCCGATGCCTTCGGCACCGACGTCAGGTTACGGAAGGAGACCGTCCCACCGTTACGAATCTCAAGGGTTGACTGCTCAGCACGCGCACTCGCGGCACCACCGACGTGGAACGTACGCATAGTGAGCTGAGTACCAGGCTCGCCGATGGATTGCGCGGCGATAACACCCACGGCTTCACCGATGTTGACCATCTGACCACGCGCCAGGTCACGACCGTAGCAGAGGACGCAGACGCCGTTGACCGTGCGGCAGGTCAGCGCAGAGCGGATGTCCACCTGCTTGATTCCTGCGTTCTCGATCAGCTCGACGCGCTCCTCGTTGATCTCGTCGTTAGCATGGACCAGCACCTCACCCGAGTAGGGATCGACGACGTCGTCCAAGGCCACACGACCAAGGATCCGGTCGCGCAACGGCTCGATCTCGTCGCCGCCCTCTACGAGAGGCTCAGCGAGGACACCGTCCAAGGTACCGCAGTCAAACTCCGTCACGACACAGTCATTGGCCACGTCAACGAGGCGGCGCGTCAGATAACCTGAGTTCGCCGTCTTCAGCGCGGTGTCGGCCAGTCCCTTACGGGCACCATGAGTGGAGATGAAGTACTGGAGGACAGAGAGGCCCTCACGGAAGTTCGCCGTAATGGGCGTCTCGATGATCTCACCCGATGGCTTGGCCATGAGGCCACGCATACCGGCCAGCTGACGAATCTGCTGAGCTGAACCACGGGCGCCACTGTCGGCCATCATGAAGATGGAGTTGAAGGATGGCTGCTCGCGTTTCTCACCGCTGTTTGGATCTTCGCACTCTGCGATCTTGATCCCGTGCATCATCGCGTCAGCGATCTCCTCCGAGGCCGCAGCCCAGATGTCGATCACCTTGTTATAGCGCTCACCGTAGGTGATGAGGCCCTCACGATAGCTGCTCTCGATCTCGGCCACCTCTGCAGAAGCGGACTCGAGGACCGTCGCCTTCTCGTCAGGGATGCGCAGGTCCTCAATCGAGATCGAGGAGCCGGAGCGCGTGGAGTACTCGTAACCCCAGGTACGCAACGAGTCGGCCAAGAGGACCGTCTCTTTCGTACCGCAGCTACGGAAGACGAGGTCGATGAGGCCGCCGCACTCCTTCTTTCCGAGCGTCTTGTTGTAGTCGTCAAAGGACACGCTGTCCGGTACGACCTCTGTCAACAGACAGCGCCCCACAGTGGTGTCGTGAATCTTGCCTTGGTAACGGCACTTCACCTTGGCCTGAAGGCCGACACAACCGGCGTCATAAGCCACACGTACTTCCTCAGGGCTGGAGAACATCATGTTCTCACCCTGTGCGAACTCACGTGGACGGGTCATGTAGTAGAGCCCGAGGACGATGTCCTGGGTCGGGTTAATGACCGGCTTGCCGAAGGCAGGACTGAGGATGTTGTTCGTGCTCATCATGAGCACACGTGCCTCCATCTGCGCTTCCACGCTGAGGGGCACATGAACGGCCATCTGGTCACCGTCGAAGTCAGCGTTGAACGCCGTACATACGAGCGGATGGATGCGGATAGCTTTGCCCTCAATCAAGACAGGCTCGAACGCCTGGATACCGAGACGGTGAAGTGTCGGTGCACGGTTGATGAGGACCGGATGCTCCCGGATGACCTCGTCAAGGATGTCCCAGACTTCGGCCTTCTCCTTCTCGACAAGCTTCTTCGCGCTCTTGATCGTGGTCACGTAGCCACGCTCTTCGAGCTTGTTGTAGATGAAGGGCTTGAAGAGCTCGAGAGCCATCTTCTTCGGGAGCCCCATCTGGTGAAGCTTGAGCTCGGGACCCACCACGATGACGGAACGACCGGAGTAGTCCACGCGCTTACCGAGAAGGTTCTGACGGAAGCGCCCCTGCTTGCCCTTGAGCAAGTCGGAGAGGCTCTTCAGTGGGCGCTTGTTCGGACCAGTAATGGTCTTCCCTCGACGACCGTTGTCGAAGAGCGCGTCCACGGCCTCTTGAAGCATGCGCTTCTCGTTCCGAATGATGATCTCAGGTGCGTTCAGCTCAAGCAGCCGCTTCAAGCGGTTGTTGCGGTTGATCACGCGACGGTAGAGGTCGTTGAGATCGCTCGTCGCGAAGCGCCCACCATCAAGGGGCACGAGGGGTCGAAGGTCAGGAGGAAGCACGGGGACGGTCGTGAGGACCATCCACGCGGGCTCATTGCCCGAGTCGCGGAAGGACTCAGCGACTTTGAGGCGCTTCGCGATCTTCTTACGCTTGGCCTCTGAACGAGCCTCCTTCATGGCCACGCGGAGCTCTGCAGAGAGCGACTCTACGTCGATGCTCTCGAGAAGCTCGCGGATGGCGTCGGCGCCCATGCCGACCTCGATCGACTCGTCACCGAACTGCTCAAGGATCTCCTCGTACTGCTCCTCACTGACAATCTCGCCAGGCTCTTTGTCCGTCTCGCCCGGATCGAGCACAACGTAAGCGACGCAGTAGAGGACACGCTCAAGGTTCTTGAGCGTGATATCGAGCAAGTTGCCGATACGGCTCGGAAGGCTCTTGAGGAACCAAATGTGAGCCACAGGCGTCGCGAGGTTGATGTGCCCCAAGCGATCGCGGCGCACCTTGGCCTGGATGACCTCGACGCCGCACTTCTCGCAGACGATACCGCGGTGCTTCATGCGCTTGTATTTGCCGCAGTTGCACTCGTAGTCCTTCACCGGGCCGAAGATCTTGGCGCAAAAGAGGCCATCTCGCTCGGGCTTGAACGTACGGTAGTTGATCGTCTCGGGCTTCTTGACCTCGCCAAACGACCACTCGAGGATCTTCTTGGGCGATGCCAAGCCGATCTTCACGGCACTAAAGCTGAGCGGGTCCTTTGGCTTCTCGTAGAAGTTGAAGAAATCCTTCATGTTCTATCCCCCTACCTATCCAGCTTCAATGAGTTCAACATCGAGACCAAGCGCCTTCAACTCCTTGATAAGGACGTTGAAGGACTCCGGAAGCCCCGGCTCAAGCGTGTTCTCGCCCTTCACAATGGCCTCGTAGATTCGCGTACGACCCACGACGTCATCACTCTTGACGGTCAGTAATTCCTGGAGAGCGAACGCGGCGCCATACGCCTCAAGCGCCCAGACCTCCATCTCACCCAAGCGCTGCCCACCGAACTGAGCCTTACCGCCCAAGGGCTGCTGAGTGACCAGCGAGTACGGCCCGATGCTCCGTGCGTGGATTTTATCGTCCACGAGGTGGTGCAGCTTGAGGACGTACATGACACCCACGGTCACGTCTTCATCGAACGCCTCACCACTTCGACCGTCAAAGAGGACGGTCTGACCGGAGTGAGCGCCACCTGCCTTCACGAGCAGGTCGCGAATCTCGCTCTCTAGCGCCCCGTCAAAGACAGGGTTCGCCACGTGACAACCACCGTAGAGCATTTTGCCCAAGCGGTTCACGTCGTCGTCGCTCAAGGACTCGACGAGCGCCTTGGACTCGGTGTCATCGTAGACGTCCAAGATGCGCTGACGAATCGCTTTCGGGTTCGCCAACTCCTCGGCCATCTTCGCGATCGCAGCGCCCATGCCCTTAGCAGCCCACCCAAGGTGAGTCTCAAGGATCTGGCCCACGTTCATGCGCGAGGGCACGCCGAGCGGATTCAAGACGACGTCGACAGGGCTACCATCAGGCAAGTACGGCAAATCCTCCTCGGGGAGGATGCGGCTGATGACGCCCTTATTGCCGTGGCGTCCAGCCATCTTGTCGCCGACCTGGAGCTTACGCTTGATGGCGAGGTAGACCTTGACCATCTTGATGACGCCCGGAGGCAGCTCATCACCCTTCTGGAAGCGCTTGATCTTCTCCTCGAAGTGATTGTCGACCTGAGCCACAGACTCTTCGACTTCCTTAGCGATGCGCTCCACGGTCACGGCGATCTCGTCACCGTCCACGACCTGGATGTCTCGCCAGTACTTCTGAGGTACCTCGGCGAGGCTGTCACTCGTCAGAGCCACACCCTTGCCGATCAACACATCGCCTTTGTCGCTCACGAGCTTCGCGGCCGTCTTGTGTCCATCGAGGAGGCGCGCGATGCGACTGTAGGCCGCGCGGCGCATGATCTTCACCTCGTCGCCCAAGTCCTTCCGGAGCTTGATCTCCTCGGCTTCCTCGATCTCAAGCGTACGCGAGTCCTTCTCGACCCCCTTACGGGAGAAGACTCGGGCGTCAATAACCGTCCCCTTCACGCCCGGTGGGACGCGCAAGGAAGTGTCACGAACGTCGCCAGCCTTCTCGCCGAAGATGGCGCGAAGAAGCTTCTCTTCAGGGGAGAGCTGCGTCTCGCCCTTCGGCGTAATCTTGCCGACGAGGATATCTCCCGTCTTAACCTCGGCCCCAATGCGCACAATGCCAGCCTCATCGAGCTGCATCATGGCCTCTTCACCGACATTCGGGATGTCGCGAGTGATCTCTTCCTTACCGAGCTTGGTGTCTCGGGCGGTGCACTCGAACTCCTCGATATGGATCGAGGTGAAGAGGTCCTCCTTGACCACGCGCTCACTGATGAGGATCGAGTCCTCGAAGTTGTAGCCGCCCCAAGGCATGAAGGCCACGACGACGTTACGGCCTAGAGCCAGTTCGCCAAGCTCAGTCGCGGGGCCATCAGCCACCACGTCACCAGCCTTGACCCGGTCGCCCTTGCGGACGATCGGCTTCTGGTTGATGCAGGTGTTCTGGTTGGAGCGCTGGTACTTCACCAAGTTGAAGATGTCAGGCTTGGCGTCGATGTCGGTGTCGAGCGCGTCGGGCTTGATCACGATTCGGCCCGCATCCACGGACTCGACCACGCCAGTGTTCCGTGCGACGACGGTCACACCGGAGTCTGCGGCCACAACCCGCTCAAGCCCCGTACCCACCAGAGGTGAAGACGTACGAAGCAGCGGCACCGCCTGGCGCATCATGTTGGAGCCCATCAAGGCGCGGTTTGCGTCATCGTTCTGGAGGAACGGAATCAGCGACGCCGCGACGCTCACCAGCTGGTTGGGACTCACGTCCATCAGCGTCACTTGCTCGGGATCTACCAACTGGAAGTCGCCCTTCTCACGCGCCGGAACGAGCTCATCGGTCAGCTGACCCTTGTCGTTCAGGTTCGTGTTCGCCTGGGCGATCGTGTGCGACTCCTCCTCAAGGGCGGAGTAGTAGCGGACTTGACCCGTCACTGCGCTAGAGTCCACCGAGCGATAAGGCGTCTCAATGAACCCAAGCCGATTCACGCGGGCGTAGGTCGCGAGTGACGCGATAAGGCCGATGTTCGGACCCTCAGGGGTTTCAATCGGACACACACGGCCGAAGTGGGTCGTGTGGACGTCGCGAACCTCGAAACCGGCACGGTCTCGCGTCAGACCACCCGGTCCAAGCGCGGAGAGGCGACGCTTATGGGTCACCTCACTGAGCGGGTTCGTCTGGTCCATGAACTGACTGAGCTGACTCGAGCCGAAGTACTCCTTAACCACCGCGCTGACTGGCTTCGCGTTGATCAAGTCGTGTGGCATAAGCGTCTCAAGCTCTTGAGACATGGACATGCGCTCCTTAATGGCGCGCTCCATACGAACCAAGCCGATACGGTACTGGTTCTCTAGAAGCTCACCCACAGCGCGAACTCGACGGTTGCCGAGGTGATCGATGTCGTCGATCGTGTAGCCGGTGCGGCCGTTCTTCAGCTCGATAAGGTAACGCACGGTCTCGACGATGTCGGGCTCCGTCATCACGTTCTCTTCAACCTCATTGCCCTTATGGAGCTTGTGGTTGAGCTTCACGCGGCCAACCTCTGAGAGATCGTAGCGGCTCGCGTTGAAGAACAGGTTGGTGAAGTAGGTCTTTGCCTGCTGCACCGTGGAAGGATCTCCCGGGCGAAGGCGCCGATAGATCTCCAAGATCGCCTCGTCCTCGCTCTCCAGCTTGTCGGCCTTCAAGGTGTCGCGGAGGAAGGAGCCTGCGGTGAGAGGATCGATAAAGAGGAGCTTCACCGTCTCGATCTTCGCGTCGCGAAGCGCGATCAGACACTCACTGTCGATCTCGTCATTGCAGCTGTAGATGATCTCGCCAGTCTCAAAGTTGATGACGTCACGCGCAAAGACACGCCCCATCAACTCCTCTTCCGAGACCTCAGTCTGCGTCACGCCAGCATCTTTGATGCGACGAATGTTGGCCCGTCCGAGCTTCTTGCCCTTCTTGACGAGGATCGCACCCGTCTCGGGATGGAGGATGTCCTCAGTGACCTTCAACCCCTGGACCAGGTCGAAGTCCAGATCCCGCATGGTGCGACCGTCGGCCTCGAAGTGGAGGGTCTCCGTGTCGTAGTACATGTCGAGGAGCTGGTCCGGCGTGTAGCCGAGGGCGCGCAAGAGAACCGTCGCCGGCATCTTACGACGTCGGTCGATGCGCACGTACAGCAGGTCCTTGTGGTCGAACTCGAAGTCCAACCAAGAGCCGCGGTACGGGATGATTCGTGCGCTGTACAACAACTTACCCGACGAGTGGGTCTTGCCCTTGTCGTGGTTGAAGAACACGCCTGGCGAACGGTGCAGCTGGCTGACCACAACGCGCTCGGTGCCGTTGATGATGAAGGTACCGTGGTCGGTCATCAGCGGGATCTCGCCGAAGTAGACCTCCTGCTCCTTCATGTCACGGATGGACTGGTTACCCGCCTCGTCCGTATCCCAGGTAACCAAGCGAATGGTCACCTTGATCGGCGAGGAGAACGTCATGCCTCGCGCCCGACACTCGTCGACGTCATATTTCGCCGGCTCGAGGTGGTAGGCGTGAAACTCCAGCTGGGCCGTCTTATTGAAATCCCGAATCGGGAAGACGCTCTTAAAGATGCCCTGCAGTCCAACGTCCTCGCGCTTCTCAGCGGAGACATTCGCCTGCAGAAACTTCTCGTAAGAGTTCCGCTGGATGTTGATGAGGTCGGGGATGTCGATGATCTTGGGGACCTTCGCAAAGTTCTTTCGAATTCGTAGGTCCCTGAGGGTGCGAGCAGCCACGATCGCTCCTTGATATCCGGTTAGCCGACATAACAGTCGGCACTAGGAACGCGCCAGTCCGACGCGGGAAACCGAGCAGTGCCCGGTCATCTCAACACTCAACAGAGACGCCGCCGACACACGCCGGCGACGCTCTGGTTGAGTCACACCCCGAGGGGTGCGCAGGCTCTTACTTGAGCTCCACGGAGCCGCCTGCATCTTTGATCTTCGTCTCGATCTCGGCGGCTTCGTCCTTGGACACGCCCTCCTTGATCGCCTTCGGCACGTCGTCCACGAGCGCCTTGGCCTCCTTGAGGCCCAAGCCGGTGATCTCGCGAACCGCCTTGATGACGGCGATTTTCTTGTCGCCAGCAGAGATCAAGTTCACGTCGAACTCGGTCTGCTCCTCGGCTGCTGCACCAGCGTCGCCGCCACCGGCACCAGGCATTGCTGCCACGGCCACGGGTGCTGCTGCGCTGACGCCCCACTCCTCTTCGAGGGCCTTCACGAGGTCAGCCAGCTCAAGGACGGTGAGGTTTCCGAGGTACTCTTTAACTTGGTCGATACTGAGGTCTGCCATTGTTCTCTCCTGTGTGGCGTCGTTCACGCCGTTCAAATCGTTAGGGTCAAAAACCGTATGAGCTATTCGTTGGTAAGCGCGTCATGCCTCGCCTGAAGCACTCCCACGAGATCGCGACTGGGCGCGGTGAGCACACCGAGGAAGTTCTGCGGTACCCCTGACATAGCGCCGAGCAACTTGGCTCGGAGGACGTCCTTGCTGGGCAGATTACCGAGCGCCTCGATTCCCTTAGCGTCGACCAACGTTCCGCCGGCAATCATGCCAGCCGTGATCTGCAGCTCTGGGTGCTCTTTGGCAAACTCAGTTACGACCTTTGCGGTCGCCGCGGCATCTTCCTTGGTGTAGGCCACACCAACTGGCCCCTTGAATTTGTCCGCGAGCGCGTTGCCCTCGGCGTCCTTCAAAGCGAGCTTCGCGAGAGTGTTCTTGACGATCCGATAACCGCCCTGGGTCTGACGAAGCTTCGTTCGGAACTCGACCATATTGGCCACGTTCATCCCGATATACTCCGTGATCACTATGAGCTGCGCGCCGTCGAAGAGCTCAGTCAGTTCACTGACCTGCTGGGTCTTCTCTTGCCGGTTCATCCCTACTCCCTTGGAGTACTAGTACTCCATGTTGCCTACGTGCCGGGCCGCGGTCCGTGTCACCAACCTAGGACAGTAAAACTGTCATCGGCGAACGAGCCTGAATTTGGATGGCCCCTACTCTTGCGCTTTCCGCCTCCGCTGGAGTCGCCGACTGACGACATCAAGGGCCTCGCCCTCCAACTTCTCTGACGATTAGCGACCGGTTGGACCTGGCACTACCTCTCAAACGACGGGGTCCGCCCGTCACGGTTTCCAGCGACGACTCATGTCGCCGCCCTGTGTCTAAATAACCTCTACAGCTCGATGACCGAGCCCGGGTTCACCCGTACGCCGGGGCCCATCGTGGAAGAGATCGAGATCGTCTTCACGTAGGTTCCCTTTGCTGTCGAAGGCTTCATCTTCACGAGCTGGTCGATCAACGTTTGTGCGTTGGCCACCAACTGTTCAATGGAGAACGACACCTTGCCGATACCAGCGTGGACAATGCCCGCCTTCTCAACACGGAAGTCGACCTTACCCGCTTTCGCCTCTGCCACAGCTTGACCCACGTCGAAGGTGACGGAGCCGGACTTGGGGTTCGGCATAAGACCGCGGGGTCCTAGGACACGACCGATTTTACCGACGGTCGCCATCATGGGCGGCGTCGCGATGCACTTGTCAAAGTCCATCCAACCACCCTTGATCTTCTCGACCAAGTCGTCGTCGCCCACAAAGTCGGCGCCAGCGTCCTTAGCCTCTTGAGCCTTGTCGCCCTTCGCGAAGACCGCGATTCGTACGCTCTTGCCTGTGCCGTGCGGCAACACAACAGCGCCTCGCACCATCTGGTCAGCGTGGCGTGGATTCACACCGAGCCGGACGGCGATGTCGACGGTCCCGTCGAACTTCGTCGACGAGGTCTCCTTAACCAGGGTCATCGCCTCTTGAAGACCGTATCGACTATCGCGGTCAATCTTCGAAGCGGCAGACTGGTAGTGCTTTCCTCTTTTGCTCATTATCTCGCTCCTGGGTGGTCCGTCAGGGCTGAGCCCCTCCCACCATCAGAGTCCTAAAAAGTAGCCGTCGCTATGCGACGACCGTAAGTCCCATGCTCCGCGCGGTGCCGCGGATGCTGTTCATGGCTGTCTCGACCGAGGAGGCGTAGAGGTCAGGCATCTTGAGCTCAGCGATCTCTCGCACCTGAGCCTCAGTCACCTTGCCAACCTTCACCAAGTTCGGCGTCCCCGAGCCCTTCTTCACCTTTGCTGCACGAAGCAGGAGCACCGCAGCAGGCGGCGTCTTGGTGATGAAGGAGAAGGTTCGGTCGGCGTAGACCGAGATGATGACGGGGATGATCAAGCCGGCGTCTTGCTGCGTCTTGGCGTTGAACTCCTTGCAGAACTGCATGATGTTCACACCGTGCTGACCCAAAGCAGGGCCCACAGGGGGAGACGGGTTGGCCTTACCGGCCGGCACCTGAAGCTTGATTTGTCCGATGATTTTCTTGGCCATGATGGCCTCCTCTTTGTCCGCGATAGCGCCCTGATATGGGAGCTACCGTCGCTACATTCGTTCTACCTGCATGAAGTCGAGCTCGACGGGCGTCGCTCGCCCGAAGATGCTGACCAGCACCCGCACCTTCTGCTTGGCCGAGAGGACCTCTTCGACCGTTCCGCTGAAGTTCAAGAAGGGGCCATCGACAACGCGGACGTTGGTGCCCTCCTCGAACATCTTCTGAGTCGTAGGCCGCACAGCGCCCTCTTCCACCTGCTGCGTGAGCTTCTTGATCTCGCGCTCGCTGATGGGCTTCGGGTTCTTGTCATCGCCAACAAACCCGGTAATTTTCTCGGTATCTTTGACGCAGTGCCAAGCTTCCGTGACGAGGTCCATCTGGATGAACATGTAGCCCGGCATGAGCTTCTTCTGCATCGTGCGCTTGGCACCTCCGCGAAGCTCAACCACTTCCTCAGTCGGCACGAGGATCTCACCGAAGAGAGCCTCAAGCCGAGCGGTCTTGATGTTCTCCTCGAGAAGCGTCTTCGCACGCGCCTCGTAGCCGGAGAATGTAGACACCGCATACCATTTCATCGTGTTGCCCCTGTCACCTTGTCGTTAAGGAGACTCAAACCTAGACGTTGTAAACAATCGAGGAGAGAGCCGCCCACAGGTAGTCGAATCCTTCGAGAATGATCGCGATGATGACGGTGACAATGATGGTCACGATCGTCGCAAGTTTTGTTTCAGGCCATGAAGGCCAAGTCACCTTGGAGAGCTCGTTGCCGGCTTCCATGACGAAGGTATGAATCCGCTCATCGCGGCGTGCATAGATCGTCATGCCCAATGCCAGGACCAAGCCAATGAGCTCCGCGAGGCGGAAATTATGGCCGATGATCTGGCTATTGTACGAGGGTCCGACGAGCTCGATGGACCACTTGAAGAAGTCCGCCAAGACGACCCACGCCAAGAGCCCAGTTGCGACAAAGGCCATGTTGACGTAGCGCGCGACACCCATGTCAGCTGCCTCTTAGTTAGTAGGATGAAGGTGCCCGCTTCGTGATTGGGCACCAGTGACTCTGCTCTGCTCATCAATATGAGCGTTTTACTCTGTCGAAGACGACGTCATCTGAAGTCGTATTCTTATTTGTGGCAGGCCAGCTAGGATTCGAACCTAGAACCCCCGGATTTGGAGTCCGGTGCTCTGCCATTAAGAGCTACTGGCCTATCGGCTTCTCACCGCTCTTTTTCTGTCTACCTCTGCATCGGCTTGAGTCCGATGTCCGCTTGATGCGGCATAGAGGCTCAACGTGTTGTCTTCTGCCAGGGCATCCACGCAACGCTCTGGCTCAGAGCGGCGGGACCATAAGGGCCCCTATTTCTTATCGTCAAGCACTTTTCGTACCAAAACCCCAACACGCTTACTGCGCCCGGGGTTCCGGTCTCCTCACAACCCGCATCGTGACGCGGGCTACTGCGCTACTTGATCTCTTTATGGACCGTATGGCGCTGAAGCGAGGGGTTATATTTCTTCAACTCCATGCGCTTCGGGTTGTTCTTCTTATTCTTCATCGTGGTGTAGCGGCTCGGCGTCTTCCCAAGGGGTCGGGCCTCGGTGCACTCGAGCGTCACGATGACGCGATTTCCTTTACTCTTGGCCATATTCTTCGCTCACTTTGGAGACAAAACGACGGGAGACATCCAAGGATGCCTCCCGTCGGTGAGTGCTCCAATCGAGGGTTACTCGAGGATATCTTCGACGACGCCAGCGCCCACAGTGCGGCCACCCTCGCGGATTGCGAAGCGGAGGCCCTTGTCCATGGCGATCGGCGTAATCAGCGTCACGGTCATGGCGATGTTGTCGCCGGGCATCACCATCTCAACGCCGTCAGGCAGCTGGATGGATCCGGTCACGTCCGTAGTACGGAAGTAGAACTGAGGACGGTAGCCCTTGAAGAAGGGAGTGTGGCGTCCGCCCTCCTCCTTCTTAAGGATGTATGCACCGGCCGTGAACTTGACGTGGGGCTTGATCGAGCCCGGCTTCGCCAGGACCTGACCGCGCTCCACATCCTCTTTCTTCGTACCACGAAGGAGGATGCCGCAGTTGTCGCCCGCCTGACCTTGGTCAAGGAGCTTACGGAACATCTCGACGCCTGTGCAGGTCGTCTCAGTCGTGTCGCGGATACCCACGATCTCGATCTTGTCGCCGACGGTCACGATGCCGCGCTCAACACGACCCGTCACCACGGTACCACGCCCCTGGATTGAGAAGACATCCTCGATGGGCATGAGGAAGTCACGATCGATGTCGCGCTTCGGCTCAGGGATGTACGTGTCCAGCTGCTCGACCAAGTCGAGGACGCACTTGGCGTCAGCGTGGTCGGAGTCAGGAGCCTCAAGCGCCTTGAGCGCCGAACCGAAGACCATCGGAAGGTCATCGCCGGGGAACTCGTACTTGTTCAGCTCGTCACGAATCTCCATCTCGACGAGCTCCAAGAGCTCCTCGTCGTCGACCATGTCGCACTTGTTGACGAAGACTACGATGTAAGGAACGCCAACCTGGCGAGCCAGGAGGATGTGCTCCTTAGTCTGGGGCATCGGACCGTCAGTTCCTGCAACCACGAGGATTGCGCCGTCCATCTGGGCGGCACCTGTGATCATGTTCTTGACGTAGTCTTGGTGACCCGGGCAGTCCACATGAGCGTAGTGGCGATTGGCGGACTCGTACTCGACGTGCGCGGTCGAGATCGTAATACCGCGCTGCTTCTCCTCCGGCGCCTTGTCGATGGCGTCAAAGGCCATAAAGTCGGCCTGACCCTTCGCTGCGAGCACCTTGGTGATTGCGGCAGTGAGTGTGGTCTTGCCATGGTCGACGTGGCCGATCGTACCCACGTTGACGTGCGGCTTAGTGCGAACGAACTTTTCCTTGGCCATCTTGGCTTCTCCTTATGTGGTCCCGACCAGGAGACCGGGGGGCGGCATTTAGACCGCCGGTTCATTGAGGGGACGTTGCCCCTGTGGAAACTCGATTTGTGTCGTATATCTGGACTCTCTGAGCGCGTCGACCGTATTCGCATACAAGTTGACGCTGGAGCCTGCGCCCGGGATTGAACCGGGGACCTCGTCCTTACCAAGGACGCGCTCTACCCCTGAGCTACGCAGGCATGCGTGGCGCCTCTCGGGGGGACTCGCCAGAAACTACCAATCGAATGGAGCGGGAAACGAGGCTCGAACTCGCGACCCTCAGCTTGGAAGGCTGATGCTCTACCAACTGAGCTATTCCCGCGTAGACCAGCGAAGTCCGTCCCGAGAGACGCCGTGGTGGAGGGAGGAGGATTCGAACCTCCGTAGGCGTGAGCCAGCAGGTTTACAGCCTGCCCCCTTTGGCCACTCGGGTATCCCTCCCCATATTTTGGGGAATCCAACGACGTCGAGCTGTAAAAGAGCGGATAGCTGACGATGGGACTTGAACCCGCAACCTGCTGATTACAAATCAGCTGCTCTACCAATTGAGCTACGCCAGCAAGGCTAACGAGGCCCCTGCGCGCGCAGGTCCCTCGCTATGAGGGGCGCCTTATACGGTAGGCCCTATAGCGTGTCAACCACCTGTTCTCGACGTCGATAATTGGCTTATCGGGTCACGTTTCTGGCAACCGTCTACTCGGTGCGCACAGCGCGCTGACGCGCGGCCTCGGAAGCCGCAATTCCAGCGAACACGCTCGCATTCAGAGACTGAACAGGGCCCGGCAAGGGGAGCGTCGCGGTAAAGTCGCTGACCGCTGCGACGCCTGGACGCACACCGGCACCTTCAGCACCCACGAGCAGGATGATCGCGTCAGTCAGATCGAGTTCCCACAGCGGTTGGCCGCCTTCGGCCAACGACGCCACGACCCAATAACCGGCCTTCTTAAGCTCCCGGAGTGCCCGGGGGAGGTTTGTCACGCGGAGCAGTGGAACATGCGCTACAGCACCAGCTGAGGCCCGCACAGCAGCGTCATTGAGGGGTGCGGATCGCCGCTCAGTCGTGATGAGCGCAGCGGCACCAAATGCGGCTGCTGAGCGCATGATCGCGCCTAAGTTATGCGGATCGGTCACGCCGTCTAGAGCAAGAATGAAGGGTGCCTCGGGCGCTAACGCCGCGAGCCCTTGAAGATCGATCGGGGTGGCGTAACGCAGATCGGCCCCCACCGAGACGGCGCCGCGACCACCGCTGCGGCGCTTAAGCTCCGCTGGAGCCACCTCCTTGACCGGGATACCTTGCTCCCGGACGCGAGATGCGAACGCGTCCAAGCTAGAGGCGCCACGCGCGATTAAGACGCGGGCTATCGCAGCAGGGTGAGTTTGAAGGAGATCTTCGACTGCATTCTGACCGTAAAGCCGGCTCATGAAGCCACTCTGATGGCATCAAGGATGCCGCGCGCCGAGTCGGTCGGCGCCTCAGCCTGAGTAATCGGGCGCCCTACAACCAAGCGCGTCGCACCCGCCGAGATCGCATCACTGGGCGTCGAGATGCGGCGTTGATCGCCTGCAGCGCTGCCCTTAGGGCGGATCCCTGGGGTCACGATCTCGAAATCACGGGGGACGATCGCCGCGATCGCGCCTGCCTCGAGGGGGGAGGCGACCACCCCGTCCAAACCTGACTCTACTGCGAGCTTGGCGCGCTGCAGGACCAGAGAGGCCGGCTCCGGCCGGGACCCCACGGCAGCCAGTTGGTCCGCGTCCAGACTGGTGAGCACGGTCACCCCAAGCACCTTAGTGTCAGTCCCTGCAGCCCCTTTGGCCGCAGCCTCGAGCATGGCGGGCCCCCCCCCTGTGTGGACGGTAATGAGCCCCACACCGAGCCCAGATAGAGAACGGACAGCGCCCTCAACCTGGTGAGGAATATCGTGACACTTGAGGTCAAGGAAGACCTGAGCACCCGAGCGGATCAAATCGGTCACAAAGATCGGCCCCGTCCGGAAATACAGGGTCATCCCGACCTTGAACCAGGACACAGTCGGCTGTAGTTCACCGATGAGTGCGCGAGCCTGTACCGGATCGGGCTCATCGATGGCTACAATCAGTCGGTCTTCTGCGCGCATGATTCCTCCTCGCTCGGTTCGGCCACACCCCTATCACGAGTCACGGAGGGCGTGTACTGCGCTCTCTGCAGGTCCGGGGTGGTTTCATGGTTGGCGTGTCGGTTAGGCTCAGCGCATGGCGAGGAGGCGACCGTGAGCGGAGACGACGACAAGCTCTTTGAGGAGGCGATGGCGAGCCTCGACGTGACGGATGGACTCGAGGGACTCGGGGTCGACGACGCCCTTCTCACACAACGTCTGGGGACACGAAGTCTGCTGCTAGAAGCGAGTCAGCGCGAGGCGCGTGCTGGCCATGCCGCCGAGGACCACGTCTTCTTGAGCGCGATGGGCGCCCTACACGAGGTCCCTGAGGAGAAGAGCCCAGCCGCTGCGAGGGCTCCGCAGGCGCAGCCAAGCCGCGCGCGCTTGATCCGTCGGGGCGAGATGGTCGCTGACGTGCGGCTTGATCTCCACGGTCATACCGAAGCACAAGCCTGGACAGCCTTGGAGGCATGCATCTTAGAGGCTCGGCGCCGAGGGCACCGAGTGCTCCTAGTGATCTGCGGACAGGGCCTGCACTCGAAGAAGGGTGCTGTCTTACGCGCAGCGCTGCAAACGTGGCTTGGCGGCCCACTTCGGGAGCACGTCGCTGAGCACTCCCCAGCCGCCCCGAAGCAGGGCGGCCGCGGGGCCTGGTGGCTCTTCCTGAGACCCTAAGCGGCGCCCCTAAACGCAAAACGCCCCGGAGCACATCGTGCTTCGGGGCGTTGCGTTAACGCGTAGCGTGACGACCTACCAGCCGAACTCGATGGCTCGGTAGAGGCCTCGAATGATCTCCATACGGCCGACCATCTGCTGAAGCTCGCTGTAGGTGTACTCATCAGAGAGCTGAGTCATGTTCCCACCGTACTCACCCAAGAGCTCATTGGCGCGAGCGAGCATGTACGCTGCAGGCCAGTATTTGTGCCCGTGAGGCTCGATGGTCTGACCAGGGAGCGTGTCACGAGGACGGGCCTTCGCGTAGGGGTCGAACTCTTCTGGGTCGTAGGACGCCACGTAAGTCTTGCCCGAGAACGGGTCTGAGTACGTGATCGTCTCGAAACCGTCGGGGATCGTGATGTCCGTACCGCCACCGTCGAGCCAGAGCCGGATGCGGTCCGTAAAGCTCTGGTCGAAGGTCGTCGCCAGGTTAACCATGCCGTAGATGGTCGCCAGCGCAGGGAGACGGTACTGAGTCGTCGGGAACGTGTACTCCGGCTCAATCGTCAGTGGCTCACAGTTGTCGTACCACGCGTCGAACTCCTCAGTCGTACCGAACCACATGCGCTCCTTCACGATGGTCGGGTCTGCTTTACCGCAGTCGACCTCTTTGTCGGTGTTGTTGTCACTGAAGACATGCTCAATGCACCAACCGAAGGGAGCCGGGTCGCCGGTCACGAGGCCGGACAAGATGTTCTGCATACGCTGTGGCCAGACGTCCGCGAAGGACAAACGGAAGCGCTTCATGTCGTACATGCGGTCGACGCCTGTTGCGAAGATCAGGTACGGGTAAGTCATGATCTGCAGCGCACCAAGGCGGTCGTAGAAGGTCCCTGCACGCGATGGCGTGTAGATGTAACCCGAGAAGTCATAGCTCGGGTACATCGGGCGGGCGCCCGTGTCCTCATAGACGTCGTGGAAGTTGCAGTAGCTGTTCTTGCCGTTGTTGACGACAGGCTCGTAGCGGTTCTTCTGACTGTTCCAGCCGTAGTAGCCTGTCGAGGGCCGGCCGAAGATGTTCGCGAACTGCGTGAAGATGGCCTGCGCAGCGATGGTCTCGGAGAGTCCACCGTTGACGTCGAGGTGCCAGGGCTGACCGTAGCGGTTCTCCCACCAGCCGACGCCGTTCGCCTCGACCATGTTGTAGCGCGCGTAGTCGTACGCCCAGTGCTCCCAGTGCTTACGCCACTGCAGCATGTCACCCATGACGCGGCCGTAGTAGGTACGACCAGGGTAGAACAAGTCGTTGTCACGCTTGTAGGCACGGAAGGGCCAGTAGGCCTCGTAGTCGTCGATCGAGTTGGTCACGATCTCGAACATGTCAGCACCCTCATCGCGGGTCTGGCAAGTCGGTGAACGCTGGTTGAACTCATCCGAGCAGAAGCGGAGCGGCACCTCGACCATGTCCGGCTTCGTGCAGAAGTGCCCGGTCGGGAACGCACGACAGAAGGAGTTGGCCTGACCACACACTGCGGTGTCGTAAGGGTCGTCGAACATATTACATGCCACACGCTCACCATCGTCGCCGACAGCGATGAGGTCTTGCCAGGGCACCGCACGGCGGTCGTACATGTTCTCCACACCGCCGAAGATCTCAGGGTAGTTGGTGTGGTGGCGCTTACGCAGGACCTTCGCCAGCGGCTGCTCGATACCAGGGCGCAGGCCGAAGTTGGTCGGATCGCTGTCCTCCGGCTCCTCGAGATCCGTCTCCAAGGTGCTCATGTCAGGCGCCTTATTAAAGACGTTCAGCAAGCCACCGTACCCGAAGTAGACGGCCGCGTAGTCGTAGCTACCGAGGCCTTTGTAGCGAGAATTGAAGCCAGCACCGTACTCCATCACGGAGGTCTGCTGATTCTCACGCATCCGCTGTCCCACCTGACTGCGCGTCTCACGCTCCCAGAGGTTAGTCGGATGCCAAGTACCCTCGCTGTCCTCGGTGCCCTTAAGCTCCCAGTACTCGGGGAAGTAGTTCAGCGCGTCCGTGGAGGACGCGAAGTTATGGCGAAGACCCATGGTATGACCGACCTCGTGGAGGGCGATCGTGGACCACATGCGGTCAAAGACGTCCTCGAAGACCTCCTGTCGCACAGGCTCCAGAATCGCGCGCATCGCCAGCTGGCTCGTGCGGACACGGTCATCTTTCACGTCGCTGTAGAGCGCGTTCGGATCCCAGTAAACCTGATTCGAGATCTGGTTCACGCGGCGAATCTCGGCGCGGAGCTGGTCAAGGAGATCACCCGTGTTGCAGGGAGTCAGGCAGTACTTACGCTGGACGTCGGCCTGGTCGAGGTAGGTGCAGACCTGGTCCTCGGAGCACGCGCTAGAGTCCGTGTAGGTCTCTCCCGTGGCGTCGTCGGTGAAGCTGCAAGGTGCGCCGGGCTCGTCGAAGACAGACAAGTCGAAGACGAGGTCTTCGCCGTCCTGGAGTTGTGCCTGGACACCCTCACAGACGGCCTTATCGTAGACAGCCTTGTACTCAAGAGCGAGGCCGCGCGTGGTGTCATCAAAGGACTCCGCCATATCGATGGCTTGAAGGCCGTGGGCCTGCTGCTCCTCGAGGCGCTCGCGAACCATCGCCTCCGTATCCATCATGTGGGTCGGGTGGACGATGTCCTCCAAGAGCCCATCGGGGTCGTCGATCTTCTCAAGATCGAAGACGGGTGCACCGGCGAGGGCCGCCATGTCGGCGTTCTTCCACAGCCACTCGACGCTCTCCTTGTTCAAGAGGCGGTTAGCGCGGGCCTTTGCGAAGTTCGTCTCGTCAGTCGGGAGCGCGTTCTGCGTCAGCCCATTAGCCGCCTGCATCTCCATCGTCTGCAGTGCAGCGAACTGAGCGTCCTCCACCGAGGCGTACGAGCGAGGTGAACGCTGGGTGCCCTTGAGGGCTGCCGTGCTGTTCTTGATCTCGATGTGCTCGGACTGCGTCACATCGCGGAAACTCTGAACGCCTGCCTCGTACTCAATCATGTCCACAGCCGTCCAAGCACCCTGCCGGATGTTGCCGGTGTACATGTTGGCGTTGGCATGGAACGTCTGACCGGTGAGCGGATCATTTGCGGACGGTCCATAGCCATAGAGACCAAACTGGGTCGGCTCATTGACGCTGTTCACCTGAGCGTAGCGAAGGTCACCCAAGTACTTCACAGCGTCGACATCACCACACAGCGCGGGGTCAGTCTCTGCCACGAGCGCATTCGGGTCAGCTTGCAGCCGCTTTTGAAGGTCTGCGGTGTTGTTCTCGCACAAGACCCACATGCGCTCGTTGAAGGAGGCATCACCGGTCATGTCACGGACCATCTCAACGAAGAGCTTGTTCCACTGGTCGGCGAGGTCGAGGGCACCTGGCATCAACTCCGGCGGGAAGTCCGGGGAGATGTAGTACACGATCGGCTTGGTCTGCATCTGGTCGTACTGAGGGTTGCCCGAGTCGTCCAGGATCCACTCCTGCCACATATCCCAACGGTTTGCCTGATGCGTGGCGTCACTGAAGGTGGAGCCGAAGTTCTCGTCCCACTGCTGACGATGACTACGGAAGAATCCGAAGCGAGACATCATGTGGTCGTTGTAATCGAGCGCCTGGTAGGTGTTGTTCGGATCCACGCGCTTCATCGAGGTGCGGATGTGGATCTCCTCCACATCACACTCGTAGTAAGCCCCCATGTACCAAGCGTAGAAGAGGCACGCCGGGACACGGCCGTAACCCGCTAAGTACATCGCAGGCGCTGGCATCATGTACTTGGTCACCCAGTCCATGTACTGCCCGTCATCCTCGACGCGGAACTGAAGTCCCTCTGCGGAGACGTCGCCCTCGTAGATGCCGGCCATCATCGTGCCCATGCGCTTGAAGTTCAGGCCCATGTCGATGCCGAAGTCCACGCGGACATAGTCGCGCTGGTACCAGTACTTCTCGCTGCCGTCCTCGACCGTGACGTTAGACTCCTCGCCCGTCAGCGGGTTGTAGGACTTGCGGACATCCACGTGAGACTTGATCATCCAACGCGCCAAAGGGGCGCTCCGGTAGACGTAGCGCTCTACGGTCTCTGTCGTGCCGTCAGGCAACGTGCGGGTGATCACGACGGGGTCCCCGTTCTCATCGAGAAGCGGAGTGTCCGTGTCGCCCTTCATGCCCTGGGCTTCGACGTTCTGAACGAACTCGTAGGTCCGGTAGAAGTAGACATAGTCCTCCTCCACCTCGAAGACGCCGCGGTCCACTGCACCCTGGTAGCCGTTAAAGCCACGGGTACCTGCGTAGGGCGCCTTTACCACCGTGTCGAGCATGTACCACTCGCCGACGAGGTCGCTCTTCTTGATGAGGTTTGGCTGAACCCGGTTGATCTCCTCAGGCTGCACACATCCACTCCCGGCAAGGAGGGGAAGCGCAAGCAAGGCACAGGCGAGTCGGGACACGCCTTTCAATCCAAATGTGATCGTCTGGTTATGCATCGTCATTCTCCCTACAGGCCGAGCGTGCTAGCGCCGTAAATGTGATTGAGGTTGCGCAGCACATCGAGGATCTCTCGAAGGTCGGACATCTGTCGTTCGATTTCTAGGCGGTCATTACCGGTGGCCTCTTGCCAGTCGTCTGCAAGCGCCTGAGCTCGGTCAATCAGGACGGCTCCGGAGGAGATCTTCACCGCGTCGAACTCACCGTAGTTGTTGGAGTAAGCCACGTAGACCTTTCCGCCAACCGGGTCACTGAAGCGATGCTCCACGATCGTAGGATCGTCATGGCTGTACTGAGTCGCCTCACCATCGAGGTAGACCGCCGTCGCGTCGATAAAGCGTGGGTCGAAGCCGGCTGGCAAGAACGCCAACCCGTAGACCGCCGCGTAGAGCTTCAAGGTGAAGGTGTTCAAGCCCGGCTCCACGACGTCACCGCTCGGCGCAGCGAGGGAGATGGAGGGCGGCGTGTACTTCTGGCCCACCTCGTCCCAGCGACCTGAGTAGAGGGTCATCTCGTCGGCGATGATGCCGCCCAAGAAGGCGTTCATCTCATCGTCGAAGACCGTGTTGTAACCCAGCGACGTGCCGATGCCGATGTCGAGCTGCTCGCCCACCGCGGTGTCGACGAAGTAGGCCGTCGAGTCGGTCAGGGTCATGAGCGCACCGAGCTTCTCCCAGAAGCTACCGAACCACAGCGGATGCTGGTTCCAGTCGTAGCCGTACTGCTGGGAGAACTGAGTTGTCGGGAAGCGTCCGACGCCGAGCGGGATGTCGAGTTCACTGCCCTCGGCGCCCGTCGTGAGGTCGAAGTTCACGTACGCAGTCTGACCAGGGCGGACCTCTTCAAGCCTGTACGAACCTGGCGCAGGTGACGACACGACGTCTTGGAGGTAGCCGAAGGTCTGCAGCGCAGAGCGCTCCATACTGGCGCCGCCCATCGGGTTGTCTTTCCAGCTCTGGTACCACGAGTAGCGGAAGAGCAGCGTGTCGTAGAACGCGAAGAACATGCCGACGTCACCGAGGACGCGGAAGTAACGGTCGTAGATACGACCAAAGTAAGACGCCGGGTTGCCGTAGTCACCGTAGAAGAGGCGCTCACGCTTGAAGGCATCGAAGATGTAGTAATGGGTCAGCTGGTCACGTGCGTGGCGGGCCATCTCGCCCATGTCGACACCCATGTCGAAGTAGTAGCAGCCCATGTTGCCGCGGAACTCGTCCGAGCAGTAAGCGTAGGGAACCTCGAGGTGCTCGATGTCGGTCCACTCTCGGACGTCGTTCGAGATCATCTCTTTCTGGTAACGCACCTGCTCGTAAGGACGAGGGATACGCTCCTTGTTCTCCTCTACACCGATGTACGAGGTGAGGTATTGGAAGGGGTGGAAGAAGCCCATGCCGCGGTTCGGCCAGTAGTCCGTGTTCAAGTAGAAGGACCACTGCTCCACGGGGAGGCCGGTAAGCTCCGACGCACGGTTCACACGGTCGTAGACCTTGGTCGTGTTCGAGTAGGTCTCAACCAACTGCGTGTAGCCGAACATGATGGCTGCGTAGTCGTACTTGCCGAGGCCGTGGAAGTCCGAGTTGAAGCGGCCACCGTAGTCCATGCAGGTGGAGTACTGGTACTCTGTACGGCGATCGCCCTTCTCGTTGTCGGTCATGGACGTACGGGGTACGAACTGACGGGAAGGCGTGTGGCATCCACCGTTGTAGCAGATCGCCTCCTCCTCACCACACTCAGCGGAGTTGTTGCAGGTCAGGTCTTCCATACGGAAGGAGCACACACCGGTCGGGGTCAGAGCAGAGGGGTCATCCGCCTCAGGCCCTGAGCACTGTCCCTGGTAGCAGAGCGTACCCAGGATGCAGTCGTCGTCGGTGGTGCAGTCGCTAATAGCGCAAGTCTCGCCGCCCACGTCGTCACAGGTGTCATCGTTTTTGCAGAAGATGAGGTCCTTCTCGCGCGCCTCGTACCACTCCTCATGGAAGTTGAAGATGTCGACGGAGCCAGAGAAGTTGTGGCGCAGACCCACGGTGTGGCCCACCTCGTGCTCAAGCACGCCGCGAAGGATTCGGCGGCCCACCTCGAGGCGAAGCTCATCGCCCTCGAAGCCCTTCTGCTGAAGGTCCTTGGCGAGGCCCCAGAGCGCATCATCGATGAACTCACCCATGAAGAGGTTGTTCTTGGCGAGCAGCTTAACGCGCTCGTCCTCCTGCTTCATGGCGTGCTTGGATGCCCAGCTGAGCGGAGACATCTTCTCTTTCAGCTCTTCAGCGCTGAGCTCACCAGCGGGGTCCATCATGGCTCCGGCGAACTCAATCTCGCCGTTGATCATGAGGTCCTCGATCATCGTCCCCTTCAGCTTATTCAAGCGAAGGTGACCATGTGAAGGATCCATGGCGGGGAGTGAGGTCTGGACGTAGTTCTTAAACGTCTCAGGGTGTCGTAAGAACTCCATCAGCTCCGGGTACTCCCACTCGGGGTTCCGGTTCATCTGAGGCACTTCCAGTGACTCGAAGACCTCTTTGGGGATCTGGAAGCCATCGGCCATGGTCACCATCTCAACGCCGTGTCCATGTCCGTGCCCAGCGGAGGTGAGCCCGCCCTGGAAGGTCTCCGTGGGATCGTGGTTAGGGGAGCTGGGCGCCTTGTCCTTGAGCGCGTCGCGGATCCACTGACCCGTGATGACGTCATCGGTGTCAATGTCACCATTGACCAAGCGAATCATATCAGCGGCATACTGGCTGTAGGTGTGAATCACACCGCCGT
Source organism: Myxococcota bacterium (assembly GCA_049602155.1). GTDB lineage: Bacteria > Myxococcota_A > UBA9042 > PHBI01 > JBMYRH01 > JBMYRH01. The sequence goes on along the minus strand of JBMYRH010000015.1, from coordinate 46,283 downwards.
AGATGTTCGCCGTCGCGCTGATGAGCTGACCAGAGTCAGGGTCGCTCAACGAAGGTCCGTAGCCTAGGGGGCCAGAGCGCTGCATCTCGTTAATCCAGTAGAAGTAGGAGTAACGAATGTCGCCGATGCGCTTCTCTGCCTCGGGGTGTGGGACAAGCGCGGGGTCACCGCAGGGGTTGTAAGGAGCGCCGTCCTTCTCGTACGTGTACCAAGCGTTGCCAAAGTAGTCGGCGTTCTCGTCACGGATAAACTGGGCGTCATCGGCGAGGCGGGCGCGTGTGGCCTTACCAGCGTCGATGTTCGCCTGGTCGGTCGCCGTGAGGTCGTCGTAGCTGTTCTCGCAGAGGATGTAGAGGTCTGGGATAGACGCCTTGATCTCTTTGCGGCGCTCCAGGTCGGACTCGTCCAGATCCGCCGACCAACCCACGCAACGACCGATGTCGTTCTTGGTGTAGCAGGTGAAGTCACCGCGGCTCCCAGCCAAGCTGACCGTCGCGCGCTGAACGTCTCCCGCGATGTTGTGGTAGACGGTGGCGGACCCGTAAGGAGCGTTGGCGCCGTCAGGCTTCAAGCGCACACCGGCCAGCGCAAAGTCCAGAGGACCCGCACCCTTCCGGGAGTGAATGAAGCGAACGCCGCGCGCCGAGTCAGGGAAGCTGACAGCGAAGATTTGAACGTCGGTGCCGTTGAAGACGACCGTGTAGGAGTTACCCGCGACGATGTCGCTGCCGGCGGCGGCGAGGACGTTACCGCCCTGGCGTGCCTCGAAGCGAAGGCCGGTCAAGCCCGTGACGTTGGGGGCCAACGCCATGAAGTCAGCAGTGTCGGGGCTTTGGGGGTCGTAGTCACGCGCTGCGTCGTAACCACCACCCGGGATGACCACAGGCTCGACGCCACCGTCACCAGGCACAGCGCCGAGGTCGGTGCAGGAGTTGTCGCACACACCCCCACAACCGTTTGAGTCACATCCGCTCTTACCAGCGCAGTCGGGGACACATTGGTTAGCAGCGCCATTGAACGCCTCACAGGCGCCCTGCGTGTTGCAGACCTGGTCGCTACTGCAAGTACCACATGTGCCACCACAGCCGTCGCTTCCGCAGGACTGGCCGTCACATTGAGGGACACACGAGATGCGGAGGCCGACATCGCCGGCATCTGGGGCTGCGTGGATGAAGCGCACCCATGCAAAATCGGGGACCTGGTCTCCGTTGCCGTCGGTCGCTGCGACGGTGTCCGCGTAGAAGGCGTCTTGGGTGGTCAGGAAGTCTTGGTCCGCGGGGCCGTCATGGTAGATGATCGAGGAGGAGCGGAAGCCGACCGTGTCGACCAGGTCCTCTACGGGGTTGCCGTCCTGGGTACAGGTGCCGCCGGAGCACGCTTGACCCACAGCGCAAGGCGCGTCGGCGTCGCAGGCGCGCGCCGTCGCACACATGCCTGCATCCTGGCTGCAATAAGCGCCCGTTCCGCAGTCAATGTCGGTGTGACAGACGATACCTTGGCTCGTGACCACCATGTCTGCGTCGACGAGGAGGTTATCGTTCGCGCAGTCGTTGTGGACAGTACATGCGCGCACGCCGTACTCGTCACGCTCCTCGTAGAAGAGCTGCCAGGAGACAGCCTCACGGAAGGTGTCATTCCAGCCCTCGGCTGCGTGGTAGGCCTCAGCGAAGTAGTCCTCATGCCAGTCTTGGTTGAGGTGGTAGATGATCGGGCGATGGCCACGGTCTGCGTACTTCTTGGGCTCTGGGATCTTGCACATGCCGTCGTCGAACCAGCTCTCTTCCTTGTGACAGCGTTCGCCTGCGTCCTCATCACACTCGTAGTCACTCCAGCAGGTGGTCTCGATGGGCCGACCATCTGCGTCAGTGGGCGTGACGAAGTTGTAGCTGGTCATCCAGAGGTTCCAGCGGTTCGCCCACTCAAGGGAGCCGGCGTAGCTCGGGCCGTAATCCTCATCGTAGTGAGGACGGTCTGTCGCGAAGAAGCCGAACTTATCTTGCTCTGCCATGTTGTGGTAGCGGATCGGCTCGTAGTCACGGCGCGGATCCAAGCGACGGAACGAGTGGCGAACCTTCACGTTCGCGGCGGTGCAGTCGTAAGCGGAGAGCTTGTAGACGCTGCAGTAGGCCTGTCCACGTGACGGCACCATCGTCGTCACGACGTAGTCGAAATAGCCACCCTCTGTGTCCATGGACATCGAGTCAGCCTCGTTGCCCTTGGAGTCACCTGCGAAGTAGCTCATGGGGCCCATGCCACCCATCAGCTTATAGAAGAAGGGCTGCATCGTCTGGCCGGACCAGTCGACGCGGATGTAGTCGCGCTCGAACCACGGTCGGTCGCTCGTGTTCTCGACGAGCTCATTGGACTGGGCGCCGTTGTACGTATTGTACTTACGGTTCAGGTCGAAGTGGCTCGTGATGGGCCAAATCGCGATCGGTTGGCCCACGTACATCTCCTGAAATGTATCGCGCGCATCCGCATCCCAATAGCGGCGGACTTGTTGCATCCGCCAGCCCTTCTCGGACCCATCAACCTTCTCCACGACGGGATAGGCGATCAACTGCGACTCTTGAATGTCGAAGAGGATCTTGAAGTTGTCCGCGAAGAAGTTCATCTCTCCCGTAAAGCTCACAGAAGTGCTGTACGGAGAGTCGACGGTCGTCTGACTGTACATCCAGACGCCCTCAAAGAGAGCCTTCTCGATCTTGTCAGGGCTTGTGCGGTCGATCATACCGATTTGGTCCACACATGAGGTGGACAAGACCGGCAAGGTCAGCAGTACAGCCAACACGGCGCAGAGCCGTCGGGGAGTGCGGATCGTAAACAAACGAGACTTCATTGATTTGACCTCTTCCAGGAGATGAGTCGGTCGGGTGACAGAGACCCGCACTTAGAGCGAGCCGTTGATGCCGAAAGATAAGCTAGTGATGTTGTCGGGAGCGCGTTTGAAATCGAGGATGACCAGATCGGTGCCATCCGCACCGAACGGTCGGACCGTATCGGTGGCGAGCCCTAAAGAGAGCCCGATGTTCTTGTGGACCTGGTAGCTCAAGTCGATCGACGTGAGCAGCCGATCCGTCTGGCTGCGTCCTTGCTGTGCGTACTCCGAGGAGTACTCATCTTTCGGGAGCGCTTTGTAGCCGAACAGGTGGTAGAGCGCCGTCGTGAAGGAGAGGTTGAGGCCCTCGATGATCGTCCAACCGAGGCTGACGTTGTAGCCCACATAGAAGGAAGTGAGGCCGGAGGAGGGGATGAACACCTCGCCGCCACGCACTTCACTCTCAAAGCCACCACCGACTCCAGGCCCGCCATCTTGGTTGCCGAGCGCATCGGCGCTCGCAGCGGGGTCGGCCTCTCGCCCTTCGCGACACTGCGAGGGGTCTGCGTAGGTTTCACAGTTGATGGATGTATCGGCGTTGGTGTTGAACGACTTCGAGACCATCACGGCGCTGGAGAGGCTCACAGGGCCAAAGCTCCACCGCATGTTCACCATGGGCCGGATGCTCAAGATTCGATTCTGCAACTGCGCCGACAGCGAGGTTGGAAGGCTCAACCGGAAGCTTGCGCCGATGGTGAGTCCGAGGTCCTCATCGGAGAAAACCGAACCATGTCCGGCCTGTAGGTAGAGATCGCTGAAGAGGAAGCGGTGATTCTCGAAGGCAGTGTTGTAGTCGTTGATCTGGTACCAAGTGCCGCCGATCCCTGTCATCAGAGAGACCCCGCCGTCGAGCTTGTACGAGATCGACGGTGAAAACCCTGTTGCGACGCCGATTTGTTGCTGATCTCCAGCGACGAAGGAGCCCAACCCGACGGACGTGCTGACAGAGAGGCGCACCGAGATCGGGCTAGCCTTCTCCTCAGGGGCGTCTGCCTCGTCTCCCTCTTCGCTGCTGGTGGAGACCGTCGCGCTCTCATCACTCGAGGTGACGGTCGTCGCGGTCGTCTCTTCGGTCTCGGCCGCTGAAACGGAGGAGGCGAAGAGCACGCTGACACCCACGATCAACGAGAGGATCGCGCGGTCGACGTGGAGGGGCTGAAGCAATGTTGAGTTTCGCAACGGTGGTTCCCTGGTTCCGGAACGTATTTCGCGGCATGACCCCGCCTCTGGATCGGAGGCGAAGCGGGTAGGCTTTACTTACATATGCGAGAGGCTGTCAAGGCAGCAGTTTGAGGACACTGCGCGATAGGGCCTGTCATCCGCAGTTCACTTCGAGAGGATAATTTCTCTAAACGACAGACGGAAATCCATCGACGCGCCCATTGTCGCGAAGAGGCGCTCCGCGAGCAAGGTTGCGGTCACAAGGTAAACCTGTTTAAAAACAAGCACTTCTGGCTCGTTCGCTAGATAGAACCATGGGGCTTCACAGCCCAGTCTTGCTCGGCCCGGAGGCTGGGCCTATGCTCCGACGGCCTCAGGAGGTGTGGGTATCGCGACCCAAATTGCTGGAAATACCGACGGATTGAAGGCCAACCAGCGGGATCGCCTGCAGCGGATTTATCGGCGCACGGTCTCTCCCGAGCAGGTGATCACCCCTGAGCTCGCCCAATATATCGCCAGCGCATCGCGAGACCTCAGGCGGCAAATTGGGCTCCTTATCGATCGCAGAGGCCGCATCGCCCATGTCGTAGTCGGCGACACGACGAAGCTGTTCCTCCCCGAGCTGGGCCGCCAGCGTGCAGGGCGAAGCCGCTTTCGCGGGCTGCGGCTGGTGCACACCCACATCCAAGGAGAGCGGCTCTCACGAGACGATCTGACGGACCTCTCGAAGCTCCAGCTGGACATGATCGCGGTCCTACAGGTCAACGACGAGGGACTGCCCACGACGATCGAGCTTGCACATTTGATCCCGAAAGGGCCGAGTGGCGCCCTCTGGGAGATCATTGCCCCGGCCCCCTTTCACACCTATCGGCTCGACTTTGATGTCTTCATCGCCGACCTCGAAGGCCAGTTTGCAACCTATCGACGGACGCAAGCGTCGGGCGAAGGGCTCACCGCGGCGATCGCCGTGCACCTGGCAACGGGCGCTCCGAATCAACCCAGCGCAGACGAGAGCATCGCAGAGCTGCGTGAGCTCGCGCGCACCGCAGGGATCGCGCTGGTGGAGGTCATTGTGCAGCGGCGACGCACACCCGATCCGCGTTACGTTATCGGCCGCGGCAAACTCGACGAGCTGCTCTTGGCGTCGATACAGCAAGAAGCTGAGCTTATCGTGTTCGATTGCAATCTGAACCCTTCGCAAGTGCGAAGCATCGCCGACGTCACCGAGGCTAAGGTCATCGATCGCACGCAGTTGATCCTCGACATCTTTGCGCAACGCGCCACGACCGCTGACGGCAAGCTGCAAGTGGAGCTCGCCCAGCTCAAGTACATGCTCCCTCGCCTGGCCGGTAAGAACACCGCGATGAGTCGACTGACAGGCGGTATCGGTGGGCGCGGCCCCGGTGAGACGAAGCTCGAGATCGATCGACGGCGCGCGCAGAACCGAATCACACACCTGCAAAAGGACATCAAGCGGCTGGCAAAACAGCGCGGCGGCCGACGACGACGGAGGGACCGCTCAGGGATCCCGACGGTCGCGATCGTGGGCTACACAAACGCAGGCAAGTCGACCCTGCTAAACGCCCTTACAGGCTCGACTGTCCTCGCGGAGGACAAGCTCTTCGCCACACTGGACCCCACAACGCGGCGGCTCCGCTTCCCGGATGAACAAGAGCTGGTGTTGACAGACACGGTCGGGTTCATCCGCGATCTGCCCGAGGACCTCGTCACCGCCTTTAAGGCGACCCTCGAGGAGCTCGTCCACGCAGACGTGTTGCTCCACGTCGTTGATCTCTCTGCTGCGCGTTGGGAGGATCGCATGGCGTCCGTGGACGCCATCCTGGAGGACCTCGGGGTGCAGAACAAGCCCCGCGTCGTGGTCTTCAACAAGATGGATCAGGTCGACGAGCCAGAGACGATCGCCCCACTGTGTCGCCGCTTTGAGGCGGTCGCCGTGAGCGCCCTCGATCGCGCGACGTTTGAGTCACTCACCGAGCGACTCATTCAGCTGCTGCCAAGCTCAAGTGAGGCAACCCGCGGCTGAGCGAGGGCCGGCTGCTTCAAGCGTGCTACTCGGCCTTCTTCTCAGCGGCAGGCTCCGCGGGCTTCGCTGGGGCCGCAGGCTTGGCAGGGGCCTTGGACGCCAAGTAGGCGGCGAAGCGCTCCTCGACAGCCGTCGCGTAGGTTGCCCCAACGGACTCAAGGACGAGGCTGATGAGCTTCTTCTTGTCCGGGAGGTCTTCTTTACTCAGCTTCCCAGCTGCTGCGTCCTTGTCCGCGCCGCTCATCATGTCGAGGCCTTCAGATGCGTTCGTCGCCAAGCCTTGGAGCGTGTACTCGCCCCCAAGGAAGTCTGCCAAGGAGACAGGCGTCGCGATCTTGCTGAGCTTTCCAAGGGCACCCTTGGCGCTGTTCGCTTGAAGTGCCTTCAAGCACACCGTCGAGATGGCGGCGGCGATGCGGTTTCCAGCCTCACCCGTGCCGGACTTGTTCGGCGGCGTGTATGCCAAGTACTTCGAGAAGATCGGGGTGGCCGCAGCAGCGTGACCGCCGTCGAAGACGTCCAAGCAGAAGTCTACGATCCACTTCTCAGTGTGTGTGTCACCGTAGGCCTTGTAGACCTTGTCATCCTTGAACGCCTTCATGATCTCATCGAGCCGCCCCACGCCGCTGATTTGCACGATATTCGTCGCGCCAAACCAACGGTCCTGGTCGTCTTTGCCTGCCATGAGCTTGAAGAGCTTGTCGGCGACATCAGCCGGGTCCTTCTTCACGCCAGGCTTATCCATCAACGCCATCGCGCGGTTAAACGCCGGCATGCGGATGTCGAGGTCGTACTTGCCCTCGTCGAGGTAGATCTCAAGAAGGTAGCTGGCGGCCGCGCCGCTCTCCGTCTTCGCGATGGCGTCGAGGTGGTGAATGGCGACCTCACCCTTGGAGTGACGCCCCTTCATACCCTTGAGCAACAACCCAGTCGCTTTGTCGTTCCGCGTCTCGGTCAGGACACCGATCATCTTGTCGACGTTGAACCCGTGGCTGAGGATAATCGCGGCGCCTTCGTATCCGTACTCGCCGAGGTCCGCGATTTGGCCGGAGGAGAGTGCACGCCCCTCCACGGCCTTCTTGACCGCCTCGGCCGACGCTTCCCACGTCACACCCTTGAAGGCCCACGCGGCGACCTTCTTTCGGATCGCTTCATAGTCGGGAGCGGAGACATACCGATGAAGGAGCATCAGAGCGTCCTTCGCCTCGATTTGCACCTCGTCGCCTGCGTCCAAGTGCCCTTTCAAGCGCTCGATGAGCTGCTTGACGATCTCGTCACGCCCGTTCTCAGCGGCGGTCTCGTCGAGCATACTGCGGATGCGCTTCGGGTTATTCTTCTCAACCACGATCTCTAGAGCGCGCGTGCGCATCTCGATCGAGCCGAGCGGATCAGCGACAAACTGAGCCATTCGGGCCAACCCGCGTTCATTGTAGCGCCACTTGTCGAGGTCAGCTTCAGTGACTTCACTGTCGCAACCGACGAACAGGGGGGCTACAAAGGCGACTACAATGAGCCAGATCCAGCGCGACATGGGGTTCCTCCCAACGAGTTAGAATGCCGACGGGGCCGTCAAGGCCGCCGAATCATCATGCGGTCACCCTAGGGTGTCAAGACGTCACGTGCTCTCGGGGCGCCATTCATCGCCGTGCTTCCCACAGAGGGGCGGCCCACGCTATACTGCGGACCTGCAGCTGTTCATGCAGAATGACGGCAACCAAGACGCCGTCGAGGCCATCTACTGATCACGCCTGTGAGGACCATGCGCGACGATACTGCCGATAGTATTCGAGCTAGAAACAAAGCTCTAGAGGTCGAACTGGCCACATTTAGGGAGCGACTAGAATCACTTCGAACGAAGTATGATCGCTACTTTATGGGGCTCGAACGCATTCCCCCCGAGAAGATCCGTTCCGATCTCGCGCGCGACTTACGAAACAGCAAGCTTGAGAGCTCTCACAAGACTGCCGTGAAGTTTCGCTTCAACAATATCCGGCAGCGGATGAACACCTACGCCCGGTATTGGGATCGCATCATGCGGATGATCGAAGAGGGGCGGTTCAAGCGTGAGAAGGGGTCGCTTCAAAACATGGGGGGCCCACCTCCGATGCCCGCAGAAGAGCGCAGCGGAGGCGGGGGCGGAGCGAACGAGCGGGCCGTTTATGACTCGTGGAAGAAAGCACAGAAAGAGCTCGGCCGATCCAGCGACGTCGACTTCGACCGGTTCCAAAAGAAGCTGGCGAAGCAACGACAGGCCCAGAAGGACAAGTATGGCTGGGACGACGTCAGCTACTCAGTCCGCGTGAAGAACGGAAAAGTGGCCTTGGTCGCCAAGCCCTCCGATCAGACAAACGACGACTGACGCTAGCGCGCGCTCACGCTGGCTGGCCCCTCTCCGAACTCAGGGAACCGGTCCGGCGGTGCGGCCCGCTTCGCGTCGATCTGGTGCTCCGATTCGAGGTACCAGCCTCCAGCGTTCTTCCAGACCTGGCGGCGCCGAGTGCGGCGAATGACCACATCGTTGGTCGGATGGTAAACCATGTCCACGAGGACGATCGCTTGGTCACCCTCGACGACCTGCGGTCGGACCTCGTATTCAAGGATGCGAAACGCACGACCTGCGCGCTCCATCGACGCGATCCAGATGTCTCTGCGCTCGGTAGGGAGCTGCTTGGCTGCCGTGCGGTACCGTCCCCAGCGGACATTGTCATTGAAGCGCGCGACCTCTTCACGAAGGACCTCTGTGCGGCTCTTCACAAACTTCGTGCAGCCCACGGCACTGAAGACCATCCACACACTCAATGACAGGGCGATGAAGACTCTCATGACACCTTCCTACGGCTCACAGTGCCACGAATGACTGCCCAATCTTCTCGCGTGATCTCGCGAGTGAGCACCAGCACCACCACGAAGGTTACTCCAGCTACCAGAGCGCGCACGAAAACCCACCAAAGTCCGAGCTGAGGGAGCCCCTGCACCACCAGCAAAGCGACCACAGCGGCCACCGAACCGCGGAGGATTGAGCGCATCGGGAGCGGCACCTTCACGCGCACCCGGAGCCGCCACGCGGCCAATAAGAGCCCTATCAAGCCGGCTATCGCCGTGGTCCACGCTGCGCGCATGAGGATGGCCGAGACATAGGAGGTCCGAGACGCCAGCTCGCTGCCCGACACCCCGGACACCACGACGTAGAGGACCGCCATCTCGACGAACGCGACACAGAGCGTGACGAGCAGCGCATCGAGCGGGCGTGATGCAGCGATCAAGACCGTCCCGACCAAGTACATCATCGCGAGGCAAGACATCCCGATGACCATGGGCAAAAGCGAACCGCCGGCGAGCTGATATCCCTCGCCGAATAAGACGACTGCCAGCCCTTCGCCACCTGCGGCGAGCACGGTCGCGATCGCCACGACGATCACCCAAGCCAACCTCAAGGCGTGCCGGACATAGAGTCGTGTGGACTCTTGGTCGGTCTCAAAGGTCGCTCGCGAGAGGAGCGGGAAGATCACAAACGTCAGCGCGATAACGCCTTGATAGGGGAGTAAGGAGACGTTCTTCGCCGCCCTGTAAAGCCCCACAAGCGCCGCGGTGAGCGAGCGTGTGGGGTCTCCCGCGGTGTCTGCACCCCGGAGCGCCTGCTCGATCCAAGGCACGGATATCCCATCACTCAACACGCCCTGAATGGCCTCAAAGGCGGCGCGCTTCAGTACCACAACATCGCCCTGGATCAGGACGTTGATGGCGAAGACAAAGCCCATGACCTGAACCATGAAGCCCAAGAGGTGAATCTCCGGAGTGCTGCCCCCCGGAGCGGGCGCGCCCACTTTGCCTCGCGTCACCCACCAGGCCCCTACCGTGACGCACACTGCGGCCCCCGCGAACCCCGCGAAGGCGCCCATGACGCCGAAGCCGGACATCACCAACCCCACGATGAGCACCACCTTCAAGGTCGCGAAGGCGATATCGAAGAGCGCCTGGCTGGCAAAGGCGCGGAGACCGTTGAGCACCCCGATGAACGATGCATAGAAGGCGTAGGAGAGCGTCACAACGGCGGCAATGCGCAGGTATGGCGCCAGGGTCTTATCTCGCAGGAGGTCGTCGCAGATCACGTCCGCGCCGACGATCAGCACCACGAAGAGGCCTCCGCCCAAGAGCGTCTGAATCCGGATGGCTTTACGGCGCACAGCGTGAGCGAACTCAGGGCGCTCGCTGACGCGCTTGGACACTGCCTGAAGCGCGCCCGTCACGAGCACCATGTTCAGGATCGAGATGAGGGAGTTGATCGTCCCAAAGTCTCCAAACTGAGCGGTATCACCGAGAAAGCGGGGCAAGCCCAGGTTCAGGACGGTGGCAGATACGAGGAACCAGAGCTTGGCGCCCGTGATCAGGAGGAAGCCGGATCCCGCCGACGCGACCTCTTCCGCACGCAGCGCCGCAGAGGAGCGTGAGTCCTCGGCAGAGATCGGGGTGCTGGGCGGACTATCGGACATCAGAACTCTCGTCCGAACTCACCCGTGGAACACGGTAATGGGACGGACCGTTGTCACTCGGCTACCATGTCATCGCCGGTTGCGGTAATTCCGATCCGACGTTTCACCAACCGCGGTGCTCTGACGCACCGTGCCCTCAGGACCCTCATGAGCCTCCAGCGGCCTACCAGTTACGCACCACGAATCACGGCCCTCTCGCTGATGCTGATAGGACTGCTGGGCGTGGGCTTTAACGTAGACGCCCTTTTAGGCCCAATCCCTGAGCCCGGAGAGGGCGCTGAAGAGGCGGGCGCGAAGTCCGAGATCTCGAACGGGACGGACTTCGACATGGAGAGCGAGGTCGCGAAGGTGATGCTCGAGAAGGCGACGGAGGCGCTCCTCAAGGAAGCGAGCAGTGACCTCCCAGCGCTGCCCGAGGATTGGTCCCCCGCCGCCCTGCCCCGTGACCAGCCCAACGACGCCTACGTTGAAGACGACGATGAGGCTGAGTACTACGATGAACTCGATCAGCTGAAGACGGTTCTAAAAGCCTCGAACACGAAGGAGCGTGAGGCGCTCAACAGACTCTTCGATAAGGAAAAACCCACAGCAGGGGGCGCCAAGGGCGCGACGACTAAGCGCCCATCGACGCCGGCCAGAGCGACAAAGACCCTGGCGATGCGGCCAAATGCCGCGGTCATCACCCGCAAGAAGCCCAAAGCGGCGGGCACCACCGCAGCTGCGAAGGCAAAGCCGGCGGCACGAAAGGCCACACGTCCCGCCGCGGCGAAGCCCACGGACGCCAAGCTGGTTGCGCAGACAGGCACGCCAGAGCCCCAAGCGGAGGAGCCCGCGGCCGAGGGCCCGGTGATCGATCCAACCGCGTCGGCTAAGGCGCTGATCACTCAAGGCCGCAAGCTGCTCCTCTCGGGCAACCCCACCACGGCAGAGAAGGCCTACAGGTTGGCGCTCAAGAAGAGCCCGGGGAGCGCGCGAGCGCGGTACGGACTCGCGAAGGCGCTCTACCAACGGAACCGTGGCTCTGAGGCGACCGCGGAGCTGAGGAAGATCCTGAACGCGAACCGGAACCACGGCCCCTCCCTCCTCATGATGGGGAGCCTGCTCCAAGAGCAAGGCCAGGCGGGTGAAGCGAAGACCTATTACCAGCGCTACCTTGACGCGCGCCCCAACGGGCGCCGCGCCGACGAAGTGCGCAGCATCCTCGGGCGCTTGTAGCTCACGCCGTTCGAATATCTCGTCGCTTGAAGCGTCAAGAGGTGACAACCGACCGTACCGGTCATTGACGCGCTACACATCGTTCGGTATGCGCCTCGCTCTGGTTCAGGGAGACCCCCAATGCTCAAGGCTGCCACAGTCGCACTCGCGACCCTTCTTCTCTCAGGGACCGCTGCGCCCGAGAACGTGAGCTTGGACGATGCCGTCCAAGGGCTACAAACGAAGTACGAGACCGTGACGGACTTCAAGGCGACGTTTAAACAAGTCGTCAAACGTAAGCATTTGCCGCGGCCGCTAAAAAAGCAGGGCACGGTCTACTTCAAGAAGCCGGGCATGATGCGATGGGATTACGCCCAGCCAGATCGCGTCTATTACGTCTCGGATGGCGAAGTGCTGTGGTCGTATCAGCCGACGGAGAAGCTCGTTCATAAGCTGCGTGTCAAAGACAGTGAGCTCTACTCGGCGCTGAACTTCCTCTTCGGTCAAGGTGACCTCAAGAAGGAATTCAACATCGCACTTGGCGGGGTCAAAGATGGCCTCGTTGCCCTGACGCTGACACCTAAGGTCAGCCAAAGTAACTACAAGACACTGACCCTACACCTCGATCCTGAGACGTGGGAGATCCGCGTCACTGAGCTGGTTGATCCCTTGGACAACGTCAGCACCGTGACCTTCATCGACCCCACTTACGAGTCCCTTAAGGTTAGCGGCTTCAAGTTCACCCCCCCGGAGGGTGTGCGAGTCGAAGACCTCCAGGCCCATCGTGGAGGCAGCACCCCGTGACCGACACACCAGGCAACGCCGGAACACTCGAGTCAGGAGATCCTCAGAAGGTCTTCTTTGTCTCCCTCGGGTGTCCAAAAAATCAGGTCGACAGCGAGCTGATGCTCGGGGAGCTCACCGCTCGAAATATGACGGTCGTCGAGGACGCACAAGACGCTGACGTCTTGGTGGTCAACACCTGCAGCTTCGTGGAAGAGGCCCGAGAGGAGTCGGTCGACACCATCCTCGATCTCGCCCACGTCAAAGCGCACGCAGAGAAGAAGCAGAAGCTCGTGGTGGCTGGGTGCCTGCCCCAACGCTACGAGAAGGAGCTCAAGACCGAGCTCCCCGAGGTCGACCTCTTCCTCGGGACGGGGGACATCGCCAAGATCGGTGACCTCATCGCGCCAGGCCTCGGTGGCCCTCTGCCGATGGCGCCCCGGTCCGTCGTGGGCCGCCCCGGGTACAACTACGATGCTTACAGTCCGCGGGTGCAGACCACCCCGGTCTGGACCTCGTACGTCAAGATCGCAGAGGGCTGCAGCCAAGTGTGCGCCTTCTGCATCATCCCTCGTCTCCGTGGCGGCCAAAAGAGCCGGACACAAGCGGACATCGTCACCGAGGTCCGACAGCTTGCAGAGCGCGGGGTAAAGGAGATCAACCTCATCGCTCAGGATCTCACACACTTTGGGGATGACACCAAACAGGGCGAGTCCCTGACGAGCCTCCTCAAAGAGCTGGTCAAGATCGACGGCATCCATTGGTACCGCCTACTCTACTGCTATCCACACGCCTTCACCGATGAGCTGGTCGACCTGATCGGCAGTGAGCCGAAGATCGCCAGCTATGTCGATATGCCGCTTCAGCACATCGCAGACCCGATGCTCGAGCGCATGCGACGCCGCTTCTCAGAGGCGGACACTCGAGCACTCTGCAAACGGCTCCGCGAGAGGGTCCCAGACCTCGTCTTCCGAACAACCTTCATCGTCGGGCATCCAGGCGAGACTGCAGACGAATTTGAGCGCCTCTATGACTTCGTCGAGGAGATGCGCTTTGAGCGCATGGGGGCCTTTAAGTACTCCCGTGAGGACGGTACGCGCTCGGCGCGCATGGACGACTTGGTGATGGGGATCGTGAAAGATGAGCGTCATCACCGCCTGATGACGCTTCAAAAGCAGATCTCATCAGAGCTCCACACGAACATGATCGGCCGCGAAATGGACGTCTTGATCGAAGGGTTGAGCGACGAGACCGATCTGCTGCTCCAAGCGAGGAGCTACGGGCAAGCCCCGAAGATCGACGGGCTGACCTACATCAATGAAGGGTGGGCTGAGCCGGGTAGCATCGTTCGGGCAGAAATCGTCGATGCCGGTGATTATGATCTCGTGGCGCGGATCCTCTAACGCCGCAGGAGGTCGACTATGAAGCTCGAGTACAACTCACCGCTGATCCTCACGTTCACGCTCATCGCGACGGCCGTCATGATCATCGACACGATCTTCTCGGGCTTCACCGGCTCATTCTTCGCCTTCCCTGGGGCCTTCAACTTCAGCGCGCCTCTGGATTACTTCCGGCTCTTCTCCTACACCGCTGGGCACGCAAACTGGCCCCACCTCGTAGGGAACTTCTCCATCATCCTCCTCATCGGCCCCATCCTTGAGGAGAAGTACGGCTCAGCCGACCTGCTCTTCATGATGGCAATTACGGCGCTTGTCTCCAGCACCCTGAGCATCCTGCTCTTTGACAACGGCGGCCTGGGGGCCAGCGGCATCGTCTTCATGCTGATCATGCTGAGCTCGTTCGCGAACTTCCGCGCTGGGACAATCCCGATGACCTTCGTGCTCGTCGCCCTGATCTGGCTAGGTCAGGAGGTCGTCAACGCCTTCTCAAACGACAACATCTCGCAGTTCGGACACATCGTCGGCGGCATCGTCGGCGGGCTCTTCGGTTTCAAGCTCGCTGGGGTGCGCGCGAACAAGCTCGAATCCAAGGGCTCTTGAGCCACTCAAGCGGTCCCCTCAGCCCTCAGGGTTTTGCAGCACCAACGCCTTGAACTCGTGAGGGACGAGGCCCATCAAGCGGTCCTCGATGCGGTCAAAGCTGATGTCCCCTATGGTGTCCATATCGACGCCGCTGAGGAGGGTGTTGAACATCTCTCGGGTGTAGCCCCGCTTCTCTAGGGTGACGCCGCGGGCGGCGAGCAGGCCCGTCAGTGCGCGGAAGTAGCTCCGCGTCGTCCGGAGCCCCTCGACGTCTCTCGCCATGTCGATGAGGTCCATCACGAAGACAAATTCATCGGCGAGCCCCTCCGCACGGGCGACCGCAGCCAGGTGACCGAAGTGGATCGACAGCTCGGGGTGGTCGAGGTGAGTGGAGAGCACCGGCCATCGGCTCATCTCCCCGAACTCACTCAGATAGGCCGTCCCTCCAGGGGCGAGGGTCTGCGCAACTTTGGCGACCAACTCCATGGCGCCCACGTTGAGGTAGAAGGGATCTGGCGCATCGCCGAGGCCCAGCGTGTACCGGGCGGCCATCGCGCCACCCGGACCTCGCTCAGCGAGGAAGGCCTGGTAGGCGTCGCCCTCGAGGTCCTCCCGGTCTAGCCCTGCTTGCGAGTGGGTCATTCGCGCCGAGGGGAGGTCGCCGATCATCTCATTCGCGAGGATCAGGTCATACTGCTCTGAGGGCCACGTCCGCTCGAGCACGTTGCCTTCGTGGATCGTGACGGGGAGCCCCACGGTCCGCTCGCGCTGGGCAGCAGCGAGGGTGGGCGAGAGCTCGATGATCTCGTAGGTGACTTGGCGTCCGAGGCTCTGCAAGGCTTCGACCACTGCGCGCGCGAAGTAGCCGAGCCCTCCCCCGATCTCCAAGACCCTCAGCACCTCGCCTGAGGGGAGCGCATTAGAGCGCTTAAGCCCCGCCACCAGGGCTTGACCAAACGTCTGACCGCCCAAGGCCGGGTGCGGATCTCTGAACAGATGAGAGAGCGTCGTCTCTTGGTGGTCGAACTGGACATCAGCGTCGGGGATCTCAGAGGCGTAGTAGCCCTCAGGAGAGACCCGCTCGTCGAGGGGCACAGGCTCTGGGTCTGAGACCGCATCATACGCCGCGTAGGGCATCGTGCTCGTCAGGTAAGGCGGCGCCATGTGCTGTCGAGACTCGTAAAACGACATGCGCGCGTGGCCCAGCTTCACAGCCTGAACGTCGTGGTGAACCAGACGCGCGATTAAGTCGGCCAGGACCTCACGGGGGTGATCTTCAGCGATGACAAAGAGCGGCGTCTCACCGTCAAAACGATCCCAAATCGCCGCCTCTTCACAGGTCAGGGTGTGAGTCGTAAGGGGGCGCTCACCCCACGCTGTGTAGAGCGTCAGCCCGTCCTCTGTGCGCTCCCAGACGTTCCAAGCACCGCGCACAGGGACCTTGTCCCAGATGCCTTCATGCTCATCGTCACCTTCATGAACCAGGCAACCAAACTGCGCGAAGGTCCCGATGAAGCCCTCGGGCGCTTGGTCACCAAAGGCGTTGGAGAACTGACCGCATACGGTCTCCGCCAAGACCGGCGTCGCGAACCCCTGAAGGAAGGCGAGGATGTCGGCGCTCATCTTGAGGATGTAGCCATAGAGGTCGTGGTAGACGTAGACCTCCCCCATATGGGCAAAAGTCGAGACGTACCGAGACGTCGTGAGCGGCCGCTTCGGGTCCCACTCTACTGGCTTGAACATGTCCCCTCCGAACACGTGAACCCGTCTTCGGGTCGACACTGAGCGTCTGTCTGGCACGTCTTCGCGCAGTACGAGAAGTCGTCATCGTTGAGGCAGGCCGAGAAGATAGGGCAGCTAATCTGAGGGCTTGAGCAGCCGACAATGGCGCAATAGCCACCGTCACCTTGGAACAAACACGCTGCCGCATCGGCGCAGGTCACATGGGACCCACAGCTCTCCCCCGGGCCGCTGCTCCCGGCGACACCACAGAAGGTGCCCTCCTCAAAGCTCTTACACAGGTAGCCGTCATTTGTGCGGCACGCCGCGTCATCATCACAGGGATCGACGCAGTACGTGTCAATGCACTCAAAGCCCGTCGGGCAGCCGCTCTCGCTGAGACAGAAGTCAGAGACGCAGTCCCCTGTCTCGACGTCACAGACGTTGTACTTCGGGCAGTCCTTTGACGATGTGCACTGAGCGGCCGTGCCGCCGATCACGATCCACTCGAGGTCATACAGTGCCGACACCGTGCCCTGCACTCGGAGGTAGTAGGTGGCAGACGCCCCTGACTCGATCTCCGCTTGCACCGCGTCTTGAGAGGGCCCCGCCATCGACAGCTTCGTGAGGCCATCGCTGTCATACACCTCCAAGGCTATCGTCCCTTCGGCGACGGTGGCCTCGATGAGGGCGTGCTGGTTGGCGCCGAGAGCGAAGCTGTACCAATCATTATCACAGCAGATCATCGCCTCTGCGAACTGCCCATCATTGCCACCAAGAGGGTGCGCCGTCGCTACAGAGACGTTGCCCTTCATCTCGTCATCTTCACAGCCACCGCTGCGAGTGACATCAAGCTCATAGGGGCTCCAAGACTGACCTGGAGGATACCCGACCACCTTCAAGTAGTAGGTGCCATCATCTGGGGCGCCGTAGAGTGCGAGCTGCTCGGTCTCCGACGCGGTCGCCGCCTGTGCGATCGGCTCGGTCTGAAGCGACGCATCGGACCAAAGCCCCATGTCGAGGTCACCTTGGCCAAGGATGTTCATCGTCACTTGGAGCGTCTCACCACAGATGAGGGAGGTCTTCCAGACGTCGACGTCATCTTCGCAGAGGCTCAACCCCGTCAACCCATCGTCAAGCAGCTTGGCCTGCGATGCGTTCTCGTTGGGCTCAAAGGCGTCTGGGAGGCACTGCAATGGCAGCTCATCGCTGGTGCTGATGGTGAGCTCATAAGGCGCCGCGAAGACAGGCTGCCCAAAACCAAGGACCAAGATGTAGAGCTCGGTCGTCTCGGGGGCTGTCCACGTCACCGATTCGAGGGGGAGCGTGGTCTCGCTAGACGCGATCGTCTCGATGGCTTCGTTGACCAGGAAGAGGTCTAAATCCCCGTCGACGGTGTCAAACGCCAGAGTGACCGTCAGGGTCTCGCCCTCTGGGATCGTCATCTTGAAGAAATCATAATCCACCGGCACGAGGTCGGTGTCGCAGATCGAGCCCGAGTACTCGCCCGGCTCGATCTCGTAGGCGCCGTCGATGTCCTCGTTCGGCTCCCAGGTGTCATCAATGCACGTGCCGTCTGGGATCGCGGTCACCGTGATCTCAACATTCAAGTAAGCGACATAGGTCCCATCCGTCGCCGAGAAGAGCACCTGGAAGACCTGGCCGATATGGGTCGCCTCAGGGGTCCAGCGAAAGGTCGCAACGTCAAGCAGTGCACCCTCGGGGAGCTCCCCCTGGGCGTCATACGTGAGCTTATCGCCGTCCGCGTCGACCGCAGAGATGACAAAGACGAGCTCCTCACCTGCGGCGACCTGCTGTCCACCGATGGCTGCGAAGATCGGCGGTGACGGCCCGCCACCACCTCCTCCCTCTTCTTGGACGATCAAGATGACCGGCATCACGTCTTGCAAGCTTCCGTCACCGACGGTGAAGGTGACCTCAAAGGTCTCACCGATGAGATCGGAGCCAGCGGTCCAGGAGAAGAGCCCTGTATCGGGATCCAGGCTCCCGCCCTCGGGCAAGAGCCCCTGGTAGCCATAGCTCAGCACGTCACCGTCCGGATCGCTGGCAGCCAGTTGCAACGTGAAGAGCTGACCCGCGACGACCGTTTGGTCCCCAGCGAGGATGAACTCCGGTGGGTGATCTTCTTTGTCTGCGACGACTTGGATGCGAACCGTCTCGCGATCGAACTCCGAGCTGTCGCTGACCACGAACGTCAAATAGACCGTCTGTCCGGCTTGATCCGGGGTCCATTCAAACCGGTGCGCGATCTTGTCGAACTTCGAGCCCTCAGGGAGCTCTCCGTACACGCTGTAGGTCAGCGGATCGCCATTGGCATCCGAGGCCTGAACATCGATCACGAGATCTTCGCCGACCGCGACGATGCGATCGCCGATGAGCGTCAACTCTGGCGCGACATTCCCGGTCGGCCCATCGCCCGGGCTGCTGTCGCCCCCGCCGTCGTCGCCCCCGCCATCCGGGTCCGCTGGATCCGTGCTTGAGGACCCACCGTTGCCGCCCGAAGTCGAGGGCTGAAGGACATTCGGGATGGGATCGTCCGGAGCGACGTCACCGTCTGACGACGGCGCGTCGGAGCAGGCTGCGCCCAAGAGGACCATGAGGGACGCCGTGAAGGCGACGACAGGCAGTGAAGCGATATGTTTCATGGCGTTCTTATAGGGAATTCTTCCGACTCCCCACAACTAATCAGGCCTGAACGAGCGACCTTTAAGGACCCTGAGGCCTAAAAGGGAATGTCGTCGTCGTTGTAAAAGCCGGGATCGTTGCCGCCGCCCTGAGGTGCAGGCTGAGGCGCTGCTTGTTCGCCACCACCCTGGTTAAAGCCACCGCCGCCTTGGTTGTAGCCACCGCCACCACCGCCGCCTTGGTTGAAGCCTCCACCACCGCCGCCTTGGTTGTAGCCACCGCCACCACCGCCGCCTTGGTTGTAGCCACCGCCACCACCGCCGCC
>JBMYRH010000015.1:0-27051 GCA_049602155.1 Myxococcota bacterium | reverse complement strand
CATCGCTTCGTCGAAGGCACTCGCCGCCTTCCTCCGCGCCTCTTCCGCCTGCCGCTCAGCCTCCATCAGCCTCTGCTTGCGCGACTCGTCTTCTTGCCTCTCGGCCTCCGCCGCCTTGACCGCCGCCTTGGCCGCCATCAAGGAAGGTCATCTCTTGCCCCACGATCTCGGTCTTGAAGCGCTTCTGACCGCTCTGCTGATCGACCCAGTCGCGCGTCTGAAGGCGCCCCTCGATGTAGACCTTTCGGCCCTTCTGAAGGTAGCGCTGCGCCAGCTCTGCGAGCTTGTTCCAGAGGACGACCGAGTGCCACTCAGTCTCCTCGCGTCGCTGACCTTGCTTGTCAGTGTAGTTCCGGCTCGTCGCGATTCGAAGGTTCGCGACCTGAGCACCACCGCCCGTCGTGCGGAGCTCCGGGTCAGCCCCGAGATTGCCGATGATGATGACCTTGTTGACGCTTCCTGCCATGACTACAGCTCCCCTTCCAGCAACTCGACCAACGTGGCCACACCAAACCCGGTGCCGCCCTTCCTGATGTGACCTTCGGTTTTATCCGCGAACGCGGGGCCCGCGATGTCCATGTGGACCCAGGTGACGTCACCCACGAACTCGCTCAAGAAGAGGGCCGCGGTGATGGCGCCGCCCCAACGTTGGCCAATGTTCTTCATGTCCGCGATGGGGCTCTTGAGCATCGGGCGGAGCTTCTTCGTCAAGGGCATGTGCCAGACATCCTCTCCCGCCGAGTCCGCTGCAGAGCAGACACGTGATGCGAAGCCATCATCGCTGGAGAAGACAGCCGCAGTATGCGGCCCCAAGGCCACCATGCAGGCGCCCGTCAGGGTCGCCAAGTCGACCATCCGATCGACGCCGAGGCGCTCGGCGTAGCAGAGGGCGTCAGCGAGGATCAAGCGCCCCTCTGCGTCCGTGTTCATGATCTCGACGGTCTTCCCGTTGAGGGAGCGGATCACGTCGCCAGGCTTGTAGGCGTCGCCGCTGACCAAGTTCTCTGCCGCGGGGACGATGCCGTGAACGATGACGTTCGGGCGGGTCGCGCGGAGGGCCTTCATCGTGCCCAGGACCGCAGCCGCGCCAGCCATGTCCATCTTCATCTCTTCGATGCTTCCGGTGGGCTTCACGTTGTAGCCACCCGCATCAAAGGTCACACCCTTGCCGACCAACGCGATCGACGGTGTCTCATCCGTCGCGCCCTCAGGGCGGTAGGTGAGGTGAATCAAGCGAGGCTCCTCGATGCTACCGCAGCCCACGCCTAAGAGGAGGTTCATCCCCTCAGCGATGATCGCAGCCTTGTCGAAGACTTTGTACTCAAGGCCGCCCTCGTCAGCGATCTCCTTGGCCACCTTCGCGAGGTACACCGGGGTCACATCGGCGGGGGGACCATTGACGAGGTCACGGGCCGTAGCGACCGCCTCAGCGACCGCAGATGCGCGCTCGACCACGGTGCCAAGATCACCGTCGGTGCCTGCGAGGGTCACGGACTCACACGTCAACTCCTCGACGTCGACCGTGAGGTAGGTGTCATAGCGGTAGCCACCGAGGACGGCTCCCTGCGCCGCCATCGCCACAGCTCCGGCGCCATTCATCTCCGCCGGCAAGAGCACAGTCACGCTGCTAAGGTGACGCGCATTGGCGGCCTGGACTGCAGTGGCTGCGAGGCTGCGAGCCCCAGTCACCTCGAGGTCATCGGCCTTACCCATGCCCACGAGGAGCATGCGGCGGGCGCCAAGCTCCGAGGTGTGAACCAACAAGGTCTTCCCAGGCTTGCCCTTGTAGGACTCTTCGTCCGCGATCGCGGAGAGGCGCCCTTGGGCGACAGCGTCGGCGGCCTCAAAGGCGGCGCCGCGGCTGTCTCCGGCGGTCACGGGGACCACCAGCAGTGGGGTGTTAAGTTCGCTAACAGAGGCGTGCGAGGTGAGAACGTTCATGAATCACCGGATGGGTTAGAGTTCGGTCGAGCGTGGGGGACCACGCGACGGAGTAGGAGGTACAAAGCACAGGCCCGACCGGGGTTGCAAGGTCAATGGACGCGCAAGCAAGTGTGGCGGGTCCGAGAGGACTTCAGTACAGTGCCGCGCCATGAACCCAATCGTCGTGCATAAGTATGGTGGCAGCTCGCTGAGCGACCTCGCCAAGATCCGGCGCGTAGCCCAGCGCATCGTGGACACCGTCCAATCCGGCAAACGCGTCGTCGCGGTCGTCAGTGCCATGGGGGGGACCACAGACGCGCTCCTTGAGAAGGCCAAGGGCGTGAGCGCGACCCCGAATGCGCGCGAACTCGACATGCTGTTGACCGTCGGCGAGCGGATCTCGACAGCGCTCCTCGCGATCGCCGTGCACGATCTTGGGATCCCAGCGGTCTCCTTTACCGGCTCCCAGTCTGGGATCATCACGAACACGCGGCACAACCGAGCGCGGATCATCGAGGTGCGCCCCTACCGCCTCATGGACGAGCTCGACGCCGAGAAGGTCGTCATCGTCGCCGGCTATCAGGGCGTGAGCTACGCGAGAGAGATCACCACGCTCGGGCGAGGCGGCACCGACACGACCGCTGTGGCGTTGGCCGCGGCGCTCGAAGCCGAGTACTGCGAGATCTGTAGCGATGTCGACGGCGTCTACACCGCCGACCCTCGCATCGTGCCGTCAGCGCAGCGACTGGAGGACCTCAGCCACGCCGAGATGGTCGCGCTAGCTCGGAGCGGTGCTCGGGTCCTGAATCAAGACTGCGTCGCCTACGCCTCGCGCACGGGGGTCGCCCTCTTCGCGAAGGCCACCTTTGGTCCGCGGGACGATAAGGGGACCGTCGTCCGCACCAACCCAAGCCATGGCCATCGCCCGATCACCGCCATCGCGCACCGCAAGCAGCTCGCGCGCCTGCTCGCGGACCCATCGGTCTCCACCGAGCGACTCCTCGAGGTCACCGGCGCACTCAGCGCGCTGCCCTGCGCCATCATCGGTGGCGGACATGGGGCTGGGACCGAGATGCACATCGCCCTCGAGGACGTCCACCATATCGATGCGCTGCTCAAGCGCCTCGCTGATGAGTTCCAAGGCGCTGTGACGCACGACCTGGATCACGGAAGTGTCACGGTCGTCGGCCATGGGCTCGGAGACACGCCCCAGCTCTTGCGATCGGTCCTCGCCACGGCGCGTCAAGTCGTCGGCTCCGACGTGGCCCTTCGCTTGGAGCCGCTCTCGGCGACCGTGACCGTCCCGTGCGAGGCCGTGACGGAGACCGTCCAAAAGCTGCACGAAGTGCTTCTGGAGGACACCGCGTGACCCAAAAGCACGTCCTCATCATGGCCCTGTGTACCGGCACTGTGCTCGCCTTCTTCAGCTTTGGTCTCCACGAGTGCGCGATCAACGCCGAGGAGGCCGAGATACGTGTAGCATGCCGCGCTATCTGTGCAGTCAGTGACAAAGCGGGCGCGACCGGGGCTGTCGGCGGCGCCATGGGGGCATTGGCCAGCAGCTTCAAGGGCGTCGCTTGCGGGGCGATGAGCGACGAGGCACCACAGTTGCTAACGTGTCGCGATCAGCTGCTCACGACGCAGATGTCGGTGGCGGATTATCATTGCATACGTGACGCCAAGACCTTGGCCGAAGCGCGCGACTGCGATGTCCTCTAAGGATGTCGTCTGATAAGGATGACGCCCGCGAGCCAAGCTCAGTCGACGGCGAAATGAGCACAGGCACTCTGGCCGCCCTCATCGAGCGACTCGCCGGGGGCGCAGAGAGACGGGACGAAGGCTTCGCGAGGCGACTCGCCGCCGCGCTGCATGCCAAGGCCGCCCACCTGACCTTCCCCGAGGTCGAGGCGATGGGCCTTGATGAAGTGATGGTCACGTTCTACATGGACCGAGAGATGCGGCTGGTGGTGACCGGGGCTGTCGGCCAAAGCGGTGGGCAAGGTTCGGTGCGCTGGAGAGAAGATGATTTCCCGCGGCTCCCGGTCGTCCTGCACCTCGCACCGCGCAGCACGCCATACCTCTTCGCGACCCTCGACTTCAGCCATCGAGGAGAGCGCGCGACCCTGATCGCCGACGTTCCTCCCGTTGAGGCGGGTGAACCAGTGGTCGTGCGCTGCCTCGCGACGGTGGGCGACGAGGTCACGTACCGAGTGGTCGCGGGAGAGCGGGAACTCTCAGTGGCGCCCGAGGCGCTGTCCCCCTTTACACCATGACGGGGTGTGGTCGGTGCTTGCCGAAGCGCGTGGCAGAGAGTAAAGGCCGAAGCTCATGAGAGCCCTCCTACGCCGCCTAACCCTGCCCGCCTTCGTGGCGCTTCGCCTCGTCCGCTCGAGGCGCTCAAAGCGCCTGTCGACGGTGACCCTCGTGTCGATGGTCGGCATCGCCTTTGGTGTCATGGCTCTGACCATCGTCCTCGGCGTGACGAGCGGCTTTCAAGAGGCCTTCCAGAGGCGCATTTTGGGGCTCTATCCCCACATCGTCGTGCTCAAGCGCTCGGGTGACTTCCGGGACTACGAGGCCGAGCTTGAGAACTTAGCGCAGGTCCAGGGCGTCGCCGCGGCGACCCCTGCGACCTTCGACGACATGATGATGGCAGCTGGCGTGCACCGCGCAGGGGCTGTCATCAAGGGCGTCGATGTGGGCACAGTGGACGACGTCGTGAACGTCGGAGAGCTTCTGTTAGAGGGGAGCGTGGAGAGCCTCAAGGAGGCCGCAGTCGTCACACGCAACGGAGAGACCATCACCGTGAGCGACGCGATCGCGGCCACATGGCTGACCCTCGTCGCCGGGTCAGAGACCGCAGGCGACCGGTTGATCCGCGATGATCGTACGCCACCAGAGGCCGGGTTCGCGCGGGTCACCGTCCTCGACCTCCGGCAGGCCGACACACCTGTTAAGGTCACGCTTAAGCCCTCAGAGGGCACCGCCCTCGCCGTCGGCCCCGGGCGCTCAGAGGTACGCTTCTCTACCACGGGTACCGACTCGCTCGCGCCGAGTCAGGAGGTCA
Organism: Myxococcota bacterium; assembly: GCA_049602155.1. Taxonomy (GTDB): domain Bacteria; phylum Myxococcota_A; class UBA9042; order PHBI01; family JBMYRH01; genus JBMYRH01. Next base: position 22,061 of record JBMYRH010000015.1, on the reverse strand, counting down.
AGGCCGGCCCTTGGCTCATCGACCTGACGGGGGAGCAGCTCGAGGTCCGCGCAGACACGATCCTCACCGTCGTCCTGAGGGATGGCGCCGAGGGGATGGAGACGCGGCTCATGGTTGAGCCAGCGCGGATGCCTCGTCGCGAGGGTGTCGCGATGGTTCGCCTCTTCAACCAAGGCAGCGCGAGCGCGCTCTCCCTCGGTGGGATCGTCGGCTCTGACGCCCCTAGTCAAGTCGCGCGCGGGGAGTTCACACAGTACCACGAGGTCCAAGCGCGGCTCCCCGGCCTGATCATCGGCAAGGCCCTCGCCAAGCGCCTCGACGCATCACTCGGCACGGAGGTGACCATCGTCACGCCATTGCGGGGCGTCGATAATAAGATGCTGGGGCCCTCCGGGATGGCGCCATCGAGCGCCAGGCATGTCGTGACTGGGATCTTTGAGAGCGGGTTCCACGAGTACGATGTCCGCCTGGGTCTCGTGAACCTCAAGGCGGCGCAACGCTTCCTGAACCGAGGCAAGGTCGTGCGGTGGTTGGAGGTGAAGGCGACCGATCTGATGCGGGTGGACGATGTGAAGCGCCGACTGACTACAGCGCTTGACCCTTACGACATCGAGACGCTGACCCGTCAGGTCAACGGCTTTGAAGCCAAGGTTCAGCGCTACGCCGCCGGCGGGGTCAGAGACGCAGGGCACCAGCCCTCATCGAGCTTCATTGGAGGGGTGCGGAACGGGCTCCAGATGGTGAACCTGCTCAAGTACCAGGAGACAGACTTCGGCTATCGCCCCCGGTATCGACTGATTGATTGGGAGGAGATGAACGCGAACCTGTTCAGCGCACTGAAGCTTCAAAAGGTCGTGCTGACGATCTTCTTCCTAATCATCATCATTGTGGGGAGCTTCGTCGTCGTCGGTTCTCAGATCATGATCATCCATGAAAAGGGCCCCGACATCGCCATCCTGAAAGCGATGGGGGCGACGTCGCACATGATTCGGGCCGTCTTCACGCTCCAAGGCCTCTTCGTCGCGGGCCTAGGCACCCTCTTCGGGGTCATCGCTGGGTTTGGTGCGTGCAAAGCCTTGCAGGCGATCGATTACCGGCTCGATGCGTCGGTCTACTTGATCGATCGACTGCCAGTCGAACTTGAATTGAGTAACGCCATCCTCGTGGGGGTCGCGACGGCGCTCTGCACCCTCGCAGCCACGCAATACAGTGCGGCACGCGCGGCCTCTAAGTCTCCGGTCGACGGACTTCGCGCCGTAGATTGATCCGAAAACGGCCACCCCAACGTTGACACCGACCGTTTCGCACCGCTATAGGCGCGCCCCACTACCCAAGTTTGGGCGAGGATGGTGAGATGATGAAGAGCGTAGGGCTCAGATTACAGCAGGCGCGAGAGGCGCAAGGGATGTCCATCGAGGACGTCGCTCGCATCACGCGCATCTCCCGGTCGGTCATCGCGGCCATCGAGACCAACGACAGCGCCACGCTGCCCGCCGACGTGTACGTGCGCGGCTTCAGTCGCAACATCGCGGTCGTCCTCGGCCTCGACCCCGCCGAGTTGATTCAGAGCCGCTCCGCCGTCGAGCCTGAGGTCATCGAGCCTCTCGAAGCGAGCCGACGTGAGGAGCAGCGCTTCGCGATGCTCTTCGGCCATGGTCCCTCAGACGTCGCGCAGTTCGGACGCGCACCTCTCATCATGGCGATGGTCGCCATCGGCTTGTTCTTCTCGGCGTGGTTGCTCGTCGGCGACCAGTCCACTCCCCAAGAGACCGCGCTCGAGCTTGAGAATGGCGTCCCCGCCATCCAACAGCATGTCGACGCCGTGACGCCCTTTACGGCGCAGGGACTGCGGGCTGACGCCCGCCGCTAGGCGCAGTTGGTGGGGGTAAGCAAGCTTCGCCTACTCCATGAGAGCCTTCGACGCTACATGCGGCGACAGGCTTGGGATCACCTCGATGTCCTCATCGGCAAGACGCGCGACGAAGAGCTCGCGAGCGTCATGGCACAGATGGGCGAAGAGCAGCAAGTCGTCATCTGGGAGCGCCTGCCGACGGCGGTGCGACGCGCGAACGTCATTACCCTCATGGACTCGCCCTTCGGCCAAAATGTGCTGAACCCGTTAGGGGCCCCCGAGGCGCTCGCCGTCTTGCGAGAGATGGCCCCTGATGACATGGCCGACATCCTCGGCGATCTGCTCCCCGAGAAGTCTACCGCGATCCTTGAGCTCCTTGAGGAGAGCGAAGAGGTCGAGGACCTGATGCGCTACGACGAGGAGACCGCGGGCGGCATCATGATCCCCGAGTTCTTCGCCCTCCGCGCCAACGACACCGCCGAAGAGGCGCTCAGCAAGCTCCGAGACGCGGGCGACGTCGAGATGGTCTACTACGTCTACACCATCAATGAGCACGGCCTACTGGTCGGCGTCCTCTCCTTGCGCAAGCTCGTGACCTGCCCACCGACGACCCGCGTCGGCGACATCATGGAGAGCGACGTCATCAGCGTGACCCCAGAGACCGACCAGGAGGAGGTCGCGCGCTTGGTGGCTCGCTATAGCTTCCTGTCCGTCCCCGTCGTCGACGACACCAACAAGCTCCTCGGCATCGTCACCGTCGATGACGTCATCGACGTCCTCCGAGACGAAGCCACAGAGGACATCCTGAAGATGGCTGGCGCCGGTGAAGAGCTGGCTGAGACCGCCGGCGTAGGGCGCAACGTCCGCATCCGCTTCCCTTGGCTGCTCGCGAGCTGCGTCGGTGGCCTCTTGGGCGCGGGTGTCATGGGCTTCTTCACCGAGACGATCGAGGCTCATCACTACTTGGCCCTCTACTTGCCCGTCATCCTGGGCATGTCGGGCAACGTGGGGACCCAATCGGCAACTGTGACCGTGCGCGCCCTCGCGCTTGGCCACGTGAGCGACCTCGGCAATCGATGGCCTGTCGTCCGAAAGGAGATCCTCATCGGCGGCACGATGGGCGTCATCTACGGGCTCGTCGTCGGCATCGTGGCGACGCTCTTCGGCGGCGGCCCAATCTATGGCACCGCGGTCGGCTTGGCCTTCATCTCGGGGATGGTCGTCGCCAGCGGCGTGGGCGCTGCGATCCCGATCTTGCTCAGCCGCTTGAACTTTGATCCGGCGGTCGCGACTGGCCCCTTCGTCACGACAGCGGTCGACGTCCTCGGCATCGGCACCTACTTCGCCATCGCGGTCGCGCTCTTGGACGCGTTCGGCTCGTGAGTCGGGAGATCGTCGAGACTCCTGCGATCGTGCTGACGAGCGCCGATGTCCGCGACGACCGCATCCTCCACCTCCTGACGCCGGACCACGGCCGGATCCCTGTCGTCGCCAAGCGCGCACGCAAGTCGGCCAAGCGCTTCGGGGGTCAGCTCCAGCCTATGACCCTGCTCAGCGCACAGCTGACCTTGAAGGAGGGCTACGATCTCGGACGGCTGGACGGCGCCATGGAGCGCGATATCTATCCACGGCTGAAGGGCGATCTTGATCGCTTCGCCTACGCGAGCGTGATGATCGAGGTCATCACGCACCTCATCCCCCCGCACGGACACGAGCCAGGTGTCTTTGACCTGACCCGCAGAGCGCTGATGCACTTGGATAGCGCCGACACAGTCGGGGAGGAGATTCTTGCGCTCTTCGAGTTGCGGATGCTCCGAGGTTTGGGGCTCTTGCCCGCCTGGCGCGATCTCCCGCGCTTACCCCCCGATGCCATCCCGGTCCTCGAAGCGTGGCTTGAGTCACGCTGGGAGCCCCTTGAAGAGGCCACGCTCATCCCAACCGTGACCGTGCTCGAGCACCTGATTCAGCAGACGAGCGGCCGTCCGCTCAAGTCGCGCGCCGTCCTCGGCGACCTGCTCGGACGCTAGCCTCGGCGGCGATCCGCTTCTTCGTCGCCGTCCAGCTACAGATGGGGCACGTGGTCAAATCATGCCCTCGAGCCGGGCAATATTCGCGGCCGAAGAAGATGATCTGCAAGTGCAGCTTGTTCCAGGTCTCTCGCGGGAAGACCCGCTTCAGGTCCACTTCGGTCTTCTCGACGTTCTTCCCCGTCGAGAGGCCCCAGCGCGCTGCGAGGCGATGGATGTGCGTGTCGACCGGGAACGCCGGGACACCGAAGGCCTGACTCATCACCACCGAGGCCGTCTTATGTCCGACGCCAGGCAGGGCTTCGAGAGCCTCAAAGCTCTGGGGCACCACCCCACCGTGGGTGTCGGCGATGGTGGCGCTGAGCTTGGAGAGGTTCCGCGCCTTGGTCGGAGCCAAGCCCACGGTGCGGATCGCGTTCTGGATCGCCTCGACCGGGACCGCCGCCATCGCCTCGGCTGTCGCGGCGAGGGCGAAGAGACCCGGGGTCACCTCGTTCACCTTCTTATCAGTCGTCTGCGCCGAGAGCATGACCGCCACCAGCAAGGTGTAGGGGTCCGTGTGATCCAAGGGGATCGGCGTCTCAGGGTAGAGTTCATCCAGGAGGACCTGAATCCGTCGGGCTTTTTCGTCACGCGTCATAGAGCGTGTCATACCAAAATCACGCGCTGCGTGGACCGAAAAGCGGCGTCGGGATACACCTGCGTTCATGAGAACTCGAAACGTCATCGCCGCACTCACCCTGCTCATCCTCTGCGTCGTCGCCCCCGGGTGCAGCGGACCGCTCACCTCGCTTAACGAAACTCTGGCGCTCTGGCACAGCGATCAGCGCGATGATGCTGTCGCGCGCAGCGCCGACGAGTACGCCCGATTTCGAGACGCCAACGACCTTGAAGAGGCGGCGGTACGTGGATGGGCAGACGCCCTCGCCACGCGCCTTGATGAGGTCCCTATCGTGGCGAAACGTGAGCCCCTCGGGCCCGCCCCCAGCGAGCGCTTGGGCGAGCGGCGCGGGACCCTAGACAGCGAGCTGCGAACCGATCTCCTCAGTCATCAAGCGTCCCGTGTCGCGCGGGCCATCGGCTCGATCGCTGGCCTCGGGCTCGGCCAGCACGCGACCGCGCTGATCGCGCTCATCTACGCACCCAAGGTCGTCGAACCCGACGGTGGCGTCCTCGAGGCGCTCGATGGTGCAGAGCGGACGGTCACCATCAAGCGGCTGGCCGTAGACGCCCTGGAGAAGCTGAAGTGACGCGGTGGTTGCTCAAGCTCCTCGGGCCAGCGCTGCTCGTCGCCCTCGTCTTGACGACCGAGGTGGACGCGATCGTAAGCGCCTTGCGTCGCGCTGACCCTGCCCGTTTCGCTCAGGCCACAGGGCTATGGGTCGTGATCGCGGCGCTGAAGGCGTGGCGATGGCAGCAGCTCTTGGCCGCGCAGTCCATCCCCTTGCCCTATGGTAGAGCGCTCCACTGGTATGTCGCCGGGCTCTTCTTGGGCGGGGTGTCTCCTGGGCGCCTCGGTGAGCTTATCAAGGTCACCTTCATCCGCGACCTCGGGCACCCCATGGGGCGGGCACTCTTCAGCTCGGTGCTGGATCGGCTGTTCGACCTGTTAGTCTTGCCGCTGGTGGCAGTCGCAGGGATGGCGCTCTACGGTGCGATCTTCTCGGATGAGCTCGAGATCGGGCTGCTCGCCTTGGCCGCGATGGCTGTCGGGGGCCTCATCGCGTGGCGCGCCAACGCCCTGATTCGGCGGCTCCTCGCGATCCCGGTTCGCCTCTTGATGCCCAAGCACATGCAAGCCGAGGCGAGCCTCACAGTCGACGGCTTCTTTGAAGAATTTCGGACAGTCTCGCTCGGTGACTGGGCCAAACATGGGCTGCTGACGGCGGTCTGCTGGCTCCTCTATGGGGCCGCTGCGGTCCTCCTCGCAGAGGGGCTCGGCCTGACGATCAACCCGATCTGGATCGGGATCGCTGTCCTGGCTGCGGCCCTGGCTGGGCTCATCCCGATCACGGTCAGTGGAATCGGCACCCGCGACGCGGTCCTCGCCGGCTTCTTTGCGCGGGTCGGCGCCGGGACTGCGCCCGCAATTGCGCTGTCTACGCTGCTCTTAGGCCTGAACCTCGCGGTCATCCTCCTGTACTGGCCCGCGTACCATCACGCCCTGAGCAATCGACCAGCGTCCGAATGATGGTTGTCGGGCTACCGAGCCCGTGCTATGTCACGCGCGCTTCTGTATCGACAAGCGAAACAGCGGCAGTACATTCAGCAATAAAGACACACACTTTCCAACCTTTCGTGCGCTAAACGTCGAGACTTCGGCGAATCAGCGTGGGGGAAAGTGGAGGCAAACGAAAGGAGAACGATATGGCTAAGGTCAGCATGCGCGATATGCTTGAGGCAGGCGCACACTTCGGACACCAAACGAGTCGCTGGAACCCTCGCATGAGCCCGTACATCTACGGCGCCAAGAATGGGGTCCACATCATTAACTTGCAGCGCACGGCGCGCCTGCTCCGCGACGCGCTGGACTACGTGTCCCGCCTCGGCCAGAAGGGCGACCAGATCCTCTTCGTCGGCACCAAGCGTCAGGCCCAGGACGTCATCCAGGCCGAGGCCGATCGCTCCAAGCAGCCCTATGTGACCCACCGCTGGTTGGGCGGCATGCTCACCAACTACCGCACCATCAAGCAGTCCTTGGACCGCCTTGAGGTCATCGAGAAGCGCCTCGGTGTCGGCTCCGTCGAGCGCCTCACGAAGAAAGAGGTCATCCGCCTCGAGCGTGAGCACGCCAAGCTGACCCGCAACCTTGGCGGCATCCGCGAGATGCCCAAGGTCCCCGGCGCAGTCTTCATCGTCGACACGGTCAAGGAGCACATCGCTCTGGCCGAGGCGAAGAAGCTGGGCATCACGATCGTGGCCCTCGTGGACACGAACAGTGACCCTTCGGACGTGGACTACCCGATCCCTTGTAACGATGACGCCATCCGCGCCATCCGGCTCTTCGCCGCTGCGATTTCGGACGCGTACTTGGAGGGCCAGGCCCTGCACAAGGACTCGGTCCGCCGTGAGTTCGCGAACTCCGCGCCTGCAGCCGATGACGCCGCTGTGGACGTCGTGGTTCGTAAGGCTGCCCCTGAGGCCGCCGCTGCCCCTGAGGCCGCCGCTGCCCCTGAGGCCACCGCTGCCCCTGAGGCCGCCGCTGCCGATGAGACCCCCGCGACGTCTGCCTCCTAAAGGCAACGGCGCGCTGAACCCTTTCACTTCCCGGTCGCTCAGCGACCCCATTTAGGAGAGCACCATGGCGATCACCGCTGCGATGGTAAAAGAGCTTCGCGACCGCACCGGCGCGGGCATGATGGACTGCAAGAAGGCCCTCAACGAGTCTGACGGAAGCATTGACGCTGCGATCGAGTACCTGCAGAAGAAGCAGCTCGCGAGCGCAGTGAAGAAGGCGGGCCGCATCGCCGCTGAGGGTGTCGTGGGCAGCTACGTGCACGCCGGCGGCAGCATCGGCGTCCTCCTTGAGGTGAACTGCGAGACGGACTTCGTCGCCCGCAACGAGCAGTTCCAGGCCTTCGTCCAGGATGTGTGCATGCACATCGCGGCTATGAATCCCCAGGTCGTCAGCCCTGAGGAGCTCGGCGCCGAGGACACAGAGCGTCAGAAGAAGATCTTCATCGCCCAGGCCGTGGAGAGCGGTAAGCCCGAGGCCATCGCAGAGAAGATCGTCGTGGGTCGCTTGAAGAAGTGGCAGAAAGAGGTCGCGCTGCTTGAGCAGCCCTTCGTGAAGGACAGCGACAAAACCGTCGGTGAGCTGGCCACTGAATTGACCAGCAGCCTCGGTGAGAAGATTTCGGTGCGACGCTTCGTCCGATTTGAAGTGGGCGAGGGCATCGAGAAACGTGACGACGACTTCGCTGCAGAGGTCGCCGCACAGGCTGGCCTCTAGAGGTCAGGGACACGGGACTAAAAGGCATCGTCACCACGTGACGGTGCCTTTTTTTTGAACGCTCAAGCCGGTCGCCAAGGACTCGCCATGTCAGAAGCACCCTCCACGAAGAAACGTCTGCTGTTAAAGCTCTCGGGAGAGGCTTTGATGGGGACGGAGCCTTTTGGGCTCCACCTCCCAACCCTGGAGCGCATCGCGATCGACGTGAAGACCGTCGTGGAGCTCGACATCGAGCTCGCCATCGTTATCGGTGGCGGGAACATCTTTCGGGGGCTCAAAGGATCGGCGGCCGGCATGGATCGCGCGACCGCCGACTACATGGGGATGCTCGCGACGTGCATCAACGGGATGGCCCTGCAAGACGCCCTTGAGCAGGCAGGTATCCACACGCGGCTTGTGACCGCCATCGAGATGCGAGAGGTCGCGGAGCCGTATATCCGACGTCGCGCAGTGCGCCACCTGGACAAGGGGCGCGTCCTGATCTTCGGGGCGGGCACGGGTAACCCCTACTTCACGACCGACACCGCCGCTGCCCTGCGGGCCCACGAGATCAACGCAGATATGGTCATGAAGGGCACAAAGGTCGACGGCGTGTACGATAAAGATCCCGTCGTTCATGAGGACGCCATCCGCTATGAGCGCCTGACATACCTAGATGTGGTCGAGAAGAACCTGCGTGTGATGGACCAGACCGCTATCGCGCTCTGCCGCGAGCACGAGATGCCAATCTTGGTCTTCAACATGAACACTCCCGGCAATATCGTGGCCGCTGCGCGCGGCGATCGCATCGGCACGTTGATCGGCCCGAGCGAGAGTTAGACCCGGCCCCGTTGCAAAGCGACACAGCCTGAGTAGACTCCTTAGAGGCCCACTAAGAGGAGGCAGCATGCTCGACGAGATCGTGTCGGACGCACAAGAGTCGATGGACAAGGCAGTGGAGTCGTTTAACCGCGACTTAACCAAGCTCCGAACCGGACGCGCCAACTTGCAGATGTTGGACGGTATCCGCGTGGAATATTACGGCTCTCCGAGCCCGCTCAATCAGGTCGCGGCGCTCAACATCCCCGATCCACGCCTCATCACGATCAAGCCTTGGGACAAGACCCTGCTGACGGCCGTTGAGAAGGCGATCGTCGGGTCCAACTTAGGCCTGACGCCGAACAATGATGGCGAGCTGATTCGGCTCCCTATCCCGCCGCTGACTGGCGAGCGCCGAAAGGACCTGGTCAAGCAGCTCAAGCGCCAAGCTGAGGACGCTCGCATCGTGGTTCGAAACGTGCGGCGTGACGCCAACGCGATGATCAAAGACATGGAAGGCGAGAGTGAAGATGCGCAGCATCGTACACTCAAAGAGGTCCAAGATCTGACCGACGCCGTCATCAAGCGGGTCGACGGCATCACCCACGAGAAGGAAGAGGAGATCATGGAGGTCTGAGGCCCTCTTGATCGGCGCGCATCTCCCACTGAAGGGCCCCATCACGGCCGGTCACGCCCAGCGCGATCCCGGCCTGGCACAGCTGCGTTAGCACCTTGTGGTGAGGGGGCATCCGCCCCCCAACAAAGCGACCACTCACCAAAGCCGTAGACGGCCCCACCGCCCTCAAGAACTCCGGTGCGGTGCTGCCCCGACTCCCGTGATGCCCCACCTTTAGCAGCGACGCGCGCAGCGCCTCAGGCGCATCGAGCAGCGCGCGCTCCGTGTCATGGCCGACGTCCGCGGTCAGCAGCACGCGCGCGCCCTCGTAATCCAGCCGCAGCACGAGCCCTGACTCGTTGGTGCCGTCCTCACAGCCCATGCCCGGGCGTGGCCACAGCACCTGCCATTCAAGCCTCCCCCATCGTCGAGTGTCCTCCGAGTCGAGGGCCCGAATGCGCCCACCGCTGAGGCTGATCCGATGCGCCATGCTCGCCACATTCGGGTGACTCAAGGCGCAGGGCGGGACCCAGAGCTCCTCGATCTCGATGCGGTCCAGGAGCGCTTGGGCGGCGCCCATATGGTCGAGATCTGCGTGGGTCAGGACGAGGGCGTCGAGGCGCGCGTGACCGAGGCGCGCCAAGGCCGGCAAGAGCGTCCGTGACGCCAGATATGCATCCCCTCGCGCTCCCCCGCCTCCCCCTGTGTCGACCAGCGCCACGCGGCCCCTCGGGCCCTCTACGATCAACGCATCGCCGTGCCCCACATCGAGCGCGGTGAGGACCACACCGTCACGCTCACGAGGGGCGTTCAACAGCGCCGTGATCAAGACCAACAGGATCGCCACCACACGCCCCATGCGTCCGCTTAGGGCCGCAATGACGGCCACCGCCCCGCTGATCCCCGCGAGGTGAGGCCACGCCGGGACGTGAGAGGGCCCCGTCCATTCGGCGCAGGCCGAGACGCCATCGAGGAACACCACCGCCATCGCCTCAGGGAGCCAAGAGAGGCCCTCGCCGACCTCGGGAGACACGCTCGCCAGTAGGTACCAAGCGAAGCCGGTCGGCACGAGGAAGAGCGAGGCAAAGGGGACCGCGACCACGTTGATCAAGACGCCCCAAAATGACACCTGCCCGAACCAAGCGAGGGTCAGAGGGGCGGTCGCCGCCGTCGTGACGAGGGACACCCCGAGGGCGCGAGCGAGCCAGCGGCCTATCCAAGTCCATCCCCGCCCCTCGAGGCGGCCCGGCTCTAAGAGCCACGCGTCGACAAGGGTGAACACACGGCGCGACACGACCAGCGCCCCCACGGCCGCGAAGGAGAGCTGAAATGAGGCCCCTAACGCCAAGCTTGGCTCCCACGTGACGATCACAATCGCGGTGGTACAGAGCGCCCGTCCAGGCCCGATCCGGCGCGCTAGGACAGCGCCGACCATGAGCAGCGTGAGGAAGGTCGCAGCGCGCTGAGTCGCGGCGCTCGGCTGAATCCCGAGGACATAGGTCCACACGCCGAGGGTCGAGAGGGCAGCTGCGTAGGCGGGGAGCCGCCGCGTCTGGGCCCATCCGCCCGTCATGGACAAGAGCAACAGCACGATCCGGTAGAGCCCCCACCCAAGGACCGCCAAGTGCAGGCCCGAGATCGCCAAGAGGTGCGCGGTGCCTGTGTCCGCGAAGTCGTGACGCTGGGACAGAGAGAGCCCTCGCCTGTCCCCGAGCAAGAGCGCCCGATAGAGGTCACGGGCCGGGAGCGCTAGCCCTTGCAGCACCTCCGAAGGGAGCCGCCAACCAAGTGTCCCTTGGGAGACCCCGAGGTGGGCTGTCGGGACTTGCCAAGCCCGCCATCGGGCCCGTGGCGCAGCCCAAGGCGCCCCAACGCCCGGGTTGCGATCGGTGCGCTCGGCCCGAAGGTAAGCGGCGACCGCGACGACGTCGCCGACCTGAGCGCGGCCCTCTGGATCGCCGTCGGTCCGCAACCTCACAGGCCCCGGGACTGGGTGTGCGTCAGCCAGGGCTGGCTCGATGAGAAGTTGGCAGCGATCCTCGCCATCACAGCGGAGTTCTGTCAGGACCCCTGATAGCGTCACGACCCCCTCGGGGGAGACAATCGGGGGCGCGTCTAGCGCCCGCAGGAGACACCAGGCAAGCCATGACAGGCCGACAAGTAGCCGCAACACGACGCGCATGAGTTCCTCGGGGTGTGGGTCCGAGGAGGTGATGACGACGGAGGGCAATTCGGCGCCAGAGGCGCCGAATGATTATGGCGCAGTCCGACGTGCAGAGGCGTCGACGAGATCGGAGACGAGCCGCGCGACGAGCTCTTGCCCCTTCGACGGGGTCAGCGCCTCTGATACCGATTGAGCGCGGGGATAATCGGCGCTTCGGAGCGCCTGCAATACCTCGACGACGGCAGGATCGTGACCGAGGCCCTGATCCTGGCGCCAAGCGGTGATGACCTCAAGGACCCAAAGGGGGTAGGGCTCAAGGAGCGATGCACGCGCGGCTTGGCCGTAAGCCAACTCTGCGCGCTCCCATGCCTCGTCTTCGCCGTTGATGGCTGCATCGAGAGCGTCAGCTGCGCGCGTCAAGGCCTCTGTATGACGCGACTCACTCACCACACATCGACCGTAGATGAGGCCCGAAGCAAAGAGGAAGAGGACCGTCACCCCGAGGAGGCGAAAGAGCGTACGGCGCCTCCCGGCCTCTGCGGCCGAGAGGCGCCCACGCGGATGGGCACCGGAGTCCAGGGCTAGCTACCGCAGACAGTCTCCACGATGAGACGGGTCACGAGGTAGGGGTCGCAATTGGCGTTGGGGCGTCGATCCTCGATGTAGCCTTTGCCGTCTCGCTCGACCTGCCACGGAATGCGGATAGACGCGCCGCGATCGCTCACGCCCCACTTGAAGTCCTTGTAGGAGCACGTCTCGTGCAACCCAGTCAGGCGCGCCTCGACGCCGTGGCCGTAGTGCTCGACATGCAACGCCGCGCGCTCACCGAGCGCCTCGCAAGCACGGACACATGCGTCATAGCTCTCGCGCATTTCCGCCGTGGAGAAGTTCGTGTGCGCGCCGGCGCCGTTCCAGTCTCCCTTGACTGGCTTGGGATCGAGGGTCGCGTTGACGCCGTAGTCCTCGGCGACGCGGTACAGAAGCCAGCGGGCGAGCCACAGCTGATCAGCCACGGCGACGGGGCCGGAGGGGCCCACCTGGAACTCCCACTGACCGGGCATCACTTCTGCGTTGATCCCGGAGAGCTCGATGCCCGCCTCAAGGCAGACATCCATGTGGTTCTCCACGATGGCGCGGCCGAAGACCTCGTCGGCGCCAACGCCACAGTAGTATGGTCCCTGAGGGGCAGGGAAGCCGCTGTCAGGCCAGCCGAGGGGCTTGATGCCCTCGAAGAAGGTGTACTCCTGCTCAATACCGAACCAGCAGTCCTTGTCAGTGTGCTTGTTCGCGATCTCAACGCAGGCCGCACGCGTGTTCGACGGGTGGGGGGTCATGTCGGTGAGCAAGACCTCGCAGAGCACGAGGACGTTATCTCCACCGCGGATCGGATCCGGTACGGAGTAGACGGGCTTGAGGACACAGTCGGAGGCGTCACCGGGGGCCTGGTTGGTGCTGGAGCCGTCAAAGCCCCAAAGAGGGAGCTCCTCTCCAGCGTTCAAGATCCTGGTCTTGGAGCGCAAGCGGGCCGTGGGGATGGTGCCATCGATCCAGATGTATTCAGCTTTGATCTTACTCATTCGGGGGCGTCTCCGAGACAGTTAAGGGAAGCGATGTCGCGGATGATAGACGGCGATTGTTTCCAGAAGGTTTCGTGTGTGAAAATTCGGAATTTTAGCCGATCAGCAAGCGGTTTACGGCATCTATCGTGAGATAAAACGCCTGCAGCGCGTCAGCCCTCAACGAGCCCGAAGACCTCAACCACCGACGACTTACCCCTCAGGTTGCGCGAGCGGCGTCAGCCCCCCTGCTCGCGAGAGCCACGTTCGGAGCCCGAAGGCGACCGTAAAGCCGCCGCAAAGGACGGGGAGCACGCCGATATAGTCCAGCCCTTCGATGAACGGGCACACCTCGACCCCGTATACCGAGAGGATGCACAGCGCGACGGCGTAGCTCAGGGCTACCGTGACTGAGTGACTTGGCGTAGCTCCGGTCAATGCTACGTCGTGCGCGGGGGAACTCAAGCGGCCGCAGACAGACGTCGCGCTGCAACACGCTCCGGGCATGGACGGGCGCGGAGGCGTGTTGACCCGAGGCGAGTAAAGGATGACGCGCAGCAGGGGACACGGTGAGTGACGACAAGCGAGAGATGAGCCTCTTCCGTGAGCGGCTCGCCCGCTACCAGACCAGCGAGGGCGAGCGCCGATGGTGTTTTGTCGCCTACGACCAGCTCAACGACTCCCTTGGGCTCCTCGCCGAGCTGGCGCCGGAGCGCATCGGCATCGTGCTCGTCGAGAGTGCATGGAAAGCGCGTCGGAGGCCGTATCACAAACAGAAGCTCGCGCTGCTGCTCGCGAGCCAACGGCACTTCGCCCTCGAGCAGGCACAGCGGGGGGTCGCCGTGCGCTACCTCATCGGTGAGGCCCCCTACGCCGAGCAGCTGTTGAGCGTGACGGAGGCGCTCGGCCCGCTCGAGATGATGACCCCGGCAGAGTACGAGCTTCGGACCCACCTTGAACCTCTGGTCACCTCAGGCCACCTGCGCCAAGTCCCGCACACCGGCTGGCTCACCGAGGTGAGCGACTTCCAGCGCGCGACCCATGGCACGAAGCGATGGCGGATGGACCGATTCTATCGGGCGGTCCGCAAGCGCCGCGGCGTCCTGCTCGACGATCAAGGCGGACCGCTCGGCGGCAAGTGGAGCCACGACGCAGACAATAGAAAACCCTGGCGTGGAGAACCCGAGGCGCCCACGCCCCCGCGCTTCGAGGTCGACCCCATCACTGAGGAAGTCTGTCAGCTCGTTCGTGACCGCTTCGCCGACCACCCCGGGCGCCTCGTCCCCGAGGCGATCCCCGCGACGGCCGCGCAAGTGGAGGCCCTCTGGGCGTGGGTGCTCTCGGCGTGCATGCCCCACTTTGGTCCCTACGAGGACGCGATGAGCTACGGGTCGCGTCAGCTCTTTCATGGACGCATCTCGGGGCTCTTAAACCTCCACCGGCTCATGCCAGAGCGGGTCATCTCCGAGGTCGAGGCCCTCGACATCCCATTGAACAGCAAAGAGGGCTTCATTCGCCAAGTGCTCGGGTGGCGAGAATTCGTCCATCACATCCACGAGCGCAGTGACGGCTTCAGGAAGGACACGGGCGAGGGCGGCGATCCTCTGACGTCTGCGCGCCCCAACCACTTGGGGGCCCAGGCTGACCTCCCGAAGAGCTACTGGGGAGAGGTTCCGTCAGGCTTCGCGTGCTTGGACCAAGCGGTCAAAGAGGTCTGGGAGGATGCCTACACCCACCACATCAACCGCCTCATGGTGCTCTCGAACTGGGCGACGCTCCTGAACGTGTCACCGCGTGCGCTGACAGATTGGTTCTGGGTCGGCTTTGAGGACGCCTACGACTGGGTCGTCGAGCCCAATGTGCTGGGGATGGGGACCTTCGCGCTCGGGGATCAGATGGTCACCAAGCCGTACGTCTCGGGGAGCGCCTACATCCACCGCATGAGTGATTATTGTTCACGCTGCGCCTTCGACCCAAAGCGAACCTGCCCCATGACGCCGCTTTACTGGCAGTTCCTTGAGCGCCACAAGGAGACCTTGGGTCGCAATCCGCGGCTGGGGGTGATCATGGCGGCACTGCGTAAGCGCTCCCCGGAGAAGAAGGCGGCCGACAAGGCGCACTTTGACACGATCACCGCGCGGCTCGCTCAGGGGCTGCCGAGCGAGCCCTCATGAGTGAGCTTGGCCTCGTCTGGTTTAAGCGCGACCTGCGCATCACCGACCACCAACCTCTCGTCGAGGCATCGCGGCGTGGGCCCTGTTTGGCCCTCTACATCTACGAGCCCGAGATCTGCGCGGGTGAAGACTACGACGCTGGGCACCTTCGCTTTGTCAACGAGGCCCTCGTGGAGCTGCGGGCCGCGCTAGGGGCCTTGGGGGCCACGTTGCTCTGCCGCGTCGGGGACGCGGAGCGCGTCCTCGCTGACCTCCAGCGCGAGTCTGGGTTCAGCGCGCTATACAGCCATGAAGAGACCGGGAACGCGCTGACCTACGCCCGCGACCTGCGGGTGGCGAGCTGGGCACGCTCGGCAGGCGTCGCGTGGCATGAGTACCGACAGTTCGGCGTCGTCCGTGGGCTCAAGGACCGAGACGGCTGGGCTAAGCGATGGAACACGATGATGGCGGAGCCCCTGACGGCCGCGCCCGCGGCGTTGAAGTCTGTCGCCATCGCTGACCCTGGAGCGATCATGAGCCCCGCCGAGCTCGGACTGGCTCCCCGTCTACGCGACGAGGCCCAAGTGGGGGGCGCTTTAGAGGCTCAGGCCACCCTCGCGTCCTTCCTGACCGAACGCGGCGCCGAGTACCAGAGCGCGATGTCGAGCCCGAACTCAGCCTGGACCGCGTGCAGTCGGCTGAGTCCGCACCTCGCGTACGGCACGATCTCCATGCGCACAGTCCACCAAGCGCTGCGCGCACAGCGGCAGGCCGTCAAAGAGGCGCGCGCCGCGAAGGCCCCCTTCCCTGGCTCTTGGGGGAAGTCCCTCGCGAGCTTCGACAAGCGACTCCACTGGCACTGCCACTTCATGCAGAAGCTCGAGAGCGAGCCAAACATCGAGCACCGCAACATGGCCTCATCGCACGACGGGCTGAGGGAGAACGACTTCGACGCCGCACGCTTCGAAGCCTGGTGTCAGGGCAAGACCGGCTACCCCATGGTCGACGCGTGCATGCGGGCCGTCAGCGCGACCGGGTGGCTGAACTTCCGGATGCGGGCGATGGTCGTCTCCTTTGCGTCCTATCACCTGTGGCTCCATTGGCGCCCGACCGCGTTGTTTCTCGCTCGGGCGTTCATCGACTACGAGCCTGGGATTCACTTCAGTCAGGTTCAGATGCAGAGCGGGACGACCGGCATCAACGCCGTGCGTATCTATTCGCCGATCAAGCAAGTGAGCGACCAAGATCCTGAAGGGCACTTCATCAAGCGCTGGGTCCCTGAGCTCGCGGGCGTCCCCAACGAGAACCTCGCCCAACCGCACCTGATGAGCAGGGACGCACAGCAGCGTGCGGGGATCTGGATCGGAGAGACGTACCCTGAGCCCCTCGTTGAGCATCTGCCCGCCGTCCGTGAGGCTCAGTCCCGCATCCGCACGCTGCGGCGCACCCCAGAGGCGCGGGCCGAGGCCGACGCGATCAACACCAAGCATGGCAGTCGCCGTCGCCCCGACCGTCGCGGGCCGCGGGGGCGGAAGACTGGCGCCACGAAGGCTGAGGCCTAGCGCTAGTCCTCGCGCGCGAACCCGAGAGCGTCGCCTATCACCATGGGGAGCACGAGCCCCACCAATCCCCCGAGGATGCCGAGCCCGAGCATCGACACGGCCAGGGGGCCGTCCGCTGCGGTCTCAACGCAGGAGAGCCCCCGGGCGGCTGCGGAGGCGAGCCCCAGGCAGAGGGCAGTCGTCGGCACCATGGACAAGATCCTGGCGCGGCTCAACCACCCCGCAGCGCGGCGGCGCCGAACCACATAGAAGCCGAGGCACCCTAGGGTCGCCCCGAGCATCCCGATTAAGGGCCCCGCGCTGCCCGTGAGGAGCCACTGAGCGAGGCCGAGGGCGGCCGTCGTGAGGAAGATGGCGCACGCCAAAATGACGGCATCCCGTCGAATCTCAGCGCGGCAAAACCCAAAGCGCCGAAAGCTCCCGACGTGGGGACGCCGTGCCTCGGAGCGCGCGAAGACAGACCCCTCGACCGTCATGATATGTGGCCGCTGAGATGCAGGGAAGTAAGCATCGAGGGGGCGCATGGACCCGTCTGAGGGATCGCCGAGGAACACGTGGTCTGCGGCGTCGAGGAGGACGACTCGGGGGACGGCTTCATCGCCGCTGCTCAGGCGAATGGAGACTAGGTCACCATGAAAGACACGCTGCGCCTGTGCGTCCTTGAGGCCAGTCTCACGGAGGGCCCTGTCATAATCAATAGGGCTCCCCGACCATGCATAGCCATCCTCGGAAAAAAGCTGCGTCTTCCCAACAGAGCGCTTGAAACCGACAAAGTGGCCGCTGCGCTGCAACCGAGACCATGGCGGGGTAGTGCTCTCAAGATACGGCCCTGGGGGAATCATCGACACTGCGCTCGGTCCTCCTCGGTTGCCTAACCACGGTTGGCGCTCGTTTACGCTAACCCGCCTCGCGTCGAGAACACTCCCGATGGCGGCAAAGATGAGACGAGTCGGGCGTCAATTCGTCGACCTCGTTCGGTCTACTCCTCGGCGCTGTCCTCTTCGGGGCTCTCCGCATTACTGTCCTCAGGCTTGGGCTTCACCGCCGCGCTGAACGCGAGCCCTACCCCGGCGCCGAGGGCGAGGCCTGTCCCCTCCCAGATGAGAAAGCCGATGGCCGCGCCGATCGCTATGGAGGCGCCTTCAACTTTGGTCATGGACACGACCTCCTCGTCCGGATACCTCGGTACTCAGGGACAGATATTCGACATCGGATGACGATGTTTCGAGGGAGGCAGCCTATCATGATGCTCGCCAAACTGCGCCCACCGCAGCCGTCAGACCAGGGGTGGTGCGGTGCAGGTCACGAGGGAGAGCACCGACATGGAAGCCGTCAACCTAGCCGCCGCGTTCGCGACATTCTCAGAGCCCTGGAGCCCCCGCATCGTCGGGGAACTCAACGGACAACACGTGAAGCTGGCGAGAGCCGAGGGGGAGTTCGTCTGGCACCACCACGAGGACGTCGACGAGCTCTTCCTCATCGTCGATGGCGCCCTCGACATGCACCTGCGTGACCCAGACGGCGCCGAGCGCGTCGTGCCCCTCACGGCAGGGGAGCTCCTCATCGTCCCACGAGGGGTTTCACACAAGCCCGTCGCTCGAGCGGGCGGCGCACACCTGCTCCTCTTTGAGCCGACGGGCACCCGCAACACCGGCAACGTCGTCGGTGACTACACGGTGGAGGCCGAGGACCTTGAGCGCCTCCACGACTAAGCTCCTGCACGGGCGCGAGAGGCAGACAAGCTGAGGGTCACCTTGATGACTTTAGATCGCCGTATGGACACGCTTAGTTGACGACAATGTCGGGCTTTCGGCCCATGGAGGAGTGGCGCCGTGCGCTGCCTTGCGTCCCTCCAGCTCTCCAGTCACGCTGATTGCGTTACAAATCATCTCTGTGTTGTGTTCGCTTGGCTGTGGAGGAGTTCATGCAACTCTTGGTACGCGGTTTGCTGTGTCTGGGTCTGTTGTCTGGTTCAAGTCTCCTCATCGCAGCGTGTGGCGAAAAGAAGAGTGCTGAGCCTGTCGTGGCTGAAGAGCCGACTGAGGCCGTAGAGGCCGAGAAGCCGGCTCAAAAGGAAGCGCCGCCTGCGTACACCATCCCAGAAGCATTATCCGCGAAGGAGTCGCGTAAGCAGTACGCCAGAGGCAAGCGAAACACCGCCAAAAAGAAGAACACTGCGGCGCTGAAGTTACGGAAGAAAGAGGACAGCCCCGGGGCCATCGCGTCCTACAAAGAGGCCCTTGAGCTCTCACCCGGCTACGTGACAGCTCGGTTCAACCTTGCCTGTGAGTACGCGCGCTTCGGTAACGCCGACGAGGCCATCGGTGAGCTCGAGCACCTCTTCAAGATGGGGACCGCGGAGGCGATGAGGAAGATCGCCAAACTTCAAGTCGACAGTGACTTTGACCCCATCCGTGAAGACCCACGTATCAAGACGATCAGTGACTCGTTCGCCGTGGACTTCGATCAAATGCTCTTCAAGCAGATCTGCGGCAATGAGGGTAAGATCATCGGCATCATAGACCATAAAGAGGGCCTCTACGGAATCACGACGCGAGTCAATAACCGGACGGGCACTTTGAAAGCTAAAGCCGCGGTGGTGAAGGGGGGCAAAGCCCGGACGCTCGTCTTTAAGATGCTCGACATGATCTGTGACAACGGAAAGGTCCGCAGAGATGAGCGCGCTGAAGGGCCCATCCTGACCGACACAAAGCTGAGCAAGTGGACTGCGAAGTACCCGAAGCGATGTGTGACCTATTACGGCAACATTGAGGGCGACCCCGAGGTCGACGGTGACATCCACGGGACCGATATCGAAGGCAACATGTGCTTCATCAGACAGGGCGAGCGCTGGACGCTCGGCGTCGCCGGACAGTGGACCTCGAGCAACGACATGGAGAGCAACGTCGAGGAGACTGTGAAGAAGGCAACAAAGAAGGCCGTCGCAGCCTGGGGAACCTAAAGGTCACCCCCTCCCGCTCCGGAGTCAGAGCCTTCATCTTCAAACGCAGGCATTGATGGCGGTCACTTCATCTCTTGCCATGTCCTTATCACCCCTATCTTTGAAGGGCCCGCTTGCACGCTTAACGCGTCGCTGCGTGGCGCTGCATGACGCGATAGCAGACCTCGCCTGCCGAGCCTGGGTGGAGCACCTGCTCTTGGATCAGTTGCCCCCCTGGCCCCGTCAAAAAGCGGACCACTGGGTCTCCTTTGGGCCCGGCATCGATGGTGGCGTAGACGGCCGCTGAGGTGATCGTGGCGATGTCGCCCTTCACCCTGACCTCGGCCCTGCCAAGTTGCCCCATGTACCAAATGTAGCGCCGCTTTGAGGGCGTCGCCCTTACGGACCAGAGCTGCCCGTCAGCGGTGACGTCTTTGTGGAGGTACTCATGGGCGCCGATCGTCGCCCGCCAGGTGCCCGCATCTTGAAGTGTCGCCTTGTACGCGCTGAAGCCGAGAGAGAGCTCTTGGAAGACCACTTGCTCACCGCCAGAAGACAACACGACGTCATTGTCGTCGTTGACGAAGACCTTGCCCGTCACCCCGCTCGACGAGATGCGAACGGTGGTGCCCCGGACAGAGGCCGTCACGCGCCCCATGGGCCCCACATCCCAGTCGTAGGTCCCCTTGCGGGCCCCCTTCTTCACAGACCAAATGGTCCCGTCTTGGCTCGCGTCACGGAAGAGGAATTCCACGACGCCGAGCCCAGCTTTCCAGGTCCCGAAGTGCCTCAGTGACGCTTTGTAGGCCCCATACCCGAGTGACGAGGGTGACAGGAAGGCGTCTCCCTCCGCGGACTCGAGGACGAGCTCGTTGGACGCGTTGACATAGATCGCGCCCTCAAAGCGCTCACCCTTGAGGGTCAGTTTTCGCCCCTTGAGGCGGCCGACTGCGCGCCCTAGGGCCCCCATGTACCAGACGTACTCGCCACGCTTACTCCCCGTGACGACCTTCCAGATGGCGCCTTCGGCGGTCGCGTTCTCGAAGAGCGTCTGCCGCGTATCGACGCCGCCCTTCCACTTCCCTGCGTGGACCAACGTGGCCTTGAAGACGCCATAGCCGAGGGTCCCCTCGGCGAAGTGGAGGGTCTGGCCGTCGGAGGCCCTGAAGCTCACGTCACCGACCTTATCGCGCGTCAGGGTGCCCCGCACGCCGTCGGTCTTGAGGTGCACCTTGCGGCCTTTGACCTTGGCGACGCCGCGCCCCAAGGCGCCCATATACCAGCGATAGACGTGCTTTTTGGGGGTGACCTTGGCCGACCACATCGCCCCGTCGCTCCCCGCGTCCCGGTAGATATAGTCATGTTCAAAGTCTTTGGCCCGGTAAGCCCCGTGGTGCTTGAGGGTCGCGACGTAGCATTGGAACCCAAACGAGCCCTCCTGAAGGACGCTCGAGCTGCCGCCCAGGTCCAAGACGACGTCGCCGAGGTCGTCTAGGCCGATGCTCCCCTGGATGTCGCGCTTATGGAGTCGAACCCGAGTGCCGCGAGAGATGCGCCCCTCGAACTCACCGAGTGAGCCGAGGTACCAGCGATATTGGCCGCGCTCTTGGTCGGTGCGGACGGAGAAGATGTCCCCATCATCGGAGCTGCCCCGAAACAGAAACTCCGACGCTGAAGCCACGCTCGGTGCGCACACCAGCAGACAGAGCACGACAGCCACGGCGGCTCGCCTCATGGCGCGAATCGAGGACATCGGCATCCCTCCGAGACGTGGGTCATAGAGACGAATGGTATCGCTTCACCGCCCGAAACGACAGCGTCCGGCCCACGTTTTGTGCGGCCTAAACACAGCCAAACCACTCCGGAACAGGGCTAGTTCCAGCGCCAGAACGACGCGTGGCACTGACTCCAAAGGCGGCTGAGGCTCGCCTTCACATCAAAGACTGCGAACGGTGTCACCCCACAACGTCGACAGGCCGAAAGAGCGCGGGGTAAGGGTGCCAGGGTAAGGGTCAGCCGAGGCCGGCTCGGAAACCGTCACACTGCGAGCCTGACGCCTCTCGCGACCCTTAGATGGGTTGTGTGAGGGTCGGGTGACCTTCCCGCGACGCGGGTCAGATATTTACTGCTCGCAGCAGACAACCCCGGAGAGGGTGCCATCATCGTAGTAGTTGCAGCCAGCTGCAGACCCCTCCTGCGCTGTGATCACGCCGCTCGCGAGACAACTCGACCCAGAGGCTGCCGCAAAGCCACTTCCTTCACTGCACCCAGCCCCCATCGCTGACATGTCGTTGGAGTCTTGGCCGTCGTCACACGCCAAACAGAGGTCGAGGTCGCTCGCGGCGTTATACGCGTAGCAGCCTGTAAACGCCTGAGCCTCCTCAAACGAGACTTGACCCAATATTGCGTCACTATGCTTGCACACAGTGTAGCCATCTCC